>NZ_CP012150.1:4263559-5684746 GCF_001187505.1 Mycolicibacterium goodii
CAGGGGTGCGCCGAACTCCTGGCGCGGATCGGAGCAGGCGACGATCCGTCGGGCATCGCCGCCGTGGCGGTCGAAGACCTGCACGGGCGCGGCGCGCGGGTGCCAGGGCTCGGCCACGGCAGGCACCACGACGACGACCCCCGCGCGGTCGCCCTGCTGCGCCTGGCGGCCGACAACGGCTGCGCGGGGCGGCACCGCGCCGCCCTGGACACGTTGCGCCGCGCCGCGGAAGAACAATTGCGCCGTACCTTGGTGATCAACGTGACCGGTGCCGTCGCCGCCGCCCTCCTCGACCTGGGGTTCCCAGCGGCGGCGACACGCCCGATCGCGGTGGCGGCGCGCGCCGGCGGGTTGGTGGGACACGTCGTCGAGGAGTACGAGCGACCCACGGCGAAAGCGCTCTGGGCTGCCGCGCGCTCCACGGTGCCGTACTCCCAGCCCGATCAGGAGGTGACGCCATGACACTCAATCGCAGGGCGTTCCTGTCGGTTTCGGCAATCACCCTCGCCACCAGCGGATGCGGGGTGTTGATGGGCGGCACCAAGAACATGCAGCCCGCCAAACGCGAAGGCCCACTGTCGGACTCGGACTTCGAGTCCCTTGTGAAAGAAGCCAGAGCGGAAGGCAGCGTCACGCTCTACTGCGTGCCTGGCGAGGAGACCATGCGTGCGTGGGTGCGGGACTTCGAGGAGAAGTACGACATCCAGGTCGACATCTACCGTGCCACCGTGAGCGACATCTACCGCCGGTTCGGCGAGGAGAGCAACGCCGGCCGCCACCTCGCCGACGTGGTGTCGATGAGTGTGCCCTCCTACATCCAGGACTCGGTGGACCAGGGGTGGGCCGTCCAGTACCGCACCCGCACCCACGACGATCTGGACCCCACGCTGATCGCCGCCGAGGCCGGCTACCCGATGTACGCGGTGATCACCGCCATCGCCTGGAACGAGACGGCGGTCGAACCCGCGCTGCAGGAACGCCTCGTACAGGGCGACTACACGGCGCTACAGGACCCGCAGCTGCGCGGTCGGGTCGGGATCGTCGGGCCGACGGCCGGTGGCACGCAGCTTGGCACGCACCTGGCGATCGTCGACGACCCGCATCTGGGTTGGGATTACCTGGAGAAGCTGAAGTCTTCGGGTGCAGCTGTTTTCGAGAGCGCGGTCCCGTTCGTCGCGAACGATCTGTCCGCAGGCGAGTACGCCGCAGGCATCGGAGTTCCGGATTCCGTTGCCATTCCGCGGATCTACGAGGGAGCGCCGGTCCGGATCGGCTATCCCGACCCGGCGCCCTCGTCGATGCACCAGTTCTTCGTCAGCGCCAACGCGCCGCACGCCGCGGCCGGCCGGCTGATGTTGGAATGGGGCACGACGCTCGAGGCGCAGACGTCGCTCGCGGAGATCTCCGGCGGGCTCGTCGGGCACCGCCGTTGGCGGGACCAGCGCCCGATCCGCGCCGAGTCCTGGTATCGCCCGCCGGCCAATGGAATCGACATCGCATGGCAACAGAAACTGGGTCGCGACGACAGCGACAAGTTCATCCAGGAATGGCTGGACCGGATCGGCTGAGGAAGCGTCACACCCGCCGGTAAGGGGAGGAGAGCAGCGTGAACATGACAGTGCAGTCTGGAGCGGTTACCTCGGCAGGGTCATCGGCGGTCGGCGCGGTCGCGCTGCAGGCCCAGGACGTGACGATCCGGTACGGCGACGTGACGGCGGTCGACCGGTTGTCCCTGACCGTCAACCGTGGTGAGTTCGTGGCGCTGCTCGGCCCGTCGGGATGCGGCAAGACCACGTTCCTGCGCGCCATCGCCGGGCTCAACGCGTTGTCCGCGGGGAGTATCGCGATCGACGCGCGGCCGATGGCCGGCGACCGGCTGCACGTGCCGCCGGAGCGACGGCCGCTCAACATGGTGTTCCAGTCGTATGCCATCTGGCCGCACCTGACCGTGCGGGAGAACGTCGGCTACGGCGTGCGCGGCCAGGGGATCCGCGGTTGTGAACTGGCCGACCGCGTAGACGAAACCCTTGCCGCGGTTGGTCTTCTGCACTACGCCGACCGGTACGGCACCGAGCTGTCCGGCGGCCAACAGCAGCGGGTCGCGGTCGCGCGGGCACTGGCGACTCGCCCGTTTCTGATGCTGTACGACGAGCCGCTGTCGAACCTCGACGCCGGACTCCGCGAACAGGTCCGTGAGCAGATCGTCGACCTGCACCACCGGTTCGACACGACGACCATCTATGTCACCCACGATCAGGCGGAGGCGCTGTCGATGGCCGACAGGGTGGTGCTGATGAACGCCGGGCGAATCGAACAGGAAGCCGAACCCAGGACGCTCTACCACCAGCCGTCCTCGGAGTTCGCGGCCCGGTTCGTCGGTCCCATCAACACGATGCCGGCGACCGTGGCCGACGTCGGCGCGGACTTCACCGACGTCGCGCTGCTCGGCCAACCGGGGCGGACCCTGCGGCTGTGCGGCCCGGCGCAGCGGCCCCGCACCACCGGCGCGTCCGGACAGGCCGTGATCCGGCCAGAGTACTTCGAGCTCACCAAGATTGGTGAGGGTACCGGCGACGAGCCGGTCGAGGAGGCGAACGCCTTCGTCGGCGAGGTCACCCGCGCGGCATTCGTCGGTTCCCGCATCCAGTGCGTCGTCGCCACCGGGGCCATGGACCTCGCGGTGGAGGTCAGCGGCGTACGGGACATCAAGCAGGGCGACACCGTCTCGTTGCGAGTCGACCCCGCCAAGGTCATCTGGCTCGACGAACCCACGGGGGAGCGGCGATGACGTCGGTGATGTCGCCGTGGCGGATCCGGTCGGCGCTGCTGGTCGGCGCGCTCGCACTCTTCGTCGGCGGACCGATTTTGGCCCTCTTCTACGGCGCGGTGCGCCCGGCGTCGATGACCGCACCGCCGCTGGAATTCTCCTTCCAGGCGCTCGCCGAGGTCTACCTGTCCGGCGAGGTCTGGGCATCCCTGGCAGGCACGATGGCCATCGCGCTGGCGGTCGCGCTGATCGCGACGCTGTTCGGCGGTGTGTTCGCGTGGCTCACCGCGCGCACCGACGTGCCGGGCAAGGGCGTGATCGAATTGCTGGTGCTCGCTCCGCTGTTCACCTCACCGTTCGTCGCAGCGATCGCCTGGTACGCGCTGGCGGCCCCGCGTTCCGGGTTGATCAACCTTGCGCTGGCGCGGATCTTCGGCGCACACGCGCCGGTCATCAACGTCACCTCCGCGGTCGGGATCGTCGGGGTGCTCGCGTTGGTGTCGATGCCCTACGCGTACGTGTTCATCTCCAGTTCGCTGCGCAACATGGACCCCGCGCTGGAGGCCGCGTCCTATGTGAGCGGCGTCGGCACCGTCCGTACCATTCGCCGGGTCACGCTGCCGCTCGCCACTCCCGCGATCGGCGCGTCGATCATGTTCATCACGATCTTCGCCGCCGGGATCTTCTCCGTCCCAGGTGTTCTCGGCCGCCAGCTCGGCTTCGACCCGCTGCCGGTGCTGATCTATCGCGCGGTCACCCAGTTCCACGCCGATTTCGCCAAGGCCGCCGCGCTCGCGTCGATGTTGTTTCTGCTCAGCACCGCGATGCTCTACCTCTACCGGCGGCTGACCCGCCTGGAGCAGCGGTTCGTCACGGTGTCCGGCAAGGGTTTCCAGCCGCGGCTGCTGCCGCTCGGCCGGCTGAAGCCGTGGGTCATCGCCGGTGTCACGGGGTATGCGCTCATCTGCGTCGTGCTTCCGGTGCTCGCGCTTGTTGTCGCCGCGCTCTCGCCGTTCGCTTCACGGGACTTCGCGAGGATGGACCTGAGCACCGCGGATCTGGTGGCCGTGGTGACCGACCCGGCCGTGCACGCCGCGGCGCTGAACACCCTCATCGCGGTCGCCGGCGCGGCGCTCGCCTGTGTGGTGATCTCCCTTCTCAGCGTGTTCATCGCCCGCATCAGGGGACGCGGTGTCACCTCGTCGCTGCTCGATTACGTGAACAGTTTTCCGTTGGCGGTCCCGGGAATCGTGCTCGCCGCCGGGTTGGTCTGGGTCTACATCGGAACACCCGTCTATGCGACGCTGGCGCTGATGATCATCGCATATGTGATCTCGCACCTGCCGCACTCGTATCGGCTGATTCACAACGGCGCGCTGCAGGTGTCGCCCGAGCTGGAGGAGGCCTCGGCGGTGAACGGGTACGGCCGTGTCCACACGGCACTGCGGATCACGACGCCACTGCTGCTGCCATCGGTCTACGCATCCGTCGTCCTGGTGGTGATCTTCGTGATCCGCGAGGTCAACTCGGTGATCCTGCTCTACACCCCCGGCACCAGAGTGCTGTCGGTGCTCACATGGGATTACATCGCCGATGGAAACCTTTCGCGGGCGGCGAGCCTCGGTCTGATCCAGTCCGCGTTCCTGATCGCCGTCCTGGTGGCCGCGCGGTTTGCGTTCCGGCTCAACCTCACCAGCGCCTACAAGTGAACCGGTGTGAATCCGCCAGGCTCGGGTTTGAAGGCGGCGGTGGGCAGACCCGCAACGGCGCAGTCGGCGGCGAATGTCCGTCCGTCGTCGGGTCCCGGCCGATCCAGCCCGTGCGTCGCGGAGGTGACGAACACCTGCCCTCCGCCGACGGCGACGCTCGTTGGCTGACGCGCCGGAACCGGGAGGACTTCCACGAGGTCTCCGGTCGGCGCATAGCGGTGCACTTCTCCGGCACCCCAGATCGCCGCCCACAGATGTGACTCGGCATCGACGGTCATTCCATCGGGTGAACCGTTCACGGTCGCGAAAACCGCGCGCCCACTGAGCGTCCCAGCATCGTCGAGGTCAAACCGGTAGATCCGCCCCGCGGCGCTGTCGGCCAGATACATCACCGTTCCCGCCGCGTCGAATGCCGGACCATTCGGCACGGCCAACCCGTCAACGGCACGGGTGATCGCGCCGTCACGGTCGATGCGGTACAGCGCACCGACCTCCGGTGATGGTTCGTAGGCCATCACCCCGGCCCAGAATCTCCCGCTGCGGTCGCAGGCACCGTCGTTCACCCGCATCGGGGCAGCAGCATCAGCGCCGAGATCCGGCCCGCGGCGCAGGGTGAATCGCTCCGTCAGAAAACCGATCCCGGTACCTGCCGCGGCGATGAACTCACCCGCACGCCCGTCGATTGGTGCGACGGCGCCCAGCGGGACATCCAAGGTGCACAGCAGGCGTACCTGCCCGGTGCGCACATCCGTGCTGAACAGACGCCCCTGCAACAGGTCGACGTGCAACAGTTGGTCATCGACCAGACGGGCTCCCTCACCCAACTCCAAGGCTGGGCCGATCACCCGCCACGTCGATGTCACCGCGTCAGTCATGAGGAATCCTTCGTGACGCTCCAGCCACCGTCCACCGGAATGCTCGCACCGGTGATGTATGAGCTTGCCTCGGAGGCCAAAAATGAGATCACCGACGCGACCTCCTGCGGCTCACCGAGCCGGCCCAGTGCGGTGGCGGCAGCGCTGATGCGGCGGTCATCCTCACCGATGTTGTCCCACGAAGCGGTCAGGATGGGACCAGGCAACACTGTGTTGACCCGCAGCTGTGCGCCGTATTCGGCGGCCAGCTGGCGGCCCAGACCGGTCAGGCCTGCCTTGGCCGCCGCATAGGCGGGCCGGCCGGGAAGACCGAACATGGCATGTACCGACGACACCAGGACGACCGCGCCCCGTGAGGCGCGCAGGTCGGGCAGGAACGTCTTGACGCCGTGAAATGTGCCGGTGAGCATCACGTCGAGCTGCCGCTGCCAGCTGGCCGTGGACGTCTCATCGATGGCGGCGATGTCGACGGTCATCGCGTTGGAAACAAGGACATTCACGCGGCCCAGGTCCCGCGCCGCCGCCGCGGCGTCGGCCCATGCCTGTGGGTCGGCGACGTCGCCGTGGATGCCGATCGCACCGTGGGCAGCGGTCGACAGCTCCCGGGCCAGGTCCTTGACCTCGGGAGCGAGATCCATCAGTGCCACGGCAAAGCCGTCGGCGTGCAATTGTCGCGCTGTGGCCTCACCGATGCCGCGAGCGGCACCGGTGACCACCGCGACCCTGGTGCGCCGATCGGCCATCACCGCTGCCCGCCACGGTAGGAGGCATGGACGCCGACCTTGACGGCGAGGGACATGGAACCGCCAGGAGCCAAGGTGTGCGAGGGGGAGAGGACTTCGCACTCGACGATGCGGTCGGGGGGATCGAGTCCGTCCAGAGCGGCCAGCGGTGCCGGTTGCGGATGCTCCATCCACACTTCGGCTCGTGAACCGTCATCGGGGTAGGACGCATTGTCGTCGACCGGGAAATCCCATGTGAGGCTGACATTGTCGCGCCGGTATCGCAGGCTGCCGGTGGCGTGAGGGAAACCCAGTTTGCCGACGACGTCCTGGGGTTCGATGGTGATCGTCGTCGGACCACTGCGCCGCCATGACGGCACGCCGGTGCCTGAGACGAGTTCGACCGGTGCGGTGAAGCGGTGGTCGACATCGACCTCGACGGTGCCGCCGCCGGGCAGCTGGGTCACATTCCACAGTGCCCAGGTGACCGCGTGGTCGGTGATGTTGGCCGCGGACAGCCGCAGGGTGAATTCGCTGTCGGCGCCGACCGTGAACGTGCGACTGATCTGCAATCCGGTACGCGGATCGGGCGGGCTGGTGACCGCGAGCTCTGCGGAGGCTTCCCGAGTGCGGACATCGATGGCGTAGTGGCCGGAATCGAGGACCGGGTCCGGTGGGCCTGCCCACTGTTGCGGTGCTGACCATCCCTGTGGCGCAGGCCAGGTTTTGTCTCCGCCGTAGTTGCACCAGTCGCCGAGGCTCCCGCTCACCGGCGCAGGAATGTGCCCGTCCACCGGCTGCAGGTCATCACCCAGCAAAGCAGGGTTGCGCCACAACAGTTCGTTCCCGTCGAGACGCAGGCTCAGCAGCCTTCCACCGAGCGCCGGCACCACACCCAAGGTGAGGGAACCGGTTTGGATCCAGTGCACGTCGTGATGGCCGCGGGTCACCCAGACCTGTGGGGTGGTTACCGTCACGCGTCATCCCCGTCGTCCGGGACCAGGCACACCTTCCCGCGGCTGGTGCCGGCCGCCAACTCGTAGGCGTGCGCGGCCTGAGAGAGCGGGAAGACGTCGCTGACAACGGTTTCCGGCCTCAGCTTCCACCGCACGAGGTTGGTGGCCAGCTCACTCATGGTGGGAAGTGAGGTCACCCAGGAGGCGTGGATGGTCAACTGCTTGTGCAGCAGGGTGTCCGACACCTCGGTGTGCAGGTCGCCGCCTTCGCCGACCAGGCAGACGTTGCCCCATTCCGCGGCAGCTTCCAGCGCCAGTGATCGCCCCGCACGGCTTCCCGAGCAGTCGATGGTGACACCGGCGCCGGCGCCGCGGGTCAGTTCTGTGACGGCGTCGAGTGCGTCTGGGCCGGCGGGGATGATGGCGTCGAAAATGCCCAGGCCGTCCGCCCATGCGCGGCGTGTGGCGGAGGGTTCGACCCCGATCACCGTCGCGGCGCCCATGCCCCGGCCGATCATCCCGGCCGCCAAGCCGACGGGGCCGAGACCGACCACCAGCAGGTCGTGGTCGCCGCTGAGCCGGGCCCGTCGCAGCCCCTCATAGGCGGTGCCGAACCCGCACGCGATCAGGGCGCCGTCGACGAACGACAGTTCGTCGGGCAGCGGGATGCAGGTGCGTTCCTCGGCCAGCAGATAACGCGCGTGGCCGCCGTCTCGTTGCCACCCGTAGGACGCCCGTTCGCGACTGCAGCTGATGTAGTAGCCGCGGCGGCAGTTGTCGCACAGGCCGCAGCCCACGATGTGATATACCAGGACCCGGTCACCGACATGAAAGCGCGCGACCCCGTCACCGACGGCGACGATGCGGCCGGCAGGCTCGTGACCTGCGACCACACCCCGGTAGGCGGGCCCGTCGATCCCGCGGTAACCCTTGTACCCGCGATAGATGAAACCGATGTCGCTGCCGCAGATCCCGGATGCGCCCATCTCGAGGAGTACCTGACCGGGACCTGGCGGGTGCACGGCGAAGTGCTTCAGCACGGCGGTGGAGTCACCGGGCAGGTAAACGCCCTCCATCGTCGACGGAATGGCGGTGTGGCTCATGATATTTCCTGTCTGAAAGTTGGTGGCAAGCCTCGGTCGCGGCGATTCAGGTGGTGCGAACGGCATTTCCGCGTCGACCGATGACCACGTTGATCAGCACCGCGCCGACGATGATGATGCCGCGCACGACCTCCTGCAGGAAAGAGTCGATGCCGAGCAGCACCAGCCCGTTGGCGATCACCGTGATGAACACCACCCCCAGCAGCGTGCCCAGCAGGCTGCCGCGGCCGCCGGCGAGCAACGTGCCACCGATGACCACGGCCGCGATCACGTCGAACTCCAATCCGCCTGCGGCGCCGCCGTTACCGGAACCGAGACGCGCGGCGACCAGGATGCCGGTGATCGCCGAGAGCAGTCCGGTGGTGGCGAACAGAATCACGCGGGTACGGGTGAGGTTGATGCCGGCAATCATCGCCGCACCGGCGTTTCCGCCGATCGCGTACACCGAACGGCCGTAAGCGGTGAACTTCGCGACATAGGCGAACACGGCGAAGAGCACGAGCATGATGATCGCCGAGGTGGGAATGCCCACGATGTCGCCGCCGAGAACCGCCATCAGGGAGCTGGTGGGAAGCACCACCGGCAATGCATCGGTCATGTACAACGCAAGGCCCCCAAGGATGCTCCACAACCCGAGCGTGCAGATGAAGGACGGGACGTTGAACCGGGCCCGCAGATAACCGGCCAGTGCGCCCCACAGCGTGCCGAGCACCAGCGTCAGCACGATGGCCCCGCCGATGCCGAGCCCCCATTGTGCGCTGCCCTTGGCGACCAGTACCGATGAGAACGCTACTGCGGGACCGATGCTGATGTCGATATCGCCTGCGATGATGACAAGTGTGACGCCCCAGGCGGCAATACCGATTGTGGCCGCGTCACGCAGGATGCCCAACTGGTTGCCTGCACTCAGGAACCCGGCCGCCGAGGCGCTCAGGGCGATGTACAGCGCGACGATCGCGACCAGCAGCCCGATCTCGTTGAGCCGGTACAGGGCTGTCGATGCGGCACGCGGTGTGGCCGCGGGGCCGGTATCAGACCGTAGTGTGCTCATATCTCCAGGTTCCCTTGACTTTTCACGCCGCCATCGCGGCGGACAGGACGGCGTCGACGGTGACATCGGCGCCGACGAACTGGGCGGTCACTCGGCCGCCTCGAACGGTGATGACGCGGTCGCACACCAGCGGCAACTCCTCCAGCTCGCCGGAAACGAAGATGACCGCTTTGCCCGCATCGGCTAACGTGCGGACCAATTCGTAGATGCTGGTCTTCGCCGCCACATCCACTCCGCGGGTGGGTTCGTCCAGCAGCAGGATCGAGGCGTCGGCGTGTAGCCAGCGCCCGATGACCGCCTTTTGTTGATTGCCTCCGGAGAGGTTGACGATCGGTGTCTGTGGTGCGGCGGTGTCGATGCGGAGCCGGTCGATCAGGGACTTGGCGATCGCGCGCATCCGTCGCATGGAGATGGTCCCGTGATCGCGGACACTGGTGTAGTCCGACAACACCATGTTCTCGTCGACACCGAGCAGCGGCACGATGGCGTCACGCTTGCGGTCCTCGGGGGTGAGGCCGACACCATTGCGCTTCATCACCGCCGGTGAGTTCCACGGCATCGGCTGACCGTGGAGCGTCATCTCGCCGGACGCCGGAGTGTCGAACCCGGCGATGGCACGGAGCACCTCGGTACGGCCCGATCCCATGAGCCCGGCGAGGCCGAGCACTTCGCCGGCGAACAGATCGAAGGAGACATCCTCGATCTTGGGTGGTAGGCGCAGGTTTCGCACCGACAGCAGCGGCTCGCAGGTGCGGTCGACGGCCCGCAGCGGTGGCCGCTCTTCGGTCTGATACGCCGCGCCGAGCATCAAGGCGATCATCGTGTCGGTATCGGTGGTGGCAACGTCGACGGTGTCGACGACCCGACCGTCCCGGAGAATGGTTGCGCTGGAGGCGATCCGGCGTATCTCATCGAGCCGATGACTGACGTAGATCACCCCGACCCCGGTCTCGGCGATCCGGGTCACCGTGTCGAGCACGGTGGACACCTCTGTTGCGGCCAATGCGCTGGTGGGTTCGTCGAGGATCAACAGGCGCGGGTCTCGGCGGAGCGCGCGACAGATCTCCACGAGTTGGCGGGTCGCGAGCGACAACGCTGCCACGGGCGAATCGGGGTCGATGTCCAGGCCGAGGCGGTCGATGACGGAAGACGCCGCATCTCGCATCGCGGCGTAGTCGATTCGGCCTGCGGTACGCGGCCACGCACCGACGAACATGTTTTCGGCCACCGTCATCTCCGGCACCAGGCTGAGTTCCTGATGTACCGTCTGCACGCCCATTTCGTTCGCACGACGTACTCCGCCGCTGTCGTAGATTTTTCCGTCGATGCGGACCGTTCCGGTGTCCGCCTGCTCGACGCCCGACAGGATCCGGATCAGTGTGGACTTTCCTGCACCGTTGCGGCCGAGTATTGCCCGCACCTCGCCTGCACCCACCTCAAGGCTGGCGTCGGTGAGCGCGGCGACGCCGATGTAGGTTTTGGTCACGGCGTCGACTTTCAGCAGCGGTGCTGCCGGAGCACGGCTCATTTGAGGCCCTTTCGTCGTCGAGAGCGGTCTGGCTGCGCTGGGGGATCAGGCCGAGTCACGGGATACCGTCGGGATGCTCCTGCAGCCAACGGGTTCCTGCGTCGGTTCCCTCGTACGCATCGACGGGAGCGTCGACGATGAGGTTCCCGGAGCGCTCGCCTCGCAGGAGTCGCAGTGCCGCTTCGGCTGCCATCGCACCGACGGTGATGCCGGAGATATCCGCGACACCTTGCAGAATCGAGCCGTCCTGCAGCATCTGCGCGATCTGCGTCGACATGTCGCCGCCGAAAACCACCACCTCGCCGGTGAGCCCCCTGGCCTGTACGGCGCGCACCGCACCCACGGTCATCGATCCGGCTTCACCGTAGAACGCGTCGAGGTCCGGGTGGGCGGTGAGGATTCGCTCGGAAGCCTCGACGGCCTCATCCACCAGCAACCCCTGCTGATTGGCGACGATCTCCGCGGCGGGCACCAGGTGCCTGAGGGCCTGCTCGAATCCTTGCCGACGCTGGATGCACACCTCGAACTGCTCGCAGTTGATCACCGCGACCTTCGGACGGGTGATGCCGTGCTCGATGAAATAGTTGCCCATCTGCTCGCCCCCGATGCGGCCGAACTCCTGTGGGGACCCCAGAATCCAAGAGTCGACGTACTTTCGAGCATCAGACTCGGTGATGCAGGTGTTGTAGCAGATCACCGGGATGCCGCTGTCGTGAGCGAGGCGAACGGCCGGTACCGAGGCGTCGGCCGATGTCGGCGACATGATCAGGGCGTCGACCTGCACCGAGCTCACCGTGTCGATGAAGGCGCTTTCCTGCGATGGATCGGATCGGGCGTTGGTCTCGATCAGCTGAGGAGCATCACCGGCGTCGTCGAGGGTCTTCGTCACCCCGACCTTGACACCTGCATAGAAACCTTCGGCATTCAGGTACACCACAGCGATCCGGCCGTTCTCGCCGATGCGTGAGCAACCGGATGCGACCAGCGCCGCCGCCAGCATCAGCACCGCGTAGCGCACCGCGCGCCGCCGCAGCGATCCCGGCGTACCGGGCAACCGCAGAAATCGTTGAGCAACAACGGAAAACAACGATCTTCGTGGACGGCCGTTACGAATCCGGATCACCGACAGACCATCTCGCAAAATTTGCTGACGGCGTGAGCCATCAGACGCGGACAGTACTTTTTCGATGAACACGGGTCGAAACGTATCCCGCATTTGTGCTGTAGAGCATAGTCATAGCTATGAGTTCTATGGACGAATCAACGGCAGCCTGGATCGCTGACGGTTTCGTCGGGCAACGGATGCTCGCGGTACCACGCCCGGTCGTGGACCACGCGCTGCGGGCGCCGGTCACCCGCCGGTTGCTCGTCACCGACGCCGGCTTCTTCCCGCGGGCCGCCCGTCACGGGCGATCCCGATCGCGCGGGGCCACCGAGCACGTGATCATGGTGTGCACCGCCGGGGCCGGGTGGTGCCGCACCGACGAGGGGGCATTTCATGTCGGTGTCGGCGATGCGGTACTCCTGCTGAAAGGGCGCGCGCACATGTACGGCGCGGCCGAATCCGATCCCTGGACGCTGTGGTGGATGCACGTCACGGGCACCGACAGTGCGGAACTCGTTGCCGCGGCCAGGCTCTCACCGACCAACCCGGTGGTTCACCTGGCCGACCCGGCACCGGCCACCAGCCTGATCTCCCAGGTGATCGACATGCTCGCCGACGCCAGCACCACCGCCGGTCTCATCGGCGCCGCCGGCGCCGCCTGGCACGTCCTGACCGTCATCGCCGCCACCGGCCGCCAACGCTCAACAGGTGAGGCTGACCCCGTGGACCGGACTCTGGAGCACCTGCGCGCCACCAGCCCGCGGCGCACCGATGTCGCAGCATTGGCGGCCATCGTCGGGCTGAGCACCTCACACCTCAACGCGTTGTTCCGCCAGCGGACGGGCATCGGCCCCCTGGAGTTCCAACAGCAACTGCGAATGTCCCGCGCACGGGAACTCCTCGACACCACCACGCTCACCATCGCGGCGGTCGCCCGCGCGGCCGGCTTCAACGACCCGCTGTACTTCTCACGCCAATTCGCCAAGGTCCACGGCCAATCCCCGACGGCGTACCGGCAGCGACACCACAACTGAACTGTGGTCGACCTTCGGTGCGCGCCGCGTCGACGTGGTCGAGATCGAAGGCGGCCATGAGAGAGTATCCGCTGGTGCCGCCGTGTGAGGTGCGGCCCGTGGGGCTGTACTGACGCTCGGCGGGTGTTCGGTGGTGGCGTGATGACCCGAAGGGATGGTGACGGCGGTGGCTTCTGCGATCAACCTCCCGGAGATCGCCGTGGACGAAGCCGGAGAGCGGGGCGGAACGCCGGTGCTGCTGCTCCACGGCGGCGGGGTTGCCGGCTGGATGTGGCGACCGCTGATCGAGCAGATGGGACCCGGATACCGTTTCCTCGTACCGGATCTGCCGGGGCACGACCGCAGCGCCCACACGGACTACGAGTCCCACGATCGGACGGTCGATGCGCTCGCTCGGCTGCTACAGCGCAGTGCGAACCGGCCTGTCGCGGTCGTCGGCTTCTCACTCGGCGGCCAACTCGCCGTGCTGCTGGCAGTTCGCCGTCCCGACCTGATCGCCCGGGTCGGTGTCATCAGCGCCCAAGCGCAACCGTCGAAATGGCCAGGGGCGACGCTCGCACTGCTGCGCTTGACGGCACCGCTGGCGAAGAGCGAAAGGTTCGGCCGGGCACAGGCCAAAGAACTTTTCGTCCCGCCTGCGTTGTTCCCCGACTACCTTCGAACCGCCCGGCGGATCTCCACGCGCACACTTCTCAGATCGGTGGGGGAGAACATCCGGTTCACGGTCCCACCCGCGTGGGCCTCATTCACCGGGAAGACCCTGGTCCTGGTGGGCGAGCGGGAACGGGCGATCATGGCAGACTCGGCGCGCAATCTGACACGGGACCGACACGACGGCGGCTTCGAGACCATTGCCGGGTGCGGTCACGGCGCTCCGTTGCAGCAGCCGCGCTGGTTGGCAGCGCGGCTGCGTGCGTGGCTCACCTGAGCGTGCCTGGCCTGCTGCCTAGCTCGCGCTGAGTGCGTGCTTGTGTGACGGCAGCGTCTCGATGTAGGTGATGGTTTCGGATAGATCGATGACGTCGCCGTATTTCATGTGCATGTCGAAGAGACTGACCTTGTGGGAAATCTGGCTGCGGTCGGCACAACATTCGTGCGGCACGATCACATGAAAGTTGTACTGGAACGCGTCAAGTACTGTCGCCCGCACACATCCGCTGGTGGTCATGCCTGTGACAATCACAGTGTCGCATCCCTCATAGATGAGGTACGAGGCCAGCGCAGTGCCGAAGAAGCCGCTCGGCTTGGCACCCTTGTCAATCACCACCTCACCTGGACGTGGAGTCAGTGGTTCCGCGATGACATCGCCGGGAGGTGTACCAGGTGGAAGCGGGCGGGGGGTTGCAGTGCGCTTCCAGCGCCCACGCTCTGACGGTGTGGCGGGGTCGTCGGGGCCGGGGTAACCTCTGGTGAAAAAGATGGGGATAGCTGCATCCCTTGCGGCTGAGAGCAATTCAGCATTGGCCTGCACGGCGGGTGCTCCGGTGGGGCTCCAACCGGTCGGATACGTGGAGTCGACGAATGCGCGCGTCATGTCGATGATCAAGAGGGCCGGTTTGGTACCAGCAGTAAGTGGTCGATCCTCGTTGTCGAATTCGCGGCTGAAACTGGCCAGGTCCTCATCGGGAATCACTCCGGACCAAGGTTTGCGGGACACTTGTCAATCCTCTCGTTGCATCACGGAACACCCGGTTGCGAATAATGTCCAACATTAGGTGGTAGTACGGCGCCAGTCAACGATCATCGCCCCGTCACCACCGTAATCCTGCTTGTCGACGGCATTTTGGAGCTGGCGCGGATGCCTGATGAGTTCCTGGGGTGGCGATCCGGCGCGTGCCGAGGTGTTATTGTCGAACAGTTACCAGGAAGGAGCGCACATGGACGTGGGTCTGGCGGGGAAACACATTTTGGTCACCGGAGGTACGCGCGGAATCGGGCGGGCGACGGTGGACAAGTTGCTGGCGGAAGGGGCGCGCGTTTCAGCGGTCGCTCGTACCGCAGAATCGATTGCGAAGGCCGCGGACTCGTTCGGGAACACATCGCGTCTACGCTTCGTCGAGGCCGACCTCAGCAATGAATCAGGTTGCGTCAGTGCGGTTTCGGCGGCCATCAAGGGGTTTGGCACTCTTGATGGCGTTGTCAACAATGCTTCGGCGTTCTCGATAGACCGTGGGCATCCGGGCCGGGCGGAGTGGTCCGAACTGTTCCAGTTGAAACTGCTCGGCTACGAGTCGGTCATCCAGGCGGCATTGCCGCACGTCTCGACGGGCAGTGGCATTGTCAACGTGTCCGGAATCGCGTCGATGCGTCATTGGCCGCAATCGCCCCATGTCAGCGCGGTCAACTCAGGGGTTGAATCGCTGACTCGACATTACGCAGCAGAATTGGTCGAGCGTCGAATCCGGGTCAATGTGGTGGTGCCGGGCACCACTGCCACGGATCGGTATCTCGGCAGGGTCAGCAAGGTCCAGGAGCGCGACGGGCTGGACGCCGATGAGGCAAAACGTCTGATCGACCGTACAGTTCCTCTGGGTCGACCAGTGCATCCCGAGGAGATCGCGGCCGCGATCGTCTTCCTCCTCGGTGACGTGTCCGCGAGCACGACGGGCGCGGTGCTTGTCGTGGATGGCGGTGCCATCGTGTCCCGCTCGGCCGATTGACCGTATGGGGCGGGATGGCGACGTCCTCATCACCCCGCCCCGGCGCGAGCTAGCCAACGATGACGGCTTCCTTCTGCCACCGATGCAGGAGGTCAGCCAGCCCCGCGCCCGCGGGCAGTGCCAACGCCAGAGCGGCGATGTCGCGACCTCGCGGGCCAAGGTGCTCACCGCAGCGGTGTGTGAAGTCTGTGGCGCCCCAGTGGGAAGTGTCGCCATTTCCTGCGGTGGCGTAGTGGCTCGCGTCGGCCAGGGTTAGTTCAAGTGTGGCGTTCAGCGGGTGCATCTCGGGATCGGCGTCGATCTCGATCCACCGCCGGTCGGCAGAATGTGGCAGGGTGAGCCCAGGGTGGAAGCTCTGGAGCCCCGCCACGGCAATCGATCTCACGTCGGAGATCGACCCGGCTGAATTCTGAGACTGGTTGCCGTACTGCGCAGCGAACGGGTGCAGCGATATCCGGAGGCGCGAAATCTCTCCGGTGATTCGGTCGAGCGTGCAGAGGGCGTCGAAGATCGATTGGCCGTACATGGCCACCGGGTATCGCTTGAACGTCACGTCGTGTACCGCAGGCCGCCGGTTTGCGGTTGGGCGAGGGTCGCGCGCCCCGAAATGTGACAGGTATCCGTGCTCGGTGCCCATGCTGTCGGTTCCCGAGCGTAGGCCGGCCCCGGCTGCCAGCATTGCGGCAATACCGGATTGAACTGCCAGGGCCGGCTGGAGCCGCCAACCATCGCCGCCTGTCGCGACGACGCTGAGGGGACCACCCGCGGTCGCGGCCGCAAGCCCGATTGCCGAAATTGCCGTTGCGTCATCGAAGCTCAACAGGTACGCGGCGGTGACGGCAGCCGCCAACGGCGCAATTACCGATGTCACTCGCCAACCCCGATGAGAAACGGTCGGCAGCAATCGGTCGGCAAGCGCGCCGGCGCATTCGTAACCAGCCACGACGGACCGCAGGAATCTGTCTCCACTGAGATGGCAGTTCTTCCAGACATCTTCGGCGATGGCGACGGCCACAGGAATAACCGCTAGCCCGGGATGGGCCGCGACTCGGTAGGAATCATCGGTCAGTTGGGCATGCATCAAGTATGCGTTGGCCGTTGCCGCACCTGACGGTGATGCGACAACGCCTGACCCTGGCACGCTGCATGCTCCGTGTCCGCTGATCAGCGCTCGGGCAGCGGAGAGGTGATGTGCCATTTGAGCCGATGAAAGAATGTCCACCAGTCCGACGGCCAGGCATCCGGCAGCTCGTGTCAGTGTCCGACTGTCGGCGAGGTCGGCGACCGCTTTCGCGCGTCGCCACAAATGCGAAGCCTCAGCGTCTTCCGGGAACGCGCTCACGCGGGGAGTCCCTCGGCCAGCCCTGCCATGGCAGCGTAGAACGACACAATGTGCGTACAGTCCTGTTGTCCGAATCCATGTTTGGCCGCCTCGTGCCATATTGCCTGCACGGCGGCGCCCAACGGGGCATTCACGCCGAGTTCTGTTGCCAGTTCCAGGAATAGTGAGACGTCTTTGAGAGCACCCGACGTCGGGAACCCGAAGTCGAATCGCCCAGTGAGGACGTGCCGGGGGAACTTCACTGCTGTGGCTGAGTTGCGACCGGAGCTCGCGTTGAGCGCTTCGAGGGCAGTATCCAACGGAATTCCGGCCTTGCGGGTGATTGCGGTTGCTTCAGCAGTGGCAACCAGCGCGCCCAGCGAGAGCACATTGTTGGCGACTTTGACCGCTTGTGCCTGTCCGGGTTTGTCGCCGATCACGATCACCTTGTTCGCGATAACGTCGAAGACAGCCGAGCACTGCTCGACCGTCGCCCGGTTGCCTGACACCATGACGGTCAGCGATCCGGTGCGAGCTCCTTCGGCGCCGCCGCTCACCGGGGCGTCGACGCAACCGTAACCCGCGGCGATGAGCGCGTCCGCGGCGTCCGAGAGTGCCTGTCTGCCCACGGTGGAAAGGTTGACCACCACGGTGGCGCCCAGACTTTTCCTCGACGCGATCTCGTTGATGACGCCGCGAAGCGCTTCGGCGTTCGGGAGGCACAAGAAGATGAAATCGATGTCCTGGGGCAGCGACATCAGCCTTTCGTGAATGGACACCCGGGGGTGGTCGCGGAACGGTGCCGTTCGATCGGCGACCGTGTCGATGAGATGTAGTCGCCAACGGTCACCGTCGAGGAAGCGGCGCACCATCGGTGATGCCATGTTGCCCACGCCGACAAACGCCAGTTGTGTCATTGCCAGAACTCCTTGTGGTGGGGGTGTGGCCTGAAGCGCGGACGCCCGTCGCCGAGGCGCGTCCCGCGGTTCGGGTTAATGTTCAACATTAACTGATCGGGCCCGGCCATATCGACCTCTTGTTGCTACTTCGGTTGCTGTCGCTGACGGCCGATGCGGGAGAACCAGGTATGCCCACAGGTAATGATGAATCCAATATCGCTGCGACGCAGAGTGTCGCGAGCGAACC
Source organism: Mycolicibacterium goodii (assembly GCF_001187505.1). The sequence continues at coordinate 4,281,537 of NZ_CP012150.1, forward strand.
TCCCCCGCCTATCCGGCGGTGTTCCCCGCATTAAAAGCGCACCGATTTAAAAGTCGGACCTTGAACTGTCGGACTTAATCGTCTACTTTGAGCGCAGTCGCGCTGTGACGTGCGCAACATCAGAAAGGTTGATCCATGCCGGCCACCCCGACATCGCAGGTCTCCATGCCGAAGGTCGCGTTCGCCAGCTTCATCGGCACGTTGATCGAGTTCTTCGACATGTTCATCTTCAGCACCGCATCGGCGCTGGTGTTCAACAAGATTTTCTTTCCGTCGCTCGATCCCCTCGCGGGTACCCTGGCGGCCTTCGCGGCGTTCGGCGTCGCATTTGTGGTGAGGCCGCTCGGTGGCGTCGTCTTCGGCCACTTCGGCGACCGGGTGGGCAGGAAGAAAATGCTCGTCACGAGCTTGGTCCTCATGGGCACGGGTACAGCGGCGGTCGGACTGCTGCCGACGTATGCCCAAATCGGCATCTGGGCGCCGATTCTCTTGGTGGCGACCCGGCTGCTCCAGGGTCTCGCGATCGGCGGAGAGTGGAGCGGTGCTGTGCTCATGGCGGTAGAGCACGCACCGAAGAGTCGCCGGGCCTTCTATGGCAGCTGGCCGTTGTGCGGGGTCCCGGGCGGGCTTGTCCTCGCGACGATCGCTTTCTATGTGATCGGGCTGCTACCCGAAGAGCAGATGATGAGCTGGGGCTGGCGAGTGCCGTTCCTCGCCAGCGCGGTGCTGCTGCTGATCGGCCTCTACATCCGGTTGCGGATTTCCGAATCGCCGGCTTTCAAGGCTGTCCAGAAGAACAAGCGGGAAGTGGAGTTTCCGGCGCTCGAAGTCGTGCGCAATGCAGGCAAAGGGGTCGTCATCGCCATACTGGCCATGGCTGCGAACAGTGTGTTCTTCTATATGGCAACGGTTTTCGCGTTGTCCTACGGAGAACGACAGGGTGCCAGTCGTGGCCTTATCCTCATCGCCGTCATGTGCGCCGCGGCCGCACAGATCGTCACACTACCGATCGCTGCCGTGCTGGCAGACCGATATGGACGACGTCCGGTGATGATCGCGGGGTGCTTGATAGGAGCCGCGTCGGCCTTTCCGATCTTCTGGCTTTTGGACACGACCAACTTCTTTGCAATCCTCGCGGCGATGGTGCTCGCCATACCTGTCGTCCATTCGCTGACCTATGCGCCGATGGCGAGTTTCATCTCGGAATTGTTCGAAACCCGCCTGCGCTACAGCGGTTCCGCGATGGGCTACCAGTTCGGTTCCATGCTCTGGAGTGCCCCCGTCCCGTTTGTTTCAGCGGCTCTGTTCGCCTGGGCTGGGCAAAGTTGGCCGCTGTCCGTGTACATGTTGGTTGGGACGCTGGTGTCTATCGGCGCGATCTGGTGGGCCCGGGAGACATTCCGAGACGAGATCACGGAGTTCGACCAGCCTCCCGCGGCAGGCACTGCGTCGAGTACTCGGCATGTGAGCGTCGAACACACGGCCTCATCGGGCCTTTAGGACGAGTGTGCGGGGCGAGCCCAACTGACGCTGGTACGCGGCTGGATGCTCGCATACCAAACCCGATGCCCCCGCGGTGCTAATGTGGGACGGTAAACGTCGTACATTAGCACCGTGAGGTGCGAAAGGTCAGCCGATGCCTCTCGCAAGCAGTAGTGACGCGCACAGGTCGATCGGTCGAGCTGTCTTACGGCCTCGGCAGCAGGTCGAGGAGACCATCAAGGCCGCGATTCTCTCCGGTGAGCTTCGGTCGGGGGAGATGCTCCCCCCGGAGTCCGAGCTCGCGCGGCAGTTCAACGTCAGTCGCACTACGTTGCGTGAAGCCCTTCGGTCGCTCGTCTCGCAGCATCTGATCACCAAGATCCCAGGTGCTCGCGGTGGCAATGTCGTTCGTGCCGTCGATTACCGCGCGCTCAGTTCCGTGATGACCGAAGCGGTCGACAACCTACTCGCACTTGGTGGGATCGGCTTTGAGGAGGTGGCGGACGTGCGCCAGTTCCTGGAAGTGCCGTCGGTGCGATTGGCTGCCAAGCATCGGTCCAGCGGCGAGCTTGCCACGCTCTCCGATATCGTGCAGCGCCAGAAAACGGCGTCGGTGGACGACCCGGACATACCTGAACTCGACCGGCAGTTCCACACTCTCATCGCGCAGGCGTCTGGGAACCGCGTATTGGCCTCCCTTGTCAGTGCGCTCCACAAGGCGACGGAACCGGTTCATTACCTTAATCTTTCGCCGGAAGTGGGTCGTGAGACCGTACGTCAGCACGCGGCCATCCTGCGGGCGATCCAAAACCAGGATGCCAATGCCGGCGAGAAGGCGATCGTGGAACATCTCACGTACCTGAGTCGGCATATCCAAGCGCACCGGGCTGGCTAACCGACCCCGACCACCACCCCGCGTCGAATGTCATCTCAATGTCGGACCTTGTCTTGAGCGGCCATTCCGGGACTGCTACTTGTGTGCGATAGCCAAGCGTCGCGTCACACGACCGATCTCTTGTCGGGAGTCCGTTCGGATTGGCTGGGCGCGGTGGGGGAGGTCTCGACCGCGGAGGCCTCTTCGAGGCTGCGGTCCTTGGTTTCGGTGGCCAGCAGTGCGCATGTCACGAAAGCTGCTGCGGTGAGGATGGCTCCGAAGAGCATGGTGATGCCGACGCCGAGGGTGGAGATGCTCAGGGGGCAGCAGGTAGGTTCCGGTCGCTGCGCCGAATCGGCTGATTCCGGTGGTGAGCCCGACGGCGGTGGCACGGAATTCGGTGGGGAACAACTCGTTCGGGTAGATCCACACCAGGATGCTGGGACCGCCGGAGATGAACGAGTATGCGCAGAACGCGGCGACGACAAACCACAGCGGCGCGTCGGCCCACAGCCACAAGCCGACCAGGGGAAGCACCATCAGGCCCAGCGGGACGACGGCGAGTGGGCGCCGGCCCCAGTGTTCGACGAGATACAGCGACAGGATGGAGCCTGCGACGGTGAGCCCGATGATGACGGTCTCCACGAGCAGTCCGCTGGGGCCGTCACCTTGGATGTGGAAGCCGGTGAGGATCGAGGGCAGGTATGTCAGCAGGGCGTACAACGGGGTGACCACGGCCAGGTACAGCATCGAGCACATGACGATGCGTTTGAGGTACTCACCGCGGAGGAATTGCGAGAGATCCCTTTTCGGGGACTCGACGTCGGGTTCGTCTGTGATCGCGCTGAGCGTGGGACGCACGCCGTAGATGCGTTCGACGACGTCCTCGGCGTCGGAGATCCGTCCCTGGCGGAGCAGCCACCGGGGGGATTCGGGAATGCCGCGGCGTGCCAGGATGACGATCACACCGAGGACGGCGCTGGTGGCCAGAAGCCAGCGCCAGTTGTCGTTGCCTCCGGACACGGCGACGACGACGGCTCCGACGATGTAGGCGCCCACGGCGCCGGCCGACCAGGCCACCGCCGACATTCCCACCATGGCTCCGCGTCTGCGGGTGGGGGTGAACTCGGTCAGCAGGGAGGTGGCGATCGGGTAATCGGCGCCGATGGCCGCGCCGATGATGAACCGCAGGACGATGAGTTGCCATGGGGCGCTGACGAAAACGGAAAGGGCGCAGGCGACGACCAGGACCACGAGGTCGAGGGCGTACATCTTCTCGCGGCCGATGCGGTCGGTGAGGAACCCGAACAGGGTGGCGCCGAAGAAGATGCCGACCAGCGAGGCCGCACCGATCAGGCCGCTTTCGGTGGTGGTCGGGTTCAGTTGTTCGGAGACTCCGAGCAGCGCCACGCCGATGATGCTCATGACGTAGCCGTCGAGGAACGGGCCTCCGCAGCAGGCAATCAGGATGCGGGTGTGAAAGCCGCCCTTGGCGGGGCGGTCCATTACATCGAGTGGGTTCATGGTTGTTTCACTTCGTCATGGGTCTGGGCGGTGGGCGAGGTTCTGTTGAGGACGGCGTAGGCGAGCCGTTCGAGGAGCAACGAGGCTGCGTGGGAAGCGTCGGGGCTGGCGTGGATGACCTGTTTGGTCACCGAGGCGACGAGCGGGTCGTGCTCGGCGATCTCATGGGCGATGGCCAGCGCCGTTTGGATGTGGCTGCCCTGGTCGGTGACCTCGGTGAGCAGACCCCACTGCAGGGCCTCGCGGGCGCCGAATCGGCGTCCGCGCAGGATCAGGTCGGTGGCCCGTCCGTAGCCGATGGTGCGCGCCGCCCGGGTGACACCGCCGGAGGACGGCAGGATGCCTATCTGGATTTCGGGGAAGCCGAAGACGGCCGTCTCGTCGGCGACCCGGATGTCGGCGGCGAGGCTGAGTTCCAGGCCGCCGCCGAGGCAGTAGCCCGCGACGGCGACCACGGTGGGTTGCGGGAGTTCGGCGAACACCTCGTAGACCGAACCGGAGTTCTGGTAGTAGGCGAGGATGGCATCCGGTGTGAGGGTGCGGATTTCGTTGACATCCGCGCCGGCGCTGAACACCGTGTTGCCGCCGGTGACGACGACTACGCGGCTGGATCGGACCTCCTGCGTCCGCAACGCTGTGAGCAGCTGGGTTTCCATGTGCGTCGACAAGGCGTTGAGTTTGTGTTCACGGCGCAGGGTGATGAGGGCGACGTCGCCGTCGCGGGTGACCTCGACCGAGCCGGGTTCGCCGGTCACCGGTCGGTGCCCGCGGATGGGAAGCTCAGCAGCGCGCTCAGACCGCGTTTGTTGGTTTCGTTGGCGATGACGAGCCGCTGGATTTCCGAGGTGCCCTCCCAGATACGGTCCACACGCAGTTCGCGCCACAGACGTTCCACCGGGTAGTCGCGGATGTAGCCGCGGCCGCCGAAGATCTGTACGCAGCGGTCGGCCACCCGGTTGGAGGCCTCTGAGGCGGCGAGCTTCACCGTTGCCGCCTTGGCGTGCAGCGTCTTTCGCTGGTCGGCATCGGTCGGGTCGGCGTGGTCGAATTCCCAGGCGACCTGGTGGGTGTAGGCGCGGTTGGTGTTGATGTCGACGACCGAGTCGGCGATCATGCCCTGGATCAGCTGCCGGTTGATCAGCGGCTCGCCGCCCTGGACCCGCTCCTTGGCCCATTCGACGGCCAGTGTGAGTGCGCGTTCGGCGGCGCCGATGGTCCGTGCGCCGATCATCAGGCGCTCCTCGGTGAACCAGTCGCGGGTCAGTTCGAGGCCGGCGCCGACGCCGCCGAGAACTGCTTCCGGCCCGACATGGACGTCGGTGAAGGTGAACTCGGGATGTTCGTAGACGAAGGTGTGGGTGTAGCGGGGGACGTCGGTGATTTTCACACCGGGGGTCGCCACATCGACGAGGAACATGGTGGGGGCGTGTTCGGGCTCGATGTAGGCGAGCACGATGAGGAAGTCGGCCACGTCGCCGACGGTGACGAACCATTTCTGGCCGTTGATGATGTAGCCGCCCTTGCCATCTGGGGTGGCCGTGGTGGTCGCCGAGGAGAAGTCCGACCCGGCACCGGCTTCGGAGATGGCGACGGCGTCGCGCCGGTCGCCGCGGGCCGCGGGGATCAGATAGCGCTCGCGTTGGTCGGCGCTCGCGTGCGCGAGGGGGTTGGCCGGTCGCCACACGGCATCCCACAAGGCGTTGGTGAGTTTGCCGAGTTCGTCTTGGACGACCACCTGCTCGAGAACGCTGAGTCCGGCGCCGCCGTACTCCGTAGGAGTGTTGATGGCTTGTAGACCCGACTCCAACACCGAGGCTTTGATCGACGCGTGCGATTGCGGTGAGAGGCCGTTGTTGCGTTCGCACTCGTCCTCGAACGGCATGATCTTCTCGGCGAGTGTGCGGGCTCGGTTCTTGAGTTCGGCCAGTCGCGGGGTGTAGGCGAATTCCATTGTGGTGTCGGATCCTTTCCGTCAGTGGGTGGGTTGGTGGTCGAGGACGATGCGCGCGTCGAGGCCCAGCGCGTGATCCGGGGTGAGCAACAGTGGGTTGATCTCGAGTTCGGTGATCTCCGGGTGCGTGACGGCGACCTCGGTGATCGCGGCGATGGCACGTGCCGCGGCGTCGAGATCGACGGGCGCGCGACCGCGCAGCCCGGTGAACAAGGCCGAGGCGCGCAGGCTTTCCAGCAGGGCGCGTGCTGCGCCCGCGTCGACGGGGGCGAGCGCGAACGCCACATCGGCGAGGACCTCGGTGTACACGCCTCCCAGGCCGACCATCGCGACAGGGCCGAAACGGGGGTCGCGCTGCACGCCGACGATGATCTCGACACCGCTGTTCAGGTCGGCCATGGCTTCGACACAGAAACCGGGCGGGTTCAGGCGGTGCTTCATACCCTCGACGGCTTCGGCAACGCCGTGGCGATCGGACAACCCCAGTGCCACACCGCCGACATCGGACTTGTGCAGTAATCCCATCGCCTTCACGACCACCGGATAACCCAACCTTTCGGCTGCCGCGCAGGCTTCGGCGGCATCCGAGACCAGCTCGGCCTCTGGAAAGGTCACACCTGCGGCGCGAAACAGTTCGCGCGCGTCCCAGTAATCGGCCGACGACAGTTGCTTTTCGGCCGTGCCGGGCAGATTGGGCAGGGGACGCGGATCGGTGCCGCGATCGATGACGGCCAAGGCTCCGGCAGCATCTTCCACCGCGGAGAACACCGGCACCCCGGCGTCGTTGAGAACACCTGCGGCCTTGCTGGTCGAGTGCATGGTGTGTACCACGAGTGGTTTCTGGTGAGTCTGCGCGATCGCGGCGATGCGGGCCGCGACATCGAGTTCGTCACGGGCAAGACCCTCACCGTATTCGGCGTAACCGCCGAAATATCCGGTGAGAAGCACCGAGTCGACGTCCGTGCTCGACATCACGGCGTCGAGCACGGAAGCAAAGCAGCGGATGTCCTGCTCGCCGCCGCCGGCGATGTCGACGGGATTGGTCACACCGGCCGAAGGGGGAAGCAGAGGGCGCAGGGCCGTGCTCAGTGCGGCCGGAAAGCGGGGCACTGACAGCCCTTTCGCTTCCACCACATCAGAGCCGACACCGGCGTGGCCGCCGCCGTCGGCGATGACGGCGACGCGGTGAACACGGCGGCGTCCGTAGGTGAGCAAGGTGGCCGCCACGTCGGCGAGTTGGCGCGGGCTGGTGACCCGGTAGATGCCTGCGGCGTGGCAGGCCGCATCGATGACGGCGCTGTCGGAGGTCAGAGCGCCGGTGTGCGATTGGGCCCCGCGGACAGACGCCTCGCTGCTTCCCACGGTGAGCAGAAGCACCGGTTTGTTGGCGGCCGCCGCTGCGGTGGCTGCCGAGACGAAGGAGCGACCGTCACCGAAATCCTCGCAATAGAGCGCGATCAAGTCGGTGCCCTCATGGGCGACGCAGGAGGTGATCAGATCGGCGACGCTCAGATCGGCCTGATTGCCCAAGGAGGCGAAGCGGGAGAAACCGTGACCGCGCGACTGCAGGAAACCGCTGACCTCCAAAGCCATGTTGCCGCTCTGGGACAGAAGTGCGACGCGGCCGCCGGGCAGCGGATTCGAGGCGAAGGTCAGGTCGGTCGTGGAGTCGATGACGCCAAGGCAGTTGGGGCCGAGCAGAACCGCGCCCGCGGACCGTACCCTTTCGACGACGCGGTTCTGAAGTGCTCGTCCCTCGGGGCCGAGTTCGGCGAATCCGGCTGTCACCCCCACGATGGCGCGCGCCCCGGCGGCCAACGCATCTTCGACCGCGGCCTCGAAGCCATGGGCCGGAACCGTGATGGCGACCAGGTCGACTGCGCCGTCGACCTCGGCGAGGCTGCGGAAGGACGGCTGACCGAGTATCGGCTCACCGCGGCGGTTGATCAGGTACACCGGGCGGGTGCCGGTCATCCGCAGCGCCTGCACACTCATCCAGTTGCCGTATTTGGTTTCGTCGTTGCTCGCCCCGAGCACAGCGACCGATTTAGGGTCGAAAAGTGCGGTGAGATCGCGGGTGGTCACGGATGGCTCTCCAATCCAGGTACGGGGTGTCCAGCGCCCCACGCGTCGGCGCCGCCGTCGACGACAACGGTTGTGCCGGTGACGTATCGAGCACCGGGCGAGGCCAGGAAGGCGATCACTGCCGACACCTCGTCGGCGGCACCGAGCCGGCCCAGCGGTATCGCGCTGGACCACTGCTCCTTTGCTTCCTGGGGGTAGTTCGCGTCCATGCCGTCGGTGGCGATGGTTCCTGGGGCCACACACAGCGTGCGGATGCCGTAGCGACTCCACTCCAACGCCAGCCCGGAGGCCATGTTCTCCAGGGCAGCGCGCGCCGAGGTGGCGTGGACGAAGGTCGGTATGCCGCGCCGCGGCGAGAACGCGATGAAGAAGATGACCCCTGAGCGCTGCGGGATCATCGCGTTGACGGCGACCTCGCGGGTGACCGACCACGTCGCGTCGACGGCGAGGCGGTGCACCGCGCGCCATCCTTTCGACGTGATTTCCTCTGCGGGCGCGGCGAACTGACCACCGGCGTTGTTGACCAGGATGTCGATGCGGCCGAACTTGGCGAGCGTGTGTTCGACGAGGGCGCTCACCTGTTCGTCGTCTCGGATGTCGGTGGGTACCGCCAGGGCCCGGCGACCGAGAAGTTCGATGTCGGCGACCGTCTTCTCCAACGGCTCGCGCCGGCGCCCGGCGATGACGACATCGGAGCCGGACCGGGCCAGGTCCAACGCGGTGGCCCGGCCGATGCCTGTGCCACCGCCGGTGACGAGTGCGACGGTGCCGTGCAGGGCATCGTCGCGAAGCACGAACCTGTTGTCCCTGTTGTCTCGGGATGAGTGATTCGGTGGCACGGTCCGGCTCGACCCCCTGTGTGTGATCTGACTGATGCATCAGAATGGTGGTGATCTGGGCCATAGATGTCAACACCCAAAGTCCCGAGTTCGCCCCTGTGATGATGAAATCTGCAGGTAGAGGCCCTGAAAATTTTCGCTCCCAAGGCTCGCCCAAACTCGGTCGAGTGTCTGACTCGCCAGTCAGATTGTCATCTGGTTGAATCAGTCCCAAGACCGGCCGAGGAGGTGGGGGAGTGACTACGCAAATCAATGAGGACGTTCGACGCACCGCCATTTTGGATGCGGCGGCACAGCTCATCGCCGAACGTGGCTATCACGCGGTGCGCATCGCCGACATCGCCGCGCTGGTCGGGACCAGCACCGGTGCGGTGCACTACTACTTCCCCGGCAAGCAGGAGGTGCTGACCGCGGCGTTGCAGCACGCCGTGGATCGCTCCTTTGACCGGCAAAGTGTCGAACTGGTCAAGATCGACAACGCCCATCAGCGACTGCTGAAGCTGTTCGACATGCAACTGCCGCGCCCGGGGCCGGTCCGGGATGAATGGTCGATCTGGATGCAGTTCTGGGCCGAGGCGACGATCCGGCCCGAGCTGCGCCCGGTCCACAACACGTACTACGCCAGGTGGCACGAAACGGTCAGCCGAATCGTCAGGCGCGGCCAACGTCAAGGCGTGTTTCGCTCCGACATCGACCCCGAGACCGTGGCCAAGCGCCTGACCGCGCTCACCGATGGCGTGGCGATCCAGGTCGTCACCGGTGCACCCGACATGACCGTATCGGCCATGAAGGAGTTCCTCGTCCAGTTCGTCCACGACGAACTCCTGCTGCGCTCATAAGGCGTTCGCCCGCCGGGCGGTGACAGTGGCGACGAGCGGTCGCTACACTGCACGCGTACGTCTCGTGGCGTCAGGAACCCGGTGCAAATCCGGGGCGGTTCCGCCACTGTGTGGGTCGACTACGGTCGGTGCCCTAAGCCAGATACTGGTCACGAGGCTTCCGTCTACGAGGGGCGAGAACCCCAAGGAGGACCCTCAATGCCAGTTGATGCAGCGACCCATGCGCCTTGGGTCGCATTACTGTCGACGTCTGACACCGATTTGCTGTCGGCTCGGGCCAGCGGTGCGTCATTTCGTCTCGGAAATCCGTCACGGCAGTCGGTCGAATCTGTGATCGATCAGGGTGCGGATGTCGTGGTCCTGAGGGTGCTCGGCTCGTCTGCTGAGGTGCACACCGAGCTGTCGACCCTGCGGGCAACCGGTCTCCCGTTGGTGGTGTTGGGCGGTGAACGTCAGCCCAATGCCGAACTGATGGAATGGTCCTCGGTGCCCCTCGGTGTGGCGGCGCAGGCGCACGCCTACCTCGCCGAGGGTGGGCCCGCCAACCTCGCCCAGTTGCACGCCTTCCTTTGTGACACGGTGTTGCTGACGGGTGAGGGTTTCGAAGAGCCGGTGGTGATTCCCGAATGGGGTTACAGCACGCGCCGCTCTCAGGCGCCAGGACCACTACGGGTGGGGGTGTTGTACTACCGCGCTCACGAGGTGAGTGGCAACTCAGGGTTCGCGCACGCGCTGGCCGACGCGATCGATGCCACCGGCGAGGCGGTGGGCATCCCGATATTCGCTTCGTCGTTGCGCAGCTCCCCTGCGGAGTTGTTCGACGCGCTCGGGACGATGGACGCGATCGTGGTCAGCATGCTCGCCGCGGGTGGTTCGACGTCAGCGACAGCCGGGGCGGGTGAGGACGATGCGTCGTGGGACATCGAACGTATCGCTGCGCTAGATATCCCTGTGCTGCAGGGACTTTGCCTCACCTCGCCGCGGGCCGAATGGGTTGCCAACGACGACGGTGTCACACCGCTGGATTCCGCGACGCAGATCGCGATCCCGGAGTTTGACGGCCGCATCATCACGGTGCCCTACTCGTTCAAAGAGATCGACGGCGACGGACTTCCGCATTACGTCGCCGACTTGGAACGGTGCGCTCGCGTGGCCGGCATCGCGGTCGGCCATGCCCGGCTGCGTCGAATTCCCAACGATCAGAAGAGACTTGCGATTGTGATGTCGGCATATCCGACCAAGCACTCTCGCGTTGGCAACGCCGTCGGTCTTGACACTCCCGCGTCGACCGTGCGTCTGTTACGCGCGCTGCGTGCGGCAGGCTACGACGTGGGTGACGGGTTCGGCGTGCTCGATATCGATAACGAGACTGACGCCGGAGACCAGCTGATCCATACGTTGATCGAGGCGGGTGGGCAGGATGCACAGTGGCTGACCGCCCCGCAGCTCACGCAGGCCCAGGTCAGAATTGGCGCCGAGCAGTATGCCGCCTGGATCGCCGATATGCCTGCCGAGCTGCGTGACGAAATTGCTGAGGTCTGGGGGCCGCCGCCAGGTTCGTTGTTCGTAAATGAGCACAACGAGATCGTGCTGGCTGCTCTGCGGTCAGGCAATGTCGTGCTGATGATCCAGCCGCCGCGAGGTTTCGGCGACAACCCAGTGGCCATTTACCACGATCCGGATATGGCACCGAGCCACCATTACCTTGCGGCGTATCGCTGGATCGAGCACGGTTTCGGTGCGCACGCCGTGGTGCATCTCGGCAAGCACGGCTCGATGGAGTGGCTGCCGGGAAAAAACGCGGCTCTTTCGGCTGCGTGCGCGACCGACGCGATGATCGGCAACCTGCCGTTGATCTACCCGTTCCTGGTCAACGATCCCGGTGAGGGCGCCCAGGCCAAACGGCGTGCGCACGCCACCATCGTCGACCACCTGATCCCGCCCATGGCCCGCGCCGAGACCTATGGAGACATCGCCCGTCTGGAGCAGCTGCTCGACGAGCACAGCAATATCGCAGCGATGGACCCGGCCAAGCTGCCAGCCATCCGCGGTGAAATATGGAATCTCATGCGCGCCGCGGAGATACATCGCGACCTCGGACTCGATGACCGCCCCGGCGATGAGGAGTTCGACGACTTCCTGCTGCATGTCGACGGCTGGCTGTGTGAGATAAAGGACGCCCAGATCCGTGACGGATTGCATGTCCTCGGCGGCGCGCCCGAGGGGGAGACGCGGGTGAATCTCGTGCTGGCGATTCTTCGGTCCGCGCAGGTGTGGGGCGGACGGAGCCACGCGGTCCCCGGGCTTCGTGCCGCACTCGGATTGAAAGACGACGCCGACATCCGCGCGGTGGACGAGACGGAGACGCGGGCGCGGGCGCTGATTGAGGCCATGGAGGCGGCCGGCTGGGATCCCCACGCCGCCGACCAGCTTCACGCCGCGCCAGAGGTCCGCGCGGTGTTGCGTTTCGCCGCGACCGAGGTGGTGCCGAGGCTGGCCGGGACATCGAATGAACTCGATGCCGTGATCCATGCTCTGGCAGGAGGGTTCGTGCAGCCGGGACCGTCGGGATCGCCTCTTCGCGGCCTGGTCAACGTTCTGCCGACGGGACGCAATTTCTACACCGTCGATCCGCGCGCGGTGCCGTCGCGGCTGGCGTGGCAGACCGGGCAGGCGATGGCAGAGTCGCTGCTGCAGCGCTACCTCGACGACACCGGCACCTACCCGGCCTCGGTCGGGCTGTCGGTATGGGGGACCAGTGCCATGCGCACCTCTGGCGACGACGTCGCCGAAGTGCTTGCGCTGCTTGGAGTCCGGCCGGAGTGGGATGAGGCGTCGCGCCGGGTGATCGACCTCGACGTGATCCCGTTGGACGAGCTGGGCAGGCCGCGCATCGATGCCACGGTCCGGATCTCCGGCTTTTTCCGTGATGCCTTCCCGCATGTGGTCACAATGCTCGACGACGCTGTGCAGATGGTGGCGCTGCTCGATGAACCTGACGACCAGAACTTCGTCGCCGCTCACGCCAGGGCTGACCTGGCCGCGCATGGTGACCTGCGTCGAGCCACCACCCGGGTGTTCGGGTCAAAACCGGGCTCCTACGGCGCGGGCCTCCTACAAGTGATGGAGGCCCGCACCTGGCGTGACGACCAGGATCTCGCCGAGGTCTATACCGCGTGGGGAGGTTTTGCCTACGGTAGGGGGCTCGACGGGGTCGCATGCGCCGACGACATGCGAACCAACTATGCACGGATCAAAGTGGCGGCCAAGAACATCGACAGCCGCGAGCACGACATCGCCGACAGCGATGACTACTTCCAGTACCACGGAGGCATGGTCGCCACCGTCCGCGCGTTGACGGGATCGAGTCCGAAGGCCTACGTCGGTGACTCCACCGCACCCGATGCCATCCGCACCCGGACCTTGGCCGAGGAAACGGCCAGGGTGTTCCGTGCGCGTGTCGTCAACCCGAAATGGATCTCGGCGATGCGCCGCCATGGCTACAAGGGTGCCTTCGAACTCGCTGCGACCGTCGACTATCTGTTCGGACTGGACGCGACGGCGGGCGTTGTCCACGACTGGATGTACGAGAACTTGGCAGAGTCCTATGTCCTGGATCCCGACACCCGGCAGTTCCTCGATGAATCCAACCCATGGGCGTTGCACGGCATGGTTGAGCGCTTGCAGGAAGCCGCCGACCGAGGTCTGTGGGAGAAGCCATCTCCGGACACGATGGCGGCGCTACATCAAGCCTATCTCGACGTCGAGGGTGAGCTGGAAGGCCGCGTGGATGACTGAGCCGGTGCGGATCAGAATTCTCGGCGTCGGCATGGGGCCGGGCCACGTCACTCCCGAAGTTGCCGATGCGCTGCGCACGGTCGATTACGTCCTCGCCGCAGACAAGGGAAACGAAACCGACGACGAGCTTCTCGCGGCGCGAAGGGAGATCCTCGCCGCGCACACCGACCGCGACGTCGAGATCGTCTGTGTCCCCGATCCCGAGCGGGACCGCTCCACCGACCTTTCTACATCGGGCTACCAGAACGCGGTCAGCGAGTGGCATGACGCCCGCGCGGTCCGGTACGCCACCGAACTTCGTACCCGCGGCGGCACCGCGGCGTTCCTGGTGTGGGGTGACCCGTCGCTGTACGACTCGACCATCCGAGTGGTGGAACGGATCGCACAACTCGGGATCGACATCGACTTCGACGTATTGCCGGGGATCAGTGCGCCCCAGCTGCTCGCCGCACGACACCGCATCGTGCTGCATGATGTCGGACGTCCCGTCCACATCACGACGGGCCGGCGCCTGCAGGAAGCTGTCGCGGCAGGCCAGGACAACATCGTCGCGATGCTCAACCCCCCGCCGGACCGGTTGAACTTCAGCGGTCTTGAGGACTGGAGGATCTGGTGGGGGGCCAACCTCGGAGCTACCGGAGAACGGCTGGACGCGGGCCGCCTCGGCGACACCATGAGCCGTATCTGCCAGGCGCGCGCGGCGGCGAAAGCCGAGGCGGGCTGGGTGATGGACCTGTTCCTGGTGAGGATGGCCTGATGTCCGGCTTGCTCGTCGCCGGTACCACCAGTGACGCGGGCAAGAGTGTGGTGACCACCGGGCTGTGTCGTGCCTTGGCGCGGCGCGGAGTCCAGGTCGCTCCGTACAAGGCCCAGAATATGTCGAACAACTCGATGGTGTGCGTGGGCCCGGACGGATCCGGTGTGGAAATCGGACGGGCACAGTGGGTTCAGGCACTCGCGGCGCATGCGACGCCGGAGGCCGCGATGAATCCGGTGCTACTCAAACCGGGCGGCGACCGGCGCAGTCACGTGGTGCTGATGGGCCGTCCGTGGGGCACCGTCGACTCGTCGGACTGGGTCGACGGACGGCGGGCGCTCGCCGCGGCCGCCCACGCCGCCTACGACGATCTCGCCGCGCGATATGACGTCGTCATCGCCGAGGGCGCCGGAAGTCCAGCCGAGATCAATTTGCGTGCAGGAGATTACGTCAACATGGGGTTGGCACGACACGCCAGTCTGCCGACGGTCGTCGTCGGCGACATCGACCGGGGCGGGGTGTTCGCCGCGTTCCTGGGCACGGTGGCGCTGTTGTCGCCGGAGGACCAGGCGCTGGTCGCGGGATTCATCATCAACAAGTTCAGGGGTGAGCGCGCACTACTGGAGACGGGTTTGCGCGGCCTGGAACGCGTAACCGGCCGACGCGTCTACGGGACGGTGCCGTGGCATCCGCACGTGTGGCTGGACTCCGAAGACGGCCTCGATCTGCAGGGGCGGCGGGCGGCGGAGAACAGGGCACATCGCGTCGCGGTGGTGCGGCTACCGCGAATCAGCAACTTCACTGACGTCGACGCACTCGGCCTGGAACCTGAACTGGACGTGGTTTTCGTGTCTGACCCGCGGGACGTGGTCGACGCCGATCTCGTCGTGCTTCCAGGAACTCGGGCCACCATCGCCGACCTGGCTTGGATGCGATCACGCGGCCTGGACCGGGTTGTGCTCGCCCACGCCGCAGCCGGCAAGCCGTTGCTCGGCATCTGCGGTGGCTTCCAGATGCTCGGCCGTGTCATTCGGGATCCCTGGGGCGTGGAAGGCTCCGTACCGGAAGTTCGCGGCTTGGGCTTGCTCGATGTCGAGACGACGTTCGCCGGGGAGAAGGCACTGCGCTTGCCGAGCGGGACCGGACTCGGAGCACCCGCTTCGGGGTACGAGATTCACCACGGGCGCATCACCCGCGGCGAGAACACCGTGGAGTTCCTCGGCGGGGTCCGCGACGGTCAGGTGTTCGGCACCATGTGGCACGGCGCCTTGGAAGGCGATGCGTTGCGTTCGGCGTTCCTGGGCGCCACCTTGGGTGTGGCTCCCTCGGGTGTCTCGTTCCCGGCAGCGCGAGAGCACAGACTGGAACTGTTGGGTGATCTGGTCGAAGAGCACATCGACGTCGATGCACTGCTGTCGATGTCGCTACAGGGGAGTGCACCCTCTGGGCTGCCCTTGCTATCGCCGGGAGCGCCGTGACCACCCGCGTACTCATCTTGGGCGGCACCGCCGAAGCCCGTGCCCTGGCCTCGCAGCTTGTCGCCGAAGAACTCGACGTGACCAGTTCGCTGGCCGGAAGGGTGACGCGCCCACGAATGCCGGTCGGGCACACCAGGATCGGCGGCTTCGGTGGTATCGAAGGATTGCGCCGCGCGGTGGCGGACTTCGACGTGGTCGTGGATGCCACCCACCCCTTCGCCGCCACCATTTCGACCAACGCGGCAGCGGCGTGTGCGGGGATCCGGCCATTGCTCAGGCTGCAACGGCCCGGCTGGTCAAGCCGTGCGCTCTCCTCGTGGTGTTGGGCAGACAACCACGTACAGGCGGCTGACGCGGCGCGACGGATGGGTGTGCGGCCGCTGCTCACCGTGGGGCGCCAGCAGCTCGCACCTTTCGTGTCCGCGTTGAGTGAGTTGGCGGTGCTGGCGAGAGTCGTCGATGACCCCGGGATCGCGATCCCGCCGTCCTGGACGGTGCACCACGATCGTGGCCCTTACGCGTTGGCCGGCGAGCTCGCGCTGCTACGCGCCCACTGTTCAGATGTTCTGGTGACGAAGGATTCTGGCGGAGAATACACCTGGCCGAAGATGCAGGCGGCCAACGAGCTCGGCGTCCCGGTCGTGATCGTGCGCCGCCCCGCCGCGCCCCAGGGGGTTCCTACCGTCACCACGGTCGCCGACGCGGTGCAGTGGCTGCTGGCCGCAGGCTGATCGCCGTCATTGCGGCTTGAACTCGTCGAGTGTGGCGACGTTGAGGAGCAGCGCAACAGCGCTTCGGACGAGCGGTACTGCCGCGACTGCGCCGGCTCCTTCTCCGAGACGCATTTCGAGATCGAGGATGGGAACAAGTCCGAGTGATGACAATGCCACGGTTTGCGCCGGCTCGGTCGATCGGTGGCCGGCGGCGAACCACCGTGCCGCTCCCGGCGCGATGCGTTCGGCGGTGTATGCACAGGCAACAGCCATCAGGCCGTCGAGCAGTACCGGTACACCCAGTCGCGCCGCGGTCACAAGGTATGCGGTCGCTGCAGCCAGGTCGGCGCTGCCGACGGCGCTGAGGGTTTCGATGGGGTCGTGGGCGCGGTGACCGATGCGCGCGAGCGCGGCATCGACGACGCCGATCTTGCGTTCCAGCCCGGCGTCGTCGATCCCGGTGCCGCGGCCCACCACATCGCGGGCGGGCAGCCCGTGTCCGGCGGCGATGAGCGCGGCGGCGGATGTGGTGTTGCCGATTCCGAGATCACCGCTGATGAGCAATTGCGCCCCCTGCGCGATCTCTTCCCGCGCGACCGCGGCCCCGGCGGCCAGCGCCATCCTGGTTTCCTGCCGCGTCAACGCGTCCTCAAGATGCAGCGGCCTGCTGGATCGGCGAACCTTGTACTGCTGCAACGGGCATCGGACATCGGCGGGTAGGTCGGCGAAGTCGCTGTCAACGCCCACATCGAGGACGCGGACGGATACGCCGTGTGCCATGGCCAGGGAGCTGACCCCAAGACGTTGCGCGAGTGCCGCTCGTACCGTCGCCGCGGTGATCGCCGGCGGAAACGCCGAAACTCCGTGATCGGCGACGCCGTGATCGCCGGCGAAGATCACCAACCGCACGTTGACCAGTTGCCGCGGAAGCACCTGTCCTTGAGTCGCGGCAACCCACACCGCGACTTCGCCGAGCCGCCCCAGTGCCCCCGGCGGGGTAGCTAGAGCAGCGATGCGCGCCGCGGCCGCACGAGCGATGTCGGCGGACGGTGGGGCGATGGGCTGCCGAAACTGGCGGTCGTCGAACGGCTGTTGAGCGCTTCTGCTCATCGCGATCTCCCTGTGTCGCCGATCGGACGAGTGCATGTGGTCACGTCTGCTCCCCTTGGGCCCCATTCACTTACCTGGACTCGGTCACTGATCTGGTCGAGTGCGGCCAACAACTGGGCTGTGAGTGTTTCCTCGCGTACGGCAATTCGTGCCCAATTGTGGCCAAGGCCGGGGAATGTATCCGCGCGGCGTACCGCAATTCCCCTGCTGCGGAGTGCATCACGAACTCCGCATCCGAGGCGGGCGAGAACGAACGGGGCGCAGCCGTCGACGACGGCAATGTTGCGCCGGCCGAGCTCTTCGACGAGCAGTGTTCGCCAATCACGCAGCTTGCGTGCTCGGTGTTCGCTTTCGGTTCGTGCCCGCTGGTCCGAGCACGCAATCATGGCGGCCACCGCCGGGGTGGAGACCGACCAGTGCACCTGGCGCTGTGCTGCCTGAGCCACCAGTGCTGGATCGCCGAGCAGGTAACCGGCCCGGATACCCGGGATCGACCAGTGTTTGGTCAAGCTGCGGATGACCAGCAGCCCCGAATGCCGTTGACTCGACAGTGACTCGGGTTCCCCGGGCACAGCATCGAGGAACGCTTCGTCGACGAGGACGACCCGGCCGGGGCGCAGCAATTGCAGGATCGTCGCGGCCGGGTGCAAGACGCCAGTTGGATTGGTGGGATTACCGATCACGACGAGATCGGCATCCTCGGGGATGTCCTCTGGATGCAACGCGAACCCGTCGTCGGCATGACACAGCACCGTCGTGACGTGGTGTCCGGCGTTGGTCAGTGCGGCGTGAGGGCCGGTGAACTGAGGATGGACGATGACGGGGCGCCGCCACTGTCGCAGAGCGGCGACCAGTGCGAATGCTTCCGAGCCGCCGGCGGTGGGCAGCACATCTTCGATCGGACGGCTATGTCGGGCCGCCAGAGCGCTCCGTGCGGCGGTCACGTCGGGGTAGCTGGTTGCTCCGTCAACCGCGTGGTGCAGCTCGGCGTTGAGCCAGTCTGGCCGAGGCTCGGCGTAGACGTTGACTGCGAAGTCGAGCAGTCCCGGTCCGGTCTCTGCATCCCCATGGTGGCTCAGCGGATCGGGCTGCCGCGCGTAGCGGTGCACCGCATCGGCGAACCGCTGGGCCAGTGATGGATGGCCCGCCCAATGCACGTGGAGGTATGAGGCGTGCAAGGTGGAATGCGCGTAACCGTCGGGGCCGGTGGGCAAGGTCCATGCCGCGGTGCACTCGCTGCCCGGCTCGGGACTGTCCGGGGTTACGCGGGTGCGGTGGAATTCATGGCCACGGACCCGCTCGCCGGTGCGAGCCAGCAGGTTGTCAGCGGATGCGACCGCAGTCCGGTAGCCAAGAGCGAGCCGTGGTGTCATCGCAGCAGCCGCTGAGATCACCCCGACCGCCGGGGCGGCGTCGAGGGTCCGGCACAGGTAGGCGAATCCGGCGCATTCGGCCACGGTCGGCACCCCCGCAGCGACCGCGGACCGAAGGTCGTCGAGGAGGGAGGTGTTGGCGGCCAGGTCGGCGACGTGCATCTCGGGGAAACCGCCTCCGAGGTAGATCCCGGCGGTTCCAGCGGGCAGGCTGGAGTCGGTGAGGGGATCGAATTCGACCACGGTACATCCCGCGGCGAGCAGAAGATCGTCGGTTTCGGCGTAGCGGAAAGTGAACGCACGTCCTCCCGCCACCGCCACGATCGGGCGGTCTGGTGAGGGCGGGCTGACCTCGTTCGTGGGGTCCCATGCGGGGTCTGTCAGCAGGGTGGCGCTGCGCGCGATCTCGAGGATCGCGTCGAGGTCGACATGGCTTTCGATCATGGCGGCCATCCGGGCCAGAGTGGTAACCGATTCTGCGCGTTCGGCGGCGGGAATCAGGCCAAGGTGGCGTGATGGGGTTTCGACACCTGCTTCGCGCGGAATCCGGCCCAGAATCGGGATGCCTGTGCGCATGAGGCCTTCTTGCACTTCGTCGGCATGACGATCGGTGCGGCACTTGTTGAGGATGACGCCGCAGATGCGGACTTCAGGATCGAAACCGGCCAGGCCCGCCACCACTGCGGCGTGGGTACGGGAGGCGTGGGAAACGTCGACCACCAGGATCACCGGCGAGGCGGTCAGCGTGGCGACGTGAGCGGTGGAGGCCTCACCGGCGGCACCGAGTCGGCCATCGAAAAGTCCCATCACGCCTTCGATCACCGCGATATCGGCGCCGGCGGCTCCGTGCCGCAGCAGCGGCACGATCCGTTGAGAGCCCACCAGGTACGGGTCGAGATTGCGGCCAGGGCGGCCCGTAGCGAGGCTGTGGTAGCCGGGGTCGATGTAGTCGGGGCCAACCTTATGGCCGGAGACTTCGAGCCCGCGCGCTGCGAGCGCGGCCATCAGGCCGGTGGCCACCGTGGTTTTTCCGTGTCCCGAGGCCGGGGCGGCGATGACGACGCGGGGCAGTTTGGTCACCATTCGATTCCCCGTTGCCCTTTCTGTCCTGCGTCCATGGGGTGTTTGACCTTGCCCATTTCGGTGACGAGGTCGGCGATCTCGATCAGTCGTGGGTCAGCCCGACGCCCGGTGATGACCACGTGCTGTTGCCCGGGCCGTTGGGCGAGGGCAGTGCGTTCGAGCACGGTCTGCTCTCCGATGCGCCACTTCGCGGACTTGACGAACTGGAACACCCCGATACGGAATCCCTGGTTCCACCCCCGCAGCGCCAGGCCGAACGCGGCGGTCGATTTCCCTTTCCCTTCGCCGGTGTGCACCATCAGGATCGGGCGGTTTCGCCGTTGCCTGGTGGTGAGTCGATCGTCGGGAATTACTGCAGGATGTCCTTGCGGCATCAGGCAGCTCCCCTCGTAGCGTCCCGGACGATGTGGGTCAGTGCTTGTGAGCTGACATGAGACAGCCAGATATGTTCGGCTTCAAGAAAATCCGCGAGGACCCCGGCCAGCCCCATTCGCATTGGTCCGCTTTCACAGTCGATGACTATCGCCGGAATTCGCCTCTGTCTCAGATATGTTGCGGCCCTGCGGGAACGGTGCAGCGCATCCGGGCCGGCTGTCGCCCGGCCGTCGGTGAGGACGATCAGCAGTGGGCGCCGGGTCGAGTCGCGCAGGTGTTCCCGGCGCACCACCTCGCCGGCTTCGAGCAGTCCTTCGGCCAATGGCGTGCGGCCACCGACCCGGAGCTCGCTGAGTCGTTTGGCAGCCACCTCGACCGACCGCGTCGGTGGTAGTGCAAGTTCTGCTGCCGCACCGCGAAACGTCACCAGGCCGACGCAATCGCGGCGTCGGTAGGCGTCGAGCAGTAATGACAGTATCGCGGTCTTCACCTGCTGCATGCGCTCGCGGGCGGCCATAGACCCCGACGTGTCGACGACGAACAGCACCAGGTTGGCCTCACGGCCTTCGCGCACAGCCCGGCGCAAGTCCTCTGCCTTGAGGACGAGGCGGCCCGCTTCGCGTCCACGGGTGTGCTGGTGGGGCGCCGCAGCGCGCACGGTATCCACCAGATGTAACCCGGTTCCCGCCGATGCGGTGGGGGTGGCGCCGGTGCGCCTGCCGGTAGATGTGCGGGCGCGACTGCGGCGGCCGGCCAGCCCGTCGCCGACTCCCGCGACGGTGAACAGGCGCGTCGCGTAAGGCATGCCGGCGCCGATCTGCTCGCCGTGGCGTTGCGGCGGTTCGACAGATCCGGACGTCGTGCCCTCACTCGGTGACGGTGCTGCCGGCGCGTCGTGTGGTTCTGGATTGCCTTGGGGCCCTTGCGGATCAGGCTCGTCATCAGGTGACGGTTTCTCCGGCGGCAGCAGTTCATCGAGTGTGCCCTGGTCAAGGCCGGGCGAGTCGAACGGGTTGCGCCGTCGGCGGTGGGGAAGTGCCAGGCGGGCGGCGACCCTTAGGTCTCCGGTGGTGATCCTCTCCCGGCCTTGCCACGCGGCGTGGGCAGCGGCGGTGCGGGCGGTGACGATGTCAGCACGCATACCGTCCACGCCGAACGCTGAGCACACTTCCGCGATGGTCATCAAGGTTTCCTTGTCCAGCACGACCTGAGGAAACCGACTCTGCGCGTTCTGGATCCGATTACGAAGCAGATCTTCGGCATCAGCGTACTGCCGGAGAAAGCTCACGGGGTCGGCGTCGAACGCCAGACGGCGCCGTACCACTTCGGCGCGGACCGCGGGATCTTGCGGAGCAGTCACTTCGACGGTGAGGCCGAACCGGTCGAGCAGTTGCGGCCGCAACTCGCCCTCTTCTGGGTTCATCGTGCCGATGAGAACGAGTTTCGCGGCGTGTGTGACCGACAAGTTGTCACGTTCGACCGTGAGGCGACCCATGGCTGCAGCATCAAGCAGCAGATCGACAATGTGGTCGTGCAGCAGATTGACCTCGTCGACGTAGAGGATGCCGCGGTGCGCCCGCGCCAGCAGCCCAGGCTCGAACTCCACCCTACCGTCGCTCAGTACACGCTCCAGATGCAGCGATCCCGCCACCCGGTCCTCGGTGGCGCCGACAGGAAGCTCGACGAGACGCACCGGCCTCGTCTCGATGTCGGGATCTGGACCGAATGGCCCGTCCGGGGAAACTATCTGCGGGTCGTGCGGATCCGAGGAGAATCGATCGCCGGCGATGACTTGGATGGGAGGCAGAATGCGCGCCAGCGCGCGGACCAAAGTCGATTTCGCGGTACCTTTCTCGCCGCGGATGAGTACTCCGCCGATGGCGGGCGAGATGGCGCTCAGCACAAGCGCTAGTGCCATGTCATCGAGACCGTCCGGCGCCTCGGGGTCAGCGCCGACGACGGCGGGGAAGGGATACTGGTGCACTGCGGACTCCGCTCATATATGCCCACAACGTGATTGGGCAGGAAAGTTCGGTAGAGGGATGGGGCGGTATGTCAATCGTCAAGGGGGACGGAACCAGAACACCGCAGCGGGGTTGCGCCGAGCCTTCGATGCTGTTCCTTGCACTTGCGCATCCTCGACCCCCGAGGCCCGCGGGTGATTTCGAGGAATGCCTCGCATTCCTAGGCTAACATCGCCGCCGTGGTACACGAGAGTACGCGGCTGACAGTCGTCGGCATAGGCGCGGATGGGTGGGCCGGTCTGGCCGAGGGTGCGCGCGAGGAAATCGCCGCAGCAGAAATAGTTCTCGGAGGCGCACGCCAGCTGGCGATGCTGCCTCCGGATAGCCGCCAACAGCGCAGAATGTGGCCCTCGCCTTTGCGGCCCGCTTTGGAGCGCCTCGGTACCGACTGCGCGGGCCTGCGTACGGTTGTGCTGGCCTCCGGGGATCCGATGATCAGCGGAATCGGAACGAGCCTGGTGGACACGTATGGCGCCGAGAACGTTTCGATCATTCCGGCCGTGTCCTCGGTGGCGCTGGCTCGAGCCAGGCTCGGGTGGTCGGCTGAGTCGACAATGGTGGTCAGTGTGGTCGGTAGGGACGTCAACGCCGTGGCGCGAGAGCTCGCCCCGGGCCGGCGGGTTCTCGTACTGTCCTCTGACGAGTCCACACCTGCCGCGATCGCGCAGCTGCTCGTCGACAACGGCTACGGCAGTAGCCGTATGGCAGTGCTCGGTGACCTTGGTGGTCGATCCGAAACTGTATCCATCACAACCGCATCCGAGGCGCATGAGCGTGCCGTAGGCGCACCGCGGCTGAACATCGTCGGCCTGGAACTCAATGGTCCGCACATCGCGGGGTGGACAGCCGGCCTCGCTGACATGTTGTTCGACAACGATGGACAACTCACCAAAAGAGACCTTCGCGCGTCGGCGCTGTCCCGGCTGATGCCTGCACCCGGGCACTTGCTGTGGGACGTTGGCGCAGGTGCAGGTTCGGTCGGTATCGAGTGGATGCGGGCGCATCCCACCTGTCGCACGTTCTCCATTGAGGTCGACAGGACCCGCGCCGAACGCATCGCCCGCAATGCGCGGAAACTCGGTGTACCCGCGTTGCAGATCATCGAGGGTTCGGCGCCTGAGGCTTTGACAGGCTTGCCTGCACCCGATGCGATCTTCATCGGCGGCGGCGCGACCCGCCCGGGCGTGATGTCCACCTGCCTTTCGGCACTGCGCGCCGGAGGGCGTCTCGTCGTGCACTGTGTGACGGTGGAAACCGAGAGCTTGCTCGCTAAGGCCTACCGCGAGCACGGTGGTGAACTTACCCGCATCCATACCGAAACCGCGGCACCTGTCGGATCGTTCACCGGTTGGACCCCGAGTAGAGCTGTCACCCAATGGGCGTTCACCAAGCATTGATCACCGCATCGAATATCGTTCGCTGTGCAATACCGCCGATAGCGAATTCCTGTAACGCCAGCCATGTCGCTCCAGGTCGGGTGTGGTGGGCAGGTCGGCGACGTGTCCGACACAAAGCCAGGCAACGGGACGCAGGTGAGCGGGCATCCCGACAAGGGATCTGAGAAACTCTTCGCGATAGAACGACACCCATCCGACACCGAGCCCTTCTGCTGTGGCTGCAAGCCACGGATTCTGGATCGCGCAAATTACCGAGTAAAGGCCCGCGTCGTCGATGGTGTGCCTGCCGAGGACACGAGGACCGCCGCGGGTCGGGTCGTAACCGACGACGATCCCGAGTCCTGATTCGCAGATCCCTTCAATCTTGATTCGCGAAAACGTGCTGGCCCGTTCACCGGTAAGGCTCGCGGCGAACTTCTCCCGCTCGAGGGCGACGTGGTCTCGAAAGCATTCCAAGGTCGCCTGTAAGCGCACCAGCACAAAATCCCAGGGCTGCGACATCCCCACCGACGGCGCGGCGTGCGCTGCGGAAAGCACCCGCAACAACACCTCCTGCGACACGGGTTCGCCGGTGAACTCACAGCGGGTGTCACGTCGACGATAGACGACGTCGTACAGTCCCGTTCCGAGTCGGATATCTTCGGCGGTCATCGGGTCCCCTGCCGCCGGAGGTGGGAACGGTCCCGCCGCGCGTCGTAGAGGTGGCTTTCCCCAGCGCACGGGTTGGCCCGCTCGCTGAGCGCTCGACCGACGAGAATCACAGCCGCTTGCCGCAGTCCGGCGGCCTCGACGCGGTCGGCGATATCAGCCACGGTCCCGCGCAGGATGATTTCCTGAGGCTGGGAAACCCGGTAGACAACAACAACCGGACAGTCTGGGCCGTGCGTCGTTTCGATCTGCATCATCAGTTCTCGGGTTCGTGTAATCGCCAGATGCAACACCAGCGTGGCTCCTGTTGCCGCAAAAGCCGCCAGCGATTCCGATTCCGGCATCACCGTGGATTGCTGCTGCGTCCGCGTGAGCACGACTGACTGGGTGACCAGCGGCACCGTCAGCTCGTGCCCGACCCGCGCCGCGGCCGCGGCATAGGCCGAAACCCCCGGTGTGATCGCCCATGCCACGCCCGCCGCATCAAGCCGTCGGACTTGTTCGGAAACTGCGCTGTACAGCGACGGATCACCCGATACCAGTCGTAGCACTCGTAGCCCTGAGCGCTGAGCCTCGACGATCCTCGCCACGATGCTGTCCAGGTCGAGGAACTGTGTGTCCACCGTAGAGGCTGTGGGAGAACAGTTTTCGAGAACCGCGTGGTCCAGATACGTGCCGGGATACAGGACCACATCGGCTTGGGAAATCAAGTGGGTGGCCCGCACGGTGAGCAGGTCGGCAGCCCCGGGGCCGGCGCCGACAAACTCCACGGGATAGCCGCCACCGCTCATCGGACCCACCGTGGCGTCCACACCTGTCCCGCGGATGTCACTCGGGTGCTCGACGCGCCCACCAGAACAAGACATTTCATGTCAATAGAGTCGGTATCCAACTCGCCGAGGGTGGTCACCACCAGTGACTCTTCGGCTCGGCCAACGTCGCGTCCGACCACGACGATTGTTGCCGCCGGCCGGTGTTCGAGCAGAATCTTGCGGGCGCTTGCGATCTGATCGGGGCGTGAACGGGAAGCCGGGTTGTAGATGGCGACGACGAGGTCGGCGTCGGCGATTGCGCGAAGACGCGTCTCGATCACAGACCAAGGTTTGAGCCGGTCAGACAGACTCATCACAGCGAAGTCGGCCCCGATGGGTGCGCCGGCACGTGCGGCGACCGCTTGTACGGCTGAGATTCCTGGAAGTACCCGGATGGGTACCTCGGCGAAGCACGCATCCTCGGCTGCCTCGAACACCGCTGCGGCCATACCGAATACGCCGGCATCGCCACCTGAGACCACGGCGACCTTCTCACCCCGCAGCGCGAGATCGAGGGCCAAGCGCGCGCGGTCGACCTCTACGGTGTTCCCGGACGGGTGGCGCTGGAGCCCTTCGCGTTGCGGCACCCGCGCCAGGTACGGCGCGTAACCCACAAGGTGGTCGACGTCTGCCAACGCGGCGGTTGCTTCGGGGGTCAACCATTCGTCGGGTCCCGGCCCCAGACCGATGACCACCAGCTCGGCCGCGCGGGCGCCGACGGCGGCACCGGGCTGAGCGGGCGTCCGCTGTGGGTGACGAGTTCTTATGCCGTGCAACGAGTCTGCATTGACCACGATCAGCGACAGGTAGGGGACGTCATCCTCGTCGACGTCGGTTACCGGCATCCATCGCTGCTCGGCGTGGCTGGCCCGCTCAACATAGAGGGCATGGTCGAGGCGGCCGGCGGCGGCCAGCGCCCGCCGGACGGCAGGGAACGTCCGTCCGAGTTTCATGATGATCGCAGCGTCGGTGTCGGCGAGTCGGCGGGCCAGTTCGGGTTCGGGAAGCGTGCCCGGCAAGACGGTGAGAACGTCGGTCTGCCGCACCAGAGGAGAGGTGGTGGTCGCGGTGGCCGCGGAGAAGGCCGGCACACCTGGGATCACTTCGGTCGGGTAGAGGGAGCCGAGCCGGTCGTGCATATACATGTAAGACCCGTAGAACAGCGGGTCGCCCTCGGCCAGCAGAGCCACGGTGCGGCCGGCGGCGAGGTGAACGGACAACCGCGCTGCGGACTCCTCATAGAAATCTGCGAGTGCTCCGGCATAGCCGCCCGGATGCTCGGTGCTGCCGGTGGTCACGGGGTAGCGCAACTCCTCTTCGGCAACACCGACCGGTATCAGATCCGCTGCGATGGCACGGGCATATGAGCGCTTGTTAACACCCGCGTGGTACGCGATGACGTCGGCTTCGCCGATGACTCGTGCCGCCTTGCGGGTGATGAGCTCGGGATCTCCTGGCCCCAACCCGACCCCGTAGAGGCGGCCGATTCTCGTGCTGTCGGTCATTCTTGCTCCGTGGCCAATGCGTTCAGGGCCGACGAGGTAATCGCCGAGCCGCCCCGCCGTCCGCGGATCGTGACGAAGGGGATGTCGATGTTGTGGTCGACAGCGAAAGCGATCAGGGCTTCTTTGGATTCGGCGGCCCCGATGAACCCCACCGGGCAACCGACGATCGCCGCCGGCCGCGGGGCGCCATCGACGATCATTTCGAGGAGATGAAAAAGTGCGGTCGGCGCGTTGCCTATCGCGATGACCGCACCGCCCATGTAGGGCTCCCATAGTGACACCGCGGCTGCGGTTCTTGTCGTACGCCATCGAGACGCCATCTCCGAAACACCGTCGGCATTGAGGAAACAGTGGACGGCATTGTCGGCAGGAAGACGGCTCGCGGTGACCCCGGTCGCCACCATGTACGCGTCGCAGAGGATCGGCGCGCCGTCGCGCAGGGCCGCGCGCGCTGCGCGCACCAATTCGGGGTGTATCACCAGGTTCTTGACGAGGTCGGGTTGGCCCGTGCCGTGGATCATGCGCACGGCGAGCTTCTCGGCATCGGCCGGGATTGCGGAGAGGTCGGCTTCGTGACGAATGGTGGCAAAAGAGTCCCGGTAGATCTGGGCGCCGTCATCGACGTACTCGTAGCGCTTGGTCGGGCGGGCGAGCGAACTCGTCATCGACGAACCTCCGTTGAGCCGGGAATGAGGATGCCGTGCCAGGGAGTCACGACCAGATGCGCAGTGTGCGTGGACATCTCGAAAACGGTAGTGAGCAATTCGGTGGTCAGAACGCCGCCGGGAACTCTGATGTGGATGCCGCCGAGCACATCACCGTAGGGCCAAGGAGCCGCCGGGCCGGAGCCGCGCACACAAAGAAACTCGGAGGCGAGTCCGATGATGCGCTTCCGGAGCCTGACAAGCATTCCGTCGTCGGCGCGCCAGGGCCGCTGCACCCCGGGACATCGGTCCGCGCGGAACCGTGGATGCTGGGGGACGGTGGTGACCGACTGGCGAGTGCTGGCCGTCATTATTCCTTCCGCTTGTTGCGCGGGTCACGAGAGTTTACCTATGGTAGAACCACGCTGTGGTAGACCACAAGCGACCCCATGAATACTCAGCAAGGACTGGAGGGTTCTCTGTGTCGACGTCGGTGATCGTTGCTGGGGCGCGCACGCCTGTCGGGAAGTTGATGGGTTCGCTCAAGGATTTCTCCGGCACTGATCTCGGCGCGATCGCGATCCGTGCGGCCTTGGAGAAGGCCAAGGTGCCTGCGTCGATGGTGGAGTACGTGATCATGGGTCAGGTGCTCACGGCGGGTGCCGGGCAGATGCCCGCGCGGCAGGCCGCGGTCGGCGCCGGTATTCCGTGGGATGTTGCTGCGCTGAGCATCAACAAGATGTGCCTTTCGGGTATCGACGCCATCGCGCTCGCCGATCAGCTGATCCGGGCCGGCGAGTTCGACGTCGTCGTCGCCGGTGGTCAGGAGTCGATGAACCAGGCGCCGCACCTGTTGCCCAAGAGCCGTGAGGGCTACAAGTACGGCGATGTGACGCTGGTCGACCACATGGCCTACGACGGTCTGCACGACGTCTTCACCGATCAGCCCATGGGTGCGCTCACCGAGCTGCGCAACGATGTCGACAAGTTCACCCGCGCCGAGCAGGACGAGTACGCCGCGCGGTCGCATCAGAAGGCCGCCGCGGCGTGGAAGGACGGGGTGTTCGCCGACGAGGTCGTTGCGGTGTCGATCCCGCAGCGCAAGGGTGATCCGATCGAGTTCAGCGAGGACGAGGGTATCCGGGGTAACACCACCGCCGAGTCGCTGGCCGGGTTGCGGCCTGCGTTCCGCAAGGACGGCACCATCACGGCCGGTTCGGCGTCGCAGATCTCCGATGGTGCGGCGGCCGTGGTCGTGATGAACAAGGCCAAGGCCGAGGAGCTGGGGCTGAGCTGGTTGGCCGAGATCGGCGCGCACGGGGTGGTGGCCGGTCCGGATTCGACGCTGCAGTCCCAGCCGGCCAACGCGATCAAGAAGGCCATCGCGCGTGAGGGCATCACGGTCGATCAGCTCGACGTCATCGAGATCAACGAGGCGTTCGCGGCGGTCGCGCTCGCCTCGACCAAGGAACTGGGCATCGACGCGGCCAAGGTCAACGTCAACGGTGGCGCCATCGCGATCGGGCATCCGATCGGGATGTCCGGTGCGCGCATCGCGCTGCACGCCGCGCTGGAACTGGCCCGCCGGGGTTCCGGATACGCCGTCGCGGCCCTGTGCGGCGCGGGCGGCCAGGGCGACGCGCTGATTTTGAGGAGAAGCTGACCCATGGTGAATCTGACGCGGATATACACGCGCACCGGCGACGGCGGAACCACCCGATTGGGCGATATGACCGAAACCTCCAAACTGGATCCCCGTCTGGAGGCCTACGCCAGCGTCGACGAGACCAACGCGCACATCGGAGTGGTTGTCGCGATCGATGAACTCGACGACCACGTGACCGCGACCCTGATGCACATCCAGAACGATTTGTTCGACGTCGGTGCCGACCTCAGCACCCCGGTTGTCGCGGAACCCGAGCGGCCGCAACTGCGGATCACGCAGGACTACATCGACCGGCTGGAGAAATGGTGCGTTGAATACAACGACCAGCTGGATCCACTGAGATCGTTCATTCTCAATGGTGGGTCGGTGACCGCTGCGCACCTGCATGTCGCGCGCACGGTCGCACGGCGCGCTGAGCGCGCTGCATGGCAGGCGTACGCCCAGTATTCCGAGTCGATGAACAGACTCACTCTGACCTATCTGAACCGGCTTTCCGACCTGCTGTTCATCATTGCCCGTTACAGCAATCGGGAGCATGGAGACGTGCTGTGGGTGCCCGGTGGGGCCCGAATCTGAAGGAGGCGGGACCGATGGGTGGCGAGCGATCTTTTCGAACAGATCTCGACGTGGCAGGCCGGGCGGTCGTCGTGTTCGGCGGTGGGGGTGAGGCGCTGAGATACGTCGCGGCGCTGACCCATGCCGGCGCGTCGGTCACCGTGGTCAGTGCGGAGGTAGGTGCAAGCATCGCCGACCTTGCCGCTCGCGGGATGGTGGTGTGGCACCGCAGGGAATTCGACGAAAAGGACCTTGAGGACAACTGGCTGGCCATCACTGCCACCGGCGATGAGCAGCTTGACGCCGTGATCGCGAATGCTGCGGAGGCACGACGCGTCTGGTGCGTTTCGAGCACCCAGCCCCGTAACGGATCGACTCGCGTCTCGCAGATCGGCCGGGTAATCCTCGTCGGGGGCGGCCCCGGCGACCCGGGTTTGCTCACTGTGGCGGGGATGGAGGCGCTGCGCAGCGCCGACGTGGTGGTGACCGACCGGCTGGCGCCATTGCCAGTTCTTGCCCACCTTGGTCCCGGCGTTGAGCTGATCGACGTCGGGAAGATCCCGTTCGGTAAAGCGACGAAACAGTGCGAGATCAATCGCATCCTGATCGAATGTGCCCGGGCCGGCAAGACTGTCGTGCGGCTCAAAGGCGGTGACAGTTTCGTCTTCGGACGCGGGGGTGAAGAGTTGCAGGCCTGCGCGGCAGCGGGTGTCGCAGCGTCGGTGGTACCCGGTGTCACTTCAGCACTGGCGGTTCCCGCGATTGCAGGCATTCCTGTGACCCACCGAGGCCTCACCCAGGGCGTCACAGTGGTTTCGGGGCATGTGCCCCCCGGTCCACCGCGAGCGCACGGTCGACTACGCCGCGCTGGCGCGCTCAGGCACGACTCTGGTGTTTCTGATGGCGGTGGCGACGTTGCCAAAAATCACCGAAGCCCTAAGTGCGCATGGCTTGGCCGGTGACACCCCTGCGGCGACGATCGCCAACGGAACCACCTCGATGCAGCGGGTGGTGCGAGGAACCCTCGACGACATCGCCGCCATCGTCGAGGCCGAAGATATCGTGCCGCCGGCGATCACGGTGATCGGAGAGGTGGCGGCACTCGACGATTGCACCGTGGAGTCCGAGACCGCCGCCGCGGGGTCGATGTATGGGTGATCCGTTCATGACGGCCATGTCGGCAACGCCAGCCGGGGACCGATCGGGTCGAAGAAGCCGGCGACGGCGTCCCGGGTGACCTCGTCGAGCGTCGGCGGATTCCATTGTGGCGAACGATCTTTGTCCACCACCCGCGCTCGAATACCTTCGGTGAGATCGGGATGTCGAGAACAGCGTTGCGATACCACCAGATCCTGCATGAGGCATTCCCCCAGCGAGGACATGCGCGAGGCGCGGTCCAGTGCTTCGAAAGTGACCGCGAGGGCGGTCGGGGATGCATCGGCGAATGATCTCGTTGTGTTCTCGGCGACTTCGACCGCGCCGACACTTTCCGACCGCTCCGCGGCGATCTGCGCTGCGATCTTTGAGATCTCGCGAACCGAGGTACCGCCGAAGATCGCGTCAATGGCGGCACGATGATCGGCGACCCACGACGGCGGATGATCGCCGTAGGGTGCCAGCACGTGTTCCGGCTCTTTCTCGGACAATTCCGCGATCACCGCGGGCAGATCATTCTGGGGGACGTAGTGGTCGGCGAGCTTCATGTACAGCGCGTCGCCGGCGCTGAGTTGGGTGCCGGTCAGTGCGGCGTACCGACCAGTGCATCCGGGGGCATTGGCATACAACCAAAGTCCACCGATGTCCGGCGAAAGGCCGATGAACACCTCTGGCATGCCGAGGCGGGACGAATCAGTGACCACCCGGTACGCGGCATGCGACGCCAGACCCATTCCGCCACCCAAGGTAAGCCCATGAGCGATTGACACGATGGGTTTGGGACATGTCGAAATGAGGTGATCCAAGCGGTATTCCGACGACCAGAAGTCAGCAAGGGAGTCGTGGTCGTCGTTGGTGACGAGGTCTCGTACGCGTTTGATGTCTCCGCCCGCGCAGAATCCGCGGTCGCCCTCACCGTGGAGCAGGATCGTCGTCACACGCGAGTCGGCCACGGCCTCGCCGAGCAATTCGGTGATCCGCGCGATGTCCTCCGGGGTGATCGCGTTGATCGCCGCGGGCCGGCGCAACGCGATCGTGCCCAATCGGCCGACGACGCTCAGGGCAGGCTGGGTGGAGGAGGTTCGGCCGGTGGTCATACGGTCCTTTCTTCCATCGAGGGGTGTCACATCACGACGTCGAGCACGCCATAGGCGAGCAGGCCGCCGAGAATGCTCAAGGCCAGGCTTCTCGTGAGGAGGGAAAGCGCCAGCGCTGTGATTCCGGCCAGAGTTGCAGGCGAGAAAACCTGAACACTACCGTCAACGAGTATCAAAGCAGGGGCCACCAAGGCCGCGAACGCAGCGGCAGGCACCAGACTCAACAGCAAATCGAGTCGTGGAGGCAGGTTGCGGGGTAGCAGCGGCAACACGATGAAGATGCCGCGCAAGATCAACCCGCCGATCGCGATGGCGAGGATGACCCACCATATCGTTGTCGTGCTCACCGGTCGCGGTCCTCGAGACCGGCTCGACGCCATCCGACGGCGACCCCGGCGAACAGGCCCGCGAGCGTCCCGAGAATCATCCCCAGGTTCGCCGGCAGGCCGGCGCACAATACGGCCACGGAAGCGGCGACGGCCGCGGCGCAGATCTTGGGCCGCTGTGTCAGCTGCGGCCCGAGAAGCGCCAGGAACGACACGGGAACGGCGAACGCGACAACGCCTGTCTCGGGCAAGGACCCGAGCAGCGAACCGGCCGCCGAGCTCACCTGCCAGGTCAGCCAGAACGACAGGCACGCGCCAAGGTAGAAGCTCACCCGGTCGCGAAGGTGCGCATCGTTGCGGGCAAGGGTGAGCGGAACAGCGTGATCGACAAGCAGATACGAACCCAGCAGCCGTCGACGCAGGCGAGCACCTTCGAACAGCGGCGCCAAAGTGGCTGAGTAGACAACGAATCGCAGATTGATCACCAGTGCGGTAGCGATCACCACTCCGGCGGAGGCACCTGCGCCGATGAGGTCCACCGCGGCCACTTGAGCCGCGCCGGCGAACGCCAAAATGGAGAATGCGGCCGTCTCCCACACACTGAGCCCGTTATGGGTGCCCGCGAGTCCTGCGACCGCAGCGAACGGCACGATTCCGAGCAGAATCGGCGCGACGGCGACAGCGCCGGCACGCATCGCGCGGCGCGGGTCGCCCGCGCTCGCCGAGGCTTCGTTGCCCGTCGGGGTGATAGGAGCCTCCAACGCCAGGTGTGGGGAGTGAAACGCGGATCCCGGACCACCAGAACCACGCGCTGATGTGGTCCTACCATAGCGGCAACGTTGCGGTCGGGACAACAAGATGGCACGGCGCGGCGGGGCTTCCGTGATTTGACAGAGACGTATATGCGCAGTTCGGGAGCTGGTAAGTGCTGTGCTCGCCGTCCCTCTGTCGGGTTGAGTGTTGCGCCCGTCACGACGCCGTGTGTATGGTAGGACCACACTTTGGTCATTCCACACGATAGGTAATCGCACATGAATCAACCCGCCCTTCCCATTCGCGTGATGTTGGCGAAGATCGGGCTCGACGGTCACGACCGCGGTGTGAAGGTCGTTGCCCGGACGCTGCGCGACGCCGGCATGGAGGTCATCTACACCGGACTGCACCGCAGCCCGGCGCAGGTTATCGAGGCGGCCACCCAAGAGGATGTGGACGTTCTCGGGATCAGCCTTCTCTCCGGCGCCCACATGCCGATCTTCACCAAGATCTTCGAGATCCTCGACGGCATGGAGGAGCGGCCGCGCTTCACGATCGTCGCCGGTGGCGTCATGCCCGACGAAGACGAGATCGCGCTCCAAAAGATGGGCGTGGCAGCCGTTCTCGGGCAGGACACGACCCCGGAGAAGATTGTCGAGACCATCAAGGCGTGCGCACCGGTGGAGGCGAATTCCTGATGCCGGAGATGGAGTCCTGGAACTGGCCTCCGTCGTACGATCCGGAGTACCGGCCGGCGACGGAGCAGCAGCACTGGTTCCCAGTCCGCGAAACGATGGATCCCGAGCAACGCGACCGAGCGATCCTGCACCGGATCCAGCAGGTGATGGGCTACGCCTGGGAACACGCGCCTTTCTACCGCAACAAGTGGAGAGAAGCCGGTCTGGAGCCCGGCGATATCACTTCGCTGGAGATGTTCGAGCAGGTCCCGGTCGTCCACAAGGAGGAACTCCGGGCCGACCAGGCCGCGCACGAACCCTACGGAAGTTACCTGTGTATCGACCCGGTGGACGTCGCCCACATCAAAGGTACATCCGGCACGACGGGGCGCCCCACAGCGTTCGGCATCAGTCAGAGCGACTGGATCTCAGTGGCCAACGCGCACGCCCGAGTGATGTGGGGCATGGGGATTCGGCCCGATGATGTGGTTCTGATCGGCTCACCTCTGACCCAGTACTGGGGGTCATGGGGGGCCTACATCGGCGCCGAACGTCTGGGCGCGGCAGTGTTCCCCTTCGGTGCCGGATTCACCGGGCAAAGCCTGCGCACCCTGCAATGGATGCAGCAGATGAAGACGACGGTGTTCTACGGCACCCCGTCGTACGCCTTGCGCCTCGCGGAGGTGGCCGTGGACAACGGTATCGATCCCCAGGGGTTGGGCCTGCGAAAGATGTTCTTCTCCGGCGAACCCGGAGCGAGTGTGCCGGCGATCAGGCAACGCATCATCGACGCCTTCAATGTCGAGGTGTACGACTCGGGCAGCATGGGTGAGGTCGCACCGTGGATGCATCTGGGTGCCGCGTCGAATGAACCAGGCGTATTCGCCTGGCAAGACCTGGTGTACACCGAGGTGTGCGACCCGGCGACCATGCGCCGAGTGCCCTATGGCAGTGAGGGCACGCCCGTCTACACGACGCTGGAACGTACCTCGCAGCCGATGATCCGCTTGCTGTCCAACGACCTGACCAGATGGGAGGCGCCGGACCCTGCCCGAGGGCGCACCTATCCGTTCCTGCCCAACGGGATCTACGGACGGATCGACGACATGTTCCAGATCCGGGGAGAAAATGTGCAGCCCAACGCCATCGACGACGTGGTGATGAGCGCCGAGGGCTATGGCGGCGAGCACCGCATCGTGATCACCCGGCAGGGCACGATGGACGAGCTGCTCGTGCAGGTCGAATTCGACGCCGAGCGCACCACGATGTCGAAGGACGTCTGGGTCAAGCGCGTCAGCGAGGATTTGCGCACCGTGCTCGGTGTCGGCGCGAAGGTTGTTGCGGTAGCGCCGGCCACCTTCGAGCGCACGGACTTCAAAGCTCGACGTGTCATCGACGACCGCAAACTCTTCGAGTCCCTGCAGCGGGGAGGATCGTCATGAGCGCGCCCGCTGCCACGACGCCCGTTGTCGCACTGGCAGATCGGATCCGGTCGGGATCGCAGGTGTCGCTGGCGCGCGCGCTGACACTGGTGGAGAGCCGCTCGGACTCGGCCGCTGAACTGCTCGCCGAGATCTGGAAGGACAGCGGCAACGCCCACGTTGTCGGCATCACCGGACCGGCGGGCAGCGGCAAGAGCACATTGGTCACCGCGATGGCCCAGGAGTATGTCGCTCGCGGTCTACGGGTCGCGATCCTGGCGGTCGACCCCTCCAGTGCGTACTCCGGTGGTGCGATACTCGGTGACCGAATCCGCATGACCGAACTGTCGGGTCGGGAAGGTGTCTACATCCGGTCGATGGCTTCGCGAGGTGCTACGGGCGGACTGTCGCGGGCCGTACTCGACGGCATCGTCGTACTCGACGCCGCCGGCTACGACGTCGTCATCCTCGAGACGGTAGGCGTTGGCCAGTCCGAGGTCGATGTCATCAGCGTGGCGCACACTGTGCTCGTCGTGAGCGTGCCTGGCCTCGGTGACGACATCCAGGCCATCAAAGCCGGCCTCATCGAGATCGCCGACATCCACGTGGTCAACAAAGCCGACAGGCCTGGAGCGGATCTGACAGTAAAGCAACTGCGCGAGTCGCTGCGGTTGGCCCACAATCTCGCGAGCAAGTGGGATGTGCCGATTCTCAAGACCACGGCAGCCACGGGAGAGGGTGTCGCCGCCCTGTTGGACCAGACCACCGCACACCGGGAGTGGATGGTGGACAACGGGGCGATACGCGAGGTGGAACGCCGCAATGCGGCCACTCGGATCCGCTGGGCCGCTGAGGCTCTGATCGCCGAGAAGTTGAAGTCGGGGCATCCGGACTTCGATGCCTCAGTCGATGCGTTGATTGCCCGCGAAGACGAACCCCGCGAAGCTGCCGCCCGGTTGCTCACCGCGCTGGCCGTGGACCCAACTGACATCAATGGAAAAGGACTCTCAATGAAGATGTCAAGCCGCCGATTTGGTGATCGGGGGTGAATCGGGTTGCCAGGTGCGGTTGTCGCGGATGAGGGCGTAGAGGACGTTGGTGCGTCGGCGTGCCAGGCAGATGGTGGCGGGGATTGGTCGTTTTCCTTCGTCTCGTTTGCGCTGGTAGTAGGCCTTGGAGGCGGGATCGCAGCGGATGGCGGTCAGCGCGGACATGTACATCACCCGGCGCAGTCGTCGGCTGTAGCGCTTGGGTGCGTGCAGGCGTCCTGTGCGTTTTCCGGAGTCTCGTGGCACCGGGGCCAGTCCGGCCCAGGCGGCGAGTTGGTCGGCCGATCCGATCAGGGCGGGATCGCCGACGGCGGCCAGGAACTCCGCGCCGAGGCGGAAACCCATGCCGGGCAGGCTGGTGATCACTTCGGCCGCGGGATGGCGGCGAAATCGGTCCTCGATGTCGGCGTCGGTGGTTTTGATGCGGTCATCGAGGGCAATCACCTCCCCGGCCAGGTCGGCGACGAGCCCGGCGGCGACGTCTTCGCCGGGCAGGCGCACGGTCTGCGATTTGGCGGCGGTCACTGCTGCGGCGGCGATGGTGGCCGCGTTGCGCACCCCGGCATCGCTGAGCATCTTCGTCAGTCGCGAAACACCGGTGCGGCGAATGGCTTTCGGGCGCTGATACCGCGCCAACAAGACCACCCAGCCGCGGTCCTGGGTCAGCTGCGCGGCCCGCTCCAACGCTGGGCAGACCGCGATGAGTTGTTGACGGAGCCGGTTGATCGTGCGGGTGCGATCAGCGACCAGATCAGCGCGATGGGCGGTGTGCATCCGCAGTTCGGTGATCACGTCGTCGTCGGGATGCAGCACCGGCAAATCGGCGCCACGCATCCGGGATTGGTCGGCGATCACACGTGCGTCTTTGGCATCGGTCTTGGCCTCCCCGCCGCGGTAGACGCTCGCAGCTTGCCAGACCGCACGGCCGGCCAGGTAACGGACCGACTTTCCGGAATCGGCCAGCACCGTCAACAGCAGGCTGGCGTACACCGTGGTCAAGTCCACCGTCCAGGACACGTCGTGGCTCAGCGCATCGACCTCGCCGATCAGTTCGCGGATCGTCTGCTCATCGTTGGCGAGCTTGCGCGACAACACCGCCACACCGTCACTGTTGACCACACAGTCCCAGTGGTGTTCCTTGCCGACATCCACACCGACCCACAACTGGCCCGTACCCATCGAACCTCCTGTTCTGTTGTTACCCACCATGTTCCCCACGGACATCCCCGCCAGCGTTTCCTTAAACAAGCGATCAGATCGCAGATCTCAATCAGCGGCCAGAGAAGTCCAGGCAGATCGGGCGGCCAGTCCTTTCAAGCCGCACCCACAGGCCGGCAAAGACGATGCAGCCTCACCCGACCCACCCGGGTTACAGCACAACGTAATAACACGAAGTAACTGCAACTACGAACTTAAGGAAGACGATGACCGACCTCGACGACACGACGACCACCGAAGAATTGCGTTTGGCCTCCGACGCGCTGCGTAAACGGGCTCAGGCCGATCTTGAGGCGTGGGAGGCAAAAGAACTCGCCGACTTCGTCGCTCGCGCGCCGGAGTCACGCGAGACGTACCTGACCGGCGCCGGGCTGCCCGTCAAGCGGGTGTACGGCCCGCAGGATCTCCCGGAAAGCTGGGACGAGATCGGCCTTCCGGGGCAGTTCCCCTACACCCGCGGGCCGTACCCGACGATGTATCGCGGACGCAAGTGGACGATGCGTCAGATCGCTGGTTTCGGCCAAGCCGAGGAGACCAACAAGCGGTTCCAGTACCTGATCGCCCAGGGGCAGACGGGCTTGTCCGTCGATTTCGACATGCCGACTCTGATGGGGCTGGACAGCGACCACGAGATGAGCCTCGGTGAGGTGGGTCGCGAGGGCGTGGCGATCGACGTGCTGCCGGACATGGCGGCCTTGTTCGACGGCATCGACCTCGAACAGATCTCGGTGTCGATGACGATCAACCCGTCTGCGTGGATTCTGCTGGCGATGTACATCGCCGTCGCCGAGGACCGCGGCATGGACCTCAACAAGTTGTCGGGCACCATCCAGAACGACATCCTGAAAGAGTATGTCGCACAGAAGGAATGGATTTTCCCGGTCCGCCCCAGCATGCGGATCGTGCGTGACTGTATCGCTTACTGCGCAGAGAACATGGCGCGTTACAACCCGGTCAACATCAGCGGTTACCACATCAGTGAGGCCGGTGGTAACGCCATTCAGGAAGTCGCCTTCACCATGGCGATCACCAAGGCGTACGTCGAGGACGTGGTCAAGGCAGGCGTCGACGTCGACAAGTTCGCCTCGCGACTATCGTTCTTCTTTGTGTCGCAGGCCGACATGTTCGAAGAGGTCGCAAAGTTCCGGGCGGTTCGCCGCTTCTATGCAAAGATGATGAAGAACCACTTCGGCGCCAAGAAACCGAATTCGATGCGCCTGCGCTTCCACGCACAGACCGCAGCGGCCACGCTGACGAAGCCACAGCCCATGGTCAACATCGTCCGCACTGCAATCCAGGCACTGTCGGCGGTGTTGGGGGGCGCGCAGTCGATCCACACCAACGGTCTCGACGAGGCATACACGATCCCGAGTGAGATGGCGATGAAACTCGCGCTGCGCACGCAGCAGATCATCGCCGACGAGACCAACGTACCCAACGTCATCGACCCGCTCGGCGGCTCGTACTACGTGGAGGCCCTCACCGATGAGATCGAAAAGGGCATCCAGCAATACATGGACAAAGTCGAGGCGATGGGAGGCGTGGTGCCCGCCATCGAACAGGGCTTCTTCCAAAAGGAGATCTCTGACAGTGCCTACGACTACGCCAAGCGCAAGGCCAGCGGCGATCGTCCGGTCATCGGCGTCAACAAATACGTTGACGAAGCGGACGACCAGAAGATCGAGGTTCACCAGCTCGATCCGGAGTCCGAGGCCCGCCAGATCGCGCGCCTCAAGCGGGTGCGCGCCGAGCGGGACCCCGGTCGCGCCAAGGCGGCCATGGACAACCTGCTCACCGTGGCGCGCGACGACAACGCCAATCTGATGCCTGCCACCATCGAGGCGGTCCGCGCACACCTGTCGATGGGCGAGATCACCGGAGCCCTGCGCGAGGTGTTCGGTAGCTACCAGGAGACCCCAGTTTTCTGAGCGACGTCGGCAAAACGGCGTTCTGAGGCAGAGAACTGTGACAATGCGCGAGAGCGGCGTGCGGATGAACCATGATGTGGTCGGTACAGTGATTTCCTACATAAGTCCCCGGGACCGGGCAGAAGGGGTCAAGGTGTCGGAGCCATTGCCATCCGTATGGAAGCCGCTCTCGCGCATGCGCACGCATGAGCAGGTCGTCGCCGAAATCGAGAACCGCATCAACAGCGGCAGCCTCAAAGCCGGCGACCGCCTGCCTCCGGAGCGACAATTTGCCGAGGCGTTGGGCGTCAGCCGCAACGCGGTCCGGGAGGCGCTGCGCGTCCTCGAAGCAATCGGGGTCGTGGAGGCCGGCACCGGGTCAGGTCCGACGTCTGGTTCGTTGATCGTCAAAGACAGCACTGCTGGAATGGCGATGGTCCTGCGCATTCACCTGCAGCTGGCCTCGTTCACACCCGATGACCTGGTTGAGACGCGGCTGATGCTGGAGCGGCTGGCGTGCAGGAAAGCTGCCGCCGTCGCGTCCACCGACGACATCGACCAACTGCGCGACACGATCGCCAAGATGCGAGGCACACACACCACTGCCAGCTACAACGACCTCGACGCGAGCTTTCACGTCGGCATCGCCCAGATATCGGGCAACGGTCTGGCCTCTGCGTTGATGGCGGCGCTGCGGGAGGCGCTTCGTCAGGCAATGGTCTCGGCGTTCGAACGCCTCGATGACCCCGTCAGCAAAATGGAGACATTGACCAACGAGCACGAGGCGATCGTCGATGCGATCGCCGCGGGCGACGGCGGCAAAGCATCCGACTTGGTGGCTCAGCACATCCGCGGGTTCTACCGGGCTGTGGGTTTCAGCGATCTCAATTGGTCCGGCTGACCAACCCGATCACCAGGGTTCGCACCGCGTGCCTGAGGCAGACCGCCCGTTGGTTCGCGACTTCGATGAGAAAGTGCTGCAGCATGCACATTGCCGAAGGTTTTCTTCCCCCGATCCATGCGGTGGCATGGACTGCGGCAGCCGCACCGTTCGTCATCCACGGTGCTCGCGCAGTGGTGCGTGAGGTCCGGCAACGCCCGGAGTCACGGCTACTTCTCGCCGCGGCGGGCGCGTTCACGTTCGTCCTGTCAGCGATCAAACTTCCCTCCGTCACCGGTAGCTCCAGTCATCCCACCGGCACAGGACTCGGCGCGGTGCTGTTCCGGCCACCGATCATGGCTTTTCTCGGCACCGTTGTCCTGCTGTTTCAGGCGCTGCTGCTCGGCCACGGCGGAATTACCACGCTCGGCGCGAACGCATTCTCGATGGCGGTTGTCGGGCCGTGGGTCGGCTACGCCGCGTGGCGGGCGAGCCGACGCCTGGGCGTGCTTCCCGCGATCTTCCTGGCGATGATGACCGCTGATCTCGCGACCTACTGCGCGACGTCGGTTCAACTGGCTCTCGCCTTCCCCGATGCGCAATCCGGCCTGATCGGTGCCCTGGCCAAGTTCCTCTCGGTATTCGCCGTCACACAGATTCCACTGGCCATCATCGAAGGACTGGTCGGTGTCGTGGTGTTCCGCGTTCTGACAAGCGTCGCGCTGCCCGAACTCATCCAGCTCGGTGTGCTCCGCGCGCAGGGAGAGGAAGGCGCCGATGTCCGCCCGTGAGAGACGCTCCGCGTTCACGTCGCGCTCCGCGCTGATCAATTTGGGCCTGCTCGCACTGATCGCGCTCATCATCGCGGTATGCGTGGCGGTCGGCACGCCGGCCGATTCCACGCAGGAGTCGTTCGTGGGCACCGACACCACCGCCGTCGAGTCGATCGAGAGCAGCCATCCCGACTACAAACCGTGGATCGGCCAGCTCTATGCGCCTCCATCGGCAGAAATCGAGTCGGGGTTGTTCGCACTCCAAGCAGCACTGGGGGCAGGAGTTTTCGGTTACGCACTCGGCGCTCTGCGCCGCCGTCGGCCATCTCAGGGCCGAACGACCCTCGAAGACACCACACCTTGACCGCGACACCGCTCGATGTTGTGGCGTGGGCGAGCAGATGGCGCACGCGATCGGTGGCAGAAAAGGTAGTCCTGTGCGGCGGCCTGATGATGTGCGCGCTGTTGCTCCCGCCATGGCCTACGACGGTGATTGTCATGACGACCGTCTGCACCGCAGCGCGCCACGCCGGCGTGCCGATCCTCCATCTCCAGAGGATGCTGCGGGTGCCAGGGCTTTTCATCCTGGTGGCCGGGCTGTCCACGGCATTCACCCCGAACTCGTCCTGGCCGCCGCTGACAACGAGCGGGTCTGCGCTGCTTGCCGCCGGCGCCACGGTGGCACGCTCATTTGCCGCGACCGCGGCGATGCTGTTGTTCGCCTCGACAACACCGATGAGCGACCTCACGAATGCCCTGCGACGGGTCGGCCTGCCTGCCGCGTGTGTTGATGTCATCACCGTCATGTACCGGATGGTGTTTCTACTGCTGGAATCCCTGACAGTCGTGCGCAGATCACAGACCGGGCGACTCGGATACTCCAACGCCCGGCGCTCGCTCAGGTCAGCCGGATTGCTGATCGCCGCTGTGCTCACGCGTGCCTGGCAACGGGCATACGCGCTCGAACGCGGACTGTCCGGCCGGGAGGTCGGCGCAACGTCTGCCAAGCCCGATAAGCGCCCTGTGTCAACGCGATTCATTTTCGGAGCTACATTGACAAACACAATGGTGATCGCCTTGTCGCTTGCGTCCCATGTGGTGGTGCGATGAGCCACCGCCACCTCACCGGACGGGGACTGCGTTTCTCCTACACCCCCGGCGCCGAAGTCCTCACCGGAGCCGACGTCGATGTGCGGCCAGGTTCTCGGGTTGCGCTGCTGGGGGCGAACGGGTCAGGTAAGAGCACACTGTTGCAGTGCCTCGCAGGCACCTTGAAGCCGACAGCGGGTGAAATCTCTGTCGACGGCACGACGATGGACTGGTCGCGGCGCGCACTTCGAGCGCACCGTCAAACCGTTCAGCTGGTGTTCCAGAACCCGGACGATCAGTTGTTCTCTGCCGATGTTGCCGACGACGTCGCCTACGGTCCGATGAATTTGGGTCTGTCCGCGGCCGAGATTCGGTCCCGGGTGGATTCGGCACTGAACTTGTTGTCACTCGATGATTTGCGCCATCGTCCGATCCATCAACTTTCCTTCGGCGAGCGCAAACGTGTCGCGATCGCCGGCGCGATCGCGATGCGTCCGTGCGTACTGCTGTTCGACGAACCGACGGCCGGCGTCGACCCGGCAGGAGTCGACGAGCTTTTTTCGACCTTGGAGATCCTGGAGAAGGCCGGCACCACCGTCGCCCTGTCGACACACGACACCGCGCTTGCCCTCCAATGGGCAGATTTCGTTGCAGTGATGCACGACGGCGTGATTCGACAAGGAACACCACTGAGCATCCTGGACGACGCGAATCTTGTTGCGGCGGCACGGTTGCAAACACCATGGCTTCTCTCGCTGACCAGTGACCTGATCCGGGACGGCGTGCTGCCCCCAACCAGTCGCCCGACCTCCACGGCTGGGTTGCGAGATGCGCTCAAACGGGCAGCGACAAACCCTGCTTTCACTGCGTAGCCCAAAAACGCCTGGCGGCGTATCAAACTGCGGACAAACTGGCCCTTGGTGCCCTCATCGGTTACGATGAACCTGCGAGCCCGAGGAAGCTGGTGAGATTCCAGCACAGTCGCGCTACTGTGTCACTCCTGTAGGAGTGAAGTCAGACCTGAAGGCCCGCATCCCATCCGCATATCAGGGACGCGGAATCCCTGCAGGAGGACTCATGGCGACCGCCGATGCGCAATTACCCCCACAGCAGTGGAATCCGCTGCCACGCATACGCACTCA
The DNA here is from genome assembly GCF_001187505.1 of Mycolicibacterium goodii. The sequence goes on from NZ_CP012150.1 coordinate 4,324,556, forward strand.
TGAGCGGGTGATCGCCGAGATCGAGCGCCGGATCAAAGGCGGCGAACTCACGGCGGGCGACCGTCTGCCCCCCGAGCGGCTCCTGGCTGATTCGCTGGGTGTCAGCAGGGGAGCGGTACGCGAAGCGCTGCGGATTCTCGAGGCGATCGGGGTCTTGGAAACCGGTACCGGTTCGGGACCCGCCGCGGGATCGGTACTCGTTCGCCATGGAACTGTCGGAATCTCCATGGTGCTTCGACTGCATCTTCCTCATGGGTCGTTTTCCGCTGAAGACATTGCCGAGGTCCGTAAGGCTTTCGAGCAGTCTGCCGCAAGCGCAGCTGCGGTCAAGGCAACCCGCGACGAGGTCGACCTGATGCGCACATTGGTTGCGCATGCGGAGGCTACAACTGAGCCACCCGAACGTGCAGCCCTGGACCGCCAGCTGCTGAGTTTGATCGGATCGGTGTCCGGAAACGCCCTGGCTGCTTCTATTTTCGTCGAACTTGGACGACAGGTTGGAAGTGACCGGTCGACTCCCGTTGAGGAGATGGCGGCACTGGTCGAGGCCATCGCCTCCGGAGACGGCGATGAGGCGGCCTCGGTGATCGCTACACGCGGGCGACCCCTGAACACCTCTCGACAGATCGGCGAGTTGCGCTGGGCTGGATAGCTTCCGGTGTCCCCGCTGGACAGGTCACGGTCAATCGCCAACCCGTGATTGACAACACCGCGTGTACGAATCCTTCAAACGACGTGAACCCGAAATGCCTCAGGCCCCGCCGAGTTCGGTAGATTTCGCCCGTCCACGCACCTGTCGCTGAGACGATGAACTTCTGCGTGGGGCGGAGTCCGGAGGTCGCCTCTGCGCTGACTGCAGGAGAACTGGCCGAACGAGGCGCCGATGTCAGCTCCCATCCAGTGGCCTGCAGAAACGCAGTGCAGAACGTCTCGACTGAGCTGAACCGCAGTCTGGGGATTCGACCCCGTACGCAGTAGAGTTCGCCGACCCAGGGGCGCTCGGTTGCAATAACCAGCTTCATCCCCTCGGTCAAGGTTCCGGTCGGCGCCCCGTTGCCCGGATCCCGCCGCATCTGTCGCATGGCTAACCTCGCGCAGCGGTCCCCTGATAATCGTTGTCGCGCTGCTGGATCCAACCCATCAGTTGGCGCAGTTGCCGACCGGTCTCCTCGATCGGGTGTTTCTCACCCTCCGAGCGCAGCGAGTTGAATTCCGGTGCTCCCCTGTCCTGGTCCTCGATGAAACGCTTGGCGAAGGTACCGTCGACGATGTCATCGAGCACCGCCTTCATATGCTTCTTCACCTCGGGTGTGATGACCCGAGGCCCGGACACATAGTCGCCGAATTCGGCCGTGTCCGAGCAGGACCAACGCTGCTTGGCGATGCCGCCTTCGTACATGAGGTCGACGATCAGCTTGAGTTCGTGCAGACATTCGAAGTACGCAACCTCCGGTTGATATCCGGCTTCAACCAGGGTTTCGAAGCCGTACATAACCAGTTGCGAAGTGGCACCGCACAGGACCGACTGTTCGCCGAACAGGTCGGTTTCCGTCTCCTCGGCGAAGGTGGTCCTGATTCCGCCGGCCCGCAAGCCGCCGATCGCTTTCGCATACGACAGTGCCAGCGGCCACGCCAGTCCCGACTCGTCTTTGTGCACGGCGAGCAGAACAGGGACTCCGCGCCCGTCCTCGTACTCGCGGCGCACCAGGTGACCGGGACCTTTCGGGGCGACCATGAAGACATCGATGCCGTCCGGTGCGGTGATGTAGCCGTACCTGATGTTGAATCCGTGGCTGAACACGATGGCGTTGCCGGGACGCAACGCCGGGGCGATCTGCTCGGCGTAGAGACCGCGGGCGTGCTGGTCAGGAACCAAGATGACGATCACGTCGGCTTCCGCGGCGGCCTCCTGGGGGGTCAGCACTCGCAGTCCCTGTTCCTGCGCCTTCCCGCGGCTGCGCGACTGCGGCGGCAGGCCGATGCGGACATCGACCCCGCTGTCCCGAAGCGACAGCGCCTGTGCGTGTCCCTGACTCCCGTAGCCGATGACGGCAACCTTTCTGCCCTGGATCAGGGAAAGGTCGGCGTCGTCGTCGTAAAACATGTCGGCCACTGCGTACTCCTGCTTCAGGGTTGACTCTCGGCCCACTTGGAGGACCAGGCGTGTGGTCCGACCATACGGGCTATCGTCCTTCGAGGTCAAGCCCGCGAATGTGGGCCCAGTAACCCCAACTCACCCATTGTGGCACTGACCACATATGTGGTAGGATCATAGTAAGATCCATCCAAGTTTGGAGATTCGATGACCCAACAGAGCCCGCCGCTCACTATGCAGAAAACTCCCGCCGACCGCGCCCGCCTACGCAAAGTCGGCGCCGCCAGCCTCGTCGGTACCACCATCGAGTACTACGATTTCTTCGTCTACGGAACCGCCGCCGCGTTGGTCTTTCCTACCGTCTTCTTCCCGAGCAGCAGTCCAGCTGTGGGCACGATTGCTTCGTTTGCGACCTTCGGTGTCGGCTTCTTCGCACGACCTGTCGGGTCGGTGCTGTTCGGCCACTTCGGCGACAAGATCGGACGAAAGCGCACCCTCGTCTGGACTCTGCTCATCATGGGCATTTCGACTGTGGGTATCGGGTTCCTGCCGGGTCACGACAGCGGCACGTTCGGGATGGTCGAGGGCGGTATCGGCATCTGGGCCCCGATTCTGCTTGTGGTGGCCCGATTCATGCAGGGGTTCGCGATGGGCGGGGAGTGGGCAGGTGCCACGCTCTTGACAGCTGAGTACGCGCCGAAGAATCAACGAGGGCGGATGGCGGTTTACCCGCAGATCGGTCCGCCACTCGGCTTCTTCCTCGCCAGCGCCACATTCTTCCTCGCCTCGATCACCGTTGGCGCCGACAGCGAAACGTTCATCAACTACGGCTGGCGCTTTCCCTTCATTGCCTCGCTGTTGCTGGTCATCATTGGCCTGTGGATTCGGTTGACGGTGGAGGAAACCCCGGTTTTCAAAGCCCAACTGGTCAACCTGAAGCGCCAGGCGGCACCGGTGAAATTGCCGTTCGGAGACGCGATTCGCCTGCAGTGGAAGCAGATTGTGTTGTCAGGTGTCGCGATGTCGACGTTGTTCGCGATGTTTTACATCGGTAGCACCTTCTTGACGAGCTACGGCACCGGCAAGTTGGAGTTCACGCGAACCATGATTCTGGGGTTCGGCATGATCGCGGCGCTGATCCTCGCTGCCGTGACTGCCGTGGCAGCAATCCTGTCCGACAGGATCGGCCGCAAAAGGGTCATCGCCGCGGCCTACATCGGGGCGGCGATCTGGTCACTTCTGCTCTTCCCACTTCTTGATACCGGATCTCCCATTGCTTTCCTGATCGGCGTGACGGTCACTTTGGCGCTGTACGGCATGTCGAACGGACCGGCCGGCGCGCTCCTGCCGGAAATGTTCCAGTCGCGCTTCCGCTACACCGGTGCCGGCCTGAGCTACAACCTCGGCGGCATCCTCGGGGGAGCAGTACCGCCGATACTCGCCGCGCAGATCATCGCGCACTACCCCAGCATCTGGGTGGGTGTACTTTTGGCCGGCCTGTCGATACTCAGCTTGGTCTGCGTGCTGACGCTGCCCGAGACCAAGGACAACAACCTCGAGGACGCGCCTGCGCAATGAGCGAATTCTCTTCAGAAACATCGAAAGTGGGCGTCATCGGCTGTGGTCTCATGGGCGCTGGGATAGCGGAGACGTGTGCACGTACCGGGCTCGACGTCGTCGTGATCGAAAACAGCCACGGTGCGGCGCAAGCGGGCCGCGATCGCTTGGAAAAGTCTGTGTCACGCGCCGAGGCCAAGGGCAAGATCGCGTCCGCCGCCGACGTTCTCGATCGCATCCAGATCGGCACCGACCTTGATGCGCTCGCCGACCGGACGATTGTCATCGAGGCAATCCTGGAAGACGAAACGACCAAAACTGAGCTGTTCAGACGGATGGATGCCATCGTCACCGATCGCGACGCGATCCTCGCCTCGAACACGTCGTCGATACCCATCATCAAGCTCGCGGTGGCCACCTCCCGACCCGAGCAGGTCATCGGTGTGCACTTCTTCAACCCGGTTCCGGTGTTGTCGCTGGTCGAACTGATACCGAGCTTCCTGACCGACCCGGCCACCACCGAACGCGCGCGGGCATTCGTTCATACCGGCCTCGGCAAACACGCCATCGACTGTCAAGACCGCGCCGGTTTTGTCGTCAACGCACTGCTCATACCGTTCCTTCTGTCCGCTATCCGGATGGTCGAGGGAGGATTCGCGAGCCCTGAGGACATCGACGAAGGTTTGGTCCGAGGCTGTTCCCACCCGTTGGGCCCATTGGCCCTCACCGACCTGATCGGCTTGGACACGACCAAGGCCATCGCGGAGTCGCTCTACGAGGAATACAAAGAAACTCAGTACGCGTGTCCGCCCTTACTCGCACGAATGGTTGATGCCGGACTGCTCGGCAGGAAAAGCGGTCGAGGCTTCTACACCTACAGCTGAGTCGACGATGACTTCACAACCGATGTTCTGGGTTCGGCACGGTGAATCAGAATGGAATCGTTTGGGACTCATGCAGGGACAGATGCCCTGTCCTGGACTGAGTGCGCTCGGCGTGCGCCAGGCTCGGCGCGCCGCAGAACTGTTGGCAAGGGCGGCTCCCCGCCGTGTCATCAGCTCAGACCTGCGGCGCGCAGCAGAGACGGCCGCCATTATCGCTGAACATGTGGGACTCGCGGAAATCGAAACATCCCCCCTTCTGCGGGAGCGGGGATGGGGAATCTACGAGGGCAGGCCAATAGCCGACGGCCGGCTTGCCGAGGAAAAACTATTCGCCTCGGAGAGGGTTCCCGACGGCGAGTCCCGCCGGGACGTCGCCGACCGGTTGCGACAGTTCGCTCGGCAGCTTCGCGGCGCTGGGCCGAGCGTCGTGGTGACCCACGGTGATGTGATCCGGGAAGCCCTGACAATTTTCGCAGGGCAGGAGCGGCAGCCACACTCGTTTCACAATGGGTGCGTGATTCAGCTCGAGATTCCCATGGGGGCGCTTTTCCGGCAATTGGCAGTACCCAGATCCAAAGGATCACTGTTCAGCGAGATCGCCCTTTTTGGTCCGTGATGGCATAAAGAAACGGAGCCGGTTGTCGGGTTTTCCAGCCCAGAATCTCGTTGAGGTAGTAGTGATCCAAGCTGGCGATCACTGATTTGCAGGCGTCTTTGATGATAGCGTCCCGTGGGATGGTGGACTTCGGATCTGGCGTAGGTTCACGCGTCGCGATCAACGAGTCATGTTGGACGCTAGGTGATTTGGTGTTGTTTGGCAAGTGCTGCTGCGGCGTGTTTGGCGGCGATTAAGGCGCGTAGTTCGTCCATGGAGACCTCGGAGAGGTAGCGGCGGGTGACCTGCCACTCGTCGTGGGATTCGATGACCACCGCGGTCGCCAGCCGCAGGAACGCCGCGGGGTTGGGGAAGATCTCCACGACATCCGCTCGGCGCTTGATCTCCTTATTCAGCCGATCGGTTAACCGGCCCTCCCACGACACGACTGTGGATGCGGCGTGAGGTTCGAGGCCGCGGGTCGTGTGTGGCGCATGCTGGCGGGGCCGAGAGGGGTAGGCGATGACTGTTCGGGTGCGCACCAGCAGTGACGGCTATGTGATCGATGGCCCGTGGGAGGGGTGTGGAGCGGCAAACGCATTCCTGGTGCATCTGGCCGGACGCGGGTTCAGTGCGGCGACGGTGCGGGCGTATGCGTTCGATGTGCTCAATTTGGCTCGGTTCCTGCTGGACCGTGATCTCGCGGTGGCGGCGGTGACGCCGGTGGAGGTGTTCGAGTGGATCGACTGGCAGGATGTGCGCCGTGACCACGGGCGCAGCCCGGAGAGAAGGAATGGCGGGAGCGCGGCGGCATCGACGGTCAACCGGCGGGTCGCGGCGGTGCGGGCGTTCTTCGAGTACCTGGTGATGACCGGGACGCGCTCCGAGAATCCGGTGCCCTCACCGCGGCGCGGGCAGGGGCTGAGACCGGTGGCGCGGGGACTGCTCGGGCATCTGGGCCCGGGTCGGCCTCGGGCCGGAGGCCGGCTGGTGCGGCAACCGCGGTTACTGCCCGAGTCTCTCGATGCCGATGCTGTCGAGCGGTTCGTGGCGTCGTTGCGAACCCATCGGGATCGGGCGATGGTGTGGGCGATGCTATTTGGGGGCCTGCGCAGCGCCGAGGTGCGGTCCTTGCGGTTGGCCGACATCGACTTCGGCCGACGGCGGGTGCGGGTGCTTGGTAAAGGCTCTAAGGAGCGGGTGGTACCGGTCGATGCAGCATTCTTCACCGAACTGTCGGCCTATCTGCGCCTCGAACGCCCACCAGGGTTGGCGACCGAGGAGTGTTTCGTGGTGCTGCGCGGACCCTCCGCGGGGGCCCCGGTCACCGAGGCCGGACTGCGGTCATTGTTTCGGCGGCACCGAGACCTGTCCGGTGCGACGAGGGTACGTCCACACCGGCTGCGCCATACCTACGGTACCGAACTCGCTTCTGCTGGAATCGATCTGATGGTGCTGCGGGAGTTGATGGGCCACGTGTCCCCGGAAACCACCGCCGGATATGTGCACCTGTCGGTCGAGCAACTCGCCGCCGAATACGGTGCTGCTCGCGCCAGCCTTGCCGGGACACGGCGATGACCACCCAGAGGCTCGCAGCGATCGACCTGTTGGCTGACCCGGATGCGGTGCTGGACGACTATCTCGAGCACGTTGCCGGCCTTGGTCTCAGTAGCAGGTCGGTGCGTGGTCGCGCCCGCAGCGCGAGCACCTTCCTGACCGAGTACCCGGATCTGCGGGACTGGATGACCCGACCGGCGGTCGAGCGGTTGGCCGATCTGCGCAACAGCGGGGCCTGGCCATTGGTGTGTCATGTCATTGGCAGGGGCGAGTTGCGCCTCGACCTCGAATTCGCGGCCGTCAAGAACCTCACTGGTTTGGGACGAGCCGTCGAGGACCGCGACCCGGGCGGATTCGCCGCCGTGCGCACCGCCGGGCTGGCCTTGGGCTGGACACCACAGTGGATCGAGACGGTCTTGGGTGAATGTCTGGCGGTGCTGCTCGCCTGGCATGGCGGCCTGGTCCACGATGTCAACAACGGCACGGTCGACAAGTTCGACACCGCGCTGGCTGCCACACAATCGATTCCGGCATCGTCGAGGCGCGCCTACCGCAACCGGATAGCCGGGTTGCGGCAGATACTTTTTCAGGCTCGCATCGTCGATACACCACCACGGCGGCGGCGTTGGGCCCGCAGCTATGCCCAACGCTTCGCCGACGTGGCGATGACTGACCTGATCCGGGAGACGCTGCTGCGTTATGTCACCGTCCGGGCATCGGTGCTGCGTCCGAAATCCGTCGAATCGTTGATTAACGATTTGCTGCCGTTCGCGGACTATCTCACCACCACTCATCCCGAGCTCACCTCGTTCGGGGATCTGGATCGCAGTCACATCGAGGGTTTCCTGGTCTGGAATCGCGCCCGCACCTGGCGTGGGCAACGCGCCGCCGCCGCCGCCGGACGCACCATCTCCAGGGCCGTGATCCAGTCGACGGTACTGAGCGTGCGCAACCTACTCGACGACATCACCGAATGGGGCTGGGAGCAGGCACCGCCGCGTCGTCTGGTCTTCGCCGTCGATGTCCCGAAACTCGATCAACCCCTGCCGCGGGCCCTACCACCTGATATCGACGCCGCGGTGATGAATGCGGTTGCCCAGCTGGAGGATACGTTCGCCCGCGTCGGGCTGACAGTGCTTCGCGGGGCTGGGCTGCGGATCGGGGAGCTGCTCGACCTCGAACTCGGCAGCGTCGTCGACTACGGACCCGCCGGCACCTGGTTGAAAGTTCCGTTGGGCAAGCTCGCCACCGAACGCATGGTTCCGCTCTCGGCCAACACCATTGCCGCATTGGACCAGTGGACCAGCAGACGTGGTGTTTGCCGCCCACTGCCGCATCCCCGTACCGGAGCACCTACCGATTTCCTGTTCGTTGCGCACGGCCGCCGTCTCGGGCAGACGCGGTTACGCAATGGCCTGCTCGCCGCCATCGAGTCCTGCGGGCTGCGCGGGACCGGCGGCGCACCGCTGGTGGTAACCCCGCATCAGCTACGCCACACATGGGCCACCGAGCTCGCGAACGCAGGCATGAGCCTGCAGGCCTTGATGGCACTGCTCGGACATGTCACCCCGCAGATGACTTTGCGTTACGCCACCTTGGCCTCACCGACGCTACGCGATGCCTATGACCAGGCCATGGGGAAGATGCGACGACAGTTCACTCTCACTCCGGTCGGCAAACCCATCGTCCCCGATGCGGTCAGCTGGCTCGGTAGTGAGATGCTCAAAACACGTGTCGCCCACGGCTACTGCTCCCGCCACCAGAGTGCCGGCGCCTGCCCCTATGCCAACATCTGCGAAACCTGCGACAACTTCGTCACCGGCCCCGAGTTCCGAGGCGCACTCGAGGCGCAACGCACCGACATCCAGACCCTCGAAGTAGATGCCCGCGCCCGTGGCTGGCTCGACGAAGCCGGCCGTCACCACCGCGTCGCCGAGGCGTTGACCGACCACCTGCACCGCCTCGACCGCTGACCAAATCAACCGACGAGGGTTGATCCGACCCCGAGGGCCGGTTAAGTTCAATCGGGTTGTTCGACCAGATCTTCTGCCAGTGCGCCTTCGGGAACGCGGTGAAGGCCAGCACGTCGGTCTTCGCGTCGCCCATCATCGTGGCCACCTTCGGGAAGCTGGCCGCCAAGGTGTCGGTGACCCGGTCCCACTGGGCGGACACCTCGGCGGGGTCGGTATGGGCGAAGATGGTCTTGACCGCCGCGGTGACGGCGGGGGCGTGTTTGGCGGACACCGCGGTGTGCAGATTCCGCATAAAATGCACTCGGCACCGCTGCCACGAAGAGTTCGTGAACTGCTGTGCCACAGCAGATTTCAACCCAGCGTGAGCATCGGAGATCACCAGGTGCACCCCTGAGAGTCCCCGGGCTTTCAGCGAGGCGAGGAACTCGCGCCAGAACTCGTAGGACTCGCTGTCGCCCACGGCGGTGCCCAGCACCTCGCGCGTGCCGTCGATGGACACCCCGGTGGCCACCACGAGGGCCTGAGACACCACGTGCGCCCCGATCCGGACCTTACAGAACGTGGCGTCGCAGAACACGTACGGGAACTCGGTGTGGGCCAGGCTGCGAGTGCGAAACCCCTCGATCTCCTTGTCCAAGCCGGCGCAGATCCGCGAGACCTCCGACTTGGAGATGCCGGTCTCGACACCCATTGCGCTCACCAGGTCATCGACGCTGCGCGTGGACACCCCGTGGACATAGGCCTCCATGATCACCGCGTGCAGCGCCTTGTCGATACGGCGGCGCCGTTCCAGCAGCGACGGGAAGAACGATCCGGCCCGCAGCTTGGGGATCTGCACTTCAACGTCACCCGCGGTCGTCGAGATGGTCTTGGGTCGGTGCCCATTGCGATGCACGGTGCGTCCGTCGGTGCGCTGATAACGGCCCGCGCCGATCGTGGCGGTGGCTTCGGCCTCGATGAGCTGCTGCAACCCGGCACGGATCAATTCGGCGAACACCGCGCCGACATCGGCGGACTTGAGCGCGTCGAGCTGGGCAAGCAGGGCAGAATGATCCTGGGTCATCGCGTGGTGTGTCTTCCTGTTGAGTCACTTGGTAGGTAACTCACTGACCACTACGCGATGGCCCACCCCAACACCGGCAACGACACACCCAGCACCATCGGCCTCAGCTCCCGAAACCCCACCACACCAGGGGACTTACCCTCTTTGATGTGTTGCGAAGTCGGTGACCCACCCCGTCTGGTCCTTGAGTGGACCCTTGGCATGAACCTGCACCTGATAGGAATGGCCATGCAGTCGCGAGCATTTGTGTTCACTCGGCACATTCGGGAGTCGGTGCGCGGCTTCGAACCTGAATTCGCTCTCGGCGTCTCGGTCATGGGACTCCTGAGGATTCGGGGGTCTGAAAAACTGAGCAGCCTGAAGTGATCGTGGGGAGCGTCGACGCCGGTGAACGAGTTATCCCCAGATCCGATTTCATCCACAGGATGTGTTCCGCCGGTGTCGTCGCGGTCAATCGCCTGGCAGTATCGAATACATGTTCGATCACCTCGACGACGGGGCCCTCATGGCCGCGATCGGCGGTTCGTTGCGCGACGAATCCGCCGCGGCCGCACGGAGGTTCGCGCTGATCGCCGAGTTCGTGGATCGGCGCAGTGCGGATTTTGACGATCCGGTCGTGTACTGGGCCTGCGATGACTGGGATGCCACGGCCGCCGAGATCGCGGCCGCGTTGCACGTCGGTCATCGGGTGGCGTCGAAGCAGATGCGGATCGCGGTGGCGCTGAGAGATCGGTTGCCTCTGGTCGCGGCGTTGTTCGCCGAGGGCGCGATGAGTGTTCCGGTGGTGACGACGCTGACGTGGCGCACCCGTTTGATCGACAATGCACAGGTCGTGGCGACGGTCGACGCTCACTTGGCGTCTCGCATCGCCGAGTTCGGCGCGATGACCATCGGCGAGTTGGAGAGTGCCGTTGACAAGGTGGTCGACAGTGTGGATCCGGCGGCGGTGATGCGGACGCGGACGGCCGTGCGAAATCGCGACGTGCGGTTCGGCCATCCCGACGACGAGACGGGTACCACTTCGGTTTTCGCGCGGCTGACCAATGCCGATGCGGTGGCGTTGAAGACCTGCTTGCAATCGATGTCTTCGTCCGCGTGCTCCGATGATCCGCGCACCAAGGCGCAGCGGCGCTCCGATGCGTTGGGTGTGCTCGGTCATGCCGGCGATCGGTTGCCCTGCCGGTGCGGCGACCCGGAATGCCCTGCCGCGGGCGCCGATCCACGGGGCGCCGACACACTGATACACGTGATCGCCGAGGCCGCAGCGGTCCGCGCCGCGGTGGATCGATACCTCGACGGCGACTATGGGTCCAACCCGATTCCGTTCATAGAGCCGCAGCCTGAATCCCAGCCTGAGCCAACGCCTGAGCCTGAACCCCAGCCCGAGCCAACGCCCGAACCCGAGTCTGAAACGCCGGCCGGGCCACGCCAGTCGGTGCGGCCGGCCCGTGGTGGTGCTGTCGTCCTCGGCGGTGGCGTGTTGTCTGCGCCGCTGGTGGCGCAGTTGATCGCCGACGGTGCCAAGGTCAAAGAACTCACCGTGCCTGACGATGTGATCGCGGCGTATCGACCTTCGGCGGCGATGGATCGCTTTGTCCGGATGCGGGATTTGACGTGCCGGTTCCCCGGATGCTCGCGCCCGGCCGAGTTCTGCGATGTCGACCACACCACGCCGTGGCCGCTTGGACCGACGCATCCGTCGAACACCAAGTGCCTCTGCCGTCTTCATCATCTGCTGAAAACGTTCTGGACGGGTTGGACGGATCAGCAGTTGCCCGACGGCACTGTCGTGTGGACGAGTCCAACCGGGCGGATCTACACGACAGTTCCCGCCAGTCGCGCCTTGTTCCCGCAGTGGGACACCACGACCGCGGCGCTGCCGCCTCCACCGACACCACCACCGGCCACACCGGTGGAGCTTGCGGCCCGGGCGGCGATGATGCCGCGGCGCCGGCGCACCCGCGCGGCCGAACGCGCGCGCCACATCGCTGCCGAGCGCGCCCGCAACGAGGCGTACCTCGCACAGCGCGATCGACCGCCGCCGGATGAATAGTCAGGCCCCGGGCGCCAGGAAGCGTTGTTCGGTGTCCGAACCGGGTTGGAACCTGCGGGTCCAGGCGTAGCCGAGAAGCGCCGCGGCGGCGATGACGACCAGTGTGCCGATGGTGAAGAACTCGAAGGTGGCGCGCGAGACGCCCCACGTTTCGGCGAAGTCGTAGTCCACACCCACCAACGGTTCGAGCGTGCCGGGGAACACCGCGACCCAACTTCCCAACACCACCCAGAGGTAGATCAGCACGGTGCTGATCCAGAGTCCGGCGTTGCCGCCGGGAACCTGGTAGGGCCGTTCGACGTCGGGGTAGCGCCGGCGCAGTCGGACGATGGTGGGAAAGATGATCAAGTAACTGAGCAGCAGCGTCGTGATCGCCACGGTCAACACGACGTGGAATACCGAAGCGACACTTCCGGACATCAGCACCGTGGCGGCGATGGTGAAGATGGTGGCGATCACCCCGGACAGCATGTTCATCCGCACCGGGGTGCCGAACCGGGCTGAGAAGGCGCCGAAGTACCGGGGGAAAGCCCCGTCGGCGGCCGCACTGGCCTGCACCCGGTCAGAAGCGATCATCCACGCACTGCCTTGGGTGAGCGCGATGAAGATGAACAACACCGCCGCCGCCACCAACAGCGGCGACGCCGCATCCCCGTAAACCGTGAACACCTCCCGCACGGCGTCGAGAAACCCTCTGGCGCCGGAGATCTGGTCGGCGGGAACCACGGCCAGGATCGCAAAGATCGGAATCAGATAACACGCGACGGCCACCGATCCCGACGACGCCACGGCAATCGGCACGTCGCGGCGGGCGTTGCGCATCTCCTCGGCGGCGCCGTTGGGGGCCTCGAATCCGACGAAGGCGAACAGCATGACGGGTGTGACGCCCAGAAAGCCTGCCATGGTTGGCGAAAAGTCGCCTGCCGCATAACCGTGCACGCCGTACTTGACGCCGTAGATCACGACGGTGACGACGAAGAAGGCGAGCAGGCCCACCTTGCAGATCGCGCCGGCAGCAACGATCCACTTGCCGTACTGCAGGCCGATGACAGCCGTGGCGATGGCGAGCCACACGAACAGGAACTTGAACACGTAGTCGCCGAACGAACCGGACGCCAGCGGGTGAATGTATGCGTCCCACGTCGCCGTGGAGATGAAGGCCAACGAACCACCCAGCCAGATGGGGTTGGTGATCCAGTAGAACATCGTCGAAACGGCGGCGGCCAGCTTGCCGAAGGCCAACCGCACCCAGATGTAGGGGCCGCCCTCGCTGCGGAAGGTGCTGCCCAGTTCGGCCGTCACCAGGGCGTAGGGGAACAGGAACGTCACCGCGATCACCAACGCCCAGGTGAACGCCTCTGCGCCACCAAGCGCAGCGATCTGGGCGATCAGATCGATGCCGATGATCGCCGACACCGCCAGGAAGATGATGTCGAGCCGGCCCAGCGTCTTACGGAGAACCGATACCTCGCCGGGCATCGCGTTTGTCGGGGTGCGCACCACCTTGGCTCCTGTCCATTCGACGGCCGAATCGAGGTAGATCATATGGTCAGCGCCGACATGCGATTCCGTCGTGGCGCGATCTACGCCTCGGCGCTCGCGGCGACACGGTCGAGCGCGAGCACCTCGAGGCTCAGGTGGATGGCGGTGATCAACGCCGGTGACCGCAACGACTCACCGAACATCGCCTCGACGCGTTTCACCCTGTGCCGCACGGTGTTCGGATGCACGTTGAGGGCCTTGGCCGTTGCCACAACATCGAGATCGTGAGCGAAGAACGCGCGGATGAACTCCAGGTAGCCCTCGTGTTGAGCGAGCACGGCAAGTTGTTCGGCGGCCTTGGCCGCGGTGGTCTCCCGATGTTGGCCGGTCAACAGCCAGTCCGCGATGCCGACGTCCTCGAACTTGGTGTGGCGAAGGTTGCGGGTTTGCGCGGCCCGCAGCGCCCGCTGTGCGTTCCTCAGCCGCTCAGGGCCGGTGCGCACATCCTGGAACGGCTCGGAGAACCCGCACACGGTGCCGTCGGGTTGATTCGCGATCCAGCCGTTGACCGCGGGCACATCGGCTGCGAGCACGCCGATCAGTTGGTCGTCGAGTTGTGCGAACATCACGGGCAGGCGCATCAACCTGGCCAGGTCGAGCGCGTCTTCTTCCAGGGCGTCGAGCACGGTCGGGGCCCGGGTCGCCCACCGCCCGGCGTCGTAGCCGGCGGTGGGAGCCATTGCGAACACTCGCAACTGGGGTCGGTGCCCGAACCTCAACGACTCCAGATGTCCTTCGGCGCTGAACTGGTCGACGATCTCTCCGGCCACCAGTTCCCGCACGAAGGCGGCCTGCCGCGCGCGGTTCTGCACCGCGGCCCGATAACGCGACCGTTCGATCGCGTTGAGCAGCCGAACCGCGACCTCGAGGGTGGACCGGGCCAGGGCGTCGGGAATCTCGTGACGGGTCGAGGCGACCACCAGCCAGTGCGGTTCTCCGCCCGGTTCGATCGAATCGGCGGTCACCGACCACTTGCCCACGCTGAAACGTAGATGCCCACTGCGGCCGCGTAATTGGGCACGCATCAGGTGCGACGGCGCCTTGCCGGAAGATGCGACGACGTCGCCCAGTTCGTTGTACAGCAGCACGCTGCACCGCAGGATCGCCGCCAGCCGCGAGATCAGTTCCTGCTCGGGCTCGGCGGCACCGAGCGCGTCGAGCAACTGATCCTGCATCTGCAGCACGCGCCGCAGGGAGTGCGGCTCACCCGAACGGGTCTGTTCGACGACCCGGTCGACGACCGTCATGAACGAGACTTCACGCGGCACGGTGAACACCGCGAAGTGCTGCCGGTTCGCCTCGTCCACCAGCGCACGCGGCACCTCGTCGGTGACCACGCCGAGCCCATAGCCCAGCGCGGAGACGCCGGCCGACACCAGCTCGCGCACCAGGCCGCGGAACGCCTGGGCCGACTTCCCGCGCTTGTCGGTTTCGCCGTACAGCAGGCCGGTCGTGAGCATCACCGTGCCCGGTTGCAGCCACTCCGACGGATGCGCGATCTCGATCGTGTGCGCGCCGGTCAGCGGCACATGCGGGTTGCAGTCGCTCACCAACGACAGACCGAGCGACTGGTCGAGCAGCAGATCAACGAGCCGGAAATCATCCTGTAACACAGCCTGCGGCGCCCTCATCCTGGTCTGTCAAAAACTCCAACCTCAGCGTAGTCCTCAGTCACATTCTCCAATTGGCACCCGATTCTCGCAGCTCAATACTTGACCCCACTTCGACAAAGGAGGCTTCGCATGACGCTGGACACAGCCACGAAAACCCTGCGGGTGGCTGTCGACGTGGGCGGGACGTTCACCGATGTGTGCATCTTCGACGAGCGCGACCAGAGCACCCGCGTCGCCAAGGTGCCCTCCACGCCGCAGGACCCCATGCAGGCGGTCATCGCCGGGGTGCGTTCGGCGGGTGTCGACCTGTCCACCGTGGCCCTGTTCTCGCACGGGACGACGGTCGCGACGAACGCCTTGATCACCCGACGTTTCCCGGCCGCGGCGATGGTGTGCACCGAGGGGTTCCGCGACATCCTGGAGATCCGCGACGGCACCAAGGACGAGCTCTGGGATGCCTACGCCGACGTCGGCACGCCCTACATCAAGCGGCGGAACCGGTACGAGGTCCCGGAGCGCATCGACTACGTCGGCTCGGTCATCACCCCGCTCGACGAAGACAAGGCGCGCGACGTCGCCCGCATCCTGCGCCGCAAAGGCGTTCTCACCGTTGCGGTTTGCTTCATGAACTCCTACGTCAACGACACCCACGAGCGGCGGATGCGCGACATCCTGATCGAGGAGATCCCGGGTGTCACGGTCTCGACCTCGAGCGAGATCCTGCCGGAGATCTTCGAGTACGACCGGGCCTCGACCACCGTGGCCAATGCCGTCCTGGCACCGCTGGTCAGCGGCTACGTCAACCGGCTCGAGGGGTCGCTGCGCGAGGACGGCTACGACGGTGACCTGCTGTTGTTGCACTCCGGCGGTGGCTCGATGACCCCGGCGATGGTCGACCGCTACCCGGTGCGGCTCGCGGCATCGGGCATCGCCGCAGGCGCCATCGCGGTGGCCGACATCGCATCGCGCTGTGGCTACCTCAACGCGATCGGCCTCGACATGGGCGGTACCAGCACCGACATCTCGCTGGTCTACGACGGCGAGATCCGCACCACCAAACGATGGCAGGTCGAGTACGGCTTTCCGATCTGCTTCCCCAGCATCGAGGTGCTCACGATCGGCGCCGGGGGAGGCTCACTGGCGTGGATCGACGAGGCAGGCTCGCTTCGCAACGGACCCCAATCCGCCGGTGCCGCACCGGGTCCCGCGTGCTACCGGCTCGGCGGCACCGAACCGACCAACACCGACGCCAACCTGGTGCTCGGGCGGCTCGGCGAGTCGCTGATCGGCGGGGAATTGACACTCGACATCGAAGCGGCGAGCGAAGCCGTGCGTACAGGCATCGCCGAGCGGCTCGACCTCGACGTCGACACCGCGGCCTCGAACATCATCCAGGTCGCCAATGCCAACATGGCCGATGCGGTGCGGCTGTTGTCCATCCGCCGCGGATACGACCCTCGCGATTTCGTCCTGGTGGTCTGTGGGGGAGCCGGCGCACTGCACGGCGCCGCGCTGGCCAAGGAGTTGTCGATTCCCACCGTCGTGGTGCCCCCGCACCCCGGAATCACCTCGGCGCAAGGGTGTCTGCTCGTCGACATCCGGCATGACCTGTCGGCGATGTTCCAGCGAATCGCCTCCGACGTCGACCCGGCAGAACTCGAATCGGAGTTCGCGCAGCTGGAGAAGGAAGGTCTCGCCCGGCTCCGGCACGAGGGGGTCGAAGAGGATCGGATGCGCCTCGACCGCTCGATCAGCATGCGGTACGCCGGTCAGTGGCGGTCGCTGACCGTCGCCGCCGACAGCGGGGAGGGTTTCCTGGACCGAGCCGTCGAACTGTTCCACGAGGAGCACGAACGGGACTACTCGTTCCGTCGCGACGACGTCGAAGTCGAGATCTACCAGATCGGTGTCCGCGCCATCGGCCAGACCCCGAAACCGAGTTTCCCGCAACAGGATCCGTCCGAAGCGCCTGCGCCGTCCCCGCTGACCGTGCGTCAGGTGTTCTTCGAGGAGGCCGGTGAACGCGTCACCACGCCGATCTTCGACCGCGACGAACTCGTCGCAGGCAACTCGATCGACGGGCCGGCCATCATCGAACAGCTCGACTCGACCACCGTCATCCCGCCGTCGACCACCGCCGTCGTCGACGAGTGGGGCAACATTCGCATCCACATCCACCAGGAGCAGCAGTGACCGTCGCAACCACCACCCGCCGACGCCTCGACCCGGTCACCTTCGAGGTCCTCAAGAACGCGTTCGTGACGTCCGTCGACCTCATGAGCGAACAGATCCTGCGCACCTGCTACTCGTTCGTCATCTACAGCCGGGACTTCTCCTCGGCGCTGTGCGACGCGCAGGGCAACACCGTCATGCAGGGCAGCCAGGACATCGCCGTGCACGTGGGAACCCTGCACTTCCAGTGCAAGGCCGTGCTCGAAGAGTTCGGTGGCGACATCAACCCCGGTGACGTGTTCTGCGTCAACGACCCGTACCGCGGCGGCACCCACCTCAACGACGTCAGCTTCATCCGGCCGATCTTCGCCGATGGCGAGCTGATCGGATTCGCGCAGAACAAGGGCCACTGGGCCGATATCGGTGGCAGCGTCCCCGGCTCATTCGACGTCACCGCCACCGAACATTTCGCCGAGGGCCTGCGCATCACTCCGGTCCGCGTCTGGCACGAGGGACGGTTCCTCGGTGACGTCGCCAAACTCCTGGTGGCCAACACCCGCGCACCGGACATCAGCATGGGGGATCTGCACGCCCAGGCCGAGGCAACCGGCGTGTGCGAGCGCGAGATCCACCGACTGGTCGCCAAATACGGTCGAGATACGGTTGTCGAGGCGATGGCCGAGGTGCAGGACTACGTCGAGCGCATCGTCCGCCAGCGGGTCGCCGACCTGCCCGACGGCGAGTGGGTGACCGAGGACTACCTCGACTCCGATCCCTCCAAACCCGAAGGGATGGTGCCGATCCGGGTCAAGATGACCATCAAGGGCGACCAGCTGAGCTACGACCTCTCCGGCAGCGCCCCAGCGGTCGCGAGCTTCCTCAACTGCGGCTACGGCACCGCCTTTTCGGGGATCGTCGCGGGGACGAAGACCTTCTTCCCCGACGTCCCGCTGAACTCGGGCCTGTACGCCGCCATCAACACCGACATCGGCCCCGAGGGCACCGTCGTCAACGCGGGCTGGCCGGTCGCAGTGACCGGATTCTGTTCCGGCCCATACGAGAAGATCATGAACGCCATCTTCGAACTGTGGTCGGCAATCATGCCGGACCGGGCCATCGCATGCTCGTTCAACCTCGAATACCTCCTCGTCGGCGGTCGTGATGCCCGCGGCGACAGCCGGCCGTTCTTCATGTGGTACGACTGGATGGCCGGCGGCTGGGGCGGCCGTAGCACCAAGGACGGATCCACTGCCACCGCACCGGTGTTCGGCGTCGGTTTGGCCGTCCAGCCGTGCGAGGGGCAGGAACGTCTGACCCCGGTGCTGACGACCAAGCATGCGATCATCCCGGACTCCGGCGGCCCGGGGCTGCACCGCGGCGGTTGCGGAGTGACCAAGGGCGGCACTCTCACCGACTGCGAGCACACCGTGATGTCATACTGCTGCGACCGCTCACGCTCGGTCACCTGGGGCATCGACGGCGGGCTCCCGTCGATCCCGCACGGCGTCTGGCTCAACCGGGGAACGGCCGAAGAACAGTTCCTGGGTTCGGTGTTCTCCAACGTCGCGGTGCAGGCGGGCGACACCTTCGAGCGGCCGTCGGCAGGCGGCGGCGGGCTGGGAGATCCGCTCGGCCGCGCGCCCGAGGATGTCCTGGAGGACGTCATCGACGGCTATGTGACCGTCGCCGGCGCGGCCCGCGACTACGGCGTCGTCGTCACGCCGATCGACCCGGAGGTCGACGAGTACGAGATCGACCACGCCGCAACCGAAAAGCTGCGTGCCGAAACGAAAGCGGCACGCAAGAAGTGGTTGAACGCCGACCCCGAGGACATCGCCGCGCGATACCGTGACGGCGAGCTCGACACCTTCGACCTGCTGCGCCGCTACGGTGTCATCGTCGACTGGGGCACCGGCGAGCTGCTCCCGAACACCACCAAACAGTTTCGCGATCTGCTCCACGTACGTGCGGCCGCGCACTGGGACTGACGCCGCCGTCTCACCAGCCTTGTTCGGCGGGTAACGCCGGGGGAGGGTTGGGGATGAGCGTGCCGTCGGCCTGGCGGGCTCGTTCGGCGATGCGCTCGCTGAGATGCGAGAGGCGGTCACGCTGTTCGGGCCAGCCGGCCGCGGTCAGCTCACCGTTTCGCTTGACGAACTGTCCGGCGACCATGACCGACTCGATGTCGGCCGCCGAGGACTGGGTGACCACTGCCGCTTCCGGGTTGGACCACAGTGAGCCGGTCATGTCGGGTGAGGTGGTTCGGAAGAACACCAGGTCGGCTTGTTTGCCCGGGGTGATGCTGCCGGTTTGTGAGTCGATCCCGAGCGCCTTGGCACCGTTGATGGTGGCCCACTGCATGGCCTCGGCGGCGGTCACCGAGACGGCCTCGGGGTTGTGGCCCGCGAGCAGCTGGTCCTGTGCGTCGGCCAGGCGCACGATCTGCATGCCGATGCGGACCTGGTTGACGATCCCGCCGCCGCAACATCCGACCGAGTCGACTCCGACGGTCGGCGAGAGACCGAAGGCGCGTTGTTTGCGTAACGACGGTTCGCCCTGCGCCATGGCCATTTCGGCTTCGACGCATGCGCAGATCGCGGCACCGTGGTCGGCGACGAGGCGGTACTCGTGGTCGGTGCTGGTCTCGCCGTGCACGAAGACGATGTCAGAAGACAGCAGGCCGGCGTTTCCGAGCCGGGCGATCTCGTCGGTGCTGTTCTGAACGGCGTTGGCGTGCAAGGTGAGCTGCGCACCGAAGGACCGGGCGAGGGTGAACTGTTCTGCCACCACCTCCGTCGGCGCCATGAACAGCTCGACGGGTGCCACGCCGAGCCGCAAACGGGACAGGTCCGACGAGAAATACTGATCCCGAAGTTTTTCCAGCACGGGCGCGTAGTCGCAGGTGCGGGTGAACACCCGCGGGGCGAGCGGTGCCTGACCCATGCCGAGGGCGTATACGCCGCGGATCCCGGCGTCCGTCATCGCTTGTGCTCCGGCAAATGCATGGTCGACGGTGTTGACGTTGTGCTCATACCCGAGCACCGTGGTGACGCCGTTGTTCAGACATTCGAGTGCGCCTGCATAGGTGGCCGTGTAGGTGTCGTCGGCGGTCACCAGGGGTGCGATGTGAAGGCGGATCCCGTGCATGTACTGCAGCGTGGTCCAGTCGGCGAACACGCCCTTGATCGCCGACTGCCAAAGGTGCCGATGGGTGTCGATGAATCCAGGGGTGATGATCCGGCCCGAGGCCGGGACCTCTTCGGCGTCGAGCGCGCCGAGATCGGGCCCGACCGCCACGATGGTCCCGTCCTCGATCAGGATGTCCGCGTGGTGCAGCGTGCCGATGTCGGGGTCCACCGAGATGATGGTGGCGTCGCGAATGAGTGTGCGCATATCTCGAACCTCAATCTTGTCGGGGGACGGGCTACTGGCCGATTCCGGCCGTGCCGGTACGGCGCCTGCGGAAAACTGCCGATACCCCTACCGCGATGACCACCGCCAAACCATTGAAGACGTCGGTGATCCATGGTTGCACGCCCAGCAGCGACAGACCACTGATCGCGGTGCCGACGAAGAAGAGACCGATCACGGTACCGACCAGGTTGTAGGAACCAGGCTTGACGGTGGTTGCGCCGAGGAAGACCGCCGCGAGGGCCGGCAGCATGAAGCCGATCCCGCCCACCTGAGGGTTGCCGTTGCCCTGGCTGGCCACCTGCAGCACTCCGGCGACTCCCGCGAGCACTCCGGCGACGACAAAGCTCCCGAGCACCGTCCGCCGGACCGGAAGGCCGATCAGGGCGGCGGCCCTCTCGTTGGAACCGACGGCGGACAGGTTCCGGCCGGGCACCGACTGGTCGAGCACGAACCAGACGGCAGCGGCGATGATCAGCATGATCACGAACAGCACCGGGACACCGACGAACAGTTGACTGCTCAGGCCGGTCAGGGTGGGTGACAGACCGGCGTTGATCGCGATGCCTTTGGTGTACGCCTGGACGATGCCACCCAGAACGGTTGCCACGCCCAGGGTCGCGATGATGGAGTTGATTCCGAGATGGGCCACCAGAATTCCGTTGATCACCCCGATGATCGCGCCGACGGCGATCGCCGTGCCGATTGCCGGCGCCGCGGACCAACCGAAGTCGGCCATCGCGGCCGCGGCGACGATCGAACAGAGCCCGGCGTTGGCGCCCACCGAGATGTCGAATCTTCCTGTCACCAACGGGAAAAGCAACGCCATCGCCACCACGGCCAGCACGGACTGCGATACGGCGACGGTGCGCCAATGCGCCCCGGACATGAAGGTCTCGGGCAGAAGGGCACTGAACACCACGATCATCACGATGAACAGGATGGGCAGACCGAACTTCTCCAGCGACCCGGCGAGGTTGTGCCGACGCGATGTCTCGGGGAGCTCGGTGCCGGCGGGGGCGTCTGCGTCCAGCGTCGGCTCGAGGGTGGTCATGCGGAAATCTCCTTGGTGGTGAGGACGAGTTCGGTGAGACGGTGGCGGTTGAGGTCGTTGCCGGATACCTCGGCGGTGATCCGTCCGCGGTCGAGAACGAGGACCCGATCGGACATGTCGGCCAGCTCCTCGAAGTCCGAGCTGACCAGCACCGCGGCCGCGCCGTCGGTGACGGCGCGCCGAATGAGGGTGTAGGCGTCGGTGCGGGCGCCGACGTCGATTCCTTGGGTTGGCTCGTCGAGCAGCAGCAGCCGCGGCTGTCGACGCATCCAGCGTGCCAGAATCGCCTTCTGCTGGTTGCCGCCCGATAACGACGACATCAGGGTGTGCTCATCGTCAGCCCGAATCTGGTATCTGGAGAACGACTCCCGCGCCGTGCTGCGTTCACGGCGTGCGCTCAGTCTGCCCATCGTGCTGATCTGCCCGAGGCTCACTGCCGAGATGTTCTGGGCGACGGTCCGGTCAGGGAAGGCGGCCTCGGAGTCCCGGTGTTCGGGGATGTAGGCGATGCCGAGGTTCATCGCGTGGCGGGGGGTGGCGATGCGAACCGGTCGATCGTCGATCGTGATCGTTCCCGCGACCGGCGGATTGTGGCCGAAGAGTGCCTGCAGGAGCTCGGACCGTCCTGACCCGAGCAAGCCTGCGATGCCCAGTATTTCGCCTGACCGGATGTCGAGATCGACGTCTCGTACCCCCTTGGCCCGAAGTCCCCGCACCGACGCCACGACCGGTCCGGGCTTGATTCGGCCCGGGGACTTCGGGAAAGCCTCGTCGAGCGGTCTGCCGACGATGTCTGCGATGAGCCGCTGCTCGGTGAGCCCCGTTGTCGAGGTCGTGCTCACGTGGTGGCCGTTGCGCAAGACGGTCAGGTCGGTGCACAACGACAGGATCTCGTCGAGTCGATGACTGACGTAGACCACCGCGATCCCGGAGGCAGCCACCCGTCGGACCGCTTCCAGAAGCACCGAAACTTCTTCCTCGGGAAGAGCGGCGGTGGGCTCGTCGAGAATCACCGCCGAAACCGGCGCGCGACCGGTGACGTGGTCCTGGAGCGCCCGGGCGATCGCGATCATCGTCTGGTCGGCCAGGCGCAGATCACCGGCCGTGGCCGTGGTCGACACATCGATACCGAAGTGGTTCAACAATTTTCGGGCCCGAGTATGAAGTTCCGGCCGGCTCACCCGCCCCAACTTCACGGGAAGCGGTTCGCCGATCGCGAGGTTCTCCGCGACATCCAAAGTCGGGAAGACAGCGGGGTTTTGGTGAACGAAGCGCAGGCCCTGCGCTCGGGACCAGGACGGGTCGACGGCGGCGGCGGGGCGGGTGGCCGAGCCCACGGTGATGGTGCCGTCACCGGCGTCGGCGGGCTGTACGCCGGCAAGGCACTTGATCAACGTGGACTTGCCGCTTCCGTTGCCACCCACCAGGCCGTGGATCGCGCCGACGCGCACGCCGAACGTGACGTCCCGCAAGACATGCCTGCCGGAGAACGACTTTGACACATTGTGCACGGAAAGTGCCAGGTGATGGGCCGGAAATGGTGGTGCGGTCATGGCCAAACTCCAAGTTGGTGAGCACGGTCGCCGACGCGACACCAAGGGCGAAAAGTGACGCGGCTCACGTCAGTATAGCCGTTATCGAACTTGAGTCAAAGATTCGAAAATCATTGCCGTAATCAAAACTGGTGTGATAGGACTTGGTGCACCACTCGGATGCGAGCGGTTCGGTCCACATATGTTCCCGTCGCAGCGGACTCTTTCTGCGGCGCTTCCTGGGAGAGCCATGACGAATCGGTCCTCAAACTCCGCCTGCGTACCTCGGCGTCATGTGCGCGGGCGATTCTCCGGCTTGCGCGGTGTCGTCGGCGTGGCCGCCACGCTCACCGTCCTCACCGGTTGCACGACGATCGAATCGACCGCGCCGGACCTCTCCGAACTGAGGCCTGATCTCACGCCGCAACAGGCCGGTGCGCTCCAGGCCGGATACGACGGCCGAGCCATGCAGGAGCCCACCCGTTCCGGTCCGGTCGCGCAAACGGGCAAGAAGGTGTGGGTAATCTCCTGCGGGCAGACCTACCAGGCCTGCTCCATCCTGTCATCCAGCTTCACCGACGCGGCACGAAATCTCGGCTGGAACACCAATCTCGTTGACAGCAAGGCCGATCCATCGGTGGCAACCTCGTTGATCAAACAGGCTGTTGCCGCACGGGCGGATGGCATCGCTGTGTTCTCCCTCGACTGCCCGGGAATCATCTCGGGTCTGAAAGACGCCAAGGCCGCCGGGATCCCGGTTGTCCAGTACACCTCGATCGACTGTGACGACCCGGCCTTCGGGGGCGGAGAGAAATTGTTCACCGCGAGCGTCAATGTCAGAGGTTCGACCAGCACCGCCGAGTACTACCGGGCATGGGGCGCGGCCCGTGCCGAATATCTTGCCGCCCTGCTCGGAAACAAGGGGAAAGTGCTCGAGATTCGCGAGACGTCACAGCGTACCCACGCCTACTCGCACGAGGGGTTCGTCGAGCAGATGGCGATCTCATGCCCGGGCTGCGAAATCGTGGATGTGCCCTTCACCTTCGCACAGGTTCCCAAAGAGGCCACCGCGGTGTGGAATTCGGCGCTGCTGAAACATGCGGACGCAGCTGCGGTGTCGTTCTCCATCGACTCGCTGATGGGCTTGGGACTTCAGAGCGCACTGCGCCAATCGGGTTTCCGTGGCATCACCGCGGGCGGGGAGGGCCTCAATCTCGACCTGGTGCGTGAGGGGCGTCAAACCACAGAGACACCCATTCCCTACGAACTCGCGGCTTGGGGGTTGGCGGACACCTTGAACCGGGTGTTTGCGGGGGAGGACCCCGACACCCTGCCGAGCGAAGGCGGCGGATGGATATTCCTCGATGCCGAGCACAACCTCCCAGCGGGCCAGATGTGGTCCCCCGCCTTCGATTTCAAAGGGATTTACACCTCCATGTGGGCGGGACGATCCCGGTGAGCCGCACACCTGCCGCGCCACGCGCCTACTACGAGGTCACCGATGACGAGGCCGCGCGACTGCGAGAACGTCTCACCGCTGAGACGCACCACCGCGAGGTGCTCCTCCGTGGCGCGACGGTGGTGAGCATGGACCCCGCCACAGGTGACCTGAGTCCTGGCGACGTCCTGATCTCCGGCGAGAAGATCGCCGCGGTGGGCGCCGACCTCCTCGGTCGCGCGGGCCCGGGAACCGTCGTGGTGGACATGGCAGGCATGATCCTGATGCCCGGGCTCATCGACAATCACCGGCACTGCTGGCAGAACGCGTTCCGTCGCCTCATCGCCGACGCCGATCTCGACACCTACGTGGCCACCACCCACGGCGGGATGGCTCTGCACTACCGGCCCGAAGACATGTACATCGGCGTGCTCGCCACGATGCTCGGCGCGATCGATCAGGGGGTGACCACGGTTGTCGACTTCTCGCACAATTCGCGCAGCAGAGAACACTCCGATGCGGTGTTCGCCGGGTACGCAGAGGCCGGGATCCGAGCGGTTCACGCGTCGGCAGCGCCGAACGCCGGCGAGTGGGAGCAGCAGTGGCCCGACGATCTGGCACGTCTTCGCGACAGCTACTGCGCAGGCGGTTCATCGCTGTGCACCGTGCGGATGGGCCTGGACATCCGGCGGGTCCGGCCGGTCCGTGAACTGCTGAGGACCGCCCGCGAGGAAGGCCTGGGGATCACCTTCGACGGCGTTCTGGGAGCGGGTGCGGCCCCGGAGATCGCCGAACTGGCCCGCGAGGGACTGCTGGGGCCAGATGTCACGCTGATTCACTGCACCGACCTCCCCCACGAAGTGTGGGCGATGCTCGCCGACAGTGGCACCCAGGTCACGTTGGCAACCACCTCCGATCAGCAGATCGGGATCGCCACCGGACTTCCCCCGATCCAGACAGCGCTCGACCACGGCATTCGGCCGAGCTTGAGCGTCGACGTCGAAATATCCCTTGCCGCAGACATGTTCACCCAGATGCGAGCCACATTGATGACCCAGCGCATGGGGGTGGCGATGCACCGGTACCGCGCCGAAACCGGGTGCCCGGATATGTTGACCAATCGGGATGTGCTTGAGTTCGCCACCGTGCAGGGCGCACAGGGAAATGGTCTTGGCGCCGTCACCGGAACCCTGAGTCCGGGACGGGCCGCCGACATCGTGGCGCTGCGCGCCGAGGACATCACCAACATGCCGCTCAACAACGCCGTCGGCACCATCGTGCAAGGCGTGGACAGCAGCCACGTCGACACCGTGTTCGTCGGCGGCCGGCTCAGGAAGTGGCGGCGGGAGCTCGTCGGTGCCGACGTGGACCGCATCCGCCGTCAGCTCCGGGCGTCGCGCGACCACATCGCCGCTGCGGCGGGATGGGCGGTCGACGTACTGAACCCGCAATTCAACGCCAAGCCGAAGTTCGACCATCTCGCGTCCTTCGTCGATCGGCAACAGCACGAGATGCAGGAGATCTGACAGACCGATGACAGGAGCCTCATGACCGATCTCTTTCTCGGATTCGACTCCGCCGCTATCGAAGTGAACGGCACCACGTTGTTCGCCCGCATCGGGGGACCGGTTACCGGGTCGCCGGTGGTGCTGCTGCACGGCTTCCCGCAGTCACACCTGTGTTGGCACAAGGTTGCACCGTCGCTCACCGAACAGTTCCGCGTCGTATGCCTGGACCTGAAGGGCTATGGACAATCCGAGGTCGGCGAGCCGGATCCCGACCATCTGGCGTACTCGAAGCAGACCATGGCCGCCGAGGTCGTGAGTTTCATGGCCGCGCTCGGACATGAGCGATTCGCGGTCGTCGGCCACGACCGCGGAGCGCTGGTGGCCTACCGGATGGCCCTCGACACGCCGGATGCGGTGAGGGCACTTGTGGTGATGGACAATTACCCCGCCGTCGCGATCTGGGACCGGATGGCGACCGATCCCGAATTCACCCCGCACTGGCGCACGTTCGCCGACGAAGGTGCGGGAGCCGAAGCGGCGATGGCGCCGCATCTGCTTGAGAAACTCGCTGCCGCGCACACCGCATCAGGAGACGCTGCGGTACTCGGGAAGCAGGCCATGGCGGCCTATCGGCGGGACTGGAGCGATCCTCGCCGAATCCGCGCGTACTGCGAGGATTACCGGGCCGGCGCCCGCATCGATCTCGAAGCCGACCGGGCCGCACTCGCGGCCGGAAAGACCATCACTGCTCCGTCTCTGGTCATCTGGGGCGAAGCGTTCCTGGGCCGCGCCGACGAGTCGCCGGTCGAGGTGTGGCGACGTACCTTCGTTCCCGGGATCACCGGCGTAGAGGTACCAGGTGGGCACTTCAACGCCGAGGAGAGTCCCGCCGAAACCGCTGCCGCGCTGACGAGCTTCCTCTCGGAGCACTGCTGAGCGACCCGGGACTCGACGGGCCGCTGCTCAGTCGGCGATCGAGCGATCAGTCGAAAGTAGGTCCTCGGTCGTGCGGGAGATGTGCCGACACAGCAGGGTGACTGCTTCGTCGGTATCACGCTTCAAGGTCGCGTCCACGATGTCTCGGTGCTCCTGCGCGATGTCGCGATCCGACGAGTGCCCGAGTGGCAGCGACCAGCGTCGGTACAGCTCTGCGGCGGCTCGCATCTCGGAGGCCGTCTGGCGGAGGCGAGGATTGGCGCAGCCGGCCAGCAACGTCTCGTGGAACTCGGCGTGCAGTTGCGCCCAGCGCTCGCTGAACCGCTGAGGGTCGTCGGGATCAAGCATCGGACAACGGTCGAGCTGATGATGGATCGCGAGAATCGCCGATTCCCATGCAACGTCGCCGTCGCGGATGGCGCGTCGCAGGGTCAGGGTTTCGATCTCACAGCGGGCGTCGGTCAACCACAGCAGATCGCTGCGCGACAACGGTGTGACGGTGAAACCCGCTTGGGGCACCGACTGCACCAAACCCTCACCCACCAGTCGGGTGAGGGCCTCACGAATCATCCCGACGCTGGCGCCGTAGCTTTCGCACAGCTCTGCGAACGGGAGCTTCTGGCCCGGCTCTCGGCGTCCGGAAAGGATGTCAGCACGCAGGTTTTCGTAAGTGACCTGCTGTCGAGTCTGCTTACCGGCCATGCACGCACGGTAACATAATCGAAGCGCAACTTTACTTTCGAAAAGAAGGGGAGTGCTATTCCGGCAGGGGTACCGCCGGAAGTTCCACGTCGATGTGTTGCGAGCCCTGTCCGGGGTAGCCGAGCGCGTAGACGAAGGCCCGGAAGTTCCCCGAGGCGTCCGCGATCACCTGGTGCGGTGTGTTCGGCGGTGTGTAGATCAGGTCGCCCACCTCGATCACGCGCGCCTCGTCGGCCACCTGCATCACGCCACGGCCCTCGATGACGAACCAGTACTCGTGAGTCGGATGGTGGTGGGCCTTGAGCTTCTGACCCGCTTGCACCTGGAACACGCCGGCCAGGGCCATGTAGGTGCCCGTGGTCTCTTGCTCCTGGGCCTCTTTCGGGATCATGTACTTGGTGGTGGCGGTGCCGAGATGTTCCGGCACTGATTCCATGTCTGTTGACCACACGTGCATGCGTGCATTGCTCCTTGTTTTGATGGTGGTAGTCGGCTTTGCGATCAGGCGTGGACGAAGTTCTGGGTCAGCGTCCCGATTCCCTCCACCCAGCTCACCAACTTGTCGCCGTGTTGGAGGAAAAGCTTTGGATCACGGCCGATTCCGACACCGGAAGGGGTTCCCGTGAAGATCAGGTCTCCGGGCAGCAGAGTGACGATCGTCGTGAGGTAGGCGATGAGGGTGGGGATCGAGAACACCAGATCACGGGTACGGCCGAGCTGCATCTGCTCACCGTTGAGGGTGCAGCCCAGTTCCAGGTCGGAGGGATCGGGAAGTTCGTCCAAGGTGACGACCCAAGGTCCGGTCGGCGAGAAGCCCGGAAACGACTTGCCCAGGCTGAACTGGGGGACCGGTCCCACGAACTGGGCCTTGCGCTCCGACAGGTCCTGTCCCACAGTCAGTCCCGCCACATAGTGCCACGCCTCGGATTCGCGCACCCGTGATGCCGTCCGGCCGATGACGACGACGACCTCGACCTCCCAGTCGGTGTTGCCGCCGTCGGGAAGTGTCACGGTGGAGACCGGTCCGCTCAGCGAGGTGGCGAACTTGGTGAACACGGTGGGCGCCTCGGGCACGGTGAATCCGGACTCGTCGGCGTGATCGCGATAGTTGAGGCCGATCGCAAAGACCTGGCGCGGAGCGGGAACCGGTGCACCGAGATCGGTTTCGGCGAACTCGACGTGGTCGGAGAGATCGGCGGTTGCGGCCCAGGTGGTGAATTCGTCCCAGCGCTCGTAGACGGACTGTGGGTCCGCTCCGAAACGCCCCCCGCTGGATTTGTGAACGTCCACGGCGACGCCCGATCCCGTGACGAGCGACAGCCGGCCGCCGATGCTGGCGATTTTCATCGATCCTCCTACTCGCTTCGTGGGTGCGGCGGCATTGCCGCCGAAGATGGCCAGCGATCAACGCGCCTTTGGTGTGACGCTTGCCATGTTTCGAAACTAGCATTACGATTCGAATTACGTCAAACGAACGGCCGCTAGGAGTCCTGATGAACTGTGAGATCGCCCGAGGAACGACTGTCCAGGCCGGTCCGCTGGCGACGACCTTCGAGATCACCGGAGAAATGGTGGACAACGCGTACTGCGTGGTCCGGCAGACCGTGAAGGCGGGCACGCTGTTCTGGCCGCATGTGCACGTCAACGAAGATCAGGTGATCACGGTGCTGAGCGGGGAACTCGGTGTGCGGGTGGGTGATCGAGAATGGACGGCGTCGGCAGGTGACACCGTGTACCGACCGAAGGGTATCCCGCATGCGGTCTGGAATTCCGGCACGGTCGATGTCGTCATGCTCGAAATCACCAGCCCGGGCAACTTCGACCAGTACCTCGTCGGAATGGCCGAGGTCACCGCTTCCGGCGACGCGCAAGCCCGTGCCGCACTTCTCGAACGGTTTCAGATCAGTCCGGTGCCGGGGTGGTCCGAAGACCTGTGCGCCAGGCACGGAGTCACCGAATGATCCGCGACACGGCCGGGGATCGGCACCTCGCACAACCAGGACAGGAGTTCTGATGTCACTGCATCGACTCGCAGCCGTCGTCATCGGGGTACCCAACGTCGATGAAACACGGGACTATTACCAGGAATTCGGACTTTCTCCGGACACGGAGGGATGGTTACAAACCACGGACGGCGGCAGGCAACTTCGCATCGTCAGCGCCCCGACCCGGCGGCTGATCGAAATGGTTGTCGCCGTGGACGATCAGGACGATCTCGAACGCGCTGCCCGCAATCTGCAACGACTTGGCATCGAGCACACGCTTGCCGACCGATCGCTGACGGCGGTGGACGTGCCGACCGGAATCACCGTGACACTGCACACCGCCGCCAGGATGACCCAGCGTGCGCGGCCTGCGACGCCCTACAACGGTCCGGGCCGAGTGGAGCGCAGCGGTCGCGCGCCCGGTATCCAACGAACCGGCCAGGTACAACCTCGACGCCTCGGCCATGCCGTCGCGGGTACCGTCGATCTGGCCGCCTCCATGAGCTTCTTCGTCGACGGCATCGGGTTCCGCGCCAGCGACTTCATCAAGGACAAAGGCGCATTCCTGCGTTGCTCCTCCGACCACCACAATCTGCTCATCCTCGACGCCCCGGTCAGCTACCTGCACCACACCTCATGGCAGGTCGACGACATCGACGACATCGGTCGAGGAGCCCAACGAATGTTGGAAGACCATCCGGAGCGCCATGTCTGGGGCCTCGGTCGGCATCACGCAGGCAGCAACTTCTTCTGGTACCTCAAAGACCCGGCCGGCAATTTCAGCGAGTACTTCTCGGACATGGACTGCGTGACCGAAGATCAACTCTGGACCCCCGAGGTCCTCGATGGCGCCCGCGGGTTGTTCAACTGGGGGCCGCCACCGCCGCCGTCGTTCATCAATCCAGAAGATCTTGCCGAACTGATGGCCGGCTCGCACGCGACCGCCACATGAACCTGGGAGGAAGACCTTGAGCGGCGAAAAGATCGCGGTGCTCGGCAGCGGTGCGAACGGAGCGTCGGTAGGAGCCGACCTGACCCGTGCCGGCCTCGACGTAACCCTCATCGAACAGTGGCCCGAGCACGTCGAGGCGATGCGCCGCAACGGGATCGAAGTGCGTATGCCGCATACCACCGAGACCACCGATGTACGCGCCTTCAACCTCTGTGACGTCGCCACATTCCGGCATGCCTTCGACATCGTCCTGGTGATGGTGAAGGCTTATGACACCCGGTGGGCGTGCGAACTGATCAAGCCCGTCCTCGCCGACGAGGGCGTCGTCGTCGGTGTCCAGAACGGTATGACAGTCGATCCGATGATCGAGGTCCTCGGGGCCGATCGGGTGCTCGGGTGTGTCATCGAAGTTGCCTCGAACATGTTCGAACCCGGGATCGTCAACCGCGACACCACCCGAGAACGCTCCTGGTTCGCCGTCGGTGGCGTCACCGAGGCCGCTCACCAGCGCGCCGAGGCGATTGCCGAAATCCTCAGGAACTCCGGACAAGTCGAGGTGTCCGACGACATCCGGTCTTCGAAGTGGATGAAACTGATCGCCAACTGCACCGAACTGGTCACCTCGGCGATTCTCGACATGACCGTGATGGACGCCGCCAAGGTGCCCGGTATGTACGAATTGATGATCGAGGCGGGCAACGAAGCCACCCGCACCGCGATTGCGCTCGGTCACCAGCTCCGGCCGATCATCGGTATGGCCGAGGCGGACATCACCGCGCCCGAACGCTTCGCGGCGGCCCTGTTCGACATCGTTCACGATGTCTACTCCACGCCAACACAATTGACCACGGTGCTGCAGGATTGGCACAAGGGTCGCCGCAGTGAGGTGAACGAGATCAACGGGCACGTCGTCCGGGAGCAAGCCCGGCTCGGCGGTCGGGCGCCGGTCAACGAAGCGGTGGTGCAGATCGCGTCACGGATCGAATCGGGTGACCTCACCGCGGGCCCGGATGTCGCCGACCTTCTGATGTCGAGTGCCGCGCGCCTGCGAGCACGATCGAGATGATCTGGTGTGCGTCCGCTCGGGTGAAGGGGCGGGCGCCGCGGGTGACGAACAGCTGGACGGGTGCGGCGAGCATCATGCCGATCAGGGTGACGTCGACAGGGGGCAGCTCGCCGCGTTCGATCGCGGTCTGCAGCCGGACCTGCAGGGTGGTGAGGCGCCGGTCGAACACCTCGTCGACGACGGCGCGCAACTCCGCGTTCTCGCGCGCCGACGCCACGACGCTCAGCAGTGCCCGGCCCTGCGGGCTTGCGGTGGCGGCGGCGAGCGCCTCGAGGTAGTCGGCGAGATCGGCGTGCAGATCCTCCGAATCGTGCAGGGGTGCCACGTCGGCGCCGTAGGCGGTGAGCGCATCCGAGACCAGCGCGGCGCGGTCGGGCCAGTTGCGGTAGACGCTGGTCTTGTTCACGCCTGCGAGTTCGGCGACCTGTTCGTAACGCAGGCCGCCGATCCCGTCGCGGGCGAGCAGCTCGGCCGCGGCCTTGACAATCCTGCTCCGCACCTGGGCGGTTCGACCTCCTGGGCGGCGACTCGGTTCTCGCGTGGGTCTGTCGTCGGCCACCGCGGCAGTCTACAGCGGTTGCGCCGCGCGCAGCCGGGCGTTGCGCTGCTCGATGGCTTCCCACGTCGCGGGGAGCACCAGATCGGCTGCTACGGAGGCGAACTGTTGTGCCGCGACCGCGCTGGGGCGCATGCGCCGTTCGTAGGCGCTGAATGCCGACTCGAGGTCGTCGCCGCACCGCGCGAGCTCCTCGGTGAGTGTCCACGCCCCGAGCAGCGCCAACGAGGTCCCGCGTCCGGCCATGGGGGTCGCACAGTGCGCCGCGTCCCCGATCAGCACCACCCGGCCCCGGTGCCAGCGCGGCATATGGATCTGGGCGATGGCGTCGAAGTAGAGCTCGGGGTCGTCCAGTGCGGCCTCGATCAGCTCGGGGACCTTCCAGTTGTCGACATCGGCGAAGGCTTCCGCAAGGACACGCTTCTGCGCGTCCACATCGTGGTGATCGTAATCGAGGGGGTCAGAACGGAATTCGAACAGTGCCAGGGCCTTGTCGTGGTAGCGGGCGACTCCGGCCATGCGTCCTGGCAGGTTGAGGACCTCGGACGTGCGGTTGCCCGAAGCCGACTGGCCGGGGGCATCCGCGATCGCGACGTACATCCCGAGGTGCTTGGTGAACTGCTTCTCCGGGCCGAACACCAGTCGGCGCACGCCCGAATGCACCCCGTCGGCGCCGATGACGACGTCGTAAGCGGCCTCGCGGCCGGATCTGAACGTGACCGTGACTCGCTCCTCGTTGTCGACCAGCGTCACAACGGACTCGTCGAAGCGCAGATCGACGTGCCCGGGGAGGGCCTGGCGCAGGATGTTCATCAGGTCTTCGCGGGGGATCTCGATGTCCTCGGGAGATTCGTCGACCTCCTGCCGGACCAGGGGTGCGACGGGTGCGCCGGACCGGTCGACGAATGTCGTCTGCTCGGTCATGCAGATGCGGTGGTCCTGCACTGCGGTGAGAATGCCCATGTCGCGTGCGGTCACGATGGCTGCGCCGCGCACGTCGACAGGGGAGCCGTTGACGCGCAGGTGATTTGCGCGCTCGACAATCTCGACGTCGTGGCCCGTACGCGCCAGGTCGACGCCGGCGCTCAAGCCCGCCGCCCCTGCTCCGCTGATGAGAATCCGCATATTCGCTCCTTCGACCGATGGGCGGTTCAGGTCACCACTATAGCAACAAATAGTTGCTTTAGTGAACCCCGCGTCGGCCGGCGCGGGCATGGGTCAGGCCATCGGTAAACGGATTAGCTATCCGCCGGTGATCGAGGAATAACTGGATTAGCCATCCGGTACTGCGATTGACACCGTGTGGTGGCGTAGGGATGATCACGAAACCAATGGTTCGAACCACACCCGGTTTGCATTGGTACCCAAGGCCCGGTCGCGATTTCGGCGCGATGCGGGTCAGCCTTTCGAATGTGAAATCACTTCCATCTGAGGAGAGCGATGTCCAGTTGGGGCGACTATGAGAACGAGATCTACGGCCAGGGGCTGGTGGGTGTTGCTCCCACTCTGCCCATGTCGTATGCGGACTGGGAATCCCATGCACAGCAGGCTCTTCCGCCGAGTGTGTTGTCGTATGTGGCCGGTGGATCCGGTGACGAACACACCCAGCGTGCCAACGTGGAGGCCTTCAAGCATTGGGGCTTGATGCCGCGGATGCTGGTGGCGGCCACCGAACGCGACCTCTCGGTGGAGTTGTTGGGCAAGAGATGGGCGGCACCGATGTTCTTTGCACCCATCGGGGTGATCGCCCTGTGTGCGCAGGACGGGCATGGGGACGCGGCCAGTGCGCAGGCCAGCGCTCGCACGGGCGTGCCCTACATCACCTCCACGCTTGCCGTGAGCTCGCTGGAGGACATCCGCAAGGACGCGGGTGACACACCGGCGTACTTCCAGCTCTACTACCCCGAAGATCGCGACCTTGCCGAGAGCTTCATCCGCCGCGCGGAGGCCGCCGGGTACGACGGTCTGGTGATCACCCTGGACACCTGGATTTTCGGTTGGCGGCCACGGGATCTCACGATCTCGAACTTCCCGTTCCTGCGCGGGCTGTGCCTGACCAACTACATCACCGACCCGGTGTTCCAGAAGAAGTTCAAGGCACAGTCCGGCGTGGAGGCCGATGCGCTGCGTGCCAACCCGCGGTTGGCGGCGGACTTCTGGCACGGCCTGTTCGGGCATTCGGTGATCTGGGAGGACATCGACTGGGTTCGGTCGATAACCAAGATGCCGGTGATCCTCAAGGGGATCCAGCATCCAGATGACGCACGCCGCGCGGTGGACAGCGGCGTCGACGCCATCTACTGCTCGAACCACGGTGGCCGTCAGGCCAATGGCGGTCTTCCCGCGCTGGATTGTCTGCCCGACGTCGTCGCCGCCTCCGGAGACACCCCGGTGTTGTTCGATTCCGGGATCCGTACCGGCGCCGACATCGTCAAGGCGCTCGCCATGGGAGCGTCGGCCGTGGGGATCGGGCGGCCCTACGCGTGGGGCGCCGCGCTGGGCGGTTCCAAGGGGATCGAGCACGTCGCTCGGTCACTGCTGGCCGAGGCGGACCTCATCATGGCCGTCGACGGCTACCGCAACCTGAAGGAACTGACGTTCGACGCGCTCCGACCCACCCGGTAGGCGCGAATTCGTCTGTGCTGCATGGCATCACCCGGGTCGGCGGAGGCCGTCCATCATGATGGTGAGATAGCGGGTGTGCCGGCGTGGGGCGGCCACGTTGATCGCCGCGGCGTGGTGGATCCCGAGGATCAACGACCGCAGGTCGTCGCCCGACACGCCGGCACGCACCAGTCCGGCCTTGCGCGCCTTCTTCAGCACCGCCTCGACGGATCGGGCCACACCGGCGGCCATCTCCACGGTCTCGGTGCACGCGAACTTCGGGGACTCCAGAACGGCGGCCAGTCCTGGGCGCCGGTGCAGGCACTTCACCGAACCGTTGAGGAGTGTGCGCAGGGATTTGGCCGGATCCGGTTCGGCTGCAGCCTTGCGTGCGATCGTCGTGATCTCGTCGAAGGCCTCGGCCGCGACGGATTCCAGCAGCGACTGGCGGGTGGGAAAGTGCCGGTAGACCGTGCCGACGCCAACACCGGCTTCGCGTGCGATGACGTTCATCGGCAGTTCGAGACGTCCCTCGGCGATGTGCCGGCGGGCCACATCGAGAATGCGGTCTCGATTGCGTCGACCGTCGCTGCGTAGGTCGACCGGCGCGGTGGTGCTGCCCAATGCCATCGGCCGATATTAGTGGATGGAGTTTCCGTTTCCGGGTGTCGGTCGACGGGACACGAGATGCCTTTGCCTGAACTACCGCCTACTGCACCCCGCGCGCTCTGCGTTGGGAGAGTTGTATGCGATACGGCGGGGAAGAATGCCGACAAGCAACGCCTTCGAGTAGCGGTCGGGCACGGCAGGGTCATCTCGGTCCGGGTTGTGCCGCATGGCGCTTCCGGCACCGCAGAGCAGCAGGATGATGTCGCGCGGGCCAAGTGTGGGGAACATCAGAGGATCTGTGGCGATGATTCCGGCGATGAGGGTGCGCAGCCCGTCGAGCAGACGGCGACGCTGGTGCCGTAGGTCGTCGGTGACGGGATTGATCAGGGCGCTCGCCGAGGTGTCGTCCCGCACGAATACCGTCAAAGCCACCTTCAGGAAGTTCCGGAGCCCCTGCAGGGTTCGCGGCGCCGCGTCGACTTCTTTGACCAGCACATCGATCCGGTCTGCGGCCAGCGCTTCGGCGAGGGCTTCCGGCGTCGGGAAGTGGCGGTACACAGTGCCGACACCCACGCTCGCGTGCTGTGCGACGACGTTGAGTTGCAGTGGCTTGCCGTCATCCGCGAGTTCTCGTGCCGCCTCCATGATGCGGCGGCGGTTTCGCGCCGCGTCCTTGCGCCGGACGGTATGTCCCGTGGCGTCGATGTCGGAGTTGGTGCCCTTCACGCCGTTCTCCTAGACATGATCGTTCGATGTATGTGAGCGGATGAAGCCGCTGCATCCTGCATGCAGCCCCAGTTTATCACGACCTGCATGCAGGATGCAGCAATCCTTCGACGGGAGGGTGAACGGCGGTTTACGCAGTCCTGAACGCGTCTGCCTACAGGGTCGTCGTCGCCGCGCCGCCAGTGGGATCGATGCGTCCGCCGGAGCCGAAGAAGGTCTTCACGCGCGCGATGAGGCGTTCCAGATGTTCGATCGCGGCGCGCTCGGCGCCATCGGGGTCGTGCGCGGCCAGCGCTTTGAGGATCTCGGCGTGCTCGTCGATCA
Organism: Mycolicibacterium goodii; assembly: GCF_001187505.1. The sequence goes on from NZ_CP012150.1 coordinate 4,361,063, forward strand.
CCGCCTCGTGTGCTGCGACCCACGCAGTTGTGTACGTCGCCACGATCACCCGCGCCTGCACTCGGCGAAGATTCTCGACGAGCAGGCGATTGCCGCAGGTGTCTCGGAGGACGCTGTGGAACTCCAGATCGAGCCGCCGGGCCGTGACGGATTCGCCGCTTCGCACGGCCCTTTCGAACAGCGCCAGGTTCTCGCGCAGACCGTCCAGATCGGCATCCGTCAGGCGCTCGGTTGCCAGCCTTGCGGCGAGTCCCTCCAGCCGGGACCGCACCTGGAGGCCGTCGATCAGATCGGCGTGGTCGAGTTGGGCAAGTTCGATGCCCGCAGCGGTCACCACGAGCAGACCCTCTGTCACCAGACGCTCGACGGCCGACCGGACCGGGCTGCGGCTCATGTTCAGCTGTTCGGCGATCGACACCACACTCATCCGGCGGCCGGTCGGGAAGTCGCCGCCGAGGATGCGGGAGCGCAGTTGGTCGTACGCCAGGTCGCTGAGCCCAGCCGGGCGTTGCACCGGTTCGAACGTCACCTACGGCTTCCTTTCGCATCTGCGTGTTGCATTCAGCATACAGCCGTATGGCGGTGGCCTGTTCTTGTGACCAGGGTGAACACGTGGTGACCAGTTCGTCCTCGACCTGTCCGAACACCACGGCGACGGCACGACCGGCTCGACGGTGTGGGTGCCGGTGAGCGACGTTGCGAATCCACCGACGATTCGGCCGCTGGCCGTTCCTACCGACAATCGAGCGGGAGCACCCCCAGTTTGTGGGCGGCGGCGATGTTCGCCATGACCCGCTGCACGAGCGCATCGCGAAAACTCCCGCCCACGGCATCGTGTGCGGTGTCGTGCAGCAGGAATGCGTCGACCCGGTCCTCGATGGGCCAGCAGGAGTACATCGGTCCGGCGAACTCCGAAGCCAATACCTGCCATGCCAGGTTTTCGAGATCGAATCGGTCCAGCCCGGACGATGCAGTCACCCTCAAAATGGTCCTTTCGGCTCAGCAGCGGCCCAAATCCATCGATTACATGGTTTCCGCCGACCGGCCGGGGGAGTAGGGACAAAAGTCTCGACCCCGGTGTCCAGATGGTCCCCGCGGCCGTGACGAGCGTGGGTTGCCGGCATGCGTCGGGCCGAAATGGGCGGAAGTCCCATCGGAAGAAGGTATTTGTGCCCTAGGGCTGCGCCGGCTCATCGGGTGGAATCGGTGGTGAACGGGTGTCCCGATGAACGAGGAACCATGGAAACTTTCACCTTGGGAATCGGTGAGTGGTTGGGATCCGTGGTGTGGAGCCGAAACCCACTGGTGCGTGTCAGCGACCGCATCGAAGGTGTGTTGCGGCTCGCGGCGGTGGTGCTGTGCGTCCTGGCGCTGCCACTGGCCGCGTCGATCGGAACGTCGGTTCACGACACCCGCGAGCAGGCGTGCACCCGGCGGGCCGAGGGCATGCGTCAGGTGAGCGCCGTCGCGACCGAGCGCGGTTCGGTCGAGATCAGTGAGGGGCACGCACGGCCGTATCGGGCGGAGGCGACGTGGACCGTCGACGGGCAGCAGCACCGCGGCCGGCTCGAATGGGCAATTCTGCCGGATGTCGGTGACGAGCAATCGATCTGGGTGGACACATCCGGCAGTGCCGCCGCGCCGCCGCCCGGCAAGGGCCGTGCCGTCGCCGACGCGATTCTGGCGGCGCTGTGGGCGTGGATGCTCGTGGTCGCCGGAGTCTGCGGTGGCGTGATCATGCTGCGCCGCAGGCTCGTTCAGGCGCGATACGCGCAATGGGAACGTGAATTCGAGAGCATCACGGAAAAACGGGAGTGGGGAAACAATGACGTCAGCTGAGGGCCGACCCGGTGTTCTGGTCGGCGTGGACGGATCCGACCCGTCGACATCGGCGGTTGAGTGGGCCGCGCGTGAAGCCGTGCTGCACAAGGTTCCGCTGCGGCTCGTGCACATCGTGCAATGGCCGGCGGGCGGCGTGGTGTGGGCCGAGGTTTCCGCACCGCCCGAGCTGGCCGAGCAACTCCGGCGCAACGGCGTACAGGTGCTCAAGGCCGCCCGCAAAGTGGCCGAGGACGTGATCGGCGACGCCGTCGAGATCCGGGCGGACGAGGTGGAGATCGCTGAGAACGTCGTCGCCGCGCTGGCGGCAAAGTCCGAGGCGGCGCAACTCGTTGTCGTCGGGTGCCGGGGCCTCGGACCCATCGGCCGGAGGTTGTTGGGTTCTGTCACCGCCGGTCTCATCCGCCACGCACGTTGTCCGGTCGCGGTGATCCACCACGAGTCGAGAGCCGCGGCGATGGCGACGACGGCGCCGGTCGTCGTGGGCATCGACGGATCACCGGCTTCGGAGAAGGCTCTCGCGTTCGCATTCGACGAAGCCTCCCGACGGGGTGCGCCACTGCTCGCGGTGCACGCGTGGAGCGATGCCCAGGTGGCCGGATACCCGGGTGTTCCGTGGGACGACCTGCGGGTTCAGGCCGAGGAGCGCCTGGCCGAACGGCTGGCGGGTTGGCGGGAACGGTATCCCGATGTGCATGTGCAGCGGGAGGTCGTCCTCGACCGCCCGGACCGTCGGTTGTTGAAGCGCTCGCAGATCGCTCAGTTGACCGTGGTCGGCAGCCACGGCCGTGGCGGGTTCGTGGGACTGCTCCTCGGCTCGGTCAGCACCAGCGTGGCCGAAGCCGCCGAGCGACCCGTGGTCGTCGTTCGTGGTTAACTCAGTACGTTTCGCCGTGCGTCTCGTCGTGGCGGTCGCGATCCAATTTGGAGATGAACACGGCCGCCTGCGTGCGGCGCTCCATGCCCAACTTGGCGAGCAGCCGTGACACGTAGTTCTTCACGGTCCGCTCCGCGAGGAACATGCGCGCCGCGATCTGCTTGTTGGTCAGTCCTTCGCCGAGCAGTTCCAGCAGCATGCGTTCCTGATCGCTCAGACCGGTGAGCGGGTCCGAGGGGGACACGGTTTCGCGGAGTTTCTTCATCAGGACCGCCGCGGCGCGGTTGTCCAGCAGCGAGTGCCCGGCGGCCACCTCCTTGATCGCATGGGTGAGTTCCATGCCCTTGATGTCCTTGATGACGAAACCACTGGCGCCGGCGAGGATTGCGTCGAGCGTCGCCTCATCGGAGGTGAACGACGTCAGCATCAGGCAACGCAGGTCCGGCAGCCGTGACAACAGATCGCGACAGAGTTCGATGCCGTTGCCGTCCGGCAGCCGGACGTCGAGCACCGCCACCTGTGGTCGCAACGCGGGGATCCGCGCCATCGCCTCGGACACCGAACCCGCCTCGCCGATCACGTTCAGATCGGGGTCGGACCGGACCAGGTCGATCAGACCGCGCCGGACGAGTTCATGATCGTCGACGAGAAAGACTGTCACCATGGGATCCCCCTGTGTTCGGCGGTCGCTTCCCGTGTCCGGTGGTCCTCTGACAGCTTGACCCTGCCGGAACAAGATCACCAGGGACATTGGTCCCCAACCCTGGGCCGTATGCCCCTGGCGCCCGACCGCAGACCGCGGGAGCATGCAGGCATGGTTGCGTCCGGAAATCTCGACGCGCAGATCCATGAGACGCACACCGGCCTGGTGGCGCTGATCGGCGACCTCGATCTGACAGGCTGCTGACTCCGTCGTCAATTCTTGGTGACGGCGTGTGAAACGGCGTAGCGTCCGTGCCACGGAGGTCAGATTTTGGGCGCCCGAGAACCGCACACCGGGTACGAGTCGCCAGTCGCGATCGACGGCCGGATGACCATGCTGCTGCAGGACATGGCCTTCCTCGACGCGGGCCCGGAACTGGAGGCGACCCTGCAACGCATCGTCGACGCCGCCATGCGGGTGTCGGGCGCCGGTCACGGGGCCGTGGGCCTCTGCGCGCCGGGCGGGGAGCTGACATATGTCGTCCCCGAACCAGACCCCGGGTCGCCGGACCGAGAACTGCTCGAGCTCCTGCTGCACCGGAAAGATCCGCTCCGGATCGATGGCCGTCACGGTTGTCCGGACGCCGCCGAGCTACCCGAGCTACACCCACCGGTCTGTGCGGTGCTCGGGGTTCCGCTCATCTCGCACGGCGAGGCGCTCGGCAGCCTCTACGTGGCCGACTCACGATCCCGGTTCGCGTTCACCGACGCGGACGTGGGTGCCGTCGAAGCGTTTGCTTCGGTGGCTGCCGACGTCGTCCGCAGTGTCCGACATGTCGCCAAGGTGCGCACCATGGCCAGGTGGGTGATCGCGAGCCGCGAGATCACCACGGCCCTGCTCGCGATGCCCGATGCCGACGGATCCCCGCTGCGGTTGATCGTCGAACGAGCTGCCGAACTCACCGCCGCGAACCAGGCCGTCATACTCGTGCCGTCCGAATCGGACCGGGCCCCGCAGGATGTCGAGAGCCTCACCATCGCGGTCGCCGTGGGGGAACGTGCCGACGAGGTCGAGGGTCAACAGGTACCGGTCACCCAGTCCACCAGTGGCCGGGTGTTCCGGACCGGCGAGTCGATGATGACAGACGAATTCCGTTATCCCATCTCGTCGTTCACCGACCAGGGGGTGCGCCCTGCCATCGTGGTCCCGCTGTCGGCCTCGGCGCAGAACCTGGGCGTCATCGCCGTTGCCCGCGGGATCGGCGACCCACCGTTCGACGCCGACGAGATGGCGATCATGGAGGACTTCGCCCATCACGCCGCGGTGGCGCTGACGCTGTGCCGGGCGAACGAACAGGCCCGGCGACTGACGGTGTTGAGCGACCGGGAACGCATCGCCCGGGATCTGCACGACCATGTGATCCAACGGTTGTTCCTGGCCGGTATGGATCTGCAGGGGACCATCGCGCGCGCCAAATCGGGCACCGTCGCGACGCGTCTGTCGCGCACCGTCGACGACCTGCAGTCGATCATCGACGAGATCCGCACGGCGATCTTCGACCTGCAATCTCCGGCGGCCGACGCGATGAGTTTCCGGCAGCGGATCCAGGCCGCCGTCGCGGCCGTGACCGACAACAGTCCGCTCGCCACCACCGTCCGGATCAGCGGGTCCATCGTCAGCGTCGACCCCGCCCTGGCCGATGATGCCGAGGCGGTGATCATCGAGGCCGTCAGCAACGCGGTGCGACATTCCGGAGCCACCAGCGTCACGATCTCCATCGACGTGACGGATCACCTCGAGATCGAGGTGACCGACAACGGTCGAGGTATTCCCGCCAACCCCAAGCGATGCAGTGGTCTACAGAACCTGAGGACCCGCGCGCAACACGCGGGCGGCAGTTTTCAGATCACCAGCACGGGCGGTCGTGGGACCCATGTGCGGTGGACCGCTCCGCTACGTGCCTGTTAGCGTTGGCGGTCGGCGCGGGAATCATGGGGCAGCGCAATCGAATTCATGCACGCTTGCGGTCCGGCTGACCAGCAGATCTGGGCAGAGCGCGGACCCGTATGATCGCTCGGTGCCCTACATTCTGCAGCTCGACTCCTCTGCCAACCTGTCGTCGTCGGTATCGCGGTCCCTGACCGGGAAGTTCGCTCAGCGATGGGCGGCAGGAGCGGGGAACCGCGAGATCCGTCGGCGTGATCTGCACGTCGACGCGCTGCCGCACCTGCCCACCAATGCCTTGCACTTCACCGCGGACACGCGTCCCGAGGATGCGGTGGCTCCTGCGGCGTCCGCCGTCGAACTGCAGGCCGCCCTGGTGGCCGAGCTGAGCGAGGCCGATGCCGTCGTCATCGGCGCCCCGATGTACAACTTCTCGATGCCTTCCACGTTGAAGGCGTGGCTGGACTACGTCCACGTGATCGGGGAGACCTCGCCGGCCGCCGAGGGGGTGTGCCCGCTGCGCGGAAAGCGGGTTGCGGTGGTGTCGTCGCGAGCGACCCCCACCGGGGAGGACCCACGCGCCGACTTCGTTCTCGGTCCGTTCTTCACAATCCTCGGTGAGTTCATGGCCATGGACGTCGAAGGATTTGTGGTGCACGGTGAACCGCCGGCCGCCGACGGGGACTTCCACCGTGCCGTTGCAGATGTGGAAGCCCAGCTGCTGGACTGCGCCGACCGCTGGAGCTGATCTCCCGGGCGGATGCGCTGCCTGCGAGGAGTTGCGGGACGGATGCACCCGATCCTCGACGCGGGCGTCAATTACCAACGCGGAGTGGAATTTTCGGTTATGCTCCCAGCCGGCAACCGGTCGTGCGACGATTTGCCTCGGCAGGAAGGGTGATCATGAAATTCGCTGTGACAGCAGTGTTGATCGGGATGGCCGCGTTGGGCACCGCCGGGCAGGCGAGCGCCCACCCACGACCCGACGACGCCGAATGCATCGTCGCGCCGTACCTCACGGGCTGCGACGGTTCCGGGGTGCCGACCGGTCCGGAGATGCCGGCCGGCGCCGGGGATCCGTTCGCCGGGCCTGCGGCAACACCACCGCCGATCGGTAGCGGCCTGCCGGGAAGCCTCAACACCGACGGAATGCCGTTCGGCAGCGCCCCGATACCGCAGATGCCGCCGCCCATGCCCGGGGGTATCTCGGGGATGCCCGGCACCATCTGACTCGCACGGATACGCGGCGCGTGAAACCACGCGCCGCGTATCCGTGCTCGAGTCACCAACCGGGTAGCACGAAGGCGCCCCACGACACGACCGGCGCGACGACGATCATCGCCAGGCCCCAACGCAGTAGCTGGCTCATGACGCGGTCGCGGTCCTCCTCGGCCGCGTTGGCAACCACCAAGGCTCCCGAGGTGGAGAACGGGGACGCGTCGACGATCGACGAGGACAAGCTCAGCGCGATGATCATCGCGACCGCCGACACGTCGCCGGACAGCAGGAACGGCACCGCCAACGGGACCAGCGCGCCGAGGATTCCGGTGGTCGACGCGAACGCCGACACCACCGCACCGATGACACAGATCAGCAACGCGATCAACAGCGGGGACCGCAGGTGCGCCACCGCGTCGGACACATAGGTGACGGTGTCGAGTTCCTGCAACAGGTTGACGTAGGTGACGATCCCCACGATCAGGAACACCGACGGCCAGGCGATCTTCGGCAGTGCCTCCTTCGCCGCATCCGGTGACAGAACGCTGAGGATGACCGCGAGCGTCATTGCCACGAAACCGATGTCGAGTTCCGTGCACGCCACGATGGCCACCATCGCCACGAGGCCGGCAAGGGTCGCGGCAACCGACTTCGTCATCGGCGGCCGCACGGCGACGGCGACATCGGGGTCGATGACGCTCAGGCCGGTGCCGCGGCGCGAGGGAGTGGGACCGGCGGCTTCCATGGGCTCGACCGGCTCGTGGCGGCGGCGTGCCCGCCGGTTGATGACCACGTAGAGCACGTAGCACATGACGGCGTTGACCGCGAAACAACTGGCGAACAGCAGGATCGGTGATGACGCGACGCCGTTGGACACGGCGACGTCGTTGACGATGATCCCGAACAGGCCGATCGGCGAGAACTCGCCTGCGGCGACGCCGTTGGCGACCATCAGACCCATGAGCAGCGGGCTGATCTGGTAGCGGTGGGCGATCCGCATGGCGGTCGGCGCGATGATCGCCACCGCCGCCGGAGGTACCGCACCGATCCCGGCCAATCCGGCGGAGAGGGCGAACATGATCCACGGGAAGGCCCATACGCGTCCGCGCACCAGGTTCACCGCGGAGTCGACGAGCCAGTCGATGGCGCCGTTCGCCTTGGCGATGGCGAACAGGTACGTCACGCCGACGAGGATCACGAACAGACCGGCGGGGAACCCGGCGATGATCTCGTCTTCGGAAAGGTCGGTCAGGCCGAATCCCACGACGAACGTCGCGACGAAGGCGAGCGCACCCATGTGCACGTTGAAGATCGTGGAGATGAGGAACACCGCAACCAACGCGAGGATGGAGAGCAGTTGGACGGACATGATGTGTTCTCCGGTCTCAGTGCTTTTCGAGCAGGGTGCCGAAGCCCTCGAACTGGTCGTCAATCCCCATGGCGCGTAAGGCATGCCAGTAGATGACGGTGCCGACCGCCCAGACCGGTTTGCCGAGTTCCTGTTCGAGCCGCGGCGCCAGAGCCCCGAAACGCAGATTGGTGCCGAGCTGGATGATGGCGTCGGGACGGTGCTGATCGGCGATCCGAACGGCGTCGCTCAGTCGGTCCTCGCCCTGGGACGCGACCTCGATGATGCTGCGGCACTTGAGCCCTTCGACGTGGACGACCTCGAAGCCGCGGCCCTCGAAATAACTGACCGCGTTCTTCTCGATCACCGGATAGTACGGCGTCACGAGCGCGAGCCGACGTGCGCCGACCTCCTTCAGCGCGGCTTCCGAAGCCTGCGCGCCCATCGACACGTCGACACCGGACGCTTCGCGCAGGTGGTCCAGCAGCGCGAAGCTTCCCTCGACCCCGCCCATGAAACTCTGCGACGACATGCCGAGCGCCAGGTGGTCGATGAGCGCTTCGTTGAGCCGGCCTACCGAGTCGTCCAGGTTGGCGGCGACATGCCGCATGATGACCGACCAGTCCTCGTCGGCGCGGATCGACTGGTTGGGGACGTAGTAGCGGTCGATGGCGTTGATGACACCGGGTGGGCGCATGTCCATCATCTCGTTCTCGACGACGACGTTGGGCCCCGGCGTCATGATTCCGATGACACCGCGCGGCCCCATCGCATTGCGGTAGCGGGTGCGGTCATGGGTGGTCCCATCGATCTGATCGGTCACGGTTCTCCTCATTGTGAGTCGGATCACTGCTGCGGGGAGAGCCTATTGCCGCGTCGACCGGCATGAACCCGGCCGAATCAGATAGTTCGGATCCGAATTCCGGATACCATGCCCGCGTGCACCTGGACTGGCTGACGTCGTTCCTCGCGGTCGCCCGGCACCGCAGCTTTCTGGCCGCGGCGCAGCAGCTCGGTCGCGTGCAGTCGCGGGTCAGCGAGCATGTCGCGAAGTTGGAGCGCGAACTCGGTGTGGTGCTGGTCGACCGTGCGGTGCGGCCGGTACGCCTGACGGTGGCCGGAGAGATATTCCTCGGGCGCGCGAAGGATGTACTGGCGACGCTGGACAGTGCGCGTGCCGAGATGGCGGCATTGCGGGGGACCACGTACGGGACCGTGCGGCTGGCGTGCATGTCGAGCGCGGCAGGCGAATTCGCGTCGCGGTTGATCGACCGGTTCGGCAAGGTCGAACACAACATCGACGTGCAGGTTCTCGAGGGCCCGACGTCGACGCTGCCTGAGATGCTGCAGCGGCACGAGGCGGACCTTGCCATCCTCCCTCAGGCGTACGTCGCGAATTTCCCTGAACTGCAATCGGTTTCGTTGTGGGACGAGCCGCTGCGTGTGCTGGTCCCGCCGGCGCACCGGTTGGCGTCGATGTGCTCGGTACCGTTGGGCGAGTTGGCGGGCGAAGCTGTCGTGACACCGGGCAGCGGCGACGGCGCCCGCGGGCTGTCGCCGGAGATCGCGGCGATGTTCGCCGCGGCGGACGTGCAGGTGGGTGCGGGCAGGCGGGTCGCCAGTCCGCACACGCTGGTGTCGATGGTGCGCTCGGGGTTGGGTGTCGGTGTGCTCAGTGAACTCGCGGTGCGGTTGACGGGCGCCGACGGGGTGGTGGTCCTTCCCTTCGAGGATTCCTCGGCGGTCCGGCACACGGTGCTGGCCTGGCCGCGTGAACGCCGTAATGCCGAAGCGGTGCAACGGTTTTCCGACTTCGTCGTATCAGCGAAGCTGCCGGACGGGACGGTGCGGTCCGGTGCATCGGGCCGGGGCCCCGCGTCGGATCGGTCGAGTACATAGGAGAAGGGCCCACAACGACGGTTGCGGCGGGGTTCACCTCCGCTGGGCGGTTGCCCCCAGCTGCTCGGAGATCGCTGCGGACGTGGTGAGCATCTCGGACACGACGACGGGCAGACGATCGGCCGACAGCCGACCACGCGGTGCGGAGATGTGGACGGCGGCGTTGACGACGCCGTGCGAGTCGAAGATCGGGGTGGCCAGCCCGATGATGCCCTCGACGCTTTCTCCGTCGCTGACGCTGTAGCCGCGGTCGCGGATGACGGCCAGTTCCTTCGCCAATTTCGAGGGGTCGGTCAGGGTGAACGGCGTCAGCTGTTCGAGCGCCTTGGACGTCAGCACCCGTTCCTCGAGATCGGCGTTGAACGCCGCGAACAGCTTGCCGATGCTCGAACCGTGCAGCGGCCGGTCCCCGCCGAGCTTCATGACCACGGAGAGGTTCTGCCCGGCCTCGTAGCGGTCGGCATAGGTGACGGTGTTCCCGCTGCGCACCGCGAGATAGGTGTTCTCGTTCACCGTCTCGCACAGCTGCAGCAGGAACGGGCGGCTGATCTGTCGCAGGTCGACCGAGTCCACGATCGACAGCGCCATCACCAGCGAGCGGGGTCCGAGCACATAGGTCTTCTGATCGAGCTGGCGCACCGCGTCGAGTTCGACCAGCGACGACATCAGGTCGTGAGCGCTGCTCATCGGCATCGTCAGGTCCTCGCACAAAGGTTTGAGGGAGCTGCCCTCCTGGTGATGTGCGAGGTACTCGAGGATGCGCAGGGCTCGGTCGAGGCGGGCCGGGTTCATGTGCCCATCCTCGCACGCAATTCCGAAGTTCCATCCGCAGACGCGAAGTTGGGTATTGACATGTGACTCCGCACACTCCTACGCTTCGAGTTATCGAAGTAAACATCGCAAACTCGAAGTGATTGGGAGTACGGATGTCGCCTCACATCGTCGCGATCCTTGTTCTGGCCGGCATCTTCGTGCTCGGCACCATCCGCTCGGTCAACCTGGGCGTGCTCGCGCTGGTGGGCGCATTCGTGGTGGGCGTATGGACGTTCGCCGTCGACGCCGGGAAAGTCCTGGACGGCTTCCCGGCCAACTTGTTCGTCATCCTGGTCGGGGTCACCTACCTGTTCGCCATGGCGAAGCGCAACGGCACGGTCGACTGGCTGGTCGCCCGCTCGGTACAAGCGGTCCAGGGCAGGGTGGCCGCGCTGCCGTGGGTCATGTTCGTACTCAGCGGCGCGCTCGTGGCCCTGGGCGCACTGAGTCCGGCCGCGGTGGCGATCATCGCGCCCGTCGGCATGGCGTTCGCGACCCGCTACGGCATCAACCCGCTGCTGATGGGTCTGATGGTCATCCACGGTTCGGCGGCAGGCAACTTCTCCCCGCTGGGCGTGCTCGGCGTCATCACCAACGGCGTCGTCGACCGCAGCGACCTGCCCGGCAGTCCGATGGCCATCTTCTTGGCCAACGCCGCGTTCAACATCATCCTTGGCGCCATCATCTACTTCGGATTCGGTGGCCTGCGGTTGATCAGGTCGGGAGCCCGGTGCGGAACGGACGATCCGGACACGCCCGACCCCGACGGCGCCTCGGCCGGTACCGGTGGCGTGGCGGTGCGATCCCGCACTGTCGAGGTCACCGCGACGGCGCGGCGGCAACGTACCGCGACGCTGATGGGCCTGCTGGTGCTGGCCGTCGGGGCGCTCGTGTTCGATCTCGACATCGGCCTGCTGGCGATGGCGGTCGCCGCCGTGCTGGCGCTGCTGTATCCGGACACCGCGAAGGCTGCGATCAGCGATATCAGCTGGGGTGTCGTCCTTTTGATCTGCGGGATAGTCACATACGTCGGTCTGCTCGAATCGGCGGGCACGGTCGACTTCATCGGGAACGCGATCGCCTCGGTGTCCTCGGCGCTCCTGGCGGCTCTGGTCCTGCTCTACGTCGGCGCGGTCGTCTCCGCATTCGCCTCGACGACCGGCATCCTCGGCGCCCTCATCCCGCTCGCCGTACCCCTGCTCGTCTCCGGTCAACTCGGCGCCGTCGCAGTGGTTGTCGCACTGTCGATCTCGGCTTCGGTGGTCGACTCCAGCCCGTTCTCGACCAACGGGGCACTGGTCGTCGCGAACGCCCCACACGATCAAGAACCCGCGGTGTATCGCGGCCTGATGATCTGGGGCTTCAGCCTCGTGGCCGTGACCCCGCTGGTGACCTGGGCCCTGCTCGTCCTTCCCGGCTGGTGATTGACATGAACCTGCACACCGATCTCTCGGCGCCCCTGGACGCAGTCACCGTCGTCGACCTGACCACCCCGCTGGGTGAGTACACCGGGCGGCTGCTGGCCGACCTGGGTGCCGAGGTCATCCGAATCGAGATCCCGCCGACGCCACCAGCGCGCCGGGTGTTCATGAACGCCGGCAAGAAGTTTCACCTCGACGCCGACCTGGACGAACTGTTGTCACGGGCGCAGATCCTGATCACCAGTGACGGCCCCGCCGTGCTGCGCAGCCTGGGTCTGGACCCGGCCGAGCTCACCCACCGTCACCGACGACTCGTGCACCTGGCGATCAGCCCGTTCGGCCTCACCGGACCATATGCCGACCGCCCGGCTAGTGACCTCACCCTGCTGGCGGCGGGCGGGCTGCTGGCGCTCGCCGGTGACCCCGACCGGGAACCGGTGCGCCCATGGGGCGAGCAGACCGCGGTGATCGCCGGCGTGCACGCCGCCACCGCCGCGCTCATCGCCCTGCATGTCCTGGATACCGAGGGCCGCGGTCAGATCGTCGACCTCTCGGTCCAGGAGGCGGTGGCGCACTCGGTCGAAAACGCCGCCCAGTACTTCGATCTGGAGCACGTGGTGCGCCGCCGCGCCGGTGCCGGACCGCAAGAGGCGGGCACCGGCCTGTTCCGCTGCGCCGACGGATGGGTCTACCTGGTCGGTGGTCTCGGCGGAAAAACCCTGGCGTGGTCGGAGATCGCCGACTGGTTGATCGACGCAGGCGTCGCCGGTGCGGGCGAGTTGCGTGCCGATTGCTGGCAGATACCGCGCTGGCGCCGTGAACAGCACGCCAACCAGCGGTTCCGGGAACTCTTCGAAGGTTTCGCCGCCGCCAGGACCAAGGCCGAGTTGTTCTCCGCCGGCCAGCGGCGCGGCATCAGTATCGCGCCGGTCGCCACCCCCGAGGATCTGTTGACCGATCCGCACCTGGTCGCGCGCAACTACTTCCGCATCATCGACGTGGACGGCGAACCGATGGTGCTGCCGGGGCCGCCGTACCGGTTCCGGCATTCGGCCGTCGGCCCCGGCGGCGTCACCTTCGGGGCCGATGTCGTGAGGAGCCGATGATGGGTACACAGCTGCCGTTGAACGGAATTCGCATCGCCGACTTTTCCTGGGTGGGCGCGGGTCCGTTCCTGACCAAGCCGCTGGCCGACCACGGAGCCGACGTCATCAAGGTGGAGTCACGCACCCGGGTCGACCCGATCCGGTCGATGGCACCTTTCCGCGACGGCGTCGCCGGTGTCGAGCGCAGCGGCTACTTCGCCAACCGCAACACCAGCAAGCGGTCGATCTGCCTGGACCTGAAGGATTCCCGCGGGCGTGAACTCGCGCTGCGGCTCATCGCGGTCAGCGACGTCGTCGTCAACAACTTCAGTCCGGGCACCATGGACCGACTGGGACTCGGGTACGACGACGCCAGGGTCGTGCGGCCCGACGTGGTGTACCTGGAGATGCCGATGATGGGCACCGAAGGGCCGCACCGCGATTGCCGCGGGTACGGACTCACCATCGCCGCCGCCGGAGGACTGCTCGGCCTCTCCGGGTACCCCGACCGGCCACCGGTCGGGACCGGGACCAACTATCCCGATCATGTCCCCAATCCGCTGCACGGCGCCGTGGCCGTGCTGGCCGCACTGCGTAAGCGGCGCCGCACCGGCCAGGGCGAGTACATCGAACTCGCGCAACTCGAATCGACCGTCAACGCGATCGGCCCGGCCGTTGTCGCCGCCGCACGCGGCGAGCCGGTGGGCCCGGCGGGCAATGACGACGCGGTCGCCGCCCCGCACGGTGTGTACCCGTGCGCAGGTGAGGACAACTGGTGCGCGATGGCGGTCTTCGACGACAACCAGTGGGCCGCAACCCGTCTGGTGCTCGGCGCGGTGGACTGGGCGCACCATGCGCAGTTCGACACCGTCGACGGGCGGCGTCGCGACCGAGCCGACCTGGACCGACTCATCGCGCGGGCCACCGTGGGTTGGGACGCCGACCGGCTGGCCACCGCATTGACCACCCGCGGCGTGGCCGCGTCAGCCGTGCGGCACGCCGATGACCTCGTCGGTCGTGATCCGCAACTGCGGGCCCGCGGACACTGGGTGACCCTGCACCATCCGGTCATGGGCCCGTCGATCTACGACCGCACCCCATACCGGTTCTCGGCGACACCGGGATGCCTGCGAACACCCGCACCGCTGCTCGGCGCCGACAGCCGCGACGTCTGCACCCAACTGTTGGGGCTGCCCGACGACACCTATGAAGCACTGGAACAACAGAAAGTAGTGGGTTGAGATGACCATCGAGACCGAACGCAACAGCCGGACCGTCGTGGTGCGGATCAACCGGCCCGAGGCGCTCAACGCACTCGACGTCGAGTCGATGATCGCCCTGAACGACGCACTACGGGAATTCCGGGACGACCCAACGCTTTCCGTGGCGGTGATCACCGGAGCCGGTGACCGCGCCTTCTGCACAGGCGCCGACCTCAAGGGCACGCTGCCACCGGACTCCGGCTTCGCCGAAAGCTACTTCGCGCCCTACGACGACAGCGTGCGGGCCGGCCTGTACGTCCGCGCCATCACGCTGTCCGAACTGGCGATCCCCAAGCCGATGATCGCCGCGGTCAACGGCCATGCGCTCGGCGGTGGCGCCGAGATCGCGCTCGACTGCGACATCAGGATCGCCAGTGAAACAGCCACTTTCGGCCTGCCCGAGGCACGTTGGGGGAGTGTGCCCGCCGTCGGCGGGGTCTCGAAGCTGCTGCGGGCGGTTCCGCGTGCCGTCGCGATGCACATGCTGCTCACCGGCGGACGCATCGACGCGGCCGAGGCCCACCGGGTGGGCCTGGTCAGCGAGGTCGTCGCGCCCGACGAACTGTTGACGCGGGCGCTCGACATCGCCGACCGCATCGCCGCGAACGCACCGCTGGCCGTGCGCAGCATCAAGACACTCGCCGCCCGCACCGAGGACCTCCCGCTGTCCCGCTCGGTGGAACTCGAGCAACTGCTGTGGGGCCTGCTCCGCGACACCCACGACCGCGTCGAGGGACGGCGTGCGTTCGCCGAGCGGCGTCAACCCGAATACCACGGCCGCTGAACACAAAAGGACAGATATGAACACCACTGACAAATTTCTACCTCCCACCGGGCGCGTGATCGGTGCCGAGCACTACCTGACCGACGGTCACCGTGCCGTGCTGCGGGTGACGCACTGCCGCGACTGCGATCGGCGGTGGTTCCCGGCCCGCGCGCAGTGCTCGCACTGCGCATCCTGGAACGTCGACGAGGCGGTGACCGCCGGCAGGGGTACGGCCTACGCGTCGACGGTCGTACGCATCGGCCCCACCCGGTTCGGCCCGCCGTATCCATTGGCGTACGTCGATATCGACGGTGTGCGCATGCTGGCGCACGTCGCCGCCACCGAGGCGCCGGCGCCCGGAACCCCGGTTGAACTGCGCCAGGCCCCGATCGCCGCCGATGAACAGGGCCCGCTGCTGTCCTATGCGGTCGTCGCCGCGGAAGGAGAACGAGCATGAGAGAGGTGTTCGTGGTCGGTGCCGCCGTACACCCCTTCGGCAAGCATCGCGACAAGCCCGCCGAGGAACTCGGATACCACGCGGTGAGCGAGCTGCTGGCGACCACCGGCGCATCACCCGACCTGGTCGACATCGGCTTCGGCGGATCGGTCTACGGCGGATCCCTCCTTGCCCAGCGGGTGCTGCAGCGGGTCGGGATCTCCGGACAGCCGGTGTTCACGGTCGAGAACGCCTGCGCGAGTGGCGCATCGGCGGTCCACCTGGCCTGGCAGGCGGTGGCCGCCGGATCCGCCGACTGCGCGATCGCGTTCGGCGCCGAGAACCTCTCGGCGTTCGGTGGCGGCACCCTGCCGTTGACCACCGCCGACATCGAGATCGAGCAGGGCATGGTGATGCCCGCGGCCTACGCCATGCGCGCCCAGCGCTATCTCCATGACTGGGGCGCCTCCGTCGATGACCTCACCGAGGTGTCGATGAAGAACCGCCGCAACGGTGCCGGCAACCCCCGGGCCCACTTCCGACGCGCCATCACCCGCGACGACGTCGCGAACTCGCGGCCGGTGGCCGACCCGCTCCGGTTGCTGCACTGCTGCCCGAACAGCGACGGCGCCGCCGCGGTGCTGTTGTGTTCAGAACAGGTCGCCGAGCAGTTGGCGGTGCCGTACGTGCGCGTCGCCGCGAGTGTCGTGACCTCGGGTGAGTTCTCGACCGGATACCGGGACATGACCTGGCCCGGCATCACCGACAGAACAGCTCGCGCGGCCTACGCGCAGTCGGGTCTGGGGCCGGACGACCTCGACCTGGTCGAACTGCACGACGCGTTCAGCATCGCCGAGTTGCTGCACGCCGAGGCCCTTGGCATCGCCGAACGCGGCAAAGCACACGCGGCGGTATCCACCGGGCAGTTCGACCGGGACGGGCGCGTCGCCGTGAGCCCGAGCGGCGGACTGCTGTCCCGAGGGCACCCGGTCGGAGCCACCGGAGTGGCGCAGATCTGCGAAGCGTACTGGCAGTTGACCGGCCAAGCCGGCGCCACGCAGGTCCCCGATGCCCAGGTGGCGCTCACCCACGTCACCGGCGGCGGCATCTTCGGCGTCGACAACGGTGCCTGCTCCATCCACATCCTCAGCACACTGGAGGAGTCCTGATGACCGAAAATCACGACCTCAGAACGGCTCTCGTGCTGTCCCAGGGTGACGACGCAGCGACCGACGCGGTGCTGCGCACGCTCGAACACGACGGCTGGCGCGTCATCCGCACCGCACAGATCACCGATCCCGGCTGCACCGTCCACGGTGTCGTCTATCTCCCCGGCCTGCTGTCGAGCGGGGGATATCCGCAGAAGGTCGAACCCGCGGTGTCCCTCGTGGAACTGATGGAAGCGGTGCAGCCCCGCCTGGCCCACCGGCTCGAGGGTGGGGCCCGGGTGGTCGCGGTCGGCAGCCGTGACTGGTTGGGCTGGCCCAGCCGCCCGTTGGTGGCGGCGCAGTCGGCAGCGCTCGTCGCGACGGTCAGGAGTCTCGCATTGGCGCATGGACAGGCCGGGGTGACCGTCAACGCGGTGATCGGCCTGCTGGTCGACGCCGCCGAGCGACGGGATATCGGGCCGGCGCGCGATACGCATCTGTACGAACCCGTGCCATTGACGGGTGCGCCCGTGGCGGCCGAGGACATCGCCGCATCCGTCGCGTTTTTCCTCGACGATCGCAGCGGCTACATCACCGGACAGATCCTGCACTGCTGCGGCGGCGCCAGCCTGCTGTCGAGCCTGTCGGCATGACATGAGAACGAAGGAGTGACAACATGTTTCGAGAACTCGACGGAACAGTTGCGGTGGTCACCGGTGCGGCAAGCGGCATCGGACTGGCGATCGCCCGTGAGCTCGCCGCCTGCGGCAGCACGGTCGCGGTGGCCGACATCGCCGCCGACCCCGCAGAGCAGGCGGCGGCGTCCATCCGCGACGAGGGCGGCAGAGCCATCGGGGTGGCCACCGACGTCACGTCGCGGACCGCTGTCGAGACGATGTTCGCCTCGGTCGAGGCCGAACTCGGGCCGGTGGACATCCTGGTGAACAATGCGGGCATCAGCATCGACCGTGGGGTGCGCGGGGTCACCGACGAGGAGTGGCAGCGTACCGTGGCGGTGAACCAGACCGGGATGTTCCTGTGCTCACAGGCCGCCGCGCGCAGCATGATTCCACGTCGCACCGGGCGCATCATCAACATCGCGTCCCGAGCCTGGCTCGGGTGGTTCGGACAGGTCTCGTACGCCTCGTCGAAAGGCGGGGTGGTCTCGGCGACCCGAGCCCTGGCGATCGAACTGGCCAGACACGGCATCACCGTCAACTGCCTGGCGCCCGGGCTGATCGATACGCCGCTGCTGCGTTCCGAACCCGCCGAGGTGAT
Source organism: Mycolicibacterium goodii (assembly GCF_001187505.1). Next base: position 4,379,040 of record NZ_CP012150.1, read on the forward strand.
GGAGCGGCTGTTGCGTTCCCAACCCATGGGCGTGGTCGGCGATCCGGCTGACGTGGCCCACGCGGCGCGATTCCTGGCCGCGCCCCGGGCACGCGCGATCACCGGTCAGGTTCTGTATGTCTGCGGGGGTAAGAGTCTCTACGCCCAACCGGCGGCGTGAGATGCCCGATTTTCGTATTCGCCGAGACAGGCTCGCGGTGTTCGGGAAAGATGCTGCCATCAGCCGGTTTGAATCGCCGACCCCGCCCATGACAGGGGAGCGTGACACATGACGCGTCAGACACAACGCGGGATATCGGTGCTTTTCGCCGTTGCTGTAGCGCTGCTGATCTTTGTGCCCACTGCCGCCGCGCAACCGTACGACGCGGAGGAGACCCGCAACCTCGCCACGGTCCAGGCCGGCTTCGACGCGTGGCGCGACGGCACCGGATCCCCGTACGACGCGCTGGCCGACGACGCGACATGGGAGATCACCGGCACATCGCTGGCCGCACGGACCTACACCAGCAAGGAAGACTTCCTTGCCAACGTCATCAGACCGTTCAACGCCCGGATGTCCGGTCGCCTGATTCCCACCATCCGCAACATCTATGCCGACGGCGACACCGTCATCGTGTTCTTCGACGCCGAAGGCACCGCCCGCGACGGTATTCCGTACCGGAACACCTACTCGTGGTTCCTGCACATGCGCGACGACAAGATCGTGCGCGCATCGGCATTCTTCGACAGCATCACCTTCGACGACTTCTGGCGCCGGGTCGCACCGGCGCCCACACCATGACGTTTCGCCACACAGAAAGGCCACCCCATGAAGATGCGCGCCGCCCGCATGCACGGGTACAAGCAACCGTTACGGCTTGAGGAAATCCCCGTCCCGACGCCCGGACCGGAGGAGGTGTTGGTCAAGGTGGGCGGTGCAGGAATGTGCCGCACCGACTTTCAGCTCATCGACGGCTACTTCGACCGCGGGCAGGACATGGGCTTCCCGTTCACGCCCGGTCACGAGATCGCCGGATGGGTCGACTCGGTCGGCTCAGAGGTTCCGGCAGGGCTCTCGGAAGGGGATCAGGTGGTCGTCTACGGCGGCTGGGGTGACGGCACCTGCCGCCAGTGCCAAGGCGGCAACGAACAGATCTGCCCCCAGGGACACTGGGTCGGATTCGGCGGGCACGGCGGCTACCAGGAGTACGTGCCTGTCCATCATCGCTACCTCATCCCCGTTCCCGGCGCCGACGGACTGACCCCGGCGACGCTGGCGCCGTTGACGGATGCGGGTCTGACCCCGTACCGCGGGCTCAAAAAGCTGCGTACGGCAGGGGTTCTCGGCGCCGGACGCACCGTGGCGGTCACCGGTATCGGCGGGCTGGGAAGCTACGGCGCGCAGTACGCCAAGCTGCTGGGCGGCGGAGCGACCGTCGTGGCGTTTGCCCGCAGCGACGAGAAACTCAAGGTGGCAACGGACAACGGTGCCGATCACGCCATCAACGTCCGCGACAAGGACGCCGAAGAAGTCCGTGGTGAGTTGCAGAACCTCACCGGTCGTGGCGAACTCGACGCCGTCATCGAATGCGCCGGATCGGTCGAGTCCATCCAACTGGCCTTCTCACTCCTGGCCACTGAAGGCGCGGTGGCCTCGGTGGGGCTGATCGGCAATCGCATCGACATACCGCTGTTCCCCTTGGTGGCACGCGAATTCAGCTACTTCGGCTCCTTCTGGGGCAACTACAACGACCTCACCGAGGTTCTGGCCCTGGCGCAGGCGGGCCAGATCAAACACACCATCACCCCGGTCCGGTTCGACGACATCAACGACACCATCGACGCGCTCGCCGTTGGTGACGTGCTCGGCCGAGCGGTGGTCGTCTACGACTGAAACGAGGATCGAGTCTGGCCACCTGGTTCATCACCGGGGCATCCCGCGGCTTTGGGGTGCTCATCGCCGAAACGGCGCTGGCCGACGGCCACAACGTGGTCGCGACCGCGCGAGACGCCGCAGCGGCCCGTGCAGCGCTGCCCGACTCCGAGCGACTGCTCACCGCGGCACTGGACGTCAGCGACATCGATCAGGCGCAGGCGGCGGTGTCAACGGCACTCGAAACCTTCGGCAGCATCGACGTATTGGTCAACAACGCGGGCCGCGGCGTGCTCGGTGCCGTCGAGGAGGTGTCCGACGCTGAGGCGCGGGCGGTGTTCGAGACCAACGTCTTCGGCGTGCTCAACGTGACCCGGGCCGTGCTGCCGGGTATGCGGAAGCGCCGCACCGGCCACATCATCAACTTCAGTTCGGTCGGCGGTTTCGCAGGCAGCATCGGCTGGGGCGTGTACAACGGCACCAAGTTCGCCGTCGAGGGAATCTCGGAGGCCCTTGCCCTCGAATTGGCGCCGCTGGGCATCCAGGTCACCATCGTCGAACCCGGGTACTTCCGGACCGACTTCCTGGACGGCTCCAGCCTGCAGTTCGCCGCCACCGCGTTGGAGGACTACGCCGAGACGTCCGGGCAGATGCGCGACCGTGCGCAGGCCGTGAGCCATCAGCAACCCGGCGACCCACGGGCCGGCGCCCGCGTCGTCGTCGACATCGGGGGACGAGCGGACGCCCCGCTGCGGTTACCGCTGGGCGCCGACGCGGTCGAACGGATCGAAGCCAAGCTGAAATCGGTCGCGGCGAATCTGGATCAGGTTCGCCAGCAGTCGATTTCGACGAGCTTCGCCGGTTAACCAGCGCAATTGCTCGGTTGAGCACCCGAGCGAGCGAAACCGCTGTCGACGACGTTCATACCTACGTGACGACGTCGGAACGTAGGCGTTGATCGACCGTGAAGAGGAGGTGTCTGAACTCGCCACGGAACTTGGTCAGTCGGCATATCTGATGGACGTGTCGTCGGAGTCGATGGTCACAAATCTGCGTGGAGTATTCCTGTGTACCAGGGAGTTCGGCCGGGGGATGGTCGAGCGCGGATGGGGACGGGCACGTTGCGTACTCGGCGGCCAAGGCGGGCATCCTCGGGATGTCACGTGTACTGGCCCGATGCGGCGCGCGCGCAGGTGATCGAGAAGATCCCCACTCGGCGCCTGGCCACTTTTGATGACGTCAGCTCGACAGTGCTGTACCTGGCCGCCGACGCGGCGAGCATGGTCAACGGCCACAACTTCGTCGTCGACGGCGGCGCGAGCGTCGTCTTCTGACGCGGCGCCGAAGCTCTCGGTTCGCGGCGGCGTTCTACAGAAGGTAAGCGACTCGGCGATGGGAGCGGCATGACGACAACGGAGACAACTGCGGTGACCCGCGACGAATTGCTCGACAGGGCAACCGCATTACAGCCGCTGCTGGCTCGTCATTCCGGCGACAGCGACATCCACCGACGTCTACCCGACGAGGTGATCGACGCGCTGACGCAGGCCGGCCTGTTCCGGCTGATTACGCCGCGTCGCTTTGGCGGCTATGCCGTTCCGTCGCGCACAGTGGTCGAGGTCAGCGAAACCCTTGCCATGGCCGATGCTTCGGCGGGCTGGGTGGTGGGGCTCAACGCCAATGTCGCATGGGCCGCTGCGCACGGCACCGAGCAGATGCAGCAGGAGATCTTCGGCGCGAACCCGGACGTCAAACTCGCGGGCAGCGGACAGCCGGCTCCCGCGCGGCTTGTCGACGGTGGCGTGCAGTTCAGCGGCCGATGGTCTTACGCATCAGGTTCGCCGCACGCCGACTGGGCCGGGGTCGGGGTGGCGGTGGACAAGGGAGACGGTGAGCTGCCCGAAATGATGGTCTCGTTCGTGCCGAGGTCCGAGATGCGTCTGGAGGACACCTGGCACACCGTGGGCATGCGCGGCAGCGGCAGCAACACCTGGGCGGGCGAGGACATCTTCGTGCCCGAGCATCGGCTGATGCCCCTCGGTGGTGTCGTGGAGCCTTCACCGCTCGAGGAAGAACCCGTCTACCGCCTGCCGGTCGGAACGGTGGGGACGATGACCGTGATGGGGCCCGTGCTGGGGTTGGGCCGTGCGGCGCTGCAGTACACGATCGAGAAAACGTCCTCGAAAGGTTTGCAACACACGTTCATCGCTCGGCAGAGCGATTCCGTCGGTGTTCAGATGCAGATCGCCGAGGCGGCGCTGAAGATCGAGACGGCGCGTTTGCATGTCTACCGGGCCACCGACGATCTCGCCGAGGCCACGTTGCGGCCGGAAACCCTCGACTACGCGCTGCGTGCCCGGGTGCGTGGGGTCGCAGGTTACGCCGCCCAACAGGTCCTTGAGGCCATCCAGACGCTGCTCAGCGTGCACGGATCTGGGTCGTTTGCGGAATCCAACCCCATGCAACGGATCTGGCGCGACGCCAATGTCGCGGCCCGGCACGCCGGCGTCAACACCGCGATCGGCCTTGAGGTGTTCGGCAAGTCGTTGCTCGGAGTGCCGGAGCGCATCAGCCCGCTGGTGTGACGTTTGGGTCCCTGGTGGCGATGAGGACCTCCAGGCTGACGGGTTCGATGAAGTACCCGGACGAATCGATGTCGAGCAACGCCGCTGTCACCTTGTCCTCGAAGGCGGAACGCCGGTCACCGAGAAGCCGGCGCAAGGGCAATGAGGTCGAGTAGAGGTAGCCGATGGCTTGCTCGACTGTCCACGTCCGCTCGAATTCATAGACTTGCCGACGTACGTGCCGGAATGGGGATTTGGCGAGTATCTGTTCGTGCGTCTGCCAGGCCCGGGTCCTCGCCGTTCCGACACGGTCATTGTTCAGGAAGAGTTTTTGGACTTCTTCAATGGCCTGTTGCCAAGGTGTGGTCGGGAGGACGAGGCAGCTGTCATTGGCGATGACGACGCTTCCGCCGTCGTCAACGGTCTCGTCGAGAGCGGCCAGGACCTGTTGACGGTTCATCCAATGGAAGGACCGGCCCATCGTCACCAACCTGAAGTGACCGAGGCCTGCCGGCAACTGCTCTGAACTACCCTGGAACCACGTAACATTCGTGACACCGCGTTCTCTTGCGTGCCGGTCGGCTTCGGCCAGCATCCCGGATTCGGGATCGATGCCGACGGCTTCGGTGACGTGACGTGCGAGGGGAAGCGTCAGTTGGCCCGTGCCGCAGCCGAGATCGAGCAGGCGACCGGTGCCGTCCAGGCTCAGGTGGACGACGAGGTCGTCGACGAAGGCGGGCGGATTATCCGTCTGGGTAGAGAGCTGCTGGTTTTCGGCCGCATCCGACCACCGGGCCGCCATCCGATACGGCGTTCTTCGGATCGTGAGGTGGTGACACCTACTTGTCGGTGCGTGGGTGTAGCGTGAGGGCATGTTCGAAAGTATGTTCGATATCGATCCGCAGGCGCCTGAGGCCGACCTGCGCGATCACATCGAGCAGCTCGAACGCCTGAAATCGAAGGCGGCCGCCGCGCAGGCCAGGGCCGCGGCGCTGTGGGACGAGAAACGCCGCGCCGCCGAGGCCGCCGCCGGTGTGCGTGCAGCCAAGCGCGGCAAGGGTTTGAGCACCGAGATCGCCCTGGCCCGCCGCGAAGCCCCCAACGCCGGCGGACGCCACCTCGGCCTGGCGCGTGCGCTGGTCGACGAATTGCCCTACACACTGGCGGCTCTCGAATGCGGGGCGCTGTCGGAATGGCGTGCCACCTTGATTGTCCGGGAATCCTCGTGCCTGTCGCCGGAATTACGCCGCCAATTCGATGCCGAACTGAGCGCCGACCCCGCCCGCTTCGACGGGTGGGGCGATTCCCGTGTCGCGGCCGAGGCGAAAAAGATCGTCTGCCGCCTCGACATCGGCGCGGTGCTCGACCGCTCAGCGCAGGCGGAGAAAGACCGCCGTGTCACGCTGCGCCCGGCGCCGGACGCCATGACGAGGCTGACGGTGCTGCTGCCCATGAAGCAGGGCGTGGCCGTGTTTGCCGCGCTGAATCAGGCGGCCAACACGACTTTCGATGAACGCAACCGTGGTCAGGTCATGGCCGATACGGTTTTCGAACGTGTCACCGGTCGTCCCGCGGACGCACCTGTCCCGGTCAACCTCAACCTGGTGATGGCCGACACCACCCTGTTCGGCGACGACGACCTACCCGCCTGGGTGCAGGAGTACGGCCCCGTCCCGGCTGAGGTCGCGCGGCGCATGGTCGTCGACGCCACCCTCGACGAGAAAGCCAGAGCCGCTGTGCGCAGGCTCTACCGGCACCCGAAGTCCGGCCAGTTGGTCGCGATGGAGTCCAAGAGCAGACTGTTCCCGAAAGGGCTCGCCACATTCATCGGGTTGCGGGATCAAACGTGTCGCACACCGTACTGCAACGCGCCGGTTCGTCACCGCGACCACGCTGTCCCGCACCGCGAAGGTGGCCCCACCAGCGCCACCAACGGACTGGGCCTCTGCGAAGCGTGCAACTACACCAAAGAGGCCGACGACTGGACGGTCACCACGACGCTGACCCCCGACGGGGACCACGTCGCCGAGTACATCACGCCGACCGGTGCGGTCTACCGCAGCACTGCACCACCGTTGCCCGGCCCACTGAGCGATCGTGAACGGGAACGCGACCGCAGGCTGGCCGAAGCCGGCTTCACCATCACGAGGCTCACCTTCGACGCTGCGTGAGCGCGCGGATGGGTGTGTGAAAGCTGCGCTGGTGCAGTGCCGCCCGAGTAGCATTCGGCCAATGGCCGACCTGTTGAACGGCATACCCCGCGTGGACCCGACACGTGAGCCGACGCTGATGCGCCGGGCGGCGGGGCGCATCTTGTCGACGGAACTCGGATCGGCCCTGCACCGGCACATCATGGCGCCGGCGGACAAACGCCTGATGCGCCTCACCGGCGGGCGCGTCCACTTCGGCAAAGGCGTCATGCCGCTGGTGTTGCTGCGCACCAAGGGCGCGAAGTCCGGGATCGAGCGGGAGGTGACGTTGGCGTACTTCACCGACGGTGACGACGTCGTGCTGGTCGCCTCGAACTATGGGCAGGCCAAACATCCGAGCTGGTATCACAACCTGCTCGCCAACCCCACATGCCAATTGTTCGCCGAGGGCAACCCGGACAGCGGCGGCACCTTCGTGGCGCGCCCCACTGAGGGCGCCGACCATGACCGCCTGTTCGCCCTGGTCGAGCGATACGCGTCGAACTTCAGCTCATATGCCGCCCACACCAAGGGAATCCGCGAAATTCCCGTGCTGCGGCTCACACCCGCAGGTCAGTGAGCGGCACGCAGCATCCGCAGTTGGCCGATCTCAGCGGCGTTCTTGGTCAGCTCGACATTGAGCCATAACACCGTGTCGGCCACGGTACGGCCGGACCCCTCACTCCACGGAAACGCCGACGGCGCAGACAGATCGGCGTCGGACAACGATGCGAGCAGATCGCGCCACTGATCACCGAGCCGACGAATCCGCGAGACGGACGCATCGGTGCCCGGCCAGGAAATCGAAGCGCGGTCCGGCACCGGGGAGCCCGACAGGTGGGCAAGCGCCGTCGACCACCAGAAGATCATGTGCCACGTCGTCCACCCGACCGTCGGGACAGGGATGGGATCGGGTTCGGTGTCCGCCCAGTCGGGCCACCACAAACCGGACTCGTCGCGGTGCACCGTCCACACCAACGGCGCAGGCTCCCACAGGAAGTCGTCCTCGGCAAGGGCCGACAGATGCAGATCGGCCAACGCCCAGGCCAGCTCGAACTGCCGTCGGATCTGCTCGATCATGGTGCGCGCATCACCAGCAGGGTCTGCGCCGAGGTCCCGATGAAACCCTTGCAGTCGAAGAGTTCGGCCGTTGTCACCCCGACACCGTCCGGCCCGATCGAGGCGCGGGCGCGAACCGCGAAGTCGGAACCCTCGGGCAGCCGGTGCAGATGGACGGTGGTGTCGGTGTTCATGAACATGAACTTCGTCGGATCCAGCACCGCGCCAACGCCATTCGCCGAGTCGACCACCAGCGCCAGGCGCTGCACGGCGGTGGTCTCCTCGTCGTCGACCACCGAGGCCAGCGGACTCATCCACGCCTCGGCGGCCGCACCCTCGGGGGTGACCTGCCGCCGCCAGGTCACGGTGTCGAGGTAGCCGGGCGCACCCGCCCAGCTGTGTGCGACGTCGGCCTGAGGACCCTCGACCAGGGGCGGGTGACGGTCGGTGGCGACATCGCTGGTGTCGCTGGTGGCCAGCAGCCACGCGCTGACCTTGGCCACGGCGCGCCACTGCCCGTCGGGTCGCGCCGCGGCCATCTCGGCGACCGCGAGCGAGATGCGGGATCCGGGCCGCTCGACCCGTGCCCGAACCCGCACCGGCGCAACGGGAATGGCACCCAGGATGTCCAGCGTCAACCGGCCGATTCGCAGGCCGGACCCGGCCATGAGTTCCTCGATGGCCTTGGTGAGCAGGGCCAGCGGCGGCGACCCGTGCTGGATGCTCTCGTCCCAGTTGCTGCGGGTGTCGGGGGTGGACTCGAACAGGTGGTACTCGCCGTCGACACCCAGGCGCCGGTAGTGACAACCGATCATGCGGCGCCGGCCTCCTGGAGCACCGCATCGGGATCACCGTCGTCGATCTGCTCCGGCCAACCCGGGTACGGCGGCGGGGCGCCGCCGAACGCCGGGCACAGCGACTGATGCGCACACCACGCGCACAGGCGCGAAGGATTCGGCCGGAAATCCCCGCTGGCCCCGGCGGCCTGGATGGCCTTCCAGATCGCGATCAGGGTGCGCTCGAACCGCAGCAGCTCGGCGCGCTCGGGGGAGTAGTCGAGCACCTGCCCGTCGGCGAGGTACAGCAGCCGCAGCCGGGCCGGCATCACCTCACGCGACCGCAGCAGCGCCACGGCGTAGAACTTCATCTGGAACAGCGCCTTGAACTCGGCGAGTTCGCGTGCCGCCGCGGGTGCCTTGCCGGTCTTGTAGTCGACGACGCGTACCTCGCCGGTCGGTGCGACGTCGATGCGGTCGACGTAGCCGCGCAGCAACGTGCCGTCGGCGAGCTCGACCTCGATGAGTTGTTCGCAGCACTGCGGATCGAACCGGGTGGGGTCCTCCAGCCGGTAATAACCCGTGAGCAACGCCTTGGCCTCGCTCAGCAGCACGTCACGCTCCGCGAGGGCGGCGAGGTCGGGATCGGCGGCGACCACACGGTCCCAGGCCGGCTCGACGAGGCGCAGCGCGGTGTCGGGCACCCGCTCATGGGCGGGCAGACCGTACAGATCCTCCAGCGCCGCGTGCACGAGAGTTCCCCGCAACTGTGCGGTCGACCGCGGCTCGGGAAGCCGGTCGATGGCGCGGAACCGGTACAGCAGAGGGCACTGCTTGAAATCGCTCGCGCGGGACGGTGACAGGGCCGGCCGGCGCTGGCCGGCAGCGCCGCGCACGGGTTCCTCACTCATACCCGGGAGCCTAGGACCGGGCGCCGACAAATTTGTGCAACCCCGCCCATCGGCGTCGTCACCTGTGCTGGCAGGCTGAAAGCGTGGCAGGAAACAGACCGACCGGGCCGTTCGCTGAGGGTGACCGCGTGCAACTCACCGACGCGAAGGGCAGGCACTACACCATGGTGCTCAACCACGGCGGCGAGTTCCACACCCACCGCGGGATCATCGCGTTCGACGACGTGATCGGGTTGCCCGAGGGCAGCGTCGTCAAGTCCACCAACGGCGACCAGTTCCTGGTGCTGCGTCCGCTGCTCGTCGACTACGTGATGTCCATGCCGCGTGGCGCCCAGGTGATCTATCCCAAGGACGCCGCGCAGATCGTGCACGAGGGCGACATCTTCCCCGGGGCCCGCGTGCTGGAGGCGGGCGCCGGTTCCGGCGCGCTGACGTGTTCGCTGCTGCGGGCCGTCGGCCCGGAGGGCAGCGTGACGTCCTATGAGGTGCGCGACGACCACGCCGTGCACGCCGAGCGCAACGTCGTCACGTTCTTCGGTGAACGCCCGTCCAACTGGAACCTGGTGATCGGCGACGTGTCCGACTACGACGGTCCCGAGATGGACCGCGTCGTGCTCGACATGCTGGCGCCGTGGGAGGTGCTGCCCGCGGTCTCGCGCGCGCTGGTGGCGGGGGGCGTGCTGATGATCTACGTCGCCACCGTCACGCAGCTGTCGCGGGCCGTGGAGGCCTTGCGCGAGCAGCAGTGCTGGACCGAGCCCCGCGCCTGGGAGAGCATGCAGCGCGGCTGGCACGTGGTGGGGCTCGCGGTGCGTCCGCAGCACACCATGCGCGGGCACACGGCGTTCCTGATCAGTGCGCGCAAACTCGCGCCGGGTGCCGTCGCACCCATGCCGCTGCGGCGCAAACGTCAAATCGGCGGCGGGATCTAGACGCGCTAGTCGTCGCTGCGGTGCAGACCGCGGCGGGTCGACAGCAACTCCAGCTCCGGATGCGCGGCCACCATCCGCTCGGCCGCGTCGAGCAGTTCGACCACGTGCGCGCGGTCGGCGGCCACCACGGCGACACCGATACCGGTACGGCGGTGCAGATTCTGCATGCCGGTCTCAGCGGCCGACACGACCAACTTGCGGCGAAGCTCGGCGATCACCGGCCGGATCACCGAGCGCTTCTCCTTGAGCGAGCGCACGTCGCCGAGCAGCAGATCGCACTCCAGCCAGCCGATCCACATGAACTCAGGGGGTCGGGGTGGGAGTCGGCTGGTCGGCCGGCTGGTCGGCTGGGGCGCCCATCTCCAGCAGCATGTCGGCAGTGTGCCGGGTCAACTGCCAGTCGGGGCCCTTGGGTGTGAATTCCATGGGGAAGGTGAACTGCCCTGGCGCATCTCCGTCGCCTGCGGTGACGTGGATGGTCGCGACGACGTTGCCGGTGTCGGACTCCGACCACGCCAGATCGGTCGCCTCGAAGGTCAGCGGCGTGAAACCGTTGTCGGCCAATGCCCGCCCGAATTTGTCGAGGGCCTCCGCGTCGTCCGGGGTGGCCTGCTCGACCAGGCCGACCTTCTCGGCTCCGGGGACGTTGAGGTCGGCCAGGCGGTACAGCACCCCGGTGAGCGCCTCAGGGGCGGGCAGCGGGTGCGCCGGCGGGGGAGCGGGGGTGGTCACCGCCGGCGACGCCGACGGTACGGCCGCGGGCCTGTCGGCCTGGCGGTCGTCGCTGCCACATCCAGATAGCCCAAGTGCCGCCACGGCGACCGTGGCGGCACTCAGGACTGCGATTCGGTACCGGATCAACGACCCGTCAGCCGACAGACGACAGCAGCGACAGGGCCGATCCCTTCGAGATCTGCCAACCGGTGGGGCTGGGGCCGGCGACGAACTGGATGTTCTGCGTCGCGGTGCCACCGGTCGCGGCCGTGGCCGTCACGTCGGCGTAGGCCACCGGGCCCTGCTGGTCGACGTTGGCCACGGTGAACGTCAGCGGGAATTTGCCCTCGGCGGCGGCACGGTTGTATGCGCGGTCGGCGGCGATGCTCTCGACACGCCCGATGCCACCCTGGATGTAGGGCGCCTTACCGCTGAACGAACCGCCACCGGCGAGTGCCTGCAGCGTCTGGATCAGCGGGGTTTCGAGCTCGGGCGCCGGAACCTGGGGCAGCGGAGCACCGAAGACGACCGGCTGGACGGCCGGTGACGTCGACATTCCGCTGGATGCAATGGAAGTCACACCCGCCGCTGCTCCGCCGACCACAGCGGCCGCTGCAGCTGCGGTGATGAAGCCGGTAACGAGGGATTTCGGGGTCACGACTGTCCTTTCGATCGGACCTACTGAACTGAGAGGTTAACAGCGGTGCTGGTGTGTCGAGTTCTTAGACCGCACACAAAGGCTGAATCGCCGGTAGCGTTGAAGTTGTTACTGCACCAACTTGCGGTGCGGGAGGGAGCGCAATATGAGTGAGTCAGAGCGTTCGGAAGGTTATCCCGAGGGTGTCGTCGGGTCTGAAGCGGGACCCCTCTCCAGCGACGATGCCGCCGAGCTGGAGGCATTGCGCCGGGAGGCCGCGATGCTGCGCGAGCAGCTGGAAAACACAGTGGGTCCGCAGAGCGGTTTGCGAAGTGCCCGAGACGTACATCAGCTGGAGGCGCGGATCGACTCCCTTGCGGCCCGCAACTCCAAGTTGATGGACACCCTCAAGGAAGCCCGACAGCAGTTACTCGCCCTGCGCGAGGAGGTCGACCGTCTCGGTCAGCCGCCGAGCGGATACGGCGTGCTGCTGGCGACGCACGACGACGACACGGTCGACGTGTTCACGTCGGGACGCAAGATGCGCCTGACTTGCTCGCCCAACATCGAGGTCAAGGAGCTCAAGCAGGGCCAGACGGTGCGCCTCAACGAGGCGCTCACCGTGGTCGAGGCGGGCAACTTCGAGGCCGTGGGTGAGATCAGCACGCTGCGCGAGATCCTCGCCGACGGCCACCGCGCGCTCGTGGTGGGCCACGCCGACGAGGAGCGCATCGTCTGGCTGGCCGAACCGCTCGTCGCCGCGAAGGACCTGCCCGACGAGCCGAGCGACTACTTCGACGACAGCCGGCCGCGCAAGCTGCGCCCCGGTGACTCGCTGCTGGTCGACACCAAGGCCGGGTATGCCTTCGAGCGCATCCCCAAGGCCGAGGTCGAGGACCTCGTGCTCGAAGAGGTGCCCGACGTCAGCTACAACGACATCGGCGGTCTCGGTCGCCAGATCGAGCAGATCCGCGACGCCGTCGAGCTGCCGTTCCTGCACAAGGACCTGTACAAGGAGTACTCGCTGCGCCCGCCCAAGGGCGTGCTGCTCTACGGTCCGCCCGGTTGCGGCAAGACGCTGATCGCCAAGGCCGTCGCCAACTCGCTGGCGAAGAAGATGGCCGAGGTCCGCGGCGACGACGCCCGCGAGGCCAAGAGCTACTTCCTCAACATCAAGGGTCCCGAGCTGCTGAACAAGTTCGTCGGTGAGACCGAGCGGCACATCCGGCTGATCTTCCAGCGCGCTCGGGAGAAGGCCTCCGAGGGCACCCCGGTGATCGTGTTCTTCGACGAGATGGACTCGATCTTCCGCACCCGCGGCACCGGCGTGAGCTCCGATGTGGAGACGACGGTTGTGCCCCAGCTCCTTTCGGAGATCGACGGTGTCGAGGGCCTGGAGAACGTCATCGTGATCGGCGCCTCCAACCGCGAGGACATGATCGACCCGGCGATCTTGCGGCCCGGCCGTCTGGACGTCAAGATCAAGATCGAGCGTCCGGATGCCGAAGCCGCGCAGGACATCTTCAGCAAGTACCTCACCGAGGACCTGCCGGTGCACGCCGACGACCTCACCGAGTTCAACGGCGATCGCGCGCTGACCATCAAGGCGATGATCGAGCGGGTCGTCGACCGGATGTACGCCGAGATCGACGAGAACCGGTTCCTCGAGGTCACCTACGCCAACGGCGACAAGGAGGTCATGTACTTCAAGGACTTCAACTCGGGCGCGATGATCCAGAACGTCGTCGACCGGGCCAAGAAGTACGCGATCAAGTCCGTGCTGGAGACCGGTCAGAGGGGTCTGCGGATCCAGCATCTGCTGGACTCGATCGTCGACGAGTTCGCCGAGAACGAGGACCTGCCCAACACCACCAATCCCGATGACTGGGCCCGGATCTCGGGTAAGAAGGGCGAGCGGATCGTCTACATCCGCACGCTCGTCACCGGCAAGAGTTCGTCGGCCAGCCGTGCTATTGATACCGAGAGCAACCTGGGCCAGTACCTGTAGGACAGGCCTGGTTCACCGAAGCCGGCCCGGGGTTCACCCGGGCCGGCTTCGGCGTGTTCACCCCGCGCCGGCTTGCGCACGCGCGCGGCGCGGGGAAAGTGACAAATCCCACTGATTTCGTCGTCGATCCGTAGTGGTACGTATGTACGAAGATAACGATTCGATAACGACGACGATCTTGTTCGCGGCGCGCAAACATTCGTCATAACCGCAGATCAAACCCCATGTGGCGGCGTCGATTCCGCCCCAGGGCGGCGTTGAGCAGCTTGATCCTGCTGTCCCGATGTGTTTACGGTTCGAGGCACCGATGACTTGTACTGACGATGTTCGCTAACTGTTCGGTGGTGACTTTCAAGTAGTTATGCGTGTTCTCGAAAGCGTGCCGGGGCGCAATTCCCGGACCCTGAATTTGCGTGCCCCGCAGAGCGGCGACGCAATCGGCATCCGCGACATCGCGGCGGCCACCGGAGTTCTCGATCTGAATTCCACTTACGCCTATCTTCTGCTGGCGACAGATTTCTCTGCGACGTCGATCGTCGCCGAAAGTGATGGTGACCTGCAGGGTTTCATCACGGGTTACCACCCGCCGCCACGACCGGACGTGTTGTTCGTCTGGCAGGTCGCGGTCGCACCCTCGGCGCAGGGCACGGGTCTGGCCAGCGCGATGATCGACAACCTGGTCGAACGGGTGCGCGCCGACCGCGGTGGGCGACCGGTCACGGTCGAGGCCACCGTGTCACCGGGTAACACCGCATCGCGGGCCTTCTTCGGGGCGTTCGCCCGTCGTCACGACGTGCCGCTGATCGAGCGGCCACATTTCGATTCCGAGCTCCTCGACGCCGATGGCGCGCACGAGGATGAGCCGATCCTGAGGATCGGCCCGATCGGGGTTCGCAGCGCCGTCGCGCGCTGAAAACCCGGAAATTGTTGTATCTCAACCTGTTTGATCAACCGATTCCATCGGAGGATTGTTTTTCGTGTTGCTCGCTGAAAATACCCAACTGACCGAGTCCGACCTGCCCGAGGTCTTCAGCACCGTCGAATCCGAGGTCCGCAGCTACTGCCGCGGCTGGCCCGCGGTCATGGACACCGCAGAAGACTCATGGGTGACCGACACCGAGGGTCGCCGCTACGTCGACTTCTTCGCCGGCGCCGGTGCGCTGAACTACGGCCACAACAACCCGAAACTCAAAGCGTCGCTGCTCGATTACCTCGCCTCGGACGGAATCGTGCACTCGCTGGACATGGCGACGGAGGCCAAGCAGAAATTCCTGGAGACGTTCCGGCGGGTCGTCCTGCAGCCGCGCGGGCTGGACTACAAGGTGCAGTTCCCCGGGCCCACCGGCGCCAACGCGGTCGAATCGGCGCTCAAGCTCGCCAGGAAGGTGACCGGGCGCGAGTCGGTCATCAGCTTCACCAACGCCTTCCACGGCATGACGCTGGGCGCGCTGTCGGTCACCGGCAACTCGATGAAGCGGGCAGGCGCGGGCATTCCGCTCGTGCACGCCACTCCCATGCCGTACGACAACTACTTCGGCGGCGTCACCGAGGACTTCCAGTGGTTCGGACGCGTCCTCGACGACTCCGGCAGCGGCCTGAACCGTCCCGCCGCGGTGATCGTCGAAACCGTCCAGGGCGAGGGCGGCCTCAACGTCGCCCGCGTCGAATGGCTGCAGGCGCTTGCGGATCTGTGCCGCACCCGCGACATCCTGCTCATCGTCGACGACGTGCAGATGGGCTGCGGCCGCACCGGACCGTTCTTCAGCTTCGAAGCCGCCGGTATCGTCCCCGACATCGTGACACTGTCGAAGTCGGTCAGCGGTTACGGCCTGCCGATGGCGCTCACCCTGTTCCGTCGTGATCTCGACGTGTGGGCGCCCGGCGAGCACAACGGCACGTTCCGCGGCCACAACCCGGCCTTCGTCACCGCCACGGAGGCGCTGGAAACCTATTGGCAGAATGACGAATTCAGCACCGAAACCCTGCTCAAGGGCGAGCTGATCCGCACCCGACTCGAACAGATCGCCGACCGGTACGACGGTGTGACCGCGCGTGGGCGCGGGATGGCCCAAGGGCTGAAGTTCGCCGACACCGACCGCGCGGCCGAGGTGTGCAGGGCCGCGTTCGACCGCGGCGCGCTCATGGAGACCAGCGGGCCCTCCGATGAGGTCGTCAAACTCCTGCCGCCCCTGACCACGTCGCGTGAAGACCTGGAATCCGGTCTGGACATCCTGGCCGAATCGATCGCAGTCACCTTGAGCTGAGGGAGAACACATGATTGTCCGTACCACCGATGAGATCACCGGCACCGACCGCGACGTCAGCGTCGGCACCTGGCGGTCCAAGCGCATCATCCTGGCCGACGACGGGGTCGGCTTCTCGTTCCACGAGACCACCATCGACTCCGGATCGGTCAACGAGTACCGCTACGAGCACCACGTCGAGGCCGTCTGGGTCGTCGAGGGCACCGGCAGGCTGACCAACCTGGAGACGGGCGACGAGTACAAGCTCGCACCCGGCACCATGTACCTGCTCAACGGCCATGAGCGCCACCGGGTTACGTGCGAGCAGCAGCTGCGCATGCTGTGTGTCTTCAACCCGCCGGTCACCGGTCAGGAAGTGCACGACGAAACCGGCGCGTACCCGCCGCCGCAGTCGGTCGCCTGAGGAAGGAGATCATGACCACCACCCAGCCCACGCGCACGACCTCGTACACCCGTCACGATCCGTACCCGACGCGGCTTTCGCACGCGATCGACCCGATCCCGCGTGTCGACCCCACGGTGTGGGGCAGCGAAGCCGACGGTCCGCTGAATCGGAAGGTCCTCGACCACTTCTCGTCGCAGGGCTACCTGGTGCGGCCCGACACCGTCGCCGACGACCGGCTGACGCCGCTGCGTCAGGAGCTCGACCGGATCGCCGCGGACCTCGACGACGACGACCCGCGGGTCATCCGCGAACCGGGCGGCACCATCCGCTCGATCTTCGAACCCCACCTGCTCAGCGACCTTGTCGCGCAGGTGGTCCGGCTCGACACCGTGCTGCCGGTCGCCCGGCAGCTGCTGGGCAGCGATGTCTACATCCACCAGGCCCGCATCAACCTGATGCCCGGGTTCACCGGGACGGGCTTCTACTGGCATTCCGACTTCGAGACCTGGCACGCCGAGGACGGCATGCCTGCGATCCGGGCCGTGTCGTGTTCGATCGCGCTGACCCGCAACTACCCGTACAACGGGTCGCTGATGGTGATCCCCGGATCCCACCAGACGTTCTATCCGTGCGTGGGCGAGACCCCGCAGGACAACCACGACACGTCGCTGGTGGCCCAGACCGTCGGCGTCCCCGACGAGACGACCCTGACCAAGGCCGTCGACCAGACCGGCATCGACCAGTTCACCGGAGCCGCCGGGTCGGCGCTGTGGTTCGACGCCAACCTTCTGCACGGGTCCGGGTCCAACATCACGCCGCTGCCACGGTCCAATGTGTTCCTGGTGTTCAACTCCGTCGACAACGCGTTACAGGAGCCGTTCGCGGCCCCGCGGCGAAGGCCCGAATACCTGGCAGCCCGACGGGCCGAGCCCGTCACATAGGCTGATCCCATGCAACGGATTATCGGAACTGAGGT
The DNA here is from genome assembly GCF_001187505.1 of Mycolicibacterium goodii. The sequence continues at coordinate 4,396,307 of NZ_CP012150.1, forward strand.
CGAGTACGGTATCTCCTCACCGTCCGATCCGACCGCCAATCCGATCTTGACATCGACGCAGGCGGTCCTGGCGTACGCGGCGGCCGCGGGAATCCAGCGTGCCAAGCGCACGCGGTGGGATTACGAGGTGGAATCCCCGCTGCGCGACGCGCGCGGATTCGACCTGTCGCGGTCGTCGGGACCGCCGCCGATCGTCGACGCCGACGAGGTCGGCGCGGCCAACATGATCCTCACCAACGGCGCCCGGCTCTACGTCGACCACGCGCATCCGGAGTACTCGGCCCCCGAGTGCACCGACCCGATGGACGCCGTGATCTGGGACAAGGCCGGTGAGCGGGTCATGGAGGCCGCCGCGCGGCACGTCGCGAGCGTCCCCGGCGCCGCCAAGCTGCAGCTGTACAAGAACAACGTCGACGGCAAGGGCGCCTCCTACGGTTCGCACGAGAACTACCTGATGAGCCGTCAGACGCCGTTCTCGGCGGTCATCGCGGGCCTGACGCCGTTCATGGTGTCGCGGCAGGTGGTGACCGGGTCGGGCCGCGTCGGCATCGGACCCTCCGGCGACGAGCCGGGCTTCCAGCTGTCGCAGCGCGCCGACTACATCGAGGTCGAGGTCGGGCTGGAGACCACGCTCAAGCGCGGCATCATCAACACCCGCGACGAACCGCACGCCGATGCCGACAAGTACCGGCGGCTGCACGTCATCATCGGCGATGCGAACCTCGCCGAGACCTCCACCTACCTCAAGCTGGGCGCCACGTCGCTGGTCCTCGACCTCATCGAGGAGGGCCACCAGATCGGCATCGACCTGTCCGACCTCGCGCTCGCCCGGCCCGTGCACGCGGTGCATGTCATCAGCCGCGACCCGTCGCTGCGCGCCACGGTCGCGCTCGCCGACGGCCGCGAGCTGACCGCACTTGCGCTGCAACGCATCTACCTCGACCGCGTCGCCAAGCTGGTGGACAGCCGCGATCCCGATCCGCGGGCGAATCACGTCGTCGAGACCTGGGCAAACGTCCTCGACCTGCTGGAACGGGATCCGATGGAGTGTGCCGAGATTCTCGACTGGCCCGCGAAGCTGCGGTTGCTGGAAGGCTTCCGTCAGCGCGAGAACCTGACGTGGCAGGCACCGCGTCTGCATCTGGTGGATTTGCAGTACTCGGATGTGCGGCTCGACAAGGGGTTGTACAACCGGCTGGTGGCACGTGGGTCGATGAAACGGCTGGTCACCGAGCAGCAAGTGCTAGATGCGGTCGAGAACCCGCCCACCGACACACGCGCCTACTTCCGCGGGGAGTGCCTGCGCCGGTTCGGGGCGGACATCGCCGCGGCCAGCTGGGACTCGGTGATCTTCGACCTCGGGGGCGATTCGCTCGTCCGGATTCCAACCCTGGAACCGCTGCGCGGGAGCAAGGCACATGTGGGCGCGTTGCTGGATTCCGTGGACAGCGCCGTCGAACTCGTGGAGCAACTCACCAACTGAATGCCCCAGTCGGTGCGCTATCCCGGGCAATTCGGATGGCGACCGGTACTGTGGAAGGACCGGCAGGGCAGTTGTGGGCCCGCCGAAGACAATTGCAGGAGGCAGCGATGGCTCAGGAGCAGACCAAGCGTGGCGGTGGCGGCGGAGAGGACGACGACCTTTCCGGTGCTTCGGCCGCCGGCCAGGAGCGTCGCGAGAAACTCGCCGAAGAGACCGACGACCTGCTGGATGAGATCGACGACGTTCTCGAGGAGAACGCCGAGGACTTCGTGCGCGCATACGTGCAAAAGGGCGGCCAGTGACCTGGCGCGAGAACCTGCCCTTCACCCAACCGACCCTCCCCACATCCGGAATACCGTCTGTCCCTGTCGACCTGTCCTCGTTCTCTGAACTGTTGAGCCGACAGGCCCCCGAGCTGCTGCCGGTCAATCGGGTCGCCTACGGGGCGAACCCGGTCGGCCCGACCGATGCCGTGCCGCACGGCACGACCATCGTCGCGCTGAAGTACCCGGGCGGCGTCCTGATCGCCGGCGACCGCCGGTCGACGCAGGGCAACATGATCGCGGGCCGTGACGTGCAGAAGGTGTACATCACCGACGACTACACCGCGACGGGCATCGCGGGCACCGCGGCCATCGCGGTGGAGTTCGCCCGCCTGTACGCCGTCGAGCTCGAACACTACGAGAAGCTCGAGGGCGTCCCGCTGACCTTCCGCGGCAAGGTCAACCGGCTGGCGATCATGGTGCGCGGCAACCTCGGTGCGGCACTGCAGGGTTTCGTGGCGCTGCCGCTGCTGGTGGGCTACGACCTCGATGATCCGAACCCCGACGGCGCGGGGCGCATCGTGTCCTTCGACGCCGCGGGCGGCTGGAACATCGAGGAAGAGGGCTACCAGTCGGTGGGCTCGGGCTCGATTTTCGCCAAGTCGTCGATGAAGAAGCTGTATTCGCAGGTTTCCGACGCGGATTCGGCGCTCAAGGTCGCCGTCGAGGCGCTCTACGACGCGGCCGACGACGACTCCGCCACCGGCGGTCCGGACCTGGTGCGCGGCATCTACCCGACCGCGGTGACCATCGGCGCCGACGGGGCCGAGGAGGTACCCGAGCCGCGGATCGCCGACCTGGCCCGCGAGGTCATCGAAAGCCGCTCCCGTACCGACACTTTCGGGCCCGACGCCCGCCGGGGCATTGATGCGCGAGGAGATTCGTGAGCTTCCCGTACTTCATATCGCCCGAGCAGGCGATGCGCGAGCGTTCCGAGCTCGCACGCAAAGGTATCGCCAGGGGGCGCAGCGTGGTGGCGCTCGCGTACTCCGCGGGTGTCCTGTTCGTCGCCGAGAACCCGTCGCGGTCGCTGCAGAAGGTCAGTGAGCTCTACGACCGGGTGGGCTTCGCGGCCGTCGGCCGGTTCAACGAGTTCGACAACCTGCGCCGCGGCGGCATCCAGTTCGCCGACACACGCGGCTACGCCTACGACCGGCGCGATGTGACCGGCAGGCAGCTGGCCAACGTGTACGCCCAGACCCTCGGCACGATCTTCACCGAGCAGGCCAAGCCCTACGAGGTGGAGCTGTGCGTGGCCGAGGTCGCGCACTACGGCGAGACCAAACCACCGGAGCTCTACCGCATCACCTACGACGGGTCGATCGCCGACGAGCCGCACTTCGTGGTGATGGGCGGCACCACCGAGCCGATCATCGCCGCGCTCAACGAGTCCTACACGGAGAACGCGAGCCTGGAGGACGCCGTGAGCATCGCCGTCAAGGCGTTGTCCGCGAGCGCCGAAGGGGCCGAGCCCCGCACGCTGGGCCCGTTGACCCTTGAGGTCGCGGTCCTCGACGCGGGCAGGCCCCGTCGCGCGTTCCGCCGGATCACCGGCGCGGCCCTTGATGCGTTGCTGCCCGCGGCGCCGCAGCCGGATTCCGACAAACCCGCGCAATAGTCCGATCGGTCAGGGCGATCGGTCAGGGCGCCGTCTGGATGAGATCCAGCGCCGCGTCCTGCTGCGCGCCGACGGCCCTGGCCGCCTTGCGGCCCCCGGCCTGGCGGGCCTGCCTGCGCAGTGCGCGACGACGCCGCCGGGCGGGCAGCGAGTCCAGCACATCGGCCGAAACGTCTGCCTGCCAACGGTTGTCGCGACCTTCGGCGATCCGCGCGAGGACCCAGCGGCGTTCGAACGGCAGCAGCGCGAACACGATCACCAGGTAGAACACCAGGCTGCCCACGAGCTTGACGAGCGTGAGCGGGCCGTCGTAGTCGTCGGGCAGCGGTGCGTCCCAGACGAAGTGCATGAGCGGCCCGGCCAGCAGCAGGCCCACGGCGGCGGGCACGCGCCCGCGGGCGGCCCATTGGTCGCGTCCGGCGAACGACGGGAGCAGCAGCAACGCACCGACGGCGGTCAGCGACGTGTAGGACCAGTGCGCGGGCACCGCCGTGAAGGCGCGCACCAGCAGCGACGATCCCGCGCCGGCGATGTCGGAGTCCAGGCTCTGGATCGCGCTGCCGCTGGCGTAGCCGAGATCCTCCATCAGATCGAAGCCGAGCCCGACGAACATGCCGACGAGCAGGGCGTGTGCGATGCGGGTGAGAACCGACGCGCACAGCATCAGCAGCACCAGCGCGCACATCAGTTTGGCGGACTCCTCGATGATCGGCGCGCACAGCGACGGCGACCAGCTCGCGAGGACATCCGGGTCGAACACCAGACCCCATAGCGCTGCCAGCGAGGTGTTGCCGGTGATCGCCATCGGCACCGCGACCGTCGCACCCAGCGCGACGCCGGCGACCAGCACCTGCGGGTAGGGCCGCATGGCGCGGAAGGGGTCGAAGCGCAGCAGCAGCCACACCATGAACGCCATGAACGCCAGCCAGAACGGCGCCAGCGCCAGGTTCGCGGCCAGCGTCTCGTGAAAAGCCGAGCCCTCCTGGTTGAGCAGCGCGAACGAGCCCGACACCAGGGCGATGACGAAAACCCAGAACACCGCCGACTCGGGGCGGTACAGCACCGCCGGGCGTGTGGTGGGGCGGGTGAGAAGCGCGGTGTTCACGAGCGGCTCCTGGTGATCGAGTCCAGAACGTCGTCGAGCGCGGGCGCTGGGTGGTCGGCGGTGCCGACCGCCAGCACGGACACCAGGACATCTCCGTCGGACAGGTAGGCGCACGAACCGGCGAGATCGTCGATCACCACCGTGCACGGCCGCCCGGACAGCGACCCGTCGCCCGTCGAGACCGCACCCGGGGTGATGGCGGTGTTGCTGCCGCCGACGCGGCCCCGCCGGATGAGCCGCTGCGTGACCGCGTCGACGTCGCGGCCGTCGAGGTCGACGACCTCGATGAGCACCGCCGCGCCGTCGTCGGTGCGCAGTTGCGCGCCGTCGCCGCCGCGGTCGCGGTAGCGCCAGCCGCCCGGCGGGGTCATCGCGACCTCGGCGCCGTCGGCGCTCACCACGGTCACCTCCTGACCTTGCTCGAGGTCGAGCCAGTCGTCGGCGGGGGTGACGTCGACGGCCAGCGACGGCAGCAACGGCACCGCGATCAAACCTGCGGCAAGCAGGGCGGCCGCCCGCTTCTGGGTCAGTGGCATACCGGGTATCTCAGCGTGTACCGGTCCCGATGAGGTGCACCGCACACCGTTTCGGCGTGTCGTGCACGTTAATTCTGGGCGATCGGGCGCTGCCAGCCGATGGCGCCGCGGATCAGCGCAGCGAACTCGTCGGGGCATTCCAGCGGGGTGAAATGCCCCGCGTCGGCGGCGGTGTGCAGGCGCACGTCGAGGAAATAGTGCTCGAGGCGGTCGGACCACTGGATCGGGAACAGCGGATCGTGTTGCGGCCACAACACATCGGTGCTCGCATGGATCTTGACCGCGCGTTCCGGCGGCAGCTCGGCCAGCGACTGCGCCACGGTGCCTGCGCCGGCGCGGTACCAGCCCAGCGACGCGGTGAACGCGCCGGGCAGCGCGTAGTCGGCGACGAGCCGGTCCAACTCGTCCTCGGCCAGCCGGAAGTCCGGGCCCGACCAGTGATCCCAGAAATGGCGCACGTATTCGCGGACCGCGTCGGGATTGCCGTCGATCATCCGCTCGGCGATCGGCAGCTGATGGAACGCCTGATACCAGTACTCGTGGATCGCGTGCGGGCTGAGCACGCGGTCGCCCACACCCGGCAGCGGCGGCGACAACACCAGGGCCTTCACCAGGTGCGGATGCATGCGCGCGACGCCCTGCGCGACCCGGCTGCCGACGTCGTACCCGGCCACCACCACCTCGGACAAACCCAGCTCGTTGATCAGGCCCACGATGCTCGCGGCCTGCGCGCTGGCGCTGTAGAAGTGCTGCACCGACACCGCGTGCTTGTCCGAACCGCCGAATCCGCGCAGATCGGGCACGATCACGTCGGCGATGTCGGTCAGCAGCGGCACGACGTGCCGGTGATCGCGGCGGGTACCGGGCCAGCCGTGCAGCAGGATCACCGGAGGCCCGCCCCGGACCCCGTGCCGGTCGAAGGCCAGTCGGAACCCGTCCACCGGAGCGCTGCGCAACGACATCGGTCAATTCTCATCCGGTTGCCGGATCGATGGGCCGGGTTCACGGATCGGCCGCGCGCAGAGGGGAAGTGGCGCGCGCAAAGTTCTGCTTGCCCACCCATACCGTGCAGCAACCCGTAAGCTCGATGTTGTGCAGCGACGAATCATGGGCATCGAGACTGAATTCGGTGTGACCTGCACGTTCCATGGCCATCGCCGGCTCAGTCCCGACGAGGTTGCCCGCTATCTGTTCCGGCGGGTCGTGTCGTGGGGCCGCAGTTCCAACGTCTTTCTCCGCAATGGCGCCCGGTTGTACCTCGACGTGGGCAGCCACCCCGAGTACGCGACCGCGGAATGCGACAACCTCACGCAGCTGGTGACGCACGACCGGGCCGGTGAGCGGGTCCTCGAGGACCTGCTGATCGATGCCGAGCAGCGGCTCGCCGACGAGGGCATCGGCGGCGACATCTACCTGTTCAAGAACAACACCGACTCGGCGGGCAACTCCTACGGCTGCCACGAGAACTACCTGATCGTGCGCGCGGGTGAGTTCTCCCGGATCTCCGATGTGCTGCTGCCGTTCCTGGTGACACGCCAGCTGATCTGCGGTGCGGGCAAGGTGTTGCAGACCCCGAAGGCCGCGACCTTCTGCCTGAGCCAACGCGCCGAGCACATCTGGGAGGGCGTCTCGAGCGCCACCACCCGGAGCCGGCCCATCATCAACACCCGCGACGAACCGCACGCCGACGCCGAGAAATACCGCCGCCTGCACGTCATCGTCGGCGACTCGAACATGTGCGAGGCCACCACCATGCTCAAGGTGGGCACGGCCTCGCTGGTGCTGGAGATGATCGAGGCGGGCGTGCCGTTCCGCGACTTCTCGCTGGACAACCCCATCCGCGCCATCCGTGAGGTCAGCCACGATCTGACCGGGCGGCGCGCGGTGCGACTGGCAGGCGGACGACAGGCCAGCGCGCTCGACATCCAGCGCGAGTACTACAGCCGCGCCGTCGAGTACCTGCAGTCCCGCGCGCCCAACACGCAGATCGAGCAGGTCGTCGACCTGTGGGGCCGTCAGCTCGACGCGGTCGAGAGCCAGGACTTCGCCAAGGTCGACACCGAGATCGACTGGGTGATCAAACGCAAACTGTTCCAGCGTTATCAGGACCGCTACAGCATGGAGCTGTCCGATCCGAAGATCAGCCAGCTGGACCTCGCGTATCACGACATCAAGCGGGGCCGCGGCGTGTTCGACCTGCTGCAGCGCAAAGGTCTGGCCGCCAGGATCACCACCGACGAGGAGATCGACGCCGCGGTCACCACCCCGCCGCAGACCACGCGCGCGAAACTGCGCGGCGAGTTCATCAGCGCGGCGCAGGAGGCGGGCCGCGACTTCACCGTCGACTGGGTGCATCTCAAGCTCAACGACCAGGCTCAGCGCACCGTGCTGTGCAAGGATCCGTTCCGGTCGGTCGACGAGCGAGTCAAGCGGCTGATCGCCAGTATGTGAGCTTTAAGCTGACCCGGTGGCGGTCTCCAAAGTCGAGCGGTTGATGAATCTTGTCATCGCCTTGTTGTCCACCCGGACGTATCTGCCCGCCGAGAAGATCCGCACCACGGTCGCCGGCTACGCCGACAGTCCCAGTGACGAGGCGTTCTCGCGGATGTTCGAGCGGGACAAGAACGAGTTGCGCGACCTCGGCATCCCGTTGGAAACCGGCCGGGTGTCCAAGTGGGATTCCACCGAGGGCTACCGGATCAACCGGGATTCCTACGCGCTGCCGCCGATCGGGCTGACGGCCGACGAGGCCGCCGCCGTCGCGGTGGCCACGCAGCTGTGGCAGTCGCCGGAACTGGTCACCGCGACGCAGAACGCGGTGCTCAAACTGCGCGCCGCCGGTGTCGACGTGGACGCCGACGGGGTGGGAGTCGCGATCGCGTCGACGGCGACGCTGCCCGGTGTGCGCGGCTCCGAAGAGGTGCTGCAGAGCCTGCTGTCGGCGATCGACGAGGGCAGGGCCGTGCAGTTCGAGCACCGGCCGTCGCGCAGCGCCGACTACACCACCCGCACGGTCGAGCCGTGGGGCGTCGTCACCCATCGCGGCCGCTGGTACCTCGTGGGTCACGACCGCGACCGCCACGACACCAGGACCTTCCGGCTGTCGCGGATCGACGCCGCGGTGCGGCCGATCGGACCGGCGGGCGCGGTGAAGAAACCCGAGGACGTCAACCTGCGCGACATCGTGCGCCGCGCCGTCGCCGAACAACCGACCGGCGAGCGGGCGCGGATCTGGATCGCCGGTGGCCGGGCCACCGCGCTGCGCCGTCAGGCGGTGACCAGCACCCCGCGCACCCTGGGTGACCGCGCGGGGGAGGAGATCACCGTCGACATCGGCACATGGGACCGGCTGGCCCGCGAGATCGCGAGCTACGGCGGCGACGCGGTCGCGCTCGAACCGGCCTCGCTGCGCGACGACGTGCTGGCGCGGTTGCGGGCTCACGCACAAGGAGTGCGACGATGAGTCAGGTGTCGACGCGGCTGGTGCGGTTGCTGAACATGGTTCCGTACTTCCAGGCCAACCCGAAGGTCACGCGCGCGGAGGCGGCCGCCGCGCTCGGCGTGTCGAGTAAGCAACTCGACGCCGACCTGGACCAGCTGTGGATGTGCGGGCTGCCCGGCTACAGCCCCGGTGACCTGATCGACTTCGACTTCGTCGGCGACACCATCGAGGTGACGTTCTCGGCAGGCGTCGACCATCCGTTGCGGCTCACCTCCACCGAGGCCACCGGCATCCTCGTCGCGCTGCGGGCGCTGGTCGACGTCCCCGGCATGGTCGACCCGGAGGCCGCGCGCAGCGCGATCGCCAAGATCGAGTCCGCGGTCGGCAGCCGGGGTGCCGTCGTCGAGGACATCGGCGAGGACGGCGCCACCGCCGGGGCGGCCGCGACGGTGCGCACCGCGGTGCGCGACAACCGCGCACTGACCCTGGAGTACTACTCGGCGTCGCGGGACTCGCTGACCACCCGCACGGTCGACCCGATCCGGGTGGTGCTGGTCGGCGACAACAGCTACCTGGAGGCCTGGTGCCGCAGCGCCGAGGCGGTGCGGTTGTTCCGGTTCGACCGCATCGTCGACGCCAAACCGCTCGACGATCCCGCCGCCCCGCCGCCACCCGCCGTCGCCGCGGGCCCCGACACGTCGCTGTTCGACGCCGACCCGTCGCTGCCGTCGGCCACGCTGCTGATCGACGCCACCGCGGCGTGGATGTTCGACTACTACCCGATGCGCGACGTCACCGAACGGCCCGACGGCTCGTGGCAGGCGACGATGACCTACGCCTCGGAGGACTGGATGGCCCGGTTCGTCCTCGGCTTCGGATCCGAGGTGCGGGTGCTGGCGCCCGAGTCACTGGCCACCCGGGTCCGGCAGGCCGCCGAGGCCGCGTTGCTCGCCTACCGCGAGGCGTCTCTGCACACCGGCGACGAAGCCGCCGAGCACGGGTAGACTCGGCACCGACGTTCTGGAGGTAACCAAATTGGGCGGTCTACAACCCTGGCACTGGGTCATTGTCATCGCGGTGTTCGTACTGCTGTTCGGCGCCAAGAAGCTGCCGGATGCAGCGCGTTCGCTGGGCAAGTCGATGCGGATCTTCAAATCGGAGATCAAGGAGATGCAAGCCGAGTCCAAATCGGACGAGGTCAAGCCGGCGACCCCGATTGCCTCCGAGCGCGTCGACACGACTGCGCCTGAGCAACAGTCCACGGACCGGCACACGGCCTGATCGCGGCCGACGAATCCGCCCCGCGGCGACCCGCGCGGGCGGGTAGCGGCTCGATCTCGTCTTCCACGCTAAGCCTGTGCAGACCCCCGGAATCCTCAAGAAGTTCGATCCCCGGCGCCGCCGTTCACGGGTCAATCCCGACGGCACCATGTCGCTGGTCGACCACCTCCACGAGCTTCGCAATCGCCTGCTGATCTCGGTCGCGGCCGTCGTGGCCACCACGATCATCGGGTTCGTCTGGTACACCCACGGCGCCTTCGGGTTCCACAGCCTCGGTGAGTGGCTGCGCGGCCCCTACTGCTCGCTGCCGGACTCGGCGCGCGCGTCCATCGCCCCCGACGGCCAGTGCCGCCTGCTCGCCACGGCGCCGTTCGACCAGTTCATGCTGCGGTTGAAGGTCGCGCTCGCGGCGGGCGTGGTGCTGGCCTGCCCGGTGTGGCTCTACCAGTTGTGGGCGTTCATCACACCGGGCCTGTACAAGAAGGAACGCCGCTTCGCGATGGCGTTCGTGAGTTTCGGCGCCGTGCTGTTCATCTCCGGTGCGGTGCTCGCCTACGTGGTGTTGTCGAAGGCGTTGAGTTTCCTGCTGACCGTCGGCAGCGACGTGCAGGTGACTGCGCTGTCCGGTGACCAGTACTTCGGATTCCTGATCAACCTGCTGCTGGTGTTCGGCATCAGCTTCGAGTTCCCGCTGCTGATCATCATGCTCAACCTGGTCGGGGTGCTGACCTACGAGCGGCTGAAGGCGTGGCGGCGCGGGCTGATCTTCGGGTTGTTCGTGTTCGCGGCGTTCGCCACGCCGGGTTCCGATCCGTTCTCGATGCTCGCGCTGGCGTGCGCGCTGACGGTGCTGCTGGAGTTCGCGATCCAGATCGCGCGGCTCAACGACCGCAGGAAGGCCCGTCGCGCGGCCCTCGAGGTGCCCGAGGACGAGGCCGCCGACATCGGGCCGGTGGAACCGATCGAGCCGCCGACCCCGGTGTCGGGTCCGGCGCGCGCGACGGTCGACGAAGATGCCACCTGAGGGCGGCCCTGACCAGCTGAGTGCGTTCACCGCCCAGCTGCCGTTCACCCTCGACGAGTTCCAGGTGCGGGCGTGTCAGGCGCTGGAGAACGGGCACGGCGTGTTGGTCTGCGCGCCGACCGGGGCGGGCAAGACCATCGTCGGCGAGTTCGCTGTGCACCTCGCGCTCGCGTCCGGTGGCAAATGCTTTTACACCACCCCGATCAAGGCGCTTTCCAACCAGAAGCACAACGATCTCGTCGCCCGCCACGGCGCGGAGAAGATCGGTCTGCTCACCGGCGACCAGTCCATCAACGGCGACGCCGACGTGGTCGTGATGACCACCGAGGTGCTCCGCAACATGCTGTACGCGAACTCGCAGGCACTGCAGGGGCTCTCCTACGTGGTGATGGACGAGGTGCACTTCCTGGCCGACCGGATGCGCGGCGCGGTGTGGGAAGAGGTCATCCTGCACCTGCCCGACGAGGTGCTGCTGGTCAGCCTGTCGGCGACGGTGAGCAACGCCGAGGAGTTCGGCGGCTGGATCCAGACCGTGCGCGGCGACACCCCCGTTGTGGTCGACGAGCACCGGCCGGTTCCGCTGTCGCAGCACATGCTGGTCGGCAAGCGGCTGTTCGACCTGTTCGAGCGCTCGTCGTCGACGTTGGTGGACCCGGAGTTGTTGCGCCACATCAGTCATCGGCGCGAGGCCGACCGGCTCATGGACTGGCAGCCCCGCGGTCGCGGGCGCGGCGGCAGGCCACAGTTCTACCGGCCACCGGGCCGACCCGAGGTGATCACGACGCTCGACGCCGCGGGCCTGCTGCCCGCGATCACGTTCGTGTTCTCCCGCGCCGGGTGCGACGCCGCGGTCAAGCAGTGCCTGCGGTCGTCGTTGCGGCTCACCAACAAAGAGGAGCGCACCCGCATCGCCGAGATCGTGGACCGGCGCTGCGCCGACCTCAACGAGTCCGATCTGATCGTGCTCGACTACCACGAGTGGCGCGAGGGACTGCTGCGCGGACTGGCCGCGCACCACGCGGGCATGCTGCCGACCTTCCGCCACACCGTCGAGGAACTGTTCACGGCCGGGCTGGTCAAAGCGGTCTTCGCCACGGAGACACTGGCACTCGGGATCAACATGCCCGCGCGCACGGTCGTGCTGGAGCGGCTGGTCAAGTTCAACGGCGAGCAGCACCTGCCGCTGACGCCGGGGGAGTACACCCAGTTGACCGGGCGGGCCGGCCGTCGCGGCATCGACGTCGAAGGCCACGCCGTGGTGCTGTGGCGTCCCGACGACAGCACCGCCGAACCCGCCGAGGTCGCCGGACTGGCCTCCACCCGCACCTTCCCGCTGCGCAGTTCGTTTGCGCCGTCGTACAACATGACCATCAACCTGGTGCAGCAGCTGGGCCCCGAACTGGCGCACAAACTGCTGGAACGCTCGTTCGCGCAGTATCAGGCAGACCGCTCGGTGGTCGGGCTCGTCCGTGGCATCCGCCGCGGCGAGCGCATGCTCGACGAGCTGGCCGCCGAGATCGGCGGAAAAGACTCGGCCGTCATCGATTACGCGCGGCTGCGCGCCAAGATCGGTGAACGCGAACGCGCCCAGTCGCGAGCCTCGCGGCTGCAGCGGCGCAGAGCCGCGACCGATGCGCTGGCGGATCTGCGCCGCGGCGACATCATCACCATCACACACGGGCGGCGCGGTGGGCTGGCCGTCGTGCTGGAACCCGCGCAGGATCGCGACGATCCGAGACCGCTGGTGCTGACCGAACACAAATGGGCGGGCCGCATCTCCTCGGCCGACTATTCGGGCGCGTCGGCCCCGCTGGGCTCGATGTCGCTGCCGAAACGCGTCGAGCACCGGCAACCGCGGGTGCGCAAGGATCTGGCGTCGGCGCTGCGGTCGGCGGCCGCGGGCCTGGTGCCGTCGCGCCGGGCCAACCGCGGTGCGCCCGAACGCGACGTCGATCCGGAACTGGCGGGTCTGCGGGAACGCCTGCGCAGCCATCCCGCCCACCAACTGCCCGACCGCGAGGAACAGGTGCGCATCGCCGAGCGCTATCTGCGGATCGAACGCGACAACGCCCAGATCCAGCAGAAGGTCGCCGCGGCGACCAACTCGCTGGCCCGCACGTTCGACCGGATCGTGGCGCTGCTCAGCGAGCGCGGCTACATCGAGCCTGGCACAGGCGACGAGGCCCGCGAGCCGCGGGTCACCGAGGCCGGCCGGTTGCTGGCGCGCATCTACAGCGAGAGCGACCTGCTGGTGGCCGAATGCCTGCGCGGCGGGGCGTGGGAGGGCCTGCAACCCGCCGAACTGGCCGGGGTGCTGTCGGCCGTGCTGTACGAGTCCCGCGGCGACGTCCAGGGCGTGCCACCGGGGATGGATGTGCCGACCGCGGGTGTGCGCCAGGCGCTGGTACGCACCCGGCGGCTGTCTGCGGCGCTGCGCGGTGACGAACAACGGCACCGCATCGCCCCCAGCCGCGAACCCGACGAGGGTTTCGTGACGGCGGTGTACCGCTGGGCCACCACCGGCGACCTCGCGTCGGCGCTCGCGGCGTCCGACATCACCGGGACCGGTTCTCCGTTGTCGGCAGGGGATTTCGTCCGGTGGTGCCGCCAGGTGCTCGATCTGCTCGACCAGGTGCGAAACGCCGCACCCACCCCTGCGCTGCGCAATACCGCGAAACGCGCGATCAACGACGTCCGACGCGGCGTCGTCGCTGTTGATGCGGGGTAGTGTGTGGCAACGGTGACAGCGAAAAGGACCAAGGAGAAAAAGTGAGCGGACCGCAGGGATCTGACCCAGCGCAGCCGTGGCCCGGTCAGCAACCCGAGCCCGGCCGGGATCAGCCGGCGGGCGGCGAGGCGTGGCAGCCGCCGGCCGGCGGTACCGAGGACCCCACCACCCACACCCCGGCATGGCAGCCACCGGCCTACACGCAGCAGCCGCAGCAGCAGTATCCGCAGTACCAGCCGCCGGGACAGCCCGGTTTCGGTCAGCCGCAACAGGCTTACCCGTCGACCGAGCAGTTCGGCCAGCAGTCGCCCTACGGACAACAGCCGCAATACGGTCAGCCGGGTCAGTACGGCCAACCCGGCCAGCCCGGTCAGTACGGCCAGCCGGGCCAGCCCGGGCAACCAGGACAGTTCGGCCAGCCGGGCCAGTACCCGCAGCCCGGCCAATACGGTCAGCAACCGCAGTACGGACAGCAGCCCGGCCAGTTCGGTCAGCCCGGGCAGTTCGGGCCGTACCCCCCGCCCGGTGGCGGTGAGGGTTCCAAGAAGACGTTGCTGTACGTCGGCCTCGGCGTCGGCGCCCTCGTCATCATCGTGGCCGTGGCCCTGTTCTTCCTCGTGCCCAAGTGGTTCGTGACCACCGAACTCGACATCGACAAGGCGCAGACCGGGGTCCAGCAGATCCTCACTGACGAGACCAACGGCTACGGCGCCAAGAACGTCAAGGACGTCAAGTGCAACGGCGGCAAGAACCCCGTGGTGAAGAAGGGTGACACCTTCACCTGCGAGGTCAGCATCGACGGCACCAAGCGTCAGGTCACCGTGACGTTCCAGAACGACGACGGCACCTACGAGGTCGGCAGGCCGAAGTAGCCGGCGTCAGTCCGGCAACCGGTCCAGCGCGGACTGCAACCGGCTGATCGACGAGGACACCCCGTACGCCGCGGCCAGTTCGGCGACCCGCGCCGGGTCGCCGGCGGCCAACGGCAGGGTGTCCGTCGGCGTCGAGAACACCACGGGCGCATCGGTTGCCACCCGCACCACGGTCTCGGCCGCCGCGATGTAGTCGAGCGCGCCCAACAGTTTGCTGCGATGCGCCTTGGCCAGACCGGATCTCGGGTCGTTGGCCGCGGCCAGGATGTTCCGCAGCGAGCCGTGTTTGGCCAGCAGCGTCGCGGCGGTCTTCTCGCCGATCCCGGCCACCCCGGGCAGGCCGTCCGACGGGTCGCCGCGCAACAACGCCAGCTCCGCATAGGCCGCGCCGGCGCGATCGAGCGGAACCCCGTACTGCTCGGCGACTTCCGCAGGGCCCCACTTGGTGGCCTTGGCCAACCCGCGACCGAGGTAGAGCACCCGCACCTGAGGGGTCGGTTCGTCGCGCACCAGCTGCAGCAGGTCACGGTCCCCGCTGACCACCACCACAGGATCGCGTTGCTCGCGCACCGAGAGCGTGCCCAGCACGTCGTCGGCCTCGAACCCGGCCGCGCCGGCGGTCGGAATGCCGAACGCGTCAAGCAGATCCATGATCATGTCGACCTGCGGCGTGAGCTCGTCGGGAACCTCCTCGATGTCCGGGACGCCGTCCGGTTCGGCTTCGGCGACCCGGTGCGCCTTGTACGACGGGATCAGATCGACCCGCCACTGCGGGCGCCAGTCGTCGTCGCGACACACCACCAGTCGGCGCGGCCGCTCCCGGGTGACCAGCGTCGCGATCGCGTCGAGAAATCCACGTACCGCGTTGACGGGCCGCCCGTCGGGCGCCTTGATCGACGAGGGCACACCGAAATACGAGCGGAACCACATGCTGGCGCCGTCGAGCAGCAGGATCGGGGCGGTCAATCGAACCTCCACAACAGGTGGCAGGCCGCGGTGACGGCCTTGGCGTCGGCGCCCGGAACGGGTTGGGCGGCATCGGATGAGGCTACCTCGACCGCGGACCCGCTACCGTGAACCATGACCTTCGCCGTCGACCGTATCGACCATGTCGTCCTGAACTGCCGCGACATCGAGGCCACCGTCGACTTCTACATGCGGGTGCTCGGTATGCGCAGGGAGGTGTTCGGGGACGGCCGCGTCGCGCTGCGCTTCCCCGGCGCGGCCAACCAGAAGATCAACCTGCGCCCGACCGGGGCGCCGAACTGGCCCACCGGGGCCGTGGACGCCCCGGGAGCTCTCGACCTGTGTTTCATCGCCGAGTGCAGCGCGGACGCGGTGGGTGCGCATCTGCGGGCGTGCGGCGTCGAGATCACCGAGGGCCCGGTGCCGAAAACCGGCGTGCTGGGGCCGATGACCTCACATTACTGCCGTGACCCCGACGGCAACCTGGTCGAGGTCGCAAGCTATCAACGGCCCGATTAGCCTCGACGTCATGACCATCAGCCGATTCAGCACCGACGTCTACGCCCAGCGCCTGCAGACCGCCGCCCGGGCCGCAGGCGATGCGGGGCTCGCCGGGCTGGTCATCACCCCCGGGTATGACCTGCGCTACCTGGTGGGCTCACGGGCCCAGACCTTCGAGCGGCTGACCGCACTGGTCCTACCCGCCCACGGCGATCCGACCATCGTGGTGCCGCGCCTGGAACTGGCCGCGCTGAAGGAGTCGGCCGTCACCGATCTGGGTGTGGCCGTGCGGGATTGGGTGGACGGCGAGAACCCGTACCAGCTGGTGGTCGACGCGCTCGGTGGGCCGGGCCGCGAGGTCGCCGTCACCGACGCCATGCCCGCGCTGCACCTGCTGCCGCTGGCCGGCCTGCTCGGGGTGGTGCCGGTGCTGGCCACCGACGTGCTGCGCCGGCTGCGGATGATCAAGGACGAGGCCGAGGTCGACGCGCTGCGCAAGGCCGGTGCGGCGATCGACCGGGTGCACGCGCGGGTCCCCGAGTTCCTGGTGCCGGGCCGCACCGAGGCCGACGTTGCCGCCGACATCGCCGAAGCCATTGTCGCCGAGGGACATTCGGAGGTGGCGTTCATCATCGTCGGCTCAGGACCCAACGGGGCCGATCCGCACCACGAATGCTCCGACCGGGAACTGCAGGTCGGCGACATCGTGGTGGTCGACATCGGCGGGCCGTACGAACCCGGATACAACTCCGACTGCACGCGCACCTACAGCATCGGCGAGCCCGATCCCGAGGTCGCCCGCCGCTACGCGCTGCTGCAGCAGGCGCAGCGGGCCGCGGTCGAGGCCGTGCGTCCCGGCGTGACCGCCGAGCAGGTCGACGCCGCCGCACGCGACGTGCTGGCCGCCGAAGGTCTTGCCGAGGCGTTCGTGCACCGCACCGGCCACGGCATCGGCCTGTCGGTGCACGAGGAACCCTACATCGTGGCGGGCAACAACCTGCCGCTGGAGCGGGGCATGGCGTTCAGCGTCGAACCGGGCGTGTATTTCCCGGGGCAGTGGGGCGCGCGTATCGAGGACATCGTCATCGTCACCGAGGACGGCGCGCTGTCGGTCAACACCCGGCCGCACGATCTGATCGTGGTCCCGGTGCGGTGAGGCGTCAGCTGCGGTCCAGCAGCTCCGAGGAGCCCAGCACGCGCTCGATCCGCACCTCGATGACCACGCGTCGCGGGTTGACCCGCGGCGTGCGGTAACGCTGCGCGTACCGCAGTTCGGCGTCGCGGACCGCGTCGGGATCGGAGCTCACGGTGGCCTGGCCCTCCAGCGACAGCCAGCGCGCGCCATCGACCTGGCTGAGCACCGCGACCCCGCGCTCCTGCGCGTTGACGGCCTTCTGCGAGCCGCCGGTGGTGATGACGCGCGCGATGTGGGTCTTGGGATCGAAGGTGAATCCGACGGCCACGACATGCGGCGACCCGTCCGAGCGGAGAGTGGTCAGCATCGCGAGGTGACGTTCGGTGAGGAACGCCAGCGCGTCGGTGGTGAGCCGGGTGGTCGCCTTGCCACGTGATGCAGCCATCGGGGTCCACGCTAGCGCAGGTGATAATCGCTGCTGTGAAAGACACGGCTGACACGGATCGTCGTGTCGTGGTCATATTCGGCGGACGCAGCGAAATCGGCACCGAACTGGCGCTTCGCCTCGCCCCGGGCAACACGGTGGTGCTGGCGGCGCGGCGGGCCGACCAGCTCGAACCCCAGGTCGCCGCGGTCCGCGCCGCGGGTGCGGCCGCGGTGCACACCTGCGAGTTCGACGCCGACGACCCCGACGACTCCCCGGCACACGCACGGTTGATCGACGCGATCGAATCCGCGCACGGCCCGATCGACACCGCGGTGCTGGCGTTCGGGGTGCTCGGGGATCAGGCCCGCGCCGAGGTCGACGCGGCGCATGCGGTCGCGGTCGTGCACACCGACTACCTCGCGCAGGTGGGTCTGCTCACCGAACTGGCCCGGCGCATGCGCGCGGCAGGCCACGGCCGGCTGGTGGTGTTCTCCTCGATCGCCGGTGCGCGGGTGCGCCGCGCCAACTACGTCTACGGCTCGGCCAAGGCCGGTCTCGACGGGTTCGCCTGCGGTCTGGCCGACGCGTTGCACGGCACCGGTGTGCACCTGCTGATCGTCCGGCCGGGTTTCGTCATCGGGCACATGACCGAGGGCATGGAACCGGCACCGTTCGCCAGCACGCCCGCACAGGTCGCCGAGGCGGCGGCCGGGGCGCTGGCGCGGGGCAGGCGCGCGGTGTGGGTGCCGTGGGTGATCCGGCCGATGGCGTTCACGACGAGGTTCGTACCGCAGTTCGTGTGGCGCAGGTTGCCGCGATGAGCGCTTGCGCGAAGAGCCGAGGACACCCGATGATCACCGTGGTCGGCATCGGGGCGGACGGCATGGCGGGATTGTCGGCGACCTCGCGTGCCGAACTGGCCCGCGCGACCGTGGTGTACGGCGCGCCACGGCAACTGGCACTGCTCGATGGCACCGTGACCGCCGAGCGGCGCGAGTGGCCGTCGCCGATGCTGCCCGCCCTGCCCACGCTGTTCGATGACATCCGAGGTGACGTGCACGTGGTGGCCAGCGGGGACCCGCTGTGTCACGGCATCGGCGCCACCCTGATCCGGGTGTTCGGGGCGGACCGCGTGCGGGTGCTGCCGCACGTGTCGAGCGTGACGCTGGCGTGCGCGCGGATGGGCTGGACGGTGCCCGACACCGAGGTGATCAGCCTGGTCACCGCTCCGGTGCACACCGCGGTCCGCCGCGGCGGGCGTGCGGTGGTGCTGTCGCGCGACGCGTCGACACCCACGCAACTCGCCGGCCTGCTCACCGAATCCGGGCGTGGCGACTCGCAGTTCACGGTCCTTGAGCAGTTGGGCGGACCCGGTGAACGCCGCCGCGACGGCACCGCGTCCGACTGGCTGGCCGCATCCGCCGCCGACGTCGACGATCTCAACGTCGTCGCGATCACCTACCGGCCCGACGACCGCAGGGCCCATGCGCTACCGGACGACGAGTTCGGCCACGACGGACAGATCACCAAACAGTCCATCCGGGCGGTCACCCTGGCCGCTCTCGGGCCGCGCCCGGGGGAGCGGTTGTGGGACGTCGGCTCGGGTTCGGGCAGCATCGCGATCGAATGGTGCCGCAGCGCACCGGGTTGCACCGCGGTCGCGTTCGAACGGGACGAGCAGCGGCGGGACCGCATCCGCGGCAACGTCGAGGCGTTCGGTGTCCGTGTCGATCTGCGCGGCGCGGCGCCCGAGTGCTTCGACGGTGCGCCGGAACCGACCGCGATCTTCGTCGGCGGCGGCGTGACCGGCCCCGGCGTGTTGGACGCCTGCTTCGACCGGCTGCCCGCGGGTGGCAGGCTGGTGGTCAACGCGGTGACGGTGGAATCAGAAGCCGTTGTCGCACAATGGTATTCACAGAAAGGCGGCGAGTTGCGGCGGTATCAGCACTACCAGGGCGGGCCGGTCGGCGGCTTCACCGCATGGCGTCCGGCGCTGCCGGTGACCCAGTGGTCGGTGGTCAAGGGATGACGGTCTACTTCATCGGCGCCGGTCCCGGCGCACCTGACCTGATCACGGTGCGCGGCCAGCGACTGCTCGGCAGCTGCAAGGTGTGCCTGTACGCCGGATCGATCATGCCCGAGGATCTGCTCGCGCTGTGCCCGCCCGACGCCAAGGTGATCGACACCGGCCCGCTCAACCTGGACCAGATCATCGACGAACTCGTCGCGGCCGAGGGCGCCGGACTCGATGTGGCGCGGCTGCATTCGGGCGACCCGTCGATCTACAGCGCGCTGGCCGAACAGTGCCGCAGGCTCGACGCGCTCGGCATCGGCTACGAGATCGTGCCGGGGGTACCGGCTTTCGCCGCGGTCGCGGCGGCGCTGGGCCGTGAGCTCACCGTGCCGGGGGTGGCGCAGACCGTGACGCTGAGCCGCGTCGCGACGCTGTCCACGGCGATGCCCGACGGTGAGGATCTGCGCACGCTGTCGGCGCCGGGGGCGACGCTGGTGCTGCACCTGGCGGCCGCGCAGATCGACAATGTCGTGCCGCAGCTGCTCGACGGCGGCTACCGGCCCGAAACCCCCTGTGCGGTGGTGGCATTCGCGAGCTGGCCGCAGGAGGTGGTGCTGCGCGGCACGCTGGCCGACATCGCCGAGCAGATGCACGCCGCCGACGTGACCCGCACCGCGGTGATCGTCGTGGGCGATGTGCTGGCCGCCGAGGGATTCACCGACAGCTATCTGTACTCGCCGACCCGGCGCCGCGGCAGCAGGCACTGAGCCGATGAGAGTTCTGCTGCTCGGCGGCACCGGCGAGGCCCGTGCGCTGGCCGGCGCGCTGCACCCCGAGGTCGACGTGATCAGCTCGCTGGCCGGCCGGGTCCCGGATCCGGCTCTGCCGGTCGGCCCGGTGCGCATCGGCGGCTTCGGTGGGGTCGAGGGCATGCGCCGCTGGCTGCGTGAGGAGAACATCGACGCCGTCGTCGACGCGACCCACCCGTTCGCCGCGACCATCACCGCGCACGCCGCGCAGGTGTGCGCCGAGTTGGGACTGCCGCATCTCGTGCTGGCCCGTCCGGCATGGTCCCCCGGCGACGCGATCGTCGTCGCCTCCGACATCGAGGCGGCCGAAGCCGTGGTGCGGCACGGCTTTTCGCGGGTCTTCCTGACCACGGGACGCTCAGGGACCGCGGCGTTCCGCGACGTCGACGCCTGGTTTCTGATCCGCGCCGTCACCGCACCCGACCCGGACACCCTGCCCGCACGTCATGAGCTTGTGCTGTCGCGCGGGCCCTATCACCACGAGGGTGAACTCGCGCTGCTGCGCGAACATCGGATCGACGCGCTGGTGACGAAGAACAGCGGCGGGGCGATGACTCAACCCAAGCTCGACGCCGCCGCCGCGGCCGGGGTGGCGGTGATCATGGTGGACCGCCCGCCGCTGCCTGCCGGGGTGCGCAGCGTCGCCACGGTCCAGGCGGCGCGCGACTGGGTCAGTTCGCTGCGTCGATGAGATCGAGGGTGCCCAGTTCGCGGATGGCCTGACAGCCGCGCTGCGCCATCACCACCATCATGTCGTCGCCGCGGTCGGTCGACGACGCGAACGCATACCCCAGCACCGTGATCAACGGGGCCTGCACCATGCCGAGGCGGTAGTCGCGCCAACACGTCTGCAGGTCGTGGCCGGTGACGCCGTGCGCCAGCAACGCGCGGTGGTACTCGTCGACCAGATCTCGTTCGGCCGTCGCGCGGTCGGCCGGGAGCAGGCTGGTCGCGGTGAAATACGCCAGGTCGCGGGCAGGCAGGCCCGAGCCGAGCGTCTGCCAGTCCACCACCGTGACGCGGGTGCGGTCGGGGTCGAAGAGCATGTTGTCCAGCCGGTAGTCGCCGTGCAGCACCGCGAACCGGTCCGGCTCGCACAGCAGCCACGGGGCCACCACCGACATTGCCGCGGTGAGGGTTTCGAGATCCTCGGCGCTGAGCCGGTCACCCAGCTTGTCGACGGTGATGTCGGCGGCCATCTTGGCGAGCTCGCCGAACCCGTTCGCCGAGTCCGGTTCCGGCTTGGGCAACGCGAGGCCGGGGAAGTTGGCCCACTGCGGGTCACACCACGTCGGGCCGTGCAGGTCGGCCAGGGCGCGCACCGCCAGGGTCGCCTCGGCCACCGAACATCCGGCGATCTGATCGCCCTGCTGCGCGGGCGCCAGGTCGGCCAGCAGCAGCACGAAATCAGCGCCCCCGTCGGCGATCTCGCAGTGGAAGCAGTGCGGAACCGGGATCTGCACGCGCTCGGCGAGACTGGTGTAGAACGCATGCTCGGAGCGGTAGCCGATCGCGACGCGGTCGCGCACCGTGTGGTCCTGCGAGGGCAGTTTGATCGCGAACGTCGCGGGCAGCTCGGTGCTACCCGCGTAGGTCACGGTGACCCGGTACGTCGCGCCGGTCTGCCCGGTGCCGATGGGTTCGGTGCCGGCCGTGGCCACCTCGGCGCCCAGCACCTGCGACAGCCACGACGCCGTGACGTCGGCCGGACGACCGGGAATCGACACCGCCGCGGTCATCGCCCCTGCCCGCCGTCGCCCCGGTAGATCGCACCCATCCACATCGCCGCGGCGCCGTCGAGCAGCTGGCCGCGGGTCAGCGGTCCGCCGATGATGAGCCGCTCGAGCAGTCGGTCGTTGAACTCCAGCAGCAGGGAGGCCAGCACCTGTGCGTCGACACCGCCGGGGGCGCGACCGCTTTCGCGTTCGGCGGTGATCACCTCGGAGACGGTGGGCACGAACGACTCCCGGGCCGCGTCCCAGATGTCCCGGACCGCGCCGCTGGTGCCACGGGCCTCCAGCATGGCCTGGAACAGGTAGCGGTGGTCCTCGGCGGTCTGCAGCACCGCATCGAGGGTGTCGCGGATCCGTTCGCGGGGCGGACGGCCGAGGTCGGCCAGGACGTTGTTGGCCGCCAGCAACGCGTCGTGCATGGGTTCGAGCAGCGCCGCGACCGCCGCGGCCTTGTTCTCGAAGTAGAAGTAGAACGCCGAACGGCCGACGCCGGCCTGACGCGCCACCTCGGCGATGTTCAGCGCGTCGAAACCCGTTTTCTGCAGGTGCTCGTCGAGTGCGTCCAGGATCGCGGTGCGGCGTCGGTCGCTGCGTTGCGGTTGCCGACGGTCGATCGGGGACCGCACCGGTGTGCGCGGATGTGCCACGGCGCTCCCATCTCAAGGGGTGTGACGCCGGACACTAACCCCGATCCTGACAACAGTCAAAGATCGTCGACGCGAGTCAGCCCGGGTAGGTGCGCGGGGTGAACACTCGATCCTCCGAGGCGTCGTTGACCGCGGCGCTGTACCACTGGGTCTGCGACGACCCGATGATCAGCAGGCACCGCATGTCGACCTCGGCCGGATCCAGTTCGGCCAGGCGCACCACCCGCACGCGCTCGCTCTCACCCGGCCGCGCACCGGACACCGCACGCCCGATGATCACCGGCGTGCTCGGGTCGCGGTGCTGCAACAGCAGTTCACGCATGGCACCGACCTGCCAGGTGCGGGTCTTGGACGCCGGGTTGTAGATCGCGAGCACCAGATCGGCCTTGGCGGCGGCCGTCAGCCGCTCGACGATCACCTCCCAGGGCTTGAGCCGATCGGACAGCGAGATCACCGCGTAGTCGTGGCCGAGCGGCGCGCCGACCCGGCTCGCGACGGCCTGCGCGGCGGTCATGGCCGGGACCACCCGCACCTCGACACCCGGCCACTGCTTGGCCTCTTCGAGCACCGCGGTGGCCATCGCGAAGACACCCGGGTCGCCCGAGGACACCACCGCGACCGCGTGCCCCTGCTGGGCCAGCGTGCAGGCCAGCCGAGCGCGTTCGGGTTCGTCGGTGTTGTCGCTGGGATGATGCCGCTGACCGGGCCGCAGACCGACCCGGTCCAGGTAGGGGCCGTAACCGATGAGGTCGGTGGCCGCGGCCAGCTCCCGTCGGCTCTGCGGCGTCATCCAGTCGTGGTCGCCGGGGCCGAGGCCGACGACAACCACGCTGCCGCGCTCGGTGCGCTGCCGGTCGGGGTGCAGCCCGCTGCCGGGGACCATGGTCAACGAGAAGTACGGCACCTTGGCCGCCTCGACCGCACCCGCCTTGGCCACCTTCTGCCGGTCGGTGCTCGCCCGCTCGACGTAGTACGCGTCGTCCAGCCGCCCGGTGGCCGAAAGTGCCTCGCGCACACGGGTGTACGAGCGGCCCAACTTCATCACCACCGCGGCGTCGGTGTCGGCCAGGCGGCGCTTGAGTTCGTCGGCGGGCAACGTGCCGGGCAGGATCGTGAGCACCTCGTCGCCCTGCACCAGCGGTGTGCCCGTCGCGGCCGACGCGGCGCTCACCGACGTCACACCCGGCACGATCACGGCGTCGAACCGCTGCGTGAGCCGGGTGTGCATGTGCATGTAGGAGCTGTAGAACAGCGGGTCGCCCTCGGCCAGCAGCGCCACATCACGACCCGCTTCGAGGTGGGCCGCGATGCGTTCGGCGGCCTCGGCGTAGAAGTCCTCCATCGCGCCCGCATATCCGCCGGGATGGTCGGTGGTCTCGGTGGTCACCGGGTAGACGAGGTGTTCCTCCAGCTGCCCGGACCGCAGGTAGGGCTCGGCGATACCGCGCGCGATGCTCTGGCCGTGCCTGGCGCTGTGGTAGGCCACCACGTCGGCGGCGCCGATCACGCGGGCGGCCTTCACGGTCACCAGTTCCGGGTCGCCGGGGCCGAGCCCGACGCCGTACAGGGTGCCTCGTTTCCGGGTGTCTCGGTTCTGGGTCATTCCCGCTCACTCGCAATCGCATTGACGGCGGCCGCGGCCATCGCGGAGCCGCCGCGCCTGCCGGTCACCACCAGATAGGACATTCCGCGTGGACGCTCGATCAGCTCCTGCTTGGACTGCGCGGAGCCGACGAAGCCGACGGGCCCGCCGAGCACCGCGGCCGGGGTGGGTGCGCCCTCGTCGAGCAGCTCCAGCACCCGGAACAGCGCCGTCGGCGCATTGCCGATCGCGAGCACCGCACCGCCGAGCCGGTCGGCCCACAGGTCGACCGCGGCCGCCGAACGCGTGCTGCCCATGCGCGCGGCGAGTTCGGGAGCGCGGCCGTCTGCGACGAGCGAGACCACCTCGTTGTCCGCGGGCAGGCGCGACCGGGTGATCCCGGCCGCGACCATCGACGAATCGCACAGCACCGGGGCACCCGCCGCGAGGGCGGCGTAAGTCCTGGTGACGACGTCGTCGGTGAAGGCCACATGGTCGGTGACGTCGACCTGACCGCAGGTGTGGATCAGCCGGACCACGACGCGGGAGACGTCGGCGGGGAAGCGGGACAAGTCGGCTTCGGCGCGGATCGTCGCGAACGACTGCCGATAGATCTCGGCGGCGTCGCGGATGTAGTCAAGCACCCGCCAACCTTACGGGGGCGCGATGCGCAGTCGGTATCCGTCCTCGGTGGCGACCAGGACGTCACCGACCGGCGGGCTGCCGCAGGCCCGGTCACAGCCCACGAAGTGCCGGTGACCCGAATACGGTTCCTGCGCCGCTGCCGCTGCCGCGGCTGTGTCCTGCGCCGCTGCCGCGGCGTCGGCCCGGACATCGGTCAGCGACTTCGCACACCCCGGGCTGCCGGTGCACGCGCTGACGTCGAGCCAGGGCGAGTTCTCGTCGAACACCAGACCCATCGGGGCGAGCACGCGCAGCGCGGTGTCGGCCACGCTCTCGTCGAGGTCGAACACCAGCACCGAGCGCCACGGCGTGATCGCGATCGGCGCCTCGATCGCGGCCAGGAACTGCGCATCGCGGGCCGAGAACACACCCAGCCGGACCCCGGCGCCCAGCGCCACACGGCCGTCGCGCTGCTCGATCCAGCCGACCGGCGGCCGCACCGTCGGTGCCCAGCGCTGCCCGCCGGGAACGGCCGGCGTCAGCCCCGCCAACAACAGTGACCGGTCCTCGAGTTCGCCGACGCGCCAGGCCTTTCCGCGGCCCGCGGCGAAGCGGCGGGCCACGGTGACCAGCGTGGGCACCACTTCGGCACGCGGGATCCGGACCCCGGTGTCGACGCCGCCCAGCAGCAACGCGCCCGCGTCGGCATCGAGCATGTGCACCCCGGCGTCGGGGCCCAGGCCGGAGATGTCGCCGCGCCCGTCGTCGAGACCGAACAGGAACCGGCCCGGTAACCCGGCCAGGTCGGGTTCGGCCTGGATCGCCGCGTCGAGCTCGGTGACCAGCGCCGCAACGTCGGCGACGCCGCCGCAGCGGCCCGACAGCGGCGAGGCCACGATGTTGCGCACACGCTCGTGCGTCGGGGACGGCAGCAACCCGGCGTCGGCCAGCGCCGCCGCCACGGCGTCGGTGTCGGTCAGCCCTCGGATCTGGATATTGCCGCGGGAGGTGAGTTCCATTGCGGGAGAACCGAAATTGCTCGCCACGTCCGCCAGGGCGGCCAGCTGCGCCGCGGTGATGGCGCCGCCGGCCAGCCGGATGCGCACCAACGCGCCGTCGGCGGCCTGGTGCACGGTCAGTGCGCCGGGGCAGGCATCCTGGTCACGGGTCCGAGTCATACTCGGACCCATTGTAGGAACCTGCTGTGGAAGCTCAGCCGGCCAGGGCGACCGCGCCCGCGGGGCTGTCCACCGGTGAGTAACTCGCCGCGTCGCCCGCGATGACGCGGCTGCGCTCGCCGTACACGTCGACCGGGATGTCACCGGCCAGCGTGATGCGGTTGAGCCTGCGGTACTGGTCGTCGTAGTCGGCCACGGCGTAGTGCTGCGTGGCGCGGTTGTCCCAGATCGCGACGTCGCCGAGCTGCCAGTTCCACCGCACGGTGTTCTCCAGCCGGGTGATGCGGTCCTGGAACAGCCGGAACAGGGCCGCCGACTCGGTGTCCTTGAGCCCGACGAACGACCTCACGAAGTGGCCGAGCAGCAGCACCCGCCTGCCGGTCTCGGGGTGCACCCGCACCACCGGATGCTCGATCTCGTAGTAGTCGGATTCGAACCGTTCACGGTATCCGCGCTGTTCGGCGGTGATCGCGCTGTCGGCGTAGTCGAACCGGTTGGTGTGCACGGCCCACAGGCCCTCGGCCAGCGTGCGCAACGGCGCGGGCAGCTGGTCGTAGGCCGCCTCCGTCGAGGCCCACGCGGTGGTGCCGCCGTAGCTGGGCAGGGCCACCGCGCGCAGCAGCGAGGCCTTGGGGATCCGGTCGACGAATGTGACGTCGGTGTGCCAGCTGTTGGCCTTGTCGTAGCGCGAGTCGATCGGCAACAACTGCTCGGAGCCCTCGGCCAGGGTCGGGTGGGCCACCGTCGGCGTGCCGAGCAGCTTGGCGAACTCCAGTTGTCCGGCATCATCGAGGTGGTCCTGACCGGAGAAGAAGATCACCTTGTGCTCGAGCAGCGCGGCGTTGATGGCGCTGACGGCCGCGGGGGACAGGTCGCCGCCCAGGCGCACGCCGTCGATTCTGGCACCGATGTGTGCCCCGAGCCTGGTGACGGTGAAGTCGGCCGGGGTTGTCGCACGAAGTTCACTCACCCAGTCATTAGGCCGGGCGCGCACGACCGAGTGAACAGTTTCGCTGGCCGAGATTTGAAATCGTGCGACGATTGACCAGGCGATGCCCGGTTTGCACAATGCCGCGGGGCGCGTGGCCACAGTGCTCGTGCTCATGGTGACCGCTGGGATCGCGCTGCGCGGATACCTACCCGGCGGCGGACGCGCCCCGGCCGAGACCCACACCGATTCACCCGCCACCCTTGTCGCGGTCATCGCTCTGCTCGCGGTGGGGCTCGCGGGATTCGCCTTTGCGATACTCACCGCGCCGCGCAAGGCCCGCCGACCCGGTGCCGCCGACGACATCGGCGGGGCCGCGCTGGGCGGGCTGCGGATGCGGCTGCAGTGGCGCTGGGTTCTGCTGGGGCTGGCCGTCCTGATCTGCTGGCTGTCGGTCGCGGTGTTGCTCACCCGGTTGACCGACCCGTCCGAAGTGCCGCCGCCCGATCGCGGGGCGACACCGGACACCACGGGCGCTCCCGGGGAGCCTGCTGCGCCGCCCGCGGCGGACAACAGCGCGTTTCGTGTGCTCGCGGTGGCCGGTGTGATCATGTTGCTGCTCATCGCGACCGGAACCGTCCTGCGCGCCCGGCAGCGCGCCGCGGCCTACCTGCACCGGGTCGGCGACGGACCGTTCGAGCCGGTGCGCCCGAGGAACTCCGAAACCCTCGCGCGGGCAACCGAACTGGGGCTCGCCGAGATCGGGGATCTCAGCCGCGACCCCAGAACCGCGATCATCGCGTGCTATGCCGCGATGGAGGAAGGCCTGGCCCGGGCTCCCGGCGCGGCGCCGCAGGACTCGGACACCCCGTCGGAGGTGCTCGCGCGCGCCGTGGCGCATCACGCGCTCAACGCCGAGGGCGCAACAGAACTCGTCGAGTTGTTCGCCGAGGCGCGGTTCAGCAGGCACCGGATGACCGAGACGCACCGCGCGTCCGCGGTCGCCGCGCTGCGGCGCGTCCACGCCGATCTGCGGAGCCCGGTATGAAACGCCTTGTCGTGGCGGGGTTTCTGCTCCTGGCCGTCGTGGAACTCGCGGCGCTCGCGGTGCCGGACCGCGCCGTGATCGGCTGGGCCACCGGCGGTGCGCTCGCTGTGCTGCTGATCGCGGTGCGCTGGGCGTTGCGCGACGATCCTCCCACCGACGAGCGCAGCACGGCAGCACAGGACGCGGCCGAACTGCTCGCGCGTTGGCAGTCGGAGACCGAGATTCTCATCAGCCGAGCCGATTCCACCCGCAGCCAGTGGGACCGCCATCTGCGGCCGCGGTTGGCCAGGGAGTTCGCGGCGGCCACCGGGCAACGGCTGGTCGGGGACCGGTCGGCGTTCGGTGCCGCAGGCCGGATGCTGTTCGGAGACCGGTTGTGGCAGTGGGTGGATCCGAACAACGTCACCTCCGCCCACGACGACGAACCGGGGCCGGGGCGCGCGGTGCTCGGCGAGATCCTGCAACGATTGGAGCAGCTGTGACCAGTCAGGCGAAAGTGGACGTGGCCACGGCGGCGACCGCACGGTCGGTGCTCGACGAGATCGAGAAGGCGGTCGTGGGCAAGCGCGACGCGCTCACCCTCATCCTGACGACCCTGCTGGCCCGCGGGCACGTGCTCATCGAGGACCTGCCCGGTCTCGGCAAGACGCTCATCGCCCGATCCTTCGCCGCCGCACTGGGTTTGAAGTTCACCCGGGTGCAGTTCACACCCGACCTGCTGCCCGCGGACCTGCTCGGCTCCACGGTGTACGACATGCAGTCCGGCCGGTTCGAATTCCGGCCCGGCCCGATCTTCACCAACCTGCTGCTGGCCGACGAGATCAACCGCACCCCGCCCAAGACCCAGGCCGCGCTGCTGGAGGCCATGGCCGAAGGGCAGGTCAGCATCGACGGCCAGACCCACCGGCTGCCCGCGCCGTTCATCGTCCTGGCCACCGACAACCCGATCGAGTACGAGGGCACCTATCCGCTGCCCGAGGCGCAACTCGACCGGTTCTCGGTGCGTCTGGAACTCAGATACCTGTCCGAACCGGACGAGACGGCGATGCTGCGCCGCCGCCTGGACCGCGGCTCGGCCGAGGCCGCGGTCACCGAGGTGGTCGGCGGCCCGCGCTTCCTGGAGATGCGGGAGGCGGTCGAACAAGTCAGCGTGCACGACGATGTGCTGCGGTACGTCGTGGCGCTCGCGACCGCGACGCGACACCACCCGCAGGTCGCGGTCGGCGCCAGCCCACGCGCCGAACTCGACCTGGTGCAACTCGCGCGGGCGAGGGCGCTGTTGCTCGGGCGGGACTTCGTCATTCCCGAGGACGTCAAGACGCTTGCGGTCGCGGCGATGGCGCACCGCATCAGCCTGCGTCCCGAGATGTGGGTGCGCAGCATCCACGGCGCCGACGTCATGAACGAACTGCTGCGCCGGCTCCCGGTGCCCCGCGCAGGCAACCCGCCATGACCGGCGGTGTGGCGGTACCGCTGCGGTGGACCGCGTCACCGTTGACCAGGGCCATGGCCACCGCCGCGGCAGCCGCGATGCTGCTGGCGGTGGTCGGATTCCGTTGGCACCTGGTCATTTTCGCCGCACCACTGCTCGGCGCGCTGTGCTCGTCGTACTGGCAGCGGCCCCGCGTCACGGTCGAGGTGGCCGGTGAGCCCGGCACGGTGCGGTGCTTCGAGAACGAGACCGTCGAGGTGTCGGTGCGGGTGCGGGTGAGCGCGGGTGCCGACGCCTGCCTGAGGGCGGGCAGCGTGCAGGGACTGCGGCTCGACCCTGCCGGCGGCGCGGGGGCACAGGAGGTGGCGGTGACCGCGAGTGCGTCGCGGTGGGGCCGCTACCCGCTGCGGGCGCACCTCACGGTGACCGCACCCGGTGGACTGCTGACCGCGACCGGCACCGTCGACGCCGCCGAGCTGTATGTGTTCCCGTTGGCCGCGCCGCATCTCACGCCGATGCCGCGCGCCGAGCTGCCCGACCGGCTCGGCACGCACCTGACGCGGCACACCGGCCCCGGGGTGGAGTACGCCGACGTGCGGGCCTACGTACCGGGGGATCACCTGCGCACCGTCAACTGGCCGGTGAGCGCCAGGCGCGGCAGGTTGCACGTCACCGAGCGGCTCACCGACCGCGGTGGCGACGTCGTGGTGCTGATCGACACCCACGATCAGGCGCCCGGCCCGGCCACGCAGGCCACCGAACGCACCGCCCGCGGTGCCGCGCAGGTGGTGCAGAGCGCGCTGCGCAGCGGCGACCGCGCAGGCATCGTGGCGCTCGGTGGTCGGCAGCCGCGGTGGCTGGGGCTCGACATCGGGCGCAGGCAGTTCTACCGCGTGCTCGACGCGATCCTCGGGGCAGGCGGCGGGTTCGAGACCACCACCGGGACCCTCGCGCCGCGTGCCGCGGTTCCGCCCGGTGCGATCGTGGTCGCGTTCTCCACGCTGCTGAACACCGAGTTCGCCTTCGCGCTGATCGAACTGAGCAAGCACGGCCACACCGTGGTGGCCGTCGACGTCCTGGAGGGTGCACCGTTCGACGCCCCTGAGGGCCTCGATCCGCTGATCCCGCGGCTGTGGGCGCTGCAGCGTTCGGCCATGTACCGCGACATGAGCACGATCGGCATCGACGTCGTGCACTGGCGTCACGACATCCCGCTGCAGGATGTGATGCGGTTGATCCCGGACCGGCACCGGCGGGGTGCCCGATGACCGCGGAGGTCCGGCTGCGCGCCCAGCCCGCGCCGCTGCTGTTCTCGACGGTGTTCGGCCTGCTGATGGCTGCCGCGGTGGCCGCACCCGCCGACGGTCCGGCGCTGCTGGCGGCGGCCACCTCCGCCGCCGCGACTGCGGTGGGCCTGGCGTGGCGGCCCGCGGCCACCGGCGCGGTTCTGGCGGCCGCGACGGCGCTCGCGCTGTCGCAACCCGACGTTGTCCATGCCGCGCTGGCCGGGTTGTCGGCGGCGGTGTATCTGGCGATCCGCCACGCCGCCGGATCCGGTGTGCTCACCACCACACCCCCGATGATGTTGTGTGCCTTGGCATTCACCGCGATTGCCATGCCGGTGGGGTTATGGCCGGTGACCCTGCCGTGGCTGCCGCTCATCGCACCTGTCGCGGTGGGGGTGGCCTACCTTGCGGTGCTGCGCCCGTTCGTCGATCCGCTGCGGTGGGAGATCGCGCCCACCCGGCATTTGTGACATCCGTCACATGGTTTCGGAAGCTGTTCGCTCCCTTACAGATTGACCATTTCGCCGGCCGACCGGGGTAACTTCGCAGCCGGTAACCCGGACCGCGGGTACCGGGAAATTGAAACAGGTTCCAGAAAGGACGCGCTCATGGTCGCATTCGGTGTGTTCGTCGCCGTCGTCGCCCTGCTCGTCGCGCTCGCGGGCCGCCCGTACCGCCAGTCCTGGCACGAGCGCTTCGGCGAGATGCAGCTTTGACCAGCAGGTACCGTACCGACGTCACCGGCGTGACCGTCGGTGCGGTACGAATGGTGGGTGTCTGACCCACGCGAATCAGTCCCGAGCGACCCGACGATCCTGCTGCTGTCGACCTCGGACACCGATCTGATCACCGCCCGCGCCAGCGGGGCCGGCTACCGGTGGGCGAACCCGTCGCGCCTCGTCGACGGTGAACTGCAGGAGCTGTTGGGCGAGGCCGACATCGCCGTCGTCCGCATCCTCGGCGGCTACCGCGCCTGGCAGGACGGCATCGACACCGTCGTCGCCAGCGGTGTGCCCGCCGTCGTGGTCAGCGGTGAGCAGAGCCCCGACGCCGAACTCATGCGGCACTCCACCGCACCGCAGGGCGCCGCCCTGCAGACCCACATCTACCTCGCCCAGGGCGGGGTGGAAAACCTGCGCAACCTGCACGCCTTCCTGTCCGACACCCTGCTGATGACCGGGTTCGGTTTCGCGCCGCCCGTCGTCACCCCCAGTTGGGGCATCCTCGAACGCGCCGACGCGCCGGCCGGCGCCGACGGCGCTCCCACCGTCGCGGTGCTCTACTACCGGGCCCAACAGTTGGCCGGCAACACCGCCTACGTCGATGCGCTGTGCCAGGCGATCGAGCACGCGGGCGGCCGCCCGCTGCCGGTGTTCTGCGCCTCGCTGCGCACTGCCGAACCCGAACTGCTCGAACTGCTCAGCACCGCCGACGCCCTGATCACCACGGTGCTCGCGGCCGGCGGCGCCACCCCGGCCACGGTCGGCGCGGGCGGCAACGACGACTCCTGGAACGTCGCGCATCTGGCGGCCCTCGACATCCCGATCCTGCAGGGGCTGTGCCTGACGAGTTCGAAATCGGACTGGGCGGCCAGTGACGACGGCCTCTCACCGCTCGACGTCGCCACGCAGGTGGCCGTGCCCGAATTCGACGGGCGCATCATCACCGTGCCGTTCTCGTTCAAGGAGATCGACGAGGAGGGCCTCATCTCCTACGTCGCCGACCCCGAGCGCTGCGCCCGCGTGGCCGGCATCGCGGTCCGGCACGCCCGGCTGAAATCCATTCCGGCCGCGGACAAACGCGTGGCC
This sequence comes from Mycolicibacterium goodii, assembly GCF_001187505.1. Next base: position 4,428,837 of record NZ_CP012150.1, read on the forward strand.
CTGGTGTTCTCGGCGTACCCGACCAAACACGCACGCATCGGCAACGCCGTCGGACTGGACACCCCGGCCAGCGCGGTCGCGCTGCTGCGGGCGATGCGCGACCACGGCTACGACCTCGGCGCCGACGACGACATCCCCGGCGTCGCCTCCGGCGATGGGGACGGGCTGATCCACGCCCTGATCGAACGCGGCGGGCAGGACGCCGAGTGGCTGACCGAGGAACAGTTGGCGCGCAACCCGATCCGCGTGCCCGCCAAGGACTATCGCGAGTGGTTCGCGACCCTGCCCGCCGAACTGGCCGACGCGGTCGTCGAACACTGGGGCCCGCCGCCCGGTGAGCTGTTCGTGGATCGCAGCCGCGACCCGGACGGCGAGATCGTCATCGCCGCGCTGCGGGCGGGCAATTTGGTGATCATGGTGCAGCCGCCCCGCGGGTTCGGTGAGAACCCGGTGGCCATCTACCACGACCCGGATCTGCCGCCCAGCCACCACTATCTGGCCGCCTACCGGTGGCTCGACTGCGCGTTCCCCGGTTCCTTCCGCGCCGACGCCGTCATCCACCTGGGCAAGCACGGCAACCTGGAATGGCTGCCCGGCAAGACACTCGGCATGTCCGCGGCCTGCGGCACCGACGCCGCCCTCGGCGACCTGCCGCTGATCTATCCGTTCCTGGTCAACGACCCGGGGGAGGGCACGCAGGCCAAACGCCGCGCCCACGCCACCCTGGTCGACCATCTCATCCCACCGATGGCGCGCGCCGAAACTTACGGCGACATCGCCAAACTCGAACAACTGCTCGACGAGCACGCCAACGTCTCGGCTCTCGATCCCGGCAAGCTGCCCGCGATCCGCCAGCAGATCTGGACGCTCATGCGCGCGGCGAAGATGGACCACGACCTCGGCCTGCAGGACCGTCCCGACGAGGACTCGTTCGACGACATGCTGCTGCACGTCGACGGCTGGCTGTGCGAGATCAAGGACGTGCAGATCCGCGACGGCCTGCATGTTCTCGGCCAGAAACCAACGGGGGCAAGCGAACTCGACCTGGTACTGGCGATCCTGCGGGCCCGCCAGCTGTTCGGCGGCGAGCAGACGGTGCCGGGCCTGCGGCAGGCGCTCGGGCTCGTCGAGGACGGCAGCGACGACCGTGCCGCGGTCGACGCGGCCGAAGCCGGGGCCCGTGAACTCGTCGCGGCCCTGCAGGAATCCGGTTGGGACCCCGCGGCTGTCGACACGCTCACCGACAACACCGACGTCGCGCGCGTCCTGAAATTCGCCGCCACCGAGGTGGTGCCGCGACTCGCGGGCACCGAATGCGAGATCGCCCAGGTGCTGCGCGCCCTCGACGGCGGTTTCATCCCGTCCGGCCCCTCCGGTTCGCCGCTGCGCGGCCTGGTCAACGTGCTGCCGACCGGGCGCAACTTCTACTCGGTGGACCCCAAGGCCGTGCCGTCGCGGCTGGCCTGGGAAACCGGTGTGGCCATGGCGGATTCGCTGCTGGCGCGCTACCGCGACGACTACGGGCAGTGGCCCCGGTCGGTGGGGCTGTCGGTGTGGGGGACCTCGGCCATGCGCACCGCGGGCGACGACATCGCCGAGGTGCTCGCGCTGCTCGGTGTCCGGCCGGTGTGGGACGACGCGTCGCGGCGCGTGGTCAACCTCGAACCCGTCGACCTCGCCGAACTCGATCGCCCCCGCATCGACGTCACCGTGCGCATCTCCGGGTTCTTCCGCGACGCGTTCCCGCACGTGGTGACGATGCTCGACGACGCGGTCGCGCTCGTGGCCGGACTCGACGAACCCGCCGAGGACAACTACGTCCGCGCCCACGCGCAGGCCGACCTGGCCGCGCACGGCGACCAACGCCGCGCCACCACACGGATCTTCGGGTCCAAGCCGGGCACCTACGGGGCCGGTCTGCTGCAGCTGATCGACAGCCGCAACTGGCGCGACGACGCCGACCTGGCGCAGGTATACACCGCGTGGGGCGGATTCGCCTACGGGCGCGGACTCGACGGCGCCCCCGCCGCCGAGGACATGAACCGGGCCTACCGGCGAATCGCGGTGGCGGCCAAGAACACCGACACCCGCGAACACGACATCGCCGACTCCGACGACTACTTCCAGTACCACGGCGGCATGGTCGCCACGGTGCGGGCGCTGACCGGCAAGGCGCCCGCGGCCTACATCGGCGACAACACCCGGCCCGACGCGGTCCGCACCCGCACCCTCTCGGAGGAGACCAACCGGGTGTTCCGGGCACGCGTGGTCAACCCGCGCTGGATCAACGCCATGCGCCGCCACGGCTACAAGGGCGCCTTCGAGATGGCCGCCACGGTCGATTACCTGTTCGGCTACGACGCCACCGCGCACGTGATGGCCGACTGGATGTACGAGCGGCTGGCCGGCGAATACGTCCTCGACGACGAGAACCGCAAGTTCATGAACGAGTCCAACCCGTGGGCGCTGCACGGCATGGCCGAACGCCTGCTGGAGGCCGCGAGCCGGGGCATGTGGGCCGAACCGGATAAGGCGACGCTCGACGGACTGCGCCAGGTGCTGCTGGAAACCGAAGGGGAACTGGAGGGCTGACCCGCAGGCGTTGAGCTAGTTTCGAGTCGTGGCCATCACGTTCGCAGACGTCGCCAAGTCCAAGTACATCCTGCTGACCACGTTCACCAAGGACGGCAGGCCCAAACCCACCCCGATCTGGGCGGCCCCGCAAGGGGACCGGCTGGTGGTGATCACCCAGGCGCATTCGTGGAAGGTCAAGCGGATCCGCAACACGCCGCGGGTCACCGTCGCGGCCTGTGACGTCCGCGGCAACCCGAAGAGCGAACCGGTCGAGGCGTACGCCGACATCCTCGACAAGTCGCGCACCGGTGAGGTCTACGACGCCATCGGCAAGCGGTACGGGCTGGTGGGCAGGGTGTTCAACCTGTTCAGCAAGTTGCGGCGGGGAATGGAACGCAACATCGGGCTGGAACTGCGGGCCTCGGATGCACCGGCGACACCCGCGTGAGGTCTTCGGAACCTCACGGGCCCGCCGCTCGTTGACCCAACATGGCTAAGCGACTGTTCCTGGTCTACGCCCTCGTCGAGATGGCGGTGATGGTGGCCCTGGTGGCGACCATCGGTTTCGGCTGGACGGTGCTGCTGCTCCTGGCGTCGTTCGTCGTCGGGTTGGTGCTCGCCGGATCCCAGGCACGTCGCCAGCTCCGCAAGCTCAGCGGCGGCCTGACCGCGGCGACCGCGCAGGGCGCGGTCACCGACGGTCTGCTCGTCGCGCTCGGCACCGTCCTGGTCGTCGTTCCGGGTCTGGCCAGTTCGGTGCTCGGCGGCCTGTTGCTGCTGCCGCCGACACGGGCCGCCGCGCGGCCGGTGTTGACCGCGATGGCCGCCAAGCGCGTGCCGCTCATCACAACCGCATCGGGTTACCAGTGGACCGCGGGATACCGCGGCGGGCATGGGGACTACATTGACGGCGAAGTCATCGACGTCACCGACAGCGCGGACGCGGCCGGTGGGGTCGAACCAAACCGCCTTCCCCCCAAGGCCTGACCGACACCCGAGCCGAAGACCCCTTGACGACACTTCTGATCAACGGGCGGATCCACAGCCCCGCACAACCCGACGCGACCGCCATGGCGGTCCGCGACGGTGTGATCGCCTGGCTCGGCAGCGACGACGTCGGCCGCACGCTGCACCCGGACGCGCGCGTCGTCGACCTCGAAGGTGGTTTCGTCGCACCGGCGTTCGTCGACAGCCACGTCCACGTCACCGCCACCGGACTGAACCTCAACGGCCTGGATCTGCGCGCGGCCACCTCGCTGCGGCACTGTCTGCAACTCCTCGCCGATCACGCGCAGGTCCACCGCGACGGCCCGGTGTGGGGGCACGGCTGGGACGAATCCGGTTGGCCGGAACGCACCCCGCCGAGCACCGACGACCTCGACGCCGTGCTGGGCGACCGACCCGCCTATCTGGCCCGGATCGATGTCCACTCGGCGGTCGCGACCACCGCGCTGCGCCGCGTGGTGCCCGATCTGGCCGCCGCGGCCGGGTTCTCCCCGCAGGACCCGCTGACCGCCGACGCCCACCACCTGATCCGCGCCGCGGCCAGGGCACACCTGACCACCCGGCAGCGCCACGACGCGCGCGTCGCAGCTCTCGACCATGCCGCCGCACACGGGATCGTCGCGGTGCACGAATGCGCGGGCCCCGAAATCGGCGGCCTCGACGACTGGCTGGAACTGCGCGCACTCGACCACGGCGTCGACGTGATCGGCCTGTGGGGTGAGGCGGCCCGCGACGCCGACCACGCCAAGTCGCTGATCGCCGAGACCGGCGCCCACGGGCTGGCCGGGGACCTGTTCGTCGACGGTGCACTGGGATCCCGCACCGCGTTGCTGCACGCGCCGTACAGCGACGCCGGTGACACCCGCGGCAACCGCTACCTCGACCAGGACACCATCACCGCACATCTGCAGGCCTGCACGCAGGCCGGGATCCCGGCCGGGTTCCACGTCATCGGTGACGCCGCGGTGAGCGCGGTCGTCGACGCGCTCGCGGTCGTCGCCGGGGAACACGGCGCGCCCGCGGTCGCACGCTGCGGCCACCGCCTCGAACACCTGGAGATGGTCACCGCGGCACAGGCCGCGCAGCTCGGCGCCTGGGGTGTGACCGCGAGCGTGCAGCCCATGTTCGACGCGCTGTGGGGCGGCGACGCCGGCATGTACGCCCAGCGCCTCGGACCGCAGCGAGCTCGGCAGCTCAACCCGTTCGCGCTGTTGGCTTCCGAAGGCGTGCCCATCGCGTTCGGCTCGGACACGCCCGTCACCAGCATGAATCCGTGGGAAACCGTGCGCGCCGCGGTGCTGCACCACACCGAGACGGCCGCGATCTCTCCGCGCGCGGCGTTCACCGCGGCCACCCGCGGCGGCTGGCGCGCCTGCGGTGTGCGCGACGGTGTGTCGGGCACCCTCACCCCGGGCGCCCCGGCCAGCTACGCGATCTGGGATGCCGACGAGCTCGAGGTCAGTGCGCCGGCCAACGCCGTGCAGCGCTGGTCGACCGATCCGCGGTCCCGCGTGCCCGCACTGCCCCGCCTGGCCGACGCGGAACTGCCGCGCTGCCGCCAGACCGTGCACCGAGGTGTCGTCATCTATGGCTAGCGATCGGGCCAGACGTTTCGACCGGTTCCGGGCACGGCCCAATGAGATCACCGAGGTGATCCCGGCCGTCACCGACGATGACTACGACCCAGACCTCGACGACCCCGACCTCGACGCCCCCGACCTCGAGGAACCCCTCGAACCCGAGTTGGGCGAGGTTGAAGCCCAGCCCGCCCGCACCGGCGGGCGGATCGCGGGCTTCGGCGTGCGCTTCGGCCGGGGTGTGCTCGACCGCTGGGCCCCGCTGAGCGCCGCGATCGGCGGCGGTCTGGCGTTGTGGCTGAGCTTCCCGCCGATCGGGTGGTGGTTCACGGCGTTCCTCGGGCTGGGGTTGCTGGGCTGGGTGGTCACCCGCCCGGCCACCACCCGGGCCGGGGGATTCGGCTACGGCGTGCTGTTCGGGCTCGCGTTCTACGTCCCGCTGCTGCCGTGGATCAGCGGTCTGGTCGGTGCCGTGCCGTGGCTGGCGCTGTCCTTCGCCGAAGCGTTGTTCTGTGGGCTGTTCGGCCTCGTCGCGGTGGTGACCGCCAGGCTGCCGGGTTGGCCGCTGTGGTTGGCGACCCTGTGGGTTGGTGTCGAATGGCTCAAGTCGGTTTTCCCGTTCGGCGGGTTCCCGTGGGGTGCGGCGAGCTTCGGGCAGACCGGCGGCCCGCTGCTGGCCCTGGCCCGGATCGGCGGAGCGCCGCTGGTGTCGTTCGCGGTCGCGCTGATCGGCTTCAGCCTCACACTGCTCGCGGTACAGATCGTGTGGTGGTTCAACCACGGCCACAAGCCGGGCGTCCCCGCGCCCGCGGTGATGCTGCCCGGCGTAGTGATCGCCGCGTCGCTGCTGGTCACCGCGCTGGTGTGGCCACAGGTGCGCCAATCGGGAACCGGCGCCGGTGACGACACCGCCGTCACGGTCGCCGCCGTGCAGGGCAATGTGCCGCGGCTCGGGCTGGAGTTCAACGCGCAGCGGCGCGCGGTGCTCGACAACCACGTCAAGGAGACCCTGCGCCTGGCCGCCGACGTCAAGGCCGGGCGCGCCGCCCAGCCGATGTTCGTCATCTGGCCCGAGAACTCCTCGGACATCGACCCGCTCGCCAACGCCGACGCCGCCGCGCAGATCAGCGCAGCGGCCGAGGCCATCGACGCGCCGATCCTGGTCGGCGGTGTGGTGCGCGCCGACGGCTACACCCCCGACAACCCGATCGCCAACAACACGGTGATCGTGTGGAACCCCACCGACGGCCCCGGCGAGCGGCACGACAAACAGATCGTGCAGCCGTTCGGCGAGTACCTGCCGTGGCGGAGCTTCTTCAAACACCTGTCGTCGTACGCCGACCGGGCCGGCTACTTCGTGCCCGGAACCGGCACCGGCGTGGTGCACGCCGCGGGCGTCCCGATCGGCGTCACCACGTGCTGGGAAGTGATCTTCGACCGCGCCGCCAGGGAGTCGGTGCTCAACGGGGCCCAAGTGCTCACGGTGCCCTCCAACAACGCCACGTTCGACGAAGCCATGAGCGCACAGCAACTGGCGTTCGGCAAACTGCGCGCGGTCGAGCATGACCGCTACGTCATCGTCGCGGGCACCACCGGCATCAGCGCGGTGATCGCCCCCGACGGTCATGAACTGTCACGCACCGAGTGGTTCCAGCCGGCGTACCTGGACAACCAGATCCGGCTCAAGACCGAGCTGACCCCGGCGACGAAGTGGGGTCCCATCGTGCAGGCGGTGCTGGGCTTCGTAGGTCTCGCGGCGCTGCTCATCGCCATACTGCACAATGGAAAGTTCGTGCCGAGAAAGTGGCGGCGCCGGTCGGCGACGACCGTAAAACGATGAAGGAGCCACATGAGCGTCCCAGGTGAACGAGCGCAGGGTGCGGGGGAGGATCCTGCCACCGTCCGCCCGAGCCAGCGCACCCTGGTGATCATCCCGACCTACAACGAGCGGGAGAACCTGCCGCTGATCGTCGGGCGCGTTCACAACGCAAACCCGCAGGTGCACATCCTCGTGGTCGACGACGGCAGCCCGGACGGCACCGGCGCGCTCGCCGACGAACTGGCACTCGCCGACCCAGACCGCATCCACGTCATGCACCGCACCAGCAAGGCCGGCCTCGGCGCGGCGTACCTCGCGGGCTTCGACTGGGGCCTGGGCCGCGGCTACTCGGTGCTGGTCGAGATGGACGCCGACGGCAGCCACGCCCCCGAGCAGCTGAGCCGGCTGCTCGACGCCGTCGACGCAGGCGCGGACCTGGCCATCGGCTCGCGCTACGTGCCCGGCGGCACGGTGCGCAACTGGCCGTGGCGACGGCTGGTGCTGTCCAAGACCGCCAACACCTATTCGCGCCTGCTGTTGGGCGTCGGCATCCACGACATCACCGCCGGCTATCGCGCCTACCGGCGCGAGGTGCTGGAGAAGATCGACCTGTCCGCGGTGGACTCCAAGGGCTACTGCTTCCAGATCGACCTGACGTGGCGTGCCGTCAACGACGGCTTCTCGGTGGTCGAGGTGCCGATCACGTTCACCGAGCGCGAGCTCGGCGTGTCGAAGATGAGCGGCTCCAACATCCGCGAGGCGATGTTCAAGGTCGCCGAATGGGGCATCCGCGGCCGGCTCGACCGGGCCAGGGGTGTGGTCCGCTGACGTCGGATCCGAAAACGCGAAAGCCGCGAGTGTGCAATGCACACTCGCGGCTTTTTTCAGACGTCAGTCCGTCAGCTTCCGCGCCGCTTGGCCTTGATCAGCTCCAGACGCTCCTTGAGCAGCTCCTCGAGCTCGTCGACGGAGCGACGCTCCAGCAGCATGTCCCAGTGGGTACGCGGCGGCTTGACCTTCTTCGGCTCCGGCACATCACCCTCGATGAGGGTGCCCTCCATGCCGTTGCGGCAGAGCCACGTACCGGGGATCTCGGCGTCGTCGGCGAAAGGTACGTCGAACTCCTCGCCGTTCTCCGTGCGGTAGCGGGCGACCTGACGCGGCGCCAGGTCGTGGTTGCGGTCGGTCTCGTAGCTCACGGCTCCGAGGCGACTGCCCCGCAGGACACGATCAGCCATCGTCATCACTCCTCATCACGCGATTTCGTCCGGATAATGCAACGCTTTTTGCCATTGCCAAGTTCCCGACTCGACCGTCCATGATACGCCGATCACAATGCATCGCCGTCTACAGTCTGGGTGATGACCACCCCGACGGCCGCCACCACCCGCAGACGCAACCGTCCGCAGCCGTGCCGGTGGTGCGGACGGGAGGTGCCCGACGCGCAGATGGGACGCCGACGCCAGTACTGCAGGCAGTCCTGCCGCCAGCGCGCCTACGAACAACGTGCCCTGGTCAAAGGCACCTCGCTGGCACCGGACGCGGTGGTGCTCACGGCCGAGGAGGCCGCGCAGCTGGCCGACCGGGTGTACCAGGTGCGCTGCGCCGCCGAGGACGTCGCGATCGCCGTCGACGAAGGCGCCGAACCGCACGAGTTACGGCAACTCTGCGATGCTTTGCTGCAGGCCGCAAAGGCTGCCGATGGCTGGCGATAGGTCCTACGATTGCGTTGGTGGCGACGATTTCTGACCCTCAAGGCGCAACATCGGCATCCGATTCGACGCGGACGGTGTGGCGATTCGATGACTTCGTGTTGGACACCGGGCGGTTCGAGCTGCGCCGCAGCGACGAGGTGATCCGCGTCGAACCGCAGGTGTTCGACGTCCTGACCCAACTGGTCGCCAACCACGACCGCTTCGTCACCAAGGTCGAACTGTTCGACGCGGTGTGGGGTGGGAAGTTCGTCGGCGAGGCCGCGCTCACCAGCCGGATCAAGGCCGCCCGACGCGCACTCGGCGACGACGGGGAATCCCAGCGCTACATCCGCACCATCCGCGGCCGCGGCTACCAGTTCGTCGGCACCCTGCTCCAGGACGGAACCGAGACCGGTGCCGGGGTGCAGGTGCAGGCCCAGCCGATGCAGCAGCACGAGGCGGCCGCGGTCACCGGTGCACTCGACGAGTCCGAACCGGTCGAGGCCCCGCCACGCCAGCACATCGCGTTCTGCCGCGCCGGCGACGGCGTCCGACTCGCGTACGCGGTGGTGGGGGAGGGCCCGCCGCTGGTGCGCGCAGCCAACTGGATGACCCACCTCGGCTACGACATCGAGAGCCCGGTGTGGAGTCACTGGGTCCGCGACCTGTCCCGCAACCACACCTTCATCCGCTACGACGAGCGTGGCTGCGGACTGTCCGACTGGGAGGCCAGCGACTTCTCGTTCGAGGACTGGGTGGCCGACCTGGAATCGGTGGTCGAAGCCCTCGGGTTGGAACGCTTTCCGCTGCTTGGGGTTTCGCAGGGCGGTGCGGTCGCGGCCGCATACGCCGCCCGGCACCCGGAACGCGTCACGCGCCTCGTGCTGTGCGGAGCGTACGCACGGGGGCGCGCGGTACGCGCCGTCGGCGAAGAGGAGAAACGCGCGGCCGCACTGGATCTCGAGCTCGCGCGGGTCGGTTGGGGACGCGACGACCCGGCGTTCCGCCAGGTGTTCGCCGCGCAGTTCCTCCCCGACGGCACCCGCGCGGACTGGGACGCGTTCGACCAACTGCAACGCCGCACCACCTCACCCGAGAACGCGGTGCGCTTCCTGGAGGCGTTCGCGCGCATCGACGTACGCGACGAGGCGCAGGAAGTACGCTGTCCGACACTGGTGATGCACTCACGTGACGACCACCGGGTGCCCATCCGGTTCGGCGAGGAACTCGCGGCCCTGATCGACGATTCCCGCATGGTGGCACTGGACAGCAACAACCACCTGCTGACCGCGACCGAACCGGCGTGGCCGGTGTTCCGGGAGAACCTCGAGGCGTTCCTGGCCGAGTGATCCGGGCCGTGACCAGGCAGTGACCGCAAAGGCCCGGCCCGCGGATCTCCACACAATCTCCACACATTCTTCATGTGCGCCGGGCCGGGCGGATCCATGCTTGATCACATGAGAAAACAACTCCGCTCCCTGATCATCGGTGTCGGCGCCATGGTCGCACTCGGCACGATGTCCGCATGCTCCGGCGGAAGCACCACCGAGACGGCCACGTCGGCGGCGACCACCGCGCCGGCGGCCACCAGCTCCGAGGCGCCCGCGCCGCTGCCCCAGGCCATCCGGTACATGGCCGACATGCCGACGCCGGACGGCAAGACCATGAGCATCGGCATCGCCGTCGACGGCGACATGGTGACGGCGTACGCGTGCAACGGTGTCGACGACGAGGCGTGGTTCTTCGGCAACCAGGCCGACGGTGACCTCGACATCACCTCGCGGTTCCGCGACACCCTCAAGGCCGACATGACCGCCGCCGACGCCAAGGGCGAACTGACCATGAACGGCGTCAACTACACGTTCACCGCGATGCCGGTCAGCGAACCCGCGGGTATGTACACCGCGGCGTTCGAGGGCGTGCGCTCGTCGTGGATCGTGCACCCCGACGGTTCGGTCACCGGCGTGCAGTTCAACGGCGGCATCAGCGGCCGCGACTTCGAGCAGGCCGAACTGCAGCAGCTCAACGCGGCACAGTTCCAGTCGCAGGTGCGCAACAAGCGCAAGCTGCAGCAGGCCCAGCAGCTGATCCGACTGCAGAACGGCGCGTTCAGGTCGACCATCAACGGCCACGAGGTGACTCCCGAGCTCGTCACCGGCACGACCCGGTTCGGCTGAGCGGACCGCCGCACCGCAACCCCCGGCCCCGCCGGAGTGCTCCACCCGGTCACTCCCGCGGGGCCGGTTCATGTCCGGCGTTCGACTATTGCGTTTGATTCAGCCCGATTCCAATGCTTTCCGCGCGCCCGGGTGCTGCGTAACGTCGGCTCACCGTGACTGCTTCCAGTGTGTCGGCCGCCCCGACGGCACCCACTGTCACTCGCCGGTGGACCGACCGGAAATGGGCGATCATCCGGGTCATCTCACCGGTGGTCCTGTTGGGTCTGTGGCAGCTCGGCAGCGCCGTCGGCCTGATCTCCCAGGACGTCCTGCCCGCACCGTCGCTGATCGTGGAAGCCGGCATCGAGCTGATCCGCAACGGCCAACTCGCCGACGCCCTGCGGGTTTCCGGGGCGCGGGTCGCCATCGGGTTGCTGCTCGGCGGCGTCGTCGGCGTCGCGCTGGGCACCGCGGTGGGATTGTCACGGTGGCTCGAGGCCACCGTCGACCCGCCGATGCAGATGATCCGCGCGCTGCCGCATTTGGGCCTGATCCCGTTGTTCATACTCTGGTTCGGCATCGGCGAGCTGCCCAAGGTGCTGCTGGTGGCGCTCGGCGTGAGTTTCCCGCTGTACCTCAACACCTTCTCGGCGATCCGCCAGGTCGACCCCAAACTGTTCGAAACCGCTCAGGTGCTCGGCTTCTCGTTCTGGCAGCGGTTCCGGACCATCATCGTGCCCAGCGCCGCGCCGCAGGTGCTGGTGGGCTTGCGGCAGTCATTGGCCATCGCGTGGCTGACGCTGATCGTGGCCGAACAGATCAACGCCGACAAGGGAATCGGCTTCCTCATCAACAACGCACGCGATTTCCTGCGCATCGACATCATCATCTTCGGCCTGATCGTCTACGCCCTGCTGGGCATCGGGACCGATGCGATCGTCCGCGCACTGGAACGCCGAGCCCTGAGGTACCGCACATGACCGTCACCTCCGAACGATCCGTCACGACCGCGGCCGAACTGCGCGGTGTCGACAAGTGGTACGGCCGTCACCATGTCCTGCGCGATGTGTCGCTGCGGGTCGGTTCCGGTGAGATCGTCGCCCTCATCGGCCGCAGCGGGTCCGGCAAGTCGACCGTGCTGCGGGTGCTCGCCGGGCTGTCGACCGACCACACCGGCGAATGCCGCGTCGCCGGTGCCCCCGCGCTGGCGTTCCAGGAACCGCGCCTGTTCCCGTGGCGCGATGTCCGCACCAACGTCTCCTACGGGCTGACCCGCACGCGCCTGCCCCGCGCCGAGGCCCTCGCGAGGGCCGACCGGGCACTGGCCGACGTTGGGCTCGCCGACCGCGGCGACGTGTGGCCGCTGACGCTGTCCGGCGGTCAGGCGCAACGGGTTTCGTTGGCGCGCGCCCTGGTCGCCGAGCCGCAACTGCTGCTGCTCGACGAGCCGTTCGGTGCGCTCGACGCGCTCACCCGGCTGAGCATGCGCACGCTGCTGCTCGATCTGTGGCGCGAACACCGGTTCGGGGTCCTGCTGGTCACCCACGACGTCGACGAGGCCGTCGCCCTCGCCGACCGGGTACTCGTGCTCGACGACGGCGCGGTCGTACACACCCTCGACATCGAGGACACCCGACGGTCCCCTGGCGATCCATCGCCGGCGACCGAACGTTACCGCGCCGAACTGCTCGAGCACCTCGGCGTGCAGTTCTAGGCAGATGGCACACAGGACAAGGGGGACCGTTCGCATGGTCAGATCAAGCCGGCTCGTCGCCGCGGCGGTGCTCGTCATCGGGCTGCTCGCGGGATGCGTGTCGCGGCAGGACCAGTCGGAACCGCAGGCCGTGCCCGAGGCGGTGCCGTTGAGCGAGTTGTCCGGTCTCACCCTGCAGATCGGTGATCAGAAGGGCGGCACCGAGGCGCTGCTGCGCGCCGCCGGCGCACTCGACGACCTGCCGTACGGCGTGGCGTTCTCGACGTTCACCTCGGGTCCGCCGCAGATCGAGGCGGCCACCGCGGGCAAGATCGACTTCGCGATCACCGGAAACACCCCGCCGATCTTCGGCGCGGCCTCGGGCGCCAAGGTCAAGGTCGTGTCGGCCTACGACGGCGGCGGGTTCGGCGATCAGCTTCTGGTGCATGCCGATTCGGCGATCCAGTCCGTCGGCGACCTGCGCGGCAAGAGCATCGCGCTGGCGAAAGGCAGCTCGGCACATGGGCATACGCTCGTGCAGCTGCACCGCGCCGGCCTGACCCCGAACGATGTCAAACTGGTCTTCCTGCAGCCCGCGGACGCGCTGACGGCGTTCAAACAGGGCCGCGTCGACGTGTGGGCGGTGTGGGACCCCTACACCGCGCAGGCCGAGAAGGAACTGCCGGTGCGCAGCATCGCCAGGGCCACCGGCGTCACCAACGGCGCCGGGTTCGGGGTGGCCTCCGCCGCGGCGCTGGCCGACCCGAAACGCAACACCGCACTGGCCGATCTGCTGGTGCGCTACGCCAAGGCGGTCAAGTGGGCCCACGACAACCGTGACGAGTGGGCCGCGCGGTACTCCGCCGAGGTGGGGCTGGACCCCGCGGTCGGCGCCGTCGCGCAGGGCCGCAGCCTGCGCCTGCCCACCGACCTGTCCGACGAACTCGTGGCGTCCGAGCAGGAGATGGCCGATCTGTTCGCCGAATCCGGGCAGATCGCCTCGGCCCCGGACTTCTCCCAGTGGGTGGACCGCCGCTTCGGCGATCAACTGCGCCCGCTGTACCTCGAACGCGACTAGGAGCACATCACCATGACCTTCGCGAAATTCTTCTGGTTTCTGCCCACCGCCGGGGACAGCCGCTCGATCGTCGGGTCGTCGCATGCGTCGTCGCAACGCTCGGTGCCGGACAACTACCGCCCGCCCACGCGGCGCTACCTGGCCGAGGTGGCCCGCGCGGCCGACCGGCTGGGCTACGAGGGCGTGCTCACCCCGACCGGAACCTGGTGCGAGGACGCCTGGTTGACCACCTCGGCGCTGCTCGCCGAGACCGAGCGGCTCAAGTTCCTGGTGGCGTTCCGGCCCGGGCTGGTGCCGCCGACCCTGGCCGCCCAGCAGGCCGCGACGCTGCAGCGCTTCTCCGAGGGACGGGTGCTGCTCAACATCGTCACTGGCGGTGACAACGTCGAGCAACGCCGCTTCGGCGACTGGCTCGACCACGACGAGCGCTACGCGCGCACCGGCGAGTTCCTGCACATCGTGGATCGGCTGTGGCGCCAGTCCGCTGATGAATCGCTCGACTACCAGGGCACCTACTACAAGGTGGCCGACGCCAGGGTGTCCGCACCGCCGGATCCGTTCCCGCAGATCTACTTCGGCGGTTCGTCACCGGCGGCGATGCCGATCGCGGCCGAACACGTCGACGTGTACCTGACGTGGGGAGAGCCGCCGCAGGACGCCGCGGCGAAGATCGCAAAGGTCCGCGCGCTCGCCGAGCAACGCGGCCGCACCGTGCGGTTCGGCATCCGGCTGCACACCATCTCCCGGGACACCTCGGCCGCGGCGTGGGCGGTCGCCGACGATCTGGTCGCCGGCCTTGACCCCGAGGCGATCGCGAAAGCCACCGCGCTGCACGCCAAGTCGGAATCGGAAGGGCAACGCCGGATGACCGCGCTGCACGGCGGGCGGACCGACAAGCTGGAGATCTACCCGAACCTGTGGGCCGGTGTCGGCCTGGTGCGCGGGGGAGCGGGCACCGCGCTGGTCGGCAGCCACGAAGAGGCCGCGAACCTGATCTACGAATACCACTCGCTGGGCTTCGACGAGTTCATCCTGTCCGGCTATCCGCACCTGGAGGAGTCGTACTGGTTCGCCGAGGGCGTCCTGCCGATCCTGCGGCGAAAAGGCGTCGCCGCCTGACGTCGCCCTAGTCCGGTTCGCAGCTGAACTGGCGGCCCACACCGACCGGCGGGTTCACCGGGCGCAGGCACCCCAGCGGTGCCACACCCTTGTCGTCGAGCCGGATCCCGGACTGGTGTGCGTAGTTGACGCACACCAGCGCCGACGCGTCGGCGCGGCAGCGGTAGTCGCCGAACGCCAGTGACTGCCCGGCCGCCAGTTCGGTGCCGTCGCCATAGGTGAACAGGCCCGGGTCACCGTGCAGGGAACCGACGTCGACCGTCGGCCCGGCGAAGTCGACCCAGCCGGCAACCCAGTTGCCCTCGACATCCGACGGCTTGGACGGCAGATCACCCGCGGTGACCAGGCAGGCCAACTGCCCACCGGCCAGCTTCTCGGTGACACAGCGGGCCCCGGCCGCGACGAACGCGATGTCGTCGCCCAGATCGGTGGTCTGGCCGTCGCGCGTCGCGCTGTGATACTCGGCGACGTCGGCCGGTTTCGCGGCCTCCACCCACCGGATGACCTGCGGCATGGGCGTTCCCGCCGCGGGTGCCGTGGTGGGGATCGGCGAGGTCGGTGACGGTTTGGCGCTCGTCGTGTGCGTCGTGGTGGCTGGCACGGACAAGTCCGGTTGCGAGGTCACGGTGGCCTCCCGGCCACCCGATCCGCACCCTGCCACAAGCACAGACGCCGCGATGATCACAGCAGTCCGCATTCCGCCAGGCTAGCGGTTCGCCCGTCCCGGGCACCCGTCAGCGGTGCCCACGCAGGCAACCGACCACCACGTTCGATACCGTCGGACGATGCACGAACGCACCGTCCGCGCACAGATCAGCACCGGGATCATCGAGGGGTTCACGCGAGACGGCGTACATCGCTGGCGTTCCATCCCCTACGCCCGGGCGCCCATCGGGCCGCTGCGGCTGCGGGCACCTCAGCCCGCCGAACCGTGGCCGGGCGTGCGGTACTGCCACGGATTCGGCCACTGCGCGCCCCAGCAGCGCCGCTACACCCTGATGGGCGTCGGCAAGTACCAGCCCATGAGCGAGGACTGCCTGACGCTCAACGTGGTGGCGCCCGAGCAACCACCCGAGGGGCCGCTACCGGTGATGTTCTTCGTCCACGGCGGCGGATACATCCTGGGCAGTTCGGCGACACCGATCTACGACGGTGCCGCACTGGCCCGGCGCGGATGCGTGTACGTCTCGGTGAACTACCGCCTCGGCGTGTTGGGCTGCATGGAACTGTCGTCGCTGTCCACACCGGACCACCCGATCGACGACAACCTGTTCCTGCGCGACCTGGTGCTCGCGTTGCAGTGGGTCCGGGACAACATCGCGGTGTTCGGCGGCGACCCGGACAACGTCACCATCTTCGGCGAGAGCGCGGGTGCACAGGCCGTCGCGACGCTGCTCGCCGTGCCCGCCGCCGAGGGGTTGTTCGCGCGGGTCATCTCCGAGAGCCCGGCCAGCGGGATGGTCAGCTCGGCGGAGGCCGCCCAGCGTCTGGCCGCGCAGTACGCCGGGCTCATCGCGCCGGGTGGTGAGGATGCCGCCGCGGCGCTGAAGACACTCGGCCCGGCCCAACTGGGCCGCGCGCTCGAAGCGCTCATCAGGCGCGGCATGACGGACATGCCCGGCGCGTTCCCCGTCGGGCCGACATACGACACCGAGTTCCTGCCTACCGACCCGGTCGAGGCGATGACCGAGGGCAGCGCGCACCGCGTGCCGCTCATCGTCGGCAACAACGCCGACGAGGGCCGGCTGTTCACGCGCTTCCTGCCGCTGCTGCCGACCAACGAGCCGATGATCGAAAAGCTGTTCGCCGACGCCGACCCCGAACACCGCGAGCGGATCCTGGCCGCCTACCCGGGGTATCCCGACAGCTCGGTGTGTGTGCGCCTCGGCGGCGACTTCGCGTTCGGCTCGGCCACCTGGCAGGTGGCCGAGGCGCACAGCCGCCATGCCCCCACCTACGTGTACCGCTACGACTACGCACCGCGCGCGCTGCGCTGGTCGGGCCTCGGCGCCACCCACGCGATGGAACTGCTGGCCGTATTCGATACGTACCGCACGAGATACGGGTCGATGCTGACCGCCGTGGCCGACCGCCGCTCGGCGCGCCGGGTCAGCCGCGACATCCAGACCCGCTGGCGCGACTTCAGCCGCACGGGCGTCCCCGGCAGCGACTGGCCGGCCTACCGGCACGACGAGCGTGCGGTGTACGTGTTCGACACCCGGCCGCGCATCGAATACGACCCGGACGCCGACCGGCGGCTCGCCTGGGAGGGCTTCAGCCTGGCCGGGGGCTGACTGGGCTGAACGGCTGCGCGGACCGGCGCCGGTGTGATTGCGTGATCGGGTGGACTACCCACTGGATCCGCTGTCGGCCGACGAGTTCACCGCGGTCGCAGCGATACTGCGGCGTGAACACGGGGTCGGAGCGGGCTGGCGGATCGCCTCGGTGGAACTGGCCGAACCGTCCAAGGCCGAACTGGCCGCATTCGACGAGGGCGGACCCGCACCGGCGCGGCGGGCCGCCGTCATCTGCCTCGACCGTTCGGCGAACGCCACCTACAAGGGTTTCGTGTCGCTGAC
Source organism: Mycolicibacterium goodii (assembly GCF_001187505.1). The sequence continues at coordinate 4,446,134 of NZ_CP012150.1, forward strand.
CGAGGACCGGGTCGAAAGCTTCACCCACATCCCGGGCGTACAAGCCAATTTCACGGTCGACGAGTTCGCCGAATGCGATCAGATCCTGCGCAGCCATCCGGACGTGATCGCGGCCCTGGCCCGACGCGGCATCACCGACCTCGACAACGTCTTCATGGACACCTGGACCTACGGCGCTGCCGTCGCGCCGCCGGAGTTCCGGGACCGCCGCATCGGCTGGTCGGACACCTGGTACAAGTCCACCGCCGGCGCCAATCCGTACGCGCATCCGGTCAGTGGCCTGCACTGCGTCATCGACCTCAACGCCATGGAGGTGCTGCGCGTCGAGGACGACGGCACCAACGAAAAGCCGGATGTCATGGGTGAATACGCGCCGCGGCACATTCCAGAGCGGATCCGAGCGGCCACCACACGCGAACCGCTCACCCCGCTGGAGATCACCCAGCCCGAAGGGCCGTCGTTCACGCTCGACGGAAACCTGCTGCGGTGGCAGAACTGGTCGCTGCGAATCGGTTTCAACCACCGCGAGGGTATGACGCTGCACACGGTGCGGTACCGCGACGGCGACGTGGACCGTTCGGTGGCGCACCGGATGTCCTTCGCCGAGATGGTCGTGCCGTACCGCGACTCGTCGGTGGACCACTATCGCCGCACCGCATTCGACATCGGCGAGTGGGGCCTGGGTTTCATGACCACGTCGCTCGAACTCGGCTGCGACTGCCTCGGCGAGATCCGCTACCTCGACGCGGTGCTGCACAACAGCAAGGGTGAGCCGTATCCGATCACCAACGCGATCTGCATCCATGAGGAGGACAACGCCGTGCTGTGGAAGCACGTGGACCACGACGCCGGTGCCGAGGTGCGCCGGATGCGCAGGCTCACACTGTCATTCCACGTCACCGTCGCCAACTACGAGTACCTCGTGTATTGGCGGCTGTATCAGGACGGCAACATCGAATGCGAGGTCCGCGCCACCGGGATCATGGTGACCACGCCGCTGCCCGCCGGTGCCGACTCGCACCCCAACGGCACGCTCGTCGACGAACGCACGTATGCGCCGTTCCACCAGCATTTCCTGATCGCGCGTCTCGATCTGGACATCGACGGCACCGACAACACCGTGTGCATGACCGAGTCCTACGCCGAACCCATCGGCCCGGACAACCCGTACGGGCTGTCGCTCGTCACCCGCAGCGAGGCGCTGCGCACCGAGGCCGATGGCAGGCAGGACGTCAACTTCGCGACACAGCGCGCGTGGAAAGTGGTGAACACCAACGTCGTCAACGGTCTCGGCACGCACCCGTCGTACAAACTGGTGCCCAGCGGGGCGATCCCGCCGATGCTCGACCCCGCCTCGCCGGTGCTGCAACGCGCCAACGTCATCGGGCACACCCTGTGGGTGACGCCCAACCATCCCGACGAGCGTTGGCCCGCAGGGGAGTTCGTCAACCAGTCGACGCACGACACCGGCCTCGGCGAGTGGACCAGGGCCGACCGGTCGATCGACAACACCGATGTGGTGCTGTGGTACGTGTTCGGCATCCACCACATCACCCGGCCCGAGGACTGGCCGGTGATGCCCGTCGACATCGTGTCGTTCTGGCTCAAGCCGTTCGGCTTCTTCGACCGCAACCCCGCACTCGACGTCCCGGCCACCCCGCCGGGTGCGTGTGCCCACTCCCACACCAAGGCGGCACACCATTAGTTGACACCTGTCATATGTGAGGCGGGTCACTGCTAGGTTGCGTGTGTGCAACCGACTCAGAATGCCGTCATCGAACGCCCCGACGACCTGACCGGCGAGTGGCTGACCGCCGCACTGGGTGCCGGGCAGGTCACCGCCTTCAGCGTCGAGCGCATCGGCACGGGTCAGATGAGCGAGTGCTACCGCGTGCACCTGAGCTACGCCGACGGGCAGACCGGCGCACCCGCCTCGGTGGTGTTGAAGGTGGCCGCCACCGACCCCGACAGCCGTCAGACCGGGCTGGCGCTCGGCCTCTACGAGCGCGAGGTGCGCTTCTACACCGACATCGCCCCGCAACTCGGCGGCGGCCCGGTCGCTGCCTGCCACCACGCCGCGTTCGATCCCCGGACCGGCGCGTTCGACCTGCTGCTCGGCGACGCCGCGCCGGCCACCGTCGGTGACGAACTGCGGGGCGCCACGGTCGAGCAGGCCACCCTGGCGCTGTCCGAGCTGGGGCGTGTGCACGGCGTGGTGCACGCGTCGTCCGGCGGTGCCGTCATCGCCGACTGGCTCGTGCGCGAGGCACCGATCAGCAGGCCCGTGCTGGCAGGGCTCTACGCGGCCTTCGTCGAACGCTATGCGGACACCATCACCGGGCAGCAGCGCGAGGTGTGCGAGCGGCTCGTCGAGAGCTTCGACGGTTACCTCGCCGCCGAGGACGACCGGATGAAAGGGCTTGTGCACGGCGACTATCGGCTCGACAACATGCTGTTCGGCGATCCGGGTGCCGACCGGGCGCTGACCGTCGTCGACTGGCAGACCGTCACCTGGGGCCCCGCGCTCACCGACGTCGCGTACTTCATCGGCTGCGCGTTGCCCGTCGAGGTCCGTCGCGAACACTACGACGCCCTCCTGCGGGCCTACCACCAGGCGCTCGGGCCAGATGCGCCGCTCACCCTCGACGGGGTGCGCGAGGAGGTGCGACGGCAGAGCTTCTTCGGTGTGATGATGGCGATCGTGTCGTCGATGCTCGTCGAACGCACCGAACGTGGCGACCAGATGTTCATGACCATGCTCGAGCGGCACTGCAGCCACGTGCTCGACACCGGCGCGCTCGACATCCTCACCGCGCCCGCACCCGTTGCGCCGCTGCGGCCCGCACCCGAGGACGACGATGCCCACCCGCCCGGCGACGAGCCACTGTGGAACGAGAGCTGGTACTTCGACTTCGTCGACGCCGCAGCCGGATTCGGCGGCTGGATCCGGCTCGGGCTGATCCCCAACCAGGACCACGCGTGGATCAACGTGCTGCTGTGCGGCCCCGGCCTGCCGACCGTGGCGCTCAACGACTTCCACGCGGCGCCACCGGCCGACCTGGCGCGGGTGTCGGGCGCCGGCGTCGAACTGTCGTTGCACCGCGGTCAGCCGCTGCAGAGCTACCGCGTCACCGCGTCGGGCCTGGGGCAGGCGTACGACGATCCCGCGGCGCTGCTGCGTGACGAGGCGGGCACCCCGGTCGACGTGACGCTCGACCTGACCTGGACCACCGTCGGTGTGCCCTACCAGTACCGGGTCACGCCGCGCTACGAGATCCCGTGCACGGTCAGCGGAACCGTCACGGTGGGGGAGAAGCGTCATCGGCTCGACGCCGTCACCGGCCAGCGCGACCACTCGTGGGGTGCGCGTGACTGGTGGTCCATGGAATGGGTGTGGAGCGCACTGCATCTCGACGACGACACGCATCTGCACGGCGTCGACATCCGCATCCCGAACATGCCGCCGATCGGCATCGGCTACTCCCAGCGCGGCGGCGAACTCGTCGAACTGGAGTCCGTGACCGCACAGCACACGCTCGGCGCCGACGACCTGCCCGTCACCACCACGCTGACGCTGCAACCCGGCGACATCGAGGTCACCGTCGACATTCAAGGGCACGCACCGGTCAAGCTCACCTCGGCCGAGGGCAAGGTCAGTCAGTTCCCGCGCGCATGGGCGCGGGTGCACACCGCCGACGGCCGCACCGGCGTCGGCTGGCTGGAGTGGAACCGCAACCTCGGATAGCCGGCACCGTCGGGCACCGTCGGCACCCCGTCGGGCACCGTCTGGCACCGTCGGCACCGTGAGCGTGCGTGTCAGCCGTGCGACACGCCGCAGAATGTCAACACTCTGCGCACGCTCGTGGCCGTCAACCGACGCGAAAACGCTTGAGACGTGCCGCTGCCCCGGAGATCAACTCGACGCGACTCGGCGGCACACCGAGATGTGCCGCAAGCAGTTTCGTGACGGCCGTGTTGGCCTTGCCGTCGACGGCGCGTTCCTGCACATAGATCGTGAGCGTGCCGTCGTCGGCGGTCTCCACCAGTGGCCCTTTGCGGCTTCCCGGTTTGACGCGGACGACGACGGTTTCACTCACCCGCTCATTCTCGCGCGAGCGTGCGCGCAGTGCTGCGGTGGCACGGCGTGTCGGGGTGCAGACCCGCACGTTCGCGGTGCCGACGCGCGGTGCCGACGCGCGGTGCCGGCCAGCTGACGCGACAGCTCGCTAGCGCGCGACGACCACCGACGAGCCATGACCGAACAGCCCCTGATTGGCCGTGACTCCGACCCTGGCGCCCTCGACCTGACGTCCGGTCGCCTGGCCCCTGAGCTGCCAGGTGAGCTCACACACCTGCGCGATGGCCTGCGCGGGGATGGCCTCGCCGAAGCACGCCAGACCGCCCGACGGGTTGACCGGGATCCGTCCGCCGATCGTGGTGGCACCGCTGCGCAGCAACTGCTCGGCCTCGCCCTTGGCGCACAGGCCCAGGTGCTCGTACCAGTCGAGTTCGAGCGCGGTGGACAGGTCGTACACCTCGGCCAAACTCAGATCCTCGGGTCCGATGCCGGCTTCGGCGTAGGCAGCGTCGAGGATCTGATCCTTGAACACCCGCTCCGGTGCCTGCACAACGGCGGTGGAATCGGTTGCGATGTCCGGCAATTCGGGCAGATGCTGCGGGTACTGAGGGGACTGCAGGCTGATCGCGCGCACCGACGGCACGCCCTCGACGGATCCGAGGTGCTTCTCGGCGAACGACCTGCTCGCCACCACCAGCGCGGCCGCGCCGTCCGACGTCGCGCAGATGTCCAACAGCCGAAGGGGATCGGAGACCACGGGGCTGGCCAGCACGTCCTCGACGCCGGCCTCTTTGCGGTAGCGCGCATTCGGGTTGTTCAGTCCGTGCCGCGCGTTCTTGACCTTCACCTGCGCGAAGTCTTCGACGGTGGCGCCGTAGAGGTCCATGCGTCGGCGGGCCAGCAGCGCGAAGTACACGGTGTTGGTGGCGCCGATCAGGTGGAACCGCTGCCAGTCGGGGTCGTTCCTGCGCTCACCGCCGACCGGGGCGAAGAAGCCCTTGGGTGTGGTGTCGGCGCCGATCACGAGGGCGACGTCGCAGAACCCGGCGAGGATCTGCGCGCGGGCGCTCTGCAACGCCTGCGAACCGCTGGCGCACGCGGCGTAGCTGGACGTGACCGGGATGCCGTTCCAGCCGAGCTTCTGGGCGAAGGTGGCGCCTGCGACGAACCCGGGGTAGCCGTTGCGGATGGTGTCGGCACCCGCGACGAGCTGGATCTGGCGCCAGTCGAGCCCGGCCTCGGCCAGCGCGGCGCGGGCGGCGACGACGCCGTACTCGGTGAAGTCACGCCCCCACTTGCCCCACGGGTGCATGCCCGCGCCGAGGATGTAGACCGGTTCGGGTGCGCTCATGGAATCCTCCAGGCGTAGGTCAGACGCTCGACGCCGGCGTCGTCGGTGTACAGCGCCATGGTGGTCAGTTCCATCTCCATGCCGACCTTCAGGTCGGCGGCCAGGGTGCCGTCGACGACCTTGCCCAGCACGATCAGGCCTTCGGCGGCCAGCTCGACGGCGGCCACGGCGAACGGCTCGAACGGGTCCGGCGCCGGATAGGGCGGCGGCGGCGCGTAGCGGTTCTCGGTGTAGCTCCACACCTTGCCGCGGCGGGAGAGCGGCACCTGGGCCAGTTCGTCGCCGTCACAGGCGGGGTTGGGGCAGTTGTTGGCCCGCGGGGGGAACACGTAGGTGGCACATTTCGTGCACTTTCCGCCGATCAGCTGCGGGGCGCCGGACTCGTCCTGGCGCCACCATCCGTCGATGGCCGGTAGTTGTATTGCGGCGTCGGTATCACCTGGCACATGGTCAGCGTAAACGATCACGGGCCGGAAATTGAAACGTGTTGCAGTTTTGTCCCGACTACCGGGAGGCGACCTCGACAAGGATGCGCAGCAGCTCTTCGGGCGCGTCGCGCATCAGGTTGTGCTTGGCGTCGAGTTCGTGGCACGTCCAGTTCGGATCGTCGCGGACCCGCTCATAGGACGCCCGCATGGGCGACTCGCCCGGCCAGTCGAGCGCGTAGACGAACACGCGCCGCCGGAAGCGGTTCAGGTCGACGCCGAAACGCAGCGGCTGCAGCACGCTCGCGCGTGGATGGGCGGTCGCGCGGTGATCGAAGAACGGCAGTGGCGGCACGCCGGAACCCGACGCGTCGGTCTCCAGATACCAGCGGCGCTCCTCGTCGTCGACCAGATCCGCACACGACTCGCCGTCTCGCGGCACCACGGCGTCGAGGTACACCAGTGCGTCGACGTGGTCGGGGATGCGGTCGGCGACGCCGGTGATCACCATGCCGCCGTAGCTGTGTCCGACGAGCACCACCGGATCGTCGGCGTAGGCCTCGACCACGGCCACCACATCGGCGATGTGGGTGTCGAGGTTGACGCCCGCGTGCAGCAGGTGTGCGCGTTCGGCGACCCCGGTCGGGGTCACGGCCAGCACCCGATGCCTTGACGCGAGCAACGGTGTGGTGATGGCGTCGAAACACCATGCGCCGTGGCACATTCCCGGGACGAGGACGAAGGTGGTCATGCTCGGGTGCTCCGTGCGGTGTCGGTGCGGTACCTGCGGGTGACGCGGTCGAGTTCGGTGGCCGAGCGGGTGTGGCCCGCGCGATGCATCTCACGGTTGGCGACGATCACCGCGGCGGTTTCCTCGGCGCGTTCTGCCTCGTAGCGGCGCAGGCCCTGCGCGCCGTGCGCGGCCAGGTGATCGGCCAGCACCCGCGCGTCGACGATGGCCTGCGAACCGCCGTTGGCGCCAACGGGATACATCGGGTGGGCCGCATCGCCGAGCAGGGTGACCGCGCCATGTCCCCACTCGCGCAGCGGATCCTTGTCGACCATGGGATAGCTGAAGATCTGCTCGGTGTTGCCGATCAACTCCCGCGTGTCGAGCCAGTCCAGGTGCCAGTCCGCGATGTGCGGCAACACGTCGTCGGCCGACGCGGGTGCGTTCCACCTGGCGCAGGTGCGCACCTCCTGGGGTACCTGCACCACCCAGTTCACCAGATCGCCTCCGATCGGGTAGGTGATGATGTCAATGCCTTTGTCGCCTTTGATGATCGCCATCGTGTGTCCGTCGAGGAACGGTGCCATCCGGCTGGCGCCGCGGTACATGGTGATCCCGGCGAACCGCAATGGATCCGGCCCGGGATGCACTTTCGCGCGCACCACCGAACCGATGCCGTCGGCGCCGACGAGCAGGTCGGCCGCGACATCTCCCGCGTCCGTGTGGACGACGACACGAGACCCGTCGCCGGTGAACCCGGTGACCCGCATCCCGGTCCGGACGGCGTCGGGGCCGAGGCGATCGCGCACCGCGGCGAGCAGCATCATCTGCAGCCGACCGCGGTGAATCGACAACTGCGGGTAGGCATCTCCGGCGGCCAGGCCGCGCGGTTCGGTGAACAGTACCGCACCGTCGTCGGCGTAGAAGCGGATCACCGACGGGGCGACCGACGCCTCCGTGACGGCGTCGCCCAAGCCCAGGCGGTCGAGTTCCCGGACGGCGTGGGGCAGCAGATTGATGCCGACGCCCAGGGGGCGCAACTCGCGGGCGCTTTCCAGGACGATGACGTCGAAACCGCGCTGCTGCAAGGTGAGTGCCGCGGTGAGGCCGCCGATGCCTGCGCCGGCGATGGCAATGACTTTGACGTTGGACATGACTCCAGCGTGGGTCGGCCAGAACCATAAGTCCAATACACATTCAGAACACAAACTATAATGAGAGTTTATGGAACTGCGGCAGCTCGAATATCTCGTCGCCGTCGCCGAGGAGGCCAACTTCACCAGGGCCGCGCAGCGCCTCCACGTCGCCCAACCCGCGGTCAGCGCGTCGATCCGTCAGCTCGAACGTGAACTGGGCCAGCCGCTGTTCGACCGCAGTCGGCGCGAGGTCCGGCTGACCGCGGCGGGCGAGGCCGTGCTGCCGCATGCGCACGCCGCGCTGAGGTCGGTCGCCGCGGCGCGCACCGCGGTCGCCGAGGTCAGCGGCCTGGTGCGAGGTTCGGTCGTCGTCGGCACGGTCACCGCGCACGACTTCGACATGGCCGGTCTGCTGGCCGAGTTCCACGACGCGCACGAACTGGTCGACATCACCCTGGGCACCGACGAGTCCGACGTGCTGATCGACGGGTTGCAGGCCGGCCGGCTCGACGCCGCGATCATCTCGGTCGGCTCGGAGCTGCCCGAGGGGCTCGACGCCGAGGTCGTGACCGATCAGCGCATCGTCGCGGCGGTCGGCGTCGGCCACCCGTGGCGGCGGCGCCGTCGCGTCGCGCTGACCGAGCTGGCCGACCAGCCGCTGATCGCGCTGCCCCGCGGCACCGGCATCCGGCGGCAGATGGACCGCGCGTGCCGGGCCGCCGGCGTGGAGGTGCGGGTCGCGTTCGAGGCCAGCACGCCGCGCGCGCTGGCCGAACTGGCCGAACGGGGACTCGGCGTCGCGGTGCTGCCGGAATCGGTCGCCCGGGCGACGCTGCACCCGCTGCCGATCAGCCCCGAGTTGCGCGGCAGGCTGGTGTTCGCGTGGCGGGCCACCGGCCCGATGAGCCCGGCCGCGCGGGTGCTGGTCACGATGGCGCGCCGCAGACTCGGCGTCGGTGACCCCGATCGCGTCGGTGGTCCCGAATAGAGTGAGGGCCGTGAGCCCCGCCAAGACCGCAACCCAGAAGACACCGGCCAAGGCCGCAGACGACACGCCCACCCTGATGTTGCTCGACGGCAACTCACTGGCGTTCCGGGCGTTCTACGCACTGCCCGCCGAGAACTTCAAGACCCAAGGCGGCCTGACCACCAACGCGGTGTACGGGTTCACCGCCATGCTGATCAACCTGCTCCGCGACGAGCAGCCCACACACGTCGCGGCGGCATTCGACGTGTCGCGGCAGACCTTCCGCAAGGAGAAGTACCCGGAGTACAAGGAGGGCCGCTCGGCGACGCCGGACGAGTTCCGCGGTCAGATCGACATCACCAAGGAAGTGCTCGGGGCGCTCGGTATCACGGTGCTCGCCGAGCCGGGGTTCGAGGCCGACGACATCATCGCGACGCTCGCCACGCAGGCCGAGCAGGAGGGCTACCGCGTGCTGGTGGTCACCGGTGACCGTGACTCCTTGCAGTTGGTCAGCGACCAGGTAACCGTGCTCTATCCGCGCAAGGGTGTCAGCGAGCTGACCCGGTTCACGCCGGAGGCCGTGGTGGAGAAATACGGTCTGACACCGCAGCAGTACCCGGATTTCGCGGCGCTGCGCGGCGACCCGAGCGACAACCTGCCCGGCATCCCCGGCGTGGGGGAGAAGACCGCCACCAAGTGGATCGTCGAGTACGGCACGCTGCAGGGGCTCGTCGACAACGTCGACGCGGTCAAGGGCAAGGTCGGCGACGCGCTGCGGGCCAACCTGTCGAGCGTCATCCTCAACCGTGAGCTCACCGACCTGATCCGCGACGTGCCGCTCGCCCAGACACCGGACACGCTGCGGATGCAGCCGTGGAACCGCGACCAGATCCACCGACTGTTCGACGACCTGGAGTTCCGGGTGCTGCGGGACCGGCTGTTCGAGACGCTGGTCGCGGTCGAGCCCGAGGTCGAGCACGGGTTCGACGTGCGCGGCCGCGCGTTGGAGCCCGGTGAGCTCGCCGCGTGGCTGTCCGAGCACAGCCTGGGCAGCCGGTTCGGCCTGGCCGTCGTCGGCACGCACAAGGCCTATGACGCCGACGCGACCGCGATCGCGATCGTCGCGGCCGACGGGGACGGTCGCTACATCGACACCTCGAAACTGACGCCGGAGGACGAGGAGGCGCTCGCGTCCTGGCTCGCCGACCCCGGCCCGCCGAAGGCGCTGCACGAGGCCAAGCTCGCGATGCACGATCTGGCCGGGCGCGGCTGGGCGCTGCGTGGCGTCACATCCGACACCGCGCTCGCGGCGTACCTGGTGCGTCCCGGGCAGCGCAGCTTCGCCCTCGACGACCTCGCGGTGCGGTACCTGCACCGCGAGCTGCGCGCGGAAACTCCGGAGCAGCAGCAACTTTCGTTGCTCGACGACTCCGAGGGCGTCGACGAGCAGGCCGTGCAGACCGTGATCCTGCGGGCCTGCGCGGTGCTCGACCTGGCCGACGCGCTCGATGAGGAACTGGCCCGCATCGACTCGCTGTCGCTGCTCAGCCGCATGGAGCTGCCGGTCCAGCGGACCTTGGCCGAGATGGAGCACGCGGGCATCGCGGTCGACATCGGCATGCTCGAGCAGCTGCAGAGCGAGTTCGCCGATCAGATCCGCGACGCGGCCGAGGCCGCCTACGCCGTGATCGGCAAGCAGATCAACCTCGGCTCACCGAAGCAGCTACAGGCCGTGCTGTTCGACGAGCTCGAGATGCCGAAGACCAAGAAGACCAAGACCGGCTACACCACCGACGCCGACGCGCTGCAGTCGCTGTTCGAGAAGACCGGCCACCCGTTCCTGCAGCATCTGCTGGCCCACCGGGACGCCACGCGGCTCAAGGTGACCGTCGACGGCCTGCTCAACTCGGTGGCGTCGGATGGGCGCATCCACACCACGTTCAACCAGACGATCGCCGCGACGGGTCGGCTGTCGTCGACCGAGCCCAACCTGCAGAACATCCCGATCCGCACCGAGGCGGGCCGCCGGATCCGGGACGCGTTCGTGGTGGGCGAGGGCCCCGATGGACCTTATGCCGAGCTCATGACCGCCGATTACAGCCAGATCGAGATGCGGATCATGGCGCATCTGTCCCGCGACGAAGGCCTCATCGAGGCGTTCAACACCGGTGAGGATCTGCACTCCTTCGTCGCGTCGCGCGCATTCTCGGTGCCGATCGACGAGGTGACCCCGGAACTGCGCCGCCGGGTCAAGGCGATGTCCTACGGCCTGGCCTACGGTTTGAGCGCCTACGGGCTGGCGCAGCAGCTCAAGATCTCCACCGAAGAGGCGAAGGTGCAGATGGAGCAGTACTTCGACCGATTCGGCGGGGTGCGCAACTATCTGCGGGACGTGGTCGATCAGGCGCGCAAGGACGGTTACACATCGACCGTGCTGGGCCGCAGGCGGTATCTGCCCGAACTCGACAGCAGCAACCGCCAGGTCCGCGAGGCCGCCGAACGTGCGGCGCTCAACGCCCCGATCCAGGGCAGCGCCGCCGACATCATCAAGGTCGCCATGATCAACGTCGACCAGGCCATCAAGGACGCCGGCCTGCGGTCGCGGATTCTGCTGCAGGTCCACGACGAGTTGCTGTTCGAGGTCGCCGACGGTGAACGCGAAAGCCTCGAGGCGCTGGTCCGCGAGTACATGGGCAACGCCTATCCGCTCGATGTGCCGCTGGAGGTGTCGGTGGGCTACGGCCGCAGCTGGGACGCCGCGGCGCACTGACGCGTCGGTTGTCATGACGGAAGCGCTTGCTGCACAACAAATCCGGTTCATCGCCCGATTGGGCGCCGCCATGGGTGCCGCGCACTACCCGGTGACCTTGATCCGGCAGATGCTCGACCGCGCCTCCTCGGCCTACGGTGTGCACAACGATTTCATCGCGCTGCCGAACTATGTGCAGGTCGTCGGGCCGACCGGTGCGCACGGAACGATCGTCGAGGCCGCGCACCTGGACAACGAACTCCGGTTCGCGCAGATGTTCCCGTTGGCCAAGTTGGTGCGGCGCGCCATGCATGGGGAGGTGCGCGCGGACGACGGTGAGGCCGAACTCGATCGGGTCCTCGCGTTGCCCAGCCGGTTCCCCCGTTGGGTTGCGGTGGTGGGGTACGGGGTTCAGAGTGCCGGTCTGGCGCTCGTGCTGGAGCCGACGCCGTTGAACCTGCTCGTCGCGACCGGGTTGGGATTCATGGTCGGGCTGTTCCACGTGGCGGTGCAGCGCGCCGGCATGCTGCAGCACCTGCTGCCCGCGGTGTGCGCGTTCGCGGTGTCGGCGATCTGCATCGTGGGGGCACACCGCCTCGGGCTGGAACATGTGAACCTGCGGGCGTTGATACCGCCGCTGGCGATGTTCTTGCCGGGGGCGGCGATCACCCTGGCGGTCGTCGAGTTGACTGCCCGTGACGTCATTTCCGGGTCGAGCCGCCTGCTCGCCGGTTTCGTCCAGCTCGCCCAGCTGGCGTTCGGCATCCTGATCGCCACGCAGTTCCTCGGTGCCGACAGCACAGCGCTGAGTTCCGACACGGTCAACAAGATCGGTCCATGGGCACCCTGGGTGGGCGTCGCGGTCTATGCGATCGGTGTCCTGTTGTTTCTGGCGCCGCCGTGGACTTTCCTGCCCTGGCTCATGGCGATCTGCTACACCGCGTTCGCGGCCCAGTATCTAGGGGGCGCTGTGCTGGGCAGTTACGCCAGCGGCTTCTGCGGCGGATTGGTGCTGACGGTGTCGGCGTTGGCGATCTCGCGCCGCCGCGGGGCACCGCCAACCATCACGTTGATCCTGCCGGGTTTCTGGCTTTTGGTTCCGGGGTCGATGGGGCTGATCGGCGTGACCGAACTGTTCGGTGCTGACGGCGATTCGGCGTTTCCCGCGACGGTGATCTCGATGATCTCGGTTGCCCTGGGACTGCAGGCCGGTCTGGTGCTGTGGCAGCTGTTGCGTCTGCGCGGCGTCGGGGCGGCTCAGCGCGTGGCGCGGTAGTTCACCAGCCAACCCAGGATCGGCGCGGCGCCGCGGGCGTGCGCGACGGCGTTCACCTCTTCTTGCAGGAGCGCATGGACACGGTCGTCGCCGAAGCCCCGGTCGATGCGGTCGCGGACGAATGCGAGTTCGACGACGGCGGCGGCGAATCCGGCGACGGCCTTGCCCGCTGGCCGCCCGCCCGCGCGGGTGGCGATGTTGATGGCGTCGCGGCGGTGGCGCAGCGAGCCCAGCCACGTGGCTTCGTTGGGGGTGATGAGGCCCGCGGCGACCATGCCGGGGAGTTTCGCGGCGACGATCCGCTGCTCGCGGTGGCGGCTGGTGACGGCCAGTGCGAGGGTCACCGCGAAGATCGGCACCATCCACACCACGTACACGATGAAGTACGTGTCGAGCCCCCAGCAGCGAGGATCCGTTCCACAGGCCGTGCATGAGCACCGCGGCGAGGTAGCCCGCCAGGATGCACAGCACCTTCTGCACGGCCCCGCGCCGATGCAGCGCGTAGTACACGCCGATCGCGGTCATCGTGGTGAACAGCGAGTGCGCGAACGGCGCCATGATCAGGCGCATGGCCGCGGTCACCAGGGATGCGGCCACCGAGTCGGCGCTGGAGATGTACATGATGTCTTCCAGCCACGCGAAGCCCACACCGACCATTCCCGCGTACACCAGGCAGTCGGTGAGCGAGTTGAGTTCGTTGCGCCGTCTGCCGGTCATCATGATCAGCAGGAAGAGCCCCTTCGCGGCCTCCTCGATGATCGGCGCGCGGATCGCGGTCGACCCGAACCCTTCCGGCAGCATCGGGTTCGGCGGGAACAGCGCGTCGCCGAGCAGGCTGAGGATCACCGACAGCACCACGGCGACCGAGGCGCCCCAACCGAACGCGAACAGCAGCAGCCGCGGTGGTTCCGGCTCGAATCGGTCCAGCCACAGATACGCCAGGATCACCCCGGCCATCGCGATGCTCGACAGGACCAGTCCGATGATCGCGCCGACCGGGTTGAGCGCGGTGAACAGCAGCACCAGGCAACAGGTGAGCAGGCCGAGACAGACGACGACGGCCAGCGGCGCACCGACGGCGCGGACCGGACGGGGTAGCGGGGCGGGCGGGTGAAACCACGGCGACGGGGCCGGATGGGGCATCGGGGTGTTCGCCACTCCCGCAGGGTAACCGTGACCAGTGCCGATCGGATGCACCAGTGATCGCTCGGTGGCCGGCACCTCGCACGCACCGGACCGGCTGGAGAATGGTCGCCGATGACCGCCCAGAGCCGACCTGAGGTGGGCGAGTTTGTCCTGCCTGTGCCTGGTCGAGTAGGCTCTGGGAGTACCCGTGTGCACGACTAGCACGGCATACATCATTTCGGCGCCGAACTTTGGCCGTCCCGGAATGAGCACGATCTACAAAAGAACTGTCCCTACGATTACACCTGTCCGGAGCAACCCACCACATGCCAAGTCCCTCCGTCACCTCGCCGCAAGTAGCCGTCAACGACATCGGCTCGGCTGAGGACTTTCTCGCCGCCATCGACAAGACCATCAAATACTTCAACGATGGCGACATCGTGGAAGGGACCATCGTCAAGGTCGACCGCGACGAGGTTCTGCTCGACATCGGTTACAAGACCGAAGGCGTCATTCCTTCCCGTGAGCTGTCCATCAAGCACGACGTCGACCCCAACGAGGTTGTGTCCGTCGGCGACGAGGTCGAAGCTCTGGTCCTCACCAAGGAGGACAAGGAAGGCCGACTGATCCTGTCCAAGAAGCGCGCTCAGTACGAGCGTGCCTGGGGCACCATCGAAGAGCTCAAAGAGAAGGACGAGGCTGTCAAGGGCACCGTCATCGAGGTCGTCAAGGGCGGCCTGATCCTCGACATCGGCCTGCGCGGCTTCCTGCCCGCGTCTCTGGTCGAGATGCGTCGCGTCCGCGATCTGCAGCCGTACATCGGCAAGGAGATCGAGGCCAAGATCATCGAGCTCGACAAGAACCGCAACAACGTGGTGCTGTCGCGCCGCGCCTGGCTGGAGCAGACGCAGTCCGAGGTGCGCAGCGAGTTCCTCAATCAGCTGCAGAAGGGCGCCATCCGCAAGGGTGTGGTGTCCTCGATCGTCAACTTCGGCGCGTTCGTCGATCTCGGCGGTGTCGACGGCCTGGTGCACGTCTCCGAGCTGTCCTGGAAGCACATCGACCACCCGTCCGAGGTTGTCCAGGTGGGCGACGAGGTCACCGTCGAGGTGCTCGACGTCGACATGGACCGCGAGCGGGTCTCGCTGTCGCTCAAGGCCACCCAGGAAGATCCGTGGCGTCACTTCGCCCGCACCCACGCGATCGGCCAGATCGTGCCGGGCAAGGTCACCAAGCTGGTGCCGTTCGGTGCGTTCGTCCGCGTCGAGGAGGGCATCGAGGGTCTGGTGCACATCTCGGAGCTGTCCGAGCGCCACGTCGAGGTCCCGGACCAGGTGGTCCAGGTCGGCGACGACGCGATGGTGAAGGTCATCGACATCGACCTGGAGCGTCGCCGCATCTCGCTGAGCCTCAAGCAGGCCAACGAGGACTACACCGAGGAGTTCGACCCGTCGAAGTACGGCATGGCCGACAGCTACGACGAGCAGGGCAACTACATCTTCCCCGAGGGCTTCGATCCCGAGACCAACGAATGGCTCGAGGGCTTCGACAAGCAGCGTGAGGAGTGGGAGGCCCGCTACGCCGAGGCCGAGCGTCGCCACAAGATGCACACCGCGCAGATGGAGAAGTTCGCCGCAGCTGAAGCAGAAGCAGCCAACGCACCGGTGTCGAACGGCTCGTCGCGCTCGGAGGAGTCCTCCGGTGGCACCCTGGCCAGCGACGCGCAGCTCGCCGCTCTGCGGGAGAAGCTCGCCGGCAACGCCTAGCCATCCGGCAGGTCACGTCGTTTGGAACCACGCAGGAAGTCAACAGACTTCCTGCGTGGTTTCTTTTTCACCCTTTTTCCACCCAACCTGTGGTCGAGGAGCGCTCCATGTTGCGTATCGGACTGACCGGCGGCATCGGCGCCGGTAAATCAACCGTGTCGGCGACCTTCGCCGAGTGCGGTGGCATCGTCGTGGACGGCGACGTCATCGCCCGTGAGGTCGTCGAACCGGGCACCGAAGGCCTGGCCCGCCTCGTCGAGGCGTTCGGCGAGGAGATCCTGCTGCCCGACGGCGCGCTGAACCGGCCCGCGCTGGCCGCGGTGGCGTTCAGCGACGACGAGAAGCGTGCGACGCTCAACGGCATCGTCCACCCGCTGGTGGGTGCGCGCCGCGCCGAACTCATCGCCTCGGCGCCGCCTGACGCGGTGATCATCGAGGACATCCCGCTGCTGGTCGAGTCGAAGATGGCGCCGCTGTTCCCGTTGGTGGTGATCGTGCACGCCGACGAGCAGGTGCGCGTGCAGCGGCTGATCTCTTACCGCGGGTTCAGCGAGCAGGATGCCAGGGCGCGCATCGCCGCGCAGGCCACGGTCGAGGAGCGCCGCGCCGTCGCCGATGTGTGGCTGGACAACACCGGCAGCCAGGAAGATCTGGTGCAGCGCGCAAAACAGTTGTGGTTCAACCGGATTCTGCCGTTCGCGCGCAATCTGCAGACCGGCGAGCCGGTGGCCGCGCCGCTGCAGCCAGTGCCCTACGACCCCACCTGGGCCGAGCAGGCGGCCCGCATCGTGGAGCGGTTGCGGACCGCGTGCGGGCATCGCGTGGTGCGGGTCGACCACGTCGGGCTGACCGCGGTGCCGGGCGTCGAGGCGCCCGACGTGATCGACGTGCAGGTGACGGTGGAGTCGCTGGAGACCGCCGACGAACTCGCCGATCCCCTGCGCGCGGTCGGGTATCTGCCGCTCGCCGACGGTGTGGACGCGGTCGAGTCCGACGCACGCAGCACCGTCGCGGATTTCGACCATTCCGCGGACGCCGCGTTGTGGCGCAGCAGGCTGCACGCCTCGGCGGATCCGGCGCGGCCCACGAATGTCCATCTACGCGTTGCGGGTTGGCCCAACCAGCAGTACGCGCTGCTGTTCACCGACTGGCTGCGGGCCAACCCGGGTGCCGACACCGCCGACGCCTACCGCCGCGCGTGGGAGTGGGCCGACGCGACGGGCTGGCGGCCCTAGCCTCCCGCCGGCTGGTCGGTGTTCTAGGCCGGGGGAGGTGGCGGCGGCGCGGCCGGAGCCACCGGATCGACGGGCCCGGTGTTGATGACGTTGCCGGTGCCGTCGGCGAGGTTGGCGCCGCACGGCAGGCTGCCGTAGCCGGGATCGTTCTTCGGCCGGGTGAGCCGCGGCGCGACGAACGTGTCGGCCTGCGCGACGATCTGGTCGTCGACCAGGATCTCGCAGTGCAGGTTCGCCGAGTACGGCCAGTCGATGCGCACCGTCATCCCCGCGAGTTGGGGATCGGACACGACGCCGGTGGCCTCGAACGTGCGGCCCGGCAGCATCGTCGGGTCGGCGGTGTTCACCTGGGTGTCGTCGATCTTGTAGGCGATCGTCGCGTTGCGTGACACGCCGTCGATGCGGGCCCGGTAGGTGACGTTGTGCAGCAACCCCGTCTGGCCTTCGACCTGCGGCGGCGCCGCCGGATCGACGGCGGGATCGACCGGCGGATCGGCCAGCGCCATGGCGGGGTTGATCTGCGTACCGATGAGCAGCCCCGCAAGCACGGCGGACGTTGCCCATGCGTACTTAGTCGAGCTCATGAAAGGTGACCTTACGCTGCGCGCCAGCTCAGGGCCATGCCCATGGTCGTGAGCCACCGGTCGAGGTCGTATCCGTGCCGGGCCAGGCCGTCGATCGCCGCGGCCGCGGTCTGCATGGCCTGCTCGCCGGTCTCCTGCGGCAGCAGACCCGCCCGCACGGCGGTGAGCAGCTCGTCGACGTCGCACAGCTCGACCCCGCGTCCGGTGCGAACCACCAGGTCGAGGTAGTGATCCTCGGAGTGCCACGCGGTCTCGCCGCGGGTGTAGCGGCCGATGTCGAGGTAGAAATCCTGGTCGCGCTCGTGGCCGGGGTTGAAGTGGAAGATCGTGGCGCGCAGCCCGAGGGTGGGCAGCAACCAGGACTGCAGATAGTGGAACTGCGCGCGTCCCGGTGTCGGACGGGCCATGTAGAGGCCCCACGGCTCGACGGTGTAGACGTCGACGTTCCGCACGACACCCTTCGGGTCGGTGTTCGTGCGGGCGACCAGGTCGAATGTCTCGTGTTTCGGCGCGTGAATGGCGTCAGCCTACGCGGTGGGTGAACATCATCGGAACTTGTCGGTGCGCGGTCCTACCCTGGTGAACATGGCCTTCGCGACCGAACATCCCGTGCTCGCCCATTCGGAGTACCGGGCCGTCGACGACATCGTCCGCACCGGGAAACCGTTCGAGGTCGTCAGCCCGTACGCGCCGGCCGGTGACCAGCCGGCGGCGATCGACGAACTGGAACGCCGCATCAAGGCCGGTGAGCGTGACGTCGTGCTGCTCGGCGCCACCGGCACCGGCAAGTCGGCGACCACGGCATGGCTCATCGAACGCCTGCAGCGGCCCACGCTGGTGATGGCGCCCAACAAGACGCTGGCCGCCCAGCTGGCCAACGAGCTGCGGGAGATGCTGCCGCACAACGCCGTCGAGTACTTCGTCTCGTACTACGACTACTACCAGCCCGAGGCGTACATCGCGCAGACCGACACCTACATCGAGAAGGACAGCTCGATCAACGACGACGTCGAGCGGTTGCGGCACTCGGCCACGTCGAGCCTGCTGTCGCGCCGCGACGTGGTCGTGGTGGCGTCGGTGTCGTGCATCTACGGCCTGGGCACACCGCAGTCGTACCTCGACCGCTCGGTGGAGTTGCAGGTCGGCCAGGAGGTGCCGCGCGACGGCCTGCTGCGGTTGCTGGTCGACGTGCAGTACAACCGCAACGACGTGGCGTTCACCCGCGGGACGTTCCGGGTGCGCGGCGACACCGTCGAGATCATCCCGTCCTATGAGGAACTCGCGGTCCGCATCGAGTTCTTCGGCGACGAGATCGAGGCGCTGTACTACCTGCACCCGCTCACCGGCGACGTCGTCCGTCAGGTCGATTCGCTGCGGATCTTCCCGGCTACCCACTACGTCGCCGGGCCGGAGCGGATGGCCGCGGCGATCGAATCGATCGAACGGGAGCTCGAGGAGCGCCTCGCCGAGCTGGAAGGCCAGGGCAAGCTGCTCGAGGCCCAGCGGCTGCGCATGCGCACCAACTACGACATCGAGATGATGCGTCAGGTCGGGTTCTGCTCCGGCATCGAGAACTACTCGCGGCACATCGACGGCAGGCCCGCCGGGTCGGCGCCGGCCACGCTGCTCGACTACTTCCCCGAGGATTTCCTGCTGGTCATCGACGAGTCCCACGTGACCGTGCCGCAGATCGGCGGCATGTACGAGGGTGACATGTCGCGTAAGCGCAACCTCGTGGACTTCGGTTTCCGGTTGCCGTCGGCGGTCGACAACCGCCCGCTGACCTGGGAGGAATTCGCCGCCCGGATCGGGCAGACGGTGTACCTGTCGGCGACGCCGGGCCCGTACGAGATTTCTCAGGCCAACGGTGAGTTCGTCGAGCAGGTGATCCGCCCGACCGGTCTGGTCGACCCCAAGGTTGTGGTGAAACCGACCAAGGGGCAGATCGACGACCTCATCGGTGAGATCCGCATCCGCACCGAACGCGACGAACGCGTTCTGGTCACCACGCTGACCAAGAAGATGGCCGAGGACCTCACCGATTATCTGCTGGAGATGGGCATCCGGGTCCGGTATCTGCACTCCGAGGTCGACACCCTGCGCCGCGTCGAGTTGTTGCGTCAGTTGCGGCTCGGTGAGTACGACGTGCTGGTGGGCATCAACCTGCTGCGTGAGGGTCTGGACCTGCCCGAGGTGTCGCTGGTGTCGATCCTCGACGCCGACAAGGAGGGCTTCCTGCGGTCCACCCGCAGCCTGATCCAGACGATCGGGCGTGCCGCGCGCAACGTGTCGGGCGAGGTCCACATGTACGCCGACAAGATCACCGACTCGATGCGCGAGGCGATCGACGAGACCGAACGCCGC
Organism: Mycolicibacterium goodii; assembly: GCF_001187505.1. The sequence continues at coordinate 4,465,920 of NZ_CP012150.1, forward strand.
CGTGCCAAGCAGATCGCCTACAACGAGGCCAACGGCATCGATCCGAAGCCGCTGCGCAAGAAGATCGCCGACATCCTCGACCAGGTCTACCGCGAGGCCGACGATACGGAGGCGGTCGAGATCGGCGGTTCCGGGCGCAACTCGTCGCGCGGGCGTCGCGCGCAGGGTGCGCCGGGCCGGGCGGTCAGCGCGGGCATCGTGGAGGGCAAGGACACCTCCAACATGCCGCGCGCGGAGTTGGCCGACCTGATCAAGGAGCTCACCGACCAGATGATGGTCGCCGCGCGGGATCTGCAGTTCGAGCTCGCGGCCCGCATCCGCGACGAGATCGCCGACCTGAAGAAGGAACTGCGCGGGATGGACGCGGCCGGGCTGAAGTGAGCCGGCCTTGACCTCAACCGCGGTTCACCTTCTAGCGTGACGTCGTGACTGAAACCGCGGCGGCCGAGGCCGCAGGCACCTGGCGGCACCTTCTGGGCCGGCGGAACCTCGGGGCGTCGACCGTGCTGGCGGGCGGTGTGCTGCTGTACGCCACCAACGAGTTCCTCACGATCAGCCTGCTGCCGAGCGCGGTGGCCGACATCGGTGGTCAGCGGTTCTATGCGTGGGTGACGACGGTGTATCTCGTCGCCTCGGTGGTTGCGGCGACGACGGTGCACTCGGTGTTGATGCGGCTGGGGCCGCGACTGGCGTATCTCGCGGGGCTCACGGTGTTCGGCGCGGGCAGCCTCGGGTGTGCGCTCGCGCCCAGCATGCAACTGCTGCTCGCCGGTCGGCTCGTACAGGGTTTCGCGGGCGGTCTGCTCGCCGGTCTCGGCTACGCCGTCATCAACACCGCGTTGCCGAACACGTTGTGGACCAAGGCTTCTGCGTTGGTTTCCGCGATGTGGGGGGTCGGCACCATCGTCGGCCCGGCATCGGGTGGTCTGTTCGCGCAATATTCGTCGTGGCGGTGGGCGTTCGGTGTGCTGGTGATCCTCACCGCGGCGATGGCCGTTCTGGTTCCCATCGCGTTGCCCGGCCGGGGCGGCGATACCGTTGTGCCGCCGCGTGTTCCGGTGTGGTCCCTGGCGTTGCTCGGTGCCGCGGCGATGGCGGTCAGTGTTGCCGGTATCCCGCACGATGTTCGTGCCACGGCCGCTCTGCTGCTCGTCGGCGTGGCCCTCGTGGTGGCGTTCATCGTCGTCGACCGGCGGGTGCGGGCATCGGTGCTGCCGCCCAGTGCATTTGGTCCGGGCCCGCTCAAGTGGATCTATGTGACCCTCGGCGTGCTGATGGCCGCCACGATGGTCGACATATATGTGCCGTTCTTCGGGCAGCGCTGGGCGGGATTGCCTCCCGTCGTGGCAGGCTTTTTCGGCGCGGTGCTGTCGGTCGGGTGGACCGTCGGCGAGATCACCAGCGCCTCACTGCAGAACGGCAGGACCATCCGGCGCACGGTTGCCGTGGCTCCGCTGGTGATGGCACTCGGACTCGTGATGGGGGCGGTGTTGATCCGCAACGGCATGCCGATCTGGTTGGTGGTGCTGTGGGCGGTGGCCCTGGTGATCACCGGCGCCGGCATCGGCATGGCCTGGCCGCACCTGTCGGCGTGGGCGATGAGCAGTGTCGACGATCCGGCCGAAGGGCCCGCTGCCGCCGCGGCGATCAACACGGTCCAGCTGATCTGCGGTGCCTTCGGCGCCGGATTGGCGGGTGTGGTGGTCAATCTCGTCAACATCGGCAGCCCCTCGGCCGCCACCTGGCTTTTCGTTGCGTTCGCCGCCCTCGCCGCGGTCGCCGCCCTCGCCTCGATGCGCGCCGTGCGCCGGTAGCTCCGGTTTCGGTGGCGCCTGCGTGCGCGTCACCTCGCCCTGCACCGCGACCGTGCGCGTCTGCCCCTCGACACGCCGCCTTTTGCCAGCAGTCGGCGCACGCTCGCGGGCGACGAGCGCGCGCTGACGTCGGCGTCAGATGCAATCACCGCGATCCGAACGCTGGAACGCCCACGCGTGCACTGGCATGGTGAATGTGCTGCGGGTGTGGCTGAGTGGCTAGGCAGCGGCCTGCAAAGCCGTCCACACGGGTTCGAATCCCGTCACTCGCTCGAAGGGGAACGCTCTCCTGCACGCGCAGGAGAGCGTTCCGGCCGGCGCCACGGCCGAGCCGGACGGACCCGCCGCGAACGTCACGGGCATCACCCGAATAATGCTGAAATGCCCTTGCCGCAATTAGCTGACGTCCTCGCGACGCTCGACATCACCGACTGTGGTCCCGACAAGTTCGTCGCCACCCAGATCGACAACGAGCAGCACCACATCATCGGTGGCCACATCTCGGCACAGGCGCTGATGGCGGCGAGCCGCACCGCGGCGGGACGGGTTCCCAACAGCCTGCACGTCTATCTGCTGCGGGCCGGCGACGCCCGAAATCCCGTCGAGATGCAGGTGGTGAACCTGCGCGACGGCGGGACGCTGTCGACGCGGCGCGTGACCGCTCGGCAGGGCGACGAAGTGCTGCTGGAGGCGCTGGTGTCGCTCAGCGACCCGGCCGGCACCGTGGAATACCAGCAGGCGCGGCCCGACGTCCCCGCACCGGAGGATCTGCCCTCGGTGGAGGAACAGCTGAGCGGATACGCCGACGAACTCGACGGCTTCTGGGTGAAACCGCAGTGGATCGAGCGGCGCTACGTCGACGCGCCCCCGCGTCTGGCGCTCGATCAGCCCGAACCGCCCGCACGGACCCGGATGTGGTGGCGCCCAGTCGAATCGATCCCCGACGATCCGGTGCTCAACTGCTGCCTGCTCACCTACGCGTCGGGTACATCGCTGCTGGAAACCACGGTGACCATGCGGCGGACGACACAGGTTTCGACCTTCTCGGCGTTGATCGACCACACCGTGTGGTTCCAGCGGCCCGCCGACCTGTCCGATTGGGTATTGTCAGACCAGGTGTCGCCCAGCGGGATTCACGGACGCGGCCTGGCATCGGGAACGATGTACAACCGGTCCGGTGAGCTGGTGTGCACCGCGACGCAGGAGATCTACTTCGGTCGCGGCCCGCGCACCGGCCGGTCCTGACGATCCGCGCGAAATCGTGTGAGCCGCATTACAACCCGGGTGTGATGCCGATGAGGTCGATCACTCGAACCCGGTCGGACCGAATCCGGCGACTCCGCGGCCCGCGGCGTCAACTGCGTCACGGTGCGCCCCGATCGACGTTTCCAGTGGTTAACATCGGGGCCAACAGACGTCACGTGGCATGAACCGCGCTTGGTTTGCCTGCTGTGCGTGCGGGTGTCGTGATTCGCACCCCAGCGCTGCCTGCACCGGTTACTGTCTCGGGTGGCGTTGCAACTGACAGTGGGAGGGTATGGATGAGCGCATATCAAACCGTGGTGGTCGGCACGGACGGATCCGATTCGTCGTTGCGTGCGGTGGACCGCGCCGGTCAGATTGCCGCCGCATCGAACGCAAAGTTGATCATCGCCACCGCTTACTTCCCGCAGAGCGAAGACTCGCGCGCCGCCGACGTGCTCAAGGACGAGGGCTACAAGATGGCGGGCAACGCGCCCATCTACGCCATCCTGCGTGAGGCCAACGACCGCGCCAAGGCCGCCGGCGCCACCGACATCGAGGAGCGCCCCGTGGTCGGCGCCCCGGTCGACGCGCTAGTCGAACTGGCCGATGAGGTCAAGGCCGATCTGCTGGTCGTCGGCAACGTCGGTCTGAGCACGATCGCGGGCCGCCTGCTCGGCTCGGTTCCGGCGAATGTGGCACGCCGGTCCAAGACCGACGTGCTCATCGTCCACACCAGCTAGGGCTCACCAGCCCCGGTCACGCCACTCGGGCAGGCTCGGGCGCTCGGCGCCCAGCGTGGTGTCGTCGCCGTGCCCGGGATAGACCACCGTGCGGTCGTCGTAGACGTCGAACACCTTGGTGGTGACGTCGCCCAGCAGCTTCTCGAAGTCGCCGGGCTTCCACGTCTTGCCGACGCCGCCGGGAAACAGGCAGTCACCGGTGAACAGGTGGGTGGGGCCGTCCGCACCGTCGGCGCCGCGCAACGCCAACGCCACCGAACCCGGGGTGTGGCCCTGTAGGTGGATGACGTCGAAGGTGAGTCGGCCGACGGTGATCTTGTCGCCGTCGGCGAGGATCCGGTCTGGCTCGACGGGCAGCGCCTCGGCGTCGAGGGCGTGCGCGGCGGTCGGTGCGCCTGTGGCATCTGTCACGGCTTGCAGCGCCAGCCAGTGGTCCTGATGGCGGTGGCTGGTCACGATCAAAGACACCTTCGGTGTGTGCTGGTTGACGAGCCCGATGATCGTGTCGGCGTCGTTGGCCGCGTCGATCAGCAGCGTCTCGCCGGTAGATCTGCAGGTCACCAGGTAGCAGTTGTTGTCCATGGGACCCACCGACACCTTGACGATCGAGGCGTCGGCGAGGGTGCGACGCGCCGCCGTCCGGGGCTCGACGTGTCCGGTGTAGGTGTCGTCGACGGTGATGCTGGATGGGGTCTCGGAGGGGGTCATAGCGCCACCGTATCGGGCTTGTCGGTGGTGGCGCATAGCATGGGCATGAACTGCGTCATGCGGGGTACAGCGCATGTCCGGACCGCATGTCTGGACCCTCGCCGACCAGGAAGGAAACCGTTGGCTGACCGCCTGATTGTCAAGGGTGCCCGCGAGCACAATTTGCGTGGTGTCGACCTCGACCTGCCACGCGATGCCTTGATCGTGTTCACCGGATTGTCCGGTTCTGGAAAGTCCTCGCTGGCGTTCGACACCATCTTCGCCGAGGGTCAGCGCCGCTATGTGGAGTCGCTGTCGGCGTACGCCCGGCAGTTCCTCGGCCAGATGGACAAACCCGACGTCGACTTCATCGAGGGCCTGTCGCCCGCGGTGTCGATCGACCAGAAGTCCACCAACCGCAACCCGCGGTCGACGGTCGGCACGATCACCGAGGTCTACGACTACCTGCGTCTGCTCTACGCCCGGGCGGGCACGCCGCACTGCCCGGTGTGCGGTGAGCGCATCGCGCGCCAGACCCCGCAGCAGATCGTCGACCAGGTGCTCGCGATGGACGAGGGGCTGCGGTTCCAGGTGCTCGCTCCCGTCGTGCGCACCCGCAAGGGTGAGTTCGTCGACCTGTTCGACAAGCTCAACAGCCAGGGCTACAGCCGTGTCCGGGTGGACGGCGTGGTGTATCCGCTGACCGACCCGCCGAAGCTCAAGAAGCAGGAGAAGCACGACATCGAGGTGGTGGTCGACCGGTTGACGGTCAAGGCCTCCGCCAAGCAGCGGCTCACCGACTCGGTGGAGACCGCGCTGAACCTCGCCGACGGCATCGTGGTGCTGGAATTCGTCGACCGCGAGGACGACCACCCGCACCGCGAGCAGCGGTTCTCCGAGAAGCTCGCGTGCCCCAACGGTCACCCGCTCGCGGTGGACGACCTCGAACCCCGCTCGTTCTCGTTCAACTCGCCGTACGGCGCGTGCCCGGAGTGCACGGGCCTGGGCATCCGCAAGGAGGTCGATCCGGACCTCGTCGTGCCCGATCCGGAGCTGACGCTGGCCGAAGGTGCCGTCGCACCGTGGTCGGTGGGGCAGAGCGCCGAGTACTTCACCCGCATGCTCGCGGGCCTCGGCGAAGAGATGGGCTTCGACGTGCACACCCCCTGGAAGAAGCTGCCGGCCAAGGCACGCAGGGCGATCCTCGAGGGCTGCGACCACCAGGTGCACGTGCGGTACAAGAACCGCTACGGACGCACCCGCTCGTACTACGCCGATTTCGAAGGCGTGATGGCGTTTCTGCAGCGCCGCATGGAGCAGACCGACTCCGAGCAGATGAAGGAGCGCTACGAGGGCTTCATGCGCGACATCCCGTGCCCGGAGTGCAACGGCACGCGCCTCAAGCCCGAGATCCTCGCCGTGACGCTCTCGGCGGGGGAGTTCGGCGCGAAATCCATCGCGCAGGTGGCCGAACTGTCGATCGCCGACTGCGCGGACTTCCTGAACTCGCTGACGCTGGGGTCGCGCGAGCAGGCCATCGCCGGGCAGGTGCTGAAGGAGATCCAGTCGCGGCTGGGCTTCCTGCTCGACGTCGGTCTGGACTACCTGTCGCTGTCGCGTGCGGCGGCGACGCTGTCCGGCGGTGAGGCGCAACGCATCCGGCTCGCGACCCAGATCGGTTCCGGCCTGGTCGGCGTGCTCTACGTGCTCGACGAGCCCTCGATCGGCCTGCACCAGCGCGACAACCGCAGGCTCATCGACACCCTGGTGCGCCTGCGCGACCTCGGCAACACGCTGATCGTCGTCGAGCACGACCTGGACACCATCGCGCACGCCGACTGGATTGTCGACATCGGCCCGGCCGCCGGTGAGCACGGCGGTCAGATCGTGCACAGCGGCACCTACGACGACCTGCTGCGCAACCCCGAATCACTCACGGGCGCATACCTTTCCGGTAAGGAGAGCATCGAGGTCCCGGCGATCCGGCGGCCCGTCGACCGCAAGCGCCAGATCACCGTGGTCGGCGCACGCGAGAACAACCTCAAGGAGATCGACGTCTCGTTCCCGCTCGGCGTGCTGACCTCGGTCACCGGGGTGTCGGGCTCGGGCAAGTCGACGATGGTCAACGACATCCTGGCCACGGTGCTCGCCAACAAGCTCAACGGCGCCCGCCTGGTGCCGGGCCGGCACACCCGCGTCAACGGGCTCGACCAGCTCGACAAGCTGGTGCGCGTCGACCAGTCGCCGATCGGGCGGACCCCGCGGTCCAACCCGGCGACCTACACGGGTGTGTTCGACAAGATCCGGTCGTTGTTCGCCGCGACCACCGAGGCGAAGGTGCGCGGCTACCAGCCGGGCCGGTTCTCGTTCAACGTCAGGGGTGGCCGGTGTGAGGCCTGTTCCGGTGACGGCACCATCAAGATCGAGATGAACTTCCTGCCGGACGTCTACGTCCCGTGCGAGGTGTGTCACGGCGCCCGCTACAACCGCGAGACGCTCGAGGTGCACTACAAGGGGAAGACCATCTCCGAAGTGCTCGACATGTCGATCGAGGAGGCGACGGCGTTCTTCGAGCCGATCAGCTCGATCCACCGGTACCTCAAGACGTTGGTCGACGTGGGTCTGGGTTACGTGCGGCTGGGGCAGCCGGCGCCGACGCTGTCCGGCGGTGAGGCGCAGCGCGTCAAGCTGGCCGCCGAGCTGCAGAAGCGTTCGACGGGGCGGACCATCTACATCCTCGACGAGCCCACCACGGGTCTGCACTTCGAGGACATCCGCAAGCTGCTCAAGGTGATCAACGGCCTTGTCGACAAGGGCAATACGGTCATCGTGATCGAGCACAACCTGGATGTCATCAAGACCTCGGACTGGATCGTCGACATGGGCCCGGAGGGCGGCGCCGGTGGCGGCACCGTGGTCGCGCAGGGCACGCCCGAAGACGTCGCGGCCAACCCGGACAGCTACACCGGCAAGTTCTTGGCCGAACTGCTCGACGTGCCGACTCCGAAGCGCAAGCGGCGCAAGGTCAGCGCCTGACCGGTCGGGTTCACCCCAGTCGCGGCGGCGGTTGCGGCAGCGGATGGGCGCCTTCGGGCCGCAGCCCGTCGAACAGGATCCCGAGGTAGCGCCGCCACAGGTCCGGCGACGGGTCCGGCAGGTTCTCCACGATGTGGATCGGTGCGCACATCATCAGGAACACGTCGGCCCCGGTGATGTCGGCGCGGATGGCGCCGGCCTCGCGCGCGGCGCCGACGAGTTGCTCGACGTACCCGTGCAATTCGTCGCGGATCCTGGTGACCGACGAGTCGTCCGCGCTGGCCGCCTGCAGGAACGTCAGGTTGTGCTGTCGACGCTGATCGGCGGCGACCGTGAGGAAGTCGCGCAGGGCGGCGCCGGGATCCGGGGCGCCGACGAGGTCACGGGCCACCTCGACGAGGGTGGAGACGTGGCCGGTCACGATCGCCGCGATCAGATCCTCTTTGGTTGGAAAGTGCCGGAACACAGTCCCTTTCGCCACTCCCGCCCGGCGGGCGATGTCGGCGACCGAGGCGGCGAGGCCGTGTTCGGCGAATTCCTCCTCGGCGGCGGCGAGCAGCGCCTCGCGGTTGCGCGTCGCGTCGGCGCGTGCCGGTCTGACCGTTGACGTCACCACCCGAGACTATCAAGTTGACCGATCGGTCATGTTATATCTAGTCTGACTGAAGATGACCGGGTGGTCATCTTCAGTGAAACCGGGAGGGTTGATGAAACTTTCTGGCGCCACCGCGCTTGTCACGGGCAGCAACCGGGGCCTCGGCCACCACCTCGCCGTCGAACTCGTTCGGCGCGGCGCCAAGGTGTACGCGACCGCGCGGCGCCCCGAACTCATCGATGTGCCCGGCGCGGAGGTGTTACCGCTCGACATCACCGATCAGTGGTCCGTCGAGGCCGCCGCAGCGGCCGCCGACGATGTCGACGTCGTGATCAACAACGCCGCCTACACCGACGGCGGCAACCTCGTCACCGGTGACCTCGCCAACATCCGGGCGACGATGGATTCGAACTTCTACGGCACGCTGGCGGTGATCCGGGCCTTCGCGCCGATCCTGGCCCGCAACGGCGGCGGAGCCATCCTCAACGTGCTGTCGGCCACGGCGTGGAGCACGGTCGAGGGCAACACGGCCTACGCCGCCGCCAAGTCCGCGCAGTGGGGGCTGACCAACGGGGTTCGCGTCGAACTGGCCGGCCAGGGCACCCAGGTCGCCAGCCTGGTGCCCGGCCTGATCCGCACCGACACGCTGCTCGAGTTCGCCCACAAGGCCGGGATCGATCTGCCCGAGGAGCTGATGAACGACCCCGCCGACCTCGCCCGGATGGCCCTCGACGGACTGGAAGCCGGCGAGATCGAGATCGTCGATCAGCTGGGCGCACAGACCAAGGCCGCGCTCGCGGGCCCACCCGTCGCGCTCAGCTTGTGAGCGTCACCTCGACAGCGGCGCCGGGAACCGCGGCTTGACCCGCACCTCGCAGAGCCATTCGGTGAGTTCATCGGCCTTGCGTTGCAGTGCTTTGCGGGCCGCCCCGCCGACATCGGCGGCCAGCCGCACCTGCACACGACCGTCGCTGCCGTGCGTCCACGCTCCGACGACCCGGCCGTCGACCCACGCGGTGGGGCCGGCATTGCCGTTGCGGTCGAACACCTGATCCCGCAGACCGTCCAGATACCACTCCCGGTCGAACCAGCCCATGGTCGTGACGTCGAGACCGGGCAGCAGCGCCACCCAGGATTCGGCACGCGGCTCGGGTTCGACGTCATCGGGAAGCACATACCCGCGCCCCGAGCCCTCCAGTTCGACCTCGACGGCGTCGACGTCACGCAGCGCGTGGCGGGCCCACGTCAACGTGTGGCCGAACCACCACTTGATGTCGGCGACGGTCGCCGGGCCGAACGCCGCGAGCCAGCGGCGCACCAGTTCCGCGCGGGCGTCGTCGGCGGGGGCGGGGACGTATGTCGAGCCCAGCCAGTCGGCAGTGCTCGCCCAGCGCGGCCGCGACACCGTCCACGAGCCCTCGTTCGGTCCCCGCATGATCTCGCCGTGCACGCCCATTACCGTCAGAATCCTTGGCGCCAAGGGTGTCTCACCGCCGTAGCTCTTGCCCGGCGCCGGGTCGTAGCTGCCTGCCAGCTCGGGCAGGGCCGCCCGCAACTGTCTGGCGCTGGTCGGGCCGTGCTCCTCGAGATGGCGCAGCACCGCCGCCCTGGCGACCTTCACCCAGGTCTCGCCGTCCGGCTCCAACCCGGCATTGTGGGCATCCGCGACCAGTTTGCGTAGTTCGTTGGCGGCCACCCGGTCGCTGGCACCGGACTGGATGCCCGGCAGATCGTCGACGCCGACCAGCCACAGGGTGCGTCGCATCGCGAGGTGTTTGACGACGGTGCGGTGGTCGTAGAGCCCGGTGTCCAGATCGGCGACCGCGAAGCCCGGAAGTCGTGCCCACAGCGACAGATACGGCGTCGCAGGGTCGGTGGCGTGCAGACCGACGAAGCTGCGGACGGTGTCGGTGAGGGATCCGGCAGGGTTCTCAGGGCTCAGGAAATGCCGTCGCGCGAGCCGGGCCCGACGCTCGGCGTTCGTGAAAATGCGCATCCCTCAGGGCTTCTCGTCCTCACGCATCGATTTGCGAATCTGCTCAAGGCGTTCGGCGGCCGCACGTTGACGTTCCTCGAACTGCTCCTCGACGCGCCTGCCCTCCGGGGTCTCGGCCGCAAGCTCGGAAGACCCTACCGCGGTGCCGTACCGGGTCTCGACCTTCTCCCGTACCGCATCGAACGTCGGCACACCACCCTCGGTGTAGCCGGTCTCCTCGGGCTCTGGTGCGGTTTGATCGCTCATGAGCCCACGGTACCGGTCGCGACCTGCGGCAATCGAAACTTCTTGGGATCGGTAGCCGACCGCGCGCCATTGACTTGAGGCACGACGGAGCCATCGGGGCGACGCGGAAGGTAAGGGGACGAACATGAATCGAGTCATCGCGGGAACCATGGGACTGCTCGCGGCGGGCACCATCCTGGTCGGCTGCTCGGACGACAAGCCGCAGGCCGCGCCGAGCCCGGCCGCCGCCGACGTGAAGACCGGCGGGAACACCCAGGTCAAGGTCGACGGCAAGGATCTTCCCGGTCTCGACCTCAACTCGGTGACCTGTGTCAAGCAGGGCGGGCGGATCAACGTGGCCAGCGCCGCGATCGGCGGACAGCAGGGCCTGGGTGTGGTGATGACCGACGAGGCCAGCCCGAAGGTCGAATCGCTCGGTCTGGTCTACGACGGCAGCGCACTCGCGGTGAGCGAGAACATGGGCGTCAAGGTCGGGTCGGCCAAGGTCGCGGTCGACGGCGACACCTACACCATCACGGGTGAGGCCTCCGGGGCGGACATGAATAACCCGATGGCCGGGATGATCTCCAAGCCGTTCACCATCACGGTGAACTGCAGCTGATCTTCCCGGGCGGCGGGCGTGCCACCGACTCTCGTCGGGCACGCCCGCCGCTTCCTTATGATGCGACGGTGGACATCGCGGGGGAGTTGCAGCGGGCTCGCCGCCTCGCGCTGTCCGCCGACGAAGGGCAGGCACGCAATCTGCTGGTGAGTCTGCTGCCGCACATCGAGCAGGCCGACCGCGACGATCACGCACTGGAGGTCTTCGCCCAGCTGGGCGAGATCTACCTGGTGCGCAGCGCCTATGACGGTGTCGCCGAGGGCATTCAGCGGATTCGCGACTGCCTGGCGATCTACATCGCGATCCGGGCGGGCCGGATGCCCGAGGCCGCCGCGCAGGTGCGGATGTCCGACACCGACGTCGACCACATGATCCGCCGGTACACCCGGCGGGCCGAGTTCCTCGCCGCCGGTCTCGCGGCCGCACAGGGCGACCACGACCGCGCGGCCGGGCATCTCGACGCGCTCATCGCCGCACCGGGTCCGGACGGTCTGCAGGTCGAGCACCGGCGCCTGATCACCCATGCGCGCATCCTGGTCGCCACCGGTCTGTGCGACGACGATCTGTACGCGCGGTCCGCGCCGCTGTGGGACGTCGTCGTCGAATCCCTCACCGACCCCGCGGGTGCCGACGCCGAGGACGATCACCTGTTCATCGCCGGCGCACTGGGCTACGCGCGGTTCTGCATCGAATCCGGGCGGCTGGACGAGGCGCAACCCTGGTTGCGGCGCGCCGGTGCCCGCGCCGACGCGCGCGGTTGGGCGTTGCCGCGGGCCCGCACCCAACTCGAACGTGCCGCGGCGTGCTGGACGGCCGGGCAGTACTCCGAAACCCAGGACCTGGTCACCGAGGCGTATCCGGTGATCGCCGAGCACGCCCGGGCGCACGACGTGTCGCGGAGTTGGCTGTACTTCGGTCTCATCCGGATGGGGATCGGCGCGCTGCAGGAGGCGAACACCTGCTGGGAACACGCCGAACGGCACTGGCGCGAGCTGGGCAAACCCCTGCACATCCATCGAATCCTGTTGCAGCGCAGCTGGTTGTCGATCTTCCGCGGCGCCTTCGACGAGGCCACCCAACTGGTGGCCGAGGCCAGGGCGCTGCTGGATTCCTCACCCCGGCACAGCTGGTTGCAGTACGCCCGCCTCGACGCCCACCTGGGCAGCATCCTGCGGGCCGAGGCGCTGGCCGAGATGGGCTTCGACGGGCTCGGGAAACCGAACCAGACCTGGCAGCAGGTCGAGGCCGCCCACGTCGCGGGCAAGGGGTTCTTCCGGTGCCGTCCGGGCAGTCCGAGATATCTGCGCGGGATGGCCAAGCTGGAGCAGGCCGCCGAACTCAAGGTCCCCGCCGCCCTCGCGGTGGACTCGGTGCGCCACACCATCGATGACGCGGCCGCCCGGATGCGCTGGGCCAGTTGTGTCTCCGCACCGATGCTGGCCGGTGCCTTCGCGGTGGCCTGGGAGTGGGACAACACCGAGTTGATCTGCGAGCTGATCGAATATCACAGTGCACGAGGCTCGTTCAGCACCGAGCCGACTCCGCAGACCCTGGGGGACTGGGCCGGTACCGCCACCGCCCCCGTCCCCGCGGAGGCCGACCTCGCGCCGGAACTGGCGGTGGCGGCGAGCGCCGGGTCGGCGGGCGCGGGCGGGTTGACCCGGCTCGGCCCGTTGCCGCCGCTGCGGATGGACCCACAGACCGGCCCGATCCTGAGCAGATACCGCGACCTGGCGTGGCAGCGCTACGGCCGCGAGGTCACCTCGGCCGAGCCCGAATGGGCGACCTGGCCGTGACCGCGACACTGGTGCTGCGGTTCGCCGACCTCGGCGTCGCGACCTACGCCAGCCTGCGGGTCGTGGGGGACCCGGCGCGATCGCTGAGATGGGTGCTCGAAGACCCCGTTCTGCCCGCCGTCCACGCCGCGCTCGACGACGCGCTGCCCGACCCGCACACCGGTGAAAGCGTCGCCGCCGCCGTCGAAAGATCGTTGACCACAGGCCCGTTCGCGGACCCGAAGCGTGAGCTGAAATTCGCCAAGCAACTCGGTGCCGCCCTGATCCCCACAGCGGCCTGGAAGCTATTGACCGATCTGGTGTCCGCGCCGCGGGCCACCCTGTTCGTCACGCCGAGCCCCACGCTGGCCCGGGTGCCATGGGGACAACTGGCCATGCCCGGGTTCGGAAAATTCCGCCTCATGGAGCTGGTGGATGTGCTGATGGCGGTGCCGCCCAACATCGTCCACGCGCCAGGCCGCCGCCCGGTCAGTTGGGCGCACCGCCACCGCAATCCGGCGCTGCTGGTGCTGGATCCGCGGATTCCCGGGCAGCGCCCCGATTCCCCGCTGGGCTCGGTGCTCGGCAGGCCGTCCCCGGACACCGCGCTGTCGCGCCACTTCGCCCCGGCCGTGGCGCAGCGGCAGGTGCTGCCCGAGGTCACGGACCCGGTCGAACTGTTCCGCCGGCCGGACGCCAATCGCGGTTGGTTGGCGCGGGCATGCGCGCTGGAACCCGCCCGGCTGCTGTACGTCGGGCACGCCAGCGCCGCCGAAGGCGACACCGCCGGCCGCGCCGCACTGCACCTCGCCGAACCCCGGCCGTTGAGCGCCGCCGACGTGATCGGCCAACGGCTTCCGGTGCCGCCCCGGGTGGCGCTGCTGGCGTGCGCATCCGGTGGTGACTACCGGTTCGACGAGGCCACCGGCCTGGTGGCGGCCATGGTGCTCGGCGGTGCGCAACTCGTCACCGCCACGCTGTGGTCGCTGCCCACCAGTTCCGGCTATCGCATGTTCACGCCGTCGGCCGCCGAAGACGCCGACCCCATGGCCGACACCGTGGTCGGGGTGGATGCGGCCCACGACGACGAGCAGGCCGGTATCGCGGTGAACCGGTGGCAGCGCGCCCAGATGCGCCGCTGGCGCGACGGCGATACCGCCGCGAGCCCGCTCTACTGGGCGGCGCTCGCCACGTTCGCGGGCGACGGCGCCCGCTGACACCGCTCAGGGCGAGACGCACACCGCGACGGTGTGCTCGTCGTCCGGCCGGTAGTAGACGTCGACCACGCTGCCGGGAAACACCTTGTGCAGCGACGACACCGGGATCAGCGCGGTCTGCCTGGCCGGGAACTGGCCACCGCAGGCGCGGCGCACCATGAGGTCGAGTTCGACCTCGCGGAAATCGTCACGCGCCGCACCGGTGGTCCGCATCCCGGTGACCACACCGCGGGTGCGGATGCCCGTGCGCATCAACGCGACCTGAGTGTCGGTCAACACGCCTTGGCGGATCAGCATGTCGTCGAACTCGGCCACCAGTTCGGCGAGGGTGACCAGGCGCTCGGAGGCCTCGGCCTGGCACGGGGAATCGTCTTCGGATGGCCGCCCCGCCATGGCGGCCCGCAACGCCGTCGCGACGCCGAAGCACGCGATGCACAGCACGGTGAACAGGAGGGTGTCGATCACCCGTTCAGCGTCGGGGACGCCGACGGCTACCGAACCCAAGTTCTGTCCCTCTATCCTGGTGCCGGTGAGCACCGGGTCCGACACCGCGCCTGCCGTCGCCGCGGTGCGGGCGGCCCAGCCCAGGCGCGCGGTGATCGACCGGGCCTGGCGGGACATCGGATCCGGCGTCGAGGTGCTCAGCGGTGACGACGGTGCCCCGCTGCGCCGCACCGTCAAACGCATCATCGACCCGCTGGTGCTGCGGTTGCGCAGCAACACCCAGTTCTCCGCGCCCGTGCTCGACGCTGACACCGCCGCCGAGATGCACGCCGAGATCGTCGGCGCCGCACCGCGTCTGCGTGCCGCCGCGGCCTGGTTCGCGCTGCTCAAACAGGAACGCAGACGCCTGCGCATCACCACCGGCAACGCGCAGGAACTCTACTTCCCGGCGTGCTTCGAACTCGCCGTCGCGCGGGGCATGCCCGATCACGATGGCACCGACGTGGCCGGCCGGACCCTCGCCGACATCCACGGCGGCCGCGACCGCACGGCCGTCGAGGTGCTCAACCGCCACGTCACCGACCCGCAGGTGGTGCGGCAGCTGCAGCGTCAACTGCAGCGCAGCTGGGCCGATGTGGTGGCCTCCGATGCGATCACCGGCCCGTTCTTCTCGGGTCTGACCACGGTGCTCGGCCCTGCCGACACCCACAACGCCGAGGCGGCCCGCCAGCGCGTGTGGTCGGCGCTGATCGCCGACGCCACGCCGTACAACCTCGGTGCTCTCGCCCGCAGGCCCGGCGCCGACCTGCCGTGGTCGATCACCGACATCGGGTTGTGTTCGGCTGTGCCGCAACAACCCCCGCCGATCGACTCGGCGGACAGCGGGGACCGGCCCCTGGACCGCAGCGTGGTGGACCGGGTGCGGGCGACACTGCGGCGTGCGCTCGACCGTGACGAGTTGCCCGATGTGCCGCTGCTGTGCGCCGAGGAGGTGGACCGGGCGTGCGCGCCCTGGGGTCTGCTGTCCGAGGACAATCAGGCCGCGCTGCTCGCCGGGATCGAGGTCGCGTCCGACCTGCGCCCACTGGCCGACGACGCGCCGACGCGATACGAGGTGTCCTCGCGCATCCAGGCGCGGCTCGCCAAGGAGGCGTATGTGATGCACGCCCGTCGCCATCTCGCCGGCGCCGGGCCCGTCCACCCCCGCCAACAGCAGGTGGTCGACGACCTCGCGGCGTTCGCCCGGCCGTACCTGAGCCGACTGTGGGCCCGGTTGCACGGCCGCGATGTGTGGCAGGAATCCTGCCGCGACGTCGGCGATCTGCGTGCGCTGCTCGAAGGTGTCGCGCGGTCGGTGAGCCTGGATCACCGCCAACGGATCAAGTCGATGCTCCAAGTGCAGGTGGCGGGATGACACATCCGGTGCAACCGCTGCCGTTGGTCGCGGTGCTCGAGGTCAGCGGTGCGGTGCTGTCGTGGGTCGTCGACGACGCACCCTCGACCGCACCCACCATCGGCTTCACCGATCCGCTTCGCGCCGACTGGCTCTGGCGCGTCGTCGGAGAGGACCGCCACGTCGAGGTGGTCGAGGGACGCGCCGCCGACTTGGAGGTCCTGCCCGGGTCGACCGACGCGTTGCGGCGCCTGGCGATCGGGCACTGGTTGCGCCGCTGGTGGCCCGCCAGCGTGCGCGACGGCATCGCCGAACTGGATCCCGCGCTGCTCGACGCCGAGATCGCGCTCGCGACCGTGGCCGCCGATGCGTTCTTCACCGACGACACCCTGGATTCGGACGCCGCAGCCCTGCTGGCGCCGCACACCGCACGCCTGGACGCGCTTGCGGCCCAAGGCGATCCGCGCGTCTCCGGGCTGATCGACCGGTGTCGCGACCTGGCCGCCGACATCGGCGTGGACTGGGCGGGCCCCGGCGCAGCACCCGCCGCCCCGGCGCGGCGCGCCGACTATGCGTTGGCGGCCGGTGCCGCGACGTCGCGGCAGGATGCGATCGCCGGGGGAGTGGCGTCGGTGAACTGGTCGGCGGTGCCGCCGGGTGTCTTCGACGCCGCCGAGGACACCGTCGAGTGGTCGGTGCGCACCGCCGACGACGGGACGGTCACCGCCGTTGTGACGGTGGCACTGTCAGGTCCCGGCCACGCCGACGGCATCGGGGTGACGATCCGCTGCGGGGAGCACGCAGGCACCGGAGTGCTCGACGCCGACGGACAGACCGTGCTGGCGCTGCACACCGGCGCCCGGCCCACGACCGAAACCGAGGCGTGGAACCAGGATTGGAGCACCGCCGAGGTCCATGTCGGCGCCACCGGCACCGGCGGCACCGACGAGGACGCCCAAACCCGTGCCCGTGTCCGTGCGTTCGCCAGGGCACGGCTCGCGGCGCCCGCGGCCGATGCCTTCCTCGCCGAGATCCTGGCCGCCGAATCCGACTACTGAGCGGACTATTTCGCGCCCGCGGTCTTGCCGGTCTCGATGAACGCCGGTGTGGTCGGCGCGGCGGGCAACCCGACCACCGGGGCATCCGGTGTGCCGATCGCCCCGGCTAGCCACGGCAGCGACGCCCTGAACGCCTCCGAGGCGAACGGCCAGTCGTGGGTGCCGGGCTGGGACACCACGGCGCATGCGATGCCGTGGCCCGAGCCCAGCGTGCACAGCGAGTTCGCGGCCTTGGCCTGATCGTTGGGCGGCGCGGTCGGGCCGCCGCTGTTCACGTCGAACCATCCGGACACGCCCTGATACGGGCCGTGCCGGTTGATCACCGTCGTCGGGTCGAACGCAGCCCAGGCCGCGGCGTTCCCGCCGAACAACCGGTCGATGGTCTGGGCCTTGTTGCCCGAGTTGGGCCCGGCGTCGCCGGCGATGTCGACGAACGCGCTGAACATGTCGGGATGCATGACGGCCAGATCCACCGCGCAGGTGCCGCCCATCGACCAGCCGACCACACCCCAGTTGGCGGCCGCGGGCGACACCCCGTAGTGCGCATCCATGTACGGCACAACGTCTTTGGTGAGGTGGTCGGCGGCGTTGCCGCGACTGCCGTTGACGCACTCGGTGTCGTTGTTGAACGCGCCGCCCGGGTCGACGAACACCAGCACCGGTGCGAACCCGTGGTGGGCGGCCGCGAAATCGTCCATGACGGTGATGACGTTGCCCGCACGCATCCAGTCGGCGGGTGTGTTGAATTCGCCGCCGATCATCATCACCGTCGGCAGCCGGGGCGGCGGATTCGCCGCGAACCAGGCCGGCGGCAGATACACGTACTCCTCGCGGTGCCGGAATCCCGATGCGGTGTTGGGGATCTGGACGGGCACCACGGTGCCCTTGGCGGGGATCGCGCCGTCGCGCTGCATCGCGACCACCGTCACCTCGTCGGTCTGGTCGGGCAGCGGCCCGGCGGTCAGCTGGTTCCACGCCGTCTGCACCCACGGGAAGTAGCCGACCCACAGGTTGAGCGCCAGCGCGGCGCACAGCACGCTCAGCGGTACCGCGAGCGCCGATGCACCGCGCCGCCACCACCGGCTGCCCGACCACCCGGCCACCAGGACGACCACCGCGGCGCCACTGATCGCGATCCACACCCACAGCGACCGCGGTGCCGGGTTGCCTGCCAGGCCCTCGCTCTGGATGTACCAGTACGTGCCCAGCGCCAGCACGGCGCCGATCGCGGCGGCGGCCGGCAGCCAGATCAGGCGCCAGCGCCAGGTGCGTCGGCCCACGGCGGCGATCAGGACCACGGCGGTGACGACCTGCACTGTCGTCGGTACCCAGCCATGCATCAGGGACAGGTGGTGGGTGAAGGTCACGGCCCAATCGTGACCGGCGATCCTTACGGTCGGCTGTGCGTTTCCTGCTAACGCGGTTTGGCGAGCGGGAAGGGCAGCGTCTCGCGGATGCTGCGCCCGGTGATCATCATGACGACGCGGTCCACCCCCATGCCCAGACCACCGGTCGGGGGCATCGCGTACTCCATGGCCTGCAGGAAGTCCTCGTCGAGTTCCATGGCCTCCGGATCACCCCCGGCCGCGAGCAGGGACTGCTCCTGCAGGCGGCGGCGCTGCTCGACGGGGTCGGTCAGTTCGCTGTAGGCCGTGCCGAGTTCGACGCCCCACGCCACCAGGTCCCACCGTTCGGCCACCCCAGGGATGCTGCGGTGCGGCCGGGTGAGCGGCGACACCGACGTCGGGAAGTCCTTGTAGAACGTGGGTTCGGTGGTGCGGTCCTCGACCAGGTGCTCGTACATCTCCAGCACCACCGCGCCGGCATCCCAGTGCGTCAGGTAGGGGATGCGCGCCGAATCACACAGGCGCCGAAGCTCACTCAGCTCGGTGGCGGGCGTGATGTGCTCGCCGATGGCCTCCGAGACCGCGTCGTGCACGGTCTTGACGGCCCACTGACCGGAGATGTCGACGGGCTCGAGGGCCCCGTCGTCGGGGCGGGGGCGCAGGAACACCTGCGCGCCGTTGGCGGCCTGCGCCGCGTTCTGGATCAGCTCGCGGCAGCCGTCGATCCACATGTTGTAGTCCGCGTGCGCCTGATAGGCCTCCAGCAGGGTGAACTCGGGGTTGTGGCTGAAATCGACACCCTCGTTGCGGAACGCCCGGCCCAGTTCGAAGACCCGCTCGACACCGCCGACGCACAACCGCTTGAGGTACAACTCGGGCGCGATCCGCAGATACAGGTCGAGGTCGTAGGCGTTGATGTGGGTGAGGAACGGGCGGGCGTTGGCCCCACCGTGGATCTGCTGCAGGATCGGGGTCTCCACCTCGAGAAAACCTCTGGCGTAGAGGGTTTCCCGGATGGCATGCAGCGCGCCGCTGCGGGCCCGGATCAAATCGCGCGCCTCGGTGTTGACGGCCAGGTCGACGTAACGGGCCCGCACGCGGGCCTCCTGGTCGGTCAGGCCCTTCCACTTGTCGGGAAGCGGTCGCAGGCATTTGCCGATCAGCCGCCACCGCTCGACCAGCAGCGACCGGGTTCCCTTGCGGCTGTAGCCCATCGCACCCGTCACCTCGATGAGGTCACCCAGGTCGATCGTGGCGGTGAAATCCGCCGTCGCGCCCTCGGTCAGTGCGGCGTTGTCCAGCAGCAGCTGCACCTCACCCGACCAGTCCCGCAGCTGGGCGAACAGCACACCGCCGTAGTCCCGGATCCGCAGCACCCGACCCGCCACCGACAGCGTCGCGCCGTCGGGGGAGTCGAGGGCCGCCGCGACGGTGTGCGTGGGCGGCTGCCCGACGGGATAGGCGTCGACGCCGTTGCCCTGCAAGGCTTTCAGCTTGGCCATGCGCACCCGCACCTGTTCGGGCAGGCGGGGCTCGCCGTCGGCGTCGGGCAGCTCACCCTGCAGACCCGACACGTCCGGTGTGCTGCCGTCGTGGTGCAGCCGCCCGGACTGCACGAGGTTGTCCGGTGCGGCGATGTGCTCACCGGTGTGCTGGCGGTTGCGCCGCGAGAACGGCAGCACCAGAAAGCCTTCGGCGATCACCGAGGCCACCCCGACCCGCGGCACCAGCCGCGCGTCCTCGTAGCACGCGTACCGCGGCACCCACTCGGGCTGGTACTTCATGTTGGAGCGGTACAGGCTCTCCAGCTGCCACCAGCGGGAGAAGAACACCAGCAGACTGCGCCACAGCCGCGCGACCGGTCCCGCGCCCAGCTGCGCGCCCTGCTCGAACGCCGAGCGGAACATCGCGAAGTTCAGCGAGATCCGGCTGATGCCGATGTCCTCGGCCTGCATGCACAGCTCGCTGACCATCAGCTCGATGGTGCCGTTGGGCGATTGCGGCGAGCGACGCATCACGTCAAGGGAGACACCGTTGCCGCCCCACGGCACCAGCGACAGCATGGCCACCACGCGCTCGTCGTCGCCCTGTACCGCCTCGACGAGCAGGCAGTCGTCGTCGGCGGGGTCACCGAGCCTGCCGAGCGCCATCGAGAACCCGCGTTCGGTCTCGGTGTCGCGCCAGGCGTCGGCCCGTCGGATCACCTCGGCCATCTCCTCGCGCGACAGTTCGCGGTGCCGCCGGATCCGCACCGAGGTGCCCGCCCGGCGCGCCCGGGTCACGGCCTGCCGCACCGCGCGCATGTCGGGACCGGACAGCCGGAAGCGGTCCGGGTGCAGGATCGCCTCGTCGCCCAGCTGCAGCGCGTTGAGACCGGCGGCCCGGTACGCCTCGGCGCCGGCGAGGCTCGCACCCATCACGCCCGGCGCCCAGCCGTAGGCCTGGCACAGCTGCAGCCACGCCCCGATGGCCTGCGGCCAGGCCTTGGGGTCGCCGACCGGGTCCCCACTGGCCAGACACACGCCGACCTCGACGCGGTAGGTGATGGCCGCACGCCCGTTCGGCGCGAACACCACCGACTTGTCGCGACGGGTCGCGAAGTAACCGAGCGAGTCGTTCTTGCCGTAGAGCTCGAGCAATCCGCGGATGGCGGACTCGTCCTCGCCGGTCAGCGCGTTCGACGCGCGCTGGGACTGGAACAGCACGATCGCCGCGGCCATCAGCGCCAGCGCGCCGAACAGGCCGAAGATCGCGTTGAGGAAGGTGTGCGAGTAGCCCTCGAACACCTCGGTGGGCACGGTCGCGAAACCGCTGACGCGGTTGATCGCGTACGGCAGGCGCCATTCGGGCGCCAGGGTCCCCGGGAACGCCTGCAGCAGCCCCCACGCAACCAGGATCCCGATCGCGTTGCCCGCCACCAGGACCGCGGCCGACTTGACCAGCGCGCCACGACGCACCTTGGCCCAGAACTCTTTTCGGGCCACCACCAGGAACACGATGGCCGCGACGTGGAACGCGATGCCGATGACCTCGCCGACGTCCTCGGCGACGGTGTCACCGCCTGCGACCAGATCGCCCAGGTTCCACCCGATGGCACCCACCAGGTAGAGCACCATGATCCACCACGCGATCCGCTTGCGCGCCGCCAGCGCCGCGGCCAGCAGCGCGAGCACGAATGCCCACGCGAAGCTGGTGTCCGGGAAGTTGAAGATGTAGTCGTTGACGAACTCCCGCGGCACCCGGATGACCGAGCGCACCAGCGGGGACACGCTGGCGATCAACGACAGGGTCGCAATGATGCCGACGGTCCAGCCCGCTGCCGCGGGCACCCAGGCCACTCGGGAAGCCGGGCGCGCCGGGATGTGCTCAACGCGACTGATTACGGTCATAGGCCGGGAGAATATGCCCTCTGACCGGGAAAAGCTGTGAGTCGCGCCGCCATGGCGGCGCGCGGGTTCACCAGACCGGGCCGGTGTACTTCTCGCCGGGTCCCTGACCGGGCTCATCCGGTGCGGCGCTGGCCTCGCGGAACGCCAGCTGCAGGCTCTTCAACCCGTCGCGCACCGGGCCCGCGTGCGGGCCGAGGTACTCCACCGACGCGGTCACCAGACCGGCCAGCGCGGTGATCAGTCGCCGCGCTTCGTCCAGATCGCGGTGTGGGCTATCGTCGGGGTCCGCGTGGGACAGCCCGATCTTCTCGGCCGCGGCACTCATCAACATGACCGCCGCCCGGGTGATCACCTCCACGGCCGGGATCTCGGCCAGGTCGCGCACCTGCGCCTGGGCTGCGTCGGGCGTTACGTTCGGATCGGTCATGCCTGCTAGACTGTCACGTGCGACCGTCCCGGCTGACGCCAGGGACAGCAAGTGGAGTCCCACTCCCACCGTTGGCCACCTCGGTTCAACGGTCCGGTCACCGACATCCCCGGGTGTCGGTTCTGTGCCCCAGCGATGGCGGCGCAGGCGGCGAATGCCGCTGATCGGTCGGCATGGGCCCTGCTTCGAGCAGGGCTTTCGCTCATCGGGCAGGTGCGGATGGATTGGGTCTCCTCGTCAGACCCAACATAGGAGGCCCCATCAGCACTGAGACCCGCGTCAACGAGCGCATCCGTGTACCTGAAGTCCGTTTGATCGGCCCCGGTGGGGAACAGGTAGGAATCGTGCGCATCGAAGACGCCCTCCGCGTCGCCGCGGATGCCGACCTCGACCTTGTCGAAGTAGCCCCGAACGCCAGGCCGCCGGTCTGCAAGATCATGGACTACGGCAAGTACAAGTACGAGACGGCCCAGAAGGCGCGCGAGTCTCGCAAGAACCAGCAGCAGACCGTCGTCAAGGAACAGAAGCTGCGTCCCAAGATCGACGACCACGACTACGAGACGAAGAAGGGTCATGTGATCCGCTTCCTCGAGGCCGGGTCGAAGGTCAAGGTGACGATCATGTTCCGCGGTCGTGAGCAGTCGCGGCCCGAACTGGGTTACCGCCTGCTGCAGCGGCTGGGCGCCGACGTCGCCGAGTACGGCTTCGTCGAGACGTCCGCCAAGCAGGACGGCCGCAACATGACGATGGTGCTGGCACCGCACCGCGGCGCGAAGACTCGCGCCAAGGCAGCGGAACAGGCCGAGCGCCCCAGCGGGCCGGCCCCTGACGAAGACGCTTCGTAGATCCAGATCGACCCATCACGATCCCCGCGGGGATCAACACAGAACTGAGGACTCATGCCCAAGGCAAAGACCCACAGCGGTGCCTCCAAGCGGTTCCGCCGGACCGGTACCGGAAAGATCGTCCGGCAGAAGGCCAACCGTCGTCACTTGCTGGAGCACAAGCCCACCAAGCGCACCCGCCGGCTCGACGGCCGTACCACCGTCGCCGCCGCCGACACGAGCCGCATCAACAAGCTGCTCAACGGCTAGTCAAGCCCGCTACCTGCACCGACGAGAATAGGAACATCCCATGGCACGCGTGAAGCGCGCACTCAACGCCCAGAAGAAGCGGCGTACCGTACTGAAGGCCTCCAAGGGTTACCGCGGTCAGCGGTCCCGGCTGTACCGCAAGGCCAAAGAGCAGCAGCTGCACTCACTCACCTACGCCTACCGGGACCGCCGTGCCCGCAAGGGTGAGTTCCGCAAGCTGTGGATCTCCCGCATCAACGCCGCCGCCCGGGCGAACGACATCACCTACAACCGGCTGATCCAGGGCCTGAAGGCCGCTGGTGTGGAGGTTGACCGCAAGAACCTCGCCGAGCTCGCCGTGAGCGACCCGGCCGCGTTCACCGCGCTGGTCGATGTGGCCCGTGCCGCGCTGCCCGCCGATGTGAACGCGCCGTCGTCGTCCGAGGACGAGGCCGCCTGACGGAGGGCATGAGCGCAGCGACCGGGGGAATGTCGCAGCTCACCGAGCGTTCTGCCCGCGTGATGGCGGCGGTCAAGCTGCATCGCCACGTCGGGCGCCGCCGCGCCGCACGCTTCCTTGCCGAGGGACCCAACCTCGTCGAGGCAGCGTTGCGGCGCGGACTCGTTTCCGAGGTGTTCGCCACCGAGTCCGCACTGGACCGCTTCGGTGCGCTGCTCGCCGACGCACCCGTGCACCTGGTCACCGAACGCGCCGCAAAGGCGTTGTCGGACACCGTGACCCCCGTCGGTCTCGTCGCGGTGTGCCGACTGCCGGAGGTGTCCCTCGATGCCGTGCTGGACGGTCCGGCCGCGCTGATCGCGGTGCCTGTGCAGCTGTCCGAACCGGGCAACGCGGGCACCCTGATCCGCGTCGCCGACGCGATGGGCGCCGCGGCGGTCGTGCTGGCGGGCAACAGCGTCGACCCGTACAACAGCAAGTGTCTGCGCGCCTCGGCGGGCAGCATCTTCTCGATCCCGGTGATCAGCGACCCCGACGAAACCGGTGTGGCGCAGCGCCTGCGCGACGCCGGTCTGCGGTTACTGGCCACCACGGTCGACGGTGAGGTCGACCTCGACGATCCCGGGCTGGAGGCCGAGCTGAGCGAGCCGACGGCGTGGCTGTTCGGACCCGAAGCCCACGGACTGCCGACCGGTCTGGCCGCCATGGCGCACCGCCGGGTGCAGATCCCGATGGCCGGCCACGCCGAGAGCCTCAACATCGCCTCGGCCGCCTCGATCTGTCTGTATCAGAGCGCGCGGGCGCAGCGCCGGCGATAGATGTGCGGCTAGACCACCAGCCAGAGCAGGCCCGCCATCGCGAAACCGACCACGGACAGGATGGTTTCGAGCACGGTCCAGGTTTTCAGGGTGTCCTTCACCGACATGTTGAAGTAGCGCGACACGATCCAGAAGCCGCCGTCGTTGACGTGACTGGCGATGATCGACCCGGCCGAGACCGCCACGACGATCAACGCGATCTCTGCGGGGGAGTGGTGACCGTCGGCGACCGACGCCTGGATGATGCCCGCGGTGGTCACGATGGCCACGGTCGCCGAGCCCTGCGCGATCCGCAGCGCGCAACTGATCAGATAGGCCGACACGATGACCGGCAGACCGATCGCCGTCATCGAATCGGCAAGAGCGTCACCGATTCCCGTGGCCCGCAGCACCGCGCCGAAGAACGCGCCCGCACCGACCACCAGCAGGATCATGCCGACCGGGCGCAGTGACACCCCGGAGATCTTGGCGAGTTCCTGCGCGGACACGCCGCGGCGGATGCCCAGCAGGTACAACGCCAGCATGACCGCGATGGTCAACGCGATCGCCGGGTTGCCGATCAGGGTCAGCACCGAGAGCAGCCTGCCCCCGTCGAGCAGCACGTCGGCGATCGTCGCGGCGAGGATCAACAACATCGGCGCCAGGATGATGAACGCCACCAGCAGCAGCGACGGCGGATCGACGGTGTCGGCCTCGTCCTCCTCGGGTATGAACTCCTCGGGCACCTCGACCTGCACGCGCTTGCCGATCCACGCACCCCACACCACGCCGCTGACGAACCAGGCCGGGATGCCGCACGCCAGGCCCATGATGATGATCCAGCCCAGGCTCACGCCCAGCAACCCGGCCGCCGCGACCGGACCCGGGTGCGGCGGGAGGAACGCATGCGTCATGGACAGGCCGGCCAGCATCGGCATCGCGTACAGCACCAGGGACCGGCCACCGCGCTTGGCGGCCACATACACCAGCGGCGCCAGGATGAAGATGCCGATGTCGAAGAACACCGGGATGCCGAGCACCACACCGGTGATACCCATGGCCAGCGGAGCGCCCTTGGGCCCGAACAGGTTCAGCAGCCTCGTGGTGAGCACATCGGCGCCGCCGGAGCGTTCCAGCATCGCGCCGAGCACCGTGCCGAGGCCGATGATCACCGTGATGTGGCCGAGGATCCCGCCGAATCCCGTTTCCAGCAGCGAGTCCCCCGATTTGGCCGGCGTGCCGACCAGGTCGGAGACCGGGATGCCCGCGGTGAGTGCGACCGCGACGCTCACGACGATCAACGCGATGAACGGTTCGACCTTCATCTTGATGATCAGCAGCAGCAGGACCGCGATGGACACCGCGGCCAGGGTGAGCAACCCGGCGGTGTCGTGGCGCAGCCAGTCGACGAATGACGTCATGGGAACTCCCAGCGGTTGTGTCGGGGCGGGTCAGGAGGTGAGAGCGGTGACGAATGTGCGTGCGCGGGTGGTGATGTCCGCCCATTCGCCCGCGGCGACGCGTGCAGGTGGGACCACACCGGTGCCCGCGCAGACGGCGAGCGCACCCGCGTCGAGATAGGCGCGGGCGTTGTCGGCGGTGATGCCGCCGGACGGCAGGAACTCGACACCGGGGTAGGGGCCGTGCAGATCGGACAGGTACTTCGGGCCGAACCCACCGGCCGGGAAGATCTTCACCGCCGCCGCCCCGAGGTCGACGGCCATGGCCACCTCGGTCGGCGTGAGGGCGCCGAGGAACACCGGCACACCGCCCGCGACGGCGACCTCGGCGACCTCGGGTCGAACCGCCGGTGTGACAAGGAAATTCGCCCCGGCATCGATCGCGGCGCGGGCCTGATCGGCGCTGAGCACGGTGCCGACGCCCAGCACGATGTCGGTTTGCCCGACGGCGTCGGCGGCCGAGCGGAGCAGGTCGAGCACCCCGGAGGTGGTGAAGGTCAGCTCGACGGTGCGGATCCCGCCTGCGGTTAGCGCCTGGCACAACGCGGCCGCATCGGGGATGGCGTCGGCGCGTACCACGCTGAGCACGCGGTCCGCACGCAGCGCCGCCAACACCTCGTCCCCGGCGCTCATCGCACACTCCCGTCGGGTCCGCGCCGCAGCGAGCGCCCCGCGGTCACTCCGGTGAGTTCACCGTCGTCCAGCGCCAACTCGCCGCGCACGAACACATGCGTGAACCCGGCCGCGGGTCGGCGGGGTTGGGCGAACGTCGCGGTGTCGGCGACGGTCAGCGGATCGAACAGCACCAGGTCGGCGGCGTAGCCGGGCCGGATGTACCCGCGGTCGGCCAGGCGCAGCCGCGTCGCGGCCCTACCGGTCAGGTGACCCACGCACTCCTCCAACGACATCAGGCCGAGTTCGCGGCAGTAGTGGCCGAGATACCGGGCGAATGTTCCCCAGGCCCGGGGATGCGGCTTGGCCCCGACGAGCAGGCCGTCGCTGCCGCCGGTGTGGCGCGGGTGGCGCATGATCGCCCGCACGTTCTCCTCATGTCCGACGTGCTGCAGGATTCCGGTGCCAAGCCGGTCCCCACGCAGCAGGCCGATGCACACGTCGAACGGGTCACGGTCCTCGTCGCGCGCGATGTCGGCGATCGTGCGACCCACGTAGTCGTCGAATCGCCCATCCTGCACGCCGCTGATCTCGATCGTGTGCCATTCGGCGGTGACGCCGTGACAACCGTCGGATCCGGTCACCTCGAGCTGCTCCCGGATACGTTCCAGCGCAGCCGGATCGGCCAGACGCGCGATGGTCTCCTCGGCGCTGCCCGCCGAGGCCCAGCTGGGCAGGATCGCCGACAGGGTGGTCGCCCCCGGCAGGTACGGGTAGGTGTCGAGGCTGATGTCGGCGCCTGCCTCGGTCGCCGCGTCGAGCAGCGCGAGCAGTTCCGGCGCCTTGCCCTTGTTGGGGCCGAAGTTGAGCGTGGCGTGCGCGAGGTGCAGGGCGCAGCCCGACCGGGTGGCGAGGTCGATCATCTCGGCGTAGGCCTGCAACGCGCCTGCACCGTACGAGCGGTGGTGCGGGCAGAAGTAGCCGCCGTGCTCGGCGACCGTGCGGCACAACGCCAGAAGTTCGTCGTTGTCGGCGTACATGCCGGGGGTGTAGGTCAGCCCGGCGGACAGCCCGACCGCGCCCTCTGTCATCGCCCGGGCGAGGATGCGTTGCATCTCGGTGATCTGCGTTGGCGTCGCGGGGGTTTCGTCCCATCCGACCACGAGCGCGCGCACGATGCCGTGCGGCACCAGATAGGCGACGTTCGTGGCGATTCCGCGGTCGAGGCGGTCGAGGTACTCGCGCACCGAGCGCCAATCCCACTCGAAGTCCTGCGGATCGGAGTTCCAGCCGGCGATCTTGCGCCGCACGCCGGTCAGCACATCGTCGGTGACCGGAGCGTAGGACAGGCCGTCCTGTCCGAGAACCTCGGTGGTGACGCCCTGCGTGATGCGCGAGGGATGGGTGGGGTTCAGCAGGATCTGCAGGTCCGAGTGCGCGTGCATGTCGATGAAACCCGGTGCGAGCACCAGACCGTCGGCGTCGATCACGCGGTCCGCCGACGATGGTGCGCCGGTGCCGATCTCGGCGATGCGGTCACCGTCGACCAGGACATCGGCGCGCCGTCCCGGGGTTTCAGTGCCGTCGACGACGGTTGCCGATCGGATCAGGGTACGCATGGTGATCAGAAGTAGGTGCGGATGACGTCGACGATGTGCGGATCGTCTTCGTTGCCGTTGAGCAGGGGTATCCAGCGCCACTTGTCGAACGCCGTGCATGGATGTGAAAGTCCCAGCCGCACAACATCACCCACCTTCACATCGCTGTCGGCGGAGAGTGTTAGGAACGCGTGCTGATCGTTGACGGCAGTGATCTGCGCGTCGGCCAGCGCACGCGCGGGCGCCCCGAGTTGCGGGGCGACCAGCTGGGGCACCGGTAGGCCCTCGTCGAACGGGACGTCGCGTTTGCCTGCATCCAGCAGCGCCAGTCCCGGTTCCGGCCTGGACACCACCCGCGCCCACGCATGCATCGCCGACCGCAGCCGGTAACCACCCGACGTACGGCCGAACGGTGTGATGCCGGTGTAGAAACCGTCGTCGTGGATGACGTAAGCGCCCGCGCGCACCACGACCCGTACGCCTGGGCCGGCCAGGGGGGCGAGCACCTCGGCGACCACGTCGAAATACGCGCTTCCCCCGGCCGTCACCACCACGTCCTCGGCGTCGGCGTACAGACCCTTTGCGGCGATCGACCGGTGCAGCCGAGCCATCTCCTGCAGATAACCCCGCACCCGTGCCAGCGACGGCGCGGACGCGTCGTGCGCCAGCGCACCCTCGTAGCCGGCCACACCCGCGACCCGCAGCACGCCGCTGGTGGCGATGCGTTCGGCGACCGCCACCGCGGCGTCGACCGTGCGGGCACCGGTGCGCCCGCCGGCCGCGCCGAGCTCCACCAGAACCGGAATCGGCCGCGGCACCGGCAGATCGGCGAGTGCGGCGACCATGGCATCGACCGTGCCCGCCGAATCGGCCCACACCAGCACGTGCAGATCGGGCTGATCGGCCATGGCATGCACGAGCCAGCGCAGGGCGCCCGGGTCGACCAGCGCGTTGGCCAACAGGATCCGCCGGATCCCGAAGTGCACCGCGACGCGCAGCTGACCGAAGGTCGCCAGCGTGATCGCCGTGGCGCCTGCCTGCAGCTGCCGCTCCCACAGGGTTGGCGACATCGTCGTCTTGCCGTGCGGGGCGAGTTCGACTCCGTGGTCCGAGCACCACGCGGCCATCACCGACAGGTTCTGGTCGATGGCCGATTCGTCGAGTGTCAGCACCGGCGTGCTGAACGAGGACAGTCGCGGCCTGGTGGCCAGGAATTCCTGCACCGTCAGGCCGTCGGCCGCCGCGGGGAGTGCCTTGTCGAGCTCCGACAGCCGCTCGGTGGGCGTCGTGGTGGTTCTCATGTCACCGTCACAATCGGTATTTACCTGGAGCGTTGCATATAGTGCAACGCGTGTTGCGAAATGTGCTGTGACTTGTCTAACATGGCGCCGGAACCGCGTCAACAGATGTCCGCCGAGGAGGGTCGTGCAGCAAACCGTCACCGCCGCCCGCGTCGCATGCCTGGGCGAACCGCTGGTCCTGGTGTCCGGTGACGGCGATGCCCACCCGGCGGGCGCCGAACTCAACGTCGCAGTCGGACTCGCGGCGCTCGGTGTGCCCGCCGGCCTGATCGGCCGCCTCGGAGCCGACGAGTACGGATCACTCGTCCGGACCGAACTGCGCAGGCGCGGCGTCGACGACTCCGCCGTCGAGACCGATCCGCACCGCCGCACCGGGCACTACTCGAAGACCACCGGCACCGACGAGACCGGCGAGCGGACGACCACGAGCAGCTACGCCCGGGCCGGCTCGGCCGCCTCGGCGATGGGCCCCGATCTCCTGGACCGCACCGCGGTGTCGGCCATGCTCGACGGGGCCGCGATCGTGCACTGCAGCGGCATCACCGCGGCCCTCTCCGACACCTGCCGCGCACTGATGTGCCGGTTGCTCACCGAGCGCCCCAACATCTCAGGGGTGCTCAGCTTCGACGTGAACTGGCGTGAACAACTTTGGCCCGACGCCGATCCGGCCGTTGTGGTCGATCTGGCGAACCGGGCCGATCTGGTCCTGGTGGGTGCCGACGAGGCCATCCGCGTCGCGGGAACCGGCGATCCGGGACAGCTGCGGCGCATCCTGCCGTCCCCGCAGACCCTCGTCGTCAAGGACGGTGCGCGGCGCGCGGTCGCGGTCGACCGGTCCGGCGACACCACCGAGGTGCCCGCGCTGCGGGTGGACGTCGTCGAACCCGTCGGCGCAGGCGACGCGTTCGCCGCCGGCTACCTCAGCGGCCTGGTGCGCGGCGAGGACACCCTCACCTGCCTGCGCCGCGGCCACATCGGTGCGGCGGCCACCCTGACCGTGGCCACCGACTGGGCACCGCCCCCGCCCGAGGCCGTGCTGCACCGGCTGCTCACCTGTTCGCAGGCGGATTGGTCGGCGACCACCGTGACCGCGGCGGGTTTCGCGCTGCCGGAAGGGATGTGAGCCGATGAGCCAGAGCCTCGCACGTGCCCTGCACCTGCTGATCCAGCTGGGCAACGGTCCGGCCACCCTCGACGAACTCGCGGAATCGACCGGCGTGCACAAGACCACGGTGTTGCGGTTGCTGCGCACACTGGCCGACGAGCGGTTCACGTTCCGCGACCAGAGCAACCGCTACCACCTCGGCTCGCGGGTGTTCGAACTCGCCGCGCGCGGCACCGATCAGCGCGAGATCCGGGCGATCGCCTCCCCGCACCTGGTGACGTTCAACCGCACCTACGGTCGCACGACGCATCTGGCCGCGATGGAGGGCAACGACATCGTCTACATCGACAAGCTCGAATCGCACGACCAGATCCGGATGTTCTCGCGAATCGGGTTGAGCGCCAACCTCAACTCGACCGCGGTGGCCAAGGTGATCCTCGCCGACCTGCCCGATGCCGAGCTACGTCAGATCGTCGCGACCATGGACTTCACCCGGCGCACGCCCAACACCATCACCACCCCGCAGGAGTTCCTCGCCGAGATCGAGAAGGTGCGCGCCCAGGGGTGGGCGCAGGACCGCGAGGAGAACGAACCGTCGATCAACTGCCTCGGGGTGCCGATCCGCGGCGCATCTCGACGGGTCGTCGCCGCGGTGAGTGTCTCGGTTCCCAACGTCGTCCTGCCGTTCGAGGAGGTGCTCGAACTCCTCGGACCGCTCCAGGAGGTCGGCGAACGCATCTCCCGCGACTGCGGGTACCTGCCCACCGTCAAAAGTTGAACCAACAAAGGAGATTCACGTGTCCGATGCCCAGGTCATCCGCACCGATGCGGCACCCGCACCCGCACACACCTTCAGCCAGGGGATCCGCAAGGGCGGCTTCCTGCAGGTGTCCGGGCAGGGTCCGATGGACCCCGCCACCAACACCTACATCGGCGAGGGCGACGTGCGCGCGCAGACCCGCAGGACGCTGGAGAACGTCAAGGCCATCCTCGCCGCCGGTGGGGCAGGGGTGGACGACGTGTTGATGTTCCGGGTCTACCTCACCAAGCGTGAGGACTTCGCGGCGATGAACGAGGTGTACGGCGAGTTCATCGCCGAGAACGTGACCTCCGACCAGTTGCCATGCCGCACAACGGTGTTCGTCGGGCTACCGCACGAGGTGATGCTGGTGGAGATCGACGCCCTGGCCGTCGTGCCTAGCTGAGCAGACCCCGCGCCACGTGGGTGATCTGCACCTCGTTGCTGCCGGCGTAGATCATCAGGCTCTTGGCGTCGCGCGCGAGCTGTTCCACGCGGTACTCGGTCATGTAGCCGTTGCCGCCGAACAACTGCACGGCGTCCATCGCGACATCGGTGGCGGCCTGCGAGCAGTACCACTTGATCGCCGAGGCCTCGGCCAGCGAGATCGGCTTGCCCTCCTGCGCCGCCTCGATCACCCGGAACAGCATGTTGCGCACGTTCATCCGCGCGACTTCCATGTTCGCGAGCTTGAGCTGGATCAGCTGGAACCGGCCGATCTCCTGGCCCCACAGCGTGCGGCTCTTGGCGTAGTCGACGCTGAGCCGCAGGCACTCCTCGATGACGCCGAGCGCCATGGCGGCGACGCCGATGCGCTCGGCCGAGAAGCTGGAACGGGCGCTGTCGCGGCCGTCGCCCGAGGTGTGGTCCTCGGTCTCGCCCAGCAGCCGGTCGCGGCCGAGCCGGACGTTGTTGAAGAACAGCTCGCCGGTGCGTGAGGAGTGGATGCCCATCTTGCGGAACGGCTTGGACTGCTCGAAACCCTCCATGCCCTTGTCCAGCACGAAGGTCAGCACCTTGCGGTCGCGCTTGTCGACACCGGGCTCGTCGAGCTTGGCGTACACCACGACCACGTCGGCGTCGGGGCCGTTGGTGATGAACGTCTTCTGGCCGTTGAGGATGTAATCGCCTGACCCGTCGGCGGCACGCACCACATAGGACTTCATGCCGCCGAACGCGTCCGAGCCCGAATCGGGTTCGGTGATCGCCCATGCGCCGATCTTCTCGTAGGTCACCAGGCCGGGAAGCCAGCGTTCCTGCTGCGCGAGCGTGCCGCGAGCCTGGATCGTCGGAACCGTGAGGCCGAGGCTCACGCCCATGCCCGTCACCAGCCCCATCGACACCCGGCACAACTCGCTGATCAGCACGAACCCCATGCCAGGCGAACCGCCGCCGAACATGCCGCCGCCCGAGGTCTTCGCGGGCTTGTCCGCACCGGCGCGCAGCCGGGCGAGACGCTTCTCCAGCGCCTCCTTGGCCATCGTGTCGATCCCGAAGGTGGCGAACAATTTTCGGATGATGGGGTAGGGCTCCATCTCGCCGCTCTCGAGCTCATCGAGGTGCGGTCGGATCTCCTTGTCCACGAACTCCCGCACGGCATCGCGCACGGCCACATCGACGTCAGACCACTCAAGCATCACAACAGCTTAGACAGG
Source organism: Mycolicibacterium goodii (assembly GCF_001187505.1). The sequence continues at coordinate 4,498,789 of NZ_CP012150.1, forward strand.
TGTCAAAAATCACTTCTCGACAGGCGTCAAGAATCAGGCGGCGGAGCTGCCCGCGGCGGGTTTCTTCGCCGGTCGCAGCGCAGGCAGCGACAGTGTCGAGTGCACCAGGGCGCCCGCCCGGTCCAGCAGTGAGCGCCGCTGCGGCAGGTAGTGCATCGGCAGGCCCCGGCGGTCGCGTGGGGGAGCGGTGAAGCCCGGCGCCTCCACGAGCGGCGCATCGGCGGGGATGCGTCCCGACGCGCGGCGGTAGGCCGAGATGGCACGCGGGTGCAGCCGGATCTGGTCGGGCACCCCGACGAATGCGAGTTCGACGACCTTGCCGAAGATGCGCAGCAGCACCTCGTCGCCGGGAGTCCAACGCAATCCGGCCTTTTCGCGCACCGCGGGATCGAACAGGCCCGCGGCGATCCATCGCTGCGCACCGACCAGCGGCTTGAACAGCTGATCCCAGATCGGCGTCGGCATCAGCACGAACCACGGTTTGGGGATGCGGATGCTGAAGATGCCGAGGGTCGCGCGATTGATCTCCAGTTCGTCGCGGCACTTGGCATCCCAGTACTGCTGAAACTCCTCCCAGCTCTCGGGCACGGGGCGCATGCTCATGCCGTACATCCGGTACCACTGCACGTGCTCGTCGAACAGTTGGCGTTTCTCGGCCTCGGTCAGCCCGCCGCAGAAGTACTCGGCCGTCTTGATGATGAGCATGAAGAACGTGGCGTGGGCCCAGTAGAACGTGTCGGGGTTGAGGGCGTGGTAGCGCCTGCCCTTGCCGTCGACACCCTTGATCGTCTTGTGGAAACCCTTGATCTGGGCGCCGGTTTCGGGAGCCCGGTCGCCGTCGTAGACCACGCCCATGATCGGGTACACCGACCGGGCCACCCGTTGCAGCGGTTCGCGCAGCAGGATCGAGTGTTCTTCGACGCCCGCGCCCAGTTCCGGATACATGTTCTGGATCGCGCCGATCCAGACGCCGAGCAGCCCGGTGCGCAGGTCACCGAAGTACTTCCAGGTCAGCGAGTCCGGTCCGAGCGGGTCGGCAGCGGTGTCGGTCGTCGCGTTGGCCATCGGCATCCTCGTCCGTGTCGTGACGTGTATCACATATGTCGCCCACGATAGTGCTGACAACGAGCGTTGTCCACGATGGCCCGACGGGTCGCCGCGCAAGTGTGACGCCACGGCGATCAAGCCGCCGCAAGGCTGTGACGATGTACCGGGTCCGAACTCCCAGTGACTTGCCAGGGGCCCCGGCGCGCGCACCGGACCCACCTGACGCATAGTCGGTGAGGTGCTCAAACGCGCGTCGGCGGTCGTGGCGCAGTTGGCGCGCATCCCCGTGACGCTGGCCTACGCCGCGAGCCTCGTCGCCGTCACCGCGGTGCTGTTCGCCCTCGGCCCCGAGACGCAGGACCGCGTGGTACTCGCCGCGAGCACCAACCTGCACAACCTGCGTCACGGTCATCTCGCCACGCTCGTCGGCAGCGCGTTCGTCACCGACGCCGGACCCATGTACGCGTGGCTGCCCGGGCTGATGTGCCTGCTCGCCGTCGCCGAACTCATGTGGCGCAGCTCGCGGATGCTGCTGGCGCTTGCCGTGGGGCATGTGGGCGCCACCGCGCTCGTCGCCATCGGCCTGGTCGTGGCGATCGACCACGGCTGGGCGCCCGCCGAGGTGAGCCGCGACATCGACGTCGGGGTCAGCTACGGCGCGGCCGGGGTGCTCGGCGCGCTCACCGCGGCCATCCCGCGGTCGTGGCGACCGGTGTGGATCGGTTGGTGGCTGGGGGTGGCCGCCGGCGTCGCGGCGGCCGCCACCGGGTTCACCGACATCGGCCACGTGGTGGCGTTGCTGCTCGGCATGCTGTTGTCGGCGCGGCTCGGCCGTCCCTGCGGGTGGACCACCACCCGCGGTGTGCTGTTGGCGATCGCGTCGGTGTTCGGCCTGCTGCTGCTGGCCAGCAGTGAATTGCTCATCGTGGTGGCCCCGGTGGCGGGTGCCGTCGGAGGGGTGGCGGGCTACGCGGCGGGAAACGCATTCGGAGGCCGCCAAGCCGATCACCTATGATCGCCGGGTGGTCCGCACGCAAGGAGGAGAAACCGGCGCTGAGCAGCCCAGCGATCTCTCCGAAGAAGCCCTGACCAAAGCCGTCAGCGCGGCCCGGCATGCCTTCGACGCGGCCGGTGACCTCGATGCGCTGGCCCGCGCCAAGACCGAACACCTCGGCGACCGCGCGCCGATCGCCCTGGCCCGCCAGGCGCTGGCGTCCTTGCCGAAGGCTGACCGCGCCGACGCCGGCAAACGCGTCAACGTCGCCCGCGCCGAGGTGCAGGGCAGCTACGACGAGCGGCTGGCCGCCCTGCGTGCCGAACGCGACGCCGCGGTGCTGGTCGCCGAGCGGATCGACGTGACCCTGCCGTCCACCCGCCAGCCCGTCGGTGCGCGGCATCCCATCACGATCCTGGCCGAGAACATCGCCGACACGTTCGTCGCGATGGGTTGGGAACTCGCCGAGGGGCCCGAGGTCGAGACCGAGCAGTTCAACTTCGACGCGCTGAACTTCCCGCCGGACCACCCGGCGCGCAGTGAGCAGGACACGTTCCAGATCGCCCCCGACGGGTCGCGGCAGGTGCTGCGCACCCACACCTCGCCGGTGCAGGTCCGTGCCCTGCTGGAGCGTGAGCTTCCGGTATACATCATCTCGATCGGCCGCACGTTCCGCACCGACGAACTCGATTCCACCCACACCCCGGTGTTCCATCAGGTCGAGGGCCTGGCCGTGGACAAGGGGCTGACCATGGCGCATCTGCGCGGCACGCTGGATGCGTTCGCGCGCGCGCAGTTCGGCCCCGAGGGCCGCACCCGTTTCCGGCCGCACTTCTTCCCGTTCACCGAACCGTCGGCCGAGGTGGACATCTGGTTCCCCGGCAAGAAGGGCGGAGCCGGCTGGGTCGAGTGGGGCGGCTGCGGCATGGTCAACCCGAATGTGCTGCGCGCCTGCGGAATCGACCCCGAGGTGTACTCGGGATTTGCCTTCGGTATGGGATTGGAGCGAACCCTGCAGTTCCGCAACGGAATTCCAGATATGCGTGACATGGTCGAGGGCGACGTCCGGTTCTCGTTGCCGTTCGGGGTCGGCGCCTGATGCGTATTCCCTACAGCTGGCTGCGTGAAGCGGTCCGGGCCGGCGCCCCGGACTGGGACGCCACACCGGAAAAGCTTGAGCAGACCTTCATCCGCATCGGCCACGAGGTCGAGGAGGTCATCACCGCAGGCCCGGTCAGCGGTCCGCTGACCGTCGGCCGTGTCGTCGAGATCGAGGAACTCACCGAGTTCAAGAAGCCCATCCGGGCCTGCAAGGTCGACGTCGGCGAGCGCAACGTCGACGGCGCGCCCCGCGACATCGTCTGCGGCGCACGCAATTTCGCCGTCGGTGACCTCGTGGTGGTCGCGCTGCCCGGCACCACGCTGCCCGGCGGCTTCAAGATCTCGTCGCGCAAAACCTACGGCCGTGTCTCCGACGGCATGATCTGCTCGGCCGCCGAGTTGAACTTCGGCACCGACCATTCCGGCATCCTCGTGCTGCCGCCGGGGACCGCCGAACCCGGCGCCCCGGCCGCCGACGTGCTGGGTCTCGACGACGTGGTGTTCCACCTCGCCGTGACCCCGGACCGCGGCTACTGCCTGTCGGTGCGTGGTCTGGCGCGCGAGATCGCGTGTGCCTATGACCTCGACTACGTCGACCTGGCCGACGTCAAACCGCTGCCCGCCGAAGGTGAGGCGTGGCCGCTGACCGTGCGGTCCGGCACCGGTGTGCAGCGCTTCGGATTGCGTCCGGTCACCGGCATCGACCCGGCCGCGGTGTCGCCGTGGTGGCTGCAGCGTCGCCTGCTGCTGTCCGGGATCCGGGCCATCTCACCGGCGGTCGACGTGACCAACTACGTGATGCTCGAGCTCGGGCATCCCATGCACGCCCACGACAGCAGCCTCATCACCGGCGCGTTCGACGTGCGGTTCGCGCGTGACGGCGAGAAGGTCGTGACGCTCGACGACGTCGAGCGCACCCTGAACTCCGGTGATGTGCTCATCGTCGACGACGTCGCGACCGCGGCGATCGGCGGTGTGATGGGCGCGGGCACCACCGAGGTGCGCGAAACCACCACCGATGTGCTGCTGGAAGCCGCGGTGTGGGATCCGGCCGCGGTGTCGCGCACCCAGCGGCGCCTGCATCTGGCCAGTGAGGCCGGGCGCCGCTACGAGCGTTCGGTCGACCCGGCGATTTCCGTTGCCGCCCTTGACCGGTGCGCGAGCCTGCTGGCCGACATCGCCGGTGGCACCGTGCAGCCCAAGCTCACCGACTGGCGCGACGGCGACCGCGAGGACTGGTCCGGCCCGGCCGTTCAGATCGCGGCCGACCTGCCCGACCGCACCGCCGGTGTCGAGTACCCGGCGGGCACCACCGCCCGCCGGCTCACCCAGATCGGCGCCACGGTCACCGGGACCGACGGCGAGATCCTCACCGTGGTCCCGCCGAGTTGGCGGCCCGACCTGCGCCAGCCCGCGGACCTGGTGGAGGAGGTGCTGCGGCTCGAAGGCCTGGAGATCATCCCGTCGGTGTTGCCCACCGCGCCCGCCGGCCGGGGACTCACCCCGGTGCAGAAGCGCCGTCGCGCGATCGGGAAGTCGCTGGCGCTGGCCGGTTTCGTCGAGATCCTGCCGACGCCGTTTTTGGCCGCGGCGGTGTTCGACGGGTGGGGTCTGGGCGAGGACGATCGGCGCCGCCGCACCACCCAGGTGCTCAACCCGCTGGAATCCGACCGCCCGCACCTGGCCACCACGCTGCTGCCGGGCCTGCTGGAGGCGTTGAGCCGCAACGTTTCTCGCGGGGCCGTCGATGTCGCACTGTTCGGCATCCAGCAGGTGGTGCAGCCCACCGACCAGACCAGGGCCGTCGAGCGCGTCCCCACCGACCGCAGGCCCACCGACGATGAGATCGCCGCGCTCGACGCGTCGCTGCCGCGCCAACCGCAGCATGTCGCCGCGGTGCTCGCCGGCCTGCGTGAGCCGGCCGGTCCCTGGGGACCCGGCCGGCCCGTGGAGGCCGCCGACGCGTTCGAGGCCGTGCGGGTGATCGGCCGCGCCGCCGGTGTGGAGTTCACCTTCCGTGCCGCTCAGGTGCTGCCGTGGCATCCCGGCCGGTGCGCCGAGATCCTGATCGGCGATACCGTCGTCGGCCACGCCGGTGAACTGCACCCCGCGGTGATCGAGCGCACCGGCCTGCCCAAGCGGACCTGCGCGGTCGAACTCGATCTGGACGCCGTGCCGATCGTCGAGACCCTGCCCGCGCCGTCGGTGTCGCCGTTCCCGGCGGTGTTCCAGGACATCAGCCTGATCGTCGACGACGACGTCGCCGCTGCCGATGTGGTCGCCGCGGTCCGCGACGGCGCCGGTGAACTGCTGGAAGATGTGCGGTTGTTCGACGTCTACACCGGGCCGCAGATCGGCCAGGGCCGCAAATCGCTCGCCCTCGCGCTGCGGTTCCGGGCCGCTGACCGCACCCTCACCGAGGACGAGGCCAGCGCCGCACGCGATGCCGCCGTGGCCGCGGCAGCCGAGCGGGTGGGAGCGGTTCAGCGAGCCTGACCGGCGCGTAGGGATTCGGCACCGTCGCCGCCGAGTGCCGGCAACGCCGCGGCCGTGCGCCCGGCCGCCAGCAGGAGCAGCGCGGACGCAGGCCCCTCGACGCGCAGGCCGTCGCCGCCGGTCCACCCGGTGTCCGTTGCGTGCAGGCGCAGTCCGTTCAGTGTGGTGGTGGCGCGAAACGGGAAGCGCGGGTTCCAGATCCGTTCCAGTGCGGCTTGCGCCGCCGCGGGCGGCATCTCATGGCGGATGCCGAGCGGGATCGCGATGTCCTGGCCGTGGACCAGCAGGTCCATGAGACGGTCGGTCGGTGTGGTGCCCAGGATGGTCGACCGCGAGCCGATGGTGTCGTGGAACCGCCGCAGCAGTTCGGCGTCGTCGGCCTCGGCGGCGTGCCGCAGCGCGGTGTCTCGCCCCATCCGGTCGAAGTCGCCGCGTGCCCGGATCAGGCTGATCACCAGTTGTGGCACGCGGGCATGCGACGCCAGCACGAGGTGGGCGACCACGTCGCGGACCTCCCAGCCGTCGCACAGGCTGTGGTGCCGCCATTGGTGCGGTGACAACCCCTGCAGCAGCCGGTGCAACTTGTGGCGTTCGGTGTCGACCGCGCGCCAGGTGTCCTCGATGTCCATCGACGCTCCTTCCCGTCGGGCATACGCTAGGAACTCCAGTCGGGTGGAGGTTCAAGACACTGTGACGCACCGCACACGCCAGGGGTGGCTCAGCATCGGTGAGCTGTCGCGGCGCGCGGGTGTCCCGGTCCGGACCATCCGGTTCTACTGCGACGAGGGCGTGCTGGAGTCGACCCGCAGCACGGGCGGTCACCGCATGTTCGATCCGTCCGCGGTCGACACGTTGTTCGCGGTGGGTCGGCTTCGCGCGTTGGGCATCGGGCTCGGCGCGATCGTCGAGGTGCTCGCGGGACGACTTTCGCTGGCGGATGCCGCGGCGGCGCGGCGGGCCGCCGTCGATGCCGAACTGTCCGGCCTGCTCCGCCAGGTGGCGGGTCTGCAACTGGTCGCCGACGCCCGAGCGATCGATCAGGTGCGCGATCAGCTGGTCGGATTGTGGCGCCGGGTCTTCGGCGGCTGGTTGCCGGGGGATCAGTTCGACGAGTTTATCGACATGACCGTGCCGGCGCCTCGGCAGGTCACGCCCGCCGGTGCACTGGCCTACGCCGAGCTGGCGGGTCTGGTGCGGCGCCCGGCCCTGGGTGCGGCCATCGCCGATCAGCTCTGGCGGCACGATGCGGGTGAAATCGTCGACCGCAGGCGGCTGGTGGCCGGTGTCTCCGAGGCGTGTGGTCTGGCCGCGGCGGCGCTGCATGCAGGCCGGCCGCCGTCGGGTGGGCCCGCTGTGGAACGATTCGTCGCGGCACATGCCGAAGCCCGTGAAACCGCCGACACCCCGGCATTCCGGCGGAAACTGGCCGACGGGGTGGATGAGGATCCGTTGATCCGCGGGTACTGGGCACTCGCCGGCCGGCTCACCGACGACCCCGTCACGGTGGGTGACGTGCAGAAATGGCTGCACACCGGACTGCGCGCAGACGCCCGCCGCCGGCAGAATCAATGAATTTGCATCGCCATGCATAAAAATGCAAATATGTCTGCATGACTTCGATAGCCGTTGCGGGGGCCAGCGGGTACGCCGGCGGGGAGATCCTCCGGCTGCTGCTGGGCCATCCGGCCCATGCCGACGGCAGGCTGACCATCGGTGCGCTGACCGCCGCCTCCAGCGCGGGCACCACATTGGCCGAGCATCATCCGCATCTGTTGCCGCTGGCATCGCGGGTGCTTGAGCCCACCGACGTCTCGGTGCTCGCCGGCCACGACGTGGTGTTCCTGGCGCTTCCGCACGGGCATTCGGCCGCACTTGCCGAACAACTCGGACCCGACGCCCTGATCGTCGACTGCGGTGCCGACTTCCGGTTGGCCGAGGCCGCCGACTGGGAGAAGTTCTACGGCAGCGCGCACGCAGGCACGTGGCCCTACGGCCTGCCCGAACTGCCCGGCGGCCGCGACGCGCTCAAGGGCGCCACCCGAATCGCCGTGCCGGGTTGCTACCCGACCTCGGCGCTGCTGGCGCTGCTGCCCGCGGTGGCCGCCGGTCTGGTCGAACCCAACGTCACCGTCGTCGCCGTCAGCGGCACATCCGGTGCGGGCAGATCCGCCAAGGTGGACCTGCTGGGCTCGGAGGTCATCGGATCGGCGCGCGCCTACAACATCGGCGGCAGGCACCGGCACACCCCGGAGATCGCCCAGGGCCTGCGCAAGGTCACCGACAAGCCGGTCACGGTGTCGTTCACGCCCGTCCTCATCCCGACCTCGCGCGGGATCCTCGCGACCTGCACGGCGCCCACCACGGCATCCGAGGCCGAGATCCGGGCCGCATACGAAAAGGCTTATGACGCCGAGCCGTTCATCCACCTGCTGCCGGAAGGGCAACTGCCCAAGACCGGTTCGGTGATCGGCAGCAACGCCGCCCAGATCGCGGTGGCGGTGGACACCGAGGCCAGGACGTTGGTGGCGATCTGCGCGATCGACAACCTGACCAAGGGCACCGGCGGTGCCGCCGTGCAATCGATGAACCTGGCCCTGGGCTGGCCCGAAACCGAAGGACTTTCGACCGTGGGAGTGGCGCCGTGACGACGAACGTGGATGCCAAGCTGGTGCGGACGCAGGGCGTCACCGCCCCCGCCGGGTTCCGGGCGACCGGAATCTCGGCCGGTATCAAGGCATCCGGCGCGCTCGACCTCGCGCTGGTGTTCAACGAGGGGCCCGACCACAACGCCGCGGGCGTGTTCACCCGCAACCAGATCAAGGCCGCCCCGGTGCAGTGGTCGCAGCAGGTGCTCAAGACCGGCAAGCTGCGCGCGGTCATCCTCAACTCCGGCGGTGCCAATGCCTGCACGGGCCCGCTGGGATTCCAGGATGCCCACGCCACCGCCGAGGCCGTGGCCGCGGCGCTGTCCGACTGGGGCACCGAGACCGGGGCCATCGAGGTCGCGGTGTGTTCCACCGGGCTGATCGGCGACCGGTTGCCGATGGACAAGGTACTGGCCGGGGTCACCGAGATCGTGCACGAGATGGCAGGCGGGCTCACCGGTGGTGAGGAGGCCGCGCGGGCCATCATGACCACCGACACCGTGCCGAAACAGGTTGCGCTGCATGCCGAGAAGTGGACCGTCGGAGCAATGGCCAAGGGCGCGGGCATGATGGCGCCGTCGCTGGCCACCATGCTCGTGGTGCTCACCACCGACGCCGTGGCCGAGCCGGCCGCGCTGGACACCGCGCTGCGCCGCGCCGCCGCCAAGACGTTCGACCGCCTCGACATCGACGGCAGCTGCTCGACCAACGACACCGTGCTGCTGTTGAGCTCGGGTGCCAGCGAGGTCGCGCCGAGCCAGGACGAACTGGATGACGCGGTGTACCGGGTCTGCAATGACCTGTGCGCGCAGCTGCAGGCCGACGCCGAGGGCGTCACCAAGCGGATCACCATCACCGTCACCGGTGCGGTCAGCGAGGACGACGCGCTGGTCGCCGCGCGTGCCGTCGCCCGCGACAGCCTGGTCAAGACCGCGCTGTTCGGTTCCGACGCCAACTGGGGCCGCGTGCTCGCGGCCGTCGGCATCGCCCCGGTGACGCTGGACCCGCAGCGGATCAGCGTGTCGTTCAACGGATCTCCCGTGTGCATCGACGGTGCAGGCGCGCCCGGTGCGCGCGAGGTCGACCTGTCCGGCGCCGATATCGACGTCGTGATCGACCTGGCCTCCGGCGAGCACAGCGCGAGCGTGCGGACGACGGATCTGTCCCACGGCTACGTCGAAGAGAACTCGGCATACAGCTCATGACCACCCCGTCCATCGATCGCGGGGTCAAGGCCGACGTCCTCGCCGCGGCGCTGCCGTGGCTCAAACAACTGCACGGCAAGATCGTCGTGGTCAAATACGGCGGCAACGCCATGACCGACGAGACGCTCAAGTCCGCGTTCGCCGCCGACATGGTGTTCCTGCGCAACTGCGGCATCCACCCCGTGGTGGTGCACGGCGGCGGCCCGCAGATCAGCGCGATGCTCAAACGGCTCGGCATCGAAGGCGATTTCAAGGGCGGCTTCCGCGTCACCACGCCCGAGGTGCTCGACGTCGCACGCATGGTGCTGTTCGGTCAGGTGGGCCGCGAACTGGTCAACCTGATCAACGCGCACGGACCCTACGCGGTCGGTGTCACCGGTGAGGACGCCCAGCTGTTCACCGCGGTACGCCGCAGTGTGACCGTGGACGGGGTGGCCACCGACATCGGCCTGGTGGGCGATGTCGAACACGTCAACGCAGGCTCGCTGGTGGATCTCATCACCGCGGGCCGGATCCCGGTGGTGTCCACCATCGCCCCCGACGCCGACGGCCTGGTGTACAACATCAACGCCGACACGGCCGCGGCAGCGCTCGCCGAGGCGCTCGGCGCCGAGAAGCTGGTGATGCTCACCGACGTCGAAGGTCTCTACACCGACTGGCCCGACCGCAATTCGCTCGTCAGCCAGATCGACACCGGCGCGCTGACCCAGCTGCTGCCGACCCTCGAATCGGGCATGGTGCCCAAGATCGAGGCGTGCCTGCGCGCGGTCAACGGCGGCGTGCCGAGCGCGCACGTGATCGACGGCCGCGTCGAACACTGCGTGCTGGTCGAACTTTTCACCGATGAAGGGACCGGAACCAAGGTGGTGCCGCAATGACATCCGGCGGGCAGGAGCGCAGCGACGTGGGGCAGAAGACCCTGCAGGACCGCTGGCAGGCGGTGATGATGAACAACTACGGCACCCCGCCGGTCGCGTTGGTCGGCGGTGACGGGGCCGTGGTCACCGACGCCGACGGACGCGAGTATCTCGACCTGCTCGGCGGTATCGCGGTGAACCTGCTCGGGCACCGTCATCCCGCGGTCATCGACGCGGTCACCACACAGCTCAACACGCTGGGCCACACCTCGAACCTGTACGCCACCGAACCGGGTATCGCACTGGCCGAGGCTCTCGTCGGGCAGCTGGGCACGCAGGCGCGGGTGTTCTTCTGCAACTCCGGCACCGAGGCCAACGAGGTGGCGTTCAAGATCACCCGCCTGACCGGCAAGACCAAACTCGTTGCGGCAGAGGGTGCTTTCCACGGCCGCACGATGGGCTCGCTGGCGCTGACCGGTCAGCCCACCAAGCAGGCCCCGTTCGAACCGCTGCCCGGCCACGTCGTGCATGTGCCCTACGGCGACCGCGAAGCCCTTGAGCGCGCCGTCGACGCCGACACCGCCGCGGTGTTCCTCGAGCCGATCATGGGGGAGGGCGGGGTCGTCGTCCCACCCGCCGGCTACCTGGCCGCGGCGCGGGAGATCACGACGAAACACGGTGCGCTGCTTGTGCTCGACGAGGTGCAGACCGGCGTCGGCCGCACCGGCGCGTTCTTCGCCCACCAGCACGACGGGATCGTGCCGGACATGGTCACGATGGCCAAGGGCCTGGGCGGCGGGCTTCCCATCGGCGCGTGCCTGGCCGTCGGCGCGATTGGTGACCTGCTCACCCCGGGCCTGCACGGCAGCACATTCGGCGGCAACCCGGTGTGCACCGCGGCCGGACTGGCCGTGCTCAAGACCCTGGCCGCCGAGGACCTCGTCGCGCGCGCCGGTGTGCTCGGCAAGACGTTGAGCCACGGCGTCGAGGAACTCAACCATCCGCTCGTCGAGCGGGTGCGCGGCAAGGGCCTGCTGCAGGGCATCGTGCTGACCGCCCCGTCGGCGAAGGCCGTCGAGACCGCCGCGCGCGACGCCGGGTTCCTGGTGAACGCGGCCGCCCCCGAGGTGGTGCGGCTCGCACCACCGTTGATCATCACCGAAGCACAGATCGAGGCGTTTTTGACCGCGCTGCCCGCTGTGCTCGACACCGCTGGGGAGGACTCATGATCCGGCATTTCCTGCGTGACGACGATCTGTCGCCCGACGAACAGGCCGAGGTGCTCACCCTGGCCGCCGACCTCAAGAAGGCGCCGTTCTCGCGGCGTCCGCTGGAGGGCCCGCGCGGTGTGGCGGTGATCTTCGAGAAGAACTCGACGCGGACCCGGTTCTCGTTCGAGATGGGCATCGCCCAACTCGGCGGCCACGCCGTGGTCGTCGACGGACGCAGCACCCAGCTGGGCCGCGAGGAGACCCTCGAAGACACCGGTGCGGTGCTGTCGCGCTACGTCGATGCGATCGTGTGGCGGACGTTCGCGCAGGAACGCCTGACCGCGATGGCCAGCGGTGCCTCCGTCCCGATCGTCAACGCGCTGTCCGACGAGTTCCACCCCTGCCAGGTGCTCGCCGATCTGCAGACCCTGGCCGAACGCAAGGGCAAGCTGGCCGGCCTGCGCATGACCTACTTCGGCGACGGCGCCAACAACATGGCGCACTCGCTGATGCTGGGCGGCGTGACCGCGGGCATCGACGTGACGATCGCCGCGCCGGACGGCTTCGAACCCGACCCGCGGTTCGTCGACGCCGCGCGCAAGCGCGCCGCCGAGACCGGTGCGTCGGTCACGCTCACCAAGGATCCGAAGGCCGGAGCCGACGGCGCCGACGTGCTGGTGACCGACACCTGGACTTCGATGGGGCAGGAGAACGACGGCCTGGACCGGGTGCGCCCGTTCCGTCCGTTCCAGGTCAACACCGATCTGCTCAGGCTCGCCGACCCGGCGGCCGTGGTACTGCACTGCCTGCCGGCCCACCGGGGTCACGAGATCACCGACGAGGTGATCGACGGTCCGCAGAGCGCGGTGTTCGACGAGGCCGAGAACCGGCTGCACGCCCAGAAGGCGCTGCTGGTCTGGCTGCTGGAGAAGCGGTAGATCCGTGACGGCATCGACCCGAGCCGGGAGGCAGGCGCGCATCGTCGCGTTGTTGTCGTCGAACTCGGTGCGCAGCCAGAGCGAGCTGGCGGCGATGCTGGCCGCCGAGGGCATCGAGGTCACCCAGGCCACGTTGTCGCGTGATCTGGAGGAGCTCGGTGCGGTGAAACTGCGCGGCGCCGACGGCGGCGTCGGGGTCTACGTCGTACCCGAGGACGGCAGCCCGGTGCGGGGCGTGTCGGGCGGCACCGAGCGGGTCGCCCGGTTACTGGGGGAGCTGCTGGTGTCCACCGATGCCAGCGCTAACCTTGCCGTGCTGCGCACCCCGCCCGGGGCTGCGCATTACCTGGCTGCTGCCATCGACCGTGCCGCCCTGCCGTATGTGGTCGGCACCGTCGCCGGAGACGACACCATCCTGGTGGTGGCGCGCGAGCCCATGACCGGTGCTCAGCTCGCCAGCACCCTCGAGAACTTGAATTAGAGCTGGAATAAAGGAGATTGCTCACATGTCCGAACGCGTCATCCTGGCGTACTCCGGAGGTCTCGATACCTCGGTGGCGATCAGCTGGATCGGCAAGGAAACCGGCAAGGAGGTCGTCGCCGTCGCCATCGACCTCGGCCAGGGCGGCGAGGACATGGAAGTGGTGCGTCAGCGCGCACTGGACTGCGGTGCCGTCGAGGCCGTCGTCGTCGACGCGCGCGACGAATTCGCCGACGAGTACTGCCTGCCCACCATCCAGTCCAATGCGCTCTACATGGACCGCTACCCGCTGGTCTCGGCGATCAGCCGCCCGCTGATCGTCAAGCATCTGGTGAAGGCGGCCCGCGAGCACGGCGGCAGCGTGGTCGCCCACGGCTGCACCGGCAAGGGCAACGACCAGGTGCGCTTCGAGGTCGGATTCGCCTCGCTGGCACCGGATCTGGAGGTGCTGGCCCCGGTCCGTGACTACGCCTGGACCCGCGAGAAGGCCATCGCGTTCGCCGAGGAGAACGCGATCCCGATCAACGTCACCAAGCGTTCGCCGTTCTCGATCGACCAGAACGTGTGGGGCCGCGCGGTGGAAACCGGCTTCCTGGAACACCTCTGGAACGCGCCCACCAAGGACGTCTACGACTACACCGAGGACCCCACGGTCCACTGGAGCACCCCCGACGAGGTGATCATCGGCTTCGAGAAGGGTGTCCCGGTCTCCGTCGACGGGCGCCCGGTGACCGTGCTGCAGGCCATCGAGGAACTCAACCGCCGTGCGGGTGCGCAGGGTGTCGGCCGGCTCGACGTCGTCGAGGACCGTCTGGTCGGCATCAAGAGCCGCGAGATCTACGAGGCGCCCGGCGCCATGGCGCTCATCACCGCCCACACCGAACTCGAGCACGTCACGCTGGAGCGTGAGCTCGGCCGGTTCAAGCGCCACACCGATCAGAAGTGGGGCGAGCTGGTGTACGACGGTCTGTGGTACTCACCGCTCAAGCGCGCACTGGAGGCGTTCGTCGCGCACACCCAGGAGCACGTCTCCGGTGAGATCCGGCTGGTGCTGCACGGCGGCCACATCGCCGTGAACGGCAGGCGCAGCGCGGAATCGCTGTACGACTTCAATTTGGCGACCTACGACGAGGGCGACAGCTTCGACCAGTCCGCCGCCAAGGGGTTCGTGCATCTGCACGGCCTGAGCTCGCGGATCTCGGCCAAGCGCGACCTGGGCATCTAGATCCAGGTAGCCAAGTAGGTCCACAAGCACCACGAGCGTGCGTGTCTGTTGCCCGGCACACCGCAAAACGGCAGCACTACACGCACGCTCGTACGACAGTGAGGGTGACATGAGTACCAACGAGGGATCGCTGTGGGGCGGCCGGTTCGCTGACGGACCGTCCGACGCCCTCGCGGCACTGAGCAGGTCGACGCACTTCGACTGGGCGCTCGCGCCCTACGACATCAAGGCGTCCAAGGCTCATGCCCGGGTACTGCACCGCGCCGGGCTGCTCACCGACGATCAGCGCGACGGCCTGCTCGCCGGACTGGACAGCCTCGGTGCTGACGTCGCCGACGGCAGCTTCGAGCCGCTGCCCACCGACGAGGACGTGCACGGAGCGCTGGAGCGCGGGCTGATCGACCGCGTCGGTCCCGACCTCGGTGGCCGGTTGCGCGCGGGCCGGTCCCGCAACGATCAGGTGGCGACACTGTTCCGGATGTGGCTGCGCGACGCGGTGCGCCGCGTCGCCGACGGTGCGCTCGAGGTCGTCGACGCGCTGGCGGTCCAGGCCGCCGCGCATCCCACCGCGATCATGCCCGGCAAAACCCACCTGCAGGCGGCGCAGCCCATCCTGCTGGCGCATCACCTGCTGGCGCACGCGCATCCGCTGCTGCGCGACGTCGACCGGCTCGCCGATTTCGACGACCGCACCGCGGTGTCGCCGTACGGGTCGGGCGCACTCGCCGGGTCCTCGCTGGGCCTGGATCCCGACGCCATCGCCGAGGACCTGGGATTCGCCTCGGCCGCAGACAATTCCGTCGACGCGACCGCGGCGCGTGATTTCGCGGCGGAGGCGGCGTTCGTGTTCGCCCAGATCGGGGTGGACCTGTCGAGGCTCGCCGAGGACATCATCCTGTGGAGCTCGACCGAGTTCGGTTACGTCACCCTGCACGACGCGTGGTCGACCGGCAGCTCGATCATGCCGCAGAAGAAGAACCCCGACATCGCCGAGTTGGCCCGCGGCAAGTCCGGCAGGCTCATCGGCAACCTCACCGGCCTGCTGGCCACCCTCAAGGCGCAGCCGCTGGCCTACAACCGGGACCTGCAGGAGGACAAGGAGCCGGTGTTCGACTCGGTGGCCCAGCTCGAGCTGCTGCTGCCCGCCATGGCCGGGCTCGTCGGCACCCTGACCTTCCACGAGCAGCGCATGGCCGAGCTTGCGCCCGCCGGCTACACGCTGGCCACCGACATCGCCGAATGGCTTGTCCGCCAGGGGGTTCCGTTCCGGATCGCGCACGAGGCGGCGGGTGAGGCGGTGCGGGTCGCCGAAGGGCGCGGCGTCGGCCTCGACGAACTCACCGACGACGAGTTCGCGTCGATCAACCCCGCCCTCACCCCGGCCGTCCGCGCGGTGCTGACGGTCGAGGGTTCGGTCGACGCCCGCAATGCCCGCGGCGGCACCGCGCCGGTGCAGGTCGCCAAGCAGCTCGGCGGGGTGCGCAAGGCCATGGAAGAGCTGCGGATCCGGTTGCGCCGCTGATCCTGCCCGAGTGACACCAGGGCGAAGCGCCGAGATTGAAGCCAGGGACAAAAATCGCGCTGATTTTGTTTCTCACTACAATCTCGGCGTCGGCAATGCGCTATTCGAGCTGCTCGGACAACTCCAACCACCGCGCCTCGAGTTCGGCGACCTGGTTCTCCAACTCGCGCAACTGCGCGGTGAGCTCGCCGAGGCCGACGTGGTCGGCCTGGTCGTGTGCGGCGAGTTCTTCGTGTTTGGCCGCGATCCGGTCGGCGAGCTTGGCCAGTGACCGGTCGATCGAGGCGATCTCTTTTTCGATGTTGCGCAGCTCTGCACCGGAAAGCCCCTGCGCCGGTGCGGATTCCACCCGCGGGGCGGGACGGTCGGCGCGTTGGGCGGCGAGCTTGAGGTACTCGTCGACGCCACCGGGCAGGTGCCGCAGCCGCCCGTCGAGGATCGCGTACTGCTGATCGGTGACGCGCTCCAGCAGGTACCGGTCGTGCGACACCACGATCAGCGTGCCGGGCCAGGAATCCAGCAGATCCTCGGTCGCGGTCAGCATGTCGGTGTCGACGTCGTTGGTCGGCTCGTCGAGCACCAGCACGTTCGGCTCGGCCAGCAGCACCAGCATCAGCTGCAGGCGCCTGCGCTGCCCGCCGGACAGTTCGCCGACCCGGGTGGACAGCTGATCACGCGCGAAACCCAACCGCTCCAGCAGCTGTGCGGGCGTGTACTCCTTGCCGTCGACCTGGTAGGTCGTCTGCAGGCGGCCGACGACCTCGCGGACCATGTCGCCCGCCACGGCTTCGAGCTCACTGGACTGCTGGTCGAGGATCGCCAGTTGGACGGTCTTGCCGCGCTTCACCCGACCCGCCGTCGGCGTGACGGTGCCCGCGATCAACCCCAGCAACGTCGACTTGCCCGCGCCGTTGGCGCCGAGGATGCCGGTGCGCTCACCGGGGGCGATGCGCCACTCGATGTCGCGCAGCACGTCGCGTCCGTCGTATGTCACCGACACGTCGAGCAGATCGATCACGTCCTTGCCCAGCCGCGCCATCGCGGCGCGGGACAGCTCGACGCTGTTGCGCAGCGGCGGGACGTCGGAGATCAACGCGTTGGCGGCGTCGATCCGGAACTTCGGCTTGGACGTGCGCGCAGGCGCCCCGCGGCGCAACCATGCGAGCTCCTTGCGTAACAGGTTCTGCCGCTTGGCTTCTGCGGCGGCGGCCTGACGGTCGCGCTCGACGCGCTGCAGCACGTACGCGGCGTAACCACCTTCGAACGGCTCGACGATGCGGTCGTGCACCTCCCACGTCGTGGTCGCGACCTCGTCGAGAAACCAGCGGTCGTGCGTGATCAACAGCAGCCCACCCGCCCCGCGGGCCCAGCGCTGCTTGACATGCCCGGCCAACCAGGTGATGCCCTGGATGTCGAGGTGGTTGGTGGGCTCGTCGAGCGCCACCACATCCCACTCGCCGATCAGCAGCGCGGCCAGCTGTACGCGGCGACGCTGCCCACCCGAGAGGGTGGCGACGGTCGCGTCGAACGGGATGTCGGCGACCAGCCCGGATATGACGTCGCGCACCCTGGCGTCGCCGGCCCACTCGTGTTCGGGGCGGTCCCCGACCAGCGACCAGCCGACGGTGCGGTCGGGCTGCAGCGTGTCGGTCTGATCGAGTGCGCCGACGCGAAGTCCGCCGCGGCGGGTGACGCGTCCGGAATGCGGCGTGATCCGTCCGGTGAGCAGTCCCATGAGGGTCGACTTGCCGTCGCCGTTGCGGCCCACGATGCCGATCCGGTCGCCCTCGCTGACGCCGACGGTGACGTTGTCCAGCACGACCCCGGTGGGATATTCCAGATGGAGCGCTTCGCCCCCGAGCAGGTGTGCCATGGCCTGTCGACCCTATCGTCCGGCCTCGTCGTCCGACGCGGGCCCCGCGCCCACCCGGTTCTGCACCGCGCGTGCGGGCTGATCATTAGCCGAAGCGTGGCCGCGTCGTTGTGCCATCATGGCCTCGTCGAGTGGGGTTCGGGCCGTGATGTGGGGAGCAAACTTTGGTGGATTTCTCGGCAGTGACCAGACCCATCGAGCGGTTGCTGGCGACCGCGCAGAACGGCCTCGAGGTGCTGCGCTACGGAGGTCTGGAGACCGGCGCGGTGCCCTCGCCGTTCCAGATCATCCAGAGTGTGCCGATGTTCAAGCTACGCCGGTATTTTCCGCCCGACGCGCGTCCCGGCGCGGAGAAGGGCGGCCCGCCGGTGCTGATGGTGCACCCGATGATGATGTCCGCCGACATGTGGGACGTGACGCGGGAAACCGGTGCCGTCGGCATCCTGCACCGCGCCGGCATCGACCCCTGGGTGATCGATTTCGGCGAACCCGACAAGGTTGAGGGCGGTATGGAGCGCACGCTCGCCGATCACGTCGTCGCCCTGAGCGAGGCCATCGACACCGTCCGCGAGGTGACCGGCCGGGAGGTGCACCTGGCCGGCTACTCGCAGGGCGGCATGTTCGCCTATCAGGCCGCGGCCTACCGCCGGTCGAAGGACCTGGCGAGCATCGTCGCGTTCGGTTCGCCCGTCGACACGCTGGCGGCCTTGCCGATGAATCTGCCGTCGGCCATCGCGCCGGCCGCGGCCGATTTCATGGCCGATCACGTCTTCAGCCGCATCGACATCCCGGGCTGGCTCGCGCGCACCGGCTTCCAGATGCTCGACCCGATCAAGACCGCGCAGTCGCGTATCGAGTTCCTGCGTCAACTGCACGATCGCGAGGCCCTGCTGCCGCGCGAGCAGCAGCGCCGCTTCCTGGCCTCCGAGGGCTGGATCGCATGGTCCGGCCCGGCGATCTCCGAACTTCTCAAGCAGTTCATCGCGCACAACCGGATGATCACCGGCGGCTTCTCGATCCACGGTGAGCTGGTCACGCTGTCCGACATCAACTGCCCGATCCTGGCCGTGGTCGGCGAGGTCGACGACATCGGGCAGCCCGCGTCGGTCCGCGGCATCAAACGTGCCGCCCCGCAGGCCGATGTGTACGAATACCTCATCAGGGCAGGGCATTTCGGTCTCGTCGTGGGGTCGAAGGCGTCCGAGCAGACCTGGCCCACCGTCGCGCAGTGGGTGAAATCGCTCGAAAGCGGCGCGTCGATGCCCGATGGCGTCGTGCCGATGGCCACGCAACCGCCCGACCAGCACGAGGGCGGCGTCTCGATCTCGTCGCGCATCACCCACGGCGCCAACGCGGCCACCGAGGTGGCGTTGGAGGTGGCCCGGTCGGCCGCCGACGCGCTGGTGGCCGCGAACAAGTCGGCCCGAACCCTCGTCGTGGAGACCGCACGCACCCTGCCGCGGCTCGCGCGGCTCGGCCAGGTCAACGACCACACCCGAATCTCGTTGGGCCGCATCATGAGTGAGCAGGCCCGCAACGCGCCCGACGGCGAGGCCCTGCTCTTCGACGGCCGCGTGCACACCTACGAGGCCGTGGACCGACGCATCAACAACGTGGTGCGGGGCCTGATCGGCGTCGGTGTGCGCCAGGGCGCGCACGTCGGTGTGCTGATGCAGACCCGGCCCAGTGCGCTGGTGGCGATCGCGGCGCTGTCGCGGCTCGGCGCGGTGGCCGTGCTGATCCCGCCGGATGTCGATTTGGCGGAGGCGGTCCGCATGGGCGGGGTGTCCGAGATCATCGCCGACCCCAGCCACCTGGAGGCCGCGCTCGCCCTCGATGTACGGGTGCTGGTGCTCGGCGGCGGCGAGGACCGCAATCTGAATCTGCCCGCGGGCGCCGACGTCACCGACATGGAGCAGATCGACCCGCAGAGCGTCGACCTGCCCGGCTGGTACCGGCCCAACCCCGGGCTGGCGCGCGACCTGGCGTTCGTCGGGTTCAGCACCATCGGCGGCGAGCTGATCCCGCGGCAGATCACCAACTACCGGTGGGCGCTGTCGGCGTTCGGGACGGCCTCGGCGGCCAACCTCGGCCGCTCGGACACCGTCTACTGCCTCACCCCGCTGCACCACCAGTCCGGTCTGCTGGTGAGCCTCGGCGGCGCCGTCGTCGGCGGCTCGCGCATCGCGCTGTCGCGGGGCCTGCAACCCAACCGGTTCCTGCAGGAGATCCGCCAGTACGGCGTCACCGTGGTGTCCTACACGTGGGCGATGCTGCGCGAGGTGATCGACGACCCGTCGTTCAAAACGCCGAACGGCAGTCACCCGGTGCGGTTGTTCATCGGTTCGGGTATGCCCGCCGGGCTGTGGAAGCGGGTCACCGAGGTCTTCGAGCCGGCCCAGGTCGTCGAGTTCTTCGCGACCACCGACGGACAGGCGGTGCTCGCCAACGTCGCAGGCCACAAGATCGGCAGCAAGGGCCGTCCGCTGCCCGGCGGCGGCCAGGTCGAACTGGCGGCCTACGACCCCGACGACGACCTGATCCTCGAAGACGACCAGGGGTTCGTGCGCCGGGCCGAGGCCAACGAGGTCGGGGTGCTGTTGGCGCGGCCGCGCGGCCCGATCGACCCGACGGCGGTGGTCAAGCGGGGCGTTTTCGCGCCGGCCGACACCTGGGTGTCGACGGAGTACCTGTTCCGCCGCGACGAGGACGGCGATTACTGGCAGGTGGACAACCGCGGTTCGGTGATCCGCACCGAGCGCGGACCGGTGTTCGCGACCACCGTCAGCGACGCTGTCGGGCATCTCGAGGCCGTCGACATGGCCGTCACCTACGGCGTCGATCTGGGTAGCCGCGAGGTGGCGGTGACCGCATTGGCGCTGCGTCCCGGCGGCAGCGTGCCGACGGCCGATCTGACCCTGGCGCTCACCGACCTGCCGGTCGGCAACCCGCCCGACTTCGTCCACGTCGTCGGGGACATGGAGCTCTCGGCGACGTACCGTCCGCTCGTCGCCGCGCTGCGGGCGGCGGGTGTCCCGAAACCGCACCGGCGTAACTCTTGGTACTTCGACGCCGATACAGGGACGTACAAGAGGTTGACCCAGGCCGTGCGCATCGAGCTGGCCGGGGACGACCAGCACGACGCCGCGGCGCCCACCGAATAGATCGACCGGCGGGCACCGGAACCACCGTGCCGGGCGGCGGGGGCGCTGTTAGGCTCCCGCTGGCGGCAGACTGACTGGAGGATTGATGGCAGCACGAACTGGCAGCACGAACCCCTACGGTTGGCGCCGCGCCGTGCCCGCGGCGGTCGCGGGCGGCGCGTTGGCCGCCGGTCTGCTGATCGGCGCCGCCGCGCCCACCGCGTTCGCGGTGCCGTCCACCAAGGAGAACGACGCGCCGGTGCCGCAGATCTCGCCGGACGAGGTGCTGGCCCAGATCGCCAACGAGTACGCCACGGGCCGCGGCGGGGGACAGGTGTCGAACCTGATCCACGATGTGATGAAGCTGCGCCAGCAGGGCTATCGGCCGTCCAACTCCAATGCCACCGCGCTCGCCGAAGCGTTGGACAAACGGCCCAACCAGACCCCGCTGGTCGACGCGCTCAAGAGCACGCTGGCCTACCAGCGCAAGTTGCAGGCCCAGTCGCAGGCGGCGGTCACCGGCGGCGGCGTGACCGGCGGAATCAACCAGGTGCCCCCGGGGATGCCGTTCGATCCGGCGAATCCGAACAACACCGGGGTGTTCCTCGGCCCGAGTGGCGGCATCGCGCTGCCCGTCGGATAGCGTCGCGGTGTGATCGACGAAAAACTGCTGAGCATCCTGGTCTGCCCGCAGGATCGCGGTCCGCTCCTGCTGGTGGGGGACGAGGTGTTGTACAACCCGCGGCTGCGTCGCGCCTACCGCATCGAGGACGGCATCCCGGTGCTGCTGATCGACGAGGCGGTCACCGTCGAGGACGATGCCGAGCACCAGCGGCTAATCGAGCGCGCCGAGTCCCGGTAGTTCGCCGGTGAGATAACGCTGCAGGTTCGGGCCGATGGTCTCGGCGATCTGCTCGACGGGCAGCGACTTGAACGGTTCGAGTTCGAGGATATAGCGCGCCATCACGACCCCCACCAGTTGCGACGCGACGAACTGCACGCGGATGCGGCCGCTGCCGACCGGGTTGTCGACGCGTGAGCCGACCTCGTGGACGATGACCTCCTGCAGGAACGACCGCACCAGAGACACGTCGTTGCCGGCCAGGATCGACCGCAGCGTGGCGATGAAGCCCTTTCCCAGTTCGGAGTCCCACAGCGGCAGCAGCAGCGACGGCAGGGTGTACCCGATGCGCTCGACGGGCACCTCGCGCAGCGGTCCGATGACCTCGAGCGGGTCGATGGGAATGTGGATCGCCGCGGCGAACAGTTGGGTTTTGGTGCCGAAGTAGTGATGCACCAGCGCCGGGTCCACATCGGCGCCCGCCGCGACAGCGCGGATCGACGTCTTGTCGAACCCGTTGCGGGCGAACAACTCTCGTGCCGACGCCAGGATCCGCTCCCTGGTGTCCGACGCGCCGGGCGGTCGGCCGGGGCGTTTGCGTGCGTGTTCGGTGGCAGAGGTTGCGGTCAATTCGTTCCTCGGGTCAGGGCGTCCGTCTGCGCAGCGTCGCCGCCGCCAGGCACAGCGCGAGCACCGCGAAACCCACCACCACAGAGATGTCGCGTACCGCGGTGGCCGTCAGGTCAGGATATGCGCCGACCTCCTGCAACGCCTCCAACGCATAGCTGGCGGGCAGGACGTTGCTCACCCACTGCAGCCATTCCGGGAGCGCCGCGCGCGGCACGATGATCCCGCACAACAGCAGTTGCGGCGCGATGACCAGCGGCATGAACTGCACGGCCTGGAACTCGGTACGGGCGAATGCACTGCACAACAGGCCGAGTCCCACCCCCAGCACGGCGTTGATGATCGCGATGCCGACCACCAGCAGCGGGCTGCCTTCGGTGCGGAAGCCGAGCAACCAGAACGCGACGATGCAGGCGAGCGTGGCCTGGGCGGCGGCCGCGAGCGAGAAGGCCGTGCCGTAGGCGGCGAGCAGGTCGAACCGCCGCAGCGGGGTGGTCAGGATGCGTTCGAGCGTCCCGGACACCCGTTCGCGCTGCATGGTGATCGACGTGATCAGGAACATCACGATGAGCGGGAAGACCCCGAGCATGATCAGGCATGCGGTGTTGAACGGCGACGGTGCACCCGGGCGCTGCGTGGTGTTGTCGAACATGAAGTAGATCAGCGTGATGATCAGGCTGGGCACCAGCAGGATCATCGCGACGCTTCGGTGGTCGCCGGCGAGTTGCCGCAGGATGCGGGTCGTGGTCGCGAGGTAGGCGTGCGGGGCCCGCGCCCGCTCGGTTCTCAGGCCGCTGCGGTGTACTGCCGGATGACGGCCAGGAATGCTTGTTCCAGGGAACTGCATGAGGTGTCCTCTCGTAGCCGGGCCGGTGTGGTGTGGGCCAGGAGCCGGCCCTCCCGCATCAGCAGCAGGTCGGCGCAGTGATCCGCCTCGTCCATGACGTGGCTGGAGACGAGCAGCGTGGTGCCGCGGTCGGCGAGGTCGTTGAACTGCTGCCAGAGATCCACCCGCAGGACGGGGTCGAGGCCGACGGTGGGTTCGTCGAGGACCAGCAGTTCGGGTTCGGCGACCAGCGCACACGCGAGGGATGCACGGGTGCGCTGACCGCCCGAGAGGTTGCCGCAGTACGCGCTGCGTTGGTCGCCGAGTCCGACCGCGTCGACGGCCTGATCGGCGGCCGCGGGGGAGGTGCCGTACAGCGCCGCGAAATACCGCACGTTGTCGATGACGCGCAGGTCGTCGTAGATGGTGGGGTCCTGCGTGACGTAACCGACGCGGTGCCGCAGCGGGGCCGAACCTGCCGGGTGACCGAGCACGGTGACCGTCCCTTTCGCGACGATCTGGGTGCCGACGATGCAGCGCATGAGCGTTGTCTTGCCGCAACCCGACGGGCCGAGCAGACCGGTGATGGTGCCGCGCGCGATGCGCACGGTGACGTCCCGCACCGCGGGTCTGCCGCCGCGCACGACGTGTAAGCCGTCGATGTCGATCGCGGGCCCGTGCTCGCCCGCGTCCGGCGCCGGCAATTCATCGCGCGATGAAGTCATCATGCAATGAATTTTATGCCTGCGCCCGGCCGGTGGGAAGAAGATGCGCCGATCGATTTCGGCGGCCCGGCACCCGGCTCAGGCGGCCGCCTCCAGCAGGTCGTCGATGTCGGAGCGCAACCGCGCGATGTCGACGTGCGCGGTGATCAGCGACAGCGTGTAGTCGTCTGCGCCCCGCAGGATGCCGAGCAGCACGTATTCGGAGCCGATCTCGGAGTCTTTGTGTGCGATGGCTTCTCGCAACGCCAGCTCGAGTGCCTTCTTGGCGGGCTTGGTGAATGGGATGTGTCCGCGACGGCGCCGCCGCCGTCCGGAGCGCCGTAGCGCGCCGTCCCACGCATCGGCACCGAAGCTGCGCGACACACTGTCACGCACGGCATGCAGGTCGATGCCGAGGGACCGCAGTGCGTCGGCGTCGCGTTCGAAAGTTTCGTCTTCGGGGGTGGCGGCCGACTCCAGCCGGGCCCGGACCGCTTCGGCGGTGAGCCCGTGTCCGGCGAGCAGTGCGGCGAGATCGCGCCCGGCGCTCTGCAGCACGCCGACCAGCAGGTGTTCGGGCCGGATCTCATCGCACTGCAGTTCGCGGGCCTCTTCCTGGGCGAGGACCACCGAGATGCGGGCCTGGCGGCTGAACCTCTCGAACATCGTCAACTCCTCCGGTTGTACTTCTGGTGCACGGCTTGGCGGCTGACGCCCAGGGCGGCGGCGATGGCCTGCCAGCTCCAACCCTGTGCGCGGGCGTTCGTGACGTGGATGGCCTCGAGGCGCTCCTGGAGGCGGCGCAGTGCCCGCACGGCATCGAGCCCGACGGCGGGATCCACGCTGGCCATCGCATCGGTGGTGGGCTCGTCGATCATGGTGTCAACATAACTTGACGGCGATGGTGCGTCAACCAAACTTGACGCGACGGGAAAAGGCAGAATCGCATCGATGAGCGTCGACCTGCTGACCGGAGATCCGATCGCGGCGGCACGTCGACTGGTCGGCGCCCACTTCATCGGGCGCGGCGTCACCGCCACGATCGTCGAGGTCGAGGCCTACGGTGGGCCACCGGACGGGCCATGGCCGGACGCGGCGTCGCATTCCTTCCGCGGGCCCGGTGCGCGCAACTCGGTGATGTTCGGTCCGCCGGGGCACCTGTACACCTATCGCAGCCACGGCATCCACGTCTGCGCCAATGTCGTGTGCGGATACGACGGGGTCGCGGGGGCCGTGCTGCTGCGCGCAGCCGTCGTGGCCGGTGGGGTCGAGTGCGCGCAGCGTCGACGCGGTCCGGGTGTGCCGGCGAAGGGCCTGGCCCGCGGTCCCGGCAATCTCTGTTCAGCGCTCGGAATTGCCATGGAGGACAACGGAATCGACCTCTTCGACAACGCCAGCCCGGTCCGGCTGAGCCTCGACGGGCGCGCCGGGGACTCCGCCGGCATCCTCGAAGGACCCCGCGTCGGGGTGAGCCAGGCCGCCGACCGTCCGTGGCGGTTCTGGCTCGCGTCGACGCCGGAGGTGTCGGCCTACCGGCGCAGCCCGCGAGCACCGGCGCCGGGCAGCAGCGACTGATGCGGGATGATCGTTGCCGTGACTTCAAGCGCAACCGGAATCCTCGATGAGTTGGACTGGCGCGGGCTGATCGCACAGTCGACGGACCGTGAGGCCTTGGCGGGTGATCTCGCCAAGGGGCCGATGACCGTCTACTCCGGGTTCGATCCGACCGCTCCCAGCCTGCATGCGGGGCATCTGGTTCCGCTGCTCACGCTGCGCCGTTTCCAGCAGGCCGGCCACCGGCCCATCGTGCTGGCCGGCGGTGCGACCGGGATGATCGGCGACCCCAGGGACACCGGGGAACGCACGCTCAACACCGCCGACACCGTCGCCGACTGGGCCGACCGGATCCGCGGTCAACTCGAACGGTTCGTCGAGTTCGACGACTCGCCGACGGGCGCGATCGTGGAGAACAACCTGAACTGGACCGGCAAGCTGTCGGCGATCGAATTCCTGCGTGACATCGGCAAGTACTTCTCGGTCAACGTGATGCTCGACCGGGAGACCGTGCGCCGCAGGCTGGAGGGCGACGGCATCTCCTACACCGAGTTCAGTTACATGTTGTTGCAGGCCAACGACTACGTCGAACTGCACCAACGGCACGGTTGCGCACTGCAGATCGGCGGGTCCGACCAGTGGGGCAACATCGTCGCCGGGGTGCGGCTGGTGCGCCAGAAGATCGGGACGACGGTCCATGCGATGACGACGCCGCTGGTCACCGACTCCGAGGGCAAGAAGTTCGGCAAGTCGACCGGTGGCGGCAACCTCTGGCTGGATCCCGAGATGACCAGCCCGTACGCCTGGTACCAGTACTTCGTCAACACCGCCGACGCCGACGTCATGGGGTACCTGCGCTGGTTCACCTTCCTGACCCCCTACGAACTGGCCGAACTCGCCGACGCGACCGAGAACCGGCCGCACGAACGCGCCGCCCAGCGCCGGTTGGCTCGCGAACTCACCACCCTGGTGCACGGGGAGGGTGCGACGAAGTCGGTCGAATACGCCAGTCAGGCGCTGTTCGGCCGCGGCGAGCTGGCCGACCTCGACGAATCGACGCTGTCGGCGGCATTGCGCGAGGCCGGCAACGGCGAGGTCGCCGAACTGACTCCCGGTGGGCCGGATTCGATCGTCGACCTCCTGGTGGCCAGCGGACTGTCGAACAGCAAGGGTGCGGCACGGCGCACGGTCGCCGAGGGCGGCGTTTATGTGAACAACGCGCGCATCGAAAGCGACGAGTGGGTACCACAAGAATCCGATTTTCTGCATGAGGGCTGGTTGGTGTTGCGGCGTGGCAAGCGCCACATCGCGGGGGTCCGTCGGGTCGCCCCGTCTGACCAGGCGAAATGACCCTCTGACCTGGGGATTTGACTCCCAGTTTCCGAGGACGTAACTTATTCCAGGTCAGCGCGACACGGTCCGCCGGGAAGCGAAGACAAAGTCCGAGAGAGACTCCCACTAAGGTGGGGGTTCCTCGCTGCCACTAGAGAATGCAGCGGCTTTTAGCCGCCGGATTCTTGCGCGGTAAACTCGGGCGTGTTGTTTGAGAACTCAATAGTGTGTTTGGTGGTTTTTGTTTGTTGTTTTTTGTCCGCCTCTTTTTCCCGTTTAGGGGTGGATGTTTGTGATGCCAGTTTTTGGTGTCGTTTTGTTAGGTCAGATTTTTCTGAATTGCCTTTTGAGGTTTTGTTTGGAGAGTTTGATCCTGGCTCAGGACGAACGCTGGCGGCGTGCTTAACACATGCAAGTCGAACGGAAAGGCCCTTCGGGGTGCTCGAGTGGCGAACGGGTGAGTAACACGTGGGTGATCTGCCCTGCACTTTGGGATAAGCCTGGGAAACTGGGTCTAATACCGAATATACCCTGCTGGTCGCATGGCCTGGTGGGGGAAAGCTTTTGCGGTGTGGGATGGGCCCGCGGCCTATCAGCTTGTTGGTGGGGTGATGGCCTACCAAGGCGACGACGGGTAGCCGGCCTGAGAGGGTGACCGGCCACACTGGGACTGAGATACGGCCCAGACTCCTACGGGAGGCAGCAGTGGGGAATATTGCACAATGGGCGCAAGCCTGATGCAGCGACGCCGCGTGAGGGATGACGGCCTTCGGGTTGTAAACCTCTTTCAGCACAGACGAAGCGTAAGTGACGGTATGTGCAGAAGAAGGACCGGCCAACTACGTGCCAGCAGCCGCGGTAATACGTAGGGTCCGAGCGTTGTCCGGAATTACTGGGCGTAAAGAGCTCGTAGGTGGTTTGTCGCGTTGTTCGTGAAAACTCACAGCTTAACTGTGGGCGTGCGGGCGATACGGGCAGACTAGAGTACTGCAGGGGAGACTGGAATTCCTGGTGTAGCGGTGGAATGCGCAGATATCAGGAGGAACACCGGTGGCGAAGGCGGGTCTCTGGGCAGTAACTGACGCTGAGGAGCGAAAGCGTGGGGAGCGAACAGGATTAGATACCCTGGTAGTCCACGCCGTAAACGGTGGGTACTAGGTGTGGGTTTCCTTCCTTGGGATCCGTGCCGTAGCTAACGCATTAAGTACCCCGCCTGGGGAGTACGGCCGCAAGGCTAAAACTCAAAGGAATTGACGGGGGCCCGCACAAGCGGCGGAGCATGTGGATTAATTCGATGCAACGCGAAGAACCTTACCTGGGTTTGACATGCACAGGACGCCCGTAGAGATATGGGTTCCCTTGTGGCCTGTGTGCAGGTGGTGCATGGCTGTCGTCAGCTCGTGTCGTGAGATGTTGGGTTAAGTCCCGCAACGAGCGCAACCCTTGTCTCATGTTGCCAGCACGTGATGGTGGGGACTCGTGAGAGACTGCCGGGGTCAACTCGGAGGAAGGTGGGGATGACGTCAAGTCATCATGCCCCTTATGTCCAGGGCTTCACACATGCTACAATGGCCGGTACAAAGGGCTGCGATGCCGTGAGGTGGAGCGAATCCTTTCAAAGCCGGTCTCAGTTCGGATCGGGGTCTGCAACTCGACCCCGTGAAGTCGGAGTCGCTAGTAATCGCAGATCAGCAACGCTGCGGTGAATACGTTCCCGGGCCTTGTACACACCGCCCGTCACGTCATGAAAGTCGGTAACACCCGAAGCCGGTGGCCTAACCCCTTGTGGGAGGGAGCCGTCGAAGGTGGGATCGGCGATTGGGACGAAGTCGTAACAAGGTAGCCGTACCGGAAGGTGCGGCTGGATCACCTCCTTTCTAAGGAGCACCACGAAAAGGATTGAGGCACAAGGTCTTATCCGAGCCGTGAGGAGTTTGGCTGCTGTAGTGGCGCCGGCTTGGTGCACAACAAACGTGAGAAGCGGTGTGGGAGACACTGTTTCGGGGAACTGCCAGACACGCTATTGGGCTTTGAGACAACAGGCCCGTGCCCTTTCGGGGGTGGCTTCGCCGTTGGGTGGGGTCGGTGCTGTTGTTGCCCTGCTTTGGTGGTGGGGTGTGGTGTTTGATTTGTGGATAGTGGTTGCGAGCATCTAGCACGCAGGAGGATTTGTCCGGGTCTTTGGGTTCGGATGGGTTTTTGTGTGTGCACGATGTGCAATTTTTCTTCTGATTTTGGTTTTTTGTGTTGTAAGTGTTTAAGGGCGCATGGTGGATGCCTTGGCACTGGGAGCCGATGAAGGACGTAGGAGGCTGCGATAAGCCTCGGGGAGCTGTCAACCGAGCGTTGATCCGAGGATGTCCGAATGGGGAAACCCGGCACGAGTGATGTCGTGTCACCCAACGCTGAATATATAGGCGTTGGGGGGG
The DNA here is from genome assembly GCF_001187505.1 of Mycolicibacterium goodii. The sequence goes on from NZ_CP012150.1 coordinate 4,527,840, forward strand.
AACGCGGGGAAGTGAAACATCTCAGTACCCGTAGGAAGAGAAAACAATTGTGATTCCGTGAGTAGTGGCGAGCGAAAGCGGAGGATGGCTAAACCGTATGCATGTGATACCGGGTAGGGGTTGTGTGTGCGGGGTTGTGGGACCTATCTTTCCGGCTCTACCTGGCTGGAGGGCAGTGAGAAAATGTTGTGGTTAGCGGAAATGGCTTGGGATGGCCTGCCGTAGACGGTGAGAGCCCGGTACGTGAAAACCCGATGTCTGTCTTGATGGTGTTCCCGAGTAGCAGCGGGCCCGTGGAATCTGCTGTGAATCTGCCGGGACCACCCGGTAAGCCTGAATACTTCCCAGTGACCGATAGCGGATGAGTACCGTGAGGGAATGGTGAAAAGTACCCCGGGAGGGGAGTGAAAGAGTACCTGAAACCGTGCGCTTACAATCCGTCAGAGCCTTCCCTTTGGGGTGGGGTGATGGCGTGCCTTTTGAAGAATGAGCCTGCGAGTCAGGGACATGTCGCGAGGTTAACCCGGGTGGGGTAGCCGCAGCGAAAGCGAGTCTGAATAGGGCGTATCCAATCCGTTGGGGTTGGTGTAGTGGTGTGTTCTGGACCCGAAGCGGAGTGATCTACCCATGGCCAGGGTGAAGCGCGGGTAAGACCGCGTGGAGGCCCGAACCCACTTAGGTTGAAGACTGAGGGGATGAGCTGTGGGTAGGGGTGAAAGGCCAATCAAACTCCGTGATAGCTGGTTCTCCCCGAAATGCATTTAGGTGCAGCGTCGTATGTTTCTTGCCGGAGGTAGAGCTACTGGATGGCCGATGGGCCCCACAGGGTTACTGACGTCAGCCAAACTCCGAATGCCGGTAAGTCTAAGAGTGCGGCAGTGAGACGGCGGGGGATAAGCTCCGTGCGTCGAGAGGGAAACAGCCCAGATCGCCGGCTAAGGCCCCTAAGCGTGTGCTAAGTGGAAAAGGATGTGCAGTCGCGAAGACAACCAGGAGGTTGGCTTAGAAGCAGCCACCCTTGAAAGAGTGCGTAATAGCTCACTGGTCAAGTGATTGTGCGCCGATAATGTAGCGGGGCTCAAGCACACCGCCGAAGCCGCGGCAACGAGCAATCGTTGGGTAGGGGAGCGTCCTGCATCCGGTGAAGCAGCCGAGTGATCGAGTTGTGGAGGGTGTGGGAGTGAGAATGCAGGCATGAGTAGCGATTAGGCAAGTGAGAACCTTGCCCGCCGAAAGACCAAGGGTTCCTGGGCCAGGCCAGTCCGCCCAGGGTGAGTCGGGACCTAAGGCGAGGCCGACAGGCGTAGTCGATGGACAACGGGTTGATATTCCCGTACCCGTGTGTGTGCGTCCCTGATGAATCAGCGGTACTAACCATCCAAAACTGCCGTGATCACACCTTTCGGGGTGTGGCGTTGGTGGGGCTGCATGGGATCTTCGTTGGTAGTAGTCAAGCGATGGGGTGACGCAGGAAGGTAGCCGTACCGGTCAGTGGTAATACCGGGGTAAGCCTGTAGGGCGGAACGTAGGTAAATCCGCGTTTCATGTGCCTGAGAGGTGATGCATAGCCGAGTGAGGCGAATTCGGTGATCCTATGCTGCCGAGAAAAGCCTCTAGCGAGGACACACACGGCCCGTACCCCAAACCAACACAGGTGGTCAGGTAGAGAATACTAAGGCGTACGAGTGAACTATGGTTAAGGAACTCGGCAAAATGCCCCCGTAACTTCGGGAGAAGGGGGACCCACATGGTGTGTAAGCCCTTGCGGCCCAAGCATGAGTGGGTGGCACAAACCAGTGAGAAGCGACTGTTTACTAAAAACACAGGTCCGTGCGAAGTCGCAAGACGATGTATACGGACTGACGCCTGCCCGGTGCTGGAAGGTTAAGAGGACCCGTTAACCCTTTTTGGGGGTGAAGCGGAGAATTTAAGCCCCAGTAAACGGCGGTGGTAACTATAACCATCCTAAGGTAGCGAAATTCCTTGTCGGGTAAGTTCCGACCTGCACGAATGGCGTAACGACTTCTCAACTGTCTCAACCATAGACTCGGCGAAATTGCACTACGAGTAAAGATGCTCGTTACGCGCGGCAGGACGAAAAGACCCCGGGACCTTCACTACAACTTGGTATTGGTGCTCGATACGGTTTGTGTAGGATAGGTGGGAGACTGTGAAGCTCACACGCCAGTGTGGGTGGAGTCGTTGTTGAAATACCACTCTGATCGTATTGGGCCTCTAACCTCGGACCGTATATCCGGTTCAGGGACAGTGCCTGGTGGGTAGTTTAACTGGGGCGGTTGCCTCCTAAAATGTAACGGAGGCGCCCAAAGGTTCCCTCAACCTGGACGGCAATCAGGTGTTGAGTGTAAGTGCACAAGGGAGCTTGACTGCGAGACGGACATGTCGAGCAGGGACGAAAGTCGGGACTAGTGATCCGGCACCTCTGAGTGGAAGGGGTGTCGCTCAACGGATAAAAGGTACCCCGGGGATAACAGGCTGATCTTCCCCAAGAGTCCATATCGACGGGATGGTTTGGCACCTCGATGTCGGCTCGTCGCATCCTGGGGCTGGAGCAGGTCCCAAGGGTTGGGCTGTTCGCCCATTAAAGCGGCACGCGAGCTGGGTTTAGAACGTCGTGAGACAGTTCGGTCTCTATCCGCCGCGCGCGTCAGAAGCTTGAGGAAATCTGTCCCTAGTACGAGAGGACCGGGACGGACGAACCTCTGGTATACCAGTTGTCCCACCAGGGGCACGGCTGGATAGCCACGTTCGGAAAGGATAACCGCTGAAAGCATCTAAGCGGGAAACCTCTTCCAAGACCAGGCTTCTCACCCATTTAGTGGGATAAGGCCCCCCGCAGACCACGGGATTGATAGACCAGACCTGGAAGCCTAGTAATAGGTGCAGGGAACTGGCACTAACCGGCCGAAAACTTACAACACCCAACAAAAAACCATTGTTTGTAAGACGAAAAAACATTGCGCACCGCGCTCGCAACCACGAATTCCACGGATGATCAAACCGATCACCCCACCACCAAAACAACCCCACAAATGTGCTCTATGTGGGAAACCCGCATAAGAGAATAGAGTTACGGCGGTCCATAGCGGCAGGGAAACGCCCGGTCCCATCCCGAACCCGGAAGCTAAGCCTGCCAGCGCCGATGATACTACCCTCCCGGGTGGAAAAGTAGGACACCGCCGAACACAAATTAGGAATCACCCCCCACGTTTTCGTGGGGGGTGATTCTCTTTTATCGATCATTTTCCATTGTGCGAATCGAAGCGAATTCGACTGAAAAACCCGCGCGATTATGGTCGATTGGACACTGCCCAGTATCCTTTCGAGGACAGTGCGGGTAGAAAGGCAGACGTGGGCGACGAGAGTCAAGGCGGCGAAGAGCGCCGCCCGCGGCGTGCAGCCAGCAACCGCGCATCCAACAATCAGCGGGGTAGTCGGTCCTCGGATCCCCGTTCCCGGGACCGGCGTCCGCCGCGTTCGTCGGGTCCCGGCCGCGCCCGGCCGGTCCAGCCGGCGAGCGCCGAGGACAATCAGGACGCCGCGCCGCGGCTGCCGGCGGACATCGAAGCCAGGCAACTGGCGCCCGAGGTCCGTCGGGAACTGGTGACCTTGGACAAGGCCACGGCGGACTACGTTGCCCGGCATCTCGTGGCGGCCGGCAACCTCCTCGACGAGGATCCGGAGACCGCGCTGGCCCATGCCCGTGCCGCACGGGGCAGGGCTGCACGGATCGCGGCCGTGCGCGAGGCCGTCGGCATCGCCGCCTATCACTGTGGTGACTGGGCGCAGGCGCTCGCCGAACTGCGCGCCGCCCGCCGGATGGGCAGCAAATCCCCACTGCTGCCGATGATCGCCGACTGCGAACGCGGTGTCGGCCGTCCGGAACGCGCGATCGAACTCGCGCGCGGGCCCGAAGCCGAGGCGCTGACCGGTGAGGACGCCGACGAGTTGCGCATCGTCGTAGCCGGCGCCCGAGCCGATCTCGGGCAGTTCGAACAGGCGTTGGCGCTGCTGTCCACACCCGCACTCGACCCGACCAGCCGGGGACAGACGGCGGCGCGGCTGTTCTACGCGTACGCCGACATCCTGCTCGCCCTGGAACGCACCGAGGAGGCGTTGCAGTGGTTCATCCACGCGGCCGAGGCCGATGTGGAAGGCGTGACCGACGCCGAAGAACGCATCACGGAGCTGTCCTGACGTGACGACCCTTGCGCGGCAACACGATTGCCTGCTACTCGATTTGGACGGCACGGTGTTCCGCGGGCACGAGGCCACCCCGGGCGCGGTCGAGAGCCTGGCCGCCGTCGACGCGCGGCTGCTCTACGTCACCAACAATGCGTCGCGTGCGCCGAAGCAGGTCGCCGAACATCTGCGCGAGCTCGGGTTCAGCGCGGACCCCGACGACGTGGTGACCAGCGCCCAGAGCGCCGCTCGGGTTCTCGCGGCGCAACTGCCTGCGGATGCCCGCGTGCTCGTCGTCGGCACCGAGTCCCTCGCCGACGAGGTGCGCAACGTCGGGTTGCAGCCGGTGAGGCTGTTCTCCGAGGAACCGGTCGCGGTGGTGCAGGGACACTCGCCGCAGACCGGTTGGGCCGATCTGGCCGAGGCCGCGCTCGCCATCCGCGCGGGCGCGTTGTGGGTGGCGGCGAACGTCGACCTCACGCTGCCGTCGGAACGCGGTCTGCTGCCCGGCAACGGTTCGATGGTCGCGGCACTGCGGGTGGCCACCGGACACGAGCCGCAGGTCGCGGGCAAACCGCAGCCGACGTTGATGCACGACGCGTTGGGCCGGGGTTCGTTCCGCGCACCGCTCGTGGTCGGCGACCGCCTCGACACCGACATCGCGGGCGCGGTGTCGGCAGGCCTGCCGAGCCTGATGGTGCTCAGCGGGGTCAGCTCCGCGGCGGACGCCGTCTTCGCCGGCTCGCATGAGCGGCCCGACTACATCGCGGCGGACCTGCGCTCCCTGCACGCCGCGGCCGAGACGCTCAAGGTGGCCCCGCAGCAGCAGTGGCGCGTCGAGGTCGACTCCGACCGCGTCGAGGTGTTCGCGACGGCCGACGCCACCGGCGATCCGCTGTCTGTGGTGCGGGCCACCGCGCACGCCGTCTGGGCGGCGTCGGACGATCACGTGACCGACAACGACGGTTACACGGTGGTCGCCGGGGACGACACGGCCCGCGCCGCGCTGCAGCGGACTTCGCTGCTGTCCCCGTCGATCGACTAGCGTGAATGACGCTATGACTACCGATCCTGACCACCTCCGGGCGCGGGTCGCGGAGGTGCTCGCCGGCCTGCCGGACCTGGCTGCCGACGGGTCAGAACTCGTCGACACCGACATCGATCTGCTGGCAGCCAGGCTGGAACAGGCACACGACCTGCTGGTGCAGGCGCTCGAAACGGTCGACAAGGGCCAGGTGGGTGGGCCCCCGGCAGCCGGGGCGTGACCGGGCTGTGGCACGGCGAGCGCGAGTTGACGCCGAGCTGGTTCGACGGGGCCTGGCCCGCTCCCGCCAGCAGGCAGCGGAGTTGATCGGTGCCGGACGTGTCCGCATCGACGGGATGCCCGCGGCCAAGCCGGCCACCGCGGTGTCGGTCGAGGCCAATCTGACCGTCATCGAAAGCGACGAGCGGTCGTGGGTGTCGCGCGGCGCCCACAAGCTGATCGGGGCGCTCGAGGCGTTCGAGTTGTCCGTCGAGGGCCGACGTTGCCTGGACGCCGGTGCGTCGACGGGTGGGTTCACCGAGGTGCTGCTGGACCGGGGCGCGGCCGAGGTGGTGGCCGCCGACGTCGGATACGGCCAACTGGCGTGGTCGTTGCGGTCGGATCCGCGGGTCCGCGTGCTGGAGCGGACCAATGTGCGCGATCTGACGCCGGAGTCCATCGGCGGACCGGTTCAGCTGATCGTCGCGGACCTGTCGTTCATCTCGCTGGCCACGGTGCTGCCCGCGCTCACCGGGTGTGCGGTGCCAGACGCCGATATCGTTCCCATGGTGAAACCCCAGTTCGAGGTCGGCAAGGACCGCGTGGGCGCGGGCGGGGTTGTCTCCGATCCGGAGTTGCGCATCGATGCGGTGTGCACGGTCGCCAGGAAGGCCGCCGCGCTGCAGTGGCATGCTGTCGATGTGACGGCCAGCCCGCTTCCCGGGCCCTCGGGCAACGTCGAGTATTTCCTGCGGCTGCGCGCCGAGACCGATTCGCCGCTGGTCGGGGATGCGCTCGACGCCGCGGTACGCCGAGCGGTCGAGGAAGGTCCGCAATGACAGCTGAGCGCACGATCCTGCTGGTGGTGCACACCGGGCGGGACGAGGCGACCGAGGTGGCCCGGCGGGTCGAAAAGGTGCTCGGGCAGCACGACATCGGTCTGCGGGTCCTGTCGGCCGAGGCGGTCGACCGCGGTTCGGTGCATCTGGCGCCCGACGAGATGCGGGCGCTCGGCGTCGAGATCGACGTCGTCGACCCCGACGAGCGGGCCGCCGAAGGCTGTGAACTGGTGCTCGTGCTGGGCGGGGACGGCTCGTTCCTGCGTGCCGCCGAGCTGGCCCGCAACGTCGGGATCCCGGTGCTCGGCGTGAACCTGGGTCGGATCGGGTTTCTCGCCGAGGCCGAGGCCGAGGCCATCGACACGGTGCTCGACCACGTCATCAACCGGGACTATGTGATCGAGGAACGCATGACCCTCGACATATCCGTGCGGGCGGGCAATGAGATCGTCAGCCGGGGCTGGGCGCTCAACGAGGCCAGCCTGGAGAAGGGACCGCGGCTCGGCGTGCTGGGCGTGGTCCTGGAGGTGGACGGACGGCCGGTGTCGGCGTTCGGGTGTGACGGTGTGCTCGTCGCGACCCCGACCGGGTCCACCGCGTACGCGTTCTCGGCGGGCGGGCCGGTGCTGTGGCCCGATCTGGAGGCGATCCTGGTGGTGCCCAACAATGCTCATGCGTTGTTCGCACGGCCCATGGTGACCAGCCCCGAGGCCTGCATCGCGATCGAGGTGGAGGCGGGCGGCCACGATGCGTTGGTGTTCTGTGACGGCAGGCGCGACATGGTGGTGCCGGCCGGCGGGAGGCTGGAAGTGACACGCTGCGGTACACCGGTGAAATGGGTGCGGCTCGACAGCGCCCCGTTCACCGACAGGTTGGTGCGGAAGTTCCGGCTTCCGGTCACCGGATGGCGGGGGCAGTGACCAGACGTGCTGGCCGAGATCCGAATTGAATCGTTGGGCGCGATCAGCGCCGCCACCGCGGAGTTCGACCGCGGGTTGACCGTGTTGACGGGTGAGACTGGCACCGGCAAGACCATGGTGGTGACGGGTCTGCACCTGCTGGGCGGGGCCAGGGCCGACGCCACCAGGGTGCGCTCGGGTGCCGACCGTGCGGTGGTCGAAGGTCGGTTCACCACAACTGAATTGGGTGACGACGTGGCCGCGCGGGTTCAACAGATCCTGGATTCGTCCGGTGCCGAGCGCGACGAGGACGGCAGCATCATCGCGGCGCGGTCGGTCAGCCGGTCCGGGCCGTCCCGCGCCTACCTCGGCGGGCGCAGCGTGCCCGCGAAGTCGCTCAGCGGTTTCACCGCCGAGGTGCTCACGCTGCACGGCCAGAACGACCAGTTGCGGTTGATGCGCCCAGAGGAGCAGCGCGGCGCACTGGACCGGTTCGCCGATGTCGACAAACCGTTGGCCCGGTACCGCAGCATCCGGGAGCAGTGGCTGACGGCACGTCGCGATCTCATCGACCGTCGGCAACGCGCCAGGGAGCTGGCGCAGGAGGCCGACCGGCTGAGCTTCGGCATCAACGAGATCGACGCCGTCGCACCGCAACCTGGGGAGGACGAGGCGATCGTCGCCGACATTCGGCGGCTGTCCGAACTCGACGCGTTGCGCGAGGCCGCGCAGACCGCGCGGGTCGCCCTCGCCGGTGACCTCGACGATCCGTCGCCTGAGTCGGTCGCGGCGACCGACACCGTCGGCCAGGCCAAGGCCGCACTCGAGGCCACCGACGACGCGGCGCTGCGCGCGTTGGGGGAGCGGCTCGGTGAGGCCGTCGCGGTGATCGCGGACGTGACCGCCGAGCTCGGCGACTATCTGGCCGAACTTCCCAGCGATGCAAGCACTCTGGAGTCGAAGCTGGCCCGTCAGGCCGAGCTGCGCACGTTGACCAAGAAGTACGCCCCCGATGTCGACGGGGTGCTGCAGTGGGCGCGTGACGCCGCGCAGCGGCTCGCGCAGCTCGACGTGTCCGAGGAGGCGTTGGCCGCGCTGGAGCGGCAGGTCGGCGAACTGGAGGCGCAGGTGGTGGCGGCCGCCGGCGAGCTCACCAAGGCGCGGACCAAAGCCGCCAAGGGCCTGGCGAAAGCGGTGACCGCGGAGTTGGCGGGTCTGGCGATGGCCAACGCGGTGTTCAGCATCGACGTGCACCCGCTGGTGGCCCGGGCCGATGACTCGGCGCCGGTGGGGCTGCCGGACGGCACCGTGGTGCACGCCGGCCACGACGGTGTCGACGCGGTCGAGTTCGGCTTCAGCGCGCACCGCGGCGCGGACGTGCTGCCGCTGACCAAGAGTGCGTCCGGCGGCGAGTTGTCGCGTGTGATGCTGGCGCTGGAGGTCGTGCTGGCAGCGTCGGTCGAGGGCACCACGATGGTGTTCGACGAGGTAGACGCGGGCGTCGGCGGCCGGGCCGCGGTGCAGATCGGCCGCAGGCTGGCCAAGCTCGCGCGCACCCACCAGGTCATCGTCGTGACCCACCTGCCGCAGGTCGCCGCGTATGCCGATGCGCACCTGGTGGTCGACAGCGGCAACGGCCGGACCAAGTCCAGCGGGGTGCGCCGCATCGAGGACGAAGACCGGGTGGCCGAGCTGGCCCGCATGCTCGCGGGGCTGGGGGAGTCCGACAGCGGTCGCGCGCATGCGCGGGAGCTCCTGGAGGCCGCTCAGCAGGAGCGCACGGGCGATCTCGTCGGCTGACCCAACCACCTTTCGGCACGTCACCGCCGTGTTACCAGTGTGACTAAAGGTGACTTGTGGGGCTGGTGTTACGGCGCGCCTCCACGGCCTGACGCCCTGATCCCGACAGAATCACCCCATGAAGATGTCAGCGCTGCTAACTCGCAATGCCAGCTCGCGCCCGGGGATCACCGGCACTGCCCGCGTAGACCGCGACATCGACCGACTGCTCCGACGGGTCGGCCCCGGCGACATCGTCGTGATGGACGCGCTCGACCTGGACCGCATCACCGCCGATGCCCTGGTGGAGGCGCAGGTCGCCGGCGTGATCAACGCCTCGCCCTCGATCTCGGGGCGCTACCCGAACCTGGGGCCCGAAGTGCTTGTCGGCAACGGCATCGTGCTGGTCGACGAGGCCGGTCCCGAGGTCTTCAAGAAGATCAAGGACGGATCGCGCGTGCGGCTGCACAACGGCGGCGTCTACTCCGGTGACCGCCGTATCGCACTCGGCACCGAGCGCACCGACCAGGAGATCCACGAGCTGATGCACGAGGCCAAGAGCGGTCTCGTGGCGCACCTGGAGGCCTTCGCGGGCAACACCATCGAGTTCATCCGCAGCGAGAGCCCACTGCTGATCGACGGCATCGGCATCCCGAACATCGACGTCGACGTGCACCGGCGCCACGTCGTGATCGTCGCCGAGGAGCCGAGCGCGGCCGAGGACCTCAAGGCGCTCAAACCGTTCATCAAGGAGTACCAGCCGGTGCTCGTCGGTGTCGGCGTCGGCGCCGATGTGCTGCGCAAGGCGGGCTACCGTCCCGCGCTCATCGTCGGTGACCCCGACAAGATGAGCGTCGAGGTGCTGCGGTGCGGAGCCCAGGTGGTGCTCCCCGCCGACGCCGACGGCCACGCCGCCGGCCTGGAGCGCATCCAGGACCTCGGGGTCGGCGCCATGACGTTCCCCGCCGCCGGATCGGCCGCCGACCTGGCGCTGCTGCTGTGCGATCACCACGGGGCGTCGCTGATCGTGACCGCGGGCCACACCGCCACGATCGAGGAGTTCTTCGACCGCTCACGGCAGGCCAGCAATCCGTCGACGTTTCTGACCCGGCTCAAGGTGGGCGAGAAACTCGTCGACGCCAAGGCCGTCGCCACGCTGTACCGCAGCCGGGTCTCCGGCGGTGCCATCGCGCTGCTGGTGCTCGCGATGCTGGTCGCGGTCATCGTCGCGTTGTGGGTGTCGCGGGCCGACGCCGCGGTGATCGACTGGGTGGTCGCGTACTGGAACCGCTTCACCGCGTGGGTGCAGGGCCTCGTCGGTTCACTGGGTGGATGACCGGTGATAACGCTACGGGCGCATGCGATCTCGTTGGCCGCGGTGTTCCTCGCGCTGGCCATCGGGGTCGCGCTGGGATCGGGTCTGCTGTCCAACACCGTGCTGTCGGGTCTGCGCGACGACAAGCGTGACCTGCAGAACCAGATCGACACCCTCACCGACGACAACAACCGCTTGAATCAAAAGCTCAGTGCGGCAAGTGAATTCGACGCCCAGGTGGCCCCGCGCGTCCTGGCGGGGGCGCTGAAGGACAAGTCGGTGGTGGTGTTCCGGACCCCCGACGCCGCCGACGGCGACGTCGACGCGATGACCCGGTTCGTCGGGCAGGCCGGCGGCGCGGTCACCGGCACGGTGTCGCTGACGCAGGAGTTCGTCGACGCCAACTCGGCCGACAAGCTGCTCTCGGTCGTCAACTCGCCGATCGTGCCAGCGGGGCGGCAGCTGTCCACCAAGTTCGTCGACCAGGGCTCGCAGGCCGGTGACCTGCTCGGCATCGCGCTGCTGATCGACAAGAACCCGGGTGCCGCACCGGTCGACGACGCCCAGCGCGAAACCGTGCTCGCCACGCTGCGCGACACCGGCTTCCTGACCTACGGGGACAGTCGCATCGGGGCCGCCGACACGGCGTTGATCGTGACCGGCGGCGGGCTGGGCGAGGACGCGGGCAACCGCGGCGCGACCGTTGCCAGATTCGCGGCCGGGCTGGCACCGCACGGTTCGGGCACCGTGCTGGCCGGTCGCGACGGCGCCGCCTCCGGCACCGCCGCCGTCGCCGTGACCAGGTCGGATGCGGCGCTGTCGGCCGCGGTCAGCACGGTCGACGACGTCGACACCGCCTCGGGGCAGATCACCGCGGTGCTCGCCCTCGGCGAACTTGCTGCCGGTGGTAAACCCGGTCAGTACGGCACCGGCAGGGGCGCCGCATCGGTGACGGTGCCGCAGTAAACACGCTGTTGCATCACCGCTCACCGACGGCGCGCCAGCGACGCCTTGTCGTCGTCGGTGTTAAGGTGAGATTCCGTGGGTTGGCAGGCCACAGCTAGTCTCAGCGATTCCCTGCCCTTCGTCACGGAGGATGCTTTTGCCCGCGTTACGCAAGCACCCGCAAACCGCCACGAAACACCTCTTCGTCACAGGTGGAGTTGTTTCGTCGCTGGGTAAGGGTCTGACCGCGTCCAGCCTCGGTCAGTTGCTGACCGCGCGGGGCCTGCAGGTGACCATGCAGAAGCTGGATCCCTACCTCAACGTCGATCCCGGCACCATGAACCCCTTCCAGCACGGAGAGGTGTTCGTCACCGAGGACGGCGCCGAGACGGATCTGGATGTCGGTCACTACGAACGTTTCCTGGATCGCGACCTGTCGGGATCGGCCAACGTCACCACCGGCCAGGTGTACTCGTCGGTGATCGCCAAGGAGCGTCGCGGCGAATACCTCGGCGACACCGTGCAGGTGATCCCGCACATCACCGACGAGATCAAGAGCCGCATCCTGGCGATGGCCGAACCCGACGCCTCGGGGGCCCGGCCCGACGTCGTGATCACCGAGGTCGGCGGCACGGTCGGCGACATCGAGTCGCTGCCGTTCCTGGAGGCGGCCCGTCAGGTCCGCCACGAGGTGGGCCGGGAGAACTGCTTCTTCCTGCACGTCTCGCTGGTGCCTTACCTGGCACCGTCCGGTGAGCTCAAGACCAAGCCCACCCAGCACTCGGTGGCGGCGCTGCGCAGCATCGGCATCACACCCGACGCGCTCATCCTGCGGTGCGACCGCGACGTGCCCGAGCCGCTCAAGAACAAGATCGCGCTGATGTGCGACGTGGACGTCGACGGCGTGATCTCCACCCCGGACGCCCCGTCCATCTACGACATCCCCAAGGTGCTGCACCGCGAGGAACTCGACGCCTACGTGGTGCGCCGGCTCAACCTGCCGTTCCGCGATGTGGACTGGACCGAGTGGGACGACCTGCTGCGCCGGGTCCACGAGCCGCAGGAGACCGTGCGGATCGCGTTGGTCGGCAAGTACATCGACCTGTCGGATGCGTATCTGTCGGTCGCCGAGGCGCTGCGGGCCGGCGGGTTCAAGCACCGCGCCAAGGTCGAGATGCGATGGGTTGCCTCCGACGACTGTGAGACCGAGCAGGGCGCCGCCGCCGCGCTGTCCGACGTCCACGGCGTGCTGATCCCCGGCGGGTTCGGCATCAGGGGCATCGAAGGCAAGATCGGCGCGATCTCCTACGCCCGCAAACGCGGGCTGCCGGTGCTCGGACTGTGCCTCGGCCTGCAGTGCATCGTCATCGAGGCCGCGCGCAGCGTCGGCATCACCGACGCCAACTCCGCCGAGTTCGATCCGAGGACACCCGACCCGGTCATCTCGACGATGGCCGATCAGCGCGACGCCGTCGCAGGCGACGCCGATCTGGGCGGCACCATGCGGCTGGGTGCCTACCCGGCCGTGCTGACCCCGGATTCCGTTGTGGCGCAGGCATATCAGGCCACCGAGGTGTCCGAGCGGCACCGGCACCGCTACGAGGTCAACAACGCCTACCGCGACCGGATCGCCAAGAGCGGCCTGCGGTTCTCCGGAACCTCGCCCGACGGGCACCTCGTCGAGTTCGTCGAATACGACCGGCAGATCCACCCCTTCCTGGTGGGCACGCAGGCGCATCCCGAACTCAAGAGCCGCCCCACCCGTCCCCATCCGCTGTTCGCGGCGTTCATCGGCGCTTCGATCGACTACAAGGCCCAGGAGCGACTGCCAGGGATGGATCTGCCCGAGCAGTTCGTCCCCGTCGAGCACGACCCGGCCGATGCGCAGGCACTGGAGGAACCGCTGGAGAAATCCGACGTCCGTGGCTGAACACGACTTCGAGACGCTCACCAGCGAAACCGTCTACGTGGGAAACATTTTCGCGTTGCGGGCGGATGAGGTCCGCATGCCGGGCGGCGGGTCCGCCCGGCGCGAAGTCGTCGAACACTACGGCGCGGTGGCCGTCGTCGCCCTCGACGACGACGGCAATGTGGTGCTGGTGTACCAGTACCGCCACCCGCTCGGCCGACGGTTGTGGGAACTGCCCGCCGGTCTGCTCGACCTCGGCGGGGAACCGCCGGAGGTGACCGCGGCCCGCGAACTCGAAGAGGAGGCCGGGCTGGCGGCCTCGCAGTGGCGGGTGCTGGTCGACCTGGACTCCACGCCCGGTTTCTCCGACGAGAGCGTGCGCGTCTACCTGGCCACCGGGCTGACCGAGATCGGCAGGCCGGAAGCCGAACACGAGGAAGCCGACATGGTGGTCACCCGGGTCCCGCTGCAGGAGGCGGTGGCGCGGGTGTTCTCCGGGGACATCGTGAACGCGATCGCCGTGGCCGGGATCCTGGCCGCGCACTCGGCGAAGGACATCGAATCCCTGCGACGTGTCGACGCGCCGTGGGTGGATCGTCCGACGGCATTCTGGCGGCGCAAAGGCCTGCTGTGACCGGCACGTCGGAGCTTCGCGCGGTTCTCGACGAACAGGTTCAGGGCTACCTCGACCATCTGAGCATCGAGCGCGGAGTTGCGGCGAACACGCTGAGTTCCTACCGCCGCGATCTGCGCCGCTACGCCGAACACCTGCGGCAGCGCGGCATCGACGATCTCGCGCGGGTCGCCGAATCCGACGTCAGCGACTTCCTGGTCGCGCTACGTCGCGGTGATCCCGACGCGGGTGTGGCGGCGCTGTCGGCGGTGTCCGCGGCCAGAGCCGTGGTGGCGGTGCGTGGTCTGCACCGGTTCGCCGCGGCCGAGGGGCTCACCGAAACCGACGTCGCGCGCGCCGTCAAACCGCCGACGCCGAGCCGGCGGCTGCCCAAGAGCCTCACGCTCGACGAGGTGCTGGCGCTGCTGGACGCCGCGGGCGGCGACAGCGAGGCCGACAACCCGCTGACGCTGCGCAACCGCGCGCTACTGGAGCTGCTGTACTCGACCGGCGCCCGCATCTCCGAAGCCGTCGGCCTCGACGTCGACGACATCGACACCCAGGCCCGCTCGGTGCTGCTGCACGGCAAGGGCGGCAAGCAGCGACTCGTGCCGATCGGCCGGCCCGCGGTGAGCGCGCTGGACGCCTACCTGGTGCGCGGCAGGCCGGACCTCGCGCGTCGCGGCCGCGGCACCCCGGCGATCTTCCTCAACGCCAGGGGTGGCCGGCTGTCGCGGCAGAGCGCCTGGCAGGTGCTGCAGGACGCGGCCGAACGGGCGGGCATCGCCTCGGCGGTGTCGCCGCACACGTTGCGCCACTCGTTCGCCACCCATCTGCTCGACGGCGGCGCCGACGTGCGCGTCGTGCAGGAACTCCTCGGTCACGCATCGGTGACCACGACGCAGATCTACACCATGGTCACGGTGCACACCCTGCGCGAGGTGTGGGCCGGCGCGCACCCGCGCGCGCAGTAGCGTCGGTCGCCCGACAGCGGTACGTCGTCGGCGATCTTTCCCGGCAGGATTGCTGTGGGTCTCCCGGAGTTGAGCTTGTCACCAGCTAGAATTGCCCGGATGTGCGCCATGACTGCGGGATGCCGGGCCAGCGGTGGTCGCGGATGAACGATGGCCTGTTTGCACACGACACGCCCGAACTGGGTTTGACCGGGCGGCCTCCCCGCGAGATACCCGAACCGCAGCCGCGGGAGACGCACGGCCCGGCCAAGGTCATCGCGATGTGCAACCAGAAGGGCGGCGTCGGCAAGACCACCTCCACCATCAACCTGGGGGCGAGCCTGGCCGAATGCGGCCGTCGGGTGCTGCTGGTGGATCTGGATCCGCAAGGCGCGCTGTCGGCGGGGTTGGGCGTTCCGCATTACGAACTCGACAACACCGTGCACAACCTGCTGGTCGAGCCGCGCGTCTCGATCGACGACGTGCTGATCAAGACCAGGGTCAGCGGTATGGACCTGGTGCCGAGCAACATCGACCTGTCGGCCGCCGAGATCCAGCTGGTCAACGAGGTGGGCCGCGAGCAGTCGCTGGCCCGTGCGCTGTATCCGGTGCTGGACCGCTACGACTACGTGCTGATCGACTGCCAGCCGTCGCTCGGTCTGCTCACCATCAACGGTCTGGCCTGCGCCGACGGCGTCATCATCCCCACCGAGTGCGAGTACTTCTCGCTGCGCGGCCTGGCGCTGCTCACCGACACCGTCGACAAGGTGCATGACCGGCTGAACCCCAAGCTGTCGATCAGCGGCATCCTGGTCACCCGCTACGATCCGCGCACCGTCAACGCGCGCGAGGTCATGGCCCGTGTGGTGGAGCGGTTCGGCGATCTGGTGTTCGACACCGTCATCACCCGCACGGTCCGGTTCCCCGAGACCAGCGTGGCCGGTGAACCGATCACCACGTGGGCGCCGAAGTCCAGCGGTGCGTCCGCCTACCGGTCGCTCGCACGTGAAGTCATCCACCGGTTCGGCGTGTGAACGACGACGTGCGTGAACCCGGACCGGACCCCACCTCGGAAGCCAACCCCGAAGCCAACGGTGACGCCGCGGGCGGCCAGGGTTTCAAGGTTCGGCTCACCAACTTCGAGGGCCCGTTCGACCTGCTGCTGCAGCTGATCTTCGCGCACCGACTCGACGTCACCGAGGTCGCGCTGCACCAGGTGACCGACGATTTCATCGCCTACACCAAGGAGATCGGCCCGCAGTTGGGGCTCGACGAGACCACGGCGTTCCTCGTCATCGCGGCCACGCTGCTGGATCTGAAGGCCGCGCGGCTGCTGCCCTCGGGCGAGGTGCACGACGAGGAGGACCTCGCGCTGCTGGAGGTCCGCGACCTGTTGTTCGCGCGGCTGCTGCAGTACCGCGCGTTCAAGCATGTCGCGCAGATGTTCGCCGAACTCGAGGCCGCGGCGCTGCGCAGCTACCCGCGCGCGGTGTCGCTCGAAGAGCGCTACTCCGACCTGCTGCCCGAGGTGATGCTCGGCGTCGACGCTGAGAAGTTCGCCACAATCGCCGCGACCGCGTTCACGCCGAGGCCGGTGCCGACGGTCGCCACTGATCACGTGCACGCCCCCAAGGTGTCGGTTCCCGAACAGGCGTATCGGATCCTTGCGCTGCTCGAACAGCGTGGGGTGGGCCACTGGGCGACGTTCTCCGAGCTGGTGGCCGAGTGCACCGACGGCCTGCAGATCGTCGGGCGGTTCCTGGCGCTGCTCGAATTGTTCCGCGCCAGGGCGGTAGCATTCGAGCAATCAGAACCGCTTGGTGTGCTCCAGGTTTCGTGGACAGGGGATCGGCCGACCAGCGAACACCTGGCAGCCGCCGATGCGGAAGAATAGCGAGAAGCATGACTGACGAGACCTCCGATCCCGGTGTCGAGCCCGGCGCCGCGATGGACGCTCAGCCGGTGCCCGACCACACGCCCGAAGCCGCCGATACCGCTTCCGAGGCGACCGGGACCGGTGCGCAAACACCCTCTGACCAGCGCGTGGACCTGGGTGCCGAACTCGAGGACGAACTGGGGGACGGACTCGGTGACGAACTCGGTGCCGACCCTGATGCCGAACTCGACGACGACGAACTCGGTGCGGTGCTCGAGGCGCTGCTGCTGGTCGTCGACACCCCGGTGACCATCGATGCTTTGGCCTCGGCCATCGAGCAGCCGGGCTACCGGATTGCGGCGAAGCTCGCCGCGATGGCGCAGGAACTGGCCGAGCGCGACAGCGGTATCGATCTGCGAGAGGCCGGTGGCGGCTGGCGCATGTACACGCGGGCCAGGTACGCGCCGTACGTCGAGCGGTTGCTGCTCGACGGCGCCCGCACGAAACTGACCCGCGCCGCACTGGAGACGTTGGCCGTGGTCGCCTACCGGCAGCCCGTCACCCGGGCCCGGGTGAGTGCCGTCCGCGGCGTCAACGTCGACGCGGTCATGCGCACCCTGCTGGCCCGCGGGCTGATCACCGAGGCCGGTACCGATCCCGATTCGGGTGCGACCACTTTCGCGACGACGGATCTGTTCCTGGAACGACTCGGCCTGACCTCGCTGGAGGATCTGCCCGATATCGCGCCGCTGCTGCCCGATGTCGACGTGATCGACGACTTGAGCGAAAACCTCGGTGACGAGCCGCGTTTCGCCAAACTCAACGGCAACACGCCCAATGGGGATCAGCCGGCGGCCTTCGACGTGGACAAGGATTGAGATGGCCGAAGAACAAGGTGTGCGACTGCAGAAAGTGTTGTCGCAGGCAGGAATTGCGTCACGGCGGGTAGCCGAGCGGATGATCGTCGACGGCCGCGTCGAGGTCGACGGGCAGATCGTGACCGAACTGGGCACCCGGGTCGATCCCGCGGTGGCCGACATCCGGGTCGACGGGTCGCGCATCATCCTCGACGACACCATGGTGTACCTGGCGATCAACAAGCCGCGCGGCATGCACTCGACGATGTCGGATGACCGCGGCAGGCCCTGCGTGGGCGACCTCGTCGAACACCGCGTGCGCGGCAACAAGAAGCTGTTCCACGTCGGGCGTCTCGACGCCGACACCGAGGGCCTGCTGCTGCTGACCAACGACGGCGAACTGGCACACCGGCTGATGCACCCGTCGTTCGAGGTGCCCAAGACCTATGTCGCGACGGTGGTCGGCGCGGTACCGCGCGGATTGGGCAAGAAACTCAAGGCCGGCGTCGAATTGGACGACGGCCCAGCGCATGTCGACGATTTCGCGGTGGTCGACACGGTGCCGGGCAAGACGATGGTGAAGGTCACGCTGCACGAGGGGCGCAACCGCATCGTGCGGCGCCTGCTGGCCGCGGTGGACTTCCCGGTGCAGGAGTTGGTGCGGACCGAGATCGGCTCGGTGTCGCTGGGGGATCAGCGGCCGGGCAGCATCCGGGCGCTCACCCGTAAGGAAGTCGGCGAGCTGTATCAGGCGGTGGGTTTGTGAGCGGAAGTTTGGTTGTTGCGGTGGACGGCCCGGCCGGCACCGGCAAGTCGTCGGTGTCGCGGGGTCTGGCCCGCGCACTCGGCGCCCGGTATCTCGACACCGGCGCGATGTACCGCATCGTGACACTGGCCGTGTTGCGGGCGGGTGCTGATCTCACCGACCCGGCGGCGATCGAGAACGCGGCAGCCGACGTCGAGCTCCGCGTCGGCTCCGACCCCGAGGTGGATGCGGCTTACCTTGCCGGCGAAGATGTTTCGTCCGAGATTCGTGGCGACGAGGTGACCGGTGCCGTCTCGGCGGTGTCCGCGGTGCCCGCGGTGCGGTCCCGGCTCGTCGACATCCAGCGCAGGCTCGCCACCGAAGGCGGGCGGGTGGTGGTCGAGGGCCGCGACATCGGCACCGTCGTGCTGCCCGACGCCGACGTCAAGATCTTCCTCACCGCCTCGGCGGAGGAACGCGCGCGGCGGCGCAACGCGCAGAACGTCGCGAGCGGTCTGCCCGACGACTACGCGGGGGTGCTGGCCGATGTGCAGCGTCGCGACCACCTCGATTCCACCCGTCCGGTGTCGCCGCTGCGCGCCGCCGACGACGCGCTTGTGGTCGACACCAGCGACATGGACCAGGCCCAGGTGATCGCTCACCTGCTGGATCTGGTCACCGCGCAGGCCGGAGCCCGCCGATGAGCACCGATTCCGACGGCACCTGGTCCGACGAGAGCGAGTGGGACCTCGGCGGCGAGTTCGCCGACGCGGTGCACGAGGCCGAGGAGGCCGCCGCGCCGCCACCCGTGCTCGCGATCGTGGGGCGCCCCAACGTCGGCAAGTCCACCCTGGTGAACCGCATCCTCGGGCGGCGCGAAGCGGTGGTGCAGGACGTCCCCGGCGTCACGCGCGACCGCGTCTCCTATGACGCCAACTGGCTGGGACGGCGCTTCGTGGTGCAGGACACCGGCGGGTGGGAGCCCGACGCCAAGGGCCTGCAACAGTTGGTCGCCGATCAGGCGCTGGTCGCGATGCGCACCGCGGACGCCATCATCCTGGTTGTCGACGCGGTGGTCGGCGCGACCGCCGCCGACGAGGCGGCAGCCAAGCTGTTGCGCCGCTCGGGTAAGCCGGTGTTCCTGGCCGCCAACAAGGTTGACACCGAGCGCGGCGAAGCCGACGCCGCGGCCCTGTGGTCGCTCGGCGTCGGCGAGCCGCACCCGATCAGCGCCATGCACGGCCGCGGGGTGGCCGATCTGCTCGACACCGTGATGGAGAAACTGCCCACGGTCTCGGAGGTGAGCACGGGCGGCAGCGGCGGTCCCCGTCGCGTCGCGCTGGTGGGAAAACCCAACGTGGGCAAGAGTTCTCTGCTCAACCGGCTCGCCGGTGACGACCGCTCGGTGGTGCACGATATGGCGGGCACCACGGTGGACCCGGTCGATTCGCTGATCGAACTCGGCGGCAGGA
Source organism: Mycolicibacterium goodii (assembly GCF_001187505.1). Next base: position 4,547,488 of record NZ_CP012150.1, read on the forward strand.
CCTGGCGGTTCGTCGACACCGCGGGTCTGCGTCGCAAGGTCGGGCAGGCCAGCGGCCACGAGTTCTACGCGTCGGTGCGCACCCACGGCGCGATCGACGCCGCCGAAGTGGTGATCGTGCTGATCGACGCGTCGCAACCGCTCACCGAGCAGGACCAGCGCGTGCTGTCGATGGTGATCGAGGCCGGCCGCGCGCTGGTGCTCGCGTTCAACAAGTGGGATCTGGTCGACGAGGACCGCCGCTATCTGTTGGGCCGCGAGATCGAACGCGAACTGGCGCAGGTGCAGTGGGCGCCGCGGATCAACATCTCGGCGCTCACCGGGCGCGCGGTGCAGAAGTTGGTTCCTGCGCTGGAGACGTCGCTGGCGTCATGGGACACCCGGATCTCGACGGGGCGTCTCAACACCTTCCTCAAGGAGGTCGTCGCCGCGACCCCGCCGCCGGTGCGCGGTGGCAAACAACCGCGGATCCTGTTCGCGACGCAGGCAGCCACCCGACCGCCGACGTTCGTCCTGTTCACCAGTGGCTTCCTGGAGGCGGGCTACCGGCGCTTCCTGGAGCGCAAGCTGCGCGAGACGTTCGGGTTCGAGGGCAGCCCCATCCGGATCAACGTTCGAGTTCGTGAAAAGCGAGCGAAGCGCTGACGGTTGTGGTTCGATGCCGGCCGGTAGGCGCGGGTAATCGCCTCTGGCCGGGCCGATAGGGTGACGCGGGTGTCCGTCACCCACATGATCCTCATCGCGTTGGCCGGCGTGGGCGCCGGGGCGATCAACGCGGTTGTCGGTTCCGGCACGTTGATCACCTTCCCCACGCTCGTGGCGCTCGGCTATCCGCCGGTCACCTCGACGATGTCCAACGCTGTCGGTCTGGTCGCCGGCGGGGTCTCGGGCACCTGGGGTTACCGCCGCGAACTTCGCGGCCAGTGGAAACGGCTACGGTGGCAGATCCCGGCCTCGCTGATCGGCGCGATCATCGGCGCCTGGCTGCTGCTGCACCTGCCCGAGAAGGTGTTCGTCACCGTCGTGCCGGTGCTGTTGATCCTCGCGCTGGTCCTGGTGCTCGTCGGGCCGCGGATCCAGGCCTGGGCGCGTAAGAAAGCCGAGGCGTCGGGCAACGGCGCCGACCATGTCAGCAGACGCCGGATGATCGCCGTGGTCCTCGGTACGTGGGCGGTCGGCATCTACGGCGGCTACTTCACCGCCGCGCAGGGCATCCTGCTGGTCGCGGTGATGGGTGCGCTGCTGCCCGAGTCGATCCAGCGCATGAACGCCGCCAAGAACCTGCTGTCGCTGTTGGTCAACGTCGTCGCGGCGCTCGCGTACACGATCGTCGCGTTCGACCGGATCAGCTGGGTGGCCGCGGGGTTGATCGCCGTCGGGTCGCTGCTGGGCGGGTTCCTCGGTGCGCACTTCGGGCGCCGGCTCTCACCGACTGCCCTGCGCGGCGTGATCGTCGTCGTCGGCCTCATCGGGCTGTACCGGTTGCTGGCGGTTTGACGACGCATTAGGGGCGTGTCCGGGCCTGCTTGTAGACTTCGGGACACTGCCGCGACGAGCACAGAAAGGGGAACCGGTGGCCGAGCGCGTTTACCGCACCGCACCGTCGGACCTCGCTGCGCTCGAACCGTTCTGGCCCTCGCGGCGGCTGATGGCTTTCGACGAATGGTGTTGCGCGCGCATCTGACCGCGCCCATCCGTGAGGTCACCGTGTGCGGTGATCCCTAGTCGAAAGCAGTCGAACCCATGCGTTCGCTTCTGATCTTCGCCCTTGTCGGCCTCGGCGCCCAGCTCGTCGACGGGGCGCTCGGCATGGCCTTCGGCGTGACCGCCTCGACCCTGCTGGTGCTCAGCGGTGTCGCCGCCGCCCAGGCCAGTGCCGCCGTACACCTCGCCGAGGTGGGCACCACGCTGGCGTCGGGACTTTCGCACTGGCGGTTCAAGAACATCGACTGGCGCATCGTGCTGAAACTGGGCGTGCCGGGTGCCGTGGGCGCCTTCGCCGGCGCCACGGTGCTCTCGTCGCTGTCCACCGAGGACGCGGCCCCGCTGATGGCCACGATCCTGCTGGTGATCGGTGTGTACGTACTGCTGCGGTTCTCCCTGCGCACCCCGCCGGTGTTCCGGTCCGGCGCGACACCGCACACCGCGAAGTTCCTCACCCCGCTCGGCCTGTTCGGCGGGTTCATCGACGCCTCCGGTGGCGGCGGCTGGGGCCCGGTGACCACCAGCACGCTGCTGTCGCGCGGCAAGACCGCACCGCGCACCGTGATCGGATCGGTGAGCGCCTCGGAGTTCCTGGTCGCCGTCTCGGCGTCGATCGGCTTCCTGGTCGGCCTGCGCGAGGAATTCCTGCACAACATCCCGATCGTGCTGGGTCTGGCGGCCGGCGGCGTCGTCGCCGCACCGCTTGCCGCGTGGCTGGTGTCCAAGGTCAGCCCGGCCCTGCTGGGCACCGGCGTGGGCGGTGTGATCGTGCTGACCAACGCCCAGAAGCTGGTGAAGTACTTCGGCATCCAGGGCGCGGCGTCGACGGCGATCTACGCCGTGATCGCGGTCGCCTGGGCCGCCCTGGTGGTCGTCGCCTGGCGGACCTCCCGGGCGCCCGAGTACGTGGACGCGGACGCCGACATGCCTGTCGAAGAGGGCGCCGAGGACTCGGGGGTTTCGACGCGGTGACACGGCGGGGGACCGATTGGGGAGTATCGGGCACTCTGCGGTAAGCTTTCGACTCGCTGCCGGTGATCACCGGAGGCAAACGGGCTGTGGCGCAGCTTGGTAGCGCACTTGACTGGGGGTCAAGTGGTCGCAGGTTCAAATCCTGTCAGCCCGACCAGAAACGACGAAGGCCAGGACCGGCGGAAGCCGGCCTGGCCTTCGTCGCCTGTGAGAGTGGACAGGATGCAGGGCGCCGGCGCGGACCGCCAAGACCTACACGGAACCCACGAGTGCAGGGTCGCGTAGGTTTGAGCCTCAATCCAAGTACCGATGCACCACTCAACGAAGGCCGTCATGTCCCAGGATCAGAACACCGACGTTCCACCGAACCACCTCTCCATCGATCCGCGTAGCGACTTCTACAGCGAAGAGGCACTCCTGCGCGGCGTGGGCATTCGCTTCAACGGCGTGGAGAAGACCAATGTGCACGAGTACGACGTGGCTGAGGGTTGGGTGCGTGTAGAGGTGCCTACCGCCAAGGATCGCCGCGGAAACCCGATGGTCGTCAAGGTCAACGGCACGGTCGAACCCTATTTCCGCGACGCGGAATAGCGCGCCCCGGGTTACTGCGTCGGGACCTCACCTGCCGCGGTGGGCGCCGACCTGAGGTGACGGTGGCCCTGCGTGGGCAGGCACAATTCGCGTTCGCGATCAGCTCCGGACCTCAGCTGACCTGAAGGAGACACGAACGGTCCTCAGATGCCGTTGAGCGGCGCCGGAGGCTGCTTGAACGGTCGAAGCTCCGATGTCGGTTGAAACGTTACAGCGGATCCGTAGAGTGACCTCGGTCACGGTCGACGGGGGATGTGGCGGGGCGACCGAACTCCAGGGGAGGAGATGTGACGGAGCGACGATGCTGATCGACGGTCACAACGATCTTGCGTGGGCGATGCGCCAGGAGTACGACGCCGACCTGGACGCTGTCGACCTGACCGCCATGGTGCCGAACCTGCACACCGACCTGAAGCGGCTGGAGGCCGGCGGCGTCACCGGGCAGTTCTGGTCGGTGTACGTGCCTCCGGAGCTCTTCTCCGGTCCCTCGGCTGTGGCCGCCACGCTGGAGCAGATCGACTGGGTACGTCGCCTCGTGGCTCGCTACCCCGACCGGCTGATGCTGGCGACCACTGCGGACGAGGTTCAAGCGTCGGGCAACCGGATCGCCTCGCTGCTGGGCATGGAGGGTGGCCACTGCATCGACGGATCGTTGGCGGTCCTGCGGATGATGCGCGCGTTGGGCGTGCGCTACCTGACCTTGACCCACAACCAGAACGTGCCGTGGGCCGATTCGGCGACCGACGACCCGGTGCTGCACGGATTGTCCGAGTTCGGTGAGGACGTGGTCCGGGAGATGAACCGGCTCGGAATGCTTGTCGATCTTTCGCACGTGTCCGCCGACGTCATGCGGCACGCATTACGCGTCACCGCCGCGCCCGCGATTTTCAGCCATTCTTCCGCGCGGTCGATCTGTGACCACCCACGCAACGTGCCGGACGATGTCCTTGCGATGTTGGCAAAGAACGACGGCGTCTGCATGGTTACGTTTCTGCCCGCGTTTGTCTCACCTGCCGTCGCCCGGTGGCACGCGCAGGCAAAGGCCGAGGCCCGTCGACGCGGGGTTCACAAGGGCGAATCGGCTTACGACGCTTTGATGATGGAGCTGGCGGAGCAGTCGCCACCGCCGGTCGCGACGTTGGCTGATGTCGTGGCGCATATCGAGTATGTACGCGCGGTTGCCGGCATAGACCATGTCGGCATCGGGGGTGACTACATGGGAGGCGAGGCCATGCCCGAGGGGCTCGAGGATGTTTCGGGGTATCCGCGGCTTTTCGACGCCCTCGCCGACCGCGGTTGGTCCAACGCAGATCTGGCAAAACTTGCCGGCGAGAACATCTTTCGCGTGCTCAGAGCGGCCGAGGATATCGCCGACCCGGCCGGCTAATCTCGTCCGATTCATCTGGAGGAAGAAATTCGCCGTCATCCGCTTTTGTCCGAAAAAGGTCACAATTGAACACAATTAAGTAGGTATATGATCCAGATCACACAATTCTTTCGCTCGGTGGGGCATGTCCAGAGTGCTCACGCAGGCACCCGCGGATCGGTCAACACAAGTCCAAGCAGGTAGAGGGTGGACCGGATGTCAACTGCACACGTCGAATCGAAACCTCGCTCCATGACCAATGCGGCGGTGCACGACGCGTGGGAACGGTTCGTGCACGGGGATGACGACGTCCGCGGCGTCCGACCCGAAGTGGCGATTTCCTGGCAACGATGTCGGGATCAGTACCACGTCGACCCGTTCCTGTCCGAAGCGCCTGCGGCGGTCACGGAGGTCAAGCATTCACTCGAACACGATCTTGTGTTCGCGGAACTGGGTTTCTGCGCCGCGGCCATGCTTCACGAGGTGTCCAAGTTCGGCATCGTGGTCATCGCCGATGCCAACGGTCGGGTTCTCGCCGAATGGGGTGAAAAGGCCACCCTTTCCGCCGCCGCCATATCCGGCCTCGCGCCGTGGTTCTGCTGGTCGGAGAGCGCGGTGGGCACCAATGGCATCGGTACCGCCCTCGGAACGCGAAACCCGATGGTGATCACACGGGAAGAACACTGGTGCGAGGCCTTCCACGATTGGACCTGCGCGGCCGTCGCGGTGCGGGACGTGGTGAGCAAGGAACCGATCGCGAGCCTGAACATCTCGAGCCTGCGCTGTGACATGCCTGCCGCTGCGAGCACGTGGTTGGCGAACGCGGCCGCCCACACCGCGAGCAAGTTGCGTAACTGCGCCCGCGATGGCGGCGCCGAACTGCTCGCCGCCTACAGCCACGCCAGGGCGCGGTCGAGCGACGCACTGGCCGCCGTCGACGCAGCGGGCAAGGTGGTGATCGCCGACTCGGTGGCGAGCGTGCCACTCGGAGTCCCGAGTAACACTCCGGCAGTGGACCCGGCCGTGCGATGGAGTCCGACGCTTCCCGCGTTCATCGAGGCCGTTCGATTCGCCACCAAGCGGGCCAGTCACGACCCCGATTGGACCGGCACCACACAGATTTTCACCCATCTCTCCGACGAACCGTCGCACATCGGAATTCGCCCGGTGTTCCGCTCCGGAAATCTGGTCGGCCACCTGATCACCTTCGGTGTCGTCGACGGCGAGCAGGTGCGGCAGGTCGAAACAGGTTTGTACGCCGTGGAACAACCCCGTCGAGTGGTCGGGATCAGGGACAACCGGATGGTGCTGCTGAGGTTGCCGGAAGTCATGTTCGCCGAATCGGATGGCAACGAGGTGTGGCTGTCGACGGACCGGGGCAGGCTGCGGGCCGCGTCGGCAGGGCTCGACAAGCTCGACGAGGAGCTCACCCACGCCGGTTTCCTGCGGGTGCATCGCCGACACATCGTGAACCTGAACAGGATTCGAGAGGTCGAACGCCGGGACAAGGGCGAGCTGGTGCTGGTCATGGACGACCCCGACAACACGATGGTGCCGGTGTCCAGGCGGAATGTGCGCGCGGTGCGCAGCGCGCTGTGCATCTGAGGTCGAGAAAGTGGGGGAGGAGGGCCGATGCCCGAGAGCCCTGATGCCTATGTCAACAGGACGTACGACCAGACGGTGGCGGTGCGACGATCGTTGCGGAGTCACAATCCCCCTGGGGCAAACGGAGATCGACTCGGTTGGCCGCGCAGGCTCAACCTGAGGGTCCTGGCTCAACCCTGCCGCGTGAACAATCCGCTGGGCGAGGACTTCGACTACGCGAAGGAGTTCCTGTCGCTGGATCTCGACGAGTTGGCCCGCGATGTCGACGCGGTGCTGACCACCTCGCAGGACTGGTGGCCCGCCGACTACGGCCATTACGGTCCGCTCATGCTGCGGATGGCCTGGCACTTCGCCGGGACCTACCGCATCGGCGACGGCCGGGGCGGCGCAGGCGCGGGGATGCAGCGCTTCGCCCCGCTCAACAGTTTTCCGGACAACCGCAACCTGGACAAGGCACGCCGGCTGCTGTGGCCGGTAAAGAAGAAGCACGGCCGCAAGATCTCCTGGTCCGACCTGATGATCTTCGCGGGCAACCGCGCGCTGGAGTCGATGGGCCTCAAGACATTCGGCTTCGCCGGCGGCCGAGAAGACGCGTGGGAGGCCGACGAGACCTTCTGGGGTCCGGAGCGGACATGGCTCGCCGATGAACGCCACAGCGGCGTCCGCGATCTGGACGAGCCACTGGCGGCCTCGGAGATGGGACTGATCTACGTCGACCCCCAGGGTCCGGCCACGGTGCCCGACCCCCTGGCCGCCGCCCGCGACATCCGAGAGACGTTCCGCCGGATGGGGATGAACGATGAGGAGACCGTCGCACTGATCGCAGGCGGGCACACCTTCGGCAAATCGCACGGACCGGCCGACCCGAGCGGTTGCCTCGGTCCCGAACCCGAAGGGGCGCCACTGGAGGCGCTGGGACTTGGCTGGGCAAACAGCTTCGGCACCGGCAACGCCGCCGATACCGTCACCAGCGGGCTCGACGGCATCTGGACCGCCACACCGACGAAGTGGGACAACAGCTTCCTGACAACACTGTTCGCCTACGAGTGGGATGTGGCGCTCAGCCCCGCCGGGTTGTGGCAGTGGGTCCCGCGCAACGGTGCCGGGGCAGGCACGGTGCCCGACCCGTTCGACCCATCGAAGACTCACGCCCCGACAATGCTCACCACCGACCTTGCCGTGCAGGAAGATCCGCGATACCGGGTGATCGCACTGCGCTTTCTGGAGAACCCGGACGAGTTCGCGGACACTTTCGCACGGGCCTGGTTCAAGCTCACGCACATCGACATGGGCCCGATCCAGCGCTACCTCGGGAAACTGGTCCCGGCCGAACCGCTGATCTGGCAGGACCCGGTGCCGCCGGTCGATCATGAACTCGCAGACGCCGACGACGTCGCCGCGCTCAAACGGGAGATCCTCGGCTCGGGACTGTCGGTGCCGCAACTCGTCGTCACGGCCTGGGCCTCGGCGTCGACATTCCGCAACAGTGACAAACGCGGCGGGGCCAACGGGGCGCGCATCCGTCTCGAACCACAACGGAGCTGGGACGTCAACGAGCCCGAGAACCTGGCGATCGTACTGGGCAGGCTCGAGCGGATCCGCAGGCGGTTCAACGATTCCCACCGCGGGGGCAAGCAGATCTCCACCGCCGATCTGATCGTGCTCGGCGGATGCGCAGCGATCGAACATGCCGCCGCCGAGGCCGGTCACCACATCGAAGTCCCCTGCCGGCTGGGGCGCACGGACGCAACGCAGGAGTGGACCGACGTCGAGTGGTTCTCCGCACTGGAGCCCACCGCCGACGCATTCCGCAACTACGTCGGCAAGGGCAACCGGCCGCCACCGGAGCACCTGCTCGTCGACCGCGCGAGCCAGTTGACCCTGACCGCGCCGGAGATGGCGGTGCTGCTCGGCGGGTTGCGCGTGCTCGGCGCCAACCACGGCGGATCCCGGGTGGGCGCGCTCGCCGCGGCGGCGGGCGCGCTGAGCAATGAATTCTTCGTCAACCTGCTCGACGTGGACATCGAGTGGACGCCGAGGGCGGACACCGCCGACTGGACGGCGACATACGAGGGTCGTGACCGGCGCACCGGCGAGGTCAGATGGATCGCCGGCCGGGTCGACCTGTCCTTCCTGGCCGACCCGGTGCTCCGCGCAATCTCGGAGGTGTACGCGAGCGACGGCGCCGAGGAGAAGTTCGTCCGCGACTTCGTCTCCGCGTGGGACAAGGTGATGAACCTCGACCTGTTCGAGCGCGCGTGCGGCGCCGCCAATGATGGTGCAGATCACCGGCATCGACGGTGAGTGAATTCACCACGAACGGCACCTGGGAGCGCGTGAACGGCACCCTATGACCGCCCTGCGGTCATGCCTGTACGGAGGGGTTGACCGGACCTATCGTTTCTCCTAGTCACATCTCGCAAAGCGAGATGTGACGACCAAGCGGCGTCCGCAGATCTGAACACACACCTTTCACTTGGCGTTTCGGATCGCCGAAATCAACAGAATGGAACGGGAATACGGTCTGCCGCACTTTCCACTCGACAAAACACTGAAGTTTCACCGACGAGAAGGTGAGGTCCTATGACGGCCACACATCAGCGATCCGACCTACTGCGCGAACTCGGCCTGGACAAACAGAACCACGCCGCGCTCGGCCGGATCCTGGGAACCGGTTCCGTTGCCACCGCGACCGAGCGGGCCGACGGCACGATGGAGGCGACAATCCGTATCAGAGAGGACGAACTCGCCTGGGATCCAGCCATTCTGGTGATGCCGCACGGTGGTGACATCGAGCTGACAGTCATCAACGACGACAAGAACACCCACGCGGCGCTGTTCCCCAGCAACGGCGACCGGAAATTCCTGTGGCTTCTCAACCACTCCAAGGGAAGGGCAAAGCTCAACCTCGACGGCCCCGGCTACTACTGGTACAGCTCACCCGGCGGCAACGACGAGGGCCGTGGACTCACCGCCGCGATCGTCGTGGTCGGCGAGGTCCCGCCCGAAGCCCGTCTCGACCGTCCCGACCAGCCGCGCCCGTAGGAGGAACACGAAAAATGACGATCGAATACGTCGACGCCGGCGAGGCGATCAACCAGTCGGCGCTGAGCCCGATCCCCAACAGCGCGCCCGCGGTGGTGACCGACGTGACCTACGAGCGGCTGCTCAACGCACGCTCGGAATCCCACAACTGGATCACCTACTACGGTGCCTACGACGGCAAGCGCTACAGCCTCCTGGACCAGATCAACACGGAGAACGTCAAGCGCATCGGACCGGCGTGGGTCTTCCAGGCCGGCGCCTCGGGGCACATGGCGGGCGCGTCGACCTATGCGTTCGAGGCATGCCCGCTCGTGGTCGACGGCGTCATGTTCGTCACCGGCTGGGACGGCTGGTTCTGGGCGCTGGACGCCAAGACCGGCCAGCAGCTGTGGCGCTACAAGCACGCGGTGCCGTTCGACGTCTCATTGTGCTGCGGCAATGTCAACCGCGGGTGTGCGGTCGCCAAGGGCAACGTCTACTTCGTGACGCCCAACGCGCACCTGATCGCACTGAACGCCTCGAACGGAGAGAAGGTCTGGGAGAAGACGATCGGCGACGTACGGGCGGGTGAGAGCGCCTCGCTGGCGCCGCTGGTGGTCAAGAACACCCTCATCACCGGCAGCGCCGGCGGCGAGTTCGGGGTGCGCGGCCACATCGACTGCTGGGACCTCGACACCGGCGAGCACCTGTGGCGGACCTACACGGTGCCCAAGCCGGGCGAACCGGGCTCGGAGACCTGGCCTGCCGACGGCGAAGCCTGGACCCGCGGCGGTGCCAACCACTGGGTCACCGGGACCTACGACCCCGAGTTGAACCTGTACTACGCCGGTACCGGCAACCCGGCTCCCGACTTCGACGGTGCCGTGCGCGAAGGTGACAACCTGTACACCGACAGCGTCGTCGCGCTCGACGTCGACACCGGCGAGATCAAGTGGCACTACCAGTTCACCCCGCACGACCTGTGGGACTACGACTCCACGATGGAGATGACGCTCTTCGAGCGGGACGGCAAGAAGCTGCTCGGTCACTTCGACAAGAACGGCTACTTCTTCGTGCTGGACCGCACCAACGGGGAACTGCAGCACGTCACCCCGTTCGTGGATCGGATCGACTGGGGTGTCATCACCCGCGACGGCAAGGTGACGCCACGCAAATACCCGGACAAGGAGGGTGAGCCCGTCCACTTTTACCCAGGACCGGCCGGGGCGAAGGAATGGACGCACGCCGCGTACAGCCCGAAGACGGACATGTTCTACGTTCCCGTCGCCGACGTGGGCGCCACCGCCACACGCCGCCGACGCGAGTTCAAGGAGAGCATTCCGTACTGGGGTGCCGCCGTTCAGGTGGACATCGACGACATGGCCGGCTCGGTCAGCGCCTTCGACTCGCACGGTGAGGAGAAGTGGCGCTGGCGCCTCGACTATCCGATGGCCGCCTCGGTGCTCGCCACCGCGGGAGACCTGGTGTTTGCGGGCACACCGACCGGCGAGTTCGCCGCGCTCGACGCCAACACCGGCGAGAAGTTGTGGGAATTCAACTGTGGCAGTGGGCATCACGGCAGTTGCTCGACCTACAGCGTCGACGGCAAGCAGTACGTCGTCGTGCCGGTCGGTTGGGGTGGCTGGCTGGAAGGCATCCTCCCCGGGATGCTCGGCGCGGGTCACGGCAGCGCCTTGATCGCCTTCACCCTGCCTGACTGAACCGCTCGCCAGACATCGGCAAAACCCCAGAGAAGAAAGAGAGAACACCATGGAGAAGAAGACCGCCGGTCTGCAGAAGTGGGAGCGCCCCACGTTCGCCGAGATCCGGGTGTCCGCCGAGGTGACCGCGTACGTGGCCGTCCTGGACGGCGCCGACTAGTCGCCTCACAGCGAGGGCGTCGGGCCGGATCGGCCCGACGCCCCGCCGCGGCAATCCCGACGGAGGAAGTGATCGCTGGTGTGGGTGAGGGTGCTGGGATCGGCAGCAGGCGGCGGGTTTCCGCAGTGGAACTGCGGGTGCCCGCAGTGCCGTGCGGTGCGGACCGGAGCCCGGCCCTGCGTCGCACGCTCACAGTCGTCGATCGCGGTGAGCGCTGACCGCAAACAGTGGTTCCTGTTCAACGCCTCGCCGGACATCCGGTCGCAGATCGAGTCGTTCCCGGATCTGCACCCCGACGAAGGCAGAGTGGTCCGGCTTCGGGCTGTGCTGCTCACCGACGCCGAACTCGACCACACCCTCGGGTTGCTGCTGATGCGGGAGGGGCGTGGGCTCGAAGTCCACGCGACCGAGTCGGTGCACGAAACCCTCACCAGCGGGACCGGGGTGCTCAGGACACTCGAGGCGTACTGTCCGGTCAAGTGGCAGCCGGTGCTGCCCGGGGTTGAGGTCCCGCTTGGCGATGCATCAAATGGGTTGTCGTACCGCGCATTCGACGTACCAACCGACAAGTCCATGCGTTTCCCTGGGGCTCCCACGCGCGGCCGGGTCGTGGGTTACCGCCTCACCGACGCTCGTAATGGCCCACGTAACAGCCAAAGCCTCGTATATCTGCCGTGCGTGCAGCAAATGACCCAGGAGGTCCTCGAGGAACTGGCAGACTGCTCCGGCCTGCTGATCGACGGCACCTGCTGGCGCGACGACGAGATGTCCAGGCTCGGCCTGGCAGGCAAAACCTCTCGCGAGATGGGACATATCCCGATCGCCGGCCCCGGCGGCAGCCTCGAGCTGCTGGCGTCGCTGCCGATCGACCGCAAGGTCTACATCCACATGAACAACACCAACCCGGTCCTGCTCGAGGACTCGCCCGAGCGACGGATCCTCGACCACCACGGCATCGGGGTCGCCGCCGACGGGCTGGAGTTGGAGATCTGAGGAGCAAGAATGGCACTGCACACGCCGAGAGCGGTTGTGGCCCAGGCGCTTACGCCCGGCGAATTCGAGGAAGCGCTTCGCGAGCACGTCAAGGGCTATCACCACCTGCATCCCTTCCACCGCCGGATGAACACCGGCCAGTGCAGCCCCGACGAGATCCGGGGGTGGGTGGCCAATCGCTTCTACTACCAGGTGAACATTCCCAGGAAAGACGGCGCGATCCTCAGCAGCTGCCCGGACCGGGAGATACGGCGGCGTTGGGTCCAGCGCATCATCGACCACGACGGCACGACCGAAGGAACCGGCGGGATCGAGGCGTGGCTGCGACTCGGCGAAGCCGTCGGTTTGACCAGGGAGGAACTCGAAGACGCACGACACCTGCTCCCGGGTGTGCGATTCGCCGTCGACGCCTACGTGACCTTCACCCGCACCCGGCCATGGCTGGAGGCAGTGGCCTCTTCGCTGACCGAGTTGTTCGCCCCCGACCTGATGACCGAGCGGCTCGCGGCGTTCGAACGTCACTACACCTGGATCGACCCGAAGGAGCTCTTGTACTTCAGGACCCGTATCACCCAGGCGCCCCGCGACTCCGAACATGGTCTCGAGGTGGTGCGGCGCCACTGCGTCACCCCGGAAACCCAGACGGCCGCGCTGTCGGCGCTGTCCTTCAAGTGCGACGTGCTGTGGAGCATGCTCGATGCGATCGACCAGGCTTATGGAAATCGCTGACGATACCGCGCGGCCACGACTGGCTCCGCACGTCCGGATGAGGTACGACGCCGCGCGCGGACAGTACGCCCTGCTGTCGCCGGAGACGATCTGGGTCCTCAACGACACCGGGGTTGCGATCGTGGAATTGTGTGACGCCCGGCGGACCATCGCCGAGATCCAGGTCGAGCTCGGCAGCCGCTATGACGGTATCGCCGAGGGCGATGTCCGGCGCTTCGTGGCCGACCTCGTCACCAAGCACGGGATGGAGATCGATCATGGATAAGCCCTTCGCGTTGCTCGCCGAGCTCACCTATGCCTGTCCGTTGCACTGTCCCTACTGCTCCAATCCCGTCGCACTGCAGGACTATCGCGACGAACTGTCCACCGAGGAGTGGCAACGGGTGTTCGCCGAGGCCGCCGACCTCGGCGTCCTTCAGGTACACCTCTCGGGCGGGGAGCCGATGCAACGCCACGACATCGTCGACCTCGTGCGGTGCGCCAACGGGTTCGGCATGTACACCAATCTGATCACCAGCGGGCTGGGCTTCTCCACCCGTCGCGCCGAGCAGCTCCGCGACGCGGGCCTCGACCACGTCCAGGTCAGCATCCAGGCCGATCAGCGCGAGCTGTCCGACCAGATAGCCGGCACCGCCTCGTTCGAGCGCAAACACGATGTCGCGCGGCTGGTCAAGAAGCTGGGCTGGCCACTCACGCTCAACGTGGTGCTGCACCGGCAGAACATCGACCGGATCGACGCCATCCTCGACATGGCAGCGGTGATGGAGGCCGACCGGATCGAGCTGGCCAACACGCAGTACTACGGCTGGGCGGGGCGCAACCGCGCCGAATTGCTGCCCAGCAGAGAGCAATTGGAGCGCGCCGAGACAGTGGTGCGGGCGGCCCGCGGACGGCTCGGGGACCGCATGGAGATCATCTACGTCATCCCCGACTATTACGCCGACTATCCCAAGCCCTGCATGGACGGCTGGGCGCGCCGCCAGTTCACCGTGGTGCCGAACGGCGAAGCCCTGCCGTGCCCGGCATCTCACGAGGTGGCGCGCGGCCTGCGTCTGCCCGGCACCAATGTGCGCGAGCACTCACTGGAGTGGATCTGGACCCGCTCGCCTCTGTTCGAGCGGTTCCGCGGCGACGACTGGATGCCGCAACCGTGCCGCAGCTGCGACCGTCGCCAGATCGACTTCGGCGGCTGTCGTTGCCAGGCCTTCGCGCTCACCGGCGACGCCGCCCGCACCGACCCCGTCTGTCATCTCTCCCCGGATCACGGGCTGGTCGAGACGGCGGTGGCGGCGGCCAACGATCCGACGGTGCCGCGCGACGGTGTGATGGTTCCTCGGCCGAATCCCGGCCGAACCCGGCCCCGGATCCCGTTGGAGGTACGACGGTGAACCCACTCACCGATCTGCTCGGCGAGTCGGACGACAACAGCGCCCGTCCGCCCTGTTACCACTGCGGCGAGCCGTACACGCCGGTGGATGCGCTGCGGCACACCGAGCCGGTCAGCTGCGAGGTATGCCCACGCTGCAAGGGGATGCCTGCCTGCTACACCTGTCGAAACATGTACTGCGCCTGCGAGATACATCAACACTGAGGTTTGCCGTGACGTCGATCATTGTCTTTGCCGTTGGAGCGGCCCTGTTGATCTACAGCGCCGAGAAGCTGATCACCTACCTGGTCGGAGCGGCGCGCGGCTTGGCGGTCTCGCTGTTCCTGCTCGCCATCCTGTTCACCGGCATCGAGTTCGATGACCTCGCCTTCGGTGTGGTGCTCAACTTGGAGGGCAGCGAAGACGTCGCTCTCGGTGTCATTTTCGGCACCGTCATATCGCTGACGGGCCTGGTGCTCGCGCTCGCTGCCATCCTCGCGCCCAGCCCGGTGGAGATCCCGAAGGACTACATCGCGTTGTTCGCGATCGCACCTCTGGTGCTGATCGTTCCCGCACTGCTCGGCGGGTTGAGTCGGGTATCCGGGTTGGTTCTCATCGCGCTGTTCGTGGGCTTCATCGCCTATATCGCCTACCGCGAGTCCCGGCGGGCCGTACCCACGTTCCGCAGTGCGGAAGTGCTGGAAGCCCTGGAAGCCGAGAAGGAAGCCGTAGAAGCCGAGAAGGAAGTGGAAGCGGCGCTGCGTCCCGAACTCGTCGGTTCCGGCGTGAGGAACTCCGGTGGTGGCGGTCGTACGGGCAGCGGTGGCGGCCTCTACGAGACCGGCGATGTGGCGAAGACGATCAAGCGTCCGGGGTGGGCGTTGCTGCTGCTCGCGCTTCTCGCGTTGATCGGCGTCGTGGTGGGTGCCTGGGTCATGGCCGAGGGCACCGAGGGCATCGTCGAGGAGTACGCGATCGGCGGCACGGTCTTCGGGGCGACGATCGCGACCCTGGTGCTCTCGCTGGAGGACATCTTCCTGACCGTGGAGCCCTTCCGGCGGGGCGCGCCTGCCATCGGGGTCGGCAACGTCATCGGCAGTGTGGTGTTCTCGGTGACCGCGAAGGTGGGCATCATCGCCCTGCTCGGCGGGGCGCTCCTGATAAGCCCAGAGGTCTTCAGCTGGCACCTGCCCGCGCTCATCGTGATCAACGGGTTCGCGGCGTACGCGCTGTCCACCGGCCACCTGCGGCGCTGGCACGGGGTGGTGCTGCTGGTGGGGTACGTCGCCTACTGGATCGTGAGTTTCTCGGTGTTCGGGCTCGTTGCCGGCGACGACGATGCCCCGGGCTCCGACGACAGCGCGCAACGGCCCGGTATCGACGCACCGCTGATGCCGGGCTCGCCAGACGGGTTGGGTGGGCTGCCGATCTAGAGTTGCCCAGGATCGGGTGGACCCGTGATGCCGGCGAGGCGACGAACGGATTCGAGTCCTTCGGGGGTTCCCGGCCAGTGCTTGTCGAGGGCGCTGTACCCCGCGCGTCGGGCGACCGAGCGCAGTGCGACCGCAACGACGATGGCGTCATCTGCGTAGCCGAGAAAAGGGATGAAGTCCGGAACCAGGTCGATCGGCAGGATCAGGTAGACCAGCAGCAGAAGCAGACGGATCCGGACACCGCGGGGCTGTTGCGGATCGGCGGCCAGGCGCCGTATCAGGACCACGGTGTCGGGCAGCAGCCGCAGTGCGTCGGCGACGCTGAGGTCCTTGGGGCGGGCCACGGCCAGTGCGATCAGCAGCGCTACCCACACGATGACGAGGCCGACCGCGACCCCGATGAGTGTGCCCCAGAGTTGTGTCATCCGACGACTTCAACGCAACTGCTCGGCCATTCGTCAAGTGTCTCCCATGACACCGACGGTTTCCGTCGAAGAGGGCGAGATCGATGCCGTCTCCGCGATGTGGTGACCGGCCCAATTCCTGCCACCTGAATTCTGCTCACGTCGCCGTCGAGGCGCTGTGACGGCCGACGGGGCTCATGAGCGGCTCGGTCTCATCGTCGATCACCGTGGCCTGGCGCAACTTGCCTTTCAGTCGGGCGACGCGACGGAACTGCACGGCGATGTTGACGGAGCTGAGCATCGGCAAAAAGCCGACGAACGTACGGAAGGACGGATTTCCGCCGTGCACGTGCAGTTCGTACAGGCAGCCGACCACATAGAAGAACCCCATGGTGAACATCACGGCGGGAATGGCATACGCCAGCGGCGACCGGGCGTCGGTGACCATCTCGGTGGCGTATTCGAACTCGTCGCGGGTCATCGGTTGACGCTTACGCAGCTTCGCCAGCACGGCCTTGTGCGCGCCGACCTGTTCACCCAGGGCGGCGGGTGGTCGCTTCTCCAGTCGGCTGATGTAGACGAAAACGCATGCGCCGAACGTCACTATCAACACGCCGGCGAGGATCGTGAGATCACCCCAGATCATGGCACTCCCATCCTGTCATTTGCGCGTCGGTGCCACGGCGGGATCGTCGTCCTCCCACAGCAGCAGTTGCCGGACCGCCGAACGGGGGCCGTACGGCCGCAGCATCTGGCTGGCCGGGCGGGGCCGCACCCGCAGCGGCCACCAGAACCAGCGACCCAGCAGGGCCGCGATCGACGGTGTCATGAACGACCGCACGATGAGCGTGTCGAACAACAGGCCCAGCGCGATCCGTCGTGCCGATCTGCCCGAGCACCCGCAGGTCGGCGAACAGGAACGAGGCCATGGTGGCCGCGAACACCAGACCGGCCGCGGTGACCACCGAACCGGAACCGGCCATGGCGCGGATGATGCCGGTGTTGATCCCGGCGTCGACCTCCTCCTTGAACCGGGAGATCAGCAGCAGGTTGTAGTCCGAGCCGACCGCCAGCAGCAGGATCACGGCCAACGCCAACACGATCCAGTACAGCTCGATACCGAAGAGGTCCTGCCAGATCAGCACCGACAACCCGAACGACGCGCCCAACGACAACGCCACGGTGCCCACGATCACCAAGGCGGCGACCAGGCTGCGGGTGACGAACATCATCACCAACAGGATCAGCGAGAGTGCGGCGATCGCGGCGATCATCAAATCGTATTCGGCGCCGTCGGCAATGTCCTTGTAGGTGGCCGCGGTGCCTGCCAGGTAGATCTTCGACCCGGCCAGCGGAGTGCCCTTGACGGCTTCCTTGGCGGCGTGCCGGATCGCCTCGATGTGCGAGATGCCCTCGGGGGTCGCCGGATCGCCCTCATGGGTGATGATCAGCCGGGCCGCTCTGCCGTCGGGGGACAGGAACAACTTCAGACCGCGCTGGAACTCGGGGTTGGTGAACGCCTCCGGCGGAAGGTAGAACGAGTCGTCGACCTTCGCCGCGTCGAACGCCTGACCCAGCGCGGTGGAATTCTCCAGGGACTCCTGGGCCTGCGCGTTCTGTCCCGACGTGGTCGCGTAATTGGACAGCGTCAGGTCGCGGTTGGTCTCCTGATTGGCGATCTGCGGCGGGATCAACGCGAGCAGTTTCGGTTGCAGCTCATCGAGTTTGGCGATGCTGCCCGACACGTTGGCCAACTGGTCGGTCAACTCGTCGATGCCGTCGAGTGCGTCGAACACCGACCGCAGCGCCGCGCACATCGGGATGTCGAAGCAGTGTGGCTCCCAGTAGAAGTAGTTGCGCAACGGCCGGAACTGGTCGTCGAAGTTGGCGATCTTGTCACGCAGATCCTGCGCGGTGGCCACGGTCTGCTTGAACGCCTCCGACTGCTCGTGGGTGATCGCTCCGGACTGTTGCTGCAGCGCGTACTGCTGGCGCAGCACACTGATCCCGTCGTTGATCACCTGGACCTGTTTGAGCAGATCGTTCCCGCGGGCCTGCTGGAACGGCAGATTGTTGATCTGTGACGCGTTGCCCGCGCTGATCTGGAACGGAATCGACGTGTGGTCCAACGGCGTTCCCAGCGGCCGGGTGATCGACTGCACCTGCGCGATGCCGTCGGTGTGGAACACCGCCTTGGCGACACGTTCCAGCAGGATCATGTCGGTGGGATTGCGCAGGTCGTGGTCGGCTTCGATCATCATCAGTTCCGGGTTCAGGCGGGCCTCGGAGAAGTGACGTTCGGCCGCGGTGTAGCCGACGTTCGCCGGGGCGTCGGCAGGCATGTACGGCCGGGCGTCATAGTTGGTGCTGTAGTGCGGCAGGGCCAGCAGCCCGATCAGCGCGACCGCGACCGTCACCACCAGCACCGGTCCGGGCCAACGCACGATGGCGGTGCCGATCCGCCGCCAATTCTGGGTCCGCAGTGGACGATTGGGTTCGAACAGGCCGAAATGGCGGCCGATGATCAACACCGCGGGCGCCAGGGTCAACGCCGCAGCCACCGCGACCAGGACGCCGATGCCCGCGGGCACGCCGAGGCTCTGGAAATAAGGAAGACGCGTGAAGGTGAGACACAGCACCGCGCCGGCGATCGTCAGCCCCGAACCCAGGATGACGTGCGCGGTGCCGTGATACATGGTGGTGAACGCGGTGAGCCGGTCCTGGCCGGCGTACCGTGCCTCGTGGAACCGGCCGAGGATGAAAATGGCGTAATCGGTGCCCGCGGCGATCACCAGCAGGGTCAGCAGGTTCGTCGAATACGTCGACAGTTCGATGATGCCTGCGTTCGCGAGCACCGCGACGACGCCTCGGGAGGCGGTCAGCTCGATCATCACCGTGAACATCACCACCAGGACCGTGGTGACGCGGCGGTAGAGCCAGAACAGCATCACCGCGATCACCCCGAGGGTGAGCAGCGTGGTCTTCAGCGTGCCCTGACGGCCCACCTCGAACTGGTCGGTGACCAGGGGAGCGGCCCCGGTGACGTAGGCCCGGATCCCCGGTGGCGGCGGTGTGTCGTCGACGATGGCCCGCACCGCGTCGACGGACTCGTTCGACAGCGATTCGCCCTGGTTTCCGGCGAGGTAGATCTGCACCAGCGCGGCCTTGCCGTCCTGGCTCTGCGAGCCGGCGGCGGTCAGCGGGTCACCCCAGAAGTTCTGGATGTGCTGGACGTGATCGGTGTCCTTGGAAAGCTTGTCGATCAACCCGTCGTAGTAATGGTGCGCCTCGGCGCCGAGCGGCTGATCGCCCTCCAAGACGATCATTGCCGAACTGTCCGAGTCGAATTCGTCGAACACCGCGCCGATGCGCTTGGCGGCCTGCAGTGACGGTGCGTCATGCGGACTCAACGAGACGTTGTGGGCCTCGGCGACGGTCTCCAGCTGGGGGACGAACACGTTCGTCACCACCGCCAGGCCCAGCCAGAACAATGCGATGAGAACCGAGAACCGCCGGATCAGTTCCGGCATCGCCTCCGATGAGAAACGTGGGCTCATCCGGACTTCTCCAGGCAGTAGGTGTAGGCATTCACGGTGTTCACCCACCTCTCGTCCTTGATGTCGTCATCGATCGTGATTCGGCACCCGATCGAGTCGCTGTCGCCCTGGGCCTGGACGTTGACGAACACCGCGGGTTGGGTGGTGGTGGTGTCGTAGGTCCACGGCAGCGGGACATTGTCGGCGCGCTGAGGTTGAGCGTTGACGTCCAGGTAGGTGACGGTGGCCACCGTGCCCGGTGGGCCCATCACCTCCATGACCACGTGTTTCGGGTTGAACGGAATGATCTCGTTGGCGGCGCCGCTGGGGGTGGACGTGACGTCCTGCGAGGCGAAGACGCCGTGCAGCCGGTACACGGCGAACCCGGCGACCGCGATCACCACGGCCGCCACCAAGAACATCCAGCGTTGCCTCAGTCGTCCTGCGACCGAAAACCGCTGCATTCGTGACCCTTTCGACGTGCGGCGGTGAAACCTGACGGAAAGAACCCCCTAGTTCGGCTAATCAACGAGGTTGACGGTACGACACGTTCACCAGGCTCACAACCCTTGGGGATCGGGTCCGGGGTTGCAGGATTTGCTCTGCTCCGACCTGGGCGGGCGTCTGCGCAGGCGGCCAGCGCAAAGCAAACGGTCCGCGCCGTTGCCGGCCCGCCTTCACCGGACCTGTGGAACTGTCGCGAAAGATCCTGCGCCAGATCGCCGAAGCGATCGCGGCAGCGGTGAACTCCGTGCCGGTCGGTGACGCGTGAACGCTAGGCAGATCGCGGTGCGGACAGCGGGTGCGGATCGAGCAGGCCGAGGCGGTGCAGATCGGTGACGTACTTGACGATGATCGCCGGGGTGATCTGCGGGATGTCGCCCCCGCCGATGCGGTGCTCACCGACCGCGGCCCGGAACCGATCCGTCGGGCCGTAGGAACCCACAGTCGGCTCCGGGGGTTGCAGGTCCTCGGTGAGATCCATGCCGTAGCGTGCCGAGAGTATCTGCAGAACCGAATGTTGACGTTGCCGCTCCGGCAGGGCGCGAAGCGCGGTTTCGAAGCGTCGCAACCATTCTCCGAAATCGTCCACTCGCCGGATCGGATATCCCGCCTCGACGAGCCAGTCGACGTACTGGTCGGCGCCGATACCGTCGTCGTGGGGATTCATCACGTGGTAGGTCTGGAATCCGTCGAGCCCGCAGCCGCCGAGTGTGGCGACCGATTCCGCGACGAACCCGACCGGAAGCGCATCGTAGTGCGCGGGTTGGCGTCCGCCGGCCGCATCGAGTCGATAGAACGACGTCGGCGCCAGCCCGGTCGCCACGACGCTCAACACCATGCGGGTGAAGTTGTCCGGGACGTTGAGCTGACCGGCGTATGCGGTGTCGGTGAGGATCATGTCGCAGCGGAACACCCGCACCGGCAGGCCACACAGGTCGTGGGCCTCACGCAGCAACACCTCGCCGGCCCACTTGCTGTTGCCGTAGCCGCTGGCGAACCCGGCGTCCACCCGGCGGGTGGGGCTGATGACGCGGATGTCGGCGTCTTCGGTGAAGGCGGCCGGATCGATCTGCTGACGCACGTCGGCGGTCGACACATAGCTGTACGCCTTGAGTTTCGTGGTGAGGGCGAACCGGATCAGCTCGGCGGTGCCTGCGACGTTGGGGCCGAAGAACTCCCGGTAGGGCAGGATGCCGTTGACGAACCCGGCGGCGTCGACGATCAGATCCACCGAAGCGGCGAGCTCGGCCCAGACCGCGTCGTCGAGGCCCAGTGCCGCGACGCCCTTGTCGCCCGCCACCACCCGCAGCCGGCCCGCCGAGAGCTGGTGAAAGCGCCTCAGCAGGACGGGATCTCCGCTGTCGTACACCTTCTCGAGGCGCTCACGGGCCTGCGCATCGGTTGCGGCCCGCACCAGGCACACCAGCGTCCCGTCGACGGATTCCAGCCGCTGCAACCACTGCAGGACCAGGAACCGTCCGAGGAATCCGGTCGCCCCGGTCAGCAGCACCGTGCGGATCACCTCACCCGGCGCGCAGAGCTTCGGCGCGGCCGCCAGCGTTTCCGCGTCCACGAACTTGTCGAGCGTGAGATCGCTCGCGTGAATCTCGGCGATCTCCGAGCTCCCGCGCGCGTGCACCGCCTCCATGGTGGCGCCGTTGGCCGCAAGCACCGCCGCGTCGCGCTCACCGTCGACCTGTCGGCTCACGGCGTGAACCGACGGTGACTGCAGGAGATCCTGAACCCCGACGTTCGCGTCGAGCGCGGTGTTGATGGCGGCGACACACCGCATGGCCGAGATCGAATCGCCACCCAGATCGAAGAACGAGTCGTCGAGGCCGACGCGCTCCACACCGAGAATCTGGCCGTAGACACCGGCGACGACCTTCTCGGTCGGCGTCACCGGTGCGCGGTAGCGGTCGCTGCGTTCGTACTCGGGGGCGGGCAGTGCGTGCTTGTCGAGTTTGCCGTTCACCGTGACCGGCAACGTGTCCAGTCGCGCCACCGCCGCAGGAACCATATACGGCGGCAGGCGATCCGCGAGCTGTGCCCGTACCACCGCCGAGTCGACATCGCCGGTGACATAGGCGACCAACCGCTTGTCGCCGGGCGTGTCCTCGCGCACGACGACGACGGCCTGGTCGACGCCGTCCACCTCGGCGAGCGCGGACTGGATCTCGCCCAGTTCGATGCGGAACCCACGGATCTTCACCTGATCGTCGACGCGGCCGAGATACCGCAGTTGGCCGTCGGTGCCCCAGCGTGCCAGATCGCCCGTGCGGTACATCCGGTCGCCCGGCGTCCCGAACGGGCATGCCACAAACCGCGATCCGGTCAACCCGGCGCGGTTCAGGTAGCCGACGCCGACGCCCCGGCCCGCCACGTACACCTCACCGACCACCCCCGGTGGTACCGGTCGCAACCACGGATCGAGGACGAGCACGACGGCCCCGGGAACGGGCGAGCCGATCGGCACATCACCAGGGACTGCCGGGTCCAGCGGCGAGCTACCGGTGGCGGAAACCGCGGTCTCCGACGGCCCGTACAGGTTGATCATCACTCGACCCGATGCCCAGCGTTGAACCACTTCCCTCGGGCAGGCTTCACCGCCCACCATCAGAGTGACGCCGGCCAAACCGGTCTCGGCGAGAGCTGCGGCCGCCGCCGGTGTCTGGCAGAACATCGTGACCTTCTCGGACACCAGCAGCTCATGCAGATGCTGTGGCGAACCGGTGACCGATTCGGGGACGATCACCAGCCGGCCACCGTGCAGTAGCGCGCTCCAGATCTCCCACACCGAGAAGTCGAAACCATATGAGTGACACTGCGTCCAAACCTGATCCGGCCCGAACCTGACACCGGTGTGCGGACTATCGAACAGCCTGGTGACATTGCGGTGCGTGAGAGCCACACCCTTGGGGCGTCCCGTGGTGCCCGACGTGTAGATGACGTACGCGATGTCGTCGGGAGCGGACGGCATCAACCCGGTGGCGGGGTGCGGGGCCGGCCGCGTGGTGGCGGCCTCGTCGACGCCCAGGATCACACCGTCGAATCCGTCCAGCCGGCTGCGCAACTCATCGGTGGTGACCGCCAGGATCGGCCCGGTGTCCTCGAGCATGAACCGCACCCGTGATGACGGCGCGGCCGGATCGATCGGCAGGTACGCCGCGCCGGTTTTGAGAACCGCGAGAATCGCCACGATGGCCTCTGGGCAACGGGGCATCATGACCGCCACGAAGTCACCGGCTCGCGCTCCGTGCATGGCCAACAGGTTCGCCAATCGATCGGCGGACTCGTCGAGCTCCCGGTAACTCATCGAAGCGCCGTCGAAGCTCACCGCGACGGCCTCGGGTGTCGTCGCTGCCTGCACGGCGAAGCGTTCGGAGATCGACATCGGCTCGGACGGCTCGGCGGCGAGCAATCGGCCACTTTCGGACCACCGCTGCAGCTGCTGCCGCTCATCGGCGCACAGCAGGTCGATCGAGGCGATCCGCCGCGCGGGGTTCTCGATCATCGCAGCCAGGATGAGCCTGAACCGCTCGACCATTCCGTCGACGTCGGCGGCATCGAATGTGGAGGTGTCGAATTCGGCGCGCAGTCCGATCTCATGCCCAGGAACGGCGACCACCGTCAGCGGGTAGTGATTGTGTT
Organism: Mycolicibacterium goodii; assembly: GCF_001187505.1. The sequence continues at coordinate 4,571,246 of NZ_CP012150.1, forward strand.
CACGCGTGGCGAAGTCGGTGACGGTCAGCTCGTGCGCGCCCGAGAACGCGCCGGCGTCGAACGGGTAGCTCTCGTAGACGAACAGGGTGTCGAACAGCTGGTCGTGGCCGGTGATGCGGTGGATCTCGTTGAGCGACAGGTGTTCATGATCGACGGTGGCGTTGTGGGTCCGCTGCAATTCGTCGAGCAGATCGGTCACCGTCGCAGCCGGGCCGATGCGGGCCCGCACCGGAATGGTGTTGATCATCAGGCCCACAAGGGAATCCGAACCGGCCAATTCCGCCGGACGGCCCGAGACCGCGGTGCCGAACACCACGTCGCGCTGTCCGGTCAGCGCCATCAACAGCTGTGCCCACGCCGCCTGCAGCACCGTGTTGATGGTGGTCTGGCAGGAGCGCGCCAGCTCACCGAGGGCGCGACTGGTATCGGCAGGGATCAGCCACGAGCGCACCCCGCGCGGCCCCGGTGCGGCCGGGGGAGCGAGCAGCGTCGGTGTGTCGAAGTCCGCCAACACGTCTCGCCATGCCGAGCGCGCCGCCTCATGATCCTGTCCGGCCAGCCAGTTGATGAAGTTGCGGTATGACCCGGCGGCAGGCAGCCGCTGCCCGAAGTACGCGCCGAACAGCTCCTGCAGCAGGATCGGCAGTGACCAGCCGTCGACGACGATGTGATGGAAGGTCATCACGAACCGGTGCTGATTGCCCTTGGTCCGGATCAGTGCCGCGCGGAAAGTCCGCCGATCGGTGAGGTTGCACACCGCGGCCCGCTCCGATGCGCAGACCCTGTCGATCTCCTCGTCGGGTGCCCGGTCATCCTCACGCAGATCCATGTACCGCCACGCCATGACCGGGTCGGCCGGGATGACCTGCACCGGAGTTCCGAACTGTCCGCAGAACCGCGCGACGAGGTTCGGGTGGCGCTGCACCACGGTGTTCAGCGCCTCGCGCAGACGGTCGGCGTCGAGAATTCCGGTGATGGTGATGTCCAACTGCACCGCGTACACGTCGTCGGGCGCATCACCGGCAGTGACCATCGAATGGAAGAACAATCCCTGTTGCAGCGGGGTGAGCGGAAGGATGTCGGCGATGCGGTGTTGCTCGCCGAGTTCGTCGATCTGCCGCTGGCTGAGTTCGGCCGGGGCGATGTCGCACGGCGTCAGTCCGCCGCCGCCGCGGCGCACGTGCGCGCAGATTCCGGTCAGTGCCTCGAACCACAACTGGCTCAAGCGTTTTACCTGCGCTTCGTCGGTCGCCGACGGTGCCCAGGTCCAGGTGGCCTCAAGTGTTGGACCGGAGGTGTCGGGTCGACTTCCGTGCTCCAGAGTGCCCGCGTTCAGTTCCACCGTGTGCATCAGCGGCATCGGCACCTCGGCGGCCGCACCGGCGAGTGCCAGCCCGGCCGGGTCGATGCGCCACAACTCTGCGTCGAGGCCTTCGGCCCCGACCCGACCCAGATAGTTGAAGCCGATCGTGGGTTCGTCGCCCGAGAGATCCACATCGGGGTTGAGGTGACGCAACAATCCGTAGGTGAGCCCGTCGGGGTGGCTGCGCAACTGCTCCTTGACAGCCTTGACCACCGCCCCGAGCTCGGGTTCGCCCGATTGGACGTGGTCCCAGCTCACCTTGTCCACGGTGAGGGCCACCGGGTACTTCGTGGTGAACCAACCCACGGTGCGGGACAGGTCGACGCCCTCGATGAGGTCCTCGTCGCGGCCGTGGCCTTCGACGTCGATGGCGATCGATGCACCGGGTTCGCCGGCGAACTCGTTCCAGGCCAAGGCGTATGCGATGAGCAGGATGTCTCCGACGCCGGCGTGGAAAGCGGCGGGCACCTCACCGAGCAACTGTTGGGTGGTCTCCCGGCCCAGCGATACCGTCAGGCTGCCAGCGGATGCATAGGTGTCCGACGCCGGTCGCACCGGTGGCAGCAGACTCGGGGTCGCCAGGATGTGCCGCCAGGTGTCAGCGTGCGCGGCCACGTCGGCCGCGCCCGCACGCTTCGCCAATTCGGCAGACCAGCGGGCGAACGACGTCCCTTGCGGGGGCAACTGCACCGGCTGATCGCAGCGCAACTGTGCCCACGCGATGTTGATGTCCTCCAGCAGGATTCGCCAGGAGACGCCGTCGACCGCGAGGTGGTGGATCATCATCGCCAGTTGCCGGGTGTCCGATGCCCACAGTGCCGACAGCATCCGACCTTGCGCCGGATCCAGCCGGGACCGCGCCGCGACAACTGCCTCTTCGGTAAGTCGGTCCACCGCCTGGACGCAGTCGGCAGCGGAGACGGTTCCTGCCGCGAGCACCGGCAGTGACAGGTTGTCGGGGCCCGCTTGCAGCCGCAATGCGCAGTGGTGATCGAGCAGAGCTTGGACGATCTGCACCACCGTGTCGAATTCCTGGCCCGCCGCGACGGTTGCCGGAGCCTGCAGGATCACCGTCTGGTTGAACTCGTCGACCGGGCCGTCCACCGTCTGCAGCCAGCGCATGATCGGAGTTGCCGTCACCGGTGTGGCGTCGTCTTCGGAGTCTTCGTGTCCGGTGGCGGTGAGTTCGGCGACCGCGGCCAGCCGCGCGACCGTCTGCTCGACGAACACATCGCGTGGGCGCAGGCGAAGGCCGTGCATGCGTGCCTGCGCCACGACCCGCATCGACAGGATGCTGTCGCCGCCGAGTGCGAAGAACGAGTCGTCGACGCCCACCTGGTCCACTCCCAGCACCTGCGAGTAGATGTCGGCCAGTTGTCGTTCGGTATCGGTGGTCGGCGGTCGGAACTGTTCGGCGTCACCGCGGTACTCGGGTGCGGGCAGCGCGCGCCGGTCGAGCTTGCCGTTCACGGTCAGCGGCAGCGCGTCGAGGACGACGACCGCGGCGGGAATCATGTAGGCGGGGAGGCGCTCGGCCAAGGCGCGCCGCGCCGCGGCCGGGTCCACGGTGCCGGTGACATAGCCGACGAGACGCTTGTCGCCCGGTCGGTCCTCGCGGGCGATCACGACGGCCTGATGCACGCCGTCGAGGTCCGACAATGCCGCCTGGATCTCACCCAGTTCGATGCGGTATCCGCGAATCTTGACCTGTTCGTCGGAGCGACCCAGGTAGATCAACTGGCCGTCCTCGCCCCACCGCACGAGATCACCGGTGCGGTACATCCGTTGTCCCGGTGCACCGAAGGGGCAGGCGACGAACCGTGCCGCGGTCAGGCCGGGGCGGCGCGCGTATCCGACGGCGACGCCCGCGCCGGCCCAGGTACAACTCGCCGACCACGTCTTCTGAGACCGGCCGCAGGAACCTGTCCAGCACGAATGCGGCCCCATTGGGCACCGGACGTCCGATCGGGACCGGGTCTGAGTTCGGCGCAAGCGGCGCGCTGACCGCGGCATAAACGGTGGCCTCTGTCGGTCCGTAGGCATTGATCATCACGCGTCCGTGCGCCCATCGGTGCACCAGATCGGCGGGGCAGGCCTCCCCGGCCACCACCAGTGCGGTGTGGTCCAACCCCTCGGCCGGGAGCATCCCGGCCGCCGAGGGCGTCTGGCACAGCACGCTGACCTGTTCGCGGACGAGCAGTGCGTTGAGGTCGTGCGGTGAGCTCGCAACCGATTCGGGCACCACCACCAACCGCCCGCCGTGCAGGAGCGCACCCCAGATCTCCCACACCGACACATCGAAAACCAGCGAATGCCACTGTGACCAAATCTGTCTCGGACTTGCGAACAGTGTCCGCGGGAGGCGTTCCAGCAACTGCGTGACGTTCTGATGGGTCACGGCAACGGCTTTCGGGACGCCGGTGGTGCCCGACGTGTAGGTCAGGTAGGCGATGTCATCGGGTGTGGGGGCGCGTGGGGGAAGTCGTTGTTCGGTTGCCGGACTGTCGATGTCGAGAATCGTGATGCCCGTCGGGTCCAATCGCGATCGGTGCTCGGCGGAGGTCACCACCAGTACCGGCTCCGCATCGCAGAGCATGAACTCCAATCGGGTGTCCGGATGAGCGGGATCCATCGGCAGGTATGCCGCCCCGGTTTTGAGAACCGCGAGGATGGCCACTATCGCTTCTGCGGAGCGGGACAACAGCAGCGCGACGCATCGGCCCGGCCCACAACCGTTGCCGGTCAAGTACATCGCGAGTCGATCGGTGGCGTCGTCGAGCTCGCGGTAGGTGTAACTGCGTTCGCCACATGCCAACGCCACCTCGTCGGGGTACCGGTCGACCTGTGCCGCGAAGAGCTGCGGGATTGTCGTCTGCGCAATCGCCGGCTCGGTCAACACCGACCGGTTGCTCCAGTCGTCCAGCTTGTCGTACTCGTCGTCGTCGAGCAGATCAATGGACAACAACCGCCGTGACGACTCACCACCCATAAGACCACCCCAGAATCATTGTCAAGGATTTCGGGACCGAAAGAAACCGGCAATCCGCTTACCTCTTGGCACAACGAAATGGATTCACCGTTGAGCACTGTGTGCTCGACGGGGCCCACCGCACATGAGGGTAGCGTCTTGCTCGGCCATTATTGGCGGCTTCGAAAATTTGATGGCCCGCGTGCCCTGTCGATGTTGCCGACCGGGCGCCGCTCGGATGTCATCGCGGCGACCCGACGGACCTGCCGTGCTCCGATATGCAGCGAGTTCCGTCCGGGTGCAGATGGCTCGATTCACCGGGAATTGGACTATGCGAAAACGCTGAGTATTTGCGGCAGGAACCAGAGATCTGCGCGAGTTATGTATGCGGGGGCATTCAGTTGAACTCGTCGATCAATTCTTGACGGTCTTCGACGTAAGGTAATACTTTTCGTTCCCGGTCGGGTATCCGCCGCCGTTGGTGGCGATGTGCACATGGTCGAAATGATTGGCGGTCTCGTTGCCGTAATCGGCGGTCCAACTCGGTGCGCCGATTCCCGGATAGAAACCCTGCCGCCAGATCACATGCAACACGCCCCAGCGTTCGGCATTCGCGAGTGCGAAACCGGCAATCTGGTTGCCGAGTTCGATGCCCTTCTCGGACTGGTGGTTCGGGATCATCACGTCGATCGCCAGGCCGTTGGGGTGCCACCGCAGCGGATCCTGCCGGTATCCGCCGATGGTCGTGACCTCGGGGAACATCACGCTGATGGCACGTGCCATCCAGATGGTGTTGACCTGAAGCCCGGACTCCGGTGCGGCACCCGGTGGCAGTTCGAGTTGGAAGTCGCGAGCGGCCACCGGAGCGCTGGCGGCCAGCAACTCGGCGGGTGCGGCCGCGGGTGCGGCCGCGGGTGCGGCCGCGGTGGCCGGCTGATCCGGCCGGGAAGCCGCGGGCGCCTCACCGCAGCACGACGTTTCGCCGCCCTGTGCATAGAACATCGCGGCCGCGACGCACATCGAGACCCCGACGGCCAGCCACCGACCGTGGCCATTCGCCAACCGGTTACCACCCACGGCCAGCAATCTACTGTGACCGGACCCCACGAGGAGGCTCTTCGCCGGTGTTGATCGGTCCGAACCGAGATCGGCCGAAAATAATCGAGTAGTACTACGCATCTCGGCGGCGCGCGATCCGGGCAGACTGAACCCATGCCGACACCTGAAGCCATGCCGACCGAGGCCGGCGAGGCCGGCGACTCCGCACCTGTCACGGGTGCCGCCGACGGTGCCACCAAACCCGACCGGGACCGCGCGGTCGACGTCGCGCGGCTCGCGGCGCTCGTCGCGGTGATGTTCGGGCACTGCGCGCTGCTGCTGGCAACGATCGACTCCACCGGCGTGCGCGTCGGCAACATCCTCGGCGCGCTGCCCGCGCTGGCTCCCGTCACGTGGATCCTGCAGGTGATGCCGCTGTTCTTCCTGGCGGGCGGCGCCGCGGGAACCTACAGCTGGCGGGCAGGCACACCGTGGGGAGGTTGGTTGCTCACCCGCGCGCAGCGCCTGTGCCGACCGGTGTTCTGGTACCTCGCGGCGTGGGTGCTCACCCTGGCGGTCGTGCACCTGACGCTGGGCGCCGAATCGGCAGAGGCGCTGGGACGGGAATGTGTCGCTCTGCTGTGGTTCCTCGGTGTGTATCTGGTCGTGCTGGCGTTCGTGCCCGTCCTCACCCGACTGTCCAGCGGACGTGCGGTGGCCGGGTTGCTGACGGCGCTGGTGGCACTTGCCGCCGCGTTCGACGGGCTGCGGTTCGCGCTGGGCAGCCCTGCCGCGGGCACCGCCAACCTGGTCGTCGTGTGGCTCATCCCGGTGGTGATCGGAGTGGCCTATGCGCGTCGGCTCATCCGGCCGGGGATCGCCCTGGCGGTCGCGGCATCGGCCCTTGCCGGGCAGGTGTTGCTCGCGCTGATCGGGCCCTACGACGTGTCGCTGGTGGTTACCGGCACCGAACGCGTGTCCAACGTGTCGCCGCCCACCTTGCTGCTCGCCCTGCACTGCACGTGGCTGTCATGCCTTTTCGTCGCGATGGCTCGCGGTGTCGGCCGCTGGGCCCAGCGGCCCCGGGTATGGCACGTGGTCGCCGTCGGCAACGGGGGAGCGATGACGCTGTATCTGTGGCACATCCCGGTGATCGCGGTGGCAGCGTTCACCCTGCATGCGGTCGGTCTCGACGCTTTCGACCCGCACGCACCGGGGTTCTGGGGGCTGCTGGCCCTGCGCGCCGTGGTGTTCGCGGTGCTGATGGCGATCGCGTTCCGTCTTCTGACGCCGCTTGAGCACCGCCCGCTGGCGTGGTGGGACGGCCCGGTGCGGGTCACCGGCGCCCCTTCGACCGCCGCCGGTGTGCTCATCTGTGTGGCCGGTGGGTTGCTGACGCTGATGGCCAAGAACGGTCTCGACGGTGTCGTCGGCTGGTCGGCGCTGGGCGGTTTCGTGGTGGCGATCGTCGCGGCCCGGCTGTGCGCCGGGCCGACCGTGATGCGATCAGCGTCGCGTCGATGACCCAAGGTCATGCGCCGCAGCATCCCGTCGCGCAGCGTGACACTGTGCAGGAGCACCGCGCACACATGCGCGGCGATCGCCGCGACCAACAGGAACGCCACGACCGTGTGCGCCTGGCGCAGCACGCCGTACAGGTCGGCGCTGAACGGAGCGATGCGGGGAAGCCGCACCAGGTTGAACACCGATACGTGATTGCCCGCCGCGGACAGCATCGCCCAGCCGATCAGCGGCTGGGCAAGCAGCAGCGCGTACAACGAGAGTTCTGACGCCACAACGGCTTTGCGTTCCAGCGCGCCGACGGTCGGCGGCATCGGTGGCGCGCGGTGCAACAGCCGGTTGCCGATGCGGATCACCACGACGACCAGCACCGTGATGCCCAGAGCCTTATGGATGATCAACAATTGCGCGTAGCTGGCCACCGAGTTGACCATCACGAAGCCGATGAACAACGCGGCGAACACCAGCAGCGCGGTGAGCCAGTGCAACACCCGGGTCGACACCGCATGACGCGCCTGCGGGGGCATGGTCTCGGTGGTGGTCACTGGGACACCTCCTCGACCTTGTCGACCTGGACCTGTGGTGGGATCGACGGGGTTTCACCTGCGCGCAGTCGGTACGACGCGGCGTACACCGCCGAACGCGCGCTCAGCATGGGATCCTCCGACGGTTCGATACCGTCGGGCAGCACCAGCGGATCGAAGTTGATGTCACGGCCGTTCCCGGGACCGTCCGTCTCGATGGTGTCGAGGGTGATCGTCCCCGCGTCGATGACGCGGCGTCCGGCCGGCCAGGGCACGGTCGCGTCGGCAACCGGGTCCTGCGGTTCGCCCACCGTGAGCAGCAGGCGCCAGCGCAGGGGACCGGCGCGCATCTGGCGGACCAGTGCGTCGAAGAGACGGTCGTCGCCGTCGCCCGCGGGTAGCGCCTCCTGCATCGGTTCCAGGGACCAGCGCACCGGGGTGCGCACCCCCTGATCGTCGACGAAGTAGAACGCCATCAGGCTGCGGAAGGTGCTGTCGGCGAAGCCCGCACTCGGTTTGGTCGCCTTGATGATGTCCATGGCGGCTTTGGTCTCCGGATGCGCGGCAAGGAATTTCGGCATCGCCTCGGGGTCGGGTTTCCCGGTGGATGCCAGAGGTTTGGTGGCCAGTGTGCGTTCGTAAAAACCCTGCGGCGTCTTGTCCGGGAACACCGGGAGATTCAGCATGGCCGTCCGCCACTGCCTGCCGGAGGGAAAGTCGAACGCCAGACCGAGGCCGCGGGCCAACGACGGATCGTCGGCGACATGCGGGTTGGCGCCGCCGAACGAGAACCGGCCCAGCACAGCGGTTCTCCCGGGTGCGAAACCCGCAGCGCGGGAGATCTCCTCGGCGTTGCCGTTGCTGTCGAAGTATCCGGACACCGCAACGCCTTTGGCGTGGTTGGCGCGGTAGCCGCGGGGACGGCCACCTGGTGGGGCGAGCGCGTCGAGTATGGCTTTCGGCGTGAGGCGCCGCGTCCCGATGGTGTTGGTGGCGAACAGCACCGCACCGAGATCCACGGCCAGGAAACCGCCGATCGCCGCCGCGCCCAGCAGGACTCTGCGCCGGTTCACCACCGGCTTTCCGAAATCGGGCACGTGATTCATTAAGCCACAGTTCGGCCGTCCAAAACCGCCCGAACTGATTACCGAAGTGTGACGCGAGCTCAGCGCGGTCCGTGGGCGCTGCGGTGGACCTGCACGGGGTAACCGTTGCGCAGCGCGTGAACCGACAACTCCGGGGTGAGCACCGCGGCGCTTACCGGACCGTCGGCGAGCGGAGTCGAATCGGTGTAGCCCTGCGGCGACCACCGGTGCAGCTCGCCACGCCAGATGAGTCGGAAATCGTTGTCGCCGAGGCAGACAAATGTCCCGTCGGGCAGCGTGTCGATGCGTGGCCGGGTACGGGGCAGTTTGCGGGAGGCGTTGAGTTTCCCGTCGAGTTGCTGTGCGCCCCGGATCGGTTCGCAACTGCGCACATTGATCGCATCGATGTACGCGCGGTAGGACTCCCGTCGGCACTCGCCGCACGGGCGGTGTCCCGCCGCGAGCGCGACCGCCTCGTCGAGGAAGAACAGCTCGGTGTAGGAGCCCGGACGCATCAGCTCACGCTTGCGACCTTTGAACTCGAGACGACAGATCAGCCACAGGCGGTTGCGCGAGGCGCGGACGATGCGGCCGGCATCGTCGTGCAGGATGCCGCGGTTGCCCATGAAGGTGCCGCGGCCCGACGCGGCGATCACGGCGCCGGTCGGGGCGACGCGGTTCTGCAGCGGCATGGCGCGTTCGATTCTCGTTCAATCCTCCTTGCGGATCAACCTGCGCAGTGCCTCGCGGTCGGATGCCAGCAGTTCCTCGATGCGCGGCTTGTTGACGTCGGCCACGATGATCTCGCCGATCTCCTGGTAGACGTCGCTGAAGATGCCGTGCGCCTTCATCTTCTCGGTCTGATAGATGTTGTCCTCGGTGGGCGTGACGTAGTACACGATCTCGGCCTTGAAGCGGTGGATCAGCCACAGGTGGATCAGATCCATCAGGCGCTTCTTGCGCAGCTTCTCGGCAAACGTGTTCTGGTCACGCACCGTGAGGATGCTGCGTCCGTGGCGATCCTTGATCGGGTCGACCACCACGTTGGCCAGCGGCTCCGCGCCCTCCTCGGAGCCATCGGCGAGGATCTGCAGATCCAGCACATCCGAGCCGGCGCGGCGCGGACGCAGTTGAACGTAAAGTCTTTCCGGCAACTGGTAGTGCTCGCTCCACATCGCCAGCCACTCCTCCAGCAGCTTCTTCGGCACCTCGGTCTGCACCAGGTGCTGATGCTGCGTGGAGCCCTTGCCCATGGCCTTGGTGGTCGCGGTGCGGCCCGACGACGCCGCCAGCGCAGCGTCGCTGCGCGGCCCGCCGACGAGGGTTTGCGGTGTCCGGTAAGGGGATTCGACCAGGCGCATCTTGCGCTGCAGGCGGGCCAGCGCGAGCATGCCCTCCTGGCGCAGCGCCGTGGCGAACTCCTCGCACGCCACGCCGTCCACCTGATGTCCGCCGTAGGTGATGAAGTTGAAGACGAAACCCATCTTGCCGAGTTCCTCGGGGAACGCGCGCATCTCGTCGTCGGTCATGCCGGTGGTGTCCCAGTTGAACGACGGCGACAGGTTGTAGGCCAGCATCTGATCGGGGTACACGGCGTGTATCGCGTCGGCGAACTGCTTCGCGTCGGCCAGGTCGGCGGTCTTGGTCTCCATCCACAGGACGTCCGCGAACGGCGCGGCGGCCAGCGACTTGGCGATGGCGTATGGAATCCCGCCGCGTACCTGGTAATACCCCTCCGGGGTCTTGGCCGGCTCACAGTCCCACGGGACGTCGACGCCGAGTTCCCTGGCCTTGTTGGTGGCCGTGTACAAGGGCGCCCGCGCCGCGAACTCACGCCACTGGGCCGCGCTCATCTCGACGGATTCACCTTCGCGCTCACGGAATTCGATGACCTCGGCGACCGCCTCACCGTAGGTGTTCAGGCCTGCGTCGTCCTGCCAGGCGTCGACGAACTTCGACTCGACCGCGTCGTAGAGCGCATCGACCGAGGCCGCGGCGTCCGTCTTCCAGGACCCGACCGCTTCGTCGACCGCATCCATGACGCCGGCCTCGGTCAGCCACACCTCGGCCGCGCTGTACTGCCCCTCGGGGAGGTCGTAGAGCAGGTGGCCGTTGACCTCGGTCAGGCCCTGGCTGTAGAACCTCCGCATCATCGCCAGGAAACACGACTTGTACGACGGGATCCTGAGGTTGGTGACACCGAGCAGGAACGGCTGGTCGCGCTCGTCGGCGCGGCTGTCGATCAGGTTCGCGGCCTCGGCGTCGGTGCGCGCCACGATGATTCCCGGCACCCGCATGATGTCGAGCTGGAACCGGGCGGTGTTGAGCCGTTTGATCTGCTCATCCGAGGGCACCAGCACCTTGCCGCCCTGGTGGCCGCACTTCTTGGTGCCCGGCCGCTGGTCCTCGATGTGGTAGCCGGGCACGCCCGCCTCGACGAAACGGCGAATCAGGTTGCGCACGTGCGGGTCTCCGCCGTGGCCGGTGTCGGCGTCGGCGATGATGAACGGGCGGTAGTCGATGGGCGGTTGGGCCGCGCGCTGTTCGGGCGTCATCCGCAGGCGCAGGTACTGTTGGTTGCGGTCGGCGGTCAGCAGGGCGCGAACCAGACCGGCGGCCTCGTCGGGAACCTGGCTCAGCGGATAGCTCGCGAGGTCGGGACCGGGATCCTCACTGATCGACCCCTTGGCCGAGGTGGCCCAGCCGCCCAGGTAGATGCCGCCGATACCCATGCGTTTCATCACCACGGCCTGGCCGGGGGAGTACGGGCCGAACGTCGTGATGCTCTTCTTCTGGGCGAACAGCTCCCGCAGATAGGGGTAGAAGGCTTCGGCGGCCTCGCGCGCCACCGTGTGGTCGGTGGCGATCGTGCCGCGTTGCTCGACGACCTGGCGGGCCGAGTACAGCCGGGTGATCCCCTCGAACCGTGGGCTGTCGAAGTAGGCCTGTGTGGCAGCCACCTCGCTGTCGAAGTCCTTTGCCGACGATGACAGGTTGTGTGCGTTGGCTTCGATTGTTGCCATGGTGTCGCTCCTGACTCGGGTCCCCCAATCATCGCGTCGAATCGGCGCCGCGGGGCCGGGTTGGGAGTTTTCTCAGGACCTTCACCGCAGGGGCGGACATGAACTCAAGCTGACGCCATGTCGGTCGACCGTGCGGCGCTTGCGGCGGGCACCATCAGGTTTGCCTCGGGACTGCCGTTTCTGGTGGATCCGCTGCGCGCGAACCGCCTGTGGGGATGTGCGCAGCGACCGGACCCGACGGCCCGGTTGCTGCTGCGGTCGATGGGCTACCGCCACGCGTTCATCGGTGCGCTGCTGGTCGTCGCCGGCCTGCGCGGCCGGGGCCGTCGTCGGCATCGCGGTCGGGCTGTGGGGCGCCACCCGGCGGGTGAACGACCGCGCGAACGGGCGTGGGACCGACGAGGTCAGCGCGCCTCTTCGATGACATCGCGCCGGTAGCGCCACGACGCCGCCCAGTAGCAGAGCGCCCCGAGCAGTTGCATGGCGGCCACCAGCAGGAGCAGCGCCCGGCCCAACGCCTGCGAACCCAGGTCGTCGGTGAGCGAATCGCTGAGCATGCCGACGACGAACGGGCCGACCGATCCGAACACCGCGTTGAAGAACAGGAACACCGCCGAGGCCGTCGCGCGCTGTTCGGGCAGCACCAGGCGCTGGATCGCGGCGATCGACGGGGCCAGGTAGGACGTGCCGATCGCGTAGCTGAGCGCCAGGAACAGCACGCACAGCGTCTGGTTCGCGACGACGAACGCCAGCACCGAGGCAGGAACGAGGACCAGGGTCAACGCGACCACGATCCACAGCAGCCAGCGCGCATCCCGTTCGGCCAGGCGGTCTGCGAGCCGTCCCACGATCAACAGACCGAGCACCCCGATCACTCCGGTCGCCACGCCGTACTCGACGCCCACCTCGCCGAGCGACATGCCGCGGGTGCGCATGAGGAACGCGGGCGCGAACGTGGTGAGCGAGTACCCGGCCGCAGACAGGAACGCCGTACCCGCCACGACCACGAGGAAGCTGGGTTTACCCAGCAGGCTCCACCACGCGGCGGCACCGCTGTGCACGGCGGGCAGCGCGGGCAGGGGCTGGCGCACCCCGACCACGAGCAGCACGAGCGGTGCGAGCGCAACGCTGACCGCACCCATGATCACGAATGCCGTACGCCAGCCGAGGCTTTGGGCCAGCAGCCCGCCGCCGAGCAGGCTGGCCGTGCTGGCCAGCGGTATCGCGATGGTGATCACGGCCAGTGGGGCCGAGCGTCGCTGCGGGACGAAGTTGCGTGCGACGTAGGCATGTGCGGCCGGAGTACTGCCGGCCTCGCCGACCGCAACGCCCACGCGGGTGAGCGCCAATTGGAAGCCCGACTGGACCGCACCGCCGAGCATCGTCATCGTGCCCCACATCGTGAGGCATCCGGCGACCACGGCCCCGAACGCGCCGCGATCCGCGACGCGGGCGACCGCGATGCCCATGACCGCGTACACGATCAGGAAGCCGAACCCGTTGATGACACCGATCGCGGTGTCGGACAATTCAAGATCATGCTTGATCGGCTCGGCCAGCACCGCGGGCAGGAACCGGTCGACGTAGTTGAGGGTGCCGATCAGGGCGAGCACCGCGACCGCGGCCCACGCCCGCCGGGGACCGTGGCTGTCCGCATGTTCGACGTCGACGGTGGTTCGTGGTGCCGGCATCAGCGTCTCCTCGCCGAGATCATCGTGGGGCGCCGCGTGTGAATCCTGCCGCCGGAGAGCGCCAGGACCTCGTCGGCCGCGTGACGGCGGCCGTCCAGGGTGAACAGGTCGACCCCGATCACCTGGTGGCCGAGGTCGCGCAGCGTCCGGGCCGCCTGGTATCCCATCCCGGATGCCGCTCCGGTGACCGCGTAGGTGCCGATGACTCCTCCTTCGCATCCTGTGCGCCGACGTCTGCCGACAGAAACTGTGGCACACCTCGTCATCGCCCACAGCGGCCGTTGCACCTGGCGGAACGCCGCCCGCGAACCCCCGGCGCGCATTAACCGAACTCTCATTTGATGAGGACTTGATGAAAATCTCGCGGAATCGCGGTGAATCCACCGCGGGGACGGCGTATAGATCGCGATACGGATCGAGGTCGACGCGCAGGTAACGCGCTCGGGGGAGACGTCGATACATGCGGCAAGGCGGTGTTCGGACGTGATCGGTGTGCAGGTGGCCGTTGTTCTCGGGATGCCGCCGGGCAACGACCGAAATACGCTCGACGTCGATCAGGCCGGCACTGCGACTGAATTGGGGCCACACGGGTGAAGACGGTATTGGGATTGTCGGCGACGTCGGGGGGCGTCGGCTGGGTCCTGATCGACCAGCGAGACGGCCGTGACGCGTCCGACGTGGCCGTACTGGACGACGACGCGTTCGAGATCGACGGCGACGACCAACTCGCCGAACGCTGCGCCGCCGCCGCGCGCGGGGCGCGTGGGATCGCCGCGTCGAGCGGTGACGAGATCGGCGCCATCGGACTGGTCTGCAGCGACGACGTCGACGCACAGGCCGATCCGATCGTCGCAGCGCTGAGGGCCGCCGGTTTCGATGACGTGCGCACCGTGCCGCGGGACCTCCTCGTCGCCTCCGGTGACGACGAGTCGGACACCGACGGGCCGCTCGAGGCAACCGCGCTCGCCGCCGCGCGGGCCGTCGCCACCGACGCGGTTCCGGCGGCCGCGCGGGTGCGGTGTCTGCTCCCGCCGTGCCGGCACCGCAGCACCACGCTGCGGATCGCCGGTACCGCCGCCGCGGCCGCGGTGGTCGCGTTGTCGACGGTCGGATCGTCGTTCATCGCGGGCCCGACCGGACCCGCCGAGGACCCGGCGCCGGCTGCCGCGGGCCCCGTACAGATCGTCACTGCCGCACGCCCGCACGCGCCGCAACCCGCGACCGTGCGCATGGTGAGCAAACCGAAGCGTCAATCCACCACCAGGGCAACGGTTACCGCGCCCGCGGCGCAGGTTCTGTTCGCGCGACCACGCCCGGAACCGGTTACGCAGCAAACCGTGCCACAGTACACCCCCGAGAGCGCGTCGGACCTCGGTGTGCAGCACCTCCAGAACCCCGTCATCGCACCGGAGTTCGCACCTCCCATACCGCACCTTCCCGAAGGAGTGCCCGCCGGGGCCGGGCCTGCGCCCGGTGCGCTGCCGCTGCCGGGTCCCGTTGCACCGCAAGTGATCACGCCGCAGGCCTCGCAGATCCTGCCGGGTCCGGTGCCGCAACCGGCACCGCAGGCGGATGCGCAGGTGCCCGCACCGGCGATGGCCCCGCGGCCGGTGTCGCTGAACCCGCTCGTCTCAGGTCTGCCGTAACGCCTCACGCCATCGTGGCGAGGTTGCGCCACAGATTCTTCAGGCTGTCGGTGCCGCCGAACAACGTGGTGAAGTTGGTGGAGTCGACGAGCACGATGTCCCCGCAGCGTTCGCCGTTCGGCGGCATCCAGATCAGCGCGTTGAACTCGGTGTTGCCCGCCTCGGTGAACGGATGCGGCCGGGTGGGATCGATGCGCTGGCGGGCGAGCACCCGCAGCGTCGTGCTCTCCGGTTCGGTGAGCTGGTAGTGCGGCAGGTGTGGATGGAAGTTGAAGGTGGGCACACCCGCCAGTAGGTGGGGGCCGTCCAGATCCCGCAACGCGGTCAGCGGGGCGATCTCGGAGGTGCCTGCGACGGTAGCGGGTCGCAGCCCCCAGTTGTTGTGCACCGGCACGGCGAGTGCCTGCATCAACGAGCGGGTGTACTGGCCGAAGCGTTGTTGGCGGGGGACCAGCGGATCACCGTGGTGCAGATACTCGGCCTGGCGTTGGCCGAAGTCGCCGGTGTTGCCGACGTCATGGTGTGGGGCCAGCAGGAGACATGTTCCCTCGCGCCGCAGCCACTGACGGATCGCCTCGACCTCATCGGCATCAGCCTGTTGTTCGGACAGCAGGTGGTCGAGGCCGAACACCATCAGGGTGTCGCAGTCGGCCAGGATGCGCTCGTCGATCGGCAGGCGGTACCCGGCCTGATCGATGCGCTGGAACACCGCAACCGGGTGCCCGGTGACGTCGCCGGCCAAGGCTTGGAACGCCAGCGTCGAACGATGGAACAGCTCAAGGGTTCCGGCGATACCCTGCAGGAAGTGCGCGGCGTCGTACTCGGGTGTCTCATAGGCGGGCCACAACACGTTGCGTACCTCGGTCATCGTCGAGAACCGGTTCTCCATCGCTGCCGGATCGCGTTGTGATTCCCAGGGATAGCTCCATGTCCAGTAGATGCTGATTCGCCTGCGGCCGTCGCGGGGCCGAGGACAGTGGGCCTGGTTGTAGGTGCGGGCCGGTGTTGCGGTCATGGCGCCACCTCGTCTTCGAGCGCGGCCAGGTATCGCATCGCCGCGAGACCCGGAAGGAAGAAGTACGCACCGCCTCTGACCGTGGTGAAGGCAGGAATTCCTTTGTGAACCTTGCGGATCGGCCGTTTGGGGACGGTGAAATCCATGGTGCCGTCCTGCGTGCCGCAGATCGGATCGTGCTCGTTGCCCAGCTCGTGGAATGTCCTGTCGTTGATCCACACGTTCTGCGCGAACTCGAACTGGCGGACGAGGTCCGCGCAGATGATGAACGCGGCTATACCGCGCTCGACGCCGTCGTCGGGTGCCCCATCAGGTAGCGCGGGCCCGTAGGTGGCGCCGCGCCGGATCATCCGCCGCCGGTTCATGTAGTGCCCGGTGTCGCGCGGGTTGAGTCGCCGTGCGTGTGATCCCAGCGGGCAGGAGTACCCGAACGGATCCATCTGCTTGTAGTTGAAATCGTTGTTGCGCAACGGGTCTGCCCCGAGAGCGGGATCGTCGTGCTCGGGCGCGAGCACCAGCGGGGCGCCGCTGCGCCACCGGCCCATGAACTTCGCGGCCAGCAGAGCCTCGCCGTCGGGGCCGTCGGAATGCTCGCGTAGATACTCGCGGAAGGTCGCCACATGTTCTTGCAGTCGTCGGTACGCCATGAAGCTGCCGTTGCGCGACAATACCTCGGGTTGCGGAAGATTCGCGGCCGGGCCCGACTCGTCGGGATATCCCAGGACGAACTCACCGGGTTCCAGCGCGTCGCCCGAACCCGGGGTCGGCTCCTCACCCGAGTATTTCATGACCGGCTGCGACAACCGGTCGCGGAAGCCGAAGTGGTCGTGGGCGTGATCGAACGGCGGTGTGGCGTTGAGATCGAGGTGCGAGAGGCTGCGCACGCCGTCAGTGTGGGCCAGTAGGCGGTCGTGCTCCTCGATCGAGCGTCGGCACTGATCATCGGTGCGGGCGAACAGGATTGCGATCGCGTGCAGATCGGCTCCGGCCAGGCCACCCGACCAGTGCTCGGGTGCGTTGACGCCGGTGTCGCCGAGAATGCTCGCACGGGCGGCCATCCCCTCGCGGAACTCGTCGGGAAAAGTCGTCAGCGACTCCTGGGGCACCCCGAGCGCGCGCAGCCCGGTCCACGTGAACGCCACCGTGACCCAACGATCCGAGGCGTCCATGGATGCCATGACATCGGCCGCGGACTGCACCTTGTCGAGCAGTGCGCTCAGCCAGGCCCGGCCGCCGGCGGGGGTGTCGAACGTCAGGAACTCATAGCGCCCGGTGATGGCCGGGGTGCGGGTCAGCAGGATGTGCTGGATGTCGTCGAGCTCGAGCACTGTCATTGCATCTGATCGAGCATGGCGGAGAACGCCGCCTTGAGGCGCAGTGCCTTCTTGATCTCCTCGGCCGTCACGTACGGGTATTCGCCGTATTCGAGAAAACTCGGGACCTGGTGCTCGCGGACGAACCTGATGAACGCGTCGGGGTTTTCCTTCCAGTCGTCGGGAAAGCCCTCGAGATTTGTGAAAACGGTAGTAATTCCGGTGGCGCTGAACAGTTGTACGGCATCCTCGGTGTACTTGTCGAAATCGGTGTCGAAGATTCCTTGATACTGGAAATGCAATCCCGATCCGACGTCGAACAACACCCAGCGGAGATAGTGCAGGCGCAGCGGGGCGAGAACGTCCGGTGTGGCGGCGACCGCGTCCTCGATCTGTCTGCCGTAGGCGCGGACCGCCTCTTCGCGGCCCTCTTTGACCTTCGCGATGATCGAGAACCCGTGGCATGCGGGCGTTCTCGGGAAGACGGGTCCGTACCGGCCTCGCTCGAGTTCGAAGTATCCGTCCGGCGGAATCGCCATTGCTGCGGGTCTGATCCAGTCAGGCTCGGTGGCAGTCATTTTCTGCCTCCCTCTTCGACTATGCGGCGAATCTAACACCCGCGGTATGCGGCCGTGTCCGAACGACAATCGCGAAGAGGCCGGCGGTCAGCGGAGGAGTGCGGCGCCGACGGTGTCAGGCGACCACAGCGGCACCCGCTGCGGCCTGCGCCGGGCTGATCGCCGGTTCGGGGTAGCCGGCACCGACCACGGTGGTGCGCACGGTGTCGGCCACGGTGTCGGCCAGATCGGCGGGCACCAGCGCGATGACGCAACCACCGAAACCGCCGCCGGTCATCCGCGCGCCCAGCGCACCGGCCCGCATGGCGGTATCGGCGATCAGGTCGATGTGCTCGGTGGTGATCTCGAAATCGTCGCGCATCGACGCATGCGAGGCCGTCAGGATCTCGCCCACCCGGGTGAAATCGGAGTTCTCCAGGGCCGCAACGACATCGAGAACCCGCTGGTTTTCGGTGAGGATGTGGCGGGCACGCCGGAAATCCTCCTCGCCGGTCGCCGGGCCGAGCGCGGCCAGGCCCCGGTCCTGCAGGTCCCGCAGCGAGTCGACGCCGAGGGCGGCCGCGACGCGCTCACATGACGCCCGCCGGGCGGCGTATTCGCCGCCGGCATGCCGGTGCGGGGCACGCGAATTCATCACCAGCAGGGTCAGGCCCGCGGTCTCCGGGGTGAACGGCACGTGTTGCACGGTGAGATCGCGGAAGTCGATCAGCATCGCGCGGCCGGGTTCGCCGAACAACGACGCGAGTTGGTCCATGAGCCCCGTCGGTGCGCCGACGTAGACGTTCTCGGCGCACTGCGCGATGCGGGCCTGCTCGATGCGGTCGATCTCGGCCCCGTGGGTCAGCGCGGACAGCACGGCGCACTCCAGCGCGGCCGACGACGCCAGACCCGAACCCATCTCGACGTCGCTGGTGATCGACATGCGGCCACCGTCGACCCGATGGCCGTTGCTGCGCAGTGCCCACACCACCCCGGCGATGTAGGCCGCCCACCCGGTGATGGCGCCGGGGGCGGTGTCCAGCGGTACCACGACGTCGCCGGATTCCTGTGCGCTGGACACCGTGATGGCGCCGGAACCGTCGGGCTCGTAGCGCACCACGACGCGTTGGGGCAGCGCGATGGGCAGTGCCAGGCCCAGGTTGTAATCGGTGTGCTCGCCGATCAGATTGATCCGCCCGGGGGCGGCGTAGGTGACCGTATCGCCCACCGTCAGACCTCTCGCAGTCGCTGTGCGACGCTTTCGGGCGTCACATCGCTGATGAAAGCATCCATCGCCGACTCACTTCCGGCGAGGTACTTGAGTTTGTTCTCGCTGCGGCGCACCGACATCAACTCTACGTGGAAGTAACCCTCGCGCTGCCGTTCGCTGTCCCGGTACTGGTGCAGCGCCGAGATGTAGGGCAGTTCGGTGGGGTACATGCGGTCGAACCGGCCCAGGATGTCGCGGTAGATCTGGGTGAACTCGTCCAGTTCGGTGTCTTCGAGATCGAGCAGGCTGTGCGCGAACCGGTTCGGGTAGATGTGCACCTCCACGGGCCAGCGTGCCGCGAACGGCACGAACGCGGTGAACGAATCGGTCCGCGCGACGATCCGCACGCCGTCGGCGCGTTCGCGCGCCAGCAGATCCGCGAACAGGTTGGAGCCGTTGCGGGCGCGGTGCTCGCCTGCGACCCGCAGCATGTGTTCGGTGCGCGGGGTCAGGTACGGGTAGCCGTAGATCTGCCCGTGCGGGTGGTTGAGCGTGACACCGATCGCCTCGCCGCGGTTCTCGAAACAGAACACCTGCTCGATACCGTTGCGGTTCAACAGGTCTGCGGTACGGTGTCGCCACGCCGAGACCACAAGGCGCGCGTGCTGCAGCGGCAGCTGCGCGAAGGCGCCGGTGTGGTCGCTGGAAAAGCAGATCACCTCGCAGCGGCCGTGCCCGGGTGCGGAGACAAACCCGGCGCCCGACGCCGCGGGGTCGGGCAACCGGAAGTCAGCGCCGCCGGACAGGCTGGGGAAGCGGTTCTCGAACACCACGACGTCGTAGTCGGGTGCGGGCACCTCGCTGGTCTCGCCGGTGGGTCCCGGACACAGCGGGCACTGATCGGCCGCGGGCAGGTAGGTGCGGTCCTGCCGCAGCGCGGCGATGACCACCCATTGGCCGGTCTGGCGGTCGAAACGCAACTGCGACTGCTCTTTTGCGCGTGGCGGCAGCGGCCTGCGGTCGGCCACCGGGGCCGGTGTGTGCCCGGGTAGCGAGAAATACAGCTGTTCGCGGCCGTCGGCGAGCGTCCAGCGCAACGGTTCGGTCATCGTGGTGGGTTCACCTCGGCGATCAGGACGGAGCCGACGTGTGCGGCCAGCGTCGCGTGGTCGGCGGCCGCCAGTTTGTCGTCGGTGATGAGGGTGTCGACCTGCCCGAGGTCGGCGAAGACGTTGGTGCCGACCTCGCGGTACTTGGTGTGGTCGGCCAACACGATGAGCTTGGCGCCGATGTTGATCAGCGCCCGGTTGGTATGTGCCTCGGCGATGTTCGGCGAGGTGAGACCGGCGTCGGGATCGATGCCGTGGACCCCGACGTAGGTGGCGTCGACCCGGAACGACGCGATCGCGGTCTCGGCGACGGGTCCGACCAGGGCGTCGGACGGGGTGCGGGTGCCGCCGCACAGGTAGACCGTGGGCCCCTCGACGCCGTCGTCGGAGTCGGCTGTGCGGCCGGTCTGCACGTCGAACACCGACAGCGAGTTGGTGACCACCGAGATCGACGGCCGTCGGCGCAGCCTGCGGGCCAACTCGGTGGTCGTGGTGCCCGCGCTGAGCGCGATCGTGACGCCGTCGGCGACGGTCGTGGCCGCCAGATCGGCGATCGCGGCCTTCTCGGCGCGCTGCTGTGCGGCCTTGACCGAGGACACGGGCTCCTCGCCGCGGTGGTGGCGGCTGACCGCGCCGCCGTGCACCTTGCGCAGCAGCTCCTCGGCGTCCATGGCGTCGAGGTCACGGCGCACCGTCATCTCGGAGACCCGCAGGCGCGTCGCGAGGTCGGCGACCCGTACCGCACCACCTCCGTCGTCGAGGGCGCGCAGGATCGCCCGGCGGCGTTCGGCGGCAAGCATGCTCGCGGGTCACCTCCTGGAGGCGCATGGTTGAATCGGGAAATCGAACACTAACAAACAAAATCGCACCCAGGATGACATACCCTGGCGATCAGGCTGTTACGTTCTGATTGTTTTCGACACAAATTGGCCGATACGACCAACCGGACCACTCAGAGGTGTGGATGACCACGACCACAACACTGGCCGCAGATCTGGCAGCGGAGAACGTCCTGCGCCTCTCGGTCGGTGCAATCGACTACGTGCTGATCGCGATCTACTTCGTCTTCGTCCTGGGCATCGGCTACGTCGCCCGCAACCAGATCTCGACGAGCCTGGACTTCTTCCTGTCCGGCCGCCGGATGCCCGCGTGGGTGACGGGTCTGGCGTTCGTCTCCGCCAACCTCGGCGCCATCGAGATCATGGGCATGTCGGCCAACGGCGCCGAGATCGGCCTGTCGACCATGCACTACTACTGGATCGGCGCCGTGCCTGCGATGGTGTTCCTCGGCATCGTGATGATGCCGTTCTACTACGGCTCCAAGGTCCGCAGCGTCCCCGAGTTCATGCGCAGGCGGTTCGGGCCGGGCGCACACCTGGTGAACGCCATCAGCTTCGCCGTCGCGCAGGTGCTGATCGCGGGTGTCAACCTGTTCCTGCTGGCGACCGTGATCAACGTGCTGCTCGGCTGGAACCAGTGGCTGTCGCTGATCGTCGCGGCGCTGATCGTGCTCACCTACACCGCGCTGGGCGGACTCTCGGCCGCCATCTACAACGAGGTGCTGCAGTTCTTCGTGATCCTGGCCTTCCTGGTGCCGCTGACGATCTTCGGTCTCATCAAGGTCGGCGGCTGGAGCGGGTTGAAGGACAAGGTGATCGACACCATGTCCGACGGCGCGGTGACCGCGTCGGTGAACGAGCAGTTGACCACGTGGCCCGGTCAGGCGCTGTCGGGATTCTCCAGCCCGGTGTGGTCGGTGATCGGCATCGTGTTCGGCCTCGGCTTCGTGTTGTCCTTCGGGTACTGGACGACGAACTTCGTCGAGGTGCAGCGCGCCATGGCATCGGATTCGATCTCGGCGGCCCGGCGGTCGCCGATCATCGCGGCGTTCCCGAAGATGTTCATCCCCTTCGTCGTGGTGGTCCCCGGCATGATCGCCGGCGCGGTGATCGGCGACGTCGTGCAACTGAAGTCCACGGGCTCCGGCGATGTCACCTACAACGACGCGATGCTCGTGATGATCCGCGACATCCTGCCCAACGGCCTGATCGGCGTGGCGATCACCGGTCTGCTGGCATCGTTCATGGCGGGCATGGCCGCCAACATCTCGGCGTTCAACACCGTTTTCAGCTACGACATCTGGCAGCAGTACGTGGTCAAGGACCGTCCCGACGGCTACTACATCGGGGTCGGCCGCATCGCGACGGTGGCCGCGACCGTGCTCGCGATCTTCACCGCGCTGATCGCGGCCGGCTACTCCAACCTGATGGACTACCTGCAGACACTGTTCGGGTTCTTCAACGCCCCGCTGTTCGCGACATTCATCCTCGGCATGTTCTGGCGCCGGATGACCGCGACCGCGGGCTGGACCGGTCTGGTGGCCGGGACCCTCTCTGCCGTCGCCGTTTTCCTGCTGGGCGAGTCCGGCGTGATCAACCTGCCCGGGCAGGGTGTGCCGTTCGTGGCGGCGGCCGCGGCCTTCGTCGTCGACATCGCGGTCAGCGTGGTGGTGAGCCTGGTTACCGCGCCCAAACCCGCGCACGAACTCACAGGCCTGGTGTACTCGGAGACCCCGCGCGAGATCTTCCACGACCCCGAGAGCGCAGGGAAGCCCTGGTATCTGAGGGCGACGCCGCTGGCGGCGGTCGCAATCGGACTCGCCGTCGTGCTCAACATCGTCTTCCACTGAACCTGGAGCCCGAATGTCTGACAAAGTCACCGACAACACCAACGCACCACACCGCTTCCGCCTGTTCGACATCCGCAGCATCATCGGCTCGCTGATGGCGATCTACGGTGTGGTGCTGCTCATCGTCGGCCTGGCACCCGGGTTGCTGGCCGAGCACGAGGCCGGGCCCGCCGACAATCGCGTCGACCTCTACATCGGCACCGACGCGAACTGGTGGGTGGGCCTGGCGCTGCTCGTCGTCGCCGCGATCTTCTTCGCCTGGACCTACCTGCGGCCGGTCGCCGTCGCCACCGGCGATCAGGAAAGCGGCAGCACCGCAGACTGATTCAGGACGGGACGGCCGCCGTCGCGACATCCCTGGCCCACCGGTAGTCGGCCTTCCCGGCGGGCGAGCGCACGATCTGGGCCGTCCGGATGAACGCCTTGGGGATCTTGTAGCGCGCGATGGACCGCGCGCACACCTCGACGAGTTCGTCGTCGGTCGCAGAGGCGTCTTCGGCGAACTGGACGACGGCCACGACCTCGCTGCCCCAGCGTTCCGAGGGCCTGCCCACCACGACGACGTCGTAGATCGCCGGGTGCGCGGCGATGGCACGCTCGACCTCCTCGACGAAAATCTTCTCCCCGCCGGAGTTGATGGTCACCGAGTCGCGGCCCAACAGCTGAATACGCCCGTCCGGCAGCACGTTTGCCCGGTCGCCCGGCACCGACCACCGCACGCCGTCGACGGTGGGGAAGGTGCGCGCGGTCTTGGCGGCGTCGCCGAGGTAACCCAGCGGGATCAGGTCGCGCCGGGCCAGCCAGCCGCCGCCCTCGCCGGGGCCGAGCACGCGGGTGAGATCCTCCGACACCACGGCGGTGTCGGGTTGCGGCGTGAAGGTCGCGGTCGGGGTCTCGGCGCCGGTGGTGGTGTACGCACTCATCTGCGCCCCCGATTCGGACGCGCCCACCGCGTCGAGCAGCATGAGGTGCGGCAGGGCCGCCAGGATGCGCGACCGCACGGTCGGGGACATCGGCGCGCCGCCGTTGCTGATGGTGATCAGCCCGGACAGGTCGTAGTTCCCGGTCTCGATCTCGTCGATCAGCGGGCGGGCGATGGCGTCGCCGACGACCGGAATGCTCATGACGCGTTCACGTTCGGCGAGCCGCAACGCCTCGTCGGGGCGCAGGCGCACCACGTCGTCGGGGATGACCAGCTTTCCGCCCATGGTGATCGCGGTGAACGACGCCCACTGGGCGGCGCCGTGCATCAACGGCGGGATCATCAGCATCGACATGGCGCCGGCCGATGACCGTGCCTTGTCGGCGAGTTCGGCGTATGAGGACAGGAAGTTCTCGGCGCCGAAGGGGCGTCCGCCCATCGACGACAGGAAGATGTCGTGCTGACGCCACAGGACGCCCTTGGGCATACCCGTCGTGCCGCCCGTGTACAGGATGTACAGGTCGTCGCCGGATGGCGTCGGCATTGCGCCGTCGGGTTCCGAGGTGGACAGGATGGCGTCGTAATCGACTGCGCCAGGCAGCAATTCGTTGCCCGAATCGTCGGCCACCTGGATGAGCACCGCTAGGCTCGGCAACCGGTCGCGGATCGCGGCCACCCGCGGTGCGAATTCGGCGTTGAAGACCAGCGCACGGGCGTTGGAGTCGGTGAGCAGGTAGAGCAGTTCGTCCTCGACGTAGCGGTAACTGACGTTGAACGGCGCGACCCGGGCGCGGTAGCTGCCGACCATCGCCTCGAGGTATTCGTTGCCGTTGCGCAGATAGATGCCGAGATGGTCCTGTCCGGACTCATGGCCCGCGAGTTCGGCCCGTTCGGTGTGCACGCCGAGCCCGGCCGAGACCAGGAAACGCGCGAAACCGTCGACGCGCGCATCGAACTGGGAGTAGGTCAGCCGCCGGTCACGCCACACCACGAAGGTCTGGTCGGGGATCGCGCGCGCCACCGTGGAAAAGACCGTGGACAGATCGAACGAAACGCTCATGGCACTCCTGTGTGACGGGATCCCACGACCATACAACGCTGACCATACAACAGCGGCCGACCTGTATGGCCGGGCGATCGCGCCGAAATGTCACACCGGGAAGAAGCCGTCTCCGGTGAACACCCCGGGCTGCCAGCCGCGCTCACCCAGGCACAGCATGGGCCTGCCGTCGGGCGACTGGGCGGCGGCCTGCGGGCCCGGGCACGGCGCGCCGATGTCCTGGACACCGTGCAGCGGATAGGAATACGTCCAGAACCCCGTCGAGACCGGCGGCCACTGGTTCGGGATCCACTTGCACTGCATCGCCATCCCGCCGGGACCGCGGCCGAAGACGTTGCGCTCCCAGCTGAAGCACGGTGCACCCATGTACGCCTCGTAGCTCATGCCGGGGACGTCCGTCGAATAGCGACCGGGTTCGTCGAAGTACATGTTGCTGTCGTCGTCGGCCGCCGCCCCGGGTGCTGTTGCCAGTGCGGCCCCGGCGACCGCCGTCGCCACGAGAAGTTCGCGAATCATGCTCCACCCTCAACTCTGCCGGCCACCTGGACGCAGGTGTGCCATGGGGCAGAAGCCTAGCGGGTGGCCGTGGCGCATCCCCTGTTTTCCGGCTCCTGTTTTCGGGCCGTTCAGTCGTCGGTGGCCGAACCTTCGCCGGTCTCGCCGGAGGACTTGGGTGCCGTGTCGAGCACGCTCACCGGGATGCCGTAGGGCAGGAAACGTACGCGGCGCACGGGATCGGTGTTGGTGGCGTTGGCCCGCAACGCGTCGAGCTCGGTGGGGAACAACTGCTCGATGTGGGCGCCGCCCTGGTCGTCGACCGTGTAGATCGCCCACACCCCGTCGCCCTTCTCGCCCGTGGTCTCCGGCTCGGTCCTCGGGCGCGAGAAGCGCGCGAACTCGTCGAGCAGCCCGGCCAGGCCGGCCCGCTCGCCGGACGTCGTGAACAACCTGCTGATCTGGTCGAGGGCATCGCGCAGGCCTTCACCCGCCTCGCGCGCGACGCGATCGAAATCCTCGGGATCGAATCCGAAAGGTCCGTTACCGCTCATCGCGTCCTCCTCAGCCGAACGGGGTCAACCTCCAGTGTGCGCGTTCCCGGAGAGCCGGGAGATGATAAATGATGCCTATGGGCCTGACACGTGCCGAGCTGTTGACCGCGGTCGAACGATCACCGCAGGCTGCGGCCGCGCACGACCGGGCCGGATGGGTGGGATTGTTCGCTGACGGCGGACGCATCGAGGACCCCGTGGGTTCGCGGCCGCACCGGGGGCCCGCCGAGATCGCACAGTTCTACGACACGTTCATCGGGCCGCGCGACATCACGTTCCACCGCGATGTCGACATCGTCGCCGGTGACACCGTGATCCGCGACCTCGAGCTCGAGGTCGCCATGGGCGCTGCCGATGGCGCCGCGGTGACGATGCGGATCCCGGCCTACCTGCGCTACGCGCTGGAACCCGAGCTCGGCGATGGTCCCGACCGGGCCCGCATCACCGAACTACAGGCGTACTGGGAGTTGCCCGCGATGGTCCTGCAGTTCCTGCGCCACGGAACCCGCGCCGTCCCGGTGGGGTTGCAACTGGCCGGTGCCCTGCTGCGCAACCAGGGCCCGGTCGGCGCAGTGGGGTTCGCGGCCGGATTCCGCGGCGTGGGTGCGCGACCGCCCAGCCACAGCAGACGGCGGTTCACCGGGCTGCTCGACAATCTGTGCGCCGGTGACGAGGTGTCGGTGCGGCGCAAGCTCAGACGCGACGCCCGCGTGCTTTCGGGCGAGGCCACCCCGCTGGGCGCCTCGAAGTTGACCGCAATGACGGTCGGGGGTTGCTGGCGCAAGGTCATCGTGTCGGGCGCCAGCGCCGTCGCCGGTATCGACACGCGGTCCGGGCGCGCCGTGCTGATCGCCGAACTGACCCCGAACGGGATCCGGCGGGTGCGGTACTTCACCGACGCCGCCGCGCGCCAGGGTTGAGCCGGACCAGCGTGTCACCGGCCCGCCGGTACCGCGGCGGGTCCGCGACGTGAGACCGTAGTCAGACCATGGCTGACCACGACTACATCACCTACGAGGAATTCGGGCGACGGTTTTTCGAGGTTGCGGTGTCCGAGGACCGCGTCGGCGACGCGATCGGCGCGATCGCCGGCGACGAGTTCGAGATGGGACCCATCGCGCAGGGCCCGGGCAGGATCGCGAAGGTCACCGCGCGGGTCAAGATCCAGAAGCCCCGGGTGAGCCGCGAGGTCGGCGACACCATCACGTTCTCGATCCGGATCCCGCTGGAGATCGACATGGTCATCGATCTGCGGATCGACCGGCCGCAGTTCATGGTGTTCGGTGAGATCGCGCTGCGCGCGCACGCGCTCGCCGCCAGGCCGCTGCTGTTGATCCTGGACGTCAAGAAACCACGGCCTTCGGACATCTCGATCCATGTCACGTCGAAGTCTCTGCGCGCCGAGGTGCTGCGCATCCTCGCCGGCGTGGACGCCGAGATCAAACGCTTCATCGCCGCCCATGTCGCGGGGGAGATCGACAGCCCCGAATCCGAGAAGGCCAAGGTCATCGACGTGGCGAAGGAACTCGACTCGGCCTGGACCGGCATCTGAGGCCGGCAGCGACGCTTCGGCCCGTACGATCCAAGGATGCGCAGAAACCTCCAGGCCGTCGGTGTCGTCACGGCCGCGATGGCAGGCGTGATGGCGGCAACCGCCATCGGCGTCGCTCCGGCCCATGCCGACCCGGCCGACCCTGCGGTGCCGGGGATTCCCGTCGACCCCGCGGTCCCGGGCGCTCCCACCGACCAGGCCTTCGTCGATGCGCTCGGTCAGGCCGGGGTGAACGCGGTCGATCCGGCGCAGGCGGCCGCGATGGGTCAGGCGGTGTGCCCGATGCTCGCCGAACAGGGGCAGAGCGCCGCCGATGTCGCGTCCAACGTCGCCGACACCGGCGGTATGCCGCTGGGGCCCGCCACGATGTTCACCGGGATCGCGGTGTCGATGTTCTGCCCGGCGATGGTGGCCAAGCTCAGCCAGGGCGTGCCGCCGGACCTGCCGATGAACGTGCCGTGGCCGATGTTCGGCTTCTAACAACTCACTTCGGCCAGCACCGGGCGCCGCGGCGTCCGTCCGTCGCCACCGGACCGGCCCCGCAGATGCCGCCACGCCCACGGCAGCAGCATGTTGCGGGTCCACAGCACCTGCGAGTGCGCGCGGGATCTGACCGACCCGGGTTCGGCGGACGCACTCGGCAGTGCCCAATCATGGTTGCTCCCAGGCAGATCCAGTGCTTCGGCCGCGGCGGCGGCGAACAACATGTGCCCGCGGGGTGAGCCGTGCACGCGGTCGGGACTCCACGTCTCGATCTCGTTCATCGACGGTGCGTTGTAGAGGTCGACCAGCCGGAAGCCGTGTCGCCGGGTCGCTTCCCGGATCGCGTCGTTGATCAGCAGCACTCGCCGGTTGAGCAGGCGACCGACCGGCAGGATCCGCACGATGTCGGGAAACGTCGTGGTGACCACCGTGGCGCCGGTCTGCGCGAGCGCGGCATAGATCCTGTCCAGGTCGCCGAGGGCGGCGCCGAACGACCGCCCCGGCCGGGTCACGTCGTTCATGCCGACGCAGATGGTGACCAGATCGGGGCGCATCTGCAGGGCCGGCGGCAACTGTTCATCGAGCACATCGCGGATCCGCTTGCCGCGGATCGCCAGATTCGCGTACGCCAGCCCCGGGTGCAGCCCGTCGAGTTCGGCGGCGAGCCGGTCGGCGAATCCCCTCAGCCCAACCGTGTCGTCGCCGTCCCAGAGGCCCTCGGTCTGGCTGTCGCCCAGTGCGACATAGCGGGTGAAAGGTGCCACGCTGCAGAACTCTATCGCCGACACCGATTCCGGCGAAGACACGAAAAAGGGGCACCCAAAAGGGTGCCCCTGGTGACGTTTTCGCCGTGACGCCGGTTACTTCACGTCGACGTAGACCGTCTTGTTGGTGACGGTGGTCTGCAGGGCGTCGCGGCCACCCGGAGCCGAAGAGTCGGTCCGGCTGAAGGTCTGGCCGGGCCGGACCGAGACGACGGTGGCCTCGCTCAGTGGAGTGGTCCCCACGCGGTTGACCACCACGGTGTAACCCTCCGACTGCAGTTCGTTGATCGTGTCCTGTGCGCTGACGGGTCCCGAGGGTGCGGCGGCGGCCGTACCGGCCAGGCCGATCACCGCGGCGGTGACGCCACCGGCGAGCGCTGCGGCAAACCCGAGCTTCTTCATTCGTCTTCTCCTACGTTGTTCTTTTGTCATTGCGCCGAGCGCGCATGCCAGCTGATGCGACGTTCATCGGCGCAACATCTGTTGTCCTCTTTTGTGTTACGTCCGGTTAAACTCCCAGCTCAGGGTTTTCATTCCCGTTGCGTATAAGGCTTGTGGTGAGATCGCGCGTTTGGCAATGCCTGTCAGATGGGCCACATTCCACGGCGCCCCAACCGATTTCGGTGATGCCTGCCATACCCCTTGCAGCAAAGTGACTGCCGTCACTTCGACGGCGTGGTGTCGTAACGTGACCGCATGCCGAAACTCAGTGCCGGAGTGCTGCTCTACCGCATCGTCGACGGGATCGTCGAAGTGCTGATCGTCCATCCGGGCGGGCCGTTCTGGGCCCGCCGCGACGACGGGGCATGGTCGGTGCCGAAAGGCGAATACACCGACGACGAAGATCCGTGGGCGGCAGCGCGGCGCGAGTTCAGCGAGGAACTCGGGGCGCCGCCACCGGACGGTCCGCGCATCGACCTCACCCCGGTGCGTCAGTCCGGCGGCAAGGTGGTCACCGTGTTCGCGGTGCGCGGCGACCTGGACGCAACCGCGGCGCGCAGCAACACTTTCACCATGGAGTGGCCGAAGGGGTCGGGCACGCTCAAGGAGTTTCCCGAAATCGACCGTGCGGCATGGTTTCCGGTGGCGGAGGCCCGGCACAAGCTGCTCACCGGTCAGCGGCCGCTGCTCGACGAGTTGATGGCCGCACCCGATCTGGCCGACTGCCGCGACGGGGGCGACGCGGCCCCGGCGTAGGGCGGGCGGTCAGGGAAAACCGTTGCTGCGCCGGATGGACTCGCGGCACTCGCGGCGGGTCATCCCGGTCTGCTGCATGCACACCCGCACCGGGGACTCCTCGGCGAACGGCAGGGGTTCGTCGGTCGCGGCGGGTGTGACCGTCGGGCTCGGGATGGTGCCCTGCGTGAGCGACCAGATCGACGCGCCCGTGGTCGACAGCGTCGAGCAATACGCCGTCGAACCGTTCGCGGTGGTCGCCGTGGCACCCACAGGCGAGCACGACGCGCCGATCACGGCGGTCTGCGTCGCGGCGGCACCGGTGGCGGTGACGGCGGTTGTGGTTGTGGGAGTTGCCGTGTCGACCGTGGTGGTGTCCGTCGCGGTGTCGGTCACGGTGACCGTATCGGTCACCTCCGTCGACGGCGGTGGGGCCGCGGAGGAAACCGGCGTCGTGGTGTGGGTGGTGGTCGCCGCCGACACCACGGGACGTTCGTCGTCGGCGCGCCGGAACTCCACAGTCGCAACGACGATCGCGGCCACCAGGAGCACGCCGAGGACCGCGGCGATCACCGCGGCTGTCTTCGGCCGGGAAGGCTTCTTGTGCGACGACCGCTTGTGCGAAACGGGGCCCGTGACCACCGGGGCCAGCCGGGTGGCGTCGGGATCGTCTGCGCCGGCGACCTCGTCCAGGCGATGACGCAGCGCCCGCGCGAAATCGGCGCACCGGACATACCGGTCCTTGGGGTCCTTGGCCAGCGCCTTGGCGAACACCGGATCGAGTGTGGCGAGATCGGGCCGGTGGCTGCCCACCGCGGGAGGCGCGGCCGACAGGTGCTGGCTGATCACCACCGCCGGGTTGGAGTGTTCGAACGGCGTGCGGCCCGTCAGCAGTTGGTAGGCGGTCGCGGCGAGCGCGTACTGGTCGGCCCGGCCGTCGAGGTCGTGTCCCAGCAGTTGCTCGGGCGCGGCGTACGTCACCGTGCCGACTGTCATGTTGGTCGCGGTCAGACCGCTGGCCTCGCTGGCGTAGCGCGCGATGCCGAAGTCGGCCAACATGATCCGCTGATCGTCGGTACCGGGATGCCCGAGCAGGATGTTGGCCGGTTTGACGTCGCGGTGCAGCAGGTCCCGCTGGTGGGCGTAGTCGAGCGCGTTGGCCACGGCCGTGACGATCTCGCACACCTGGTGCGGGGGCATGCCGCCACTGAACTGCTCTTTGAGAAGCCTGGCCGCATCGGTGCCGTCGACGTAGTCCATCGCGATCCACAATTGCCCGTCGTGCTCGCCGCGGTCGTGGATCTCGACGATGTGCGGGTGCCACAGCGCGGCGGCGATGTCGGCCTCGCGGTTGAAGCGTTCGCGGTACTCGGAGTCGGCGGAGATCGCCGCAGGCAGCACCTTGAGCGCATCCTGCCGGGGCAGCCGGGGGTGCGCGGCGAGGTACACCTCGCCCATACCCCCGGACCCGAGCGGACGGATGATGGTGTAGCCCGCGAATGTCTCACCAGCGGCCAATGGCATGGGCCGAATGGTACCGCCGCAGATCAGAGTTCGAGAGTCAGTGCCTGACCGTTTCCGGCACGTGAGACGCACGTGAGCAGGTATCCCGCGGCACGTTCGGGGTCGGTGAGCAGGGTGTCCCGGTGCTGCACATCGCCGTCACCCTCACGTGGGACCACACGGACCCGGCAGGTTCCGCAGAACCCCTGCTGGCACGAGTACGGCGCGGGCACCCCGGCCCGGTTCAGCGCCGCGAGCAGCGTCTCGTCGGCGCCGACGGACACCGTCTCGCCCGTCGACGCGATCGTGACCGAGAACTCGGTGCCGTCGACCACAGGCGGTGCCGCGAACCGCTCGAAATGCAGTTCGACGTCGTCGCGGCCGACGAGTGCCGACCGGGTCGTGGTCAACATCGGAGCCGGTCCGCACGCGTAGACGGTGGTGCCCGCCGGGCATGGGCCGAGCAGGTCCGCGGCGGTGGGCAGTCCGTGGCGATCGTCGGTGCGGATCTGGATGCGGTCGCCGTAACGCTCGAGCTCTTCGAGGAACGGCAGGCTGTCGAGGTGTCGTCCGCAGTAGATCATCGACCAGTCGACACCGAGACGTTGCGCGAGGTCGAGCATCGGGAGTATCGGCGTGATACCGATACCGCCCGCGATGAAACGGAAACGCTGCGCGGGCGACCCGTAGCCGGGGACGGTGAGCGGGAACGCGTTGCGCGGGCCGTGCGTGGCGAGCCGGGATCCGACGTGCACGCTGTCGTGGATTTCGACCGATCCGCCACCGCCATCGGGGATGCGCCGCACCGCGATCCGGTAGGTGCCCGCGTCGGGATCGCCGCACAGCGAGTACTGCCGGATCCGGCCGCTCGCCAGATGCACGTCGATGTGCGACCCCGGATACCAGCGCGGCAGCGCGCGGCCGTCGGCGGCCGCGAGCGTCAGTGCGATGACGTCCTGATCGTGCGCGACGACCTGGCGATCCACGACCCGCAACCCGATCGTGCGATCGGTGGCCGGCGGCGGGGACGGCCTGCGGATGTGGCGCGTCACGCCCCACATGGTCTTGAGGGCGACCTGCGCCATCAGGAGCATCGGGTCGTGCCGGAACCGCCCGTTGGCGCTCGGCGGCAACTGCCGGTACCGCGACAGCATCGCGGTCACAGGTGCGCCGCCCGGGCAGCGGGGGAGGTGGCCAGATACGCGACGGCCTGTGCCGTCGAACCCATCTCCTCGGGAGTGAACGACGGGCGGCAGTACGCGAGTGTGTTGGTGCCGAACATCGTCGAGAACTTGGGCAGCAGACCGAGTTTCGAGTCCCGCATGCGCAACCGGTGCATCTTCCACCACCCGATGTCGAGCGTGGGGTCCTTCCTGATCATCGCCCACGTACCGCGTTGGAAGAACATGTACACCGCGGTCGCCGCGATGGTCATGGCCCGCACACGGCTGAAGTAGCTGTCCTGGAAGTAGACCGCGACATCGTGGGCCACGCTGCGATGCTCGACCTCCTCGGCGCCGTGCCAGCGGAAGAGATCGGTCAGGGTCGGGTCGGCGCCGTGGTCGTCCCACGTGCAGTTGAGCACGAAGTCGCCGAGCACCGCGGTGTAGTGCTCGATCGCCGCGATCAGCCACAGCCGGTCGCACAGGTCGTTGAGCCGCACGCGTGGGTCGTCGGTGGGCTTGGGTGCGAGCATCCTGTTGAACATGTGGTCGACGAGTTCGAGGATCGGCCGGTAGTGCACGTCGTGCGCGGTGAGGAACTCCTCCAGCACCTTGTCGTGGGTCTCGGCGTGGGTGGCCTCCTGGCCGATGAAGCCGCGCATGTCGTCGGCGAGTTTCGGGTCCTTCACGTAGGGCAGCGCCTCGTTGAACGTCGCGACGAACCAGTGCTCGGCCACCGGGAGCACCACGTTGAACAGGTTGACCATGGTCGAGGCCACGGGGTGTCCGGGGATCCAGTGCAGTGGGATACCGCTGACATCGAAATGCACCTTGCGGGCCTGGATCTGCACAGGTCCGGGGTCGATCTCGTGGTCGAACCGCAGTGGACGCAACATGTCGGGCCTCCCTGGAGTTGAGTGGTCTGCCCAGCAGTGTACAAAGTACGTGGGAACGCCGGTACCGCATGTTTGCGTCATGCCTGCGCGACGCGCGTGTCGCGCAGGAAAAAGAGTGAGCCCGAGATCCGGTGCGGATCGCGGGCTCACCAGGTAGATCAGGGGGGCGTTACGCGGGCGGTGGGGTGCCTGCGCCAGGGGCGCCTGCGATCGGCACGACCGGGGTGGGGGTCACGGTGGTGACGCCGTTGCTGCCCACGCGCGGGCCGCCGGAGACCGCGGTGTCCTGTGCCTGCTGTGCGGCCGCCTCGGTGCAGTCCAGCATCAGGATCATCTTGCCGCTGGAGTTCATCTTCTGGGAGTCCACCAGGCACTCGGCCTGCGGCAGGGCGCTTCCGCGCGATCCGCCGAACGTGGCCTTGATGCCCTGGCTCTTGAGGATCTGCAACGCCTTCATGTACGGCTCGCCGACCACGTTGATCGAGGTCGAGGTCGGTTGCGAGGTGGCGACCCCCGTGCCGAGCAGGGCCACCGAGCCCGCAGCGACCAGTCCGCCGCCGAGTACAACAAGCTTCTTCACGTGATCTCCGTCAGTCGGTTGCGGTTGCGAACATATCGCAGCTGTGACGAATGTGAAACCGCTGCGGAGGCCCGCGGCGTTACACCCGCGGCCGCCTTTGCGTCATTCCTGCGGCATTTCCTGCGCCGCACCCTTCGCCGCGCCGGCCATCGCGTCGGCGAGACGAGCGGCGCGGACGTCGTCGAACACGTCCTCCAGCAGCAGCGCACGGCCGTCGGGACCGCTCAGCGGCACCCGCCAGTTGGGGTACTCGTCGGTGGTGCCCGGCTGATTCTGCGTCTTCAGATCGCCGACCGCGTCGGTCAGCGACAACGCCAGCAGCTTCGACGGCGTGCGGCCCAGGTAGCGGTGCAGTGCCAGCACGACGGTCTCGGTGTCGGGTGACGGCTCCGGCCCGAGCAGGCCGACGCGCCGCAACTCGTCGAGCCACGCGGCCTGCGCGGCGCGGTCGTCGGCCAGTTCTTCTGCCGCGGGCCGCGTGAGCAGATCGAGTTCCTCGCGCAGTCGGACATGTTCGCCGGCCAGGTAGCCCGCGGTGGGCGGCAGATCGTGGGTGGTCACCGACGACAGGCAGTACTCGCGCCAGCGTTCGGCGGGCAGCGGGCCGCCGGCCCCGTCCGATTCGAACCACAGGATCGACGTGCCGAACAGGCCCCGGTCGTGCAGATAGTCGCGCACCCACGGTTCGACCGTGCCGAGGTCCTCGCCGACCACGACCGCGCCGGACCGGTGCGCTTCGAGCGCGATGATGCCGATCATCGCCTCGTGGTCGTAGCGGACATAGGTGCCCTCGGTCGGCGGCGCGCCCTTGGGGATCCACCACAACCGGAACATGCCGATGATGTGGTCGACGCGGACGCCACCGGAATGCCGCAGCGCGGTGTTGACCACCGCGCGGAACGGTTCGTACGCGTGCTCGACGAGCTTGTCGGGCCGCCACGGTGGTTGCGACCAGTCCTGTCCGAGCTGGTTGAACTCGTCGGGTGGCGCCCCGGCGCTGACGCCGAGCGCCAGCACCTCCTGCAGCGACCACGCGTCGGCGCCGTTCGGATCCACCCCGACTGCCAGATCGCTCATGATGCCCAACTGCATGCCCGCCTGCGTTGCGGTGGCCTGCGCCGCCGTCAGCTGGTCGTCGAGTTGCCACTGCAGCCAGCGATGGAAGTCGACGATGTCGGCGTGCGTGGCCGCGAACGCCGCCACCTCGTCGCTGCGCGGATGCCGCAGTTCGGCCGGCCAGGTGTGCCAGTCGTTGCCGTACCGTTCGGTCAACGCGCACCAGGTCGCGAAATCGTCGAGGCTGCGGCCCTCGCGCGCCCGGTAGGCCGCGTAGGCGATATCCCGCCCGGCCGATCGTGGAACACGGTAAACCTGTTCGCAGACAGCACGTTTGGCCTTCCAGGCGACATCTCGGTCGATGCGCCCGTTGCGGACCGCGCGCTGGTTGACCGACGTTCGGATCTTGCGGATCCGCCCGCGTCCGCGGACCTCGGCGTATTCGGGGATCGCCTCGACCCGCAGATACAGCGGGTTGACGAAACGCCGCGAGGTCGGCAGGTACGGAGAAGGCTCCATGGGCGCGGCCGGTGACGCCGCGTGCAACGGGTTGATGAGCACGAAACCCGCGTCGTGCCGCGCCGCCGACCACACCGCAAGATCGGTCAGGTCGGTGAGATCGCCTGTGCCCCAAGAATTCTTGGAGCGAACGCTGTAGAGCTGCACGGCCATCCCCCAGGTGCGTCGCGCACCGAGGCGGGTGGGCGGCGCCAACCTGGCGGGGGAGATGACCACCGGGGTCTCGGCTTCGAAGTCCCCGGACCCCCGGGCCCGGACGTGCAGGCGGTGATACCCCAGCGGCAGGTCGCCTGGAAGTTCGAAGGAGGCCTCACCGACCAGGCGGTCGCCGAGGTCGAAGGGCGGACGGTTGTTCTCCAGCTGTCGCAACCCCGACCGGGTGGTGCCGTCCTCAAGTGTCAGGACCACCTCGACCGCGTCGCCGTGGTTCACGTGCACCCAGAACGTCGAAACGGCACCGGAGCGGCCCAGCACGATCGGCGGCAGCGCGCGCTGCCAGTACTCACGATCGTGCGCGGCCAGCGCCGCCGCGCGGCTGTCCTCGGTGCGCGCATCGACCCCCAGTGCATCGAGGACCGCCACCAGGGTGGATTCCGGCACCGCGATACGACGCCCCGCCCAGTCCTGGTAGTCGACGGCCACGCCGTAGCGGGTGGCGAGTTCGGCGAGGGCCGGCGAGATCGAACCGGTCTCCGATGTGGTGGTCACGTCCTCAATCTTGCGGTGCCGAGCCGTGACGCGCCGCCCGACCTCGTTCACCGGTATGTCCCGCTCGCCCCGTGCGGCATACCGCGTGCCACGCGGTTCGGTTGCGTGCCAACACGATCAACCGAATCGTCGCGACCGCGTACCGAACCGACGTCGAGCAGCGGCAGATCAACAGAACCTGGCAGCATGCGCCAAGACTGCCCGCGCGCGGTCGCGGGTGAACCCGAGCGGTAGTGTCGCCTCAGTGGTGACACAACAGCGTGACCCCGTCATGACGCGGCGCGCCAGGGTTGCCGTCGCGGCCCTGTTCCTCACGAACGGGGCCATCTTCGCCAACCTGCTGCCGCGTTATCCGGAGATCAAGACCGACCTGCACCTGAGCAACGCCACCTACGGCGCGGC
Organism: Mycolicibacterium goodii; assembly: GCF_001187505.1. The sequence goes on from NZ_CP012150.1 coordinate 4,607,831, forward strand.
GGTGGCGGCGTTCTCGGGCGGGGCGCTCATCGCGGGACTCACGGCGGGGGTGCTGATCCGCCGGTTCCGCAGCTCGCGGGTCGCGGTCACCCTCACGGTCGGACTTGCGGCGTTCGTGCTCGCCGCGGGCCTGGCGCCGACGCCGATCCTGTTCGCCGGGGTACTGTTCCTCGCCGGGGCCTGCGACTCGATCGTCGACGTCGCGCAGAACGCACACGGGCTGCGCGTGCAACGCGAATACGGCAGATCGATCATCAACTCGCTGCACGCGGTGTGGGCGATCGGCGCGGTGCTCGGCGGGCTCACCGGTGCGGCCACCATCGCGCTGCACATCCCGCGCGGCGTTCATCTCGGGGCGATCGCGGTGCTGTTCAGCCTCATCGCGCTCGCGGCGTACCGCTTCCTGCTGCCCGGCGACGACCACGACGACCATCCGGCGGCCAACGCCCCTGCCGGGCTGCGGGCCGGCCCGCGCGTCTACCTGATCCTGCTCGCGCTCGTGGTGATCGCGATCGCGGGCGCGACGGTCGAGGACGCCGGAAGCTCCTGGGCCACCCTGTATCTGCGGGACACGCTGCACACCGCACCCGCGGTCGCCGCGTTCGGCTACATCGCGCTCGTCGGCTTCATGTTCATCGGCCGGATGCTCGGCGACCGCGTGGTCGACCGGTTCGGCGAGACCGCGGTGGTACGCGCGGGCGGGCTCATCACCGCCGTGGGAATGGGTGCCGCGCTGGCCTTTCCGACCACGGTGGGCTCGGTCGCGGGCTTCGCTGCGGCCGGTTTCGGTGTGGCGACGCTGATCCCCGCGGCCATGCACGCCGCCGACCAGTTGCCCGGCCTGCGGCCGGGCACCGGACTCACCGCCGTCACCTGGCTGATGCGCGTGGGGTTCTTCGGCGCACCGCTGCTGGTCGGGGTGGTGGCCGACGCCGCCGGTCTGCGTGCCGGACTGTTGGCGGTGCCCGCCGCGGGGGTGCTGGCCATCGTGCTGGCTACGGCGCTGCGGCCACACCGGGTCTCAGTGCGTGACGCCGGCCAACTCGATCGTGAACACACCTGAGGCGATCAGGGCGATGCCCAGCATCATCGTCGGTGTGAGCGGGTCACGGAACAGCAGACGCGCCACCACCGCGACGAGTGCGACACCGCACGCCGTCCAGATGCCGTACGCGACGCCCACCGGCACCCCGAGGGACAGCGCGACCCACAGCAGGTAGAACGAGGCCGTGTAGCCGATCACGACCGGCACGATCCAGGCCTTGCGCCGGAAACCGTCCGATGCCCGCAACGCGAGCGTCGCGACCACCTCGACGAGGATCGCGCCTGCCAGCGCCAGCCACATCACGATCGGGCCTCGCGCTCGTGGGAGCCGAACTCGACCAGCAGCACGCCTGCGATGATCAGCCCGATACCCGCCACGATCGGCCAGGTGAAGGGGTCGCCGAACAGCACGGCGGCCAGGACCGCGGTGCTCGCGGTGCCGAGCGCGCCCCAGATCCCGTAGGCCACCCCGACGGGCATGCCCGCGCGCAACACCAACGTCAGCAACACGAACGCAGCGACGTAACCGGCGACCACGGGCACCAGCCACAGCGGGTGATCCTGAGACGCCCGCAGCGACAGTGTGGCGGTGACTTCGACGACAACGGCCCCCAACAGCAACGCCCACTTCCGCACCGGAACAACCTAGCGGATCGGCGTTCCCCGGACGCGGGGACGGTGACGGCGGGGACCGGTTTTTCGGTACGCACGGAAACACCGCAGTTCAAACCGGATTCCGAGGAGCCGTGGGTATCGTGGATGACGCTTTGCCGGTCGTGTCGTTCGCAACGTCGTCAGAACGTCGAGGAGGTCAGATGCCCAACGCCGCACGGATCGTCGACGGCCCGGTGGCCGAGACCCAATACGGCCCGGTGCGGGGCACCGACGACGGAACCGCGAAGGCGTGGCTGGGGATTCGCTACGCACGCGCACCGATCGGCGAGTTGCGTTGGCGCGCACCGCAGCCGCCCGAGCCGTGGCGCGACGTCATCGACGCGACATCGGTGGGCCCGGTCTGCCCGCAACCGACCGATCCGCGGATCCCGCTGGACCTCGGCGGCAGGCAGGACGAGGACAGCCTGGCGCTCAACGTGTGGGCGCCCTCGGGGTGCCGTCCCGGCGACCGCAGGCCCGTGCTGGTGTGGGTGCACGGCGGTGCCTACGTGCTGGGTTCGGCCAGCCAGCCGCTCTACCGGGGCCGGGTGCTGGCCTCCGAAGGCGACGTCGTGGTCGTCACCGTCAACTACCGGCTGGGCGCGTTCGGTTTCCTCGATCTGTCCGAATACAGCAGCCGCGCCATGCGGTTCGACACCAACCTGGGGTTGCGCGACGTGATCTTCGCGCTGCAGTGGGTGCGCGACAACATCGCGGCGTTCGGCGGCGACCCCGACCGCGTGACGCTGTTCGGCGAATCGGCCGGGGGAGGGATCGTCACGACGCTGCTGGCCAGCCCGGCCGCCGAGGGACTGTTCTCGGCCGCGATCGCGCAGAGCTCGCCCGCGACGTCGGTGTACGACGCCGAGCGGTCCCGCCGGGTGGCCCGGCAGCTGCTCGACCGGCTGCTGATCGAACCGGATGACGCCGCCCGGTTGGCCCTCGTGCCGATCCCGGCGATCCTGGCCGCGTCCCAGCAGATCTTCAACGAGGTGCCCGCGCAGGCCCCGGGCACCCTGGCGTTCGCGCCGATCGTCGACGGCGACGTGGTCGCGGACTACCCGGTGCAGGCCGCACGTGCCGGGCGCACGCATCCCGTACCGCTGATCATCGGCACCAACAAGCACGAGGCGGCGCTGTTCCGGTGGATGAAGTCGCCGCTGATGCCCATCACGCCCGAGGCGATCCGGGCCATGTTCGAGGGGATCGCCTCCGAGCAACCCGGACTCGCGTTGCCCACCGAGGACGAGATCCGCGCCGCCTATGCGGGCATGCGGACCAGAGCCGTCGGCATGGGCGTCGCACGCGACATCGGGTTCCGGATGCCGACGCTGTGGTTCGCCGACGGGCACAGCGCGTCGGCGTCGGTGTACCTGTACCGGTTCGACTTCAGCACCCCCATGCTGCGGCTGCTGCGGCTGGGCGCGTCGCACGCCACCGAACTGCCGTACGTGTGGGGCAATCTCGTTGCCGGACCGAAGGATCCGACGTTCAAGCTGGGCGGCCTCAAGCAGGGCAGGAAGGTGTCGCAGCGGATGCGGCGGCGCTGGGTCAACTTCGCGACCACCGGTGAGCCCACCGGGGCGCTCGGCGAACCGGTGTGGCGCCGCTACCGGCGCGAGGACCGCGCCACGTTGGTGATCGACAAACAGGACAAGACGGTGACCGACCTCGACCGGGACCTGCAGGCGGCGTGGGGTGATCAGGTACTCAACTTCCGGTAACTGGGCTACGCTGCCGGGCTGATGGACGTGTTGCGGTCCGTGCTGGACTTTCTGCCACCGCCGATGCGGGATCCCGTGATGTTCGCGATCCCGTTTTTCCTGCTGCTGCTCACCATCGAGTGGACCGCCGCCCGCAAGCTCGAGCGCACCGTCGACGGGCAGCGGGCACCCGCCGGTGCGTTCCACACCAAAGACGCATGGACCAGCATCTCGATGGGGCTGGTGTCGGTCGCCACCACCGCCGGGTGGAAGCTGCTCGCGGTGCTCGGCTACGCGGCGCTGTACGCCTATGTCGCGCCGTGGCAGCTGCCTGCGGACAAGTGGTACACCTGGGCGATCGCCCTGCTCGGGGTGGACCTGCTGTGGTACACCTACCACCGGGTCGCCCACCGCGTGCGGCTGGTCTGGGCCGCACACCAGGCGCACCATTCGAGCGAATACTTCAACTTCGCCACCGCACTGCGCCAGAAGTGGAACAACAGCGGCGAGATCGTGGCGTGGATACCGCTGCCGCTGTTGGGGATTCCGCCCTGGGTGGTGTTCGCGAGTTTCTCGGTGAACCTCATCTACCAGTTCTGGGTGCACACCGAGCGCGTCGGCAAACTCTGGCGACCGATCGAGTTCGTCTTCAACACCCCGTCACACCACCGCGTGCACCACGGGAGCGACCAGCTCTACCTGGACCGCAACTACGGCGGCATCCTCATCATCTGGGACCGGCTGTTCGGCACCTTCCAGCAGGAGGTGTTCCGTCCGCACTACGGGCTGACCAAACCCGTCGGCACCTACAACATCTGGAAGTTGCAGACCCACGAATACGTGGCGATCGCACGCGACGTCCGCAGCGCCCGCCGGTGGACCGACCGGCTGGGATACGTGTTCGGCCCACCGGGCTGGACGCCGGAACGAAAAGACGAATCTGCCCGAGTCCACACCTGATCCGGCCCGCGGGGCAGCAGTATGGGGACATGGATGTCAAAGAGGTACTGCTACCCGGCGTCGGCCTGAGGTTCGAGTTCGAGAACCGCGACGGCGACCGCATCGGCGTCGTGGCTCTGCGCACCGGCGACTTCGAGGTGGTGGTCTACCCGCACGAAGACCCCGATCAGGCGCAGCGCGTCTTCCGGCTGACCGACGAGGAAGCCGAGGCGCTCGCCCAGATCCTCGGCGCGCCGCGCATCGCCGAGAAGTTCGCCGACCTCACTCGGGAGGTACCCGGCCTCGACGCCGGTCAGGTGACGATCCGCCCCTCCAGCCCGTTCGTCGACCACCCGCTCGGCGACACCAAGGCGCGCACCAGAACCGGCGCGTCGATCGTCGCGATCGTCCGCGACGAGGAGGTCCTGGCCTCACCGGCGCCGTCGGAGATACTGCGCGCCGGTGACGTGCTCGTGGTGATCGGCACGGTGTCCGGGATCGCCGGTGTGGGCGAGATCGTCGCCAACGGCGACATTTCCGGTCCTGTCGATCAGGACTGATCGTGGAGGTTTCGGGGGCACTACTTCTCGAACTCGGCGTCATCCTGCTCGCGTTGACGGTGCTGGGCACCGCGGCGCGCAGATTCGCGCTGTCGCCCATCCCGCTGTATCTGGTCGCGGGTCTCGCACTGGGCGAGGGGGGTCTCGCACCGGTGCCCGCGACCGTCGAATTCGTCAACACCGGGGCGTCGATCGGTGTGGTGCTGCTGCTTCTCACCCTCGGGCTCGAGTTCTCCATCGGGGAGTTCGCGAGCAGCCTGCGGCGGCATCTGCCGTCGGCGTGGATCGATCTGGTGCTCAACGCACTTCCCGGCGCGCTCGCCGGGTGGCTGCTGGGGCTCAGTGGTGTCGGCATCCTGGCACTGGCCGGCGTCACCTACATATCGTCGTCCGGGGTCATCGCACGCCTGCTCGGCGATCTGCGCCGACTGGGCAACCGCGAGACACCCGCGGTGCTGTCGATCCTGGTGCTCGAAGATTTCGCGATGGCGGCCTACCTGCCGCTGCTCGCCGTGCTGGCCGCGGGCGGAACGCTGCTGCACGCGGTGATCGGCATGGCCGTCGCGATCACCGCGCTGGTCGTCGCGTTCGTGGTGTCCTACCGGTGGGGCCACCAGGTGACCCGGTTCGTATCGCATCCCGACAACGAGCAACTGCTGCTGCGCATCCTGGGACTCACGCTGATCGTCGCGGCGCTTGCCGAGTTCATCCACGCCTCGGCGGCGGTCGGGGCGTTCCTGGTCGGGTTGACCCTGACCGGCGAATCCGCACACCGGGCCAGAACCGTGCTGAGCCCGCTGCGTGACCTGTTCGCCGCGATCTTCTTTCTCGCGATCGGGATCTCGGTGAACCCGGTGACGTTGATCCCCATGCTGTTCCCCGCGCTGGCGCTCGGGGTGGTCACCGCGGCCACCAAGATCCTCACCGGGAAGTACGCGGCCCGCCGCGACGGTGTCGCGCGCGCCGGCCAGTTGCGCGCGGGCACCGCCCTGATCGCGCGCGGCGAGTTCTCCCTCGTCATCATCGGTCTGGTGGGCCACACCTACGAGCAACTCGAGGCCATCGCGACCCCGTACGTCTTCATCCTCGCCATCGTCGGGCCGGTGCTGACGCGCTACTGGGGTGCCCGCACACCGACCCGGGTGTAGCAGGCACCGATTGCACGCGCCGCCAACCCACACCCCGTAGTCTGCGCAGGGTGCAGACCGTTTTCGATGCCGACGTGGACCCCGCTCTCGTCGACCGCGCGCTCGCCGCGACGACCTTCGGTTCGATGTGGCTCGACGTGCCGCGGCCCCAGTACCCGACGCTGACCCGGCCGGTCAGCTGCGACCTGGTGGTGATCGGCGGCGGTTACACCGGACTGTGGGCCGCGCTGCACGCCGCCCAACGCCACCCGGACCGGCGCATCGTGCTGATCGACGCGAACCGGATCGGCTGGGCGGCCTCCGGGCGCAACGGCGGCTTCGTCGACGCCAGCCTGACCCACGGCGCCGAGAACGGAAAATCGCGCTGGCCCAACGAGATCGAGAAGCTCGACGCGCTCGGGATGAAGAACCTCGACGGTATGCAGGCCGACATCGAACGACTTGGCCTCGATGCCGAGTGGCAGCGCACGGGCATGCTCACCGTGGCCACCGAACCGCACCAACGCGCGTGGCTGGCTGATGCGGCCGCGGCGGGCGAAGGGGTGTTCCTGGACACCGCGCAAGTGCGGGCACAGGTGAACTCACCGACATACGTGGCCGGGCTGTTCAGCGCGGACACCTGTGCGATCGTGCATCCGGCGAAACTGGCTTGCGAGCTGGCGCGGGCCTGCACCGAGGCCGGGGTGCAGATCTTCGAACACACCACCGCACACTCGATCAACTCCGGCGGCGCGGCGCTGCGCATCGACACCGGTGGCACCGTGATCACCGCGCGGCAGGCCGTGTTGGCCACCAACGTGTTCCCGAGCCTGCTGCGGCGCAACCGCTTCCACACGGTGCCGGTCTACGACTACGTGTTGGCGACCGAACCGCTGACCGCCGCGCAGCTCGACCGGATCGGCTGGCGGGGCAGGCAGGGTGTCGGCGACTGCGCCAACCAGTTCCACTACTACCGGCTCACCGTCGACAACCGCATCGTGTGGGGCGGCTACGACGCGATCTACCACTTCGGCCGCAAGGTCAAGGACGGCTACGAGGACCGGCCCGCCACCTACCGCAAGCTCGCGGCGCACTTCTTCCTGACGTTCCCGCAACTCGACGACGTGAGGTTCAGCCACCGTTGGGCCGGTGCGATCGACACCAACACCCGTTTCTGCGCGCACTGGGGCCTGGCCCGCAACGGACGGGTCGCCTACGTCAACGGGTTCACCGGTCTGGGCGTCGCAGCAACCCGTTTCGCGGCCGACGTCTGCCTGGACCTGCTCGACGGCCGCAGCACCGAACGCACCGAACTGGAAATGGTGCGCAAGCGGCCGTTACCGTTTCCGCCGGAGCCGTTGGCAAGCATCGGAATCCAGGCGACACGCTGGTCGCTCGACCGCGCCGACCACGCTGCTGGCAAACGAAATCTCTTCCTTCGTACGCTCGACGCGCTGGGGCTCGGTTTCGATTCCTGACGGCGTGTTGCCCATCTACCAGCGGAATTCGCGCCCGCAGCGCCCAGGAAACTTTTCGGCGAGTTCGAATTCGCCCGAGCGGAATACCACACAAGCAAAGCTTCGGTGGGTAGGCTCGTTCGGGTCAGATGAACCGATGAAAAGGAGAGTTTGAGGTGGGGGACACACTGACCGAAGGCCAGAAGCTGGAGCGAGGGGGGTCGCTGACGTCGAACAACGGCGCGTACACGCTGACGTTGCAGGACGACGGCAACCTGGTGCTGTACGCCCGCGACAAGGCGGTGTGGTCGACGGGCACCAACGGCCAGGACGTGGTGCGCGCCGAGGTGCAGACCGACGGCAACTTCGTTCTCTACACATCCGAGAAACCGGTGTGGCATTCGGACACCAAGGGCAAGAAGGACGTCAAGCTCGTTCTGCAGGACGACCGGAACCTGGTGCTGTACGCCAAGGACGGCCCGGCGTGGTCGTCGAAGACCGACACCACCGAGCCGCCGCCACCGGCGCCTGCGGAGCCGGCTCCCGAACCCGCGGCGGCCGCACCGGCTCCCGAACCCGCGGCCGCACCGCCTCCCGAGACGGCTCCGGAACCGGCCGCGCCGCCGCCACCGCCGCCGCCACCGCCCGCCCCGCCGGCACCCCGCACCTACACCGTGGTGTCCGGTGACACCTTGTGGGCGATCGCGGAGCGGTTCTACGGCGACGGCAGCAAGTATCAGCAGATCGCCAATGCCAGCGGGATCTCCAACCCTGACCTGATTCACCCCGGCCAGGTGTTGACGATCCCCTGACCTGCGAGGAAGCCGTACTTCAGTACCAGAAGACCTACCAGGAGAAGTACGCGAAAGCGGCGGCTCGGACCCCTTGGTCCGAGCCGCCGTCTGCTGTCCGGCCGGTCCGGCATCACCATTCGCAGGCGCAACATCCGCCTCACCGGTACGCTGTGAAGATAACGACACCGCAAACGAACGGAGACGACTGTGCGTCAGTTGTTATCTCACACGTTGCGGGCACTGCCGGTGTTCTTCATGATGGCAGCGCTTTCCGCCTGGCCCTCGCACGCGGACCCGGGAGTGCAGGTCTTCCCCGGTATGGAGATACGGCAGGACAGTAATCTCTGCACCATCGGTTTCGTCGATCCCGTCGCCCGGGTCGCGTTCACCGCGGGGCACTGCCGGGGCAGCGGTTCGGTCGGTGACCGCAACGGGAACGTCATCGGCATGCAGGCCGCCTTCCACGACAACACCCCCAACGGGGCCACCGTGGACACCAACCACGTGATCTCGGACTGGGAAACCATCCAACTCACCGGTGACGTCGGGATCAACCCGGTGCTGCCGACCGGACGGGTCCTGACGGAGGATCCCGGCATCGGCGCGGCGCCCGGTATGCCGGTGTGCCACTTCGGCGTTGTCACCGGCGAGAGCTGCGGCACCGTCGAGGCGGTCAACAACGGATGGTTCACGATGGCCAACGGTGTGGTGAGCGCGCGTGGCGATTCCGGCGGGCCGGTCTACACGGTCACCCCCGACGGGCGCGCCGTGATCATCGGCCTGTTCAACAGCACCTGGGGCCAGTACCCGGCCGCGGTGTCCTGGTCCAGCGTGAGCGGGCAGGCCCGCCACACCATCGTGCAGGCCTCGGCAAATCCGGCGGATCTGGTTGTGCAGCAGCCGTAATCGTTCATCTCGACTCGACGAGCGCGAATACCGGGATGTGCGGCGCTGCCGCGCGCAACTGTTCGGGTGACGAGTCCGGCGTCAGATCGGCCATGTGGCCCTTGACCTCCCAGTACCACCTGTCGATATAGCGCTTGAGCAGCGTGGGTTTCGCGTCGTCGGCGATCTCACGGACCTTCGCCGCCCGGCGCCCCCAGCGCGGTCCCACCTCGACGACGCCCGCGACCCGCGCATTGCGGACCCACTCGGTCTCGCCGCGTGGCGCGACGACGTACCGCGTGCTGTCGACGGTCAGCAGGTTGACCACCACGCTGTGGAGCTTGCCGGTGCGCCTGCCGCGCACCCGCAGCGCCGTCGAACCGGCGATGCTGATCCCGTGTTCGGCCAGTCGCCGGATGAGTGCGTTCCCCGCACGGGCCAGCGGTCCCGGTGCGTCGTACCTCGCCATGAGCTGTTCCTTCCAAACGTGATCAGTGCTCTCGTTTCAGGGTGGCACGGCGCCCGGCGAAATTCAAGAGCAGTGATCTCGTTTCTGGCACACTGGCCGCATGGGTAAGCGTCAGGAGAGTCGCGAGCGCATCGAGGCGGCGATCATCGAGATCGGCAGGCGCCACCTGGTGACCGAGGGTGCGGCCGGGTTGTCGCTGCGGGCCGTCGCGCGTGACCTCGGCATGGTGTCGTCGGCCGTCTACCGGTACGTCGCGGGCCGCGACGAGTTGCTCACGCTGCTCGTCGTGGACGCCTACACCGAGCTCGCCCGGGCCGTCACAGATGCCGTCACAGATGCCGTCACCCGCGCCGGCGACTGGGTGTCCCGGATCCGGGCCATCGCGCACGCGACCCGGGACTGGGCGCTCGATCAGCCCGCGCGCTGGGCGCTGCTGTACGGAAGCCCGGTGCCCGGTTACCACGCCCCGGCCGAGCGCACCGTCGTGCCCGGTACCCGGGTGGTCGCCGCGCTGTTCGACGCAGTGGCCCAAGGCATCGCCGAAGGGGCGGTCCCGGCTTCCGAAACGGCCGTCCCGCAACCCCTTTCCGGCGACTTCGCGCGACTGCGGACCGAGTTCGGGTTCGCCGGTGACGACGCCACCCTGGTCAGGTGCTTCGCGCTGTGGGCCGGACTGATCGGGGCGGTCAGCCTCGAGGTGTTCGGCCAGTACGGTCCGGACACCCTCACCGATCCGTGTCAGCTGTTCGACCTGCAGATCGGATCGCTCATCGACACGTTGAGAAACTAGAACACGTTCTAGCCATCGCCGCGGGTCGGGGATATCCTCATGGCGTGCCGGATCAGACACCTGTCCAGATTGCCTGGGTGACCCGGGAGCTGGACGCGACCGAGCGGGCGCTGACCACCCTGCTGGGCGCGCGCCGCTGGATCCGCATGCCCGCGGTCCACTTCGGCCCCGATACCTGCACTCACCGCGGCCGGCCCGCGGACTTCACCGCAGACATCGCGCTGAGCTACGCCGGTGACACCCAGCTCGAGCTGATCGCGCCGGTGCACGGCGACAGCGTGTACACCGAATTCCTGGACCGCTGCGGCCCCGGCCTGCACCACGTGTGCGTCGAGGCGCCCGACACCGAGGCGTTCGACCGACGACTGCGCGAGGCGGACCGCGACGGGACACCCGCGGTGTGCCACGGCGAGTTGGCGGGCGGCATGCGCTTCGCGTACCTGTCCGCCGCGGAGGCCAGCGTGCCGTACCTGGAAATCGCCTACTTCCCGCCCGAGATCCGGGCGTTCTTCGACTACGTGAAACAGGAGCAGCAGTGAACGAGATCCCCGACGTTGTCAACGCCGTCGATGTCGAGGCCTGGTCCGACGAAGCTGATGTCGTGGTGATCGGCTTCGGCATCGCGGGCGGCTGCGCGGCCGTCAGCGCCGCGGCCGCGGGCGCGCGGGTCCTGGTCCTGGAACGTGCCGCCGCCGCGGGCGGCACCACGGCGATGGCGGGCGGGCACTTCTACCTCGGTGGCGGCACCGCCGTCCAACGGGCCACCGGGCACGACGACACCCCCGAGGAGATGTACAAGTACCTCGTCGCGGTCGCCAAGGATCCCGACCACGCCAAGATCCGCGCATACTGCGACGGCAGCGTCGAGCACTTCGACTGGCTGGAATCCCTCGGGTTCGAGTTCGAGCGCACGTTCTACCCAGGCAAGGTCGTGGTGCCGCCCGGCACCGAAGGACTGTCCTACACCGGCAACGAGAAGGTGTGGCCGTTCTGCGAACAGGCCAAGCCCGCCCCGCGCGGCCACTCGGTTCCGGTACCCGGCGAGCTCGGCGGCGCCGCGATGGTGATCGATCTGCTGCTCAAGCGCGCCGAGGAACTCGGCGTCGAGATCCGCTACGAGCACGGCGCCACCAACCTCGTCGTCGACGACGCGGCCGTGGTCGGGGTGAAGTGGAAGCACTTCGGCGAAACCGGTTGTGTCAAGGCCAAATCGGTGATCGTCGCCGCGGGGGGATTCGCGATGAACCCGGAGATGGTCGCGCGGTACACGCCGGCCCTCGGCGCCAAGCGCAAGACCAAGCACCACGGCGAGGTCGAGCCGTACATCCTGGGCAACCCCAACGACGACGGCCTGGGCATCCGGCTCGGCGTGTCGGCGGGCGGGGTGGCCAGGGACATGGACCAGCTGTTCATCACCGCTGCCGCCTACCCGCCGGAGATCCTGCTGACCGGGATCATCGTCAACAACCGCGGCGAACGGTTCGTCGCCGAGGACTCCTACCATTCGCGCACATCGGCGTTCGTGCTCGAACAACCCGATCAGGAGGCCTACCTGATCGTCGACGAGGCCCACATGGAGATGCCCGCCATGCCGCTGATCAAGTTCATCGACGGCTACGAGACGATCGACGAGATGGCCACCGCGCTTGGCATCCCTGCCGACAAGCTCACCGCAACGCTGCAGCGGTACAACGACAATGCCGAGCGCGGTGCGGACCCGGACTTCCACAAGGACCCTGCGTACGTCGCAGCGCAGGACAAGGGCCCGTGGGCGGTGTTCGACCTGTCGCTGGGGCGCGCGATGTACTCCGGCTTCACGATGGGCGGCCTCACGGTGTCGATCGACGGCGAGGTGCTGCGCGAGGACGGCAGCGTCGTCCCCGGCCTGTACGCCGCGGGGGCATGCGCCGCCAACATCGCCCAGGACGGCAAGGGGTACGCCAGCGGCACCCAGCTCGGCGAGGGGTCGTTCTTCGGCAGGCGGGCGGGCGCACACGCCGCGACCCGGTGATCAGGACTGCCCGGCGCCGTCGGGGACCGCGGTGAGCTCCCAGCGCCCGTCGCCGAGCAGCGCAAGCCGCCGGTCGTGATGGCGGTTGACGCTGTCGCGGTGACTCACCGAGACGACGATCGTTTCCGGAAGCTGGCTGCGCAGAGCCGAATACAGGGCGAACTCCTGACCCGCGTCGAGCGCCGAGGTGGCCTCGTCGAGGAACACCGCACGCGGCCGGGCGAGCAGTATCCGCGCGAACGCGATGCGTTGTTGTTCGCCGGGGGAGAGCACCTTCGCCCAGTCCGCGACGGTGTCCAACCGCGACCCCAGGTGGCCCAGGGTGACCGCGTCGAGCGCGGCGCGGATCGTGGTGTCGTCGAACGTATCCGGGGGCGACGGATAGGACACCACGCTGCGCAGATCGCCCAGTGGCGCATAGGGCAACTGCGACAGGAACATCACGCTGTAGCGATCGGTGCCGGGGCCGGTGCCGGCCAGGGGATCGGTGTGGCCCGGAAACCGCACCGTCCCAGCGCTGTACGGCCACAGCTGCGCGAGGCTGCGCAGCATGGTCGTCTTGCCGGTGCCCGACGAACCGGTGATCACCAGCCAGTCGCCCGGGGTCAATCGCATGTCGAGATCGTCGAGCAGGACATCGCCCGACGGGGAACGCACCTCGAGGCCCTCGAGCTCGACGCCACCGTCGGCACTGAGTCCCGCCTCCAGACGCGGTAGCGCCCTTGCCTGTTCGTTCGCGGTGAGCAGCCCGTCGAGCCGGATGATCGCGGCGCGGTAACCGGCGAACGCGTCGTACACCGAACGGAAGAAGCTCAGCGAGCTCTGCACCCTGGCGAATGCGCCCGAGGACTGCGTGACGTCGCCGAGCTGCAGCTCGCCTGCGAACAACCGGGGCGCCTGCACGATCAACGGGAGCGGTTCGATGATCTGGTTGATGGAGCGGTTCCACCCCAGGAACGCCACGCCACGCAGCACCAGCCTGCGGTAGTTGGTGATGATGCGGGCGAATCGGGTTGCCAGCGTGGCACGTTCGGTGCGTTCACCGCGGTAGAAGCTGACGGCCTCGGCCGCGTCGCGGATCCGCACCAGCGCGTACCGGAACGCGGCGTTGGTCAACTCGTTGCGGAACGTCAGGCGGATGATCGGCCTGCCGATCCAGAACGCGATGACCGTGGTGACCGCGACCCACAGCAGCGCGATCCAGAACAGGGCCTTGGGGACGGTGACGCCGAGGATCGTCAACGGCCCGGCGAGATTCCACAGGATCGGGGTGAACGCGACCACCGAGATGATCGAGTACACCGAACCGAACAGCAGGGTCTGTGACGTCGCGACCGTCGGCGTGTTGGTCTCGGGCCCGGTGCCGGTCGTGAAGATGTCGATGTCGGTCTGGATGCGCTGATCCGGGTTGTCGACGGGCTCACCGTCGAACGTGCCCAGGAACCGGCCGCGGTAGTAGGCACGGTCGTCGAGCCAGTCGCCGGTGAGCCGGTCGGTGAGCCACACCCGCCAGCGAATGATGAAGTACTGCATGAGATACAGGTCGAGCAGCGTGCGGGTGATATCGGCCGCGACGAGCAGCCCGAAGATCACGATCGACTTCCAGAACCCCGCGATGCCGGAGTCCCGCACCGCGTCGTCGCCGGCGCCCGCACCCTCGAAGGCCACCTGCAGCGCGGTCGCCTGATCGTTGGCGTAATAGCTGAACAGCACGTCCATGCGTACCGACACCATGACCGACAGCAGCAGCACGCCCAACAGCACCCACACCGGAATGCTCTGGCGTCCAACGAAATAACCCCCGCTGACCCGCCAGAACTGTCTGCCCCAGACGGTGTGGCGCGCGATCAGCACGAGCACCACCAGCAGCACGGCAGCTGCGATCACCCACCCCTTGGCGACCCAGACCAGCGACGCCAGGATCTCGTTGCCCCAGTCGAGTGACTGGGTGAACATCTCCATGGCGGAAACTTAGCCCGGCCTGCCTAGACGAGGGCCTTCTTCGGGTTCTCGTCCACCCGGCCGAGGCGCCATTCGCCGTCGCCGAGCAACTGCAGTTCGTGGGTGTGGTGCTGCTCGACGGTGGTGCGGTGGCTGACACTGACCAGGATCGTGTCCGGCAACTCGGTGCGGACCAGTTGGTACAGCAGGAATTCGAGACCTTCGTCGAGCGCCGAGGTGGACTCGTCGAGGAACACCACCTTGGGTTTGGTCAGCAGGATGCGCGCGAACGCGATGCGCTGCTGCTCGCCGGGGGAGAGCACCTTGGCCCAGTCCTGCACCTCGTCGAGGCGTTCGACGAGGTGTGGCAGCGCGACCTTGCGGAGGGTGTCCGCCAGCCGCTCGTCGCTGACGGAGCCCACCTCGCCCGGATAGGTCACCACGGCGCGCAGATCACCCAGCGGCACGTACGGCATCTGCGAGAGGAACATCGTCTCGTTGGGGCCGCACGGGCGGGTCAGCGTGCCCGAGGTGAACGGCCACAGTTCGGCCAGGCTGCGCAGCAGGGTGGTCTTGCCGCTGCCCGACGGGCCGGTGATCACCAGCGTGTCGCCGACCTCCAGGCGCATGTCGAGCGGTTTGATGAGCTGACGTCCGTCGGGCGTGCGAACCTCGACCTGAGTGAGTTCGACCGTGCCGTCGATGCATGCGGTGGTGGTCACCTCCGGCAGCGCGCGGGCCTCCTCGTTGGCGACCACCAGGCCGTGCAGACGGATGATCGCGGCGCGGTAGCCGGCGAACTGGTCGTATGCGTTGCGGAAGAACGACAGCCCGTCCATCAGTTCGCGGAACGCGCTCGCGGTCTGGGTCAGCCCACCCAGGGTGACCTCGCCGCTGAAGAACCGCGGGAACTGCACCATGTAGGGGATGAGTTCCTGGGCCTGGCTCACCGACAGGTTCCAGCCGTAGAACTTGGCCATCCGGTTGATGTACCGCTTGTAGTTGGCCACCACCGGCGCGAACAGCCGTCGCAGGCCGGTGCGTTCGGCGAGCTCGCCGCGGTAGAACGCGACGGCCTCGGCCGCGTCACGCATGCGCACCAGCGCGTACCGGAACGCCGCGTTGAACTTCTCGTTGTTGAACGCCAGCCAGATGATGGGGCGGCCGATCCAGAACGCGATCACGGTGGCCACCACCACGTAGAGGATGCCGATGAAGAACATCGCCCGCGGCAGCTCGACGCCGATCACCGGCAGGGTGAGGTTGCCGGACAGGTTCCACAGGATCGCGGTGAACGAAATCATCGAGGCGATGGCGTTTACCGCACCGAACAGCAGTGTCGCGGTCGAGGTGTTGTTCGGCGTGTTGGGCGATGGGCCCACGCCCGCGGTGAAGATGTCGATGTCGGTCTGGATACGCTGGTCCGGGTTGTCGATCGTGTCGTCGATGAACCGGGACCGGTAATAGGCCTTGCCGTCGAGCCAGTCCGAGGTGAGCCGCGCGGTCAGCCACTGGCGCCAGGCCAGCATGAACCGCTGCGCCATGAACAGGTCGAGCATGATCCGGCCGACGTTGAGCGCGGCGAGGATGGTGAAGACCGTCAGCGACATCCAGAAGCCGTCCTTGCCGGACGTGCGCACCGCATCGTCTCCGCCCGCGACGCCTTCGGCGATGACCTGGAAGCTGGTCATCATGTCGTTGCCCTGGAAGGTGAACAGCACCGATAGCCGCACACCCGTGATCACCGAGAGCAGCAGCGCCGCCAGCCACAACCACACCTTGACGCTGTCGGGTCCGGTGAAGTATCCGCTGGTGATCCGCCAGTACTGTCTGCCCCACGTGGTGAAGCGCATGATCATGGCCAGCACGGCCAAGGTGCACACCGCGGCGATCACCCAGCCCTTGGCGATCCAGATCAGCGATGTGAGGAGCTCGTTGCTCCAGTCGAGTGTGGGGCTGAACATTCCCATGCGGGCAAGGTACCGCGCGAACCTGCGGCAGGGGTGGTGGAGGCACGGCTGCTGTGGTGGCGAACCTCCGCGTACCGTAAACGTGTGCCGAAGACGTCCAGCGCCAAACCGGGGCGCTTGAGTAGCAAGTTCTGGAAGCTGTTGGGTGCCAGCACCGAGCGGAGTCAGGCCCGCTCGCTGTCGGAGGTCAAAGGGGCCGCCGACTTCGAGAAGAAGGCCGCCGACCTCGACGACGAGCAGCTCACCAAGGCCGCCAAGCTGCTGAAACTGCAGGACCTGGCCGGATCGGCCGACATGCCGCAGTTCCTCGCGATCGCGCGGGAGGCCGCCGAGCGCACCACTGGCCTGCGCCCGTTCGACGTGCAGCTGCTGGCCGCCCTGCGCATGCTCGCGGGTGATGTCGTCGAGATGGCCACCGGCGAAGGCAAGACCCTGGCCGGCGCGATCGCCGCGGCCGGTTACGCCCTGGGCGGACGCCGCGTCCACGTCATCACCATCAACGACTACCTGGCGCGCCGCGACGCCGAATGGATGGGCCCGCTGCTGGAGGCACTCGGGCTCACGGTCGGCTGGATCACCGCCGACTCGACCGCCGAGGAGCGCCGCGCCGCCTACCAGTGCGATGTCACCTACGCTTCGGTCAACGAGATCGGGTTCGACGTGCTGCGCGACCAGCTGGTCACCGACGTCGCCGACCTGGTGTCGCCCAACCCCGACGTCGCGCTCATCGACGAGGCCGACTCGGTGCTGGTCGACGAGGCGCTCGTGCCGCTGGTGCTCGCGGGCACCAGCCACCGCGAACAACCGCGCGTCGAGATCATCCGGATGGTCGGCGAACTCGAGCCGGGCAAGCACTTCGACACCGACGCCGAGAGCCGCAACGTGCACCTCACCGAGGCTGGGGCCAAGGTGATGGAGGCCAAACTCGGGGGCATCGACCTGTACTCCGAGGAGCACGTCGGCACCACGCTCACCGAGATCAACGTGGCGCTGCACGCGCACGTGCTGCTGCAGCGCGACGTGCACTACATCGTGCGCGACGACGCCGTGCACCTGATCAACGCCTCGCGCGGGCGGATCGCGTCGCTGCAGCGCTGGCCCGACGGCCTGCAGGCCGCGGTGGAGGCCAAGGAGGGCATCGAGACCACCGAGACCGGTGAGGTGCTCGACACCATCACCGTGCAGGCGCTGATCAACCGCTACCCGCGGGTGTGCGGCATGACCGGCACCGCGCTGGCCGCCGGTGAGCAGTTGCGCCAGTTCTACAAGCTGGGGGTGTCGCCGATCCCGCCGAACACCCCCAACGTCCGCAAGGACGAGCCGGACCGCGTATACATCACCGCGGCCGCCAAGACCGACGCGATCGTCGAGCACATCGCCGAGGTCCACAAGACCGGCCAGCCGGTGCTCGTCGGCACCCACGACGTCGCCGAATCCGAGGAACTGCACGAGAAACTGCGCAAGGCCGGTGTGCCTGCAGTCGTGCTCAACGCCAAGAACGACGCCGAAGAGGCCGCGGTGATCGCCGAGGCGGGCAAGCTCGGCGCGGTCACGGTCTCGACGCAGATGGCCGGCCGCGGCACCGACATCCGGCTGGGCGGCTCCGACGTCGGCGACGACGACGCCGAGAAGAAGACGGTCGCCGAACTCGGCGGCCTGCACGTCGTCGGGACCGGCAGGCACCACACCGAACGGCTCGACAACCAGTTGCGCGGGCGCGCGGGCCGCCAGGGCGACCCCGGTTCGTCGGTGTTCTTCGCCAGCTGGGAGGACGACGTGGTCGTCGCGCACCTCGAACGCGGCAAGCTGCCGATGGAGACCGACCAGGACACGGGCGACGGCCGCATCGTCGCACCGCGCGCCGCGAGCCTGCTCGACCACGCGCAGCGCGTCGCCGAGGGCAGGCTGCTCGATGTGCACGCCAACACCTGGCGCTACAACCAGCTGATCGCCCAGCAGCGCGCCATCATCGTCGAGCGTCGCGAAACCCTGCTGCGCACCGACACCGCCCGCGAGGAACTCAGGGAACGCTCGCCCGAGCGGTACGCCAAGCTCGCCGAGGAGCTCGGCGGGGGTTCCGGAGACGCCGAGGAACGGCTGGAGAAGATCTGCCGGCTGATCATGCTGTACCACCTCGACCGTGGGTGGTGTGAGCACCTGGCGTTCCTCGCCGACATCCGCGAGAGCATCCATCTGCGGGCGCTGGGCAGGCAGAACCCGCTCGACGAGTTCCATCGCATGGCCGTCGACGCGTTCGCCTCCCTGGCCGCCGACGCCATCGAGGCCGCGCAGCAGACCTTCGAGACCGCCGAGTCGGTCGCCGACGAACCCGGCATCGACCTGTCGAAGCTCGCCCGGCCGACATCGACGTGGACCTACATGGTTCACGACAACCCATTGGCCGACGACACGATGTCGGCGCTGAGTCTGCCGGGTGTGTTCCGCTAGGCCGCAACCATTAGGTTCTAGGCATGGAAGACGCGCCTGCTGCCCGGGGCGAAAGCCCGGCACCGGGGGCGCGCGACGAGGGGCGCGACCGGGTGCTCACCGTGCCGAACGTGCTGAGCGGTGTGCGGCTGCTGCTGGTGCCGGTGTTCCTGTACCTGCTGCTGGTCGTGCATGCGCAGGGCTGGGCCGTTGCGGTGCTGATGTTCAGCGGCTTCTCCGACTGGGCCGACGGCAAGATCGCCCGCCTGGTGGCCAACCAGTCCTCACGGCTCGGTGAACTGCTCGATCCGCTGGTGGATCGCATCTACATGGTCACCGTGCCGGTGGCGATGGCGCTCTACGGCGCGGTGCCGTGGTGGATCGTGGTGACGCTGCTGTGCCGTGACGCCGTGCTGGCGGCGACGCTGCCGGTGCTGCGCGGCCGCGGCCTCGCGGCGCTGCCGGTGACCTACATCGGCAAGGCCGCGACATTCGCGCTGATGTCGGGTTTCCCGCTGGTGCTGCTGGGGCAGTGGGACGCGCTGTGGAGCCGCGTGATCCTGGCCTGCGGATGGGCGTTCCTGATCTGGGGGCTGCTGCTGTATCTGTGGTCGGCCGTGCTGTACCTGATGCAGGTCGCTCTGGTGGTGCGGCGAATGACCCCGGTCAGATGAGACCGGCCCGATGAGCACGCTCGGCGGGTACGGCTCGTTCACCGGCCCGCACACCGACCCCGCAGGCGGACCCAACCGCCACTCCGATCCCAACGAGGCCGACGCGCCGACGCGCATCCCGGTGCCGTCGCTGCTGCGGTCCCTGCTCTCGGAGCACCTCGACCCCGGCCACGCCGCGGCCGCCGAGGAACGCAGGGCCGGGAAACCTCCGCGCAGGCGCGGCTTCGAGTGGAGCTGGCAGGTGCTCGCGGCCCTGGCGATCGCCGCGGTCTTCGCGATCGCCGCGGCTCAGGTCCAGATCGCGGCGCCCGCGGCCCGCGAGGCCCAGCACGCGTTGGCCGGACGCGTCCGTGCCGTCGAGATCGCGGCCGATCGGGCCGGTGCCGAACGCAACGCACTCGCCGATCAGGTCGATGCCGAACAACGTCGCAGGCTCGGAATGGACACCGACGGTCAGCGGTTGCTCGACAACCTCGACTCGGCGAACGTCGCGGCAGCGGCGGTCCCGATGATCGGTCCTGGTCTCACGGTGACGGTCACCGACCCGGGCATGTCGCGTGACCTCAGCGACGTGTCCAAGCAGCGCGTCGCGGGCAGTCAGCAGGTCATCCTCGACCGGGACCTGCAACTGGTGGTCAACTCGCTGTGGGCCAGTGGCGCGGAGGCGATCTCCGTCGGTGGGGTGCGCGTCGGGGCCGGGGTGACCATCCGGCAGGCAGGCGGCGGCATCCTGGTCGACAATCAGCCGATCACCAGTCCGTATGTCATCGTGGCCATCGGTCCGCCGAACGCCATGTCGGACGTGTTCAACCGCAGCCCGGCGCTGCAGCGGCTGCGGCTGCTGGAGACCTCCTATGGCGTCGGGGTGAACGTGAGCATGGGCGACGGCCTGAACGTGCCCGCGGTCGCGGTACGAGATGTCAACTTCGCCAAGCAGATTGGATAGCAGTGGGTAGAACGGGATTGACGGACTAGATGATCGGGATCGTTGCGCTTGTCGTCGGCATCGTGCTTGGGCTGGTGTTCCGCCCCGACGTGCCCGAGATCGTCGAGCCGTACCTGCCGATCGCCGTGGTCGCGGCGCTCGACGCGGTGTTCGGCGGACTGCGGGCCTATCTGGAGAAGATCTTCGACGCCAAGGTGTTCGTGGTGTCGTTCGTGTTCAACGTCCTGGTGGCGGCGTTGATCGTCTACCTGGGTGACCAACTCGGGGTGGGGACGCAGTTGTCGACCGCGATCATCGTGGTGCTGGGCATCCGAATCTTCGGAAATGCCGCGGCGTTGCGGCGCAGACTGTTCGGAGCCTGAGAACGACGATGTCCGGAACGTTGACATGACCGAGAACGAGCCCACCCAGCAGCCCGCGACCACCGGCCGTGGTGTCGAACACCGGGTCGAACGCACTGTCGAACATCATGGCCGCCACGAGATGCCGGAGCGCGCACCGCGGTTCCGGATCTTCGGCCGGAGCCGGCCGATCGCGACCAGGAGCCGGTCGCAGTTGATCTTCGGCGCGCTCGGGGTGCTGCTGTGCCTGCTGCTCGGAGTGGCGATCGTCACCCAGGTGCGCCAGAACGAGTCCGGCGATTCGCTGGAGACCGCCCGCCCCGCCGACCTGCTCGTGTTGCTCGATTCGCTTCAGCAACGCGAGGCGTCACTCAACACCGAGGTGGCCGATCTGCAGCGCACGCTGCAGGAGCTGCAGGCCTCGGGCACCAGCGACCAGGCCGCGATCGAGAGCGCCCAGGCCCGTCTGGCGGCCCTGTCGATCCAGATCGGGACGGTCGCGGCCACCGGACCGGGGGTGACGTTGACCATCGAGGATTCCGGTCCCGGCGTGTCGCCCGAGACCATGCTCGACGTGATCAACGAGTTGCGCGCGGCGGGTGCGGAGGCCATCGAGATCCGCGGCGGGGGAGACCAGCGCAGCGCGGTGCGCGTCGGCGTCGACACCTGGATCGCGGGCGCCCCCGGTGAGCTGGTCGTCGACAACGTCACGCTGCGACCGCCCTATTCGGTTATCGCCATTGGGGATCCGCCCACCCTGGCCGCCGCCATGAACATTCCGGGCGGGGCGATGGACAGCGTCAAACGGGTCGGCGGCACGATGGTGATACAACAAGCCGAGCAGGTCGACGTCACCGCCTTGCGGCAACCGAAACCGCGCCAATACGCTCAGCCCGTCAAATGACCCGGACCAAACGAGGAGCGCCGTGAGCGAGATCCCAGCCGACCTGTACTACACCTCCGAACACGAGTGGGTGTTGCGCACCGGTGATGACACGGTGCGCGTCGGCATCACCGACTACGCGCAGTCCGCACTGGGCGACGTGGTGTTCGTGCAGTTGCCCGACGTCGACGCCGACGTGACCGCGGGCGACGCGTTCGGCGAGGTCGAATCCACCAAGTCGGTGTCGGATCTCTACGCCCCCGTCACGGCGAAAGTCGTTGCCGTCAACGGTGATCTGGAAGGCAGCCCGGAACTGGTCAACTCCGATCCGTACGGCGAGGGCTGGCTGGTCGACCTGCGGGTCGAAGCGGGCACCCTCGACCAGGCGCTGGGCGGTTTGCTGGATGCGGAGGGCTACCGCGCAGTCGTCACCGAGTAACGAATTGTTAGGGTTTTGCACGACCGGATCGACCGTGCCCGGCGCGCAGACAGCCACCCCATCGGATCCGGCGGTGGTGAGTACAGCGACGCCCATTGCGCGGTACGGTCAACGTTAGACCGGCGACGGCCCAGGCCCCGTCGGGCAACGCCACAGCAGCCAGTGAGGAGCAGCGGGTGACGGACAAAGACAGCAATTTGGGGGCGGACCAGTCGGAGGATGTGACGGTAGAGACCACATCGGTCTTCCGCGCTGACTTCCTCAACGAACTGGATGCCCCCGCCGCGGCGGGTACCGAAGGCGCCGTCTCCGGTGTCGAGGGCCTGCCATCGGGGTCGGCTTTGCTTGTCGTCAAGCGTGGACCGAACGCGGGGTCGCGTTTCCTTCTCGACCAGCCGACCACGTCGGCCGGACGGCACCCCGACAGCGACATCTTCCTCGACGACGTCACCGTGAGCCGTCGGCACGCGGAGTTCCGCCTGGAGGGCGGTGAGTTCCAGGTGGTCGACGTGGGCAGCCTCAACGGCACCTACGTGAACCGGGAACCGGTCGACTCGGCCGTGCTCGCCAACGGCGACGAGGTGCAGATCGGCAAGTTCCGTCTGGTGTTCCTGACCGGACCCAAGTCCGACGACAGCGGCTCGAACGCCTGACCCATGGCGGCGATGAGCGCCTGCGCGAAGAGCCGATGACCCATCCGGACAGATCAGCACCAGCCGGGATGTCGATCGGTGCGGTCCTCGACCTGCTCCGGGCCGACTTCCCGGACGTGACCATCTCCAAGATCCGGTTCCTGGAAGCCGAGGGTCTGGTGACCCCGGAGCGCACCGCTTCGGGGTACCGGCGGTTCACCGCATACGACTGCGCCAGGCTGCGCTTCATCCTCACCGCGCAACGCGATCAGTACCTGCCGCTCAAGGTGATCAAGGCGCAGCTCGATGCGCTGCCCGACGGCGAACTGCCCCAGACCGGTTCGGCATACGCGGTGCCGCGTCTGGTGCCGGTCGACGACCGGGCGACCGACACACCGGGCGTGTCGCGGGCGGTTTCCGGTATGGCCCCGACGCAGGTCCGGCTGACCCGTGAGGATGTGCTGGAACGCTCGGGCGTCGATGAGGCGATGCTCGGCGCGCTGATCAAGAACGGGGTGATCACCCCCGGCAAGGGCGGACTGTTCGACGAGCATTCGGTGGTGATCGCGCAGTGCGCCAAGGCGCTCGAAGACTACGGTGTCGAACCCCGGCATCTGCGGGCGTTCCGGTCGGCCGCCGACCGGCAGTCCGATCTCATCGCGCAGATCGCCGGGCCGGTGGTAAAGGCCGGTAAGGCCGGCGCGCGGGACCGCGCCGACGACCTGGCGCGCGAGGTGGCGGCGCTGGCGATCACGCTGCACACGTCGCTCATCAAGTCGGCCGTACGCGACGTTCTGGATCGCTGAGGATTAGACTCGTTTTGACGGCTTGTTCGTCACGACAGGTCCGCTTCCAAGTCACGGACGAGACAGCACAGCGGTGCGGAGGGTAGGCACAGATGGCTGAGGTTCGGGTGGTCGGCATTCGTGTGGAGCAGCCGCAGAACCAGCCGGTACTGCTGCTGCGCGAATCCAATGGCGACCGTTACCTGCCGATTTGGATCGGGCAGTCGGAGGCGGCTGCGATCGCGCTGGAACAGCAGGGTGTCGAGCCCGCGCGGCCGCTGACCCATGATCTGATCCGAGATGTCATTGCGGCGCTGGGACATTCGCTCAAAGAGGTGCGCATCGTCGATCTGCAGGAAGGCACGTTCTACGCCGACCTGATCTTCGACCGCGACATCAAGGTGTCGGCGCGGCCGTCGGATTCGGTGGCGATCGCGCTGCGCGTCGGCGTGCCGATCTATGTGGAGGAGGCGGTGCTCGCCGAAGCGGGCCTGCTCATCCCCGACGAGAACGACGAGGACGCCTCCGGCACCGTCCGCGAGGACGAGGTCGAGAAGTTCAAGGAATTCCTCGACAGCGTCTCACCGGACGATTTCAAGGCCACCTGAGCGGTCGGATTCGGCCGGCTTCCGCTGTTGACTTCGCTGCCGATTTCGGTGCCGATGTCGCTGTAGTGCCGGGCAGGTCACGGAACCGTCTCAACTGTGACCAACGCGTTCGACACGCGGCTCAGGTGGCATCCGAGGGGGATTCCGGCAGCCATACTTTTCACAGCAGCCGGCAGTCAGGACCCGGCGGGAAGCGTATGCTCGACACATTCGGGCTTGGGGCGGACCGTTGCGGACAGGTTGCTGCGACAGAGGGCGGACGAGTTCGATCGGCGAGAGGATTCACAGTGGGTGACACGCCACGGCAGACAGAGTTGGATCTGACCACCGGGTTGGATTCGACCACGGGGGCAGAGCCACCTGTCCGGCCGTCCAGCGAACCCGTGCAGGCCGGGTTGTTCCCCGACGACTCCGTTCCCGACGAACTCGTCGGATACCGCGGCCCCAGCGCCTGCCAGATTGCAGGCATCACCTACCGGCAGCTGGACTACTGGGCCCGCACATCGCTCGTCGTGCCGTCCATCCGCAGCGCGGCGGGTTCGGGTAGCCAGCGCCTCTACTCCTTCAAGGACATCCTGGTCCTCAAGATCGTCAAGCGACTTCTCGACACCGGCATCTCGCTGCACAACATCCGCGTCGCGGTCGATCACCTGCGGCAGCGCGGTGTGCAGGACCTCGCCAACATCACGCTGTTCTCCGACGGCACCACCGTCTACGAGTGCACGTCCGCCGAAGAGGTCGTCGACCTGCTGCAGGGTGGCCAGGGCGTGTTCGGTATCGCGGTGTCCGGCGCGATGCGCGAGCTGACCGGTGTGATCGCCGACTTCCCGAGTGAGCGCGCCGACGGCGGCGAGGCGATCCCGTCGCCCGAGGACGAGCTGGCGTCGCGACGCAAGAGCCGCGACCGCAAGATCGGCTGAGCCGGCGGCCACCGCCCCACAACAGGTTCGGTCGAGCGGTAGAATTTGCAGCGCATCGCCCTGTGCGGGAGAGTTCCGTGATCGCCAGTCACGGGCGCCGAAGGAGCAACACCTCTCCGTCAACCTCTCAGGCACCCAGGACCGCACCAGGTCACGATGCCTCTGGAAAGCGGCGCCCGCGGGCGCCCGCCCATGGGGAAAGGTCCGCGCGCGTGGGCCGAATCTCTCAGGCGCCCGATCGGGTCGACGACAGAGGGAGAGGGACAGTAGTACGACCTAGTACATCTGCGCCTCGACCTTTGCGGCCGAGCCGCGTGCCCCCAGGGAGATCACGTGTCCGACCAGCCACCAGCGGGTAACCCGCAGTTCGCCGACCGTCACATCGGGCCGGACGCGTCCGCCGTCGCCACCATGCTCGACGTGATCGGGGTGTCCTCACTCGACGAACTGGCCGCCAAGGCCCTGCCCGCCGGGATCCTCGATGCGCTCGACGCGGCAGGCCGCGCCCCGGGGTTGGCCGAGCTGCCGCCCGCCGCGACCGAGGAAGAGGCGCTTGCCGAGCTGCGTGCGCTGGCCGACACCAACACCGTCGCGGTGTCGATGATCGGCCAGGGCTACTTCGACACGCTCACCCCGGCCGTGCTGCGGCGCAACATCCTGGAAAACCCCGCCTGGTACACCGCGTACACGCCGTATCAGCCCGAGATCAGCCAGGGCCGGCTGGAGGCGCTGCTCAACTTCCAGACCATGGTGTCGGATCTGACCGGCCTGGAGGTCGCCAACGCGTCGATGCTCGACGAGGGCACCGCGGCCGCCGAGGCCATGACGCTGATGCACCGCGCCACCAAGAGCAAGGCGAACCGGCTGCTCGTCGACAGCGACCTGTACGCGCAGACCGCCGCGGTGCTTGCGACCCGCGCCAGGCCGCTGGGCATCGAGATCGTCACCGCCGACCTGCGCGACGGTCTGCCCGACGGCGAGTTCTTCGGCGTCGTCGTGCAGTTGCCCGGCGCGAGCGGCGCGGTCGTGGACTGGGCCCCGCTGATCGAACAGGCCCACGAGCGCAAGGCCCTCGTGGCCGTCGGCGCGGACCTGCTGGCGCTGACGCTGATCACCCCACCCGGTGAGATCGGCGCGGATGTCGCGTTCGGCACCAGCCAGAGGTTCGGCGTGCCAATGGGATTCGGCGGGCCGCACGCCGGTTATCTGGCCGTGCACGCCAACCACGCCCGGCAGTTGCCCGGCCGCCTCGTCGGGGTTTCGGTCGACAGCGACGGCTCACCGGCCTACCGGTTGGCGCTGCAGACCCGTGAACAACACATCCGCCGGGACAAGGCGACCAGCAACATCTGCACCGCGCAGGTCCTGCTCGCGGTGATCGCGGCGATGTACGCCAGCTACCACGGCGCCCCCGGCCTCACCGCCATCGCGCGGCGCGTGCACGCCCACGCCGACGCCATCGCGGCCGCACTCGGCGACGCCGTGGTGCACGACAGGTTCTTCGACACCGTGCTGGTCGGTGTCCCCGGCCGCGCCGACGAGGTGATCGCCGCGGCCAAGGCCGCGAACATCAACCTGTGGCGCGTCGACGACGACCACGTGTCGGTGTCGTGCGACGAGGCCACCACCGACGCGCACGTCGACGCCGTGCTCGACGCGTTCGGCGCGACCCGCGTCGACGCGGCGGGAACCGAGATCGCCACCCGCACATCCGAATTCCTCACGCACCCGGCATTCTCCCGCCACCGTACCGAGACCGAGATGATGCGGTACCTGCGGTCGCTGGCCGACAAGGACATCGCGCTGGACCGCAGCATGATCCCGCTGGGTTCGTGCACCATGAAGCTCAACGCGGCCGCCGAGATGGAACCCATCACCTGGACCGAGTTCTCCCGCCAGCATCCGTTCGCGCCCGCGACCGACACTCCCGGCCTGCGCAAGCTGATCGCCGACCTGCAGTCCTGGCTGACCGCCATCACCGGATACGACGAGGTGTCACTGCAGCCCAACGCCGGATCGCAGGGCGAGTACGCGGGTCTGCTTGCGATCAAGGCCTACCACGAGGCGCGCGGTGACACCGCGCGCGACATCTGCCTGATCCCGTCGAGCGCGCACGGCACCAACGCGGCCTCGGCCGCGCTGGCCGGTATGCGCGTGGTGGTGGTGGCGTGCCGCGAGAACGGCGACGTCGACCTCGACGATCTGCGCGCGAAGGTGAACGAGCACGCGGATCGCATTGCGGCGCTGATGATCACGTATCCGTCCACGCACGGGGTGTACGAGCACGACGTCGCCGACATCTGCGCCGCCGTGCACGACGTGGGCGGTCAGGTGTACGTCGACGGCGCGAACCTCAACGCGCTGGTCGGCCTGGCCCGGCCCGGCCGCTTCGGCGGCGACGTCAGCCACCTCAACCTGCACAAGACGTTCTGCATCCCGCACGGCGGCGGCGGGCCCGGGGTCGGGCCGGTGGCCGTGCGTTCGCACCTCGCGCCGTACCTGCCCGGTCACCCGTTGGCCGACGAACTCTCCGATGACTACACCGTGTCGGCCGCGCCGTACGGTTCGGCGTCGATCCTGCCGATCACCTGGATGTACATCCGCATGATGGGCGCCGACGGCCTGCGCGCGGCCACGCTGACCGCGATCGCGTCGGCCAACTACATCGCACGCCGTCTCGACGAGTACTTCCCGGTGCTGTACACCGGCGAGAACGGCATGGTCGCCCACGAGTGCATCCTGGACCTGCGCGGCATCACCAAGGCCACCGGCGTCACGGTCGACGACGTGGCAAAGCGGCTGGCGGACTTCGGGTTCCACGCCCCGACCATGAGCTTCCCGGTGTCCGGCACGCTCATGGTGGAGCCCACCGAGAGCGAAAGCATCGCCGAGGTCGACGCGTTCTGCGACGCCATGATCGCGATCCGCGCCGAGATCGACCGCGTCGGCTCGGGGGAGTGGCCGGTGGACGACAACCCGCTGCGCGGGGCGCCACACACCGCGGAGTGCCTGCTGACCGCGCAGTGGGAGCATCCCTACACCCGCGAGGAGGCGGCCTACCCGCTCGGCAAGAACTGGCGTCCCAAGGTGTGGCCGCCGGTGCGCCGCATCGACGGCGCCTACGGCGACCGCAACCTGGTGTGCTCGTGCCCGCCGGTGGAGGCCTTCGCCTGATCCCAGCCCGATCGGCCTGACCCGCCACCTCAGCTCGAGGTGGCGGGGCAGTCCGGATCGAACCGGCGGGTCAGCCCAGCATCGAGGCCACGGCGGTGACGAGTTCGGGTGCGGTCGAACTCGGCAGGTTCACGTAGTCGCCGCCGCTGGTCTGTGCGACCGACTCCCAGGTCTCCCGGTCCGAATCGTCGCCGAAGTCGATGACGTTGACCGCGATCGGGCGGGCCTGGTCGAACGTGCTGCGGATGAACTCCTGCAACCCGGAACCGTCGAGGCTGCGGTCGGTGTGCGGCCCGGTGGTGATCACCAGAACCGAATTGCCGCGGCCCTCCACGAAATTGGCCGTCGCCTCGTTGTAGACCAGCCGCAGCGTCGTGAACGACACCGCACCGCCGGAGGTGGCGGACTGATCTTCGAGCGTGGAGTTGAGCACCTCCGAGCGGGCCCGGCCCTCGACCGGTTCGGCCATCGGACCGGTCGACACCTCGGAGCGTCCCTCGGTGCCGTCGAACGTCCACAGCCCGACCTCGGAGGTCACCGGAAGCGCCTTGAGCCGGTTGGTGAGTGCCTCGACCACGTTCTGCAGACGCGACCTGCCGCCCTCGTCGGTGGCCATCGACCGGTCGAGCATGATCGTCACCGCCGGGCTCGACACCGGCGTCGCCGTCGCATTGGCCAGCGTGACGCGGGTCGACTCGTCGGCGATTGACACCGGGTTGGCGACCGGGCCGAAGTCGGTGACCTCGCTGTCCGGAGGCGTCGTACCCTCGGCGCGGAACCCGGCCTTGGCGAGTTCGGCGAGCTGCTCGGGTTTGCGCAGATAACGGGCGAATTCGCTCGCGGCGGTGACCTGTTCCTGCTCCAGCCAGCTGCCGGACAGCAGCACCGTCGGATAATCCGCGACAGCCGTCGGCCCCTGCGGCAACCAACTCGCGAGCTTGGAGGACGCATCGTCGAGCGTCGAGGCCCGCTGGAACAACTGCTGCTCGGTGGTGACCACCGCATGCACCGGCGCGGCGGCCGGATCCGACGCGTTGAGCATGGCGTCCAACGCGGTCGACAGTTCGGCGTTCTCCAGCTTGGGCTGCCCGCCGAGCAGCGTGCTCACCGCGCCCATACCCGCGGTCGGCGGCGCACCCGACGGCGCGGCCGACACCGCGACGGCCTCGGCCGCCAGGTACGCCGAGTCGCCGTTGTTCAGCTTCGGCAGGGCCAGTTTCAGCGTGCCCCAGTTCGGCAGCCGCAGGCCGTCCATGGCCGCCGGGCTGGTCTGCAGCTCCGGCAGGTTCTTCCAGTCCTGCTGACCCAGCGCGGACTTCAACTCAGGTGACACCGCCAGCAGCACCGGCGAGGTGACCAGCGAGCGGCTGTCGCTGACGGTCTCGGCGCCCGCGGTGGCCTCCAGCCGCGCCGAGCCGATCGCACTCGACGGGATCCACAGGGCGGGCCGGTCACCGAGCTCCGACGGCCAGGTGTTGGCGAAACCGCTCACCACGCGGTCGGATTCGGCCGACTGCACGCGCACCTTGACGCATTTGTCGCCGACCGGGCTCGCGGACTCGTTGTACTTGTTCGCCAACGATTCGATGTAGGTCGAGATCGTCGGGTCGGCGATCACGGGCACCCCGAGTTCGCCTGCCACACACCGCGCGGCCGCGGCGTCACTGCGGTCGGAGAGCGCGTCGCCCACGAACTTCCACACGATCACCGCGCCCACCAGGACGACGACGGACACCAGCGCGACGATCACGCCGACGCTGACACCGCGCCGCCGCGACTCCACCGCACGGTGGCTTCCGGTCCACTCGCTGTCCCCGTCGCTGCTGCGGCTGCGGCGCGGCCGCGACGGCGGGGGCGGTGTGCCGCCTGCCGCGCTCAGCTTGGTGGTCTCGGCGTCCTCGTCGTCGGCAGCATCGTCGCGGTAGCCGTACTCGCCGGTGTAGTCCTCCGAATAGTCCCCGGAGTAGTCCCCCGAATACTCACTGCCGGGGTACTCGCGACCGGTGTACCCCGCGCCGTGCCCACGTCGGTGCTCGGATTCGTACCCCTGCCCGTATCCGGGACCCTCTTCGGGGCCGTACCCGCCGTCGTACTCACCGCGGTACTCACTGCGGTACTCGTCGACGTAATCCGAATCCGAAAAATCGGTGTAGTCGCCGTCCGCGATCTCGTCCGGCTCGTCGGCGTAGCGGTGCCGTCGGCGCGGCGGCGGGGGACCGGACCGGCCGATCCCCTCGAACACCTCGGTGGGGTAGTCCGGCGGACCACCCTCACCGCCACCGGCGCGGCCGACACCGTCAGCTCCGGGTCGGTACCCGAACTGCGGCTCGCCGGCTTCATCCTCGGGGTCGGGAATGCTGTGCCTGCCCATTCCTAACCCCTTGACTCGTCACTCAATCGGAACCCGCCGCAGTCTAGTCACTGCGCAGCGGCGCGGGCTTTGAACTCGCGGCGGCGCCGGTGCAGGATCGGTTCGGTGTAGCCGTTGGGTTGCTGGGTGCCCGACAGGATCAGCTCCTGCGCCGCGGCGAACGCGATGCTGGCGTCCGGGTTCGGCGCCATCGGCAGATAGGCCGGATCACCCGCGTTCTGCTCGTCGACCACTGCGGCCATGCGGCGCAGGCTGGTCTTGACGTCCTCCTCGGTGATCACACCGTGGCGCAGCCAGTTGGCCAGCAGCTGGCTGGAGATGCGCAGCGTGGCGCGGTCCTCCATGAGCGCGACGTTGTGGATGTCGGGGACCTTCGAGCAGCCGACACCCGCGTCGATCCAGCGCACCACGTAGCCCAGGATCGACTGGCAGTTGTTGTCGACCTCTTCGTGGATCTCCTCCGGCGACCAGGTCAGCGACGAATCGGCCAGCGGGACCGTCAGCAGATCCTCGAGCTTGCCGCGCTTCTTGCCTGCCAGTTCCTTCTGCACGGCGAACACGTCGACCTGGTGGTAGTGCATCGCGTGCAGCGTGGCAGCCGTCGGCGAAGGAACCCATGCCGTGGTGGCGCCGGCCTTGGGCTGGCCGATCTTCTGTTCGACCATGTCGGCCATCAGGTCGGTCATCGCCCACATGCCCTTGCCGATCTGGGCCTTGCCGGACAACCCGGCCGCCAGACCCACGTCGACGTTGGCGTCCTCGTAGGCCAGGATCCACGGCTGGCTTTTCATGGTGCCCTTGCGGACCATGGGGCCTGCCTCCATCGAGGTGTGGATCTCGTCGCCGGTGCGGTCCAGGAACCCGGTGTTGATGAACACCACGCGGTCGGCGGCGGCCTTGATGCAGGCCTTGAGGTTGACCGTGGTGCGGCGCTCCTCGTCCATGATGCCGACCTTGAGCGTGTTGGCGGGCAGGCCCAGCACGTCCTCGACCCGGCTGAACAGCTCGCAGGTGAACGCGACCTCGTCCGGGCCGTGCATCTTGGGCTTGACGATGTAGATCGAACCGGTGCGGCTGTTGGTCAGTGGCCCGTTCTCGTCGGAGGCCTTCAGGCCGTGCATCGCGATCAGGCTGGTGAACAGCGCGTCCTGGATGCCCTCGGGGACTTCGGCGCCGTCGGCCCCGTTCTCGTTGAACACGACGGCGTCGTTGGTCATCAGGTGACCGACGTTGCGCACGAACAGCAGGCTGCGGCCCGGAAGGGTCAGCTCACCCTCGCCCGCGCCACGGTCGGGGGTCTTGAACGTGCGGTCGGCGTTGAGCACCCGGGTGAAGGTCTTGCCACCCTTGGAGACCTCTTCGGCCAGATCACCCCGGTTCAGGCCCAGCCAGTTGCGGTAGCCGAGCACCTTGTCGTCGGCATCGACCGCGGCGACCGAGTCTTCGAAATCCATGATCGTGGTGACCGCGGACTCCAGCACCACATCCTTGATGCCTGCGGTGTCGGTCTTGCCGACCGGGGACTGCGGGTCGATGAGGATCTCGATGTGCAGCCCGTGGTTGCGCAGCAGCACCGACCACTGCGGATCACCGAGCTCACCGGTGTAGCCGACGAACGCTTCGGGAGTCTTCAGCCCGGACTCGTCGTCGCCGAGGGCGACCACCAGCGCGCCGTCGTCGATCTTCAGACCGGTGGCCTGGCTCCACGAACCCTCGGCCAGCGGCACGGCCTGGTCGAGGAACCCGCGCGCATACGCGATCACCTTGTCGCCGCGGACCTTGTTGTAGCCCGTGCCCTTCTCGGCGCCGTCGTCCTCGGCGATCACGTCGGTGCCGTACAGCGCGTCATACAGCGAGCCCCAGCGCGCATTCGCGGCGTTCAGCGCGAAGCGCGCGTTGAGGATCGGCACCACCAACTGCGGCCCCGCGGTGGTGGTGATCTCGTCGTCGACACCCGCGGTGGTGATGGTGAAGTCCTCGGGTTCGGGCAGCAGGTAGCCGATGTCGATGAGGAACTGCTTGTAGGCGTCCGGATCGATCGGCTCGAGCACGTGGGAGCGGTGCCACTTGTCGATCTGCGCCTGCAGTTCGTCGCGGCGCGCCAGCAGCGCCTGATTCTTCGGGGTCAGATCGGCGACCACCTTGTCCACCCCCGACCAGAAGGTGTCGGGGTCTACGCCCGTGCCCGGCAGCGCCTCGTTGGTGATGAAGTCGTGCAGCACCTTGGCCACACGCAGATTTCCAACTGCAACGCGATCACTCATGCGCGAACCGCCTCAGCTGCTCGGTGGGTGGTCATGCTTTCCTCCCTCGGCTTTTCCGCGCCGGGTGGCGCCTGCCGTTTATCCAGCTTAGCCATCGGTAATGTCGGCGTTTCCACCGTCATCTCGATGAGCAACAACTCACATCGGTTTGCCAAGTCGGCCCGCAACGCGGCCGCCCGGTCGGCGATCTGCCCTTGGGCACGGACATACTCGGCGCGTCCGGCCGGTGTTTCGATGGCGATCGGTTCGAAACCATAGCTTGTCAGGTCATAGGGGCTCGCGCGCATATCCAGCGCCCGCGCGTCGGCCGCCAGTGCCAGCGCATCGGCCACCAGATCGGACGCCACCAGCGGTCCGAGCTTGTACGCCCACTTGTACAGATCCATCGACGCGTGGATGCATCCCGGCTGCTCGGTGGCGATCTGCTGCTCCCGCGTCAGCTGCCGCTCGTTGCGCGGCGCCGCCGCGTCGGTGAAGAACCGGAACGCGTCGAAATGCGTGCAGCGCAGCGGCATCGACTCGACCACCGCGTCGGTGCCCGCAGACCCGAGCCGCAGCGGCACCCGCGAATGCCGCACCGCGTCGGTGCGGTACACCATGGCCCACTCGTGCAGGCCGAAGCAGTTCAACCGCGGGGCCCGCGCCTGGGTGGCGCGCAGGAGCGCACACACGAAACGCACGGTGTCGGCGCGGGCGGCGAGATGCGCTGGCGTCACCGCCACACCGGGCGTGTCGCGGTGGCCGTCGCAGCGGCCGTACAGGCTGAAGGTCAGGTACCGCCCGGCCGCCGCGCCGGTCAGCGCGACCCCGTAGCCGGGGTGCCACCGCCGCAGCTCACGCGGCCGCAGGCTGTAATAGGTGAACAGGAAGTCCCACACCGGATGCGCCTCGCCGCGCTGTCTGCGTCGCAGATGCGGCGCGAGGAACTCCTCGACCCGGTCGCGGTGTCGGCGCTCGGCCGCGGTCCAGTCGCGTTCGGCCAGGACGCGACGTGGCTGCCCGTGCGTCCCGGCGGGGGTCACGGCATCAGACACGGTGCGTACCGTCACGCACCGTTCCGACGAGGTCCTCCACCAGGTCTTCGAGCGCGACCATCGCGGTCACGGTGTTGTCGGCCGCGGTGTGGACCGTGCTGCCCTGCACATCGATGAGCGTGTCGTCGACCACGAGCGCCAGGTGGCTGTTGCTGCGCCGCATGCGCGACAGCGCGTCGGGCACCGGCAGCGAGGCGGGCACCTGCGGAAGCGGGCGCACCATCGCCAGATCGACCACCGCGTCGGGATCGTTGACCTGCAGCAGCACGTCCTTGATGTGCAGGTATCCGATGTAGGTGCCGGACGCGTCGGTGACCGGGAATCGGGAATAACCGGTCTCGGCGAGCGCCTGCTCCAGCGCGCCGACGGTCGGGCCGCAGCCAGGGCCCGACACCGCGACGGCATGGATCTCGCTGAGCGGCACCGCCACGTCGGTCACCGTACGCGTGCGGGTCTGCAGCGCACGCGTGAGCCTGCCGTGCTCCTCGGTGTCCAGCAGACCCTCCGAAACCGATTCGGCGATCATCTCCGACAGTTCGACGGTCGACACCGCCGAGGCGAGTTCGTCGCGCGGCTCGACCCCGAACGCCCGCAGCGTGGCGTTGGCGCACCAGTTGTAGAACGCGATGAACGGGCGCGCGGCGCGGATGTACACCAGATACGGCGGGATGAGCAGCATCGCGGCGGTCTCGGGGCCCGCGATGGCGATGTTCTTCGGCACCATCTCGCCCAGCAGCACGTGCAGGATCACCACGACCGCGAGCGCCATCACGAACGACACCGTGTGCAGCACCGTGTCGGACACACCGACGAGCGCGAACGGCTTCTCCAGCAGATGCGCCACGGCCGGTTCGCCGACCCGGCCCAGCAGGATCGAGCAGATGGTGATGCCCAACTGGGATCCGGCGAGCATCAGCGACAGGTGCTCACCGGCCCGGATCACCGTCACCGCGCTCTTCTTGCCCTGCTCGGCCAGCGCCTGCAGGCGGTCGCGCCGTGCCGAGATCAGCGCGAACTCGGCGGCCACGAAGAAGGCGTTGGCCCCGAGCAGCAGCACGGTCAGCAGGACCCCGAACACATCACCCATTTGGCTGCCCGTCCCGCTCGCCCTCACCCGCGGGTTCGAGCTTGGTCAGTTCGAGCAGGTCGATGCGCCTGCCGTCCATGCGCACCACGGTGGCCAGCCAGTGCGTGGGTTCGTCGGGATCGGTGTCGGGGTCGAATGCGGTCAGGTCGACGGCCTCCCCGGTCTCCGGGATATGGCCGAGTTCCTGCAGCACCAATCCGCCGATCGTCTCGTATTCGCCCTCGGGGGCGCGGAACCCGGTCTGCGCGGCGACCTCGTCGATGCGCAGCAGTCCCGACACCTGCCATCCCTTGCCCGCGGGCATGACGTCCGGTGTCGCATCGTCGTGTTCGTCGCGGACGTCGCCGACGATCTCCTCGATCAGGTCCTCGACCGTGACCATGCCCGCGGTGCCGCCGTATTCGTCGACCACCAGCGCGGTCTGCAGGCCGTTGGCCCGGATCTGGGTCATCACGGCGTCGCCGTCGAGTGTCGAGGGGACCTTGGCGACCGGCAGCGCCAGGCTGGACAGGCGGATCCGGTCCCGCTTCTCGCGCGGCACCGCGAACACCTGCTTGACGTGGACCACGCCGATGGTCTCGTCCAGATCGCCCTTGATGATCGGGAACCGCGAGAACCCCGTGCGGATCGCGGCGTCCATCAAATCCACGACGGTGTTGTCGGCGTCGAGCGTCTCGATCTTCGACCGCGGTGTCATCAGTTCCTCGGCGGTGCGCTCACCGAACTGCAGCGACCGGTCCACCAGCAGTGCCGTGACCGGGTCCAGGGATCCGCTGCGTGCCGAATTGCGTACCAGCGCAGCCAGTTCCTGGCCGGTGCGCGCCGAGCGCAGTTCCTCGGCCGGCTCGATGCCCAGGCGCCGCAGGATCCAGTTGGCCGTGCCGTTGGTGAGGCGGATGACCGGCGTGAAGATCAGCGAGAACAGCAACTGGAACGGCGCGGCGGCGCGGGCCGTCGGAACCGGGCGCGCCACCGCGAGGTTCTTCGGCACCAACTCGCCGAACACCATCGACAGCGACGTCGCGATCAGCACCGCGAAGAACAGCGACAGACCGCCCGCGACGTTGGTGGGTATGCCCACCGCATCCAGACCCGGGTGGATCAGCTTGCCGATGACCGGTTCGGCGAGATAACCGGTGGCCAGGGTGGTGATCGAGATGCCGACCTGGGCGCCGGACAGCTGGAACGACAGCGTGCGGTGTGCGCGGCGGACCATGTGGTCCCGGCGGTCACCGGCGCGCGCATTGGCCTCCACGGTGCTGCGTTCCAGCGCGGTCAGCGAGAACTCGGCAGCCACGAACACCGCGGTGCCTGCGGTGAGCAGAACCACCGCCAGGATCGCCAGCAGG
Source organism: Mycolicibacterium goodii (assembly GCF_001187505.1). Next base: position 4,644,109 of record NZ_CP012150.1, read on the forward strand.
GACAACCACACATTCGTGTCGCTCATCGCGACCTCACCCATGGGGCGCCGGGCACATGGCCCGGCTGACTAGGAGAGGGGTCGTCGGTGTCGGCGCTCAGGACTGATTGCTGCTCCGCCCGGAAGACCGGTCCAGAACCGGAGGCCTCAGTCGGTGCCTGCGGCACGTGAACCCTTTCGTTTCGCGCCGGCACGTCGATATCGGCCGGCGATGGATGCAGTGAGGTCCAATACTAACGCGACCGCGCACCGCGGGCCCCGGTACAAGGCCCGGTCCCGGGATCGGCAGGCGGCCGCGGTGGGCCGTGACGACCCGGCCCCGGTGCGATTAGGCTAACCTCACAGCATTCTCTCGGGAAACTCCAAGCCAACTCGTTCGAGCAGATCAGAGCTGAAAGCAGGTCACCGGTGTCGTTTTTGTCCAAGGTCAATTCCGTGCGATCGGTGGCCAAGACGGCCACTGTCGCCGTGGCGGCCACCGCCGCCACGCTCACGCTGGTCGCGTGCGGATCCGGATCCGATCAGGCCGACTCGGCCGACAAGATCGTGGTGTACTCCGGGCGCAGCGAGAACCTGGTGGCACCGCTCATCGAGAAGTTCACCGACGACACCGGTATCGAGGTCGAGACCCGGTACGCCGGCTCGGGGGAACTGGCCGCGCAGTTGATCACCGAGGGCGACAAGTCGCCGGCCGATGTGTTCCTGTCCCAGGACGCCGGTGCGCTCGGCGCGGTCAGCCAGGCCGGACTGTTCGCGCCGATCAACGACGAGGCGTTCGCGGCGGTGCCTGCGAACTTCTCGGCGGCCGACAAGACCTGGCTCGGGGTTTCGGGCCGGGCCCGGGTGCTGGTCTACAACCCCGACCTGGCGCCCACGCCGCCCGACACCATCGACGGGCTGCTGGCGCCGGAGTGGAAAGGCAAGATCGGTTTCGCCCCGAGCAACGCCTCCTGGCAGTCCTTCGTCACGGGTCTGCGGGTGATCCGGGGCGACGACGGGGCGCGGCAGTGGCTGGAGGCGTTCAAGGCGCAGGACCCCAAGCCGTACGAGAACAACGTCGCGGTGCGCGACGCGGTGGACTCCGGGCAGCTCCCGCTGGGCGTGGTCAACCACTACTACCTGTACGAGTTGATCGATGCCAAAGGTGAGCAGGCCGTCAAGGCGCGCAACAAGTTCATGGCGCCGGGCGATCCGGGCGGGCTGATCAACGTCGCCGGTGTCGGGGTGCTCGAATCCGCACCGAACCCCGAAGGGGCACAGCAGTTCGCGTCGTATCTCATCAGCACCTCGGCGCAGGAGTACTTCGCGGGTGAAACCAAGGAATACCCGTTGATCGAGGGCGTCGAGCCAGCGGCCGAGATGCCGCCGCTGAGTGAACTGCAGCCGCCCGCGGTGGACCTGTCGCAGTTGTCCGATCTCGAGGCCACCCAGGAACTGCTGGTGGAGACCGGCCTGCTGACCAATTGAGGCGCCCGTCCCCGGCCGGGGCTGCCGGTCGGCGCGCACCGGCGGTGCTGATCGGCGCGGCCGCGCTGGTCGTGTTGGCGACGCTGGTCCCGCTGGTGTACCTGGGGGAGCGCGCCGCCGAGCGCGGCTGGGCGTTCGTGTTCGACGAACTCTTCCAGCCGCGCACCGCGGCGCTGGTCGGTCGGTCGCTGGCGCTGGTGGCGCTGGTGACCGCGGCCTGCGTGGTGCTCGGGGTTGGCCTTGCGGTCCTGGTGTCGCGCACCGATCTGCGCGGGCGGCGGGTGCTGGCCGTTGTGCTCACGCTGCCGTTGGCGATGCCCAGCTATCTGCTTGCGTACCTGTGGGTTTCGGCCTATCCGGCGGTCGCCGGGTTCTGGGGTGCGGCGCTGGTGCTGGTGCTGGTGAGCTATCCGCTGGTGTTCCTGACGACCATGGCGGCGCTGTCGCGGGTGGACCCCGCGCTGGAGGAGGTCGCGCGGTCACTGGGACACAGCGGGCTCTCGGTGCTGTACCGGGTGACGCTGCGCCAGGCCCGTGGCGCCATCACGGCGGGTGCGCTGCTGGTGGCGCTGTACGTGCTCAGTGATTTCGGCGCGGTGGCGGCCATGCGGTACGAGGCGTTCACGTGGGTGATCTACGGCGCGTACCGCTCGGGGTTCAACCCGTCGCGCGCAGCGGTGCTCTCGCTGGTGCTGCTGGTGCTGGCGCTGGCGCTGGTGGTGGCCGAGGCCAGGGCCCGCGGCATCGCGGCGGCCCGGATCGGCGGGGGCACACCGCGTCCGGCGCCGCTCAACCGGCTGGGGGCGTGGTGGCCGGCCGCGCTGGTGGTCCCTGGTGTGCTCCTGGCGGCGGCGATCGGGTTGCCGACGGTGATCCTGGTGCGCTGGCTGCTCACGGCGGGCGCCCGCTGGAACGCCCAGCAGTGGGTGGATGCGCTGATGACGACGCTGTGGCTGTCGTTGGTGAGCGCCGTCGTGTGCACGCTCGCGGCGCTGCCGCTCGGGGTGCTCGCCGCGCGCTACCGCGACCGGGTCACCCGCATCCTGGAGGGCGCGGGCTACCTCGCCCACGGCCTGCCCGCCATCGTCATCGGCATCTCGATGGTGTCGCTCGGTGTGCTGCTGCTGCGCCCGCTGTACCAACGCCAGCCACTGCTGATCCTGGCCTACGCTGTGTTGTTGGTCCCGCTGGCGGTGGGATCCGTGCGTGCCGCGATCGAGTCGACGCCGGTGCGCCTCGAAGAGGTGGCGCGTTCGCTGGGCCGAAACCCGTTGCGGGCCTTCACCTCAGTGACGGCCCGGTTGTCCGTGCCCGGCATCGCCGCTGCGGCCGCGCTGGTTTTGTTGACCTGTATGAAGGAGTTGCCGGTGACGCTGCTGCTGCACCCGACCGGGGCCGACACCCTGGCCACGCGGCTGTGGGGGCACAGCTCCGTGAGCGACTACGCCGCGGCAGCGCCGTACGCCGCGGCGCTGCTGGTGTTCGCCGCGATCCCGACGGCGGTGCTCGGCGCGTGGACGGCCGGTCGCACCGGGGTGCGCAGTGACTGACGCGAACGGGGCCGCACCGGCAGGGATCTCGGTGCAGCGCATCCACAAGTCCTACGGGGACCGGCGCGTGCTGGCCGGGGTGGACCTCGACGTCGGGGCGGGCACGATCACCGCGGTGCTCGGACCGTCGGGCTGCGGCAAGACCACGTTGTTGCGCATCATGGCCGGCTTCGACGACCCGGACACCGGCGTCGTGCGGATCGGCGGGCACACCGTGGTGGGCGACGGGCCGGTGGTGCCTGCCCACCGCCGCCGCGTGGGTCTGATGCCGCAGGAGGGGGCGCTGTTCCCGCACCTGAGCGTGGGCGGCAATGTCGCGTTCGGCCTCGCGTCGCGCAACGGTGTCGCGACGGAGGTGGCGCACTGGCTGGAGGTCGTCGGGCTGCCCGGTCTGGCCGACGCGCGCCCGCACGAACTGTCCGGCGGTCAGCAGCAGCGGGTGGCGCTGGCCCGCGCGCTCGCGGCGCGGCCGAGGGTGCTGCTGCTCGACGAGCCGTTCGCGGCGCTCGACGCAGGTCTGCGGGTGCGGGTCCGCGAGGACATCGCCGAGATCCTGCGGGCCGCGGGCACCACCGCGGTGCTGGTCACCCATGATCAGTCCGAGGCGCTGTCACTCGCCGATTCGGTTGCGCTGCTGTTCGATGGCACCGTCGCGCAGCACGCCGCGCCCGCGGATCTGTACGACCGCCCCGCCAACCTGCAGACGGCCCGATTCATCGGCGCCACAGTCGAATTGGCGGGCACCTGCCACGACGGCGTCGCGCGCACCGCATTGGGCGCCCACCCGGTGCGCATCCCGGTGTCCGACGGTCCCGCCGTGGTCGTGTTGCGGCCCGAGCAACTGCGCGCCGATCATGGGGGCACGCCGGGGTCGGACCGCGACGCAGTGGTACGGGCGTGCCGGTTCTACGGGGCCGACACCGTGCTGCACGTCGTGCTGCGCGACGGGACCGCGCTGCGCCTGCGCAGCACGGGCGACGCGCGGGTCGACGCGGGCGCGGTCGTCAGCGTCGAGGTCGACGGCCCGGTGCTGGCCTACCCGTCACCACCCGGTGGGTAGCGGATGCCCTTCGGCGAACCCGGCCGCCGACTGCACCCCGAGCACGACCTTCTCGTGCAACTCGGGCAGGCTCGACGCGCCCACATAGGTGCACGTGCTGCGCACGCCCGAGGTGATGTGGTCGAGCAGGTCCTCGACACCACCGCGCGCCGGGTCGACGCTCATGCGTGAGGACGAGATGCCCTCCTCGAACAGGGCCTTCCGGGCCCGGTCGAACGCGCTGTCGCCCGCGGTCCGCGCGGCCACCGCGCGCTTGGAGGCCATGCCGTAGCTCTCCTTGTAGGGCCGGTCGTCGCGGTCGAACAGCAGGTCGCCGGGAGACTCGTAGGTGCCCGCGAACCACGAGCCGATCATCACGTTGGACGCGCCCGCCGCCAGCGCGAGCGCGACGTCACGCGGGTGGCGCACCCCACCGTCGGCCCACACGTGCGCGCCGAGTTGCCGTGCCGCAGCGGCACATTCGACGACGGCGGAGAACTGCGGGCGCCCGACGCCGGTCATCATCCGGGTCGTGCACATCGCGCCGGGCCCGACACCCACCTTGACGATCGAGGCGCCCGCCTCGATCAGGTCCCTGGTGCCCTCGGCCGAGACCACGTTGCCCGCCACCAGCGGCAGGCCGAGATCCAGCGAGGCCACGGCCTTGATGGTGTCGAGCATCTTGGCCTGGTGCCCGTGCGCGGTGTCGATCACCAGCACGTCGACACCGGCCTCGGCGAGTGCCTGCGCCTTGGCGCCGACGTCGCCGTTGATGCCGACGGCCGCGGCGATGCGCAGCCTGCCCTTGGCGTCGACGGCCGGGGTGTAGATACCGGCCCGGATCGCGCCGGTGCGGGTGAGCACCCCGGCGAGGGTGCCGTCCGGCGCGGTCATCACCGCGACGTCGATCGGGGCGTGCTCGAGCAGGTCGAAGACCGCCCGCGGGTCGGTGCCGACCGGAGCGGTCACGAAGTCGGACAGCGCGATGTCGCGGACGCGCGCGAACCGGTCGACGCCGACGCAGTTGGCCTCGGTCACCAGGCCGATGGGCCGTCCCTCGAACACCACGACGGCCGCGCCGTGGGCCCGCTTGTGCAGCAGCGCGTTGGCGTCGGACACCGAGTCCTCCGGGCCGAGCGTGACCGGGGTGTCGACCACCAGATCGCGGCTCTTGACGAAGTCGACGGTGTCGCTGACCGCGGTGATGGGCAGGTCCTGCGGCAGCACCACGATGCCGCCGCGGCGCGCGACGGTTTCGGCCATCCGCCTGCCCGCCACCGCGGTCATGTTCGCGACGACCACCGGGATGGTGGTGCCGGAACCGTCCACGGTGGACAGGTCGACGTCGAAGCGCGATGCCACCTCGGACCGGCCGGGCACGACGAAGACGTCGTTGTAGGTCAGGTCATACGGTGGCGTGTGTCCGTCGAGAAACCTCACGGAGTCGAATCTACTCAGGCTTCGACTTCGCTGTGGTCTGCGCTCCAGAGGGTGTGGAACTTCTTGCCCGGCTCGGCGTCGATGCGGCCGTAGGTGTGGGCGCCGAAATAGTCCCGCAGGCCCTGGATCAGCGCCGCGGGCAGCCGCTCGGTGCGCAGCGCGTCGTAGTAGGACAGGGCCGAGCTGAAGCCGGGGACCGGGATGCCCTGCTGCGTCGCGGTCACCACGACACGTCGCCAGCTGTCGATCCCGGCCTCGACGGCGTCGCGGAAGTACGGCGCGGCCAACAGCGTCGCGAGGTCGGGCTCGGCGTCGTAGGCGTCCTTGATGCGGTTGAGGAACTTGGCCCGGATGATGCAGCCGCCACGCCAGATCGTGGCGAGGTCACCGGGGGTGATGTTCCAGTTGTATTCGGCGCTGCCCGCCTGGATCTGGTTGAAGCCCTGCGCGTAGGCGACGATCTTCGACGCGTAGAGGGCCTGCCGCACGCTCTCGATGAACTCCGCGGCGTCGGACGGTTTGGCGCCCAACTGCCCGGACGCCAGACCGGCGGTCGCCTTGCGCTGCGGCACCGAGCCCGACAGCGCGCGGGCGAACACCGCCTCGGCGATACCGGTCACCGGAACCCCGAGGTCCAGGGCGGACTTCACCGTCCACCGGCCGGTGCCCTTCTGTTCGGCCTCGTCGACGATCACGTCGACCAGCGGCTTGCCGGTCTTGGCATCGGTCTGGCGCAGGACCTTAGCGGTGATCTCCACCAGGAAGCTGTCCAGGTCGCCGCGGTTCCATTCGTCGAACACGTCGGCGATCTCGCCCGCGGTCATGCCGAGGCCGTCGCGCAGCAACTGGTAGGCCTCGCCGATCAGCTGCATGTCGGAGTACTCGATGCCGTTGTGCACCATCTTCACGAAGTGCCCGGCACCGTCGGGACCGATGTGCGTGCAGCACGGCACACCGTCGACGTGTGCGGAGATCTCCTCCAGCAGCGGGCCGAGGCTCTTGTAGGACTCGGCCGGGCCGCCCGGCATGATCGACGGGCCGTTGAGCGCGCCTTCCTCACCGCCGGAGATGCCCGCGCCGACGAAGTGCAGGCCGCGCTCGCGCATCGCGGCCTCGCGGCGGATGGTGTCGGTGTAGAGCGCGTTGCCGCCGTCGATGATGATGTCGCCGGGTTCCATCGCGTCGGCCAGCTCGTTGATCACCGCGTCGGTGGCCTCGCCCGCCTTGACCATGATCAGCACGCGGCGCGGTTTCTCCAGCGCGTCGAGGAATTCCTCGATGGTCTCGCTGCGGACGAACTTGCCCTCGGAACCGTGCTCGGCGAGCAGCGCATCGGTCTTGGCGATCGACCGGTTGTGCAGGGCCACCGTGTAGCCGTGCCTGGCGAAGTTGCGGGCGATGTTGGATCCCATCACCGCAAGGCCGGTGACGCCGATCTGCGCAGTGCCGGTGGTGCTCGACGGGGAACTCGATGCGGTCATGCAGGACCTTTCATTGTTTTGTTGTGGTGATGCGTTTTGTTCTGGTGAACGCCGCGGATGTCGGAATCTATGTCAGACCCGAGAACAGGCGATGCAGTTCGGTGAGCCAGGGGACGGCCACGGCGAAGGTCGGCACCACCAGGATGGCCACGGCCGCGAGGTAGGCGACGATCGACAGCGCCAGGCTGTTGGGCTTGCCGCCGAGTCGGCGCACCCGGATCACGGTGGTCGGCCCGCCCGCGGCGAGCGCACCGGACGGTGCGCGGCCCGCGGCGCAGGTGACCAGCGCACGGGCCAGGGGAGTGGGTCCGGCGATCCGCACGGCGGCGTCGTCGGCGAGCAGTTCGATGAGCAACCGCACCGCGTCCAGCGCGCTGGCGCTGCGGACGAACCGGGGGAACGCGGCGTGCACGGCGGTGAACATCTCCAGCACCAGGTCGTGCCGGGCCCGCAGATGCGCGCGTTCGTGGCTGAGGATCGCGTCGACCTCGTCGGGTGTGAGGGTGTCGAGGGTGCCCTCGCTGACCACCACGCGGCTGCGGACCCCGGGCAGGCAGTAGGCGAGCGGTTGTGCGACGTCGAGGATGCGCAGCCCACTGGCCGGGGTGCGCAGATGGGCGGGGACCGCGTCGCGGGACTTGCTGAGCAGGTCCACCATCATGCGGTGGTGTGCGCGGCGACGGCGGGTGGCGACGGCCACCTGGATGATCGCGACGCACAACCGGGCGCCGATGAACAGCGTCAGGCTGAACACCACGACGTAGGCGAGCCACAGCGGCCAGCCCAGGGCGTCGATCTCACTCGTGATGGTCGCGGTCGGTCGGCCGTCGGGGCCGGGAACGAACAGCCGGCTGGCGATGGCGATACCTGCGGAGAACGCCGACAGCACCGCGGCCAGGGCGATCGACTGCCACAGCACGATTGCCGCGCGCGGCGCCCGCAACGGCCACGAGGCCCGCGCCAGCACCGCGGGCACTGGACCAACCAGCGCCAGTGCTACGAGGGTGAAGGCCAGCGCGGACACGCGGTTAGTGTCCCTCAGCCGGTACCCGAATTACCAGTCGGTGGCAGAACCCGCTGCTTGCTCTCGAGCTCCTCCAGCGCGCGGCGCAACGCCGCGGCTTCGTCGACACCGACACGTTCGACGAAATGGACCAGCGCGGCCTGGCGACTGCCGGAGTCCGCGGCCTGGTCGAGGGCGTCGACCATGAGACCGGCGACCAGTTCGTCGCGCCCGTGGGTGGGCGCGTAGCGGTGCGCGCGGTCGTCGCGGTGCTGGACGACGAGGTTCTTCTTCGCCAGTCGCTGCAGCACCGTCATGATCGTCGTGTAGGCCAAGTCGCGACGGGCGGCCAGCGCCTCGTGCACTTGGCGCACAGTCTGTGGTTCGGGAGCTGCCCAGAGATGGTCCATCACCTCGCGCTCCAGCTCCCCAAGACGCGTCAATTTGGCCATGTTCGTTCACTCTCCTGAGAAGTAAAGCCAGCGTACTACGGGCGTACTACCGCGTGTCGTATGCATCGGCGAGCAATTGCTCAACCCGGCCTGCACGACCCGGATTTCAAGGTCAGAGGCCGTCCGCGCACCGGCTGTGAATCCAGTCACAGGCCCTGGCCACTCGGACGCGCATGACTATAGTAAGGCTAACCTAAGTGCGATGGAGAGTCTGGAGGTGACATGACGGTCTTGATCGAAGACCCGCTGATCGCGGGTATGGCCATCAAGCGGACCCTGCCGCTGCATGAGTCCAGCCGGCGTCTGCGCGAGCTGTATCCCGAATGTCCGCGGGTCTACGGTGTGGCCGTCATGGGCGACCTGTCGCGCCGCCGCTGGTGGCCGCTGACGGAGGCGCTGACCGCCGACCGGCTGCAGGCCATGTTCGACGCCGGTGTCGCCGAGACCGACAACCGGCCCGCGGTGGCCCAGCAGCTCGCCACGACGCTCGCCCACGTCGTGATCGGACGGGTGATCCCGCTGCTGGTCCTGGAGGGGCGAGCGTGGGACACGGGTCTGGAGAATCTCTGGGTCCACGTCGACTCGGAAGGTGCCATCGACTGGGTGGGCGTCGTCGACCCGACGGTGCGCGCGCTGCCGTCGGATCCGTACTTCTCCCGCGGGCCCGCCCGGATCGCCGACGCGGCATCGGAGGGCATCGTCGCGCTTCCCGGTGAGGCCGCGCTGACGACGTGGGTCGCGCACCGGAGTCACCGGGCCCTCGAGCCGTTGTTCGAGCGGCTCGCCCGGATCAGCGCGGGGGCCGTCTCGACCACCGCGATGTGGCACATGGTCGGCGGGGCCGTCGTCGGCGCCGCCACCCAGATCCCGCTGCTGGCCGGGTCCAGCGAGGCCGAGAGCATGCGCCGGGGTCAGGCCGTGCTGGATGCGCTGGTCGGCTTCGGTCTCCCGGTCCGTGGCGCGAGCCGCGCAGGGAAGGTCTTGCTTAATTAGGGCAGCCTTGCCTATCATATGAACATCGAGACCAACGGACCGCGCCGGAGTCCTGAGGGCTGCAGAGACCCCCGGTCCACGCGAAGGGCGGGTCCCGCATCAAGCGGGACCCGCCCGCATCTTTGTCGGCGTCGCCCGTGTAGACACATCTCGTGACGACAGATGCAAACGCCGCGATCGGCAAGGGGTTCGACGCCCAGATCGGCCTGCACTACGCAGAACTCGGCCCCGACGGCGGCCGCGCCCACCTGACGATCACCGACAATCTGCTGCAGCCGTGGGGCATCGTGCACGGCGGCGTGTACTGCGCCATCATCGAGAGCCTCGCGAGCGTGTCCGGCCACACCTGGTTGTCGGAGAACGGCGGCGGCACGGTCGTCGGCGTCAACAACAACACCGACTTCCTGCGCGCGATCGGCGCGGGCACGGTCACCGCGGTGTCGACGCCGATCCACCGCGGCCGCCGCCAGCAGCTCTGGCTGATCACCATCACCGACGAGAACGACCGCACCGTGGCGCGGGGGCAGGTGCGGCTGCAGAACCTGCCCGCCGAGTCCTGACCGACGCGTCGACGAGCGGTGTGAGAACTCACTGCACCGCCTGGGCTGCCGAACGACTCGGCTCATGGCAATATCGCCCACTATGCGCCTGACCCCGCATGAACAGGATGGCTTGCTGATCTCGTATGCCGCCGAACTGGCCCGCCGCAGGCGGGCGCGAGGACTGCGGCTCAACCACCCGGAAGCCGTCGCGGTGATCACCGATCACCTGCTCGAAGGCGCCCGAGACGGCCGCACCGTCGCCGAGCTGATGGTGAGCGGCCGCAGCGTGCTCACCCGCGACGACGTCATGGACGGCGTGCCGGAGATGCTGGACGACGTCCAGGTCGAGGCGACGTTCCCCGACGGCACCAAGCTCGTCACCGTCCACCAGCCAATCGCATGAGCGCCGAGCAGCAGCCAGGGCCGGTGGTGCCCGGCGAAGTCGTGCACGGCGACGGCGACATCGAAATCAACGCCGGCGCACCACGGCTCACCCTCGACGTGGTCAACACCGGTGACCGGCCGGTGCAGGTGGGCAGCCATGTGCACCTGCCGCAGGCCAACTCCGCGCTGGAGTTCGACCGGTCGGCCGCACACGGCCACCGCCTCGACGTGCCCGCCGGAACCGCCGTGCGGTTCGAACCCGGTGTGGCGCAACGTGTCACGCTGGTGCCGTTGCGCGGCACCCGCGAGGTGTACGGCCTGAGCACCAATCCACCAGGGAGGCTGGACGGCTGATGACCGCATTGTCACGCGACCGGTATGCCGCGCTGTACGGCCCGACGGCGGGCGACCGCATCAGGCTGGCCGACACCGACCTGTTCATCGAGATCACCGAGGACCGCAGCGGCGGGCCCGCCTCAGCCGGCGACGAGGCCGTGTTCGGCGGCGGCAAGGTGCTGCGCGAGTCGATGGGGCAGGGCCGGGCCACCCGTGCCGACGGCGCACCCGACACCGTCATCACCGGCGCGGTGATTCTCGACCACTGGGGAATCATCAAGGCCGACATCGGGATCCGTGACGGCCGCATCGTGGCGATCGGCAAGGCGGGTAACCCCGACATCATGTCCGGCGTGCACCCCGACCTCGTGGTCGGCCCGTCCACCGAGATCATCGCGGGCAACGGACGCATCGTCACCGCGGGTGCCATCGACTGTCACGTACACCTGATCTGCCCGCAGATCATGGACGAGGCGCTCGGCGGCGGCATCACCACGATCATCGGCGGCGGCACCGGACCGGCCGAGGGCACCAAGGCCACCACGGTCACACCGGGCGCGTGGCATCTGGCCCGCATGCTCGAATCCCTGGACTCATGGCCGGTGAACATCGTGCTGCTGGGCAAGGGAAACACCGTCAGCGCCGAGTCGATGTGGGAGCAGTTGCGCGGCGGCGCAGCCGGATTCAAGCTGCACGAGGACTGGGGTTCCACCCCGGCGGCGGTCGACGCGTGCCTGACGGTGTGCGACGCCGCGGGCGTGCAGGCCGCCATCCACACCGACACGCTCAACGAGATGGGCTTCGTCGAGGACACCCTGGCCGCCATCAAGGGCCGCTCGATCCACGCGTATCACACCGAGGGCGCGGGCGGCGGCCACGCACCGGACATCATCACGGTGGCGGGACATCCGAACGTGCTGCCCAGTTCCACCAATCCGACCCGGCCGCACACCGTCAACACCCTCGATGAGCATCTGGACATGTTGATGGTGTGCCATCACCTCAACCCCAGTGTCCCCGAGGATCTGGCGTTCGCCGAGAGCCGGATCCGCCCCTCGACCATCGCCGCGGAGGACCTGCTGCACGACATCGGGGCGATCTCGATGATCGGCAGCGACGCGCAGGCCATGGGTCGCATCGGCGAGGTGGTGCTGCGCACCTGGCAGACCGCGCACGTGATGAAGCGGCGCCGCGGGTTCCTGCCGGGCGACGCCACCGCCGACAACATGCGGGCCCGCCGGTATGTCGCCAAGTACACGATCTGTCCCGCGATCGCGCACGGCCTCGACGGCGAGATCGGCTCGGTCGAGGTCGGCAAGCTCGCCGATCTCGTGCTGTGGGAACCGGCATTCTTCGGGGTGCGCCCGCATGCGGTGCTCAAGGGCGGCATGATCGCGTGGGCCGCGATGGGTGACGCCAACGCGTCGATCCCCACCCCGCAGCCGGTGCTGCCGCGGCCCATGTTCGGCGCCGCACCCGCCGCCGCGGCCGCCACCTCGGTGCACTTCGTCGCACCGCAGGCCATCGAGGACGGCCTGGCCGAGCGTATCGACGTCCGGCGAGAACTCGTGGCGGTCAAGGATGTCCGTAAGGTCGGCAAGGCCCAGATGCCGCTCAACGACGCGCTGCCGCGCATCGAGGTCGAACCCGACACCTTCACGGTGCGCATCGACGGTGAGGTGTGGCAGGAACAACCGGCCACCGAACTGCCCATGGCGCAGCGATACTTCCTGTTCTAGATGACCAGCCTGACCACGCTTCTCACCCTGGCCGACTCCCGCCTGCCGACCGGGGGACACGTGCACTCCGGTGGCGTGGAGGAAGCGGTGGCCGGCGGGCTGCTCACCGATCTGCCGACGCTGCGCGCCTATCTCGTGCGGCGCATCCGAAGTCACGGGCTGGTGGCGGCGTCGGTCGCGGCCGCCGTACACGACGGCACCCTCACCCCGGAGAGCGCCGACGCCGAAACCGATGCCCGCACACCCTCACCCGCGGCGCGTGACGCGTCCCGAGCGCAGGGCCGCGGTCTGGTCCGCCTGGCCAGGAGGGTATGGCCCGACGGCCCGTGGCAGGCACTGGGGACCCGCCCGCACCTCGCGGTCGCCGCGGGGGCGGTGGGCGCGGTGAGCGGCCTCGACGAGCTGCAGACCGCGCTGTCGGTGGTCTACACCACGATGACCGGGTCGGCGACCGCCGCCCAGCGATTGTTGGCGCTCGACCCCGGTGACGTCGCCGCGGTCACCTTCGAGCTGGCGCCGGTGTGCGACGCCGTCGCCGAAGAGGCCACCGTCAGGCTTGCCGACCTGTCCGACCCCTTGCTCGACGTGTTGGCGCAACGTCACGCCGAACGTGACCGACCGCTGTTCGTCTCCTGATTTCTGCTCGCATCCCGAAAGGTTCGTCATGCCACCGCATTTCCTCGACGGTGAACCCCACACCCACGTCGATCGCCCGAAGCGGGTCCGCACACCCGGTGAGCCCCTGCGGATCGGGGTCGGGGGACCGGTCGGCTCGGGCAAGACCGCGCTCGTGGCCGCGCTGTGCCGCCAGTTGCGCGACGAACTGTCGCTCGCGGTGCTCACCAACGACATCTACACCACCGAGGACGCGGACTTCCTGCGGCGAAACGCGGTGCTGCCGGACGAGCGCATCGCGGCCGTACAGACCGGAGGCTGCCCGCACACCGCGATCCGCGACGACATCACCGCCAACCTCGACGCGATCGACGACCTGATCGAGACGAATCCGGGGCTCGACCTCATCCTGGTCGAATCCGGCGGCGACAACCTCACCGCGACGTTCTCGTCGGGTCTGGTGGACGTGCAGATCTTCGTCGTCGACGTGGCAGGCGGCGACAAGGTGCCCCGCAAGGGCGGTCCCGGTGTGACGTTCTCGGATCTGTTGGTGGTCAACAAGACCGACCTGGCGCCGCTGGTGGGTGCCGATCTGGACGTGATGCGCCGCGACGCGGCCAAGGTGCGCGGGGACCGGCCGACCGCGCTGATCTCGCTGACCGAGGACCCGACCGCAGGGCCGGTGCTGGCCTGGGTGCGCGACCAACTGCGGGTCGCGGCGGCGCAGACGGTGTGATGCGGTCCGAGGTTCTCATCGTGGCCCAGCCGGGCCGGCCGCCGCGCATCGAGGCCACCGGAGGGCTCGCCGGACGCCGCACCCAACCGGACACCGTGCATCTGGTGTCGACGGCCGCCACGCCACTGGGCGGTGACACGCTGCGGGTGCGTGTCGTCGTGGAAGCCGGTGCGCGGCTGCGCATCCGCACCGTCGCGGCGACGCTGGTGCTGCCCGGGACGCAAACCGTGCAGTCCGACGCCGGTTGGGACATCGAGGCCGCGGGGGAACTCGATGTGGACCCGCAACCGACCGTGGTGGCGGGGGGTTCGGCTCACCGCACCGAAACCCGGTTGCAGATCGGCGATTCGGCGCGCGTGCGGATCCGCGAGCAGATCCAGATCGGCAGGTCGAACGAGACGTCGGGGTTCTGGTCGGGACTGCTGCACGCCGACGCCGGCGCCGCCCCGCTGTTACGTCACCGCATCGAATTGGGCGCAGGCGCCATCGGCGATGACGAGATCGCCGCACCACGCGCATCCATCAGCGAGATACGTTATCCGGAACCGACTTTCGATGCACCCGGAAAACTGGTCCTGAGCCTGGCCCGCGGCGGCAGCCTGGCCACCTGGCTGGGTGACCGGCTGCCTGCCGACTAGAAGACCGCTAGGACGCCGCCTTCTCGGTGTCCTGCACCGCGGCGGCGATCTCCTCGAGTTCCTCGATGCGGGTACGCGCGTAGGCCTGCTGCTCGGTGATGGTGAGCTGACCGCGCTTGGTGCTCAGGAACGTCGTGCCCCACGACAGCAGCGTGGCGATCTTGGTGCGGAACCCGACCAGGTACACCAGGTGCAGCACCAGCCAGCACAACCACGCGAAGAAACCGGCGAACTCGACGGGGCCGACCTTGGCCACCGCCGAGAACCGCGACACCGTGGCCATCGAGCCCTTGTCGAAGTACTCGAACGGCGAGCGGATCTTCGGGCTGGTACCGCTGACCTCGCGCTTGATGATCTTCGCGGCGTAACGACCGCCCTGGATGGCGCCCTGCGCAACACCGGGCACGCCCTCGACGGCCGCCATGTCGCCCACCACGAACACGTTGGGGTGACCCGGAATCGTCAGATCGGGCAGCACCTTGACGCGGCCCGCGCGGTCGAGCTCGACACCCGACTGCTCGGCGAGGTCCTTGCCGAGCGGGCTGGCCGACACACCGGCCGACCACACCTTGCATGCCGATTCGATGCGGCGGATGGTCCCGTCGGAATCCTTGACGGTGATGCCGTTGCGGTCGACATCGGTGACCATGGCGCCGAGCTGGACCTCGACACCCATCTTCTCCAGCCGCGCCCTGGCCTTCTTGCCGAGCTTCTCGCCCATCGGCGGCAGCACGGCGGGTGCGGCGTCGAGCAGGATCACCCTCGCCTCGGTGGGATCGATCTGGCGGAAGCTGCCCCGCAACGTCTGATCGGCCAGTTCGGCGATCTGTCCGGCCATCTCGACACCGGTCGGCCCTGCGCCGACAACGGTGAACGTCAGCAACTTCGCGCGGCGCACGGGATCGCTGGACCGCTCGGCCTGTTCGAACGCGCCGAGGATGCGGCCGCGCAGTTCCAGCGCGTCGTCGATGGACTTCATACCGGGCGCGAACTCGGCGAAGTGGTCGTTGCCGAAGTAGGACTGACCCGCCCCCGCGGCGATGACCAGGCTGTCGTAGGGCGTCGAGTACGTATGTCCGAGCAGCACCGAGTCGACGGTCTGCTTCTCCAGGTCGATGTGGGTCACATCGCCGAGAAGGACCTGCGCGTTCTTCTGCTTGCGGAGGATCACGCGAGTGGCCGGGGCGATCTCGCCCTCCGAGATGATGCCGGTCGCCACCTGGTACAGCAGCGGCTGGAACAGGTGGTGCGTGGTACGGGCGATTAGCTTGACGTCGACGTCAGCGCGCTTGAGGGTCTTGGCGGCGGTGAGACCACCGAAACCCGAACCGATGATGACGACTTTATGCCTATCCGACGCCGTAGCTCCGGGATGGCTCATTGATGCTCCTCGCAAACGTTTCTTACCACTCGGTACAACGAACAGGTTAGTCGGCGCGATTCCCCACAGCGCGGTGACGTGGGCAACCGCGCCGAACGTCTACCCGAATATCAGCGGTTTCAACGCCTCGCCGAGCGCCGTGATGTCGCCCGGGCGGTATCCGAGCATCCAGGTGGGCATGTTGATGGCGACGCCGCCGATACCCACGTCGAGCACCTTGGTCTTGACCTGTTCGGCGATCTGTTCGGGTGTCCCCACGACGGTGCGCTGCTTGAACTCGTCGGGAATCGCGTCGAGCGAGGCGTTCTCGTCGATGATGGCGCTGAGCAGCACGCTGGTCTCGAGCGTGGCCGGATCGCGGCCGATCTCGTCGCAGTTCTTCTTGATGACGTCGATTTTGCGCGGCAGTTCGTCGAAGCCGGCGATCACGTTGAGATGGTCGAAGTGACGCACCGCCATCGGGATCGTCTTCTTCTCGCCGCTGCCGCCGATCATCAACGGAATGTGTTCGCGGAAGCGGGGATTCGCCAATGCGTTCTCGGTGCGGTAGTACTTGCCGGTGAACGTCGGGCGCTCACCTTTGAGCATGGGCAGGATGATCTGCAGTGCCTCGTCGAGCTTTTCGAAACGCTGCGTGAATGTGCCGAATTCATAACCGAGTTGGTCGTGTTCGAGTTCGAACCACCCGGTGCCGATGCCGAGGATGGCGCGGCCGCCGCTGACGACGTCGAGCGTGGTGATGGTCTTGGCCAACAATGTGGGATTGCGGTAGGTGTTGCCGGTGACCAGTGTTCCCAGCTGCACCCGCTGGGTCGCGGTGGCCAGGCCGCCGAGTGCGGTGTAGGCCTCGAGCATCGGTTCCTCGGGGGCACCGATGCCCGGCAACTGATAGAAGTGGTCCATCACGAACACCGTGTCGAACCCTGCGTCCTCGGCCTCTTTGGCTTGCGCGATGACGGTGGGGAACAGTTCGGCGACGCCGGTGCCGTAGCTGAAATTGGGAATCTGGAGTGCGAGTCGGATCGTCACTCCGTCAACCCTAAACGCGTTGTCAGACCGTGGCGAGCGCACCGCGGCTGACGTGCAACGTCTGCCCGGTGATGTGGCGGGCGGCCGGGGTCGAGAGGAACAACGCGAGCCGGGTGAATTCGTCGGCGACCGACGGGGCAGTGCGGGTCAGCCCGTCGTAGGCCTGCTCGGCACTGCGACCCGCGGCGATCGCGTTGATGGTGATCCCGCGGGTGCCGAAGAAGCTCGCCTGTCCGGCGGTCCAGTCGGAGAGCGCGGCCTTGATCGCGGCTTCCACGCTGCCCTCCTTCGCGCTGTCCGGCAGGACGTTGATGATCGAGCCGCCGGAACGCAGGTGGTCGCCCACGATCTGGACCGTCAGCGCCGCGGAGACGACCGTGGTGTCGAGGTTGTTGCGCCACGCCGCGGCGAGGTCGGCGAGCGTGTGGGTGCGGGGATCCTTGGCCTCCCACTGCGGGGCGGGCACGTTGATCAGGGTGTCGAGGTGGTGCGGGAACAGGCCGCGCGCGGCTTCGAGGCTCGCGGCGTCGGTGTTGTCGAAGACGATGGATTCGACATCGAGTTCCTTGGCGGCGACCTCGAGGTCGTCGCGGCGGGCGCCCGCGATCACCACGTTGTGGCCTGCGTCCAGAAAGCCCGTAGCGATCGCGCGACCGAGTTCGGTATCGCCGCCGGTGACCAGCACCTCCGCCATGATGTACCTCCATGTACCTCGGATCGCCACGCCGGTCGGCGGGTGATCAGCCGCCAATGTTACTGGACGGTAGCTAGCTGACGAAACTCAACGCGCCCGCCCTGGGCCGCCGAAGTTCGCTCGCGACCGGACGTCCGGGCGGTAACACGGCGCTCTCGAGGTGCGATGAAGCGGTCAGAATCCGGACGTCACGGTGTTGCGGGCGGGGTGGGTCCGGCCCGGGCGTGGCGGTCCGGACCTCGTTGTGGCAGCAACTTGATGAAACACACTTCAGCTGTGCCGTCGATGTCCTCAGCAACCTCTCAGAAAAACACTCTAAGAGCAACTCACACTTGCGTCACGGCCGTAACACGGTAGTTTCTTCCCCATGTACGAGTCGGACGCGATGTCTCATCGACGCTCAGGTCTGTCGAAGAAGCTGACGCTGGCCGCGGTGACCGGAATGACGGCGGTCGCCGTCGCGCTGCCGTCGGTGGCGCACGCGGACCCCGAGCCGCCACCACCGCCGCCACCCGGCAACACCTTCCTGCCCGCGCCGCCGCCGGCAGACCCCAACGCGCCCGCTCCGGCTCCCGCACCCGCGCCGGCCCCCGGTGCCCCTGCGCCCGCTCCGGCACCCGCACCCGCGCCGGCTCCTGGTGCTCCTGCGCCCGCTCCGTCCCCGGGCGCACCGGCACCCGCCCCCGCGGATCCCAATGCACCCGCACCGGCGCCACCCGCGCCCGAACCGGGCCGCGTCGACAATGCCGCCGGCGGGTTCAGCTACGTGGTCCCGCAGGGCTGGCAGGTGTCCGACGCGACCCAGCTGTCCTACGGGCAGGCCCTGCTGACGAAGACCCCCGCCGAGGGTGCCGAGCCGCCCAACGACACGAGCGTGCTGTTGGGCCGACTGGACCTGAAGCTCTTCGCCGGCGCCGAACCGGACAACAACAAGGCCGCCGTGCGACTCGCCTCGGA
This sequence comes from Mycolicibacterium goodii, assembly GCF_001187505.1. The sequence goes on from NZ_CP012150.1 coordinate 4,662,584, forward strand.
CATGGGTGAGTTCTTCATGCCGTTCCCCGGCACCCGGGTCAACCAGGAGACGGTGCCGCTGAACGCCGACGGCATGCCGGGCGTGGCGTCGTACTACGAGGTCAAGTTCACCGACGCCAACAAGCCCGCCGGACAGATCTGGGCCGGTGTGGTCGGTCAGCCGGTGGCTCCGGGAACGCCGCGCGGACAGCGCACACCCGAGCGCTGGTTCGTCGTGTGGCTGGGTACGGCCAACAACCCGATCGACAAGGGTGCGGCTGTCGCGCTGGCGAACTCGATCCGGCCCTGGTCGCCGCCGCCGCCTCCGCCGCCTGCGCCCGTCGATCCCAATGCGGCGCCGCCGCCTCCGGATCCCAACGCGCCGCCGCCCCGCCCGGGCGTGGGTGTTCCCGTCCCGGTGACCGATGCGCCCCCGGAGATGATGCCTCCGGCCTGATCCGCGCGTGGTGAACGACCCCGGCCCTCAGTGGGTCCGGGGTCGTTCGCTTTTTGCGTGCTGTGGCCGACTCACGGCCCTACGTAGGGGATGTTGCCCGCGAGGTTGTTGACGTTGAGCAGGTAGCAGTTGGTTCCGCCGAAGCCGAGGGCACCCGCGGTGACGCAGCGCTGGAAGGTCCCGTCCTGGGCGATCGGGCCGTCGCAGGTGGTGCCGCCGCCCCACGGGGTCCATCCGCCCTGGCATCCGGCACCCGCCGGGGACGCCGTGGTCAGGGCGAGGCCGCCGGCCGCGAGCGCGCCGACAACCAGTCCGATCAGTGCCTTCATCGTTGCCTCCTCGCTCCGCGGCAGTGTTTGCTGGACGATTGCTGTGACTGATGTGAAAAATGTGACTGGCGAGACCTGTGTGAGATAGCTGTCGGACTGCCGTGCGGCATTTGGGTGCCGTCCGCGACGCCCGCGAGCCGGATATCCGCGCTGCGCATAGCAACCATCCCCATCTCGGCGGCGGTTGTCGGGCCCACGTCGCCGGGTGATCACAGCAAGTTGCCAGATAATGAATAGGGTAGCTAAATTCCGGGCCGTCGACAACGTGTATATGTCGGCCTTCCGCTTTGCCGATGGCACATTTCGCCGTAGGCGAACCCGCCTGGTGTCCCGCGCACGCCGACTCGTGCGATCGGCTGGATCGGCTACATCATCATCGGCGCGATCGCCGGGTGGATCGCGGGCAAGATCGTCAAGGGCGGCGGCTCCGGGCTCCTGATGAACATCGTCATCGGCGTGGTCGGCGCGCTCATCGGCGGGTTCCTGCTCAGCTTCTTCCTCGACACCGCGGGCGGTGGCTGGTGGTTCACCCTGTTCACGGCGATCCTGGGCTCGGTGATCCTGCTGTGGCTTCTCGGTCTGGTGCGCAGCCGCACCTGATTCCCGGTATCACATAGGTCATGAGCTCCTCCGCCATGACCGCATGGCAGGTCGTCGGCCCTGGGCCGGTCGACACGCATCCGTTGCGCCGCGCAACGGTGCCCCGACCGCAACCGGGTGTCGGCGAACTGCTGGTCGCGGTGCGCGCCTGTGGGGTGTGCCGAACGGATCTGCATGTCGCCGAGGGTGATCTGGCCGTACACCGGCCGAACGTGATCCCCGGCCACGAGGTGGTCGGCGAGGTGGTCGCCGTCGGACCCGACGCGCACGGGTTCGCCACCGGCGACCGGGTCGGCGTCGCGTGGCTGCGGCACACCTGCGGCCGCTGCCGGTACTGTCAGCGCGGCCGCGAGAACCTCTGTCCGCAATCCCGTTACACGGGCTGGGATGCCGACGGCGGATACGCCGAATTCACCACCGTGCCCGCGGCATACGCGCACCGTCTGCCCGCAGGCTATTCCGACACCGAACTGGCGCCGCTGCTGTGTGCGGGCATCATCGGCTACCGCGCCCTGATGCGCACCGACCTGCCCCACGGAGGCCGACTGGGTATCTACGGCTTCGGCGGCAGCGCACATCTGACGGCCCAGGTGGCGCTGGCGCAGGGCGCCCGCGTGCATGTCATGACACGCGGCGAGAAGGCCCGCGAACTGGCGCTCGCGCTGGGCGCGGCCTCGGCGCAGGGCGCCACCGACATCCCGCCGGAACCGCTCGACGCCGCCATCCTCTTCGCGCCGGTCGGCGACCTCGTCCTGCCCGCGATGGCCGCCCTGGACCGTGGCGGCGTGCTGGCGATCGCAGGCATCCACCTGAGCGACATCCCCGCGCTCAACTACCAGGACCACCTGTTCCAGGAGCGCGAGATCCGGTCGGTCACCGCCAACACCCGCGCCGACGCCCGCGAGTTCCTGTCGTTCGTGGCCGAACATCGCGTTCAGGTGACGACGCCGGAGTACCCGCTGGACCGCGCGGACCGCGCCCTGGCCGATCTAGCTGCCGGACGGATCTCCGGCGCCGCGGTGCTTCTGGTGTGAGCCCGCAGGGGTTTCAGAGGGCGGCGAGCGCCGCACCGAGCCGGCCCGCCAGATCACCGCGGCCCATGGCGTACAACGGCCCGCAGCCGTCGTCGATCACCCGGCTCAACCGGGCCATGCCGCGCGCGCTCACCGGCGCAGGTGCCCGCAGCCGTCGTGTGATGGTTTCGATCAACTCGCGGCACTCGGCGATGTTCTTGCGGTGCAACGGGACTCGCGCTGAGATCTGCCGCACGTCGCTCGCGGCGTCGCGGACCGCGCGTCGCAACGTGCGGGCGACGGCGTCTCGTTCGGATCTCGAGGTCAACCGCGCGGCGCGCACGGCGATCGCGCTGCCCGGCGGTGTCGGCGCGCCGACGGCCAGGGCGGCGTCGAGGGTGTCCGCGTGGACGCGGGCCGCTATCCGGGCCCGGATCGAGGGGCGGACGACCGGGGTTTCGGTGACGCGCTGGTGGATACGTCGGGTCGGCACCGGGGCCGGTGAAGTTCGGTTGTCAGTCATGCCGCTTCCTCGCGTCTTCAGGTTCGGTCCGAGACCGTGACTCTCTAAAAGATTACGGCGGTCACGGATGACTAGTCAAGCCATTTGACCGGTCACGGCGGGTAGGCTGGGGTCATGGTGACATGGGCCGGAGACAGCGAAACCAAACCCGCTCCCGAGCCGTTGGCGCGGATCCAGGCGCTGGTCAACACCGTCGACCTGGAGAACGGGATCGATCGGTTGGCCGATCCCGCCGATGCCACCCCGTGGCTGATCGATCACGAACTGCTGAATCCGGGGACCACGCCGACGGCGACCGAACTGGACCTGTTGCGGGGTGTGCGGGAGGCGCTACGGGCGCTGCTGGTGGTCAACACGGGCGGGCCCGCACCGGCCCCGGAGATGCTCGGTGCGCTGCGTCAGGTGGCCGAAGAGGCCACCGCGCGCGCCGAACTCGGCGCCGACGGCGAGGTGGCGCTGTGCGCGGTCGGGGACACGGTCACCGACCGGCTCGTGGAACTGCTGGTGGTCATGCGCGACGCGCAGCGCGACGGAACCTGGGGCCGACTCAAGGCCTGCGCCAACGACGACTGCCGCTGGGCGTTCTACGACAGGTCCCGAAACCACGGCGGATCCTGGTGCACCATGTCGGTCTGCGGGAACAAACTCAAGAACCGTCAGTTCCGCGCCCGCCAACGGGGCCAGAGCCGACAGTGATTCAGGTCGACAGATGCCACACCACGGCGGCGGCCAGCGCGCCCATGCCGTTGAGCGACCAGTGCAGCGCGATCGGCGCGAGCAGGCTGCCGCTGCGCCTGCGCAGCCAGCTGAACACGAAACCGGCGATCCCGGTCGCGATCACGGCGAGCACGACCCCGGCGACGGTGCCGACGATTCCGCCCCCGAACAACCGGGTGAACCCGACGTTGCTGCTCGTCAGGCCCAGTGACGTCGCGATGTGCCACAGCCCGAACAGCAGCGACCCGGCCGCGGCGACGCCGCGGAAACCCCAGGCGCGGTCGAGCGCGCCGTGCAGCACCCCGCGGAACGCCAGCTCCTCGGGGATCACGGTCTGCAGCGGGATGATGATCATCGACGCCAGCAGCGCGCCTGACAGCGTGGCGTAGTTGTCGTTCATGAACATCGGCCGCGTCCACGGCAGGAACGCACCGATGGCGATCACCGAGACGACCAGGCCCACCGCGGCGAGCGCATATCCGGCACCCGACTTCCAGTGCTCACGGCCCAACCCCAGCTCGGTCCAGCCCCAGCCGCGGGCCCGAGCCAGGGCGAGCAGGCCGACGGCGGCCGCCGGGACGGTCGCGATGCTCGCCCACGGCGTGGTGAAGTGCGCGATCAGATTGGTCATCGCCAGCACCACGACGACGATCGCGATGTCGACGTAGATCCGGAAATGGTGCAGCGCGGCCAGCTGCGCCACCAGCGGATGGGGATGATGCGCGGTCACGGCGCTCTGGTCAGACATATCTTGCGCAGTGTACCCAGCGGGCGGGTATCCCAAGCTCAGCGAATTCTTCTCAGTCGGTGCTCCAGGTCCACTCGGAGATCGCCGGGTCGTCCTGCCCGTGCTCGCGGGTGTAGCGCCGGGCCGCCAGGCGTGCGTCGGCCATCTCCTGACGCAACGCGGCCGCGCTGGTCCCGAGTCCCTCGACGCGGTCGATGACGTCCATCACCAGGTGGAAGCGGTCGAGGTCGTTGAGCATCACCATGTCGAACGGTGTGGTGGTGGTGCCGCGCTCCTTGAAACCGCGCACGTGCAGCTGCGTGTGGTTGGCGTGCCGATAGGTGAGGCGGTGGATCAGCCAGGGGTAGCCGTGGTAGGCGAAGATGATCGGCCGGTCGGTGGTGAAGATCGAGTCGAATTCGCGTTCGGACAGCCCGTGCGGGTGCTCCGATTCGGGTTGTAGCCGCATGATGTCGACGACGTTGACCACCCGCACCTTCAGGTCGGGCAGCTTGCGGCGCAGGATGTCGGCGGCGGCCAGCGTCTCGAGTGTGGGGATGTCACCGGCGCAGGCCAACACCACGTCCGGTTCACCCGAGGTGTCCGAGCCGGCCCACTGCCAGATGCCGAGCCCACGCGTGCAGTGTGCAATCGCCTCGTCCATCGTCAGATAGCTCAGCGCGGGTTGCTTGCCGGCGACGACGACGTTGACGTAGTGGCGGCTGCGCAGGCAGTGGTCGGCGACCGAGAGCAGGGTGTTGGTGTCGGGCGGCAGGTACACCCGGACCGCCTCGGGGCGTTTGTTGGCGACGTGGTCGATGAAGCCGGGGTCCTGGTGCGACGCGCCGTTGTGGTCCTGCCGCCACACGTGCGATGTCAGCAGATAGTTCAGCGACGCGATGGGCCTGCGCCAGGTGAGCGCCGCGCTGCTGGTCAGCCACTTGACGTGCTGGTTGAGCATCGAGTCGACGATGTGGACGAACGCCTCGTAACAACTGAACAAGCCGTGCCTGCCGGTCAGCAGGTAGCCCTCGAGCCAGCCCTGGCACAGATGTTCGGACAGCACCTCCATGACGCGGCCGTCGGGTGCGAGGTGTTCGTCGTCGGGGCCGGTTTCGGCCAGCCACGTCTTGTCGGTCGCCTCGAACACCGCCGAGAGCCGGTTCGACGCGGTCTCGTCGGGGCCCATGAGGCGGAACCGGTCCGGGTTGCGGGCGATCACGTCGCGCAGGTACTGACCGAGCACCTGGGTGGCCTGCGTGCTGGTGGTTGCCGGCTTGTCGACGGGGACCGCGTAGTCGGTGAAGTCGGGCAGATCCAGATCGCGCAGCAGCAGCCCGCCGTTGGCGTGCGGGTTGGCGCTCATCCGGCGGTCACCGGTCGGGGCCAGCGCCCGCAGTTCGGGGCGCAGCGTCCCGGAGTCGTCGAACAGTTCCTGCGGGTGGTAGCTGCGCAGCCACTCGTCGAGCTGGGCCAGGTGCTCGGGGTTGCTGCGGGTCTCGGCCAGGGGCACCTGGTGGGAACGCCACGTGCCCTCCACCTTGGCGCCGTCCACCTCGGCAGGGCCGGTCCATCCCTTGGGGGTGCGCATGATGATCATCGGCCACAGCGGCCGGCCGGACTCGTCGTCGAGGCGGGCCGCACGCTGGATCGCGGCGATCTGGTCGAACGCCTCGTCCATGGCGATCGCCAACTGCTGGTGCACGTTCGCCGGGTCGTCGCCGGCCACCGTGATGGGCCGGTATCCGTAGCCGAGGAACAGCGATTCCAGCTCCTCCTGCGGAATCCTGGACAGCACAGTCGGATTCGCGATCTTGTAGCCGTTGAGGTGCAGGATCGGCAGCACCGCGCCGTCGGTCACCGGGTTGAGGAACTTGTTGGAATGCCAGCTCGCCGCGAGCGGGCCGGTCTCGGCCTCCCCGTCGCCGACGACGCACGCCACCACGAGGTCGGGGTTGTCGAACGCCGCACCGTAGGCGTGCACCAGCGCATAGCCGAGTTCGCCGCCCTCGTGGATCGAGCCAGGGGTCTCGGCCGCCACGTGACTGGGAATGCCGCCCGGGAACGAGAACTGCCGGAACAGTTTTCGCATACCGTCGACGTCCTGGCCGATGCCCGTGTAGACCTCGCTGTAGGTGCCCTCCAAGTATGCGTTGGCCACCAGGCCGGGCCCGCCGTGGCCGGGCCCGGTGATGTAGATGACGTTGGCATCGCGCTCGCGGATGATGCGGTTGAGATGCGCGTAGATCAGGTTCAGCCCGGGTGTCGTACCCCAGTGGCCGAGCAGACGGGGTTTGACGTCCGCGGCCGCGAGCGGTTCGGTCAGCAACGGGTTGTCGAGCAGATAGATCTGGCCGACGGACAGGTAATTGGCCGCTCGCCAGTACGCATCGAGCAGTTCGAGTTCGGAATCGGTCAGCGCCGGGGCTGTGGTCGCGTCGCTCATGGCTTCCATCGTGGGGGTAGGTGGTGGTCGGTGTGGGACAACCGGACGATCTGGGGGTTCCGGTTCACCGGACCGCCTCCGGGTACCCGCGGCGGCGCGAACCAACCCGACACCCGGTTTACCCTCGGGCGGCGACACCATTCCCCGAGCAGTCGACGCGTTGCTGACTCGGTCGAGCGGCTGGTTCGCCGAGTTTGTGCGGGGCGGCTCAGACCTCGGCGGGCCCACGCTATTGAATACGTCTTTGTGTCGGTGCACCGCACTCCCGTGCTGATCGGATACGGCCAGGTCGATCAGCATGACGAGAACCCCGCCGTCGAACCGGTGGAGCTGATGGCGGACGCGGCGAGGATCGCCGCGGATCCCCGGGTGCTGCGCGCCGTGGACTCGGTGCGCGTGGTCAACCTGTTGTCGTGGCGCTACCGCGATCCGGGTCGGCTGCTGGCCGAGCGCATCGGCGCGGCAGGGGCGCGGACGCGCTACACCGGCATCGGCGGGAATGCGCCGCAGACACTGGTCAACGAGGCGTGCCGGGATCTGCAGGCCGGCCGGGCCGAGGTGGTGCTGATCGCGGGTGCCGAGACGTGGCGCACGCGCAGCCGCCTGCGGGCGCGCGGGGTGCGTCCGCAGTGGACGCGCCAGGACGAGAACGTGCCCGTGGCCCCTGGCGGCGACGACAACGTGCCGATGGCCACCGCTGCCGACCACCGCATCAAGCTGGACCGTCCGGCGTTCGTGTACCCGATGTTCGAGCAGGCGATCCGGATCGCGGCGGGGGAGACACCCGACGAGCACCGCGCCCGCATCGGCGAGTTGTGGGCGCGGTTCAGCGCCGTGGCTGCCCAGAATCCGCACGCCTGGAGCCGCGAGGCGCTGACCGGCGAGCAGATCACCCGCACCGGTCCGGACAATCGGATGATCAGCTGGCCGTATCCGAAGCTGATGAACTCCAACAACATGGTGGATCAGGGCGCGGTTCTGGTCCTCACCACCACGCAGATGGCCGCCTACCTCCAGATTCCCAGGGACCGTTGGGTTTTCCCGTACGCCGGGACGGATTCGCACGACACCTACGCGATCGGGGAGCGGGCCTGGTTGCACCGGTCCCCGGCGATCCGCATCGCGGGCCGCCGGGTGCTGGAACTGGCGGGCACCGACCTCGACGCGGTCGAGTTCGTCGACGTGTACTCGTGTTTCCCGTCGGCGGTTCAGGTCGCGGCGGCCGAACTCGGCCTGCCGACCGACGACCCGGCGCGGCCGCTCACCGTCACGGGTGGCCTGACCTTCGCGGGCGGCCCGTGGAACAACTACGTGACGCACTCGATCGCCACCATGGCCGAGCGGCTGGTGGCCAACCCGGGTGCGCGTGGTCTGATCACCGCCAACGGCGGGTACCTCACCAAACACAGCTTCGGGGTATACGGCACCGAACCACCGACTCACGAGTTCCGTTGGCAGGACGTGCAATCCGAGGTGGATGCCGAACCGACCCGCGAGCTCGCGGTGGCATGGTCGGGCACCGGCACGGTCGAGTCGTGGACCACACCGTTCAGCCGCGACGGGGCACCGCAGCGGGCGTTCCTCGCGGTGCGCACCCCCGACGACGCCCGCACGCTCGCCGTGGTCACCGACGAGACGCAGGCCGCGGCCACCGTGGCTGAGGACATCGCGGGGGCGCGGGTCGAGGTGCGCGACGACGGCACCGCGACCCTGCTGTGACCGGTGGCGCTTACTTGATGGTGTAGCCGCCGTCGATGACGAGGTCGGCGCCGTTGATCATCGCGGCCGCGTCGGAGGCCAGAAACACTGCGGCGGCGGCGATCTCGTCCGGGTAGGCGAATCGTCCGGTGGGGATCAGCTTCTTGAGGGCGTCCCCGCGCGGACCGTCCCACGCCTTGTGGCCGAGCTCGGTGAGGACCACGGTGGGGGAGATGGTGTTGACCCGCACGCCGCGGCCACCCCATTCGGCGGCGAGCACTTTCGAGACGCCGACCACGCCGAATTTCGAAGCGCAGTACGCCACATGCTGATCGAGCGCCACCGTCGCGGCCTGGGAGGCCATGTTGACGATCGCGCCGCCGCCTGCCTCGAGCATCCGCCGGCCCACGGCCTGGCACATCAGGAAGGTGCCGCGCAGGTTGATGTTGATCGTGTTGTCCCAATCCTGCAGCGACAGTTCCTCGGCCGGTGCCAACCGGGCGATGCCTGCGCTGTTGACCAGGATGTCGATGCGGCCGAACTCCGCAGCGACTGCGTCGACCGCGTTCTGCACCGATTCCGCATCGGCGACGTCGCAGGCGAAGCCACGATGGGACCCCTGCGCACCGCCGAGTTCGCCGGCGATCTGCTCGGCGCCCGCGGCGTTGAGATCGACCGCGGCGATGCGGGCGCCCTTGGCGGCGTAGGCGCCGGCGATCGCCGCGCCGATCCCGGACGCGGCCCCGGTCACCAGTGCCGTCCTGCCGTCCAGCCGGAAGTCGAAATCGACCGAGAGCTCTTGTGCCTGAGTCATATTCGCTATGCGCCTTCCTCGTTTGCGGTTCCGTCGAGCACCGCGGCGGCGATCTCGACGTCGGTGACCAGTGATGAGACCATTCCCGAGCGCAGCACCGCGCGGGTGGCCGCGACCTTCTCCGGACCGGTGGCGATCGCGATCACGGTCGGGATCGCCCGCAGCGTGGCCTCGTCGATGCCCATCCGGCGGTCGTCGAGGCCGGGCAGGCGGTTGCCGTCGGCGTCGAGCAGCAGCGCGCAGGATTCGGCGCACACGCCCGCGGCCTCCAGCGACTCCACCTCGGCGGTTGTCAGTGAGCTGTGCACCTGTGAGGCACCCTCGACCCAGGCGCCCACCGAGACGATCGCGCAGGTGACCTTCGAATGCTGGGCGAAGGTGTCCTGGATCTGTTGGCCGCCGGCCAGGCTGGCCGCGGTGCGGGCGTCGGACACCACCAGCGGGGCGTACAGCGGCCAGGTCTGACCGCCGCTGACCTCGCTGATCCGGCGGACCAGGTCGACGCCGTTGTGGGTGATCGCCCCGGCCATGCCGGTGAGCTGGACGACGTCGCAGTGCGGAAGTGTGGTGAGGTGGTCGGCGATGTGCGCCAGCGTGCGGCCGCAGTCCACCCCGATCACGTCGCCGGTCCGCAGGATCGACTGCAGCAACTCGGCGGTGGCCTTGGCGACCGCGGCGACCCGCTCATCGGTGCCCGCGGGATCGGCGGCCCTGACGTCGCCCGGACTCTCGACGCTGGTCATCACCGCGTAGGCGTGCTGGAGTCCGTAGCGCCGTTGCAGCGCGGTGGACAGCTCGACGTCGATGGATCCGGGGTTGTGGATCTTGATCTCGACCATGCCGGATTCCAGCGCCTCGTCGAGCATGCGGGCGACCTTGAACCGGGAGATGCCGAATTCCTCGGCGATCTGAACGCGGGTCCGTCCTTCCAGGTAGTAGCGGCGCGCGATGACCGCGCGTTGGAACAGCTCATCGGGTCCCATGCCGCATCTCCCTTCGCCATGCCGGTCGCCGTGCACCGTGGTTCTGCACATATGTGCAGACGCGTTGACATATGAGCATAGAGCATTGCATGATCCACATCACAAGCATCAAATGAGTATTCGTGTGAACAGATGAGCAACTCGATGTGGAGGCAGAGCGCACATGCGGAACGATGACACCGACCTGGCGAAACTGGCCGGCACGGTGTTGTCCCGCGAGGCCGCCGCGGTGGAAGCGCTGACCTCCAGTGTCGAGTCCGGCGTGGTCACCGTGGCCCGGCGCATGCTCGCCATCACCGGCAAGGTCATCACCACCGGATCGGGTACCTCGGGGATCATGGCCGAGCGCCTCGCGCACCTGCTGTCGGTGTGCGGCACCCCGGCGGTGTACCTGCCGTCGATGGATGCCCTGCACGGCGGGATGGGCGCGATCACCGAGGACGATCTGGTGCTGGCGATCTCGAAGACCGGCCAGTCGGCCGAGCTCACCCAGTTGGCGCAACGCCTGTCCGGCCGCGGGGTGTCGGTGGTCGCGATCACCGAACGCCCCGATTCGCCGTTCGCCGCGGCCGCGGCCGAGGTGGTGGCGCTGCCGCCGACGGCCCCGGGCGCCGATCCGGGCGACATGATCGCCATGGCCAGCACGCTCGCGGTCGGCGCCTGGGGCGACGCGCTGGCGGTGGTGGCCATGGCGCTGCGGGGACACACCATGCGCGACGTCGTCGACAGCCATCCCGCCGGTGGTGTCGGTGCCCGCGGACAGCGTCCCGGCGACGAGTCGGCCCCGGTGGTGCTCGCATGACCGACATCGCCGTCCTTGGTGTGGATTCGTCCACCCAGTCCTGCAAGGTGGAGATCCGCGAACTCACCAGCGGCCGCCTGCTCGGAACCGGTTCGGCCGCACACCCGCCCGCCTATCCGCCCAGCAGCGAACAGCATCCGCGGGAGTGGGTCGCCGCGTTCATCTCCGCGACGCGGGCGGCTCTGGCCCGGTGCGCATCGGTGCCCGAGATCAAGGCCATCGCGGTGGCCGCCCAGTGCCACGGGCTGGTGTTGCTCGACGAGCACGGAAATCCCTTGCGGGCGGCCAAACTCTGGAACGACACCACCGGTGCTCCCCAGTTGGCCGAGTTGACCGCGCGCATCGGTGCGCAGCGGTGGATCCGCAGCGTCGGTTCGCTGCCCACCGCGGCGTTCACGATCGCGAAACTGGCCTGGATCGCACAGCACGAGCCGCAGCTGCTGGACCGCACCGCGACGATGCTGTTGCCGCACGACTATCTGACCTTCTGGCTCACCGGCGCCCGCGTCACCGACCGCTCCGACGCCTCGGGCACCGGATTCTTCGACACCCAAAACGGCCGATGGATCACCGAGTACCTCGATCTCGCGGCCGGTGCCCGGGACTGGCATGCCATGCTTCCCGCGGTGCTCGGTCCGTGCGACCGCGCCGGAACCGTGCAGGCGGCGGCCGCGCAGGCACTGGGGCTGGACTCCGACGGGTCCGACATCGTGGTGGCCGCGGGCGGTGGCGACCAGCACGCCGCATACCTGGGGCTCGGCCTGCGCGACGGCGACCAGTACATCGGGATCGGCACCTCGGGCGTGGTGGCAACCTCATGCCGCACAGCGGTTTTCGACCCGAGCGGGATGGTCGACGGGGTTGCCGACCTCACCGGCGGGTACCTGCCGCTGGTCAGCACGCTCAACGCGGCACGCGTCGGCGAGACCGGTGCCCGGCTGCTCGGCACCGACCTGGCCGGTCTGGCCGAGCTCGCGCTGGCGGCGGGCGAGAGCCAGGGGCCGGTGCTCGTGCCGTTCCTCGACGGCGAGCGCAAACCCGATCGCCCCGAGGCCCGCGGCGGATTCGTCGACATCACCTCGCACACCACGCGCGAAGAACTGGCAAGGGCTTTCGTGGAAGGGCCGTTGCTGTCGCTGATGAGCGCGCGGGACAGCCTGCGGGCCTGTGGAGTCGACGTGAGCGGCGGTGCGGTCGCCGTCGGCGGCGGCACCCGGTCGGCGGCCACCCTGCAACTGCTGGCCGACCTGCTCGGCGACGAGGTGACCGTGCTGGACGCCGACGAGGCCACCGCGCGCGGGGCCTGTGTGCAGGCCGCCGCGGCGGCCGCGCACCTCGACGTCGGCGGACTCACCGACCTGGCCAAACGTTGGCAGCCCGAGGTGCGGACGAGCGCCACACCGCGGACGACCGGGCGTGACCTGGTCGCGTTGCGGGCCCGGTGGTCCGAACTGGCGGCCGCGCCCGTGCTCGATGCGGGGACCCGACCGTGATCGCGCCGTGGTGCACCGGGTATCCGGGCCGCATCTTCGGATCGGTATACGCCGCGCAGCCACCGCAGCGCACCGCATTCGCCCGCGCACTGGCCGCGCACGGTCTCGGCGTCCACATCGACGTCATGGCCGACGGTGAGGGACTACCTGCCGGCGTGAGCCTTGCTGAGCTGCACGACATCTCGTCTGCGCCGGGATCCGTCGACGTGCACCTGATCGGGTCGGCGGCGTTCGCCGACGACGTGCTGCCCGACGTGCTGCGCGCGCAACCGGCGAAGGTGATCCTGCCGTGGGATGCGTTCGACCGGGCCCGTGCCGAGACCATCCGCGCTGCCGGTGCGCAGGCCTGGATCGCCCTCTGGCGGGAATGGGCGCCCGACGGTGCGCCGCCGCCATGGCCGGCCGAGCCCGACGGGGCGGTGGTGATGCTGATCGAGCCGGGCACCCGTGACCAGTGCCTGCCGGACCGCTTGAACATCGCGGCGGCGTGTGCCGCGCACGTGCCGGTGATCGTCGACGGCGGTGTCACCGAAGACCTTGCGCCGCTGTGTGTCACGGCCGGTGCCGACATGGTGGTCGGGAGGGCGTTGCTCGCCGGCCCGCCGAAACAGGATTTGACAGAAAGGACATGACATGAACGCCCTTGGTGGCACCGCAGTCGATTCGCGGGGCACGATGCGCGCGAGCGTGATGACCGGGGTGGGCACCCTGGTGGTGGAAGACCGGCCGGTGCCCTCACCGGGACCGCACGAGGTGCTCGTCGAGGTCGCCGCGGTCGGGGTGTGCGGCTCCGATGTGCACTACTACCGGCACGGACGCATCGGTGACTTCGTCGTCGACGAGCCGATGATCCTCGGTCACGAGCTGTCGGGACGGATCGCCGCCGTCGGCGAGGGGGTCGACCCGGCACGGGTGGGGCAGCGCGTCGCGGTGGAGCCCCAGCATCCCTGCCGCCGCTGCAAGCAGTGCAAGGCCGGGCGCTACAACCTGTGCCCTGAGATGAAGTTCTACGCGACGCCACCGGTCGACGGTGCGTTCTGCCGCTACGTCACCATCGACGACGACATGGCCCACGCCGTACCGGATTCCATCTCCGACGACGCCGCGGCCCTGCTCGAGCCGTTGTCGGTGGCCATCACCACCATGCGCAAGGCCGGTGTCGTCCCGGGATCGTCGATCCTGATCGCCGGCGCCGGTCCCATCGGGGTCATCTGCGCGCAGACCGCGCGTGCCTTCGGCGCGTCCCGGATCGTGGTGTCGGACCTGGTGGCGCAGCGCCGCGAGCGGGTACTGCAGTTCGGCGCCACCGAGGTGCTCGACCCGACGGTCGACGATGTCGCCGCGCTGGACCCCAAGGTCGACGCGTTCGTCGACGCCAGCGGTGCCGCACCGGCGGTCGTCTCGGGGATCAAGGCGGTCGGCCCCGCGGGCAACGTCGTCCTGGTCGGTATGGGCGCCGACGAGGTATCGCTGCCCGTCGGCTACATCCAGAACATGGAGATCAACGTCACCGGCGTCTTCCGCTACACCGACACCTGGCCTGCGGCAATTCATCTCGTCAGCTCAGGGGCGGTCGACCTGGACGCGTTGGTCACCGGTCGCTACGACCTCGACCATGTCGCCGATGCCCTCGACAGCGACACCGACCCCGAGAGCCTCAAGTCGATCGTGGTCCCGAAATGAAAGAGAGTCCCCTCATGGATGTGCGTTCCCCGTTCGATCTGAGCGGACGCACCGCACTGGTGACCGGCGGTAACCAGGGCCTGGGCAAGGCATTCGCGACGGCCCTGGCGCAGGCAGGCGCCCGGGTGGCGTTCTCCGGGCGTAACGCCGAGCGCAACGAGAAGACGGCGGCAGAGGCCGCGGCCGCCGGGTACGACATGCACGCGATCACCGCCGACATCACCAAGGCCGAGGATGTGGACCGGATGACCGCCGACGCCATCGCGGCACTCGGCCACATCGACATCCTGGTGAACAACGCAGGCACCTGCTACCACGGCGAATCGTGGTCGGTCAGCGAACAGCAGTGGGACGACGTGTTCGATCTCAATGTCAAGGCGCTGTGGGCGTGTTCGCTCTCGGTCGGTGCGCACATGCGTGAGCGCGGCAGCGGATCGGTGGTCAACATCGGTTCGATGTCGGGCATCATCGTCAACCGCCCACAGATGCAGCCGGCGTACAACGCCTCCAAGGCGGCGGTCCATCACCTCACGAAATCCCTTGCCGCCGAATGGGCGCCGCTGGGGATCCGGGTGAACGCGCTGGCCCCGGGCTATGTGAAGACCGACATGGCGCCGGTCGACCGGCCCGAGTTCAAACGGCACTGGATCGACGACACACCACAACTGCGGTACGCGATGCCCGAGGAGATCGCGCCCAGTGTGGTCTTTTTGGCCAGCGACGCGGCCTCGTTCATCACCGGCTCCGTGCTGGTCGCGGACGGCGGGTACACCGTATGGTAGGCACCAGCATCCAGACCGGCACCCAGGCCGACACAGCGATCCGACGCGTCATCGTCAACGCACTCGACGACGTCGAGATCGAGACGGTGCCGCAACCGCAACCGGGTCCCGGCGAGGTGCGGGTGCGTACCACGCTGGTCGGTATCTGCGGATCCGATCTGCACGCCGCGTGCGGCCGCCACCCGTTCATCGACCTGCCGTACCGGCCCGGGCACGAAGCCGTCGGCGTGGTCGAGGCGCTGGGCGCGGGGGTCGACGAAACCTGGCAGGGCGCCCGGGTGGCCATCGAACCCAACCTCGCATGCGGTACCTGCGCGCAGTGCCGTGACGGCCGCTACAACATCTGCCGGGATCTGCAGGTGTTCGGCTGTCAGACCCCTGGCGCGCTCGCGGATTCCTTCGTCATCGGCGTAGACCGGCTGGTGGTGCTCAACGACGATCTCGACGACCGGCACGCGATCCTCATCGAGCCGTTGGCCACCCCGGTCCACACCGTGCGCCGGGCCCAACGGATCGTCGGCGACCTGGCCGACCGGCCCGTCGTCGTGATCGGGGCCGGACCCATCGGCCTGTTCGCACTGCTGGCCGCCCGCCACGCCGGCGCGCGGGTCGTGGTGGCCGATCTGCTGGAATCCAAGCGGGCACGCGCCGAAAGGCTGGGCGCCGTCGGCACTTTCGACCCGACCGCACCGGACGCCGTCGCGACGGCACTGGAGCTGCTCGGTGGTCCCGCCGCGGTGGTGATCGACTGCGTGGCGCGGGAGAGTTCGGTGGCGCAGGCGGTCGACCTGGTCGACAAGGGCGGTGCGGTGATGATCGTCGGCGTCGCCGAGGGCGCCACCCCGGTACCGCTCGGGCTGATCCAGGACCGCGAGATCGCGCTGATCGGCAACCTGATGTACGTGCGTGACGATTTCACCGCCGCCGTCGAGATGCTCGAATCCGGCGTGGTCCCGGTCGGTGAGATCATAAGCGCCGAATACGAATTCGACCGCGCCGGCGAGGCGTTCGCCGCCTCGGCCGACGGTGAGAACGTGAAAGTCCTGGTCTCGATGGGAAATTCGTCATGAGCCCCGATGCTCTGCTCAAATGCGCCGATATCCACAAGAGTTTCGGCGGCGTGCCGGTGCTCAAGGGCATCACCCTGCAGCTGGAACCAGGTACGGTGACCGCCCTGGCCGGTGAGAACGGCGCGGGCAAGTCCACGCTGATGAAGATCATCTCCGGGCAGTACAGCGCCGACCACGGCGAGGTGTCCGTCAAGGGTGCCACGCTGGCCCCCGGCAACACGCGCGACGCGGTCCGCCACGGTGTCGCGATCGTGCCGCAGGAGCTGGCGTCCATCGAGGACATGACGGTCTACGAGAACCTGTTCGTGGGGCGGGAACTGCGGCGCGGACCGTTTCTGAACCGACGCGCGATGATCGCCGAGGCGAAGGAAACCCTCGCGGTCTTCGACGTGGGCATCTCACCGACCGCCCGCATGGGCAGCCTGCCGGTGGGCCTGCGCCAGATCGTCGAGATCGTCAAGGCCGCCCGCACCGGCGCACAGGTGGTCATGCTCGACGAGCCGACCTCGGCGATCTCCGAGCGTGAGGTCGAGGGGCTGTACAAGATCGTCCGCCGGTTGCGTGACCATGGCGTCGCGATGGTCTACACCACGCACAAGATGGCCGAGATCCGGGCGATCGCCGATCGCGTCGTGGTGCTGCGCGACGGTGGGCTGATCCTCGACAAGCCGATCGACGGCGTATCCGACGACGACATCGTGACCGCGATGATCGGCCGCGAGCTCGAGGCGCTGTTCCCCGACCGCCAGGAACCCGGGGCCGAGACCGTGCTCGAGGTGCGCGATCTGCAGGTCGAGGGCGCCACCGCACCGGTGTCGTTCTCGGTGCGCGCGGGCGAGATCGTCGGCCTCGCCGGTCTGGTCGGCGCCGGGCGAACAGAGCTGCTGGAGGCGATCTTCGGCGCCCGCCGCAGCACGGCGGGCGACGTCGTGGTGCGCGGCCGCAGCGTCAAACGCAACCAGCCGGCGGCCGCGATCACCGCGGGCATGGCGATGGTGCCCGAGGACCGCAAGCTCTCCGGCGCGGTGCTGTCGATGAGCGTGCTGGACAACGGCACACTGCCGCGCCTGTCCTCGTTCAGCATCGCCGGGTGGCTGCGGGGCAAGGCCCGCACCGAGGCCGTGTCGGAGGTGATGTCCTCGGTGCGGCTGCGCAGCCGTGGGCTCGGCCAGGAGGTCGGCACGCTGTCCGGCGGCAACCAGCAGAAGGTCGTGTTGGCGCGGTGGCTGACCGGCAAGGTCAACGTGCTGCTGCTCGACGAGCCCACCCGCGGCGTCGACGTCGGCGCCCGCAGTGAGATCTACCGCATCATCACCGAATTCGCCGCGCAGGGCATGGCCGTGGTGATGGCGTCCTCGGACATGCCCGAAGTCGTCGGCCTGTCCCACCGCGCCTTCGTCATGCGCGGCGGCGCACTGGTCGGCGAACTCGATCGAGACGCGCTCGACCATCCCGAGGTCCAGGAGTCGGTGTTCCGGTTGGCCACCGCAATGGACGCCAGAACCGATCAGACAAGCCAGGAGATCACATCGTGACCACCGAACTAAAACCCGACGACGCCGTGCCGGAGTCCTCCGGCGCAGGCACCGTCACCTCACCGACCACGGGCGAGCCGGTCCGGCTGTTCTCCCGTGACTGGGCCGCAGGCATCGCGGTGCGCTACTCGATGGTGATCGTGATGCTGTTGGTGATCGCGTACTTCAGCTACCGCAGTGCGCGTTTCGCCACCCCCGACAACCTCGTCACCATCCTCGTCGCCGCGGCGCCGTTCGCGCTCATCGCACTGGGCCAGACGCTGGTGATCCTGACCGGCGGCATCGATCTGTCGGTCGGCAGCGTCATCGCGGTGTCCGCGATGGCCGGGGCCGCCACCGCGAAGGCCAATCCGGGACAGGTGTGGCTGACCGTGCTGGTGTCGATGCTGGTGGGCCTCGTGGTGGGCTGCGTCAACGGATTCCTGGTGTCGCGCATCAACGTTCCCCCGTTCATCGCCACGCTGGGCACACTCACCGCGGGATCCGGTCTGGCGTACGTGATCGGCGGCGGTGCACCGATCAACGGTCTGCCGCCGGAATTCGGGTCGATCGCCAACACCAAGATCCTCGGTCTGCAGATTCCCGTGCTGCTGATGATCATCGGCATCATCGCGCTCGCCATCATCATGAAGCGCACCACCTACGGCATGCGGGTCTACGCCGTCGGCGGCAACCGGCACGCCGCCGAGATCGCGGGTATCAACGCCAAGAACGTGTTGTTCAGCGTCTACGCGTTCTCGGGTCTGCTGGCCGGCCTGTCGGGCGTGATGCTGGCCTCCCGCGTCATCTCCGGCCCGCCCAACCTCGGGCAGGGCTATGAGCTCGACGCCATCGCGGCCGTCGTGATCGGCGGCGCGAGCCTCATGGGTGGCCGCGGCACCATCTGGGGTACCGCGCTGGGTCTGTTGATGATCCAGACCCTCAACAACGGCCTGGACATCCTCGTGGTCCCGGCCTACTGGCAGGACGTCATCAAGGGCGTGCTGATCGTCGCCGCGGTCGCGGTGGACGTGTGGTCGTCCCGACGACGAACTTGACGGCGCCACGTGACGGCACCACCGAAACCATCAACCCCCGAAAATGAGAGAGAAGGCAGATGAGACTGGGAACAACGGTGTTCGCGATCGCCTCGGCGACCGCGCTGGGTCTGGGCCTGACGGCGTGCGGCGCGGGTGACCCCGCGGCGAACAGTGACACCACGCGCATCGGCGTGACGGTGTACGACATGAGCTCGTTCATCACCGCGGGCAAGGAGGGCATGGACGCCTACGCCAAGGCGAACAACATCGAATTGGTGTGGAACTCGGCCAATCTCGATGTGTCGACGCAGGCCAGCCAGGTCGACTCCATGATCAACCAGGGTGTCGACGCGATCATCGTCGTTCCCGTGCAGGCGGATTCGCTGGGCCCGCAGGTCGCCGCGGCCAAGGCCAAGGGCATCCCGCTGGTCCCGGTCAATGCCGCGCTCGACAGCAAGGACATCGCGGGCAACGTGCAGCCCGACGACGTCGCGGCCGGTGCGCAGGAGATGCAGATGATGGCCGACCGCCTCGGCGGCAAGGGCAACATCGTGGTCCTGCAGGGCCCGCTGGGACAGTCCGGTGAACTCGACCGCTCCAAGGGCATCGAGCAGGTGCTGGCGAAGTACCCGGACATCAAGGTGCTGGCCAAGGACACCGCGAACTGGAAGCGCGATGAGGCCGTCAACAAGATGAAGAACTGGATCTCGGGCTTCGGGCCGCAGATCGACGGTGTGGTGGCGCAGAACGACGACATGGGTCTGGGTGCGTTGCAGGCTCTCAAGGAGTCGGGTCGCAATGGCGTGCCGATCGTCGGTATCGACGGCATCGAGGACGGTCTGAACGCCGTCAAGAGCGGTGAATTCATCGGCACCTCACTGCAGAACGGCACCGTCGAACTCGCGGCCGGTCTCGCGGTGGCCAACCGCCTCGCCAAGGGCGAAGAGGTCAACACCGATCCGGTGTACATCATGCCCGCGATCACCAAGGACAACGTCGACGTCGCGATCCAGCATGTGGTGACCGAGCGTCAGCAGTTCCTCGACGGTTTGACCGAGCTGATCAACAAGAACCTGGAAACCGGTGACATCGCCTACGAGGGCATTCCCGGCCAGAAGCAACCCTGACCCCTGATTTTTTTATGCCGAGCAGACGCAAAACTGCCCTGATATCGGGGTTTTCGCGTGGTTTTGCGTCTGCTCGCCATGAGACGAGAGGACTCTCAATGAACATCACGGCCAAGATCGGCGCCGTCGCGGCGGCCGGGGCCCTCGGGCTCGGCCTGACCGCGTGCGGTGCAGGCGACCCCGCGGCCAACAGCGACACCAAACGCATCGGCGTGACGGTGTACGACATGAGCTCGTTCATCACCGAAGGCAAGGAGGGGATGGACACCTACGCCAAAGCCAACAACATCGAGCTGGTGTGGAACTCGGCCAACAACGACGTGTCGACCCAGGCCAGCCAGGTCGACTCGCTGATCAACCAGGGCGTCGACGCGATCATCGTCGTTCCGGTGCAGGCGGATTCGCTGGGCCCGCAGGTCGCCGCGGCCAAGGCCAAGAACATCCCGCTGCTCGCGGTGAACGCGGCCCTCGACACCCCGGACCTGGCGGGCAACGTGCAGCCCGACGACGTGGCCGCCGGTGCGCAGGAGATGCAGATGATGGCCGACCGCCTCGGCGGCAGGGGCAACATCGTGGTCCTGCAGGGTCCCCTCGGTGGCTCGGGAGAGATCAACCGCGGCAAGGGTATCGACCAGGTGCTGGCCAAGTACCCGGACATCAAGGTGCTGGCCAAGGACACCGCGAACTGGAAGCGCGATGAGGCCGTCAACAAGATGAAGAACTGGATCTCGTCGTTCGGCAACCAGATCGACGGTGTGGTGGCCCAGAACGACGACATGGGTCTGGGTGCCCTGCAGGCTCTCAAGGAGGCGGGCCGCACCGGGGTGCCGATCGTCGGCATCGACGGCATCGAGGACGGTCTGAACGCCGTCAAGAGCGGTGAATTCATCGGCACCTCACTGCAGAACGGCACCGTCGAACTGTCGGCGGGCCTCGCGGTCGCCGACGCATTGGTCAAGGGCGAAGAGGTCAAGACCGATCCGGTCTACGTCATGCCCGCGATCACCAAGGACAACGTCGACGTCGCGATCCAGCATGTGGTGACCGAACGACAGAAGTTCCTCGACGGTCTGGTGGAGCTCACCCAGCAGAACCTCAAGACCGGCGACATCGCCTACGAAGGAATCCCCGGGCAGACCCAGCCCTGATCCACGCGAACGACGGGCCGGTCATCGAATTTCGATGACCGGCCCGCCGCGTATCACGGCGTGGCGGGTTCGCGCTGCTGCGCCAACGCCAGCACCTCGTCGGTGGTGGGCGGGCTCGGCGGATGGTGCGACAGGCACCACGGCGTCTGGATCTTGTGGAATGCGTTGCCCTCCAACGCCAGATAGAACTGACCGGAGCGCAACCTGCTGATGTCGGGCACCAGACCGCCCTTGACGCGCGCCATCTCCCGCGCGACCGCGATCTGAGCAGGCGAATTCAGCAGACCGTAGAACTGTGTCGCGGAGTTGCCGGGGATGTGGTTGTGCAGACCGCGCGGCGACTGTGTCGCGAACACCAGCCCCAGACCGTACTTGCGGGCCTGCGACGACAACGCGAGCGTGCTGTGCGTGCTGGCCGTGGTGTGGCTCGACGGCGCAAAGTTCTGCGCCTCGTCCATCACCAGCAGCCCGCCGAGCGGCCGGTCACCGGCGGGATGGCGTTTGATCCAGGCGAACAACGCCATCTGCAGTTGGTTGACGAACCCTTCCCGCTGTTGCTCATTGGTGAGCCCCACCATGCTGATCACCGACACCCGCGCCCGGTAGCCCGGCGACGGGGTCAGCAGCACACCGGGGTCGGCGGCGGTGCCCGCGCCGCCGAACAGCGGATCGTTCACCGTTGCCGCGCGCAGGTTCTGGCCGAGTTCGGCGGCGAGCGCGCGGGCGCTGCCCAACGCGCTGACGTCGTCGGGCAGGTCGCCCAGCAGATCGATGAACCCGCTGAGCGTCACCGACCGTGAGGCGCCGTAGTACCGCAGCGCCTCGCGCAGCACCGCGCGCGACCGGTTGGCCTTGGCGGTGTTCCCGACGATCAGCGCCCGCGGTTCCAGTGCCGCGACGGCCGATTCGACGGCGTCGGAGAACTCGTCGTCGTCATCGAGCACGCTCGCGAAATCCGGGAGCGGCTGGAACGACAACGGCCGCCCGGTGGACCGGCGCGGCGTCCACACCACCACCTCGGTGTCGGCGAAGTACTCGTCGCCGCGTTCGTTGTCGGCGGGATTCCATCCGGGCGGCAACTCGGGCCACCGGCTGCCGAGCCGGGACAGGTCGTTGTTGGGGTCGAGCACGATCGACGACACCCCGCGCAACGCGCACTCCTCGACCAGCCGCCGGATCAGCACGGTCTTGCCGGAACCGGACCCGGCGAACATCGCGGTGTGCTTGCGCAGCGCTGCGAGGTCCACCGAAACCGGCTGTCCGCCAGTGGCATCCACCCCGAGCGTGATCGCCGTGGGGGAGTGCTCGATCACCACGGCCTGCGTCGTCGGGGCCTGCGTCGCCACGGGCTGTGGCACCGTCTCGGGTTCCGTAAAGTACGGTTCGGGCAGCTCACCGGCGTCGCCTGCGACGTCGCCGAGCGCCGCGCGCAGCAGGTCGATGCCGTGCGCGGGCCTGCGC
Organism: Mycolicibacterium goodii; assembly: GCF_001187505.1. The sequence continues at coordinate 4,684,990 of NZ_CP012150.1, forward strand.
CGGCGCAACCACTCGGGCAGGTCCGGGTGGTTGTCGTCGATGAGGTCGCGCAGTGCCGTCATGGTGCGGATGTCGTCGTCGCTCATCGGCAGCACCCGCCCGCCTGCCGCGGTGAACTCCTCGATCATCGCCGCGGTCTTGGCGCCGCGCGGCCACGGCGTGTTGCGCAGCAGGCAGAGTGTGCGTCGCTGCGGGTTGAGACCCGTTGCCTCCAGTGCCTTGCGGATGCGGTTCTGCACCGCGATGGCATTGCCGGACGCGATCGCGCGGAACGCCCAGTGCCGCTCGTCGTCGGTGGCCGCGTCGAGGCTCTGACGCAGCCGCGCGTGCAGCACGACACGCTGCCCCGGCGGCGGATCGGGCCAGAACGTCTGCTCGGCCTCGCCGAGTTCGGTGATCCAGGCCTCCAGCGCTGCCGAGAGCAACCCTGGCATCGTTGTGTCCTCGCCGTCGGGGTCCAGCGCGGCCGCGGTGACCGCCCGGCGCCGGTATTCGGCGAAGCGGCGGTCCAATTCGGTGGTGTCGGCGGTCCCTGCGCCGTGGCCCGGTTCGTGCGGCTGGGCCACCTCACCGGTCAGCCGGGTGAGTTCCTCGACGGTGTCGCGCTCCAGGCAGCGCCGGATGTGGGCGTCGGCGCGTTTGAGCAGCTGCCGGGGCGTGTACTGGGTCGCGTCGTCGAACGCCGACGGCAGGATCGGCCAACTCGGGTACGGCGCGGCGTACCCGACGGCGTTGTAGGTCGCCGAGAACCGGCGCTCGAGGATCGCGCGGCCGATGTCGGGGGTCGGCAGACCCTGCAGCAGCGCGGTGGTGCGGAACCGGTCGTGCACGCTCGCGGTCGCCCGGTCCTGGATCGCCTCCCACGCCGCGGGCAGGCAGGCCACCACCGACACCGTCCGGCGCATGGTCTGGCGCACCGACATCAACCCGTGGGCGACGTGCTCCAGATCGCGGTTGTCCGGACCCGGGACACCCGGTTCGTCACCGCGCTCGGGGATGCGGTCGGAGGTGCGTTCGGTGGACTGTGCCAGCAGGGTGTCGATCTGGTCGAGGGCCAGCACCGCGGGCCCGGCCAGCGCGACCAACCGTGAGATGTCGCGCACCGATTCCTGCGGGGTCGCGGACGGCACCGGCAGCCCCCACCCGGCCAGTTCCCGGTCGGACCCGTCGGCCGCGCCGAGGGTGCCCACGTTGCCGACGAGGAAGGCCTCACCAATGTCCTGCAGATCGAGGTCGGCGGCACCCAGCAGGACCAGCGCCCGCAGCGTGTGGTGGGCCCGTTTGATCGTCTGGCGGCGCGCCTTGTGCAGTGCGTTGACGAAGTCGGTGAGGATCTCCGGCGTCAGGTCGTCGTCGCCGATGATCGCGCGCCGGTTCGCCCGGGAGATGTGGGCGATCGAGGCCAGTTCCCACAGCAGATCCTTGAGCTGGGTCTCCCGCTCGGCGCCGGGGCGGCCCAGGCTCTCCAGGATGCCCGCGCGGGCCGACTGCCAGAAGCTCGTCGCGTCGAGCAGTTCGACCAGGAAGAAGAAGCCGCCCGCGGTCTGCACCCGCTCACGCACCTGACCGAGCAGATGCGTCTTGCCGGAGCCGGCGGGCCCCCGCACGACCACCCCGAGCGGGCTCGAATCGGCCTCGCGCTCCGCGTCGTCGAATGCGGCCAGAACATCGGCCAGCGCCCGCTCGTGCAGCCCGGGTACGTGCAGTGCGCCCTGCGAATGCCACAGATCGTCGGCGGTGGGCGCCCAGGTGAGGCGAAGCGCGCCGAGCGCTTCCCGTTCGTGTTGCTGCATCAGGACTCGATCGCGATCAGGTGTTTGTTCTGGTCACCGATGCGCACCGCGGCGGCCCGATCGGCTTCGGTCAGTGTCTTCTGGTTCTCCTCGGGGATCAGGCTGACGCCGGGCTGCTGGTAGAGGCTGATCAGCGCGACGTCGACCTCCTTGCGGGGCAGGTCGGCGACCTCGTCGCGCAACCGGGTCAGGCTCACCCAGCCGCCGGGACGGTCGGCCAACCGTGCGTAGGCACCGCGCAGCGCCTCCTCGGCGCGCGAGGCCAGCGCGTACCCACCCGTGGTGTCAGGGGCCGCACCGGCGGAATCGGCAGTGTCGGCAGTGCCGCCAGTGTCGGCGGTGTCGTCCGGCAGGAAAACGTCGGCCGGGGCCAGCTCGGAGCGCTCGAGATGGCGGTGCAGTGCCCGCAGCAGGGTGTAGAGCGCACGGCCCTGACCGGAGGCGCGTGGCGGGGTGTCGGCGGCGAACAACCGGCGGCACAGCGCCCATCCCGCGTCGGTGAGCTCATGGACCAGCGGACGGCCCGGTGTCGTCTCGATCAGCCCCAGCGTGTTGAGACGTTCACGGGCCGGTTTGTCGAGTTTGGGGCCGAGCCGTTCGAGGTCCGGATTCGGCACGGGCCTCGACTCTGCCATCAGCACCAGCAGAACTGCCTGTTCAGTGCCGGTCAGTTCGTCTGGGGCGACGCTCAACGGGCTCACCTTTCTGCCGTGATGTGTATCGATTGTCCGGGTGCGGGCGGCCTCCTGCACGTTACCGCCGACGTCGGCTCGGCTGGGAATGCAGACACCACGATCGACCGCGCCGCATCTCGGCGCGCGGCGGTCGTCCTGCTCAGCCTGCCGCGCCGAGTGGCCGCGCCGGGTCGGCCAGCCGGTCGGGGTCGCCCGGTCGGCGGGACCGGATCAGCGCCTTGACGTCATCGAGTACATCCCACACGTTGACGTTCATCCCGGCCAGCACCCGGTTGTCGCCGTCGAGCCAGAAGGCCACGAATTCCCGCCCCGGCACATCACCGCGGAACACCACGCGGTCATAGCTGGGGGCGTGACCGACGTACTCCATGCCCAGGTCGTACTGATCGGTGAAAAAATAGGGCAGCTCGGCATATTCGGCGGCCTGGCCGAGCATGCCCGCGACGGCGACCGCCGGTTGCTTGAGCGCGTTGGCCCAGTGTTCGGTGCGGATGCGGGCCCCGAACAGCGGGTGTTGGGCCGCGGCGATGTCGCCGACGGCGTAGATGTCCGGATCGCTGGTGCGCAACGACGCGTCGACCACGACGCCGCCGTCGGCGGTCTGCAGGCCGGCCCGTTCGGCCAGCCCGATGTTGGGGGCCGCGCCGACGGCGACCAGCACCGCGTCGGCCGTGACGGTCGAGCCGTCCCCGAGGCGCAGCCCGGTCGCCACGCCGTCGGCGGTGGTGATCTCCTCCACGGTCTGCTCCAGTCGCAGATCCACGCCGTGTTCGCGGTGCAACGCTGCGAACACCTCGGCGACCTCGGGGCCGAGCGCACCCAGCAACGGCAGGCGGGCGGTCTCGACGACCGTGACGTCGACGCCGCGGGTACGTGCGCTCGCGGCGACCTCGAGCCCGATCCATCCCGCGCCGACGATCGCCAGCGATGTGCCCTCGGCCAGAACCGAGTTCAACGCGGTGGCGTCGTCGACGGTGCGCAGGTAATGCACGCCGGTCGCGTCCGCGCCGGGAATCGGCAGTCGCCGCGAGGCCGACCCGGTGGCCAGCAGCAGTTTGTCGTAGGTGACCGCCGAACCGTCGGGCAGGGTCACGGTGTGTTCGGCCGGGCTGATCGCGCTGACCTCGGTGCCGAGTCGCAGCACCACGTTGTGGTCGGGGTACCAGGCCGGGGGCACGACGGTGAACTCGTCGAGCGCCTTCTTGCCGGTCAGGTACTCCTTCGACAGCGGCGGCCGCTCGTACGGCAGTTTCTCCTCGGCCCCGAACAATAGCACCTGACCGTCGAAGTCGTTGTCGCGCAACGCTTCAGCGGCCTTGGCGCCGGCCAGGCCGCCGCCGATGATCACAAATGTTGACGCCTCGGTCATGCCAACTCAGCCTACTCGTGTGCCAGGAGTTCCTTGAGCGTTCGGGCGTTGCGCACCGCATGCCCGCCGAGATCGTTGTTGAAGTAGACGACCACGCGGTGGCCGTCGCGGTGCCACTGCAGGATCCGCTGGGCCCACCATTGCAACTGCTCGTCGGGATAGGAGCCCGAGTAGATGGCCTCCTGCGGCGGGCCGTGCAGCCGGACGTACACCAGTTCGCTGGTGGACACCGGTTCGCACGCCAGACCCGGGCCGCTCATCACCACGTAGGCGGCGTTGTGGCGTCGCAGCAGCGCATGGACGGCCGGATCGTTCCACGATGCGTGCCGCAGTTCCATGGCCACCGGGATGTGGTCGGGCATCAGCGTCAGGAACTCGTCGAGGAGTGCGTCGTCGCGTTCGAGCGCCGGATGTAATTGCACCAGCAGGGCTTCGGCGCATCCGTCGAGCACCTCCCAGCACCGGGAGAACCGCTCGATCCAGGGCTCGGGGGAGCGCAGGCGCCGGAAGTGGGTCAGGCCGCGGTGGGCCTTGACCGACATGGTGAATCCGTCGGGCAGCTGTTCTCGCCAGCCGGCGAAGGCCGTCTCGCGCGGCCACCGGTAATAGCTCGCGTTGAGCTCGACGGTGTCGAACATGTCGACGTACACCGACAGCCGCGCCGAGGACGGGGTGCCCCGCGGATACAACACGTCACGCCAGTGGTCGTAGGACCACCCCGAGGTGCCGATCCGGATCATGTCTCCTCATGGGATGTCGGTGTAGGTCAGGGTGTAGCCGTCGCCGGAGAACGTGAAACCTCTGCCGGTGAGCTCACGCACACAGGACACGCCGGTCGCTTCCTGCACGTTGCACCGAAAGCCCGCCACCGCAAGGACTTTGCCGAACGGCAGGGTTTGCACCTCGACCGCCGTGCTGTCCGTGGCGTCCGTGGTCTCCATGGCCGAGGTGTCGACCGAGAACAGCGGGTCCTGCAGTGCCAGGAACCCGGCGTCGTGCTCGCGGTCCACCGCGATCGCGTTGGGCGCCGTGGGCTCGCCGTCGACGATGACGTCGGGTGCGCCGGTGATCGGCAGCCTCGCGCTCAGCCCGCTCGACGATTCGCACCCGGCCCGGTCGCGGGGCAGGATCGCGCACCGCCACCGCCCGCTCGGCGAGGTGAAGTAGTAGCCGGTGCGACCGTTGACCGGGATCGCGTAGTCGGCGGCGTTCACCAGGTTCGTGGTGCCGTACCGGGGGACCGGCGTCGTGGTCGTGGTCGGCGTGTGCGGGGGCGCGTCCCCGGTGTTGACGACGGCCCCCGACGAGCAGCCGGCGAGCAGACCGGCCACCAGGACCGCCTGGGCCGCGACACAGATCCTCACGGCGCCCGACCGTTGCCTTTTGGTGAGCGAATGTGAGTTCGCTTGTTCCATTAGGCAGCCTCGCCTTGCGGTGAGGCGGTCCCCGTCTGATCCACCGGGTGGTGGTGCGGGGTTGACGTTTCACGGCCTGCTGCGTCGCCCGCTGGTGCGGGTTCGGTCTCGTGCGTGGCTCCACGTCCTGCCGCCGGGCCACTCCCGGCGGGACTCTGTTCACCCCAGGAGGGTTCGCCGAGTCGGGCGAGGTTGATCGCAGCACCCAGATCACGATCGATCCGCACACCGCAGTGCTCGCAGTCAAAGACACGATCGGCCAGCGTGAGGTTTGGCTTTCGCCTCCCACAGCCCGTGCACGTCTTCGACGACGGAAAATACCGGTCGGCTTCGATCAAATCGGAACCGTACCAGCGCGTTTTGTAACTGAGCATGCGCCGCACCTCAGCCAGCGCGGCATCAGCCAAGGCTCGGTTCAGACCCCGCTTGCGGGCGCCTCCCTTGGCACGCATGCCAGCAGCGTGCAGCGTTTCGACCACGATCACCTGGTGGTGTTGGGCCAGCGTGGTGGTGGCCTTGTGCAGCACGTCACGGCGCACCGCCGCGGCATGAGCATGGGTGCGGCCGATGCGCGCCTGGGTGCGCAGCCACCGCTTCGACGGCACCTGCTTGGTCTTGGTGGCCGGGTCGTAGCGGCCGTGCTGGCGGGCGGCGCGGCGCTGCAAAGCCCGCAACCGGAATTGCGCGGCGGTCAGCGACTTCGGCGCCGGAATGCGGTCGACCTCAACACCATCGGGGGTCGCCACCACCAGCAGCGCGTCGGCTTTGACCCCGACGTCGACACCGACCACCGGATGCGCCGACCGTTGCGCGTGGGCGGGCCGCGCCTTGGCCTCGACAATCACCTGCAGGGCGCAGTGCCAGCGCCCGGCGCTGTCCTGGCGCACGGTCGCCGACAAGATCCGCGCCGTGCCGGCCTCGATCCGGCGGGCCAGCTTACGGGTCGACTCATGGGTGCGGACCGCACCCAGCCGCGGCAGGGTGACGTGGCGGCGGTCAGCCTCAACCCGGATGGTCCCGGTGGTGAACCGCACCGCCTTGCCCGCCCGGGCCGACTTGAACCGGGGGAAGCCGACCGCACGCCCTTTGCGTTGACCCGTCCGGGACTTCGACCACGCGTCCAGCCCGCGGGCCAACGCGTCCATGCCGGTGTTGTAGGCCTCCTTGGAGTTCTCGCCCCACCACGGCGCACACCACTGTTTGCGCTGATTCCACACCCGCCGCAGCGCCGGCAACGACCACCCCAACACCGGCGTCAACTCTGCTTCGGGGATGCCGTAGCTGCGCTCAGCAGCCCGCTGATCCATCACCGCCTTGACCAGGGCGAGCATGTGGTTGTGGGCGAACCGTGCCCCACCAGCATGAGAAGCCAACCCGCGCAGCTGTGTTGGTGTGGGATCCAAGGCGAACCGATACCCTTGGGCCGTCCACCCCTCGGGCACCTCGAACCCAGCCATCAGCCCACCGCCCCGGTCTGCTTGGCCGCGGTCACCGCCAGCATCGCCCGGTTGCGCGCCCCACGGCGCCCATACAACCGCGCGCACATCGAGGTCAACACCTCGATCATGTCGCGCACCAGACCATCGGTGGTCTCGCCCTGATCGGCAACCAGGATCCTACGGCCCTGCGCGGACAACGCGGCTTCCAGATGCTCCACACCCAAGCGCGCCAACCGATCCCGATGCTCCACAATCACCACCGAAGCAGACGGGTCCGACAAAATCCGGCGCAACTTCGGCCGTCTCCCGTTCACACCCGACCCCACCTCACACACCACCTCGCCGACCACATGACCATTCGAGGTGGCCCAATCAACAAGTCGCGCGACTTGGCGGTCCAAATCCTGCCGTTGATCATGCGAGCACACCCGCGCATACACCACCGTGCGACCGGCCTGCCCAGCTGCTGGGGCCTCGACCCAAATCGTCCCCGACTCCAACCGGCGAGCCGGCACCGGCATCCGGTCCTCACGAAACCACCGATACGCCGTCTGCGGATGCACACCATTCGCACGCGCCCACTCGGCCAGCTTCACACACTCAGTAAAACACACATTCGATCACGTTTACTCACATACAATCGAACAGATCACAACCCTAGCCGACGCATGCCCCGCCGCCGAGCAGCAGCAGCGGCCACAGCAGCGCCACCTGCCCGAACGCGACGAGGTCGGCGCCGGCCGGGAGTTCGGTCAGCAGTTGCGCCTCGATCAGCCGCACCTGATCGGCGTGCACGAAGCTCCACCCCAGACCGATCGTCAGATACGGGATGGCAAGCCACATCGCGGTCTCGATCAGCTGCTCCACGCTGACCTTGCGGCTCAGGATCCGGCGCAGACGGTTCATCAGATCAGCGGTCGACCGGTGCGGACGCGTCGGCGCACGTCGGCGAGCAGCAGGTGGCTGCCGCCCTGCCGGATGAAGACCGGCAGGAACCGGTTGCCGAAGGCCACCAGCAGGAACAGCCATTCGAACAGGCGCTGTCTGCCCGGGCCCCATTCCAGGCCGAGCTCTTCGCGGAACACCGGCGCAAGGAAGCCGACAGTGAGGAACCTCACCAGCGGCCGGAAGGCAAAGGCGGCAAGGGGATTGAACATCTTGAGGTTCACCAGGTCGCGCAGGTAGTCGGCGACGACGTCGTCGATCGCGATCTGAGCGCATGCGGTGTCCCAGTAGTCGTCGAACTCGGCGCGGGTGGCGGGCCACTGATCGGCGGTGACCTGCAGTGTGGTGCCCAGGGTCGCGGCCGAGGTGTAGAACTGCTCGGCCTGTTCGGGGTTCATCTCGCCGCGCAGCAGTTGATAGGTGTCCTCCAGGCCCACGAACAGGCATGCCGCGACCCACATCTGCAGCTCGCGGTCGAATGCGTTGTAGCGCACCGGGCTCTGCGGCCCGGAGCGGATCTGCCGGTGCGCGCCGTCGACGGCCGTGCGGAACGCCGCGCGATCGTCGTCGGTGCCGAGTATCGCGACCGCGAGGTAACCGAACGTCGTGCGGGCCCGCTTCCAGGGATGTTTGAGCAGGTTTCCCGAATCGACCGGGCTCTCGACGACGCCATGGCCGACGCCGGGCCGGGCCAGTTGCATGATGACGTTGGCCGCGCCCGCGGCGAATGCCCAGAAATCCATCGCGTCGGCGATGGTGACCGATTCGGCGGGGTCCCAGCGCGCGGTGCGCCGGGTGATCGAGATCCGGGTGCGCGTGATGTCCTCGCCGGCCATGTCAGCTCATGCAGACGTTGGTGACCACCAGCACCGGCCAGCACACGATCGACCCGAGCAATGACACCACGGCGTCGGCACCGCCCATGCCCGCGAGGTGCTCGGTGCGGGTGAGCGAATAGATCAGGCCGATGGCCAGATACGGCACCGCGAGGATGACGGCCGTACCGATCCACTCGGCGATCGTCATCCGGAAACCGAGGACCTTGCGTACTACGGTCAGCATCGCACCGTCCACCTCTCATCACGCCCGACGTTCCCGGCGGCACTATGTTAATGACGATTCTCGGTGGGTCGCGGTGAATCGGCGCAATCCGGTGGGATTTCGCCGATCGCGCCGGTCGGTGCGTCGCGTGCTGCGGGGTGCGACGCATCGCGTCGCGCAGGTCGTCGTCGAGGGTGGTGCGCACCAGCGCGGCCGCCAGTCGGGCGGTGTGCTGCCCGGCGAGTTCGTCCAGGGCCTTCGGGTCGCCGGGCAAACCGAGGTCGCGCGCGGCCGAGAGGGTGCGCTCGTCGAAGAACGGTCGCACCCACGTCCAGGTGTCCTGCACCTCGCGCAGGAAGATGTCGACGCCGGTGTCGCCGATTCCCTTGAACTCCTTGAGCAATCGTCGTGCCGCACCGATGTCGCCGTCGGCCTCGGCCGCGAGCCGGCGCAGGTCGCCGCCGTAGCGGTCGGTCACCATGGTGGCCATCTCGGTCAGCCGGGTCGCCGAACTCTCGTCGTACCGGACGTAGTGGGCGCGGCCGAACGCCTCGATCAGTGCCCGACGTTCGGCGTCGAGCACGGCCGACGGGGTGCGCAGGCCGCTGCGGAACAGCTCGCGCGCGGCGGCCGTGGCCAGGCCCGCGTCGATCGGCTTGCTGGCGAGCATGCACAGCACCAGCAGCTCGAACAGCGGCATCGGTTTGTCGGCCAAGTTGATGCCTGCCTCGTCGGCATAGGTGGTGCCCGCGGTGCGCAGCAGCCGCCGCACGGTGTCTTTCCGGCTGTCTTTCCGGGTGTCCTTCTTGGCGTCGCTCATGTCTGCGCGTACCCGGTGGGCACGCCGCGAAACGCGGCCGCCCCCTGCCGAGCAAGACCTTCCGAGCGTGCCTGCCTCGCAAGACCTGCCGAGCGGGCGTGTCTGCCCCACGCCACGCCGCCGAACAGCAGCAGGCGGCGCACGCTCGATCGCCACGAGCGTGACGGTGCTGCGAGCAGGCCGAGCAAGATCGAGCAGGATCGAACGGGTCAGTCCGAGGATTCCAGCTCCGCGCGGAACGCGGCCTCGCGCGCCAGGTGGCCGGGACGCCTGCGCAGCACCGCCCACGCGATGCCCAGCACGATGAACCAGACCGGCGTCACCAGCAGTGCCTGCAGCGTGTCGGCCTTCTGCGTGAAGGCCCACACCAGGAACACGAAGAACGCCAGCACCACCCAGCACATCACCACCCCGCCCGGCATCTTGAACACCGACGCGGCGTGCAGGTGCCGACGGCGTCGGCGGTACACCAGGTAGCTGCTCAGGATGATCGTCCAGACGAACATGAAGCACAGCGACGAGATGGTCGTCACCAGGGTGAAGGCCTCGATGATCGAATCTCCGAGCGCGATTATCACCACACCCGACAGCAGGAACACACCGGACAGGAACAGCGCGTTGGCCGGCACCCGCCGCGAGGTCAGCCGGGAGAACAGGGCGGGCGCATCGCCCTCGGACGCCAGGCCGTAGACCATCCGTGACGTCGAGTAGATGCCGGAGTTCGCCGACGACGCCGCCGAGGTGAGGACGACGAAGTTGACCACCGACGCAGCGATTCCCAGCCCGGCGAGGCTGAACATCGCGACGAACGGGCTGTGGTCGGGGCTGATCGAGCGCCACGGGGTGACGGCGATGATGACCGTGAGCGCGACGACGTAGAACAGCATCACCCGCACCGGGATCGAGTTGATGGCCCGCGGCAGGTTGCGTTCGGGGTTCTTGGTCTCCGCCGCCGCGGTGCCCACCAGTTCGATCCCGACGAACGCGAACGTCGCGATCTGGAAACCGGCCACGAAGCCCATCGGGCCGGTGGGGAAGAACCCGCCGTCGTTCCACAGGTTGGCGAAGCTCGCCTGCGCGCCGCCGGGCGCGGTGAAGTGGCTGAACACCATCACCAGGCCGACGACGATGAGCGCGAGGATCGCGATGATCTTGATCAGGGCGAACCAGAACTCGGTCTCGCCGAAGGCCTTCACGGTGGGCAGGTTCAGCGTGATCAGCACGACGACCGTGACCAGCGCCGGTATCCACAGCGGGATGTCGGCCCACCAGTACGTCACATAGCCGGCGATCGCGACCACATCGGCCACGCCCGTGACGATCCAGCAGAACCAGTAGGTCCAGCCGGTGAAGAAGCCGGCCCACGGGCCGAGCAGGTCGGCCGCGAAATCGGCGAACGACTTGTAGTGCAGGTTGGACAGCAGCAGCTCGCCCATGGCCCGCATCACGAAGAAGAGCATGAAGCCGATGATCATGTAGACGAAGATCACCGAGGGCCCGGCCAGCGACACGGTCTTGCCCGACCCCATGAACAGGCCGGTCCCGATCGCCCCGCCGATCGCGATGAGCTGGATGTGACGGTTCGACAGCTGGCGGGAAAGGTGCTGGGACCCCGGCACAGGCCCGGACCCCGGCCCTGACCCCGGCCCGGACCCGGACGACACCTCGGCTGCTTGTTCGTACGGCGCTTTCTCAGACATCGCCTTCGAGCTTTTCAGGCCACGCTCGGGCGGTTCCTGTGGGGTTGTCCTCAGCGGGCCGGCTCGCCGTGCGTAACGCCATGGCGGAAAATCGCGCTCGGGAGCGCCACTGCGTTACGCGCGGCGAGGCCGGACCGCCCCAGACCGCTCTGGAACCGTTATGCCGCGGCGGTGGCCGTCTCGGCTGCCGGTTCCAGCGCCGCGGCGATGATGTCGGCGACATCGGTCACGGGTATGACCTCGAGCGCGTCGAGCACGTCGGCGGGCACGTCGTCCAGGTCGGCCTCGTTGCGCTGCGGGATGAACACCGTGGCAAGCCCGGCCCGCTGTGCGGCCAGCAACTTCTGCTTGACCCCACCGATCGGCAGGACCCGGCCGTTGAGCGTGACCTCACCGGTCATGCCCACATCGCCGCGGACCTTGCGGCCGGTCGCCATCGACACCAGGGCGGTCACCATCGTCACGCCCGCCGACGGCCCGTCCTTGGGCACGGCACCCGCGGGCACGTGCAGATGGATCCGCCGCTGCAGCGCCAACCGGTCGACGCCGAGTTGCTCGGCGTGGGCACGCACATAGGACAGCGCGATCTGCGCGGACTCCTTCATCACGTCGCCCAGCTGACCGGTCAGCTGTAGGCCCGGGTCGCCCTCGGTGGAGTTGGCCTCGATGTAGAGCACATCGCCGCCCATGCCGGTCACCGCGAGACCGGTGGCCACACCGGGCACCGCCGTGCGTTCGGCCGATTCCGGCAGGAACCGCGCACGGCCCAGGTAGCCGACGAGATCGGGCTCGTCGACGGTGATCGGACCGGGTTGCGTGGCCAGTCTGGTCGCGACCTTGCGCATCATCTTGGCCAGCAGCCGTTCGAACTGCCGCACACCCGGTTCGCGGGTGTAGTCGGCGGCGATCTTGCGCAGCGCGGCGTCGGTCACCTCGACTTCGCCGCCGTCCAGCGCCGCCCGTTCCCGCTGCCTCGGCAGCAGGAAGTCGCGCGCGATGGCGAGTTTGTCGTCGGCGGTGTAGCCGTCGATCTGCACCAGTTCCATGCGGTCCAGCAGCGCCGACGGGATGTTCTCGACGACGTTGGCGGTGGCCAGGAACACCACGTCGGACAGGTCCAGGTCCAGGTCCAGGTAGTGGTCGCGGAACGTGTGGTTCTGCGCCGGGTCGAGGACCTCGAGCAGCGCCGCCGCCGGGTCGCCCCGGAAGTCGGAGCCCACCTTGTCGATCTCGTCAAGCAGCACAACGGGATTCATCGAACCCGCCTCGCTGATCGCACGCACGATGCGGCCCGGCAGCGCGCCGACGTAGGTGCGCCGGTGGCCGCGGATCTCGGCCTCGTCGCGCACACCGCCGAGGGCGACGCGCACGAATTTGCGGCCCAGCGCCCGGGCGACCGATTCACCGAGCGACGTCTTGCCGACGCCGGGCGGACCGGCCAGTGCCATCACGGCGCCGGAGCCGCGCCCGCCGACGACCTGCAGCCCGCGCTGGGAGCGCCGCGACCGCACGGCCAGGTATTCGACGATGCGGTCCTTGACGTCGTCGAGGCCGTGGTGGTCGGCATCCAGGATCTGTCTGGCTCGCGCCAGGTCGGTCGAGTCCTCGGTCCTGACGTTCCACGGCAGCTCCAGCACGGTGTCCAGCCAGGTGCGGATCCACCCGCCCTCGGGGCTCTGGTCGCTGGCGCGTTCGAGCTTGCCGACCTCACGCAGTGCCGCCTCACGGACCTTCTCGGGCAGGTCGGCGGATTCGATCCGGGCTCGGTAGTCGGCTTCACCTTCCTGGCCGTCGGGACCCAACTCGCCGAGTTCCTTGCGGATCGCGTTGAGCTGCTGGCGCAGCAGGAACTCCTTCTGCTGTCTTTCCATGCCCTCGCGGACGTCCTCGGCGATCTTGTCGGTGACCTCGACCTCGGCGAGATGCTCACCGGTCCACTCGATCAAAAGGGAGAGTCGACGGTCCACGTCCGCGGCCTCGATCAGTTCGCGCTTCTGGGCGTCGGACAGATACGACGCGTACCCGGCGGTGTCCGCCAGCGCCGACGGGTCGGTGATCTTGTTCACCATGTCGACGATCTGCCACGCGTCACGCCGCTGCAGCATCGCCAGCAGCAGCTTCTTGTATTCCCCGGCAAGCCTTTTCGTCTCGTCGGTGGGTTCGGGTTCGGTCACGTCCTCGACCTCCACCCACAGCGCGGCGCCCGGTCCGGTGGTTCCCGAGCCGATGTGGGCGCGCCGTTCACCGCGCACGACGGCGGCCGCGCCGCCGCTGGGTAGCCGCCCGACCTGCACGATCGACGCGATGACGCCGTGCGTCGGGTAACGGTCGTCGAGCCGCGGCGCGATCAGCAGCTTGCCGGAGTCGGTGGCCTGTGCGGCGTCCACGGCGGCCTGGGCGGCGTCGTCGAGCGCGATCGGCACCACCATGCCCGGCAGCAGGATCGGGTCGCTGACGAACAAGATGGGCACGGCACGCATCTTCGAATCAGACATCAAACCTCCAAAGTTCAGTCTGATGCGCTCAACCTTGATGTGGGGGGATTTGTTCCTGCGGCGGTATCGCCGAGAGCGGAATGCGGGCAAGGAACTGCCAGGTGGCTGTGAAGGTCGCCCGCGGCGGAATAGCGCGGCCGGCCGGCCGGTCGTAGCGCTCATGAGCAGAGCAGTGCAGTTCGACGCGTACGGGGATATCGAGGTGCTCGCGGTGCGTGAGGTGCCGCGTCCGGTCCCGGCCGAGGGTGAGGTCCTGGTCCGGGTGCGGGCCGCGGGAATCAACCCCGGCGAGGCCATGATCAGGTTCGGGTTGTTGCACGACCGGTACCCGGCGACCTTCCCGTCCGGGCAGGGCAGCGACCTCGCGGGGGTGGTGGCCGAACTCGGCCCCGGCGTCACCGGTGTCGACGTCGGGGACGAGGTGATCGGGTTCTCGCTGCGCCGGTCCAGCCACGCCGAGTATGTCTCGGTGCCGGTGACGCAGCTCACCGCGAAACCGCCCGCGGTTTCCTGGGAGGTCGCCGGATCCCTGTTCGTCGCGGGCACCACCGCGTACGCGGCGGTGAATGCCGTTCGGCCCGGACCCGGTGACGTCGCCGCGGTCTCCGCGGCGGCCGGTGGTGTCGGAACCATCGCGGTACAGCTCGCCGCGCGCGCCGGCGCCACGGTCCTCGGTATCGCCGGGCCCGCCAACCACGGTTGGCTCACCGACCACGGGGTGATCCCGGTCGACTACGCCACGCCGAGCACCGACGGTCTGGCCGACCGGCTGCGCGCGGCCTCACCCACCGGACGCGTCGATGCCTTCCTGGATTTCTTCGGCAACGGCTATGTGGCGCTTGCGGTTGACGAACTCGGGGTAAACCCCGAACGGGTCGACACCATCATCGATTTCGCGGCCGTCGAAACGTTCGGCGTGCAGGCGGTGGGAAGCGCCGCGGCAGCCGAGATCTCGGTCGTCGCCGAACTGGCCGAGCTGGTCGCCGACGGCGACCTCGAGGTGCCCATCGGCGGGGTGTTCCCCATCTCCGAGGTGCGCGCCGCGTACACCGAACTCGAAAAGCGCCACACCAGAGGGAAATTGGTGCTGCGGCCGTGAGCTGACCCACACAGGCAGGGAGCCTGCCGTCGGGGGGTAACGGCAGGCTCCCTGGGTGGGTGGTTTCTAGGTGGCCGACTGCGCGCCGAGCACCCGCTGGATGTCGGGCTTCATCTGCAGCAGCTGCTGGCCCCAGTAGTTCCACGTGTGCGTCCCGTTGGGCGGGAAGTTGAACACCGCGTTGGTGCCGCCCGCGGCGATGTACTGGTCGCGGAACGTCAGGTTGGTCCGCAGCGTCAGGCCCTCCAGGAACTGCGCGGCCAGCAAGTTGCCGCCCGAGACGCCGGCGTCGAGCTCCGACGGGGTGCCGGTGCCGCAGTAGACCCAGATGCGGGTGTTGTTGCGCACCAGCTGGTTGATGTTGACCATCGGGTCGTTGCGCTTCCACGCCGGGTCGGACGACGGACCCCACATGCTCTCGGCGTTGTATCCGCCTGCGTCGTTCATCGCCAGACCGATCAGCATCGGCCACCAGCCTTCCGACGGGTTGAGGAAGCCGGAAAGTGTTGAGGCGTAGATGAACTGCTCGGGGTGGTAGATCGCGTAGGTCAGTGCGGCGCTGCCTGCCATCGACAGGCCGACGACGGCGTTGCCGGTGCGGGACACCCCGCGGTTGGCCTCGAGCCAGGCGGGCAGTTCCTGGGTCAGGAAGGTCTCCCACTTGTAGGTGTAGTCCTGACCGTTGCCGCTGGACGGCTGGTACCAGTCGGTGTAGAAGCTGGACTGGCCGCCGACGGGCATGATCGTGGACAGGCCGGACTGGTAGAACCACTCGAACGCCGGGGTGTTGATGTCCCAGCCGTTGTAGTCATCCTGCGCACGCAGACCGTCGAGGAGATACACCGCGTGCGGCCCGCCGCCCTGGAACTGCACCCGGATGTTGCGGTTCATCGAAGGCGAGAACACGTCGAGATACTCGACCGGCAGACCAGGACGGGAAAACGCGCCCGCGCTCGCCGACCCCCCGGCGAAGCCGATCAGCCCGGGCAGCATCAGTGCCGCGAGGGCACCGATGACAAACCGGCGCAGGGCTTTCCACGCTGCAATGCCGCGCATGTACGGAATGAACTTCATAACGGCAACCAACCCACCTTTCTTCGCGTGCCACAAGCAATTGCCGTCGCTGTGTGCTGCAAAGCAAACCACGCATCACTTCAGTCACACGCGTAACAACGCCGGACGGGCAGATCGCGGTTGGGCAACGATTGGGAGTCGGCACCGACACAGCCCCGAGACCATCCGGTGACATTGAAGGGGATGGGCCAGAGGTACTGCGGCGCAACTACTTCGAGGTCAACGCCTGCCGCGCCGCGGTGCGGCGGTCGTCGATGATCCGGCTCAACTCGAGCATCAGCAACGGATTGCTGGCCACGAGTTCCTCCAGGAACTCCCGCCCGATCTGCAGCACCGTGGTCTCGGTCAGCGCGTGCGCGGACGCCAGCGCGCCCTCCCGGGTCAGGGCGGTCTGCCCGAGGAAGTCACCCTCGGTGAGGGTGCGCACCGGGACGACGACATCGTCCTGGCCGGTCACGTTCACCACGACCTGCCCCGCGACGATGAAGCTCATCTGCGCAGGCACCTCGCCGGCCTGCTGGATCAGCTCGTCGGCGCCGAACCGGGCCAGCACGGCGTGGTTGAGCACGTCCTGTTGTTCGGTGTGGCTCAACCGCAGGGTGGGCGCCATCTGCCGCACGGCCCTGATCAGCCGCTCCGGTGTGTTGAAATCGTCTGCGGCCCCGTCGAGGTGCAGCTCGGCCCGGCGCGCGGCGTACCAGACCCAACGCAGGAATGTCGCCCGTGCCGCGGTGTCGTCGGCGGGCGTGCGCAGCGGGATCGACGTCTTGTACTCGGCTCCGCCGAGCGGGATGGCCTTCGGTGCGGCGCCGGCGCGGCGCTGCGGCAATCGCATGGCGATATCGGTGAGCAACGCGCACACCACATCCGGTGGGTCCGACGCGTCGAAGGTGGTGGTGACCGACAGCGAGTGCGCGGATTCCGGGCGGCTCAGGTTGGTGAACGACGCACCGGCCAGCACCGAGTTGGGCATGATCTGCAGCCCACCACCGGTGTCGATGTGCGTTGCGCGCCAGTTGACCTCGACGACGCGCCCGCGCGCCGACGGGGTGTCCAGCCAGTCGCCGAGCTGGAACGGCTGCTCGAACAGCAGCAACAGCCCCGAGATGATCTGGCCGACGGCGTTCTGCAGTGCCAGGCCCAGCACGATCGACGTCACGCCCAACGCGGTGAACAGGCCGCCAACGTTGGCGCCCCACACGTACGCCATGATCATGCCGACACCGACGGCGATCAGCGCGAACCGGGCCACGTCCAGGAAGATCGACGGGATCCGCTTGCGCCAGCTGCCTTCCGGTGCGCCCTGGAACAACGTCGCGTTGAGCCCGGACAGCAGCAGGATCATGACGACGAAACCGAACCCGGTGGCCACGATCCGCACGGGCGTGGCCTCGGCGGAGATCTCGCTGCCCTTGACGAGCAGGATCAGCAGCGCGCCGAGCGGCAGGATGTAATTGCGCAGTAGGCCGACCGGACGCGCCAGATAACTGCCCCGCCGGACCATGGTGTTGTGCAGCTCGGTCAGCAGCACCAGGCCGATGGGCAGCCCGACCGCGACGCCGAGCGCCCAGTAGAACCAGTCGGCTTCCAGGACGCTTCTCATGCGTGGCGCTCCGAGAGCCGCCAGATCGGCCGTTCGGTCCCGTCGACGGTGACCGTGCCTGCCGCGGTGAACTGGCGGATGTCCCTGGTGGCCTCGTGCACCTGATCGGTGACGTACACCCCGGCCTGCGGCATACCGCGCTGCACCTGGTAGGCCAGGTCCACCGCGGAACCCCACATGTCGTAGGCCAGGCTGGTGCGGCCGACCAGACCGCTGCTGACGGTGCCGGTGTCGACGCCGGCCCGCAGGCGCAGGTCGTAACCGGTCTCATTGCGGAACCGGTCGACGATGCGCTGCATCTCGAGTGCGAAATCGACTGTCCGGCGCACATTGTCGAGCCGCGGCACGGTCAGGCCGCAGCTGGCCAGATAGCCGTTGCGCAGCGTGCGTACGCGCTCGACCCCGAGGCTCTCGGCGGCCGCATCGAACTGCCGCACGAGTTTGTTGACGATCGCGAGGTGCTCGTCGGAACTCATGCCCGCCGACAGGGCGTCGAGGCCCATGAGGTCGGCGAACAGCACCGTGACATTCTGGTGGTCCTGTGCGATGGTCTCCTCGCCCTCGCGGTACCGGGCCACCACCGGTTCTGGCATCAACGACAGCAGCAGGCGGTCGTTCTCCTTGCGCTGTTCTTCGATGAGGTCCTCCTTGATTCGGAGGTTGCGGCTCATCTCGTTGAATGCCAGTGTCAGATCACCGAATTCGTCGCGCGAGACCACCGGCAGCGCGATGCCGTAGTCGCCCGCGCTGATCTGCTGGGCGCCGGCCTCCAGGCGGCGGATCGGCCGCACGAACACCCGCGCCAGCAGGATCGCGGCGATGCACACCGCGAAGATCATCGCGACGGTCGAGAGCACCAGGGTCCTGGTGAATTTGTTGACCGGTGCGAACGCCTCCGCGGTGTCGATCTTGGCCACCACCGACCACTCCAGCCCGCTCAGCTGCAGCGGGGCGTAGGCCTGCAGCGTCTCCTGACCGAGGTAATCGCGCTCGATGATGGAACCGGACTCGCCGTGGCCTGCGAGTTTGGAGGCCTCGTTGTTGACCGGTTGGACCAGCGTGGTGCCGTCGTGCAGGATCGACTTCTCGGCCACCTCCGGGGGTGTGCCCGCCTCGATCACGTCGGCCTTGAACTGCTGGGCGTTCTCCAGGAACAGCCGCGAATCCGACCGCATGAGCCCGTCGGGCCCCACGAGGTAGGTCTCACCGGTCTTGCCCAGTCCCGACTCTTCCCATTTGCCGTCCATGGTCATCAACCGGTTGACGACGCTGATGGGGAACTGCAGCGCCAGCACGCCCTCGATGTGGCCGCCACCGCCGATCGGCGACACCATCCACGCCGTGGGCGTCCCGGACGGCTGGTAGAGGCCGAAGTCGGTGACGGCGACGTAGTCGACGGTGTTCGACCCGAGCGCCGCCTTGTAGGCCTCGGACAGTTCGCCGCCCTTGTAGGGACCGGTGTAGATGTTCGTGCCGAGATCGGCTCCCTTGTAGGCGCTGTAGACGACGTTGCCCCTGGTGTCGAGCAACAGCGCGTCATCGAAGCGGAAGCGGGTCACGATCTCGCGGAAGAAATCGTTGAAGCGGGCGTTGGCCGCCGACCACGGGCTGCCGTCGCCCGCGTCGTCGTTGGCGATCGATTTCTCCCAGTCGTCGAACGGAGCGGTGTAATAGGCCTGCAGGTATTTCTGCGGGTTGGACACCGGCAGCAGCGCCTCGACGTCGATCCGGTTGCCGTCGGAATTGTCGGTGTGCGCGGCAAACTGGCTCTGGTACCAGTCGGTGATGGCCTTCTGCTGTGCCGGGTTGATGGTGGCGTCGTCGAGCTGATCGAACCCGGCGGTGAATGCGCGGGCCGCCTCGATCGCCGTGGTGCCCCTGGTGTAAATCACCAGGGAATTGCGGAAATTCCGGAATTGTGTTTCCAGTTGCCGCGCCTGCGCGGTGCGGATCTCGGTGAGGCGGTCGAAGACCGAATCCCGCAGCGAGCTCCGTCCGGATTGGTATCCGATGAAGCCGACGACGGCCGCCGACGCCACGCTGGTGACCAACAACATCGCCAACAATTTGGACTGGATACTGATGCGGGACAGCACGCGCCGCCGCGGCATTCGTGAATGTGTGGCCGACTCGGTAGATAACGTCGGCTCAGAAGTTGTTGTCATCGGAAAAGAAGATTAGCTGGACCGCTGCTCCGGCAGTTACTTTGTGCCGAAATCGTTGTCCGGCGCCCCGGTTATGCGATATTTGACCTGTGGCCGCCGCCGACGATCCGTTCGATCTGCGCCGTTTCGTCGACGCCCAGCACAACGTTTACCAAACGGCGCTCGACGAATTGCGGTCCGGCCGGAAACGTAGCCACTGGATCTGGTTCATATTTCCGCAACTTCGCGGTCTGGGCCGCAGCCCGACGGCGCACCATTACGGCATAGCGTCACGCGACGAGGCGCTCGCATATCTGCGCCACCCGGTGCTCGGTCCGCGGTTGCGGGAGTGCGCGAAAGTGGTGGCACAGATCGAGGACCGTAGCGCCGAGGAGATCTTCGGCAGGCCCGACAATCTCAAGGTCCGCTCGTCGATGACCTTGTTCGCCGAGATCGCCTCGCTCGCAGGTGCCGACGACAGCGAGTTCGTCGAGGTGCTCGACCGGCTCTATGGCGGTACACCGGATCCGGCGACACTCGGTCTGCTGGGCCGGATCTGACCTCAGCGCGGCTCGATCACGAGCCAGCCGTGCGCCGGCGCCTCGGTGTGGGTGATGTGTTCCTGCGGTGGCGCGCCCGAGCCCGCGACCACGGCACCCGAGGCGATGCCCAGTTCGGGTAGCGCCAGGCGCAGCGGCGCGTCATCGGTGTTGAGGGCGACCAGCAGCGCACCGGCGTCACCCGAACTGCGGTACACGTACTGGGTGTTCGTCAACAACAGCTGGGTCGTCGTCGCCGAGTGCAGCCACGGGTGGCGCCGCCGCAGTCCGATCAGGTACTGGTGCAGCCGCAGCACATCGGCGCCGGGGGCATCGGGACCGGGGAGGGCATCGAACTCCGGCCGCACCGCGTCGTCACCGCCGCGGCGTTCCTCCTTGACGCCCTGATAGCCCCATTCGTCACCGGCGTAGACGGTCGGGACGCCGCCGGTGGTGAACAGGACGACCAGCGCGTGCTCCAGGTGGCGCGGATCGGTCAGCTGACTGGCGATGCGGGTCACGTCGTGGTTGCCGACGAACGTCATCGGCACGAAGGTGGACAGGAAGTCGTTGTGCCGCTGCAGTGCCCAGTCGAGTTCGTGGAAGTTGCCGTCGTTGAGGGCGCTCCAGATGGCCTTCCACAGCTCGTACTGGGTGACCGAGTCGAACGTCGCCGCGGCGACGGTCGCCGAGTAGTCCCCGTGGATCACCTCGCCGACAAACCACGCGTCGCCGAACTCGCGGCGCACCAGCGGCAGGACCTGCGCCCAGAACCGGTCCGGGACCGCGTATGCGGCGTCCAGACGCCAGCCGTCGGCACCGCGGCCGAGCCAGTGCCGCATCACCTCGGCCGTGTAGTCGACCACCTCCGGGTTGTCGTGGTCGAGCGCGATCAGCTCACCGTGACCCTCGAATGTGTCGAAGTCTCCGTTGCGCCTGCGGAACCACGCGGCGCTGCCCGGGTCACCCGCGTCGAGGGCCCTCCGGTAGCGGGCGAAATCGGTTCCCACATGGTTGAACACGCCGTCGAGCAGGATCCGCAGACCGCGCCGGTGCGCTTCGTCGACCAGCCGGTCGAAGTCGGCGTCGTCCCCGAGGCGCGGGTCGATCCGCATGTGGTCGGTGGTGTCGTAGCCGTGGGTGCGGGAGGCGAACACCGGTCCGAGCGCAAGGCCCGAGGCGCCGAGTTCGACTGCGTGGTCCAGCCATTCGACGATGCGCAGCAGGCGGTGCTGGTCCGGGCCGGGTGGCGGATCGGCCGGGTGGGCGCCGACGAAACCCAACGGATAGATCTGCCACCAGATGGCGTGGGTGACCCAGTCCGGCATGGTCACCGCCGGAACTTTGCCGCGTAGAGCTCTTTCATCGGCTCGACCAGGTCGTCGGCGGGTCCGTCGACCGTCAGGCCGGGCGCGACCGTGGTGATCGGCAGGGTCGCCACCGGCGGCGCAGGCGCGCCCCATTCGGCGAGCCAGCCGCTGAGCTGAGCCGACGACGTGGCGTAGACGATGCGGCCGAGACCGACCCACGCATGGGCCGCCGCGCACATCGGGCAGTGCTCGCCCGAGGTGTAGACCGTGGCCCTGGCCCGTCGGTCCTCGGTCAGGTGTTCGGCCGCCCAGCGCGCGATCGCGAACTCGGGATGCTGTGTGGCGTCACCGTTCTTCACCCGGTTGCGGTCGGCGAACAGCGTCGTACCCGTGTAGTCGACCAGCACGGACCCGAACGGCTCGTCGCCGTCGTCGAGGGCCTCGCGGGCGAGCTCGACACATCTGCGCAGATGCTTGCGGTCGGCGTCACTGATGGCCACAGCCGGGAGTGTACGCGTGAGCACCCGCCGGTCGGGGGAGGCCGAACCGGCCTCAGGCGCCGCAGCACGGATCGGCGACGTCGAGCCTGCAGGCGCACGACGCGGTGATCGGGACGTCGGCGCGGGCCAGTGCCAGCTCGAGTTGTCGACCGATGATGGCGGCCTCGGCGTCCCTGCCGAGCCTGCGCAGGCATTCGTGGTAGCCGTGCAGACTCCACACGTTGTTGGGGTGCTGGCAGGACCGGCTCAGCGTCGGGTCGAGGCCGAGGTCGGCGGCGTAGATCTGCGCGGCCTCCTCGACCCGTCCCTGCTCGAGCAGCAGCGCCCCGTAGGCGTGCCGCGTGGGTTGCATCCAGCCCCATGGTTCGTCGTAGGGGAGTGCGTCGTCGAGTGCGATCGCGTGCCGCAGATGCTCGAACGCCACCTGGTGATCGCCCTCGCGGTAGGCGATCTCGCCGTCGAGCATGGCACCGGCGATGGCCAGGATGTCCCGGCTGGTGTTGTTGAACAGGTAGCGCGACTCCGGGATCCGGTCGTAGGCCGCGGCGAACGCGTCCCGTTCGGCTCGGGCGCGGGTGAGGTCGCCCTTGGCGGCGTAGGCGACGCCTCGGCCGTAGTGGACGGTGGCCGTGGTGGTGCAGTACAACGTCGGGTCCCCGGGCAGCGGTTCGGCGATCAGGTCGTCCCACCGGCCGAAGCGCACCAGCACGTGCACCCGCAGCGGTACGAACGCCTCCAGCCAGTCGGCCATCGGCGGTGAGGGCACCGACAGCAACTCCGGGGTGAGCTGCGCGGCGAGTTCGTCGGCGGCGGCCAGCGCGATCTGCGACGACCCTTCGAACATCGCCGAGTACACCACGAAATGCAGGTCGTGTGCGCGGTAGAGCGAGTAGAAGTTCAGCGGGCCGCGGCGCTCGACGAAACGCCGATCGGCTTCCACCGCAGCCAGATTCGCCACCACCGAGGTGCGGTAGTCGCCGCACAGCACGTCGATGTGGCTGGGCATGTGCCGCAGGTGGCCCGCATCGGGCACCAGGTTGCGTAGCAGGTCGGCGGCGGGCAGCGCCGCCTGCGGGGTGGTCGACATCTCCATGGTGTGGATGTAGAGGTGCAGCACACCGGGGTGTTCGCGGCCGGCCGGGGTGGCCAGCGCCCGGTCGAGAATCGACTTGGCCTCCAGCACACGCGATCCCGGCGCCGGTTCGCCGGTGCGCCCGTCCCACAGGGCCCACGCCGTGACGTTGACCAGCGCGTCGGCGGCCAGGGCTTGCACGTCGATGTCGTCGGGATGGGTGCGGGCCAGTTCCGCCATCGCGTCGGCGTAGCCGTGGTGCCCGGCGAGCAGGGCTTCGGTGTCCTCCGGGTCGTCGGTGGGGAACCGTTTCCACAGCGCCTCGATCAGGTCGCGCTCGACGGCCGAGGCGCGCCCGGATGCGGCGGCGGCGAGTTCGCGTCTGGCGCGGGCCACCGACGCGGTCAGGTCGACGGGGTCGAAGGCGTCCCAGGCCTTGTTGTAGTTCGGCCCGACGGAGTATGCGATGCCCCAGTGCGCGGCCGCGAGGTCGGGATCGAACTCAAGTGCCCGCTCGAAGCAGTGGATCGCCTCTTCGTGGTTGAAGGCGTAGGCCCAGACCATCCCTCGGTCGAACCACACCTGCGCGTCGGGCGACGGTGTGTCAGTCGACCGGTGATAGGACCCGAGTCGGTAGTACGGCTCCCTGGTAGCGGTTTCCGTCACCCTTCGAACGATAGTTCAGGACACCGGCGGGTGTGCACCGTTCGGCAACGCGCCCAGCCGATTTCCGCAGGCGCGGTGAGGCCGATTTCCGCAGGCGCGGTGAGGCCGAATTCCGCAGGCGCGGTGAGCGAGCCGCGGTACCGAGCACCGCGAGCACACAACCCGCGGCGGCCCACACCCCGAGGGTGAGCAGCGGCTGGGCGGCACCGTGGCCGTCGAAGTACTCGACACTGCGCAGCAGCGACACCCCCGCACCCTGCGGCACGATGAGGTTAAAGGTGGTGTAGAAGCCCGACAGCAGCGGCCTGCCCACCGGACCGGCCGCGGCCGCGTTCCCCACGATCACCAGGAAGGCCGTCAGCGCCATCGATGCGGCGGCGCCGAACGCGGCCGAAACGCCGGTGACCGCACCGCCGACGGCCATGCAGTAGAGCCACAGCACGCCGAACACCTGCCAGGGATGGCCGACGAGCGCCCCGAGAACCGCGTCGACGTAGCCGGTGACCAGCCCGGCCAGCAGCGCCGAGTACCCCGCGAGCGTGGCCGTGCGCAAGGCCAGGGTCAGCGGCCGGCGCACCGGGCCCGCGAGGTAGCCGAACGCCGCCGCGCCGACCGACGCGCCGAGCGAGATGAAGATGACGGCGTAGAACTCGACGGTGCCCTGGGGGTCGCCGGGTGCCGGCGGCGCGACGTCGGTGACCACCGGGACCAGGCCTGCCTTCTGCGCGGCGGCACGGCCGACGGCATCGGCGGCGTTGGCGACGCTGCGCCCGCCGCCGCCCGCCACGTAGATGTCGAGGCGGTCGGGCGCGCCGACGACCAGTGCTGCGTCGGCATCGCGCGCCAGCACCTGGGCACGGGCCGCGGCATCGTCGGCGACGTCGCGGACGTCGAGCGAATCCTGTTGGCGCAGTTGCTCGGCGAGCCCTGCGGGCGCCGACACCGCGACCGTCATGTGGTGCAGCGAGGGTTTGGCGAAGGCGCCGGAATAGCTCGCGATCATCGCGAGCACACCGACGGTCAGGGCCACCATGGCGAGTGCGATGTGGCGGACCTGGGTGCGGGTGACCGGCAGTGCCTGCCGGTCCTGGGAAGCGTGATGTCTGCCCATTGCACACAACCTTTCTGATTTATGGGCGGGGGACGGTGAGCAGGGCGTTGACGGTGTCGAACGCCGCCGCGACGCGGTCGCGCAGGTCGCGGGCGTCACCGGCCTCGGGGTCTTCCATCCAGCTGCGCAGCACCTCGACGAAGCCGCCGACGAGGAACCGTGTGACGGCCTGCGGTGTCAGCCCGGCGATGGGTGCGACGACGGTCATGCCCTGCTCGGCGATCTCGGCGCAGGCCGGGGTGAGTTGGTCGCGGAACGCGTTGACCACACGTTGGGTGACCGCGCTGGGGGTGACATTGCGGTACATCGCGCGGTGTTCGCCGGCGAAGTCGAACAGCCGGACGATGCGGGCCCGCGGGTCGCCGCGCAGACCGTCGACCGCGCGGCTGAACTCGGTAGCGAACGCCGCGGCGATCGCCTCGTCGCGATCGCCGAAGTGCTGATAGAAGACCTGGCGGCTGACACCTGCGCGGCCGACGATGTCGCTCACGGTGAGTTCGTCGACCTGGCGTTCGTGCGCGAGCGCGAAC
The DNA here is from genome assembly GCF_001187505.1 of Mycolicibacterium goodii. Next base: position 4,710,350 of record NZ_CP012150.1, read on the forward strand.
GCCGCCTCGTGCAGCCGGGTCCGGACGCGTTCGGCGCGCGGGTCGGCGCTGTGGGTGCGTGCTGCCATGAGTCATCAGCCTAGAACAGTTCGTAGACAGATGACCACGATTGCATAGGTTATCTAAGACACGTGCCGCGCCGGCGTGTGACCATCGCAACCCCGCCCGGTGGGGGCCGACTCGACACCGTCAGGGTGAACATGTTCTAGTTTTCCGCATGCCGGGCTTCACCCATGTCGAAGGACTCAGCTCAGCGGACGTGCAACGGCTGCGCGAAACCTACGAGCCGTTGGCGCAGTCGGTGCGCGAACTCATCGACGCGACGATCCGCTCGGAGGTGGACGGCGCCGACGTGGCTGCGGCCAAGGCGCACATCGACGCCGCGATCGAACTGTTGCGCGCCGAACAGATCGACGGTCCGTTCGGTGTCCGCGTCACCTCCGACGGGGACCGGATGCCGTGGGGCAACCCGGCGATCGGGATCCGCAACGCGATCGCGCCGCCGCTGCGGATCGTCCGCGGCGGTGAGGGTGGCGGTGAGGGTGTGGTGTCCGCGGCCTTTCACCTCGGTGCGGCCTACGAGGGCCCGCCGGGTCAGGTTCACGGCGGCATCGTGGCCATGGTGCTCGACCATGTGCTCGGTGAGGTGGCAGCGAGCGATCCGAACACACCGCGGTTCACCGGGACGCTGACCATCCGCTACCTGCGCGCGACGCCACTGGGCGATCTGCGCGCCGAGGGCCGGATCACCCGCACCGACGGCATCAAAACCTTTGCCGTCGGCCATGTTTACGACGCCGAGGGCATCACCGCGGAAGCCGAGGGCGTATTCATCCCGCCGAAGTGGGCGCGCGGCTGACGATCACGCCGACTCGCCTGCCGCGGTCACCCGGTCGACCGAGATGCCGATCAGGCTGCGCGTGATGGTCGAGAGTTCACCGACGAGGATGCGCGCCGCCCCGTTGTCCGCGGCCAGCGTCGACGCCACATCCTGCACCCGCCGCAGGGACGCCGACAGCTCGCCGGTGTCCAGGCTCCACGGCACCGCCGGGCTCGGCGGCGCACCGAGAAGCGCCGTCACGTAGTCGTCGACGGCGGCCACGAACTCGGCTGGCAGGGCCGACGAGGGATGGGTCGGCAGGTTGTTCTCCAACGTGGTGCACGCGCTCGTGACGGCGTTGAGCGCGGTGCGGTAGGACCGCAGCCACCGGCGCAGCGTCGGCGAGTCCAATCGCGCGGCTCCCCAGGCCGCCTCGAACGCGGCCCTGGCGCGGAACGCGCGCTGCCACGCCGCCGAGAGCACATCGGCCGGATGGTCGATCTCGTGCACGAACGCGCGCACCACCATTGCGGCGTAATCGATCTCGGTCATCAGCAGCTCGCCTGCCCGCTGCCGCAGCCGGATGAGCGCATGGTCGGGAAGCGCGACGTGGGCCATCACGGCCAGACCCCCGCCGATCACGATCCCGAACAGCCGGTCGGTCAACCCCGTCCACTCGGCGCCGCCGCCGACGCCGACGAAGAACACCATCGCCGCCCCGAGCGGGACCCCGACCGCCAGATATCCGAAGCGCGACAACCAGTACGCCACCCCGATCAGGACGAGCGTGCCCACCGCCGCGGCAGGCCCACCGGGGTGCCACATCAGCGTGAGTGCCGACGCGATCGCGACCCCCACGGCGAGGGTCGCCATCCGGCCCGCGCACCGGGTGTAGGTGTGCGCGGTCTCCGGCCGCAACACCACCAGCACGGTCAGGCCGATCCAGTAGCCGTGTTCGACACCGCCGAACCGCGCGGCGGCCGCGGCGAGCGCGGTCGCCAGCGACAGCCGCACGGCGTGCCGCAATATCGGCGACGTCCACCGCAGATGCGACCGGACGACCGACGGGGCCGACGCCAGCGAGCCGATGAGGTCGGGCCGGTGCAGTTGTCCGAACCGCAGCACGGCCGCCTCGCGCAGCAGGTCGCCGAGACGTTGCGCGAGCGCCTTTTCCGGGCCGTCGACCGCGGCCACGGCGCTGTCGACCCGCACGAGTGCATGCTCGGCGTCACGGCGCGCGGTGTGTCCCTGATCGGCGATCGCGTCGAGCAGCGCCCCGGCGGCGGCCAACAGTTGCGGCAGGCCGGTCGCCGCCTCCTCGGATGGGTGGTCCTGCCCCGCGGCGCGCAACGACGCCAACGTCACCGCGATCCGCTCCGGAAGCTGGTACCCGCCGTAGTTGGACCGCGACCGCTGGGCCGCCTCGGTGTCCGCGAAGACCTCCCGCAGCCAGGTCAGCGGTGCGTCGTCGACATCGGCGGAGCGGTCGGCCGCCACGTTGCGCGCGTCGGTGGCCAGCGACCGGTACGCGCGGGTCAGGCCTTCGCGTTGCACGCGCCAGCGGCGCGGCGGCCAGATCGCGATGAGCGCGGCCTGCGCCACGCCCGCGACGAACACCAGCAGCGGTGCCAGCAACCCGTCGAGCGCGCTCATCTGCGCATCCGCGGGCGCGACGATCAGCAATGCGCTCGCGGCCGAGGCGATCAGTCCCGCGTTCGCGCCGACCGCCCACTGCATCCCCGCGGCGAAACACCATGCGGCCACGGCCACCACGAACACCACGCTGTGCGCCCCGGTCAGCACCGCGAGCGTCACCACGATCGCCATCTCCAGCGACGCCGTCACCACCAACGGCACCCGCCCACCGGGGCTGCGCTGCAGCGCGACCGCGCCGGCGATCACCCCCGCGCCCAGGGTCCACATCGCGACCGGCGCGGATGCCAGCCCCCAGGCGGCCGCGGCCGCCACCAGCACACCGATGAGGCTGCGCGCCACCGCACCGGGGTCTGGCGTGCTCAACCGCAACGCGTCGGCCGCTGGTCCGCCCGTCTGCACGTGACCATTCTCGCCTTAGCGCGACCGGAAGTGGGGCATCCGGCTCGTGCGGCGCGGTGGATCGTCGGTCGCGCGTTCGTCGATTAGGTTTCCAGCGTGGAAAAGGTCATCGTGACAATGCGGTCCGGGCGCGCCGAGGACGACTGGTGTGCGCGCATGGTCGGCGAAGTCAGCCCCGAACTGCTCGAAATCGGCCTTCCCGGATTGGTTCTCAACATCCGCGACGCGCCGGTGCGGGACTCGTTGATGACGCTGACGACGCTGGACCCGCCGGTGGTGGCCCTGGTGAGCGTGTGGGTGCAGCAGTACTACGGGGATCAACTGCGCGCGGTGCTCGAGCGCCTGGCCGGCGAATGTGATTCGCTCGCAGCGTATCTGGTCACCGAATCGGTGCCGATGGCGCCGCCTGCCGTCGAACCGGGGCGGCGCGCCGACGCGCTGGCCAACATCGCGCTGCTGCGCAGGCCCGCAGGCATGGACGCGGCGACCTGGATGCACCGGTGGCACGTCGACCACACGCCGGTGGCGATCGAGACCCAGGCCACGTTCGGCTATGTGCAGAACACCGTGGTCCGCGCGCTCACCCCCGGTGCGCCCGCGGTGGACGGCATCGTCGAGGAGCTCTTCCCGCCGCAGGCCGTGTCGGATCTGCACGCGTTCTTCGGCGCCCCCGACGACGCCGAGCTCGCCAGGAGGATGCAGGCCATGGTGACGAGCACCGACGCGTTCGGCGCGAGCACCAACATCGACACCGTGCCGACCGGTCGCTACCTGTGGCGCTCACCGTTCGCCGCACCCGATGCCCCGAGTGGAACGTGTTCTAGTTAGGCTGCTGGTTCACATCCACGGTGTCACCGAGGAGCCCACCCGAGGAGAAACGTTGAACCTGCAGATCGACGACAGCAACCGGGTTCGCACGCTCACCCTGAATCGGCCCGAGGCGCTCAACGCGTTCAACGAGGCGCTCTACGACGAGGTTTCGAATGCGCTGCTGGCCGCGGCGGGTGATCCGGAGGTCTCGGTGGTGCTGCTGACCGGCGCCGGGCGGGCGTTCTCCTCGGGCAACGATCTGGTCGAGATGCAGGCGCGGATCACCAACCCCGAGTTCGCGCCGGGGGAGCACGGGTTCTACGGAATGATCGAGACGCTCGCCGATTTCCCCAAGCCGTTGCTGTGCGCGGTCAACGGGGTCGGGGTCGGGATCGGTGCGACGATCCTCGGATTCGCGGATCTGGTGTTCATGGCCAGCACCGCGCGGCTCAAGTGCCCCTTCACCAGTCTCGGGGTGGCACCCGAGGCGGCGTCGTCCTACCTCATGCCGCGCCTGATCGGCAGGCAGAACGCGGCCTGGCTGCTGATGTCCTCGGAATGGATCAGCGCCGAACAGGCCAGGGAGATGGGCCTGGTGTTCAAGGTCTGCGCGCCGGAGGACCTGCTCGCCGAGGCCCGGCGGCACGCGGAAATCCTTGCCGCCAAACCGGTCAGCAGCCTGCAGGCGGTCAAGAAGACCATGGTCGCACCGGTACGCGAGGCCATCGCCGCGGCCACGCAGCGCGAGAGCGAGCTGTTCGTCGAACTCGTCGGTGCCGCGGCCAATGCCGAGGCGCTCGCGGCCTTCACCGGCCGCAAGGGATCCTCGGGCTAACCGCCGGCGCGCGACGGGCAGCCGTTGTACTGCGCGGGGTGGCCGGTGCTGTTGCCGTTGCTGTTGCCGTGCGCGGCGATGATCGCGCGGATGGTGCGCCTGCAGCGTCCGCAGTCACCGCCGGCACCGCACACGTCGGCCACCTCCTTGGAGGTTCTGGCCCCGCCCGCCACGACCTCGTTGACCACGTGGCTGGTGGTTCCGGTGCACAGACAGACGAACATGGCCGCTACACCCGCTCGTCCACGGTCATGATGTGCGCCAGCTTCCCGACGAACAGGCTCGGGTACGGCCCGAAACCGGCGTTGGTCATCCACTCCGCGGCGGCGTCGGGGTGCGAGATCCACTGGCGGGCCCTGACCTCGTCCTCGATCTCCTGCAGGATCATCACCTCGCGGCCGTCGTCGAGCGCCCGGTAGACCCAGATCTTCCGGATACCGCTGTCGGCGAACCGTCCCAGGCCGTCGTGCACTTTGCGCATGAGCGTCGCAACGTCGTCGACCGGGGCGATGGCCCCGACGATGACCCCGGCGACATGCGTCGGGGGCGTCGGTTCGTCGAGGTCGATTTTCTCGACCACCTCACCGCCGAAAATCGGCGGGATGTCCTGCACACCGGACCTGTCGAACCATTCGAAAATCTCGGGGGACCGCAGGACGTCGCGTATCGAGCGGGCCTGCCGAATTCCGATCGTCACGAGCACCCGACCGGGCTCCCAAATCGATTTGTAGAGCACCACATGATGCGCCCCGATCGATTTGAGGCCCGCGCGATGTTTGTTCATCCATTTCCACATCTGGTCCACGTCCTCGACGCGGAAATCGCAGGAAAGGATGAGCGAGTGCAAATCGTACTCGCTCATTCGCGGGGCCTTTCTGGGTCTGCCGGAGCCATGGTTAGCGGAGTCTAACCTTACTTAGGCAAGCCAGTCCAACCTTCGTGGCCACGGCCCCGAGCCCGCCGTCGGCCGCCACCCGACGCCCGCCGCGACAGGCCGACGGCGCCGTTAAGCGTTGCCTCACAAGGGGCTTTCTGAACTACATTGACTGTGCACGGCAAACAGCACCACTTGACCAGCCCTCAAGGTGTTTTAGGAGTGACCATGCAAGGGGACCCAGAGGTTCTGAAATTGCTCAATGAGCAATTGACGAGCGAACTGACAGCCATCAACCAGTATTTTCTTCATTCCAAAATGCAGGACAACTGGGGATTCACCGAACTGGCCGAACACACGCGTGCCGAATCGTTCGAAGAAATGCGGCACGCGGAAACGATCACCGATCGAATTCTTCTTCTCGACGGATTGCCGAATTACCAGCGATTGTTCTCGCTACGCGTCGGTCAGACGCTGCGCGAGCAGTTCGAGGCCGACCTGGCGATCGAGTACGAGGTGCTGGAGCGGCTGAAGCCCGGCATCGTCCTGTGCCGCGAGAAACAGGACGCCACGTCGGCCCGGATCCTTGAGCAGATCCTCGCCGACGAGGAGACGCACATCGACTACCTGGAGACCCAGCTGGAGCTGATGGACAAGCTCGGCGACGCACTCTATGCCGCGCAGTGCGTTTCCCGGCCGCCCCAGTCAGGGCAGTAAGCGCAGGTTCGTTCGGTTTTGCTCACCACCGCCTCGGGTAGCCGGTAGTCGCCGGTCACCCGGGGCGGTTTCGTGCGTGGTGTAACTTTCATAGTCGAACTAACGATATGGCTCCATATCGCCGGCGTACCGCCGAAGTCGCGAAAGGATGTCATGACCAGCTCACCCACGAGTGCCCCGCCACAGGCGACGGAAGTGCTGCTCGGTCCGCGTCGACGCAACCTGGTGTTCCTCGCGGTCCTACTCGGCATGCTGCTCGCCGCGCTCGATCAGACGATCGTGGCGACCGCACTGCCGACCGTGGTCGCCGACCTCGGGGGAGCCGGGCACCAGTCCTGGGTGGTGACGAGCTATCTGTTGGCCTCGACCATCGTCACCGCGGTGGTCGGCAAGGTCGGTGACCTGTTCGGCCGCAAGGTGGTCTTCCAGGCCGCGGTGCTGTTCTTCCTCGTGGGTTCGGTGCTGTGTGGGTTGTCCGGATCGATGACCATGCTCGTGGCCGCGCGGGCCCTGCAGGGAATCGGCGGCGGCGCGATGATGGTCACCGCGACCGCGCTCATCGGTGAGGTGATCCCACTGCGGGACCGCGGCCGCTACCAGGGCGCGCTCGGAGCGGTGTTCGGCGTCACCACGGTGATCGGACCGCTGCTCGGCGGTTTCTTCACCGACCATCTGTCCTGGCGGTGGGCATTCTGGATCAACGTCCCGGTCGGCGTCGTCGTGCTCATCGTCGCGGCGAGCGCCATCCCGGCCCTGGTCCGGTCGGACCGCAGGCCCGCGATCGACTATCTCGGCATCCTGTTCGTCGGCCTCGGTGCGTCCGGGCTCACGCTGGCCACCAGTTGGGGTGGCGGTGAGTACGCCTGGACCTCGCCGACGATCATCGCCCTGTTCGTCGGATCCCTCGTCGCGCTCGCGCTGTTCGTCCGTGCCGAAACCCGTGCGGCCGAACCGATCCTGCCGATGCGGCTGTTCGCCAGCCCGGTGTTCACGGTGTGTTGCGTACTGTCGTTCATCGTCGGCTTCGCGATGCTCGGAGCGCTGACGTTCCTGCCCACGTTCATGCAGTTCGTCGACGGCGTCTCGGCCACCGAATCCGGTCTGCGCACGCTGCCCATGGTGGCCGGCCTGCTCATCACGTCGACCGGCAGCGGCGCCCTGGTGGGCCGCACCGGCCGGTACAAGATCTTCCCGGTGCTCGGCACCGCCGTGATGGTGGTGGGCTTCGTGCTGCTGTCGCGGATGGACGCCGCCACGCCGTTCGGCCTGCAGTCGCTGTACCTGTTCATCCTCGGCACCGGCATCGGTCTGTGCATGCAGGTGCTGATCCTCACGGTGCAGAACACCGCGAGCTTCGAAGACCTGGGCGTCGCGACCTCGGGCGTGACGTTCTTCCGCACGATCGGCAGCTCCTTCGGCGCGGCGATCTTCGGTTCACTGTTCGCCAACTTCCTGTCCGATCGGCTCGGCCCCGCCATACTCCGCAGCGGCGCCCCGCCCGCCGCGGGCGAATCGCCGAAGGTTTTGCACGAACTGCCGCCCGACGTCGCCGCGCCGATCGTCGAGGCGTACGCGGACTCGCTGGGGCTGGTGTTCCTGTGTGCGGCGCCCGTCGCGCTGCTGGGTTTCGTGGTCGCGCTGTTCCTCAAGGAAGTGCCCCTGCAGGAATTCGAGTCGACGGCCCGGGTCGACCTCGGCGAAGGGTTCGGGATGCCCAGCACCGAACCGGCCGAGAAGGTCCTGGAGACCGCGATCAGCCGCATCATGCGCCACTCGCCGGAGATCCGGCTGCGCACGGTCGCCGGCAGGCCGGGCTGTGACCTCGACGTCGCGGGCCTGTGGGCACTGCTGCAGATCTACCGGCACAACCAGGTGTTCGGGACCGCCCGGCTCACCGAGATCGCCGATCGTCTGCGCATTCCGTACGAGGTGTTCGAGCCGATCTTCGACCGCCTCGTCACCGGCGGTTACGCGCTGCGCACCGGGGATCAGCTCTGGCTGACCCAGCCCGGGCTGCGTCAGGTCGACGCGGTCTCGGCGGTACTCATCGGGCGCATCATCGAGAAGCTGGAGAAATCCCCGTCCTTCGAGGGTCGGCCCGACCGCGGGCAGGTCGAGGCCGCGCTGGAACGCATCGCCCACCGGCTGCTGGTGCAGCGGGACTGGACCGACGACCGCGCCGAGCTCGCCCCCGCCACCCCCTGACCCCCACGTTGGCACCCACGTTGGCACCGCGACCGTGCGGGTCTGCGCCCCGACACGCCGCGGAACGGCGGCAGTCCGCGCACGCTCGCGCGGGCCGAGCGTGCGCTGGGCGCGGCCGCGCGGAGCGCAAAAACTAGAACCTGTTCCAGATCGGGGTCGGCGCGCGTACGATTCGGCCATGAGCCGGATCGGAGATTTCCCCGACGACGACGTGGCGGGCTGGATTCAGCGTTCACCCGACATCGGCACCGCCATGGCCAACTTCACCCACGCGGTGTACACCAAGGGCAGACTTCCCATGCGGGTGCGCGAACTGGCCCGCATGGTGATCGCGCTCGACAACGAGTGCGTGGTCTGTCAGAACACCCGAGACGGTGAGGGCGTGGCCGCAGGCGTCGACGAGGACCTCTACGAGCACGCCGCCGAATGGCGCACATGGCCCGGGTACAGCCCGGCCGAACGCATCGCCGCCGAGTTCGCCCACCGGTTCGCCACCGAGCACACCGAACTGCGCGACGACGAGGATTTCTGGGCCAGGGCCGCCGAGCATCTCGACGCCGACCTGCTGACCGACCTGGCGTTGTCGTGCGCGATGTGGCTGGGGATGGGCCGGATGTTGCGCACCCTAGACATCGGGCAGAGCTGCAAGATCACCCTGTAGTTCGCACTGTGCACCGCGCCGCGGCGCGGCAGAATGGCTTGTGTGACTTCGCGGTCAGCAAAACCTCTCGCTGCGGCGGCCATCGCCCAACTCGAATCCGACGGCGTCGCGACACTGATCGGCACGGTCGTCAACCCGGCCGGGCTGATCCACGCGAAAACCGTTCCGCTGCGCCGCATGAGCTCGTTCGCCGAGCCCGGGCTGGGCGCCAGCCCCGTCTTCCACGCCTTCACCATCGACCAGGTCGGCATCGTGTTCAGCGATGCGATCAGCGTGGTCGGCGATCAACGCATCCGCATCGACCTCAGCGCACTGCGCATCCTCGGTGACGGATTGGCCTGGGCGCCCGGCGCTTTCTTCGATCAGGACGGCACACCCGACCCGTACTGCAGCCGCTACGCCCTCCAGCGCGTGGAACAACGCCTCGACGCGGCGGGGCTCAGCGCGCAGGTGGGCCACGAGATGGAGTTCGTGCTGGTCGGGCCCGACGGCTCCCGGCTGCCCTCATTGCTGTGGGCCCAGTACGGCCTGGCGGGGCTGCTCGAGTTCGAGGGCTTCGTGCGTGAGGTCACCGATTCGGCGAACGCATCCGGTGCCGCGATCGAGCAGTTCCATCCCGAATACGGCGCCAACCAGTTCGAGATCTCGCTGGCGCCGCTGCCGCCGGTCGCCGCGGCCGATCAACTGATCCTGATGCGCATCATCGTGGCCCGGGTGGCCCGGCGCCACGGGTTGCGGGTCAGCCTGTCCCCGCTGCCGTTTGCCGGGGGCGTGGGTTCCGGCTCGCACCAGCATTTTTCGCTGTGCCGCGGGGACACGCCGCTGCTCTCCGGTGGCGACGGCGCACGAGGCATGGCCGACGAAGGGGAGTCGGCCGTGGCGGGCCTGCTGGCGGGGCTGCCCGCCGCGCAGGGCGTGCTGTGCGGGTCGGTGTTGTCCGGGCTGCGGGTGCGGCCCGGGTTGTGGGCAGGCGCGCACAACTGCTGGGGCACCGAGAACCGCGAGGCCGCCGTGCGATTCATCATCGGCGGCCCGAGCAACCCACACGGCGCCAACGTCGAGGTCAAGGTCATCGACCCGTCGGCCAACCCGTATCTGGCGACCGCGACGATCCTCGGGCTGGCGCTGCACGGTATCGAGAACCGGCTGCCGTTGCCGCAGGAAGTGGCGGTCGATCCGGCCGCGCTCACCGACGCCCAACGCGCCGAGTCGGGCACCGCACTGCTGCCGTGCGGCCAGGGCGAGACCCTGCCCGCGCTGGACTCCTCATCGCTGATCCGGGAGATCCTCGGCGACGAGATCGTCGACGCGGTGCTGGCGGTCCGCCGCTACGAGCAGAAGAACTTCGGTGACCTGCCGCCCGAGGAGCTTGCCGACAGGTTCCGGCTCGCCTGGAGCGTGTGACGTTTGCACAGCCACGGTTGAGGTAACCCGTGGCCCATGATCGGTACTCTTCGCACCGTGGTGCTCGACTGTCGGGATCCACGCAAACTGGCCGAGTTCTACGTCGGGTTGATCGGCGGCGAGATCACCGCTGACGAGGGCGACTGGGTGGTGGTGACGGATCCGCAGGGCCACCGGCTGGCCTGCCAGCTCTCACCGGAGCACGAACCACCGACGTTTCCCGACCCCCGCGGATCCCAGCAGTTGCATCTCGACATCCGGGTGGACGATCCCGACGCGGCCGAACGTCAGGTGCTCGAGCTCGGTGCCACCCGCGTGACCGACGCGATCGGCGAGGACAACTTCAGGGTGTTCCGTGATCCGGCGGGGCATCCGTTCTGCCTGGTGTTCAACACGAATTGAGCCACAACCCACGCCGGGGCCGCATGGGCTCAAGGGGTTACATGGGTGCCCACGCGTCGGGCACCCGCCCGTCCACGTCGGTGAATCCGTAGCAGCGCGCGAGCTCCGCCGACGTCACCGACCGCTGGTTCCACCGTGCGCGGGCCGGATCCGCGGCGATCGCCGCCACCCCGCGGCCGACGAACCGCGGCGTCTCGGACTCGGCGAAGCCCGGCGGCGCCACCGGTTGCCCGTCGTCGCGGGCCGGGTCGAGCGCCAACTCCCAGTTCGATTCGCACACGCCGTAGTTGTCGAGCATCATCTCCGAGCGCAACCAGCCGGGTGTCACCGAGACCGCGGTGCCGCCGTAGGCCGCGAGCTCGTGCCCCTGACTGAACGCCAACCGGTTGACCGCGGTCTTGGCCAGGTCGTAGAACACCGACAGCCGGTAGTTCTCGGCGTTGAATTCCGTTGTCCCGTCCGAAATTTCGACGAGCAGCCCGCCCGGCCGGGTGACCAGCAGCGGCAGCAGGCAGTGCGAGGTGATGAGGTGGGTGTCGAGGCCGAGGCGCAGGATGCGCAGCCCGCTTTCGAGGTTGTGCTCCCACATGGGTCTGCCCCAGGTCGGCGGTGGGCCCTTGAGGATCTCGGCACCCCAGATGTCGTTGACCAGGATGTCGACCCGACCGTGCTCGGCTCCGATCTGCTCGGCAAGCGCACGCACCTGGTCGATCTGCAGATGGTCGACCTGCGCCGCGATACCGACCCCGCCCAGCGCGGACACCAATTCCGCTGTCTCCTCGATGGTTTCGGGACGGTCGTAGTCCGATCGGCAGGTTCTGGACCTGCTGCTGCGGCCCGTGCAGTACACCGTGGCACCGGCTTCTCCCAGGGCGGCGGCGATACCGCGGCCCGCGCCGCGCGTGGCGCCGGCGACCACAGCGACGCGATCCCGAAGTGCCTCCGGATCCGGTGTCCACCGCATCCACCGAGTATCAACCTCCCATCGGCTTCACAGTTCCGGTTTGGCCGTTGAGATCCGCGAGATCGGCGCATACTCGCAAGGGTGACTCCGTTGCAGCGATACATCGCCGAAGAAATCGCCACCGATCACCTCGACGGACTGTTGTCACGGCGCGAGGCGCTGCGCCGCCTCGCGCTGCTCGGCCTGAGCACGGCCGCGGCAACCGCCGTCATCGCCGCCTGCAGTGAGCGGGAGCAGAACGGCCCGGCCCAGAACACCGCCGAGAACACGGCCCAGAACACCACCAACACCGCGGGGCCGCCGAGCGGCACCAGCCAACCTCCGGCAGAGCCGCCGGGCATGCAGACCGCCTTGCCCACCGCCGCGGTCACGTGGGCCGGACCGAACGGTGAACTGCAGGGCGCGTGGGCCGAGGCGCCGGACGCCCGCGGCGCCGTGCTCGTCATCCACGAGAACAAGGGCCTCACCGATCACATCCGCTCGGTGGCGGGACGGTTCGCCGGCATCGGGTACTCGGCGCTCGCGGTCGATCTGCTGTCCGGGCAGGGCGGCACGGGGCAGTTCGCCGATCCGGCCGACGCGACGGCCGCGCTGAGCAAGATCCCGCCCGAGGAGTTCGTCGCCAACCTGCGGTCCGGCATCGACGAGTTGTCGCGGCGCGCACCCGATCGCAGGCTCGCCGCGGTCGGCTTCTGCATGGGTGGTGGACTCGTGTGGCGCCTGCTCGCCGCGGGTACGCCGCAGCTGGCCGCCGCGGTGCCGTTCTACGGACCGACACCGGATGACCCCGATTTCTCCGGTTCCAAGAGCGTCGCGGTGCTGGCGTTCTACGGTGCGCTCGATCAGCGCGTCAACGCCACCGAACCGGTGGCCCGCGCGGCGCTGGAGAAGGCCGGGCTGGTGCACGAGCTGGTCACCGAACCCGGTGCCAATCACGCGTTCTTCAACGACACCGGCGACCGTTACGACCCGACGGCCGCGGCCGACGCGTGGCGACGCATCCAGGAGTGGTTCACCGCGCACCTGGCCTGACATACCCGGCCCGAGGGACACCGGCGGAATTCGCTTCCGGTTCAGACACCGGTCGCGGCCACGTGGCCGTGCGCACATGCACGGTTGTTTGCATCGCGGCATGCGGGTGGTCCAGGTCGCGAACTTCTACGGCCCGCGGTCCGGCGGTCTGCGCACCGCGGTGGACCGGCTCGGTGCGGAGTACCACGCATTGGGCCACGACGTCTTCCTCGTCGTGCCGGGTCCGCATCCGCGGCATGACGTCATGGCCAGCGGCGTGGTGCGGATCTCGCTGCCTGCGTGGCGCATCCCGTTCACCGGCGGCTACCGGGCGGTCCTGCCCGGTCCGGTCACCGCGCTGCTCGAACAACTGCAACCGGACGTCCTCGAGGTGTCCGACCGTCTCACGCTGCGTTCCCTCGGCCCATGGGGCCGCGCACACGGCGTGGCAACCGTGATGATCTCCCACGAGCGCCTCGACCGGCTGCTGGCGCAGGCACTTCCGGTTCCGCTGGCCCGGTCGGTGGCCGACGTGGCCAACCGTCGCACCGCCGCCAACTACGACACCGTGGTGTGCACGACGGCGTTCGCCCGCGAGGAGTTCGACCGGATCGGGGCGTCCAACGTCACCACCGTGCCGCTCGGGGTGGACCTCGACCAGTTCCATCCCCGACGCCGATGCGCCCGGATGCGCAGCCGCTGGGCAGGCCCGCACCAGACGCTGCTCGTCCACTGCGGCAGGCTCTCGGTGGAGAAGGAGGCCCATCGCAGCATCGACAGTGTTGCGGTGCTTCGTGATTCAGGTGTGGACGCGCGTCTGGTCGTGGTTGGCGACGGTCCGTTGCGGGCGCGTCTGGAACGCCGCGCCGCGCGGCTACCCGTGACGTTCACCGGTCACGTCGGCTGCCGAGACACCGTCGCGACGATCCTGGCCTCCGCCGACGTCGCGCTCGCGCCCGGACCGCACGAAACCTTCGGTCTGGCGGCGCTGGAGGCCCTGGCGTGCGGCACCCCGGCGGTGGTGTCCCGCACCTCGGCGCTGCGGGAGATCCTCACCTCCGAGTGCGGCGCGGCCGCCGACAACGACGCGGGCGCCGTGGCGGATGCCGTCACCGCCGTCATCAGCCGACCGGAACCGCAGCGCCGCCGCAGCGCCCGGCTGCGGGCCGAGCAGTTCACCTGGCCGCGTGCGGCCGCCGGGATGCTCGACGTGTTCGGCACCCGATAGCGCGGTCGCGCGCCTCGAACCGGCCGCACGGCGCCACAGTACGGGGCGGGTCGAACCGGTCAGCTGACCCCGGCCGATTGTCGTGGCGCGTAACGCAGCACCGCGGCGACGCCGTCGGCGGGGGACCGGTCCTCGGGCGCACACACCAGGTCGTCGCCGGACACCACGGTCGCGTGGCCGACCCGGCCGACGATGAGGGTCTCGACGGCTCCTTGCCGCAGCGCCGCACACACCCCGGCCAGACCTTCGGTGGCAAGACCCCAGTCCGCCTGTTGGGGTGCCCGAAGGCCGCGGCGACAAACCTGATCAGCGATCGCCGATTCAGCGCCACGCGACCGGGAGACGCTTGATGCCGTGGATGAACGCCGACTGCAGCCGGTCGGGTTCCTCGGTGGCGACGATGTCGGGCAGGTGGCGGTGCAGTTCGGCGAACAGCACGGTGATCTCGCGCCGCGCCAGGTTGGCGCCCAGACAGAAGTGGGCGCCGCCGCCGCCGAACCCGACGTGGGGGTTGGGCTGGCGGCGCACGTCGAACATCCACGGGTTGTCGAACTTGGTCTCGTCGCGGTTGGCCGAGCCGTACCACAGCGTGACCTTGGCGCCCGCGGGCAGCGGTGTGCCGCCGAGTTCGGTGTCCCTGGTCACGGTGCGGCGCATATAGCTCACCGGCGAGGCCCACCGCACGATCTCCTCGACCGCGGTGGGGGCGAGTGCGTCGAACCGCGACCACCACAGCCGACGCTGCTCGGGGTAGCGGGTGAGGGCGAGCACGCCGTGGCTGATCGCGTTGCGGGTGGTCTCGTTGCCGGCCACCACCAGCAGGATGAAAAACGACGCGACCTCGGCCGAGGTGAGCCGCTCACCGTCGACCTCGGCCTGCACCAGGCTGGTGGTGAGGTCCTCGGCCGGGGCCGTGCGACGTTCGTCGGCGAGCGCCCTGGCGTATGCGCCGATGTCCATCGCGACGGTGGTGAACTCCTCGAAATCCGTTGTCAGATCGGGATCGCCGAACCCGAGGATGACGTTGGTCCAGTGGAAGATCTGCTGGTGGTCGGCCTCAGGGATCCCCATCATGTCGCAGATGATCTGCAGCGGAAGCGGTCCGGCGAGTTCGGTGACCAGTTCGGCGTGCCCGTCGGGGTTGCGCTCGATCATGTCGGTCACGAGCCTGCGGGCTCGGTCACGCACCGAGTCCTCGATGACCGCGAGCACCCGCGGCGTGAACGCACTGCGCACGATGTTGCGCAACCGGGTGTGCCGCGGATCGTCCATGGCGATCATCGAGCCGAAATACTCTGCGAGTTCCGGGGTTTGGTCACCGATGACGATCCCGGACGCCGAGCTGAACAGCTCGGGGTGCCTGCTGGCGTAGAACACGTCGTCGTGACGTGTCAGCGCCCAGTGGCCCGCGCCCTGCGGGAAGCCCTCCTCGGTGTCGAACGCGGGATGAAACGAGATGGGCGCCTCGCGACGCAACGTGGCGAATGCGCCGTCGCGGATGTCGTCGTCGAGCGCCCAGAACTCCCACGACCCGAGGTTGATGTCCGACAACGCGACGTCGGGCGGAGCCGCCCCGTTCACCCGCGGTGCGATACCCATGCGGCCAGCGTACTCACCGGAGGTGTCCGCTGTGGGCGGGTCGACGGCGCTCGATCGCGGCACCTGGCGACCGGGTGCTCCGACGGGATCAGCGGTCGAGCACGGCGTGCAGGAAACGCTGGGTGCGTTCGTGCGTCGGATCCCTCAGTACCTGCGCGGGCGGGCCGGTCTCGATCGCGGTGCCTGCGTCGAACATCACCACCCGGTCGGAGATCTCCTCGGCGAAGCGCATCTCGTGGGTCACCATCAGCATCGTCATGTCGGTGTCGTTGGCCAGGTCGCGGATGACGCCGAGCACGTCACCGATCAACTCGGGGTCCAGCGCCGATGTCGGCTCGTCGAACAGCAGTATGGAAGGTCGCATCGCCATCGCCCGCGCGATCGCGACCCGTTGCTGCTGACCGCCGGAGAGCTTGTGCGGCTTGTGATCTGCATGCTCGCTCAGCCCGACCATCTCCAGCAGGTCGCGGGCACGTTCGGCGGCGTCGGCCTTGGGCATGCCCAGCACGTGTACCGGTGCCTCGATGATGTTCTCGAACGCGGTCATGTGGGGGAACAGGTTGAACTGCTGAAAGACCATGCCGACCTTGCTGCGGGTGGCGCGCAGTTGCCTGGTCTCCCTGCACTTCTTGCCGTCGCGAGCGTCCCACAGGGTCTCATCGTCGATCGTCACCAGCCCGTCGTCGGGGGTCTCCAGCGTCATCAGGATGCGCAGGATGGTGGTCTTGCCCGAGCCGGACGGTCCGATGATCGAAACCTTCTCGCCGCGAGCGACTTCGAAGTTGAGCGAGCGCAGCACGCGGTTGTCGCCCCAGCTCTTGCTGACGTTCTCGAACTTGATCATCGGGCCTTCCCATCGGTGCGTGCGCGGTTGTCAATGGACGGGGGCATAGCGCCGCTCCATCTGCCTGATCCCCAGCGAGGAGATGTAGCTGATGGTCAGGTACATCAGGCCGGCGATCGTGAGGGGTTCGAGGAACTGTCCGGTGCTCTGCCCGATGGAACGTGCCGTGGTCAACACCTCCAGCGTGCCGATCGCGTACAGCAGTGCGGTGTCCTTGAACATCTGGATCAGATAGTTCCCCAGGACCGGGATGATCACCGCGATCGATTGGGGAAGGACGATCCTGGTCCAGGTCCTGGCCCGTGACAGGTTCAACGCGGTGGCTGCCTCCCACTGGCCCTTCGGCAGCGCTTCGATGCCCGCGCGGTAGACCTCCGCGGTGTAGGCGCTGTAGTTGATGCCGAGCACCAGGGCACCGGCGGCGAAGTTGGACAGCGTGATTCCGTACTCGGGGAGGATGAAGTACACCGCGAAGATCTGCACCAACAGCGGGGTGCCGCGGATGAACAGCACGTAGAAGTCGAACAGCGCCGACACCACCGGTATGCGCGGGTAGCGGATCACCGCCACACCCAGACCCAGGACCAGCGCGATGGCCATACCGACGACGGTGAGACGGATGGTCAGCCAGAATGCGTCGAGCAGCTTGGGAAAGATCTCGAGTGCGAAGTGGTTGTCCCAGATCTGGGCCGCGAGGTAGCTGGTGGTCATGAGGTGCTGCCGATCAACGGACGCATGAGCGGATGACGTCGGCGCTCCAGCGCGAACCGGTTCTCCAGCAGCCGCGTGATCCCGGCGAGAATCAGCGCGAGGATGAAGTACACGAGCAGGAGCATGATCAGAATCGTTGCGGTGTCCTGTGTTTCGGTGCGAATGGCCAGTCCGTCGGCGGTGAGGTCGGCGACACCGATGAAGTAGACGAGCGGCGTGGCCTTCAGCAGGTCGACGGCGACGTTGCCGAACGACGGCAACATCACCGGAATCGACTGCGGTACCAGGATGCGGCGCATCCGCTGCGCAGGTTTGAGGCCGAGCGCGACGGCTGCCTCGGTCTGGCCGCGCGGCCGGGATGTGATTGCACCGCGCACGATCTCGGCCGCGTACGCGCCTTCGTTCAGGCCGAGAACGACGATGCCGGCGACGAGGTTGTCGGTGAAGCGCACACCGAGGAACGGCAGTGCGTACACCACCCACGCCAGTTGGACCAGAATGGACGTGCCGCGGAAGAACTCCACGAAGACATACGACGGGGCCCGCAGGATCCAGTGCCGCGACAGTCGCATGAAGCCGACGACGAAGGCCACCACGATGGTGATCAGGATGCCGAACACGGTCACCACGACCGTCGTCCAGAGCCCTTCTGCCAGCAGGTCACGGTATTCGAGTAGTTGGGTCATCGGTTTCGGCTACCCCTGCGCCTCACAGAGTTCCGCCGCGGTGACGCCGAGCGCCGCGCCCGCGTCGAAGCCCCATTTCTGCATGATGTCGGCGAACTCCTGACCTTGCTTGAACCCGTCGAGCACCGCGTTGTACTCGGCGACGTCGTCTGTCTGGGACTGTTCGAAGGCGGCACCGGAGCCCGTGGCGGGTGCGTCTTCGATGGGTGCGGTGACGTCGAAGCGCTTGTTCACCTCGGCCATGCCCCGCAGCGACAGGCTGGGCAGCAGGAACGCATCGACGCGGCCTGCGGCAAGTGCCTCGACACCGCTGACGTTGTCGCGCACGATCACCCGTTGTGACTGCGGCACTTTGGCGGCGATGAGGATTCCTTCCTCGAAGCCGCCCGGCAGCACGGCGACCTTGGTTGCGGGATTGTCGAGGACGTCGCCGATGGTGGTGATGTTTCCGGGGTTTCCGGGTGGCACGGCGAAGGATTCGGTCGATACGATCACCGGCTCGGTGTAGGCCACCTCGGCGCATCGTGACTGCTTCATGAACAGGCCTGCAGCGATGACGTCGACCTGCCCCGACTTCAGCGACGGGATCATCGCGTCGTATTCGATTCTGGTGCCCCGGATGTCGTCGATTCCGAGCCGTTGTAACACCGCCCGCAGCACGTCGGGCTCGGCGCCGGTCACGGTGCCGTCCACTTCGAGCTTGGTGTAGGGCGGCTCGTTGAAGACCGCGACGCGCAGGTAGCCCTGCCGCCGCCCGCGGTCCAGCACACTGCCTTTGGGTGCGCCGGTGCCGGGCTCGGTGAAGGTGCAGCCCGAGAGCTGGCCTGCCAATGGGAGTCCGACCGCCAGAACCCCGGCGCCACACAGCAATTGCCGCCTGGACAGGTCACGAGGCACTCGCGGCTCCAATCATGGCCCCACTCGCGGGTGGCCAGGTGAATCGACGTGCGGACTTTCGACGGCTCGGATTGCTCGAAGAACCTAACGAGGGTCAGTAGGATTGTCAACAATCATAACTGTCGTGGCGTCCCCGCATGGGTTTGCGGTATTCGCCACCGATCGGCGTAACCGGCGGGTCGCGGACGCTCGATGCGGGATTCGGATTAACCAGATCGAATCCAATTCATCTGGCGTCGCTGTGTCGTTCAACGCCGCGTGGCCCCGCAGGAGAACATCCCGGTAGGCCGTCGCCGCGCAGATTGCGCCACTCACCAGCAACACGGCGCACATCAGCACCACCCGAAACTTTGGTCGCCGGCAGGTGGCCCCGTCGAACAGCGCTGCGGCGCAATGAGCTAACGCTGTCAGGGCGGCTATCGGCAGCACCGCGGCAACAGCGAACGGCGGCACCGGTGGTGCCACGTGGCCGCCCCCGGATGAGGCCATCCGGTCGGGTCAACGCCAACCGGGCGGGTAACGCCGACGGTCGCCGCGTCGATAAGACAGCGGGGGTGCACGTCTGATGCAGAAGTCCCGAGACCAGTCCTGAGGCCAGTCCCGAGGCAGGAATGCCGAAGACGCTGCGGTGCCGGAGATGGGGGATCGCCGGCGCCCGGGTCCGGAACATCAGGAGAGATGGTGATGACTGTGATGACAATGACGACGAAGCTCGTGGCGGCGGCCCTGACGGTCGGTGCGCTGGGCTTCGGCGCCACGGCCTTCGGTACGCCGGTCGCGTCGGCGGCCCCGGCGGTCCCGGCACCGCTGAAACCGGGACACGGCGACGACGGCTGCTTCCCGTTCTGCGACCGCGGACCCGGCAGGCACGACGACCGCGGGCCCGGCAGACACGACGACCGCGGACCCGACAGGCACGACGCCGGTGGACCGCGTGGCCACTGGGACGACAAAGGCCCGTGGTGGGCCGGCAACCGCCACGACTGGTGGGACGACCGGCAGGGCCCGCCGCCGTGGGGCTGGGGACCGCCGCCGCCCGTGCACTGGAACGGCGGACCGCTGCCACCGACGATCAACTACTGGGGATACAACCTGAACCCGGTGTGGGACAACGGGTTCCGCCAGTGGGGTGTGTGGCTGTTCGGCATCTGGATCCCGATCTTCGGGGTGGGGTTCAACTGAGCCGGATCGGCCGGTAGCCGTCTGATCCGTCAGGTCGGGCACAACGCGGGTCCATTGCGCGTTGTGCCCGGCATGACATCGATCCAGGGGAAAGTACGGTTCGGGGTGGGCCTCGGAGCGGACACCACGCCCGAGGACCTGCCCGGCATCGTCGACCATCTGGAGCGCAGCGGAGCCGACTCCGTCTGGTTCAGTGAACTGGTCTACAGCCCCGCGGTCGACCCGTTCATCGGGATGGCGTACACGCTGTCGCGCACCACGCGTCTGAAGGCGGGCACCTCGGTGGCCATCCTGCCGGGGCGCCATCCGGTCCTGGTGGCCAAGCAGGTGGCCTCCCTGGCAGCACTCGCACCAAGGCGGGTGCTGCCGGTGTTCGGCCTGCACTCGGCGCTGCCCGCCGAACGCGACGTGTTCACCGTGCCGCCGGGGCGGCGCGGGGCGGTGTTCGACGAATCCCTGGAACTGCTGCGTGCCGTCCTGCGTGAGCGTGACGTGTCGTTCGACGGCGAATTCTTCACGGTCCGCTCCGCCGACGTGCAACCGGTGCCGACCCGTCCGGTCGACATCTGGCTGGGCGGGTCCGGACCCGTGGCGCTGGCCCGGATCGGACGTCTGGCCGACGGGTGGCTCGGCAGCTTCCTCACCCCGGCGGAGGCGGCCGAGGCGCGTCGACAGATCGAACGTGCGGCCGATGCGGCGGGCCGGGAGATCGAACCCGATCACTACGGCATCAGCCTCGCGGTGGCGGCCGGTGAGATCCCCGACGACCTCTACGACATGGCCCGCAGGCGCAGGCCCGACGTCGACCCGACCGAGTTGATCGCGGCGGACTGGCCCACGTTGCACCGCAGGCTCGACGACTATCTGAAGGCCGGCATCACCAAGTTCGTCGTCCGGGCGGTGGGACCCGGTGACCGGGCGGCGTTTCTGGAACGCTTCGTCGGGGAACTGTTGCCTCGGCAGAACTGAACCGCGCACCGATGCGGCGCGTTTCGCCCGGTTGAACCGCTCGGTTCCTACCGTCGTGCTAGAGGGTGTGCGTACCGCACGCGCGCGCAACCCTGAGCGAGGAGATGGCGAGATGAAGATCCGGTTCCGGCGGTCGGGTGGATCGGCCGCATCGAGCGTGACGGGTGCCGTGTCGGCCGTGCTTAGCGCGGTGGTTCTGGTGGCCGCGCTGGTGTTCGCGCCGCAGGCGGTCGCCGACGACCGCCTGCAGTTCACCGGCACGACCCTCTCCGGCGCGCCGTTCGACGGTTCGAGCCTGGCCGGTAAACCCGCGGTGCTGTGGTTCTGGACGCCGTGGTGCCCGTTCTGCAACGCCGAGGCGCCATCGGTCAGCCAGGTCGCGGCGGCCAACCCGCAGGTCACCTTCGTCGGCGTGGCGGCCCGCTCCGACGTCGCCGAGATGCAGGGCTTCGTCGACAAGTACCACCTGAACTTCACCAACCTCAACGACGCCGACGGTTCGATCTGGGCGCGCTACAACGTGCCATGGCAGCCGGCGTACGTCTTCTACCGCGCCGACGGATCCTCGACGTTCGTCAACAACCCGACATCGGCCATGCCCAGGCAGGAGTTGTCCGACCGGGTCGCGGCCCTGAACAGCTGATCGTCCGTGCCGCAGGACCTCCTGGGTCTGGCGTTCGGCGCCGGTCTGGTCGCGGCGCTGAACCCGTGCGGGTTCGCGCTGCTGCCCGGTTATCTCGCGCTGGTGGTCCGCGGTGAGAACTCCGCGGAGGAGAAGCGGCCCGCGGGGCGGGCCCTGGCCCGCGCGGCGCTGGCCACCGTCGCGATGGCGGCCGGGTTCGTCGCGGTGTTCGGCACCTTCTCCGCGCTGACGGTGGCCGCCGCGAACACCGTGCAGCGCTACCTGCCGTATCTCACGGTCGTGATCGGCGCGATCCTGGTGTGCATCGGCATCTGGCTGCTCGCGGGCCGCCATCTCGGTGTGCTGATACCGAACTCGCTGTCCGACAACCCTCGTTGGGCACCGACCGCGCGCATGGGCTCGATGCTCGGGTACGGCGTCGGTTATGCGCTGGCGTCCTTGTCGTGCACGATCGGGCCGTTCCTGGCGGTCACCGGGGCCGGGTTGCGATCGGCCACGCCGCTGCACGGAGTGGGCGTATTCGCCGCGTACGCAGCAGGATTCACGCTCGTCGTCGGTGTCCTGGCGGCTGCCACCGCCATGGCCCGAACGGTCGTCATCGACCGGATGCGCCGGATCCTGCCGTACGCCAACAGGATCAGCGGGTTACTGCTGATCCTCGTCGGCTCCTACGTCGGCTACTACGGGCTGTACGAGGTGCGGCTGTTCGGCGGCAGCGGCGATCCCTACGACCCGGTGATCGCGGCCGCGGGCCGGGTTCAGGGCACGCTGGCCGGTTGGGTGCATCAGCATGGTGCCCTGCCGTGGCTGATCGGGCTGCTGGTGCTGATCGGTGCCGGTGTGCTCTGGCGCGGTGCCGTCAGGATTTCCGCGAGACGGTCACCCGCACGTCCGGCCACGGTGGACGACGCACCATAGCGGCCGTGGCGAGGGTGGCCGCCACAAGCCCGATCAGTTCGCCGAGCAACGCGATTCGCGTCGAGTCGACCGCGGGCGCCCACACCGGTTTGCCGTCCTTGATCACGAACACCCCGGCCGGTCGGGTTCCGCGACGCCCCACCTTGCTGGCGGGGATCACGGTGGCCCCGTCCGGCGTCACGTACGGCTCGCCGAACACAGTGTCGGACTCTTCGGTCAATCGGTCGAGGGCATCGGGTATCCGCACCGCATCCGGCTCCGTGTTCGTCTTGTTGGGTGGCACGTCTCTCACCGGTCGAGTTCGAGGTCGTCGTCGACCGGCACCGCGATGGCCTGCTCGAGGAGGTCGGCCTCGTTGGCGTCGGGTTGGGTCGAAACCCGCAGCTGCACGTCGGCGAGTGCGGCGTCGAAGTTTGCCTCGTCGTCGTCCACCCGGACCGGTCGTAGCTGGTCCACGGCATCGGCCTCGGGTGCGAAATCGTCGAATGGGCGGTCGCTGGCTTGCGTCATGATCGTCCCTTTCTGCGCGAACGGCGTCGGCACCGTCGATTGTGCTCCCGGCAAACAGGGGATTCAATGTTCACAGGTCCATGGGGTATCGTCCGGGCATCGCGCAGTTGACGGGGGATGTTCCAGTTTGTGGGAACGCCGTGAACAAGCACCTTCGACTCACCAAAGGCTCCCGTGTCCAGAAAGACCAGAGAAGACGTGGCGCTGCAGCCGCACTTCGAGGACGTCCAGTCCCACTACGACCTGTCGGATGAGTTCTTCAAGCTCTTCCTCGACCCGACCCAGACCTACAGCTGTGCCTACTTCGAACGCGACGACATGACGCTCGAAGAGGCCCAGCTCGCGAAGATCGACCTGTCGCTGGGCAAGCTCGGACTCCGCCCCGGAATGAAACTGCTCGACATCGGCTGCGGCTGGGGTGCGACGTTGCGGCGCGCCCTGGACCGCTACGACGTCGACGTCGTCGGGCTGACACTGAGCAAGAACCAGCAGGCGCACGTCGAGCGTTCGTTCGCCGAGCTGGACACCGAGCGGTCCCGCCGTGTGCTGCTGCAGGGCTGGGAACAGTTCGGTGAACCCGTGGACCGGATCGTCTCGATCGGCGCCTTCGAACACTTCGGCGCCGACCGCTACGACGAGTTCTTCCGGATGGCCCACACCGCGCTGCCCGCCGACGGGGCGATGCTGCTGCACACCATCGTGAAACCCAGCGGCGAGGAGATGGCCGAGCGCGGGCTCCCGCTGACCATGCGCAAGCTGCGGTTTTTCAAGTTCATCATGGACGAGATCTTCCCGGGCGGAGAGTTGCCCTACGTCGCACAGGTCGAGGACCATGCACAGCGCGCCGGGTTCCGGGTGGAGCGCGTCCAGTCGCTGCGACCCCACTATGCGAAGACGCTCGACATCTGGGCCGAGACGTTGCGCGGCCGCAGAGACGAGGCGATCGCGGTGCAGTCCGAAGAGGTGTACGAGCGCTACATGCGTTACCTCACCGGATGCGCCGACCTGTTCCGTGAGGGGTACACCGACGTCTGCCAGTTCACCCTGGTCAAGGCTTAACGCCGGCTCAGTTTCCGCCACAACCGCAGCGGCAGCAGGCCGAGCAACGGTGCGCGCTCACCAATGGTGTCGGTGTCGCGCTTGTTGAACGCGGCCGCGAACCGCTGCGCGTCGGCCGCTTCGGCGTAGTCCTTGGCGCCCCGGGCCCCACCGCACCGGGCACATTCCCACCGCATGGTCCGACCGTCGGCCCGGAATGTCGGGTCGTGCCCGAACACCCGGCAGGCCAGGGGCGTCGCCTCGGTCACTGCTTCGACGTCCCCGGCTCGGCCATCCCGCTCGGGGGACCGAGACGTCCCCGCGACCGTCGGCTGATCCGGTTCTCCGCCAACGCTTCCCGCAGCGCCTTGCGGAACTCGCCGGGACCCCAGTAGCGGGCACCGACCGCCCGGTGCACCTCACGAATCGTCATCGGGTCATTCTCGGCCACGGCCCGCGCGATCGAATCGATTTCGTGGTCCAGCGCCGACTCCGAGGCGCCCGGCATGGGCGCCTCGCGCCACGCACCTTCCCATCCCGGCGGCGGCCCCGGCCGGTACCGCCGCGCCCTGGTCTGCGCGGCCCGCAGGCGCTCGGCCCGCGCGGCGATGCGGGCCTCGCGTTCGGCGCGTGCCCGCTCGCGTTCGGCGTCGCGCTGCTGCTCGCCGGCCGTCTCGCCCTGGCCCTCGTCGGCGGTGAGCGGCATCGCGAGATCCTCGAGTTTCTGCCCCTCGGCCTTGACCCCGAAAATCAGCTCGACCACGCCGCCGACGGCCATCACCGCGGCGCCGATCAGGAACGACACCGCGACCTGGCCCCGCTCGCCGGACTCGATGAGCTGACCGAACAGCAGGGGACCGGTGATGCCGCCGACGGCGGTGCCGACCGCGTAGAAGAACGCGATGGCCAGCGCGCGCGTCTCCATCGGGAAGATCTCGCTGACGGTCAGGTACGCCGCACTCGCACCGGACGACGCGAGGAAGAAGCACACCCCGAGCACCAGCATGAACATCCACACGCCGCCGGTCTCGGAGACGAACAGGACCGTCAGACCGACCGCGACCGCGGCCGACCCCAGATAGGCCAGCGAGATCATCGCCTTGCGGCCGACGGTGTCGAACAGCCTGCCGAGCAGTATCGGTCCGGCGAAATTGCTCAAGGCCCACACCGCGTAGAACATCGGCACCACACCGGACGCGACGTCGAAGAAGTTGCTCAGCAGGGTGCCGAGGTTGAAGGTGAACGCGTTGTAGAGGAACGCCTGCCCGATGAACAGCGCCAGCCCCAGCACCGCCCGCTTCGGATACTTGGTGAACGCGACCTTGGCGATCTCCACGAACGAGATCGACTCGCGCTGACGGATCCGCAGCGACCCCTCCGCCTCATCCAGGGTCTGCCCGGTGCTGCGCTCCACCTCGCGCTCGATCTCGCCGACCACACGTTCGGCCTCGTCTTCCCGGCCGTGGATGAACAACCATCGCGGACTCTCCGGCACATGGCGTCGCACCACGAGCACCACGAGACCGAAGACCGCGCCGATACCGAACGCCAACCGCCAGCCGATGTCGGCCGGGAAGATCGCGGTGTTCAGCAGCAGCAGCGCGCCAACGGCGCCACCTGCGGCACCGAGCCAGTAGGAGCCGTTGATGATGAGGTCGACGCGCCCGCGCACCCGCGCCGGGATGAGTTCGTCGATCGCGGAGTTGATCGCCGCGTACTCGCCGCCTATACCGGCTCCGGTGAAGAAGCGGCAGATGAAGAAGAACCACGGCGCGAACGCGAAAGCTGTTGCGACAGTGGCGACGAGGTAAACAACGAGGGTGAGGATGAACAACTTCTTGCGGCCGAACCGGTCGGTGAGCTGACCGAAGAACAACGCGCCGAGACAGGCGCCGGTGATGTAGATCGCTGCGGCCATGCCGATCTCGCCCGCGGTCATCTCGATCCCGCTGCCGCTCTCGGTGAGCCGGGACGCGACATTGCCGACCATGGTGACTTCCAGGCCGTCGAGGATCCACACCCCGCCAAGGCCGAGCACCACACGCCAGTGGAACCGCGACCACGGCAACCGGTCCAACCGGCTCGGCACCTGTGTGGTGATGGTGCCGGTCTGCACCCCTGAACTCATCGGCTGCCTCCTCGCCCGTGACGAATCGGCCTACGGAGTACCCGAACTGAGACGGTCTATGCATCCGCTACCGCGCGGGCGGACCCGGCGGGGCCTGCGCGGCATCGCGTCTGCGGGCGGCCATTCCCGCGAGCGCCTCGAACACCACGCGGTGCGCGGCGTTGACGGTCAGCTCCGCGTGGTCGTAGGCCGGGGCGACCTCGACCACGTCCACGCCTGCGACATCGTGGCGGCGGCACAACTCGCGGACCATGCGCAGCAGGTCGGCGCTGGTGATACCGCCCGGCTCAGGCGTTCCCGTGCCCGGCGCGTGCGCCGGGTCCAGCACGTCGATATCCACGGAGAGGTACAGCTTTTCGGCCTTGGCAAGCGCCTCGGAGACCGCGTCCTCCAGCACCGCCTTGAATCCGCGGTCCCAGATCTCCTGCATGGTGTGCCACGTCATCTTCTGTTCGAGCATCCACTCGAAGGTGTCCTGCGGCGGCCAGTATCCGCGCAACCCGACCTGCACGAAGTGACTGCCCGGGACCGCGCCCGATTCGATGAGCCTGCGCATCGGGGTGCCGTGGCTTGCCAGGTTGCCCTCGATGTTGTCGGCGGTGTCGGCGTGAGCGTCGAAATGGACGATGCCGACGTTGCCGTAGCCGTGCACGTCGGCCACCGCGGTCGCCGACGGCCAGGTGATGGAGTGGTCGCCGCCGAGCACGACCGGGACGATGCCCCGGGATGCGACGGCGTGCACGCGCTCACGAATGTTGGCGTGCGACACCTCGGTCTGCCCGTGCGGACAGTAGGCGTCGCCGAAGTCGACGACCTCCAGCCAGTCGAAGATCTCCAGCCCGAGATCCAGGTGATAGGTGCCGGGCTCGTAGGCGGTGGCGCGGATGGCGCGCGGGCCGAACCGGGCGCCGGGGCGGTTGGTGGTCGCGATGTCGAAGGGAGCGCCGACGACCGCGACGTCGGGGCGCCACTCGTCGAGTTGCTGCGTCTCGGTCAAAAACGGCCGGTGGCCGAACGACACCATGCCCGCGTACGGCAGGTCGAGTTGTTCGGCCAGGCCCGGCGGCATCTCGCGCCGCGGCGGTTGCTCGCGGTCATCACCCATGGGCAGACATTACCGCCCTGGGCGAAACAGCGCGGGTACTCAGTGAATTCGTTCGGCCTGCTGGTCCGTGACGGCACCGAGCGCGGCACGCAGCCGGTCGGGGACCGGGCGCTTGGTCCAGTCCGTGCCGGAGACGACGACGTAGACGTTGCTGCCCCGCACCGCGACGCGTTCGGGCGTGGTGTCGTTCGAGCTGAACACGGTGAAGCCGAGGGTGAAGCTCGTGGTCCCGATGCGTTCGCACGTCACCGCGACGCGCACCTTGTCGCGCCACCGCACGGGGGCAGCGAAGTCGATCTCGCTGTGCACGACCTGGATGTCCAGGCCGGAGGCGATCAGCCCCGGGTACGTCACGTCGAGGTGGTCCAGCAGTCCGGTGCACGCCTCGTCGAACCAGGTCAGGTAGTGCGCGTTGAACACCACACCCTGCTGGTCGACCTCGCCGTAGCGCGGGACGATCGGGAAGTTGAACCCGCTCACCTGAACCGCCTTGCCGTGTGTTGGACCTCCGAGCCGTGCGCAAGCCCAGGGTAGCGGTCGGCCCCAGGCCCAGTGACGGCCCATGACGGCGCTGAACGGCGCTGACGGCGCCGAGGCCGGCCGCTTTGTGCGATCCGGACGCGACAGGCAAGACTGGTCGACGTGGACCTGGTGACCATCGACGACATCTCCGACGCGGCCCGCCGCATCGCCTCCGACATCGTGCGCACCCCGCTGCTGGCCGCAGGCTGGGGTGATCCGCGCCGACCGCTGTGGCTCAAGGCGGAGAATCTGCAGCCGATCGGCGCGTTCAAGATTCGCGGCGCGTTCAACGCCCTGGGCCGCCTCGACCCGGACACCAGAGCCCGAGGCGTGGTGGCCTATTCGAGCGGTAACCACGCCCAGGCCGTCGCGTACGCGGCCGCAGCCTACGGCGTGGCCGCCCACATCGTGATGCCGGAGGAGACGCCGGCCGTCAAGGTCGAGGCGACCCGCGGCCACGGTGCGCATGTCGTGTTGTGCGGCCCGGGGGAGCGGGAACGGACCGCCGCCGAACTGGTCGAGCAGACCGGCGCGGTGCTGATCCCGCCGTTCGACCATCCCGACATCATCGCGGGCCAGGGCACGATCGGCATCGAGATCGCCGAGGACCTCCACGATCTCGCGGCCGTGCTGATCCCGGTCAGCGGCGGTGGGCTGGCCTCCGGGATCGGGACCGCGATCCGCGCGCTGCGTCCCGACGCCAGGATCTATGCGGTGGAACCTGAACTCGCCGCCGACACCGCCGAGTCGCTCGCCCGGGGCAGCATCGTGGAATGGCCTGTGGCCAAACGGAACCGGACCATCGCCGACGGTCTGCGCTCAACTCCCTCTGAGCTCACCTTCGCCCATCTGCGCCGGGTCGTCGATGACGTCATCACCGTCAGTGAAGACGAGATCCGCTCGGCGGTAAGGGAACTGGCGTTGCGTGCACATCTCGTCGCCGAGCCCAGCGGTGCCGTCGCACTCGCCGGCTACCACAAGGCCGCACTGCCCGATGGGCCCGCGGTGGCCATCGTGTCGGGCGGCAACATCGAGCCCTCGCAGTTGGCAGGCATCCTCGCCGGATAGTCGGCGCCCGCGGTCGGCAAGCCCGATCACCGTTTCGCCGGCGGGTGCCGGGCGCGCCCGGGTGCGGTGCGCAGAATGACCCGGGCCCCTGGGCAAACCGGAAGTCCGCTGTGTCCAGGGTGTTCTGTGGCACAGCACATTTCGCGCAGGTCGGCGCGGATACCGGGTGCGCGTGTGGTGTGCGGCACAGGTAAGGTCGGCTCGGAACAGGTGGACGTCGGCCACGCTCGGCGGGTCCGGCCGGATTCGTCATCGGACCGGCCGGGACCGGGTGGCCACTGCTCCGAGGGGGTGTGGGTGGACGCGGTGATTGGCGTCTCGGTGACGCCGTCCACCGTCGGCATGGTGCTGGTCGAGGGGGATTCGGCCGCCGATTTCGAGGCCGTGAACCTCGATCTCGAACTGTTCGACGTTGCAGGTCTGGACCTGAGCCGGGCCCGCGCCGCCCGCGAGGAGATCATCGCGACGGTCGCCCGTGCGGAGAACGTGGCTGCCGACAACGGCACACGGTTGCGGTCGATCGGCGTGACGTGGAGCGACGGCGCGGACGATCAGGCCGCCGGACTGGTTGCCGATCTCGACGAGGCCGGCTTCGACAACGTCGTCCATGTGCGGATGCGGCAGGCGACCGACGCACTGGCCAACAGCATTGCCGATGTCGTCGGGTTCGGCACCACCGTGGTGTGTGTCATCGAACCGGAGGGGGCGTTGGCGCTCACCGTCGACCGGCACGATGGCGTGGTCGACACCGCGCGCAGCCGGGCGATCGGAAGCGTGCGCGGGCTCATCGGTTGGCTGCAACGTCTGCTCGGCGCGTCGGACCGTCACACCGAGGCGCTGGTGGTGGTCGGCTCGGCGGTCGACCTCGATGTCGACTTCGACCGGTTGATGCCGAAGTTGCAATCAGCACTTGACATTCCGGTCTTCACACCGGCCGACGGGGATCTGGCACTCGCGCGCGGTGCCGCGCTGGTGGCCGCGCGGCGCGGCCGGTTCATGTTCCCCGACAAGGCCGAACAGCAATCCCGTTGGAACAGTAAGCAGTTAATGCCCGCCGCGATGCTCATCGTCGGCGTGGTGACGTTCGTCGTCTCGCTGTCTCTGGCGATAAGCCAGCATTTCTCGCCGCGGCAGGACGCCGTGGCGCGGCAGACGCGGCCGGTGGCCAACACCTCGGGTCCGCCCGCCGCAGTGCGTCAACTGCCACCGCCGGTACCCGCGGCGCCTCCGCCGCCCGCTCCGGCGCCGGTGGTCGAGGTGTCCCAGGCCGTGCCGTCGGCCATCGAGCCGGACGTCGAGCCGCCGCTGGCAAACGTCGTCGTCGAACCCTCGGTCGAGCAGGCGCTTCCGCAAGCACCTGCCGCACCGCCGCCCGCGCCGCCGGACGCGGGGATGGCGCTCGCACCACCGGTGCTGACGCCGGCGCCGCCGACGAAGAAGCCGTTGCTCACCCGCATCCGCGACCGGTTGCGCGGTGAGCCGGACCTGCCCGACCAGATGGTGGTCGGCGAGCCACCGCCGCCCGCGGAGATCACTCCGATACCACCGCCCGGCGCGCCGCCCGCCCCGCCTGTCCCCGCGGCCGAGCCGGTGCCGCCGGTTCCGGCGGCCGAGCCGGCCCCGGTTGCTCCCGAGCAACCGCCGCCCGCTCCCGAACCCGCCCCGCCCGCTCCCGAACTCGCGCCCCAGGAGCCGATACCGCAGGCTCCCTGAGAATCACGATTAGGCTCGATCGGGTGAACCTGCGCACCTGTTTGCGGATCGGCATCGTGGCAGCGGTGCTCGCGGCCGTGGTCCTGGTCGAATTCTCCACCCGCTCAGGCGTGCTGTGGCGCCTCATCACGTTCACCTATCAGGCGAACCTGCTGGCGGCGGCGTTCTATCTGTGGACCGTCGCCTCGCCGCGCGCCGACGCACGTGCGGGTCTG
Organism: Mycolicibacterium goodii; assembly: GCF_001187505.1. The sequence goes on from NZ_CP012150.1 coordinate 4,741,084, forward strand.
CGCGGCGGCGTGGTGTTGTACGTGGTCATGGCCGGGGCGATCTGGAATCTGTTTCTCGCCCAGGTGAGTATGGGCTACACACCGGCCAATGTGCTGCTGCATGTCGTCGTGCCGGTGCTCGCCGTCGCGGAGTGGCTGATGGCGCGCGACGTCCAGGGTGTGATCCGGTGGTGGCAACCGTTGACCTGGTTGCTGTATCCCGCTGCCTACGTCGGGTTGGCGTTGCTGGTGCTCAGCGGTGCCGGGCTTCGGGTGCCGTATTGGTTCCTCGATCCCGCCGCCGTCGGGCCGTGGGTGGTGATGACGAACATCGGGCTGCTCGGTGCCGTTTTCGCGGGCTGCGGTTACGCGCTGATGGCGCTCGCCCGGGCGCTGGCCCCCAGGTGCGCCGATATCGGATGAAACGCTTGGGCATTGCGCACCGATGTCCTGTTATGCGAACCTCACCCCGCAGGCTCAGTGCGGCCGGACGCCGTGTCGCCAGGTGTTCACCGGGCATGGTCTCGGCGACAACCTACACTGGAAGAATGCTGAACTCGCTACCGCGCAGATCCGGATCGCCACGAGGTTCGGTCTGGAAACTGTTTGCGGCGATCGGTATCGCTGTCGCGGCCGCCACCGTCCCGGTTAACGTCGCCTCGGCCGCCGTGCGCACCCCGGTCGAGGTTGCCCAGATCGAGCCCGCCGCGGGTGCGGTGGTCGGGGTTGCCCACCCGGTGACCGTCCGGTTCGCCGAGCCGGTCACCGATCGCCGCGGTGCCGAACGCAGCCTGCGGATCTCGTCGACGGACATGTCCTCGGGCCGGTTCAGCTGGCCGGACGCCTCGGTGATGGAGTGGACGCCCGACGAGTTCTGGCCCGCGCACTCGACGATCTCGTTGTCGGTGGGCGGCGTGAAGACCAGTTTCAACACCGGTGCCGAGGTGTTGGGTGTCGCCGACATCGGCGACCACACCTTCACGGTCAGCGTCGACGGCGAGGTGATGCGGGAGATGCCTGCATCGATGGGTAAGCCGAAGTTTCCCACCCCACAGGGAACGTTCACCGCCTTGGCCAAAGAGCCTGTGGTGGTGATGGATTCGCGTACCATCGGCATTCCGCTGAGCGATCCGGAGGGCTACAAGCTCACCGTCAACGACGCCGTCCGGGTGACCTGGGGCGGGGTCTACGTGCACTCCGCGCCGTGGTCGGTCGGCTCGCAGGGCTACGCCAATGTCAGCCACGGCTGCATCAACCTCAGCCCGGACAACGCCGCGTGGTACTACGACATGGTCAGCGTCGGTGACCCGATCATCGTGCAGGCGTGACGTGCAGGGTCCTGGCGGTCGGTGAGGTGGGCACGGTCGCCGGGTCGGGGTAGGTCCCCAGTATCCGGTCGGCCGTCCCGGAACTGGTGACCGTGAACCAGTAGTGCTCGTTCTTGAAGTGGTGCCTGCGGTGGTTGCGCCACACCGCGCGGTACACACCGGATCTGGGTTTGTAGTCGCTGTGGATCAGATAGTGGCACCACTCGTAGCCCAGTCCGAGCGCGGTCAGCAGGGTCAGGAAGGTCAGGCCGAGGCCGGGCCGCGGAAACGCCACCAGCGCAACGGCCGTCGCGACGGGCAGCAGCCACAGCAGGGTGGGCCACGGGATGAAGATCAGCGGTATGTCGCGCGGTGCGCCGTGGTGTCTGCGGTGGTCCCTGGCCAGCCTGGTGTCCACCACCACGGGCCCGAATCGCCTTGGCCGCCAGTGCAGTATCGCCACGTGGATGATCCACTCCACCAGCGGGAAGACCCCGACCATCACCAGTGGCACCAGCGCGTCGGTGCTGCGCCAGTCGCCGACGATCATCCGCGCGGTGGCCGCACCTGCCAGCGTCGTGCCGATCATCCAGGGCGAGGGGTGTCTGACGAATTCCCGTGCCGCGTCGGCGAGCGTGAACTCCCGGCGTGTCATCGTTTGTCCTCCAACGCATCCAACGCATCCAGGGCGGACAGCAGGGCGTGGGTGGCAGGTTCGAGCAGGTCCTGCGCGGCGCGGCGGGCACCGTCGGGGTCGCCGTCGGAGATGGCGCGGGTGATGGCGCGGTAGGCGTCGGGGTGGGCGACCTCCTCGGCCATCACGGTGGCGAGCGCGGGCAGAACCGGTTCGTAGGTCTCGCGCAGGGTGTTGAACATCAACCGGAACGCGATCGAGTCGGCCCCGTCGACGACGTGGTCCCAGAACGTCATCGCGTGACGCTGTCGCTCGATCGGATCCGATTGGGCTTGCAGCCGGTCCACCAGGTCGGTGAGTTGCCCGACGAGGTCCGGTTGACGGCGTACGGCCGCGAGTTCGGCGACCTTGGGCCCGTTGTGCAGCCGGGTTTCCAGGATGCTGCGCACCACGGACGTGTCGAGTTCGCCTGCGCGGAACAGCAGTCGGGGCAGCAGGTCCATACCGGCGTGCCGCCGGAAGTCGCGCACCGTGGTCGCATCGCCCTGGCGGACCTCGACCAGCCCCGCTGCGGTGAGGCGTTTGATCGCCTCACGCACCGCGGGCCGGGAGACCCCGAGCACCTCGGCGAGCCTGCGTTCGCTCGGCAGTGGTTCGCCGGGCCGCATCTCGCCGGTCAGCACCTCGGAAACGATCTGTTCGAACACGTCCTCGGGTACCGAGCGGCGATTCACCGGTTGCAGGGCCATGGATGCCATGCTGCCCGGTAGCGGTCAGGAGGTCAAGGGGTCAGTGGTCTTACCAGTGACCATCACCCGCGCAGCGCCGCCGCGGTCCGCTCGTCGGCAGGCAGGAACGCCTCCACACTCAGTTCGGCCGCGGTGAGATCCAGGGCCGTGCCGAACGTCGTCACGGTGCTCAGGAACCTCAGCACCTCACCCCGCGCGGTGAGCAACTCCAGCGGCACTGCGACACCACCGAGATCGTGCGTCGACTCGAACCCGCCCGGGTAGGACTCGACTTCGGCCAGCAGGGCGGCGAGCGCTCCGGAACCGCTCACCGCCACCTCGCGACGCAGCCGACTGATCAGATGGTGACGCCACTCGGCGAGGTTGCGGATCCGCGGTGCCATGCCCTGCGGGTGCAGCGTGATGCGCAGTGCGTTGGGACGCTCCAGCAGATGAGGGGCCACCCCGTCGAGCATGACGGCGGCGCCCGCGTTGGCGCGCAACAGGTTCCACTCCCGGTCCACGGCCACGCAGGGATAGGGGTGGTACGCGTCGAGCACGCGGGTGAGGCCGTCGCGCACCGCGGCCATCTCGGGGTCGTCCAGGGACCGTTCGGAGTACACCGGCGCCAGGCCGGCCGCGAGCAGCAGTCGGTTCTGTTCGCGGGGCGGCACCTCGAGCGCTTCGGCCAGCCGCAGCACCATGGTCCGGCTGGGTTGTGCGCGGCCGGTCTCGATGAAGCTCACATGACGTGGTGACACGTCGGCCTCGATCGCGAGATCGAGTTGGCTGATCCGGCGGCGCTGCCGCCATTCACGCACCAGCGTGCCGATCGAGGTGCCCGAGACGGTGGTGGTCACTCCTCGAGTCTCACCGATCACCGCGCCGTCGGCCACTACCTCGCAGGTAATTGCACCGATTACCCCCGACGCGCGACGGTTGTGTTGTCCACGACAGGAGGTCGAGATGCCCACATCGAAACCGTCGGCTCGTCCGGCACCGGCCACCGGACCCGGTGGTGCCGGCGCCCCGATCCCGCGTTGGCTCCGATACGTGCTGATGGCGGACCGCACCGGGTCGGCCTGGTACGTGGGTACCGGATTCTTCTTCGCACCGATTCTGGCGATGGTGTCCCCGTGGCCCGTGGTCACCACGGTGGTGTGGGTCGCGATCGCGCTCGCCGGGCTGTGGCTGGGGCTTCTCGGTATCGCGATGGCCACCGGCCTGGCGATGGTCCTGCGGTCGAACACCGAGATCGGCGAGGACTACTGGCGCTCGATCATCGATTTGCCGAGGCCGGCAGAAACCGGCGACGCCGCACGCCCTTTCGCGGACTCGCCACGGTAGTCGACCTGCCAGTGCTTGATGCCGTTGAGCCAGCCCGAACGCAACCGCACCGGATCCGCCAACGGGGTCAGGTCGGGCATCTCGTCGGCGATCGCGTTGAACATCAAGTCGATCGTCATCCGGGCCAGGTTGGCGCCGATGCAGTAGTGCGCACCGGTCCCGCCGAAGCCCACGTGCGGGTTCGGGTCCCGCAGGATGTCGAACCGGTACGGATCGGTGAAGACTTCCTCGTCGAAGTTGGCCGAGCGGTAGAACATCACCACCCGCTGCCCCTTGGTGATCCGCACACCGCCCACCTCGGTGTCCTGCAGCGCGGTGCGCTGGAACGAGGTCACCGGCGTCGCCCAGCGCACGATCTCGTCGGCCGCGGTGACCGGGCGCTCCCGCTTGAACAGCTCCCATTGGTCGGGGTGCTCGGTGAACGCCATCATGCCCTGAGTGATCGAGTTGCGCGTCGTCTCGTTGCCCGCGACCGCGAGCAGGACGACGAAGAATCCGAACTCGTCGTCGGAGAGTTTGTGGCCCTCGACGTCGGCCTGCACCAGCTTGGTCACCAGATCGTCGCCAGGGGCCTCGGCGCGCTCGGCCGCCAACTGCATGCCGTAGGTGATCAACTCGACCGCGGCGCTGCCGCCGTCGTTCGCGGCGAACTCCGGATCCTGGTTGCCCACCATCTGATTCGACCAGTCGAACAGCTTCCTGCGGTCCTGCTGCGGGACGCCCATCAGTCCCGCGATGGCCTGCAACGGAAGTTCACACGCCACCTGCTCGACGAAATCGCCGGTGCCCTCGGCCGCGGCGGTGCGCACGATGGTGCGGGCGCGCTCGGCCAGGTCGTCGTGCAGGCGCTCGACGGCCCGCGGTGTGAAGGCCCGCGAGACGATCTTGCGCAAATGCGTGTGGTGCGGCGCGTCCATGTTGAGCAACACGAACCTGCCCTGGTTGATCTGATCTTGAACTGTCCCTTCGGGATAGCGCGGCAGCGCGGTCTTCTCCTGGCTGGAGAAGACGTCGCTGCGCAGCGAGATCTCCTTGACGTCCCGGTGCTTGGTGACCACCCAGAAGCCGCCGTCGTCGAATCCGCCCGCCCCGACCGGCTGAGGGTTCCACCAGATCGGCGCCACCCGGCGCAACTCGGCGAGTTCGTCGACCGGCAGCCGCTCGGCGTAGATGTCGGGGTCCGTGAAATCGAAGCCCGCGGGCAGATGAAGGGCACTGTCGCTCATGACCACCGAACTCCCTCGATATACGGCGTCTAGTTCACGTTCCCCATTGCTACACCACCAAACACCCAGTTCGCCGGAGGTTCGCCAAAGTCGCGGACAAACGACGGCACCGATTCTGGAACCTGTTCTGAAAGCTCTGACGCGATGCTCACTGCAGCCACATCAGCCATATCTGTAACACCGGGGCGTGCTCGGGAGAACAATCGCTATAGGTGCGTCAGCCGACGAAAGGGGACCTCAGTGCGACACAAGCTCATCGACCGCACAGTTGTGTGCCTGGCCGCCGGCGGCGGTGTCGGCTTGGCCCTGCTGCTGGGGGCGCCCGCGGCGGCAGCCGATCCGGAGCCTTCGCCGCCGCCACCGCCTGTGCTCGCCGAGGACGGCACGCCTCATCTGTCCAGTCCGGACAACCTGCCGCCGGGGACGTCGGAGGTTCCGGTCGGACCGCAGCAGGGCCGCACCATGTCCTACCTGCGGGAGATCTGGCATGCCATGCAGACCCAGGACGTCAGCTTCAACGAAGCGCTGTTCCTGCTCACCCAGCGCCCGCTCGACCCGGGTACACCACCGCCCGCGGGACTCGCGCCGGGACCGCAGCCACCCGCGCCCGCGCAACCACCCGCAGCCGTGCCCCTTCCGGCCCCCGCACAGTGAACCTTCCGGTCTCGGCGTCAGGCCGACCCGGTCACACCGCCTCGACGCGCGCGGGAACGTGCTTGTGCCACGGTGTACCCGCGTAGGGGTCGCGCCATCCGGTCGAGGTGAGCGCGTTCGGCGCCACGCCCGGCGCGACCACGCGCTCACCGTCGCGGTAGTCCAGGCCGAGGCCGTTGGGCAGGGACGCATGCCCGGGCAGCATCGCCTCGGAGATCTCCACCCGGGCCACCGCGGTGCCCGCTGCCGTGGTGATGCGGGCCATGCCACCGTCGGTGAGGCCGGACGCCTCGGCGTCGTGCGGACTGATGCGTAAGGCGCCGTCGGGGTCGCGCTTGCGCCATGCCGGGTCGCGGATGATGTCGTTCGCGGTGTAGGCGCGCCGTTCCCCGGCCGACAGCACGATCGGGAACTCGGCGGTGGTCAGGGGAGCGCGCTCGTCGCGCAATGCGCGGATCTCGTCGAGCATCTTGGGGATCTCCAGCGCGATCTTGTGATCGGGGTGATCGATCAGGCTGAAGTCGTCGGAGTAGTCGTGCACGGTGAACGTCACGCCGGCCGGGTTGGCCAGGATGGCCTCGAACAACGCGTTGCCGTCGGCGTGCCCGGCCCGGCGCACGGCTTCGGGATAGGTCATGGCGGCCTTGTGTGCCAGTCCCCACAGCGCCGCCGCACCGGCCAGCCCGTCGGGCAGTGTCGGACCGAGCGTTTCGTAGAGCACGTACGGCAACACCTTCGTCAGCGCCGGGTTGCTCGCGACGGCGGTGAAGAACGCGGCCGCGAACTCGCCGAGACCCGCCTCGGCGGCCTTGCGCAGCGGCCGCAGTTCGGCGTCGTCGACCACCCCGAGGGCACGTACGAGCCGTGCCCAGATCTCCGGCTCGGGCAGCGTGCCCGCCAGCGGTTCGAACAGCCGGTGCCGGAGATGGAAAGTGTTGCGCGGGAACTCCAGGTTGAAGAACGTGGCCTCGGCCTTCTCGAACTGCGTCGCGGCGGGCAGGATGTAGTGGGCGAGCCGGGCCGTCTCGGTCATGGCGACATCGATCACCACCAGCAGCTCGAGCTCCTGCAGAGCCGCGCGCACCGCGGTCGAGTCGGCGACCGAATGCGCCGGGTTGCTGCTCTCGACGATCATCGCGCGGAACCGGTCCGGATGGTCGGTCAGGATCTCCTCGGGCACCACGTTGGACGGCACCAGTCCGGCGATGACGGGGGCGCCGGTGACCGGGGTGCGTCCGACCCCGGACTTGCCGAACAGCGGCGCGAACGACGAATGCAGATGCTGCCCACCGGGTTTGGCAAAGTTGCCGGTGAGGATCCACAGCAGCTTGTCGAGGTATGAGCACAGCGTCGAGTTGGGCGCCTGCTGCACGCCGAGATCTTCGAACACCGAGACGCTCGCGGCCCGTCCGATGCGGCGGGCCGCGGCGCGGATCTGGTCCTCGCCGACGCCGCAGCGTCGTGCGTAATCGGCGACGTCGACGTCGCGCAGGACGGCCCGCACCGCGTCGGCCCCGTGCACGTGTTCGGCGAGAAACCTTTCGTCGCAGAGGTTTTCCTGCACCAGGACGGCGGCGAGCGCGGCCAGGCACCAGGCGTCGGTGCCCGGGTGCACCCGAAGGTGGTGGTCGGCCATCGCGGCGGTCTCGGTGAGGACCGGGTCGATGACGATCATGGAGCGGCCGGGGTCCTTGGCGATCTCGTTGAGCACCACCCGGGCGCGTGGAAAGCTCTGTGACATCCAGGGGTTCTTGCCGACGAACACCGACACCTCGGCGTGCTCGAACTCGCCGCGGGTGTGGCCGCCGTACAGTTGCGCATCGACCCAGTTCTCACCGGTCTTCTCCTGCGCCAGGGCATTCGAGCGGTACCGCGCACCGAGGGCCTTGAGGAACGCGCCGCTGTATGCACCGCCCAGGTGGTTGCCCTGGCCGCCGCCGCCGTAGTAGAAGATGCGTTCCCCGCCATGGGTTTGCGCGATCCGCCGGAACCCGTCGGCCACCTCGGCGATCGCGGTGTCCCAGTCGACGGGTTCGAAATCACCGTCGGGGCGGCGGCGCATCGGTGTGGTGAGCCGGTCGGCGTTGTTCTGGTAGTGGTCCAGGCGCAGCGCCTTGTTGCAGGTGTAGCCGCGCGACGCCGGATGCTCCTTGTCGCCGCGGATCTTCGCCAGCGTTCGGTTCTCGACCTGCACGACGATCCCGCAGTTGCACTCACACAGGATGCAGGCGGTGTGGTGCCACTCGGTGCCCGCCGTGTCCGTGGCGGTGACCGGTGCGGCGACCGGGGCGGTGTCTGTGGCGGTGACCGGGGTCATGAGCCGTCCTTCTCTGCGGTCGCGGCGGCAAGTTGCTGGTGCAGTTGCCGGTGGATGAGCTCGAGCGGTTTGACGTCGCGGGTGGCGCGTGCGACGACGACGGCGCCCTCGACGGCGGTGGTGATCAGCGTCGCCAGCTCCTCGGCCGCGGCCGCGGGCACCCCGTCGTCCCGCAGGCGTGCGGTGATCTGGCCGATCCACCGCGCGAACGCGGCGCCCGCGCGGTCGCGCACGGCATCGGCGGAGTCCGTGCGCTGCGGGTCGCCCGCCTCGACCGCGACGGCCACCACGGGGCATCCGGCGCGAAAGTCGCTGTCGAGCAGTTGATCGCGGAACCTGGCGATCATGTCGTCGAGCAGTTCGAACACGTCGGCCGCCCGGTCCAGCCGGGCCGCGACGTGGTCGCTCGCGTAATCGATTGCCTCGCACAACAATTGCGTGCGCCCGCCGGGAAAGTAGTGGTATGCCGAGCCGCGGGGTGCGCCGCTGTGGGCGAGCACGTCGGCGATCGCGGTCGGATGCGCACCACGCTCCCGGATCAGCACTGCCGCCGAGCGCACCATGCGTTCGCGGGGACCGGTCATCTCTGCACCTTCCGCCGGTTATGTATGTAACCCTACATAATCCCGCGGCGCGCCGGAAGAGTTCGGCCCGAAAACGACGAAATGGCCGCGAGAACGGGTGTCTACGCGACCATTTCGTCGGTTTTGGCGGGACGCCGAAATATCACACGCCTGCGGCCTCGTTGAGCGCGTCGAGCGTGCTGGTGGCCTCCAGATACTCCCGCACCCAGCGCTCGATCACCGCCGAGGTCTTCTCGACCTTGGTGAACTGGCCGACCACCTGACCGATCGGGTTGAACGCGACGTCGACGGACTCGTTGGGGTACTTGTGCGTCGCGGCGACGGCCATGCCCGACACCATGTACTGCAGCGGCATGCCCAGCGGCTTGGGGTTCTCCGGCTTCTCCCACGCCTCGGTCCAGTCGTTGCGCAGCATGCGGGCCGGCTTGCCGGTGAACGAGCGGCTGCGCACGGTGTCGCGGCTGGTGGCCTTGACGTAGGCGGCGTGCTGCACCGGGGTGTTCTCCGACTCCTCGACCATCACCCACTGCGAGCCGGTCCACGCCCCCTGCGCGCCGAGGGCCAGCGCGGCCGCGATCTGCTGGCCGCTGCCGATACCGCCCGCGGCCAGCACCGGCACCGGCGCGACCTCCTTGACCACCTGCGGCCACAGCACGATCGAGCCCACCTCACCGCTGTGCCCGCCCGCCTCACCGCCCTGGGCGATGATGATGTCCACACCCGCGTCGGCGTGCTTGCGCGCCTGCGACGGCGAACCGCACAGCGCGGCGACCTTACGACCCGCATCGTGGATGTGGGCGATCATGTCCGCGGGCGGCGTGCCGAGAGCGTTGGCGATCAACGTCATCTTGGGATGCCTGAGTGCGATCTCGACCTGCGGCGTCGCGGTCGCCTCGGTCCAGCCGAGCAACTGCAGCGCGTTGTCCTCGAGTTCGTCGGTGGGCACGCCGTGCGCGGCGAGGATGTTCTTGGCGAAGTCGAGATGCTCCTGCGGCACGAGCGAGTTGAGCGTGGCCTTCAACTCATCGGCGGACATGTTCGAGTCCATGCCCTCGTACTTGTTCGGGATCACGATGTCGACACCGTAGGGGTGGTCGCCGATGTGCTCGTCGATCCAGTTCAGCTCGATCTCCAGCTGCTCGGGGGTGAACCCGACGGCGCCGAGCACGCCGAAGCCGCCCGCCTTGCTCACCGCGACGACCACGTCGCGGCAGTGGGTGAACGCGAAGATGGGGAACTCGATGCCGAGCTCGTCGCAGAGGGCGGTGTGCATACCTGCTCCTTCGGTAATCGGGGCGTCGAAGTCGTCGAAACAGCGTCGTCAGGGCAGAACTGAAACGTGTTCCAATTTACTACCACATCACGCCCGGCGGTGCCCGCACCCACGGTGTTCAGGTGAGCTCCTGGACGAAGCACACTCGGTTGCCGTCGGGGTCGGTGACGTCGAGCACCGCGACCCGCTCGGTGAGCAGTCGGATCTCGGGCACGCTCACCCCGCGGTCGGCGAGCGCCACACGCGTCGTCCGCAGATCGCTGACGCCGAACCGGACGGCGGTTCGGCCCGCGGCCGCCTCGTCGGCGACCACCTGCAGCCAGGACGTCGCGGTCAGTTGCCATTCGGCCGTGCCTGCCACGGCACGCAGGTCGGGTTCGCGGCCGAACAGGCAGCCATACCAGGCCACCGCCTCGGCGAACCTGCTGGTGGCGACCACGGCGGTGGTGTCATGGACCACCACGTCCCGCGGGCTGGAAGCCATGGTTCATTCTCGGCCGGATTCGCCGCCGCAGTGGCATCTTGATCTACTTGATCCATGGGACCCACCTTGTCGCCGCCCGAATCCCTCGCAGAGATCGACGAGGGTCCCGGCGGTGCGCAGGTGGGCGCGTTCTTCGATCTCGACGGCACCCTGGTCGACGGGTTCACCGCCACGGCCCACGCCGGTCACCGCATCCGCCGCAGGCAGGCCGCGTTCGGCGAGATCCTCGGGATCATCGAGGCCTCGGTGCGTTACCGCATCGGGCGCATGCCCTTCGAACGTCTGCTGGTGCGGGCCGCGGGGTATCTGCGCGGCGAACTCCTGTCGGATCTCGATGTGCTGGGCGAGGACCTCTTCCAGAACCGGATCTCCCCGCGCGTCTATCCGCACATGCGTGACGTGGTGAGCCGACACCAGGACCGGGGCCACACCGTGGTGCTCAGTTCGTCGGCGCTGACCATCCACGCCGAACCGGTCGCCCGCCATCTCGGCATCGACCACGTGCTGTGCAACCACTTCGAGGTCGACCAGACCGGTCGGCTGACCGGAGACATCGTCAAACCGGTGATCTGGGGTGCCCGCAAAGCCGAAGTGGTGCAGAACTTCTGCGCGCAGAACGCCGTGGACTTGCGGCACAGTTACTTCTACGCCGACGGCGCCGAGGACAGCGCGCTCATGCATCTGGTCGGCCATCCCCGCCCGGTCAACCCGCGACCCGGCCTGGCCGCGGCGGCGGACGAACACGGCTGGCCGGTGCTCACCCTCGCGCGGATGCCCGCGCGGCGCTGGTGATCTGGCCGATCAGCCGAGTTTGTACAGCCCCTTGCCGGTGACCAGCGGCATGTCGAGTGTGGTTCGGATGCCCGGGGGAGCGGCCACCACATCCGGTATGGCGTTGACGATGCGCCCGGCCGCGGCCACGATCGCGGCGTGGTTGTGGTCGCCCTTGCGGCTGGTGGGGCAGATGTCGACGGTGTACGACGGTTCGCCGACGATCTCGACGCGGTAGGACCCGCCCGGCTGGGCGGGTTGGGCCCAGTCCGGACGCAGATCGCCGCGCAGCCGTGTGACGTGCTCGATGACGATCGCCGGCTCGCCTTCGACCATGCCGCGGATCTCGAACCGCAGCGCGGCGACCGTCCCCTTTCCGACGTGCCCGGCGGCGATCTCGAAATCCTCTGGGGCGGGCTCTTTCTCGTACACCTCGGTGATGTCGTCGATCTCGATGCCGAGGCCGGCCGCGAGCTGGCGGATCGAGGTGCCCCACGCGATGGAGAGCACGCCCGGTTGGAACAGGATCGGCGTCTCGTCGAGCGGCTTGCCGAAACCCATGACATCGAACATGACCGTGGTGCCGTCATAGGTCGCGTAGTCGGCGATCTCCATGCACCGCACCTGCTCGATGCTCTGACAGGTGCCGGCGAGCGCGAACGGGATCAGATCGTTGGCGAACCCGGGGTCCACCCCGGTGATGAACAGGCTCGCGTTACCCGCCGCGGCGGCCTCCTCGATGCCGGCGAGGTACTTGCCGGGCATGAGTTTCCACGGGAACTGCAGCACCACCGGGCCGAGCCGACGACGTTGATGCCCGCGGCGAGCAGTCGCACCACGTCGGCGATCGCATCGGATCCCCGGGTGTCGCCCATCGCGCAGTACACCGCGCAGTCCGGTCTGGCGGCGATCACCGCGTCGAGCCCACGGGTGGCGGTGATCCCGGTGCAAAAGTCCAGTCCGGCAAGCTCACCCGCGTCCCTGCCCACCTTGGCATCGGTCGACACGCCCAGTGCGGTCAGCTCGAAGGCCGGGTTGGTGAGCAACCCGGCCAGTGCCAGACGTCCGACGTTCCCGGTACCGATGTGAGCGACGCGAATGGTCATGGATGTCTCTCTCCTTCACCAGTGGCTGCACGGCGAAGTATGCCGACTCGAACCGAGAATTGGAACAGGTTCTAATTCATCGGCGCGCTGCGGTAGCCTCACCCGTCATGGGACGGGTAGCCGGAAAAGTTGCATTGATCAGTGGCGGCGCACGGGGTATGGGCGCGGCGCACGCCAAGGCACTGGTCGCCGAGGGTGCGAGGGTGGTCATCGGTGACATCCTCGACGAGGAGGGCACCGCGCTCGCCGCCGAGTTGGGCGACGCGGCCCGCTACGTCCACCTCGACGTCACCCGGGCCGACCAGTGGGACGCCGCCGTCGCCACCGCGACCACCGACTTCGGTCTGCTCAACGTGCTGGTCAACAACGCGGGCATCGTGGCACTCGGCGCGATCGGCAAATTCGACATGGCCAAGTGGCAGAACGTCATCGACGTCAACCTCACCGGCACCTTCCTGGGCATGCAGGCCTGTGTGGATGCCATGAAGGCCGCGGGCGGCGGGTCGATCATCAACGTGTCCTCGATCGAGGGCCTGCGCGGCGCGCCCATGGTGCATCCGTATGTCGCGTCGAAGTGGGCCGTGCGCGGTCTGACCAAGTCGGCCGCGCTGGAACTCGGTGCGCATCAGATCCGGGTGAACTCGATCCACCCCGGGTTCATCCGCACCCCGATGACCGAGCACTTCCCCGACGACATGCTGCGGATCCCGCTGGGCCGGCCTGGTGAGGTCAACGAGGTGTCGAGCTTCGTGGTGTTCCTGGCCGGTGATGAGTCCCGCTACGCCACCGGCGCTGAGTTCGTGATGGACGGCGGTCTGGTCAACGACGTTCCGCACAAGCTCTGACCGAACCGGATCCGATCCGCACCGCGGATCGGTCAGCGGCAGAATGAAGCGGACGGGGCACGTGGTCCCGCCCGATCCCACGGCACCCGCCCGGGTGCCGCTGCCGCCGCGAGGAGCCGCCGATTTCCGTCTCGAAACGCCGCGCCGCGCGACGGGGCGCAAGGCTCGCCGGCCCGGTGCCCGCCGTGGTCGTGTCGACGGCCCTGTTGGTGGCGCTGGTGATGACACTGTGCGTGGCCGACCTGCCCAGGTTCGCGCGGCCGGAACCGCCGTCGGGGCGTATCGCGCTCACCGATGGCTGGCAACTCGCGTCGGCGCGACGGGTGCCCGACGACGGCGCGGCACTGTCGAGCCCCGGTGACCCCGCGGGCCACTGGCACCGCGTGGCGCACATGCCCGCGACGGTGCTGCAGGCGCTGCAGGACGACGGGACCTACCCGGACCTGTACTTCGGCGAGAACCTGGCCGGTGTGCCCGACGATCTGTGGCGCCAGAACTGGTGGTACCGAACGACTTTTGCCGCCCCGGTGGGAAGTTCGAGCTATCGGCTGGAGTTCCCCGGCATCAACTACCGGGCCGAGGTCTGGCTCAACGGGACCATGGTCGCGGACAACACCTCCGTCGTGGGGATGCACACCGCCCACGAGATCGATGTGACACCGTGGATCCACGGCGGCGCGGACAACGTGCTCGCGGTCAAGGTCACCCCCGAACAGTCGTTGCAGGACATCGACGGTGTCGAACTGGCCGACAGTTGGTGGGACTGGATCAACTGGAACCGCATCGGCTACCGGGGTCCCGGGCGCGACCCGGTGCGCGGCAACTCCTATGTCCCTGACCGCAACGCAGGCATCTTCCGGCCGGTGTACCTGAGCTTCTCGGGCCCGTTGGTGCTCAGCAACCCGATGGTGAGCACCGAACTGCCCTTGCCCGCCACCGATTCGGCACGCCTGACCGTCTACACCGACATCCGCAACACCGGGGCCGAACCGGTGCGCGGCGTCGTCCGCGCCCACATCAGCAGGCCCGGCAAACCCGAGATCACCGTGGCCCGACCGGTCGGACTGGCGGCCGGGGAACGCAGCGAGGTGCGTTTCACCCCAGACGATTTCGCCGAGCTGACGGTCCGCAACCCGGATCTGTGGTGGCCCTACACCATGGGCGCGCCGGATCTGTACGACCTGCGGATCGAGTTCGTCCAGTACGGCCGCGTCACCGACGTCGACGAATCCCGCTTCGGGATCCGCACCGTCGAACAACACCGCGACGACGACGAACAGTTCCCCGGCCTCGGGACGGGCGGCAGCTTCTATCTCACCGTCAACGGACGCGACTTCCCGGTACGCGGCGCGGCCTACACACCGGATCTGCTGTACCGCGACGATCCGCGTCGCGAGGACGCCATCCTGGCCTACACCCGCGATCTCGGGCTCAACATGCTGCGGTTGGAGGGCAAGTTCCCGGGCGACCATCTCGTCGAGCGCGCCGACGAGCTCGGGATTCCGTTGATGTACGGCTGGATGTGCTGCAACCAGTGGGAGAAGTGGTGGCAGTGGGACGACGAGGACCGGCGCGTGGCGGGGGAGAGCCTGACATCGCAGATCCACGCGCTGCGCGGGCACGCATCGGCGTTCCTGTGGGCCAACGGCAGTGACGGCAAACCACCACCTGACGTGCTGACCGAGTACCACCGGATCCTCGAGCGGTTGCACTGGTCCGGCGCGGTGGTGGACACGGTGTCGTCGATGGCCCGCGATGCGAACGGCGACATCGACTGGGACGGCATCCACATGGCGGGCCCGTACACGTGGCGACCCCCGAGCTACTGGTTCAGCGGCCGCTACCAGGCGACCCGCGGTGCGAACGCCGAACAGGGCGACAACGAACACATTCCGCCGTTCGCGAGCCTGCGGAAGTTCCTGCCGCCCGACAAGCTGTGGCCGATCAACGAAGCGTGGTACTTCCACGCCGGCGCCGACCCGCACAACGCCGCGCTGGAGAGCATCCGCGAAGCCGTCACCCGGCGGTACGGATCGTCGCGCAGCGCAGCCGAATTCGCCGCCAAGGCGCAGCTGGCGCACTACGAGTCGACCCGGGCCCAGTTCGAGGCGTTCGCCGCACTGGGCTGGGCGAACCACAAGATGACCATCTACTGGATGCTCAACAACCATTGGCCGTCGTTCTTCGGCCACCTCTTCGACTGGTACCTGCGGCCCGGCGGCGCCTACTTCGGCGCCAAGAAGGCGCTGCGCCCGGTGTCGGCGGTGTTCGACGCCTACGCCACCGGCGATCACACCGAGGCCGACATCACGCTGGTCAACCAGTCGCCCGAACAACGGTCCGGCCTGCGGGTGCGCGTGCGCACCTACGACCTGGACGGGCGGGTCCGTGACGACCGCACGAGCGCAGCCACCACCGTGGCCTCCGGCGGCGCGCAGGTGGTGCTCACCCTGCCCCGGTTGGCGCGCGACTCGCAGGTGATCTTCGTTCGGTGCGACGTCCTCGCCGACGACGGCAGTGTCGTCGCCACGAACACCTACTGGCAGTCCCAACAACTCGACGACCTCGGCGACCCGGCGAACGACCAGGCGTTCGCCCTCACGCAACGACGATGGGCCGACCTGACACCGCTCGACACGATGACGCCGGTTCCCCTTGAGGTGACCGCCGAACGCCTGAACGGCGGGACGGATCAGGACCGGAAAGGGGTGCTGATCCGGTTGCACAACCCCACCCGGCACATCGGGTTCTTCGAGCGGGTCGAGCTCACCGCCACCGAGGACGGCGACGAGATCCTGCCCATCGAGTACACCGACAACTACGTCACGGTGTATCCGGGGGAGACCGTCGAACTCGCCGGCGTACCCACGCAACCCGGGCCGGCGCCCGCATGGGTACGGGTCACCGGCTACAACGGCAACCCGGTGGCCGTGCCGATCGGCAGGCAGTCCCGGCGATAGGATCGGGCCCATGACCACAACCACCGATGAGCGACACGACGTGCGCCAACTGGCCGAGTCCGGCAACTGGCAGCACCGTGACCTCGGCCGCGTCGACGTCTTCATGCGCGGCACCCAGAAGATCCGCGTGGTCTGGCAGGGCTCCACCACGATCAGCGGGGCGACGCTGTACCAAGAGGACATCATGACCACCTACACCCGCGAGCTGAAGACGGTGAACAACTGGCTCACCCGGTGACCCGCTGAGCGGCGGGAAAACCGCTCGCGCCCGGCAAGGGTGGTGTGGCACGGTCGAGACTTGTGATCACACCGCTGACGCTGCATCCCATCACCGACGCCGACTGGGCGCGGATGACCCTGCTGGGGCGCGTCGCATTCGGGGACATCGAACCCGCGGAGACGCTGGCCGTCTGGCGGTCCATGGTGCCCGAGCGGGCCACCGTGGTGGTCCGTGACGACACCGACGACGACTTCGTCGGGCAGTCGCTGTACCTGGACATGAAACTCACGGTTCCCGGCGGCGAGGTGCTGCCGGTTGCCGGCGTCAGCTTCGTCGCCGTCGCGCCGACGCACCGCCGACGCGGTGTGCTGCGCGCGATGTACACCGAACTGCACAACCTCATCGCGGGCGCGGGCTATGCCGTCGCGGCGCTGACCGCCAGTGAGGGTGGGATCTACGGCCGGTTCGGCTACGGGGTGGCGACGGTCGTGCACATGGTGTCGATCGACCGGCGGTTCGCGCGGTTCCACCCCGAGGCCCCCGACCCGGGCGGTGTTCGCATGGTGACGCCTGCCGCGCATCGCGACGACCTCGCCGACATCTACGACCGCTGGCGCCGCCGCACCCCCGGCGGCCTGGGGCGACCCGCAGCGCTGTTGGACGACCTGCTGGCCGACCGGCCGGACTCGCGGCACGGCGGCGGCGAATGGTTCGCGTTCCTGCACCAGGACGGGTATGCGCTCTACCGGGTGCACCGGGACCCGCGGGACGGCCGCAGGTCGGCGCGGGTCGAGGAACTGACCGCGGTGACCGCCGACGCCCACGCAGCGCTGTGGCGAGCGCTGCTCGGGCTGGATCTGATCGACCGCGTCACCGTGGACATCCATCCGCACGATCCGTTGCCGTACCTGCTCACCGACCCCAGGCTGGTGCAGGTCACCGCCAGCGCCGATGACCTGTGGCTGCGGCTCATGAACGTCCCCGCGGCGCTGGAAGCCCGCCGCTACCAAGCTGATCTGGACGTGGTGCTCGACGTCGCCGACGGCTTCCGCAGCGACGGTGGACGATTCGCACTGCAGATCAGCGGCGGCCGGGCCCGGTGCACGCCGACGGATGCGCCTGCCGACATCGAAGTCGATCTCGACGTGCTCGGCGGCCTGTATCTGGGGGCCCATCGCGTCGACGGATTCGCCGCCGCGAACCGGTTGCGCAGCAAGGACTCCGAGCTCCTGCAACGGTTCGGTGCGGCCTTCGTCAGCGATGTGCCCGCCCGGCTGGGATACGGGTTCTGACCGACACACCGGCGCAGGCGTCGGCGCGGTGCGTAGTGTGCTCGTCGTGAGCGCACGTGCAGGCATCGTCATCACCGGAACAGAAGTCCTCACCGGCCGGATCTCCGACCTCAACGGGCCGTGGCTGGCCGACCAGCTTCTCGAGCTCGGCGTCGAGCTGGCGCACATCACGATCTGCGGCGACCGCCCCGGAGACATCGAGGCGCAGTTGAGGTTCCTGGCCGCCGAGGGTGTCGACCTCATCGTCACGAGCGGCGGACTCGGCCCGACCGCCGACGATCTCACGGTGGCGACGGTGGCCGAGTTCTGCGGCCGCGAACTGGTGCTCGATGCGGCGCTCGAGGAACGCATCGCCGCGATCCTGCGCAGGTTGACGGCGGGACGGAAGCTGTCCGAAGCGGACTTCGAGGCGGTGCGCGTCGCCAACCGTAAACAGGCGCTGGTACCGCAGGGAGCCGAGATCCTCGAGCCGGTCGGCACCGCGCCGGGGGTGGTGGTACCGGGCACCCCGACCGTGGTGGTGCTGCCCGGCCCGCCGCGGGAGTTGCAGCCGATGTGGCTGCGGGCGGTCGACACCCAACCCGTGCAGCAGGCGATCGCGGGGCGCACGGTCTACCGCCAGGAGATGGTGCGGATGTTCGGTCTGGCCGAGTCCGGTCTGGCCGAGACCCTGCGGGCGGCACAGCAGGCGGTCACCGGGTTCGATCAGCTGGAGATCACCACATGTCTGCGCCGCGGTGAGCTGGAGATCGTCACGCGGTATGAACCCGCCGCCGCCGCCGCGTACCGACAACTGCTGGATGTCCTGCGGGACCGTCACGGCGATGCCGTGTTCTCCGAGGACGGTTCGACGGTCGACGAGCAGGTCGCCGCGCTGCTGGCCGGGCACCGCATCGCCACGGCCGAATCCTGCACGGCGGGACTGTTCGCGGCACGCCTGGCCGACCGGCCGGGCGCGTCGGAGTACATGACGGGCGGGATCGTCGCGTACGCCAACACCGCGAAGGCCGAGATGTTGAACGTCGACCCGCTGCTGATCGCCGAGCACGGTGCGGTGTCCGAACCAGTCGCCCAGGCGATGGCGACCGGCGCACTGCACCACTTCGACGCCGACACCGCCGTCGCGATCACCGGGATCGCGGGCCCCGGTGGTGGGTCCGCCGAGAAACCGGTGGGCACAGTGTGTTTCGCGGTGCGCGCGGACTCGGCGTCGCTCACCCGCACGCTGCTGCTGCCCGGCAACCGGTCCGACATCCGGGAGCGGTCCACCACGGTGGCCATGCACCTGCTGCGGCGCGCCCTGCGCGGCGAGACCGACTAGGTCGCCGGATCAGGCGGCCAGGCTTTCCATCGCCTCCTCGACGCACCGGGCCCACGGACGGTCGTCGATCGCGCTGACCGCCACCGCGCCGAACGCACTCGAGATCACCACGTCGGGCTCCAGCGTCGCCAGCAGGCGCAGGCTCTCGGCCATCGCCGACGGGTCACCGATCCCGGGGATCACGAACGTCGACCACCGGCCCGCCTTGTCGACGAACACGGTGTCACCGGTGAACAGGTAGCGCCCCTCGGCGCCGTCGACGAGATAGCTTGTGCTGCCGGGGCTGTGGCCCGGGGTGGGGATCACCTCGACGCCGTTGCCATCGCGGTGGCGCCGATCCAACGGGACATGGACGGGCGAGTGCTTGGCGATGTTCGCCAGCTCGGCGGCGGGTGCGTGCAGGCGGGCCGAGTAGTGCTCGGCGATCCTGGCGAGCATCGGCCCGGCCTCGTCCTGATGGGACAGGTACTGGTCGCCGAAACCGCCGAGTCCGTCGATGCCGGGGAAATCGGCGTCGGTCGCCGGGCAGTAGAACATCACCCCGGCAGAGTCCTTGCGCCCGTTGGCTTTCCACAGATAGGCGTGCGGGAGCAGTCCGGGGAACGGGGAGTCGGTACGGGTCTGCCAGAGATCGGAACGGATCTGGGTCATCGTTGTGGTCATGACCGCAGCCTTCACCCTCAACAATGGTTGAGGTCAAGGATCAGTGATCCGCGGCGGTCGACTCGTCCCAGATCTGCAGCATCGTGCCCATGATCTCCTGCGCACAACCCAGACCACCCAGGTGACTCTCGTACGGGAGTTCGGTGAGTTTCGCTTCGGGCAGCAGCGACACCACATGCCTACCGTGCGCGAACGGCACGATGTGGTCGTGGTCGCCGTGCCACCACCGCACGGGAACCTTCACCTCGTCGAGCCGAAATCCCCAGTCCCGCTCGAACACCACGATGTCGTAGAACGGCGCGGCCAACTGCTTGCGGCTGCCGTTGAGCAGGTCGTCGAGGAACATTGCCTTGAACTCGGGCCGGGCGAGCATCCGCCGGTCGCCCTCGGGCGACAGCCGGGCGTAGATCTCCAATGCGGGCGAGGCGACCGGGCGGATCAACCGGATCAACCCCGAGGCGGCCAGTCGGATCGGTGCCGCCGCCACCTGCAGCACGGGTGCCACCACGGCACCGAGTTCCATCAACCGGCTGCTGATCGCGTCGGGACCGACCATGGGCGCGACACCGCCGAGCACACCCGCCGCGACGACCCGGTCCGGCATCGCCGCAGCGCACGCCAGCGTGTAGGGACCGCCACCGGACAACCCGATGACCGCCATCCTGTCGATGCCCAGTGTGTCGGCGATCGTGCGCAGATCGGCGGCGAAGTCCAGCACGCACTCGTACTGATGCGGCATGGACGACCCGATACCGGGTCGATCCACGCCGATCAGCCGTACCCCGTTCTGCTCGGCGAACGCCCGGGCCTCGGTCGGAATCTGGCGACGGGCGCCCGGCGTGCCGTGCAACCAGAACACGGCGCGCCCCTGCGGATCGCCGAATTCGGCGAAACCGAGCCGACGGTCATCGCCGACCGCGATGTTGCCCTCCAGTTTGGGGCGGTCGATCGGGATGACCATGCCTGCGCGCCTGTCCAACCTGCGGTTGCGGCTCGTCAGCCGGCGACCGAGGCGTCGTAGATGGACTGGATCGACTTGTCGAGGGTCGCGTTGAACTCCTCGTCGCTCTGCTGGGCCGACAGACCCTCGGTCAGCGCGCGGCTGAAGCTGGCGATGACGCCGGTGTTCTGGGCCAGCAGCTTGTTGGCCTCGTCGCGGCTGTAGCCACCCGACAGGGCGACGACGCGCATGACCCTCGGATGGTCGACCAGCGACTTGTAGTGGTTGGCCACGGTCGGCAGGGTCAGCTTCAGCATGACCTTCTGGTCATCGGCCAGCGAGTCGAGGTTCTTGGTGATCTCGGCCTTGAGCAGTTCCTCGGCCTCGGCCTTGTCGGAGATCGAGATGGTCACCTCGGGCTCGATGATCGGGATCAGGCCGTGCGAGAGCACCTGCTTGGCGACCTCGAACTGCTGCGCCACCACCGCGGCCACACCGGTCGGGTTCGCCGCGCCGATCACCGACCGCTCCTTGGTGCCGAAGATGCCGTTCTTCACACCGCGGGCCAGCAGCTCGTCGAGCGCGGGCATCGGCTTCATCAGCTGGACGCCGTCGGCCTCCTCGGCCAGACCCTTGTCGATCTTGAGCAGCGGCACAACGCCCTTGTCCTCCCACAGGTAGGTCGCCGACGGCTTGCCCTCGATGCTGCGGTCCATGGTCTGCTCGAACAGGATCGCGGCCAGCACCCGGTCACCGCCGAACGCGGGCGCGGTGATGATGCGCGACCGCATCTGGTGGATCAGGTCGAACATCTCGTCTTCCGAGGAGTACGCGCTCTCCTCGATGCCGTACAGGCGCAGCGCCTTGGGGGTCGACCCGCCGCTCTGGTCGAGCGCGGCGACGAAACCCTGCCCCGAAGTCATCTTGTCGGCCTGCTGCTGGTTCACCATGGGGTGTCCACTCCTTTGAAGACGCTGCTGTCATCGTGTTTGCGGCCTGCCGGGGTTGCCGGCGCAGCCCGTTCGCCTCAGAGGATATTCGCCCGCTGTGGGACCAACCGACCCCCACCTACGTCGCGCACCTCACCGCGAGGGTTGGTGTGATGTGCCAGACGATGCCACAGCGTCGGTGATCGCCGCCGCGGAACGGTCCACATCCTCGTCGGTGGTGGCCCAGTTCGTGAACGACAACCGCAGCACGAACTCGTCGTTCCAGGTGGTGCCGCCCAGCCAGCATGTGCCGTCGGCCTGGATCGCGGCGACGGCGCGCCGGGTGGCGTCGTCCCCACCGGGGAGCCGCACCAGCACCTGGTTGAGAACGACCTCGTTGAGGATCTCGGCGCCCGGGATTTCGGCCAGCAGGTGCGCCATGCGTCGGGCCTGCGCACAGTTGCGTCCGATGAGTTCGGCGAGTCCCGCGCGGCCCAACGAGCGCAGCGCGGCGTACACCGGGACCGCCCGCGCGCGCCGCGAACTCTCCGGCACGAAGTTGGTGTTGTCGCGTTGTCCGGGGTCGACGACGAGATAGGGCCCGGCCAGGCTGGTCGCCGCCACGTGCGCGTCGACATCGCGCACGACCGCCATCGCGCTGTCGTAGGGCACGTTGAGCCATTTGTGGGCGTCGACGGCCCACGAGTCGGCCCTGGCCACACCCGCGGTGAGGTGGCGGGTGGCGGGTGCGGCGGCCGCCCACAGCCCGAACGCGCCGTCGACGTGCAGCCACGCGTCGTGCTCGGCGCAGATGTCGGCGATCGCCTCGAAGTCGTCGAACGCCCCGGTCGCGACGTTGCCGGCCTGCGCGCACACGATCACCGGGCCGGTGCCGCCGGACAGGGCCCGGCCGAGGGCGTCAGGTCGCATGCGACCCTGGTCGTCGACCGCGACCCGCGTCGCCGACGCCTCGCCGAGCCCGAGCAGTCGCAGCGCGGCGTACACGGTCGTATGGGCCTGCGCACCGCACAGCACCCGGATGCGGGGCGCGCCGATGAGTCCGTCGCGGGCGACGTCCCAGCCCGCGCGGGCCAGCACGGCGTGGCGTGCGGCCGCCAATCCGGTCGTGTTGGCGGCCTGCGCCCCGGTGACGAAGCCGACGCCGGAGCCCGCGGGCAGTCCGAGCAGATCCAGCACCCATCCGGCGGTGATCTCCTCGATCGCGGTCGCGGCGGGGGAGAGCGCATGGAACGCCGCGCACTGGTCCCACGCCGACACCAGCCAGTCCGCGCCGAGCGCGGCAGGCAGCGCCCCGCCGATCACGAAGCCGAAGTGACGCGGGCCCGCACTGGCCACCAGTCCCGGTTCGGCACCGACGGCCAGCGCCTCGATCACCGCGGCGGGAGGCTCCCCGGTCTCCGGCAGCGGGCCGCCGAGCAGCTTGCGCACCGCCGACGCGTCACCACGCGCCGCGACGGGTCGGTCATCGAGTCGGCCGAGGAACTTCTCGGCGTGCGAGACGGCGACATCGAGTCCTTCGGTGCGGCGCGACATGGTCCGACTCTACGGTCGGCGCCGTCACGCGGCCGTCACCCATCCGGCGGGTTTCCGGTCGGCCCACGGCGCGGCCTCCTCCAGGGCGGCGGCCAGGCGCAGCAGCACCGCCTCGTCGGGCGCCATCAGCTGCACCCCGATCGGCAACCCCGTGCCGGTCACGCCCAGGGGCAACGAAATCGCGGCCCAGCCGGTGACATTCGCCAGCGACGTCCAACCCGTGGTGGCGAACTCGACGTCGAAGAACCCTCGCGTCGTGCCGCGGGGCTGGTTCAGCAGTCCGTACGGCGGCACGGCGGTGAGCAGTGTCGGCACCAGCAACACGTCGTGACCGGACATGCCCGCGGCGAACCGGCGGGTCTCGGCATGCACCGCGGCGATCGCGTTCGCGTATGCCACGCCCGTGGTGGTGAACCCTTCGCGGACCATCACCCAGGTGCTCGGCTCGAACTCGTCCTCGCGGGGTTCGCGGCCCAGGTGTGCGGCGGCGAACGCGTGCAGTTGCGCGTTGCTGACGTTGTGCAACACCGAGACCGCGTCGGCGACGGCATCCGCGTCGATCGACGGACCGGCACCGGGGGTGACGTGGTGGCCCAGCACCTCCAGGATCCGTCCGGTCGATTCCACCGCCGCGACCACCTCGGGATCGACACCGTCGGTGGGGAAGGGCGACCCGGTCGACATCAGCACCCGCAGCGGCGGTGCCGGCGTGAGGGATTGCAGGAACGAATTTGCCGGGGCCGGTGCGTTGTACGGGTCACCGCTGACACTGCCCGCGATGACGTCGAGCAGGGCCGCGCAGTCGCGCACGGTGCGGGTCAGGGCGTGGTGGCTCACGAGTCCCTCCAGGCCGTGCCCAGCCTCGGGTGCGAACGACGACCGGCCGCGGCGGGGTTTGAGCCCGACCAGGCCACAACACGATGCGGGCACCCGGATCGAGCCGGTGCCGTCCCCGCCCGACGCCGCGGGCACCACACCCGCGGCGACCGCGGCCGCCGAACCGCCGCTGGACCCACCCGGCGTGACGTCTGGCGAGTAGGGATTCACCGTCGGCCCGAAGAGCACCGGTTCCGTGGTGCAGTGGTTTCCCCACTCCGGCGTGTTGGTCTTGCCGAACACCACCAGGCCGGCGTCGAGGTACCGCTGCACCGTCCACGCCGATTCGGTTGCCACATGGTCACGTAACGCGACCGACCCCATGGCCTCCGGTGTGCCTGCCAGTGCCGCGCCGAGGTCCTTGAGGAGGAACGGGACCCCGGTGAGCGGGCCCGCTTCGCCGCCGCGCAGCACACCGGATTCGTCGAGCGCCGCGGCCCGGGCTCGGCCGCGGTCGAACAGGTCGGTGATCACCGCGTTGAGCTTGCGCGTCGCCTCGACGCGAAGGATGGCCGCTTCGAGCAGCTCGACCGCGGTGAGGTCTGCTGCTGCGAGCATTTCGGCCTGGCCGATCGCGTCGACGCCGGCGAGTTCAACGGCCGAGCGGATGTCCATCTGGGTCACCTTTCGTGGCTGCTCTGCTGGGGTGGTGGCGGCTGACGGCCTCGGTGACGTTCAGCGCGACCAGTATCTCACCGGCAGTGAGCAGCAGGCCGGTGTAGTACATCCACTTGATCGTCGGATCAGGTTGCGCAGCAAAGTAAATGATGAGAAAGATCGGCCCGACGATGCCTGCCACGAACACCATCAGCTGGATTTGGACATACCGCCAGAAAAGCGACATCGTGCTGCGTCAGGCCCTTCGTCCGATCGTTGCTGCCCGCAGAGCCTAACGTCGGATGCACCGATGCGCCGGGCAATCATCGGGTGTTCGCCTCAGCGCGGGGCGACCAGCACCGGTGACGACGCCAGGATCTCGCGGTACTCGACCATCGGTTCGCGTTTGACGACCGCGGCGCCGGAGGTCACCAGCAGTTCGGTGGGGGACACCGCATAGTCGACGCCGTGGTTCCGGGCCAGGAACTTGCGCTCCTGGATCTTCTCGGCCTGCATGGCGAGCGCGGCATTGTCGGTCAGGCGGACTCCGTGGTACTCGAAATGTCCACTGCGGTCCAGGCATATCACCACGAGTGATCCCGCGGTGCGGCCGATGGCACGCGCCGTCTGAGTGTCCCCGCAGCGGGCGCCGGAGTCGACGAAGCCCGCCTGGTCGAACGCGTAGGGGTTGATCATCGGGACGCCGGCGTGTGGTGGTGTCTCGCCTCCGCCGGGATCATTCGGGAGCATCCGCACTCCCACCGCATATGCCGAATCATGCTTGGACAGCTTGGTGGCAAGGGTCGTGAACACGACGAAGGCGGTGAGCAGTGAGCCGATCACCGCGGTGACGGCCAGGCCGACCCCGAAGGGGGCCCAGCGGCGTTCCGGTCGCCTGCGGTGCCTCCCACGCGTGCGCGGCGGAATCGGTGTCGGCGCTGGGGGGATGACCAAGCTCGCCTCCGTCCCTTTCCTGGCGTCCACCGTGGGCCTTGTGTACGGTTTTGGGCCAAAATCCGTGCACAGGGCCCACACTCGCGCTCGACGGTATCTGATCGGTCAGGCCGGCACGACGACGGTCAGGTCGTTGCCTTCGTACTCGACCCGCATCCCGGCGCGTTGGGCGACGGCGGCCACCGCAGCGCAGTCCTTCGGCTCGGCGCGGGTTTCGACGAGCGCGCGGGCCAACCGGCCCTTGTGCGCCTTGTTGAAGTGACTGACCACGGTGCGCCTGCCGTCGGGATGCTCGGCGAGCACCTGCACCCGCACCGCGTCGGGGATGCGGCCCAGCGCGGCGTAGGCGCCGGAGCGCAGGTCGACGATGAGCTGTTCGGCGGCGAGCTTGTCCAGCACCGGCTCCAGGACCGGCCGCCACCGGGTGCTCAGACCGCGGCGGCCGGGCAGCTTGGCCGACGCCGACAGCCGGTACGCCGGGATCCGGTCGTCGGCGCGGACGATGCCGAACAGCGCCGACCCGACCGCGAGCCGTTCCGCGGCCCGCCCGACCGACGCGCCGCGCAGGGATCCGACGTCGAGCGCGTCGTAGAGCACCCCGGTGTAGCGTTCGATCGCCGGAAGGGTTGGTGCATCACGGAGTCGGGCGTTGCGCGCGATCTCCGCGTCCTGCTTGGCGGTCAGCCCGAGTGCCTTTCGGCACGCGGGCGGGTCGGCAGCCAGTGCCACGAGTTCGTCGACCAGGTCGGCACGCAGCGGCGTCAGGGCGGGAGAACTCAGCGTGTCCAGACGCAGTGGCGGGCCGTCCCCGCCACTGTGTTTGGTCTCCGAAGGCGGCAGCAGGACGATCACACGGAGACGTTATCGGATGCGCTGGCGCGCTCCGGCATCCGATGGTGTGGCTCGTCAGATCCCGAGCGTCGGCGGGGCGTCGGGAGCGGGCGGTGCCGGCGGGGCGGGCGGCGGCGGTACCTCCAGTGCGATCGGCACCACGGCTGGTCCGGCGGGCGGAGGCGGAGGCGCGCCGAACGGGAGCGGGGCCTCGGGCGGCGGAGGCGCACCGAACGGCAGCGGGGCCTCGGGCTGAGCTTCTTCGGCGGGCAGATACATGTGATGGGTGAACTGCGACTGGTAGGCGCCGCCGCCACCGATCTTCACGCCGCCGCCTTCACCCGACGACACGGGGGTGCCGTCCGGGAGCGTCACCGCGGTGTGGCCGCTGTTCCAGCCGATCACCAGGGCTCCGGGCTGGGTGCCGTACTTGAAACCGCGCGCCAGGAGCGCCTGCTCCTGATTGCCGGTGTGGAAGCGGTCTCCGAACGCGGGGCGACCGGTGGCCACGTTGCTGACCCACGAGGCCAGACCCGAGCAGTCGGTGCCGGACGGTGAGTCACCGCCGGAGACGTATGGCGTGCCCGATACCTGCTGGACGAGCGCCATCAATGTAGCGAGAGCAAACATGCGGCGGGACAGTAACAGAGCTTATCTAGCCCTACAAACCCTGTGGCGCCGTTCACAAATGCGCCTATCTGGCGAGTGTTTCACGTCCGCGGCGGCTGGACGCCAATGACGGGTGGCCTGATTCGCGCAGGTCCAGCGCCTGCATGGTGCGCCGTCGTGACGGTGCATCGCTTCGCTCAATCACCTTGCGCCAGAATGTCAATCCGCGCACGCATGCCGACGGCGGCAGCGTGAGTGCGTGGCGCGGGCGGAAATCCATTGTGGCGCAACGGCACTGAGTACGGTGTGAAAACAGCCTTCGCGACGAGACGTTTGAGCCGACGCGCCATGCTCGTGCGGCGGGGCGGTGAATGCGCTTGCTGCGCGCACGCGACGGCGGGCCGCGATTCTGGCGAACTTTCCGCGCCGATACTGACCTGTCGGTGAACCATCTCGCGGCGTACCGCGGGTCCGAGGCGCGTTGACATGCAACCTCGCGGCTGCATATCTTCGCTCGGGGCAGTCGCACGGCTGCATATGGGAGTTATCGGCGTGGATGCGCAGTTGAAGGCGCTGTCGGACCCGAACCGCAGAACACTGCTTTTGCGGCTCGGGGACCGGGACGGCCAGACGCTCAAGGAGCTGTGTTCCGGGTTGGCGATGGCGCGCCAGTCCGTCGCCAAGCATCTCGAGATCCTGGAAAGCGCCGGTCTGGTGACCGTGCAGTGGGACGGCAGGCAGAAGTTGCACCACCTCGACACCCGGCCGATCACCGATCTGATCGACGACCTCACCGCACGTTGGGGCCCCAAATCCGGGCCGCTCGGCGAGACGGTGGCAGGCACCGACGGCGAGGCGTACGTCTACGTCATCTACATCCGCACCACCCCGGAACGGCTGTGGCATGCGATCACCCACCCGCAGACCTCGCTCGGGTATCTGGGGCACGCGATCGAGTCCGACTGGCTGAAGGGATCGCCGTACGTGTGGGTGGAGCGAGGCATCCGCTTCGAGCGCCCCGAGCAGGTGATCCTGGAGTCCGACCCGTACCGGCGGCTGGCGTTCACCTACCCGATGTCGCGCACCCCGGTTCACGACGATCCCGGCGCCGAGGAGGAACCCACGCGGGTGTCGTTCGAGATCGAACCGGGGGAGCGGCACACCAGGCTCACCCTGGTCCATGACGGTCTGCGTCCCGGCAGCATCACCCGCACCCTCGCGGCCCGGGAGTGGCCGTTGAAGTTGTCCGACCTGAAAAGCGGGCTGGAGCAGTTGACCGCGCCGTAGCGCGGTCAACCGTTGTCAGCTCAGCACGTTCTCCGTTTCACGCCGCGCCGGCTGCGGCCACGGCGCAGGCAGCGGGCGCTGCCGCACCCGCTGCGGCCACCAGAACCACTTGCCCATCAGCGCGGCGATCGACGGTGTCATGAACGACCGGATCACCAGGGTGTCGAACAGCAGACCGAGACCGATCGTGGTGCCCACCTGGGCGATCACGGCCAGTTCGCTGACGGCCATCGACATCATGGTGAACGCGAACACCAGACCCGCCGAGGTCACCACGGAACCCGTGCCACCCATCGACCGGATGATGCCGGTGTTGAGGCCGGCGTAGATCTCTTCCTTGATGCGCGACACCAGCAGCAGGTTGTAGTCCGCGCCCACGGCCAACAGCACGATCACCGCCATCGCCAACACCATCCAGTGCAGTTCCAGCCCGATCAGGTGCTGCCAGATGAGCACCGAAAGGCCGAACGACGCACCGAGCGAGATCACCACGGTGCCGACGATCACCGCCGAGGCCACCACCGCGCGGGTGATGATCAGCATGATGATGAAGATCAGGCACAGCGCGGCGATCCCGGCGATGATCAGGTCGTAGTTGGCGCCTTCCTGCAGATCCTTGAAGGTCGCCGCGGTGCCGCCGAGGTAGATCTTCGAACCCTCAAGCGGTGTGCCCTTGATGGCTTCCTTGGCGGCCTGCTTGATGGCGTCGATGTGCTTGATGCCTTCGGGGCTCATCGGATCGCCCTCGTGGCTGATGATGAACCGCACCGCGTGCCCGTCGGGCGACAGGAACATCTTCATGCCGCGCTTGAAGTCGGGGTTCTCGAACGTCTCGGGCGGCAGATAGAACGAGTCGTCGTTCTTGGAGGCGTCGAAGGCCTGCCCCATGGCGGTCTGGTTCTCCATGGCGGCTTCCATCTGATCCTGCAGACCGCCCATGGTGGCCTGCGTCGTCAGCATCATGGTCTTCATCGTCTTCATCGAGTCGATCATCGGCGGCATGATCGTGAGCATCTGCGGCATGAGCTCATCGAGCCGGTCCAGGTCCGGCATCAACCGCTGGATGTCATCGGTCATGGTGTCGATGCCGTCGAGGGTGTCGAAGATCGCGCGGATCGACTGGCACACCGGGATGTCGTAGCAGTGCGGTTCCCAGTAGAAGTAGTTGCGGATCGGCCGGAAGAAGTCGTCGAAATCGGCGATGTGGTCGCGCAGTTCCTTGATGTCGTCGACCATCCCGTGCATCTTGCCGACCATGCTGTGCGTGGTGTCGCTCATCTCTTTGGTGATCTTGAGCGTCTCCTGCATGGTGTCGATGCTCTTCTGCATCTCGTCGGCCATCACCAACATGTCGGCCATGCGGTCCTGCATGTACTTCATGTTCATCATCTGGGTCGTGCCGGACATGCTGATCTGGAACGGGATCGAGGTGTGCTCGATCGGCGTGCCCTGCGGACGCGTGATGGCCTGGACCCGGGAGATGCCCGGCACCTGGAACACCCGTTTGGCGATCCGGTCGACCACCAGGAAGTCCGCGCTGTTGCGCAGGTCGTGGTCGGATTCGATCATCAGCAGTTCGGGGTTCATCCGGGCCTGCGAGAAGTGCCGGTCGGCCGCGGCGTAACCGGTGTTGGCAGGCAGATCCTGAGGGAGGTACCTGCGGTCGTTGTAGTTGGTCTGGTAGCCGGGCAGCGTCAGCAGACCGATCACCGACAGCGCGATGGTGGTCACCAGGATGGGGGCGGGCCAACGCACCACGGCCGCACCGAGTTTGCGCCAGCCGCGGGTGCGCATGGCGCGCTTGGGCTCGAAGGTCTTGCCGAACCGGCTGGTCACCGAGATGATCGCGGCGCCCATCGTCAACGAGGCGAGGACGACGACGGTCATGCCGATCGCCAGCGGGATGCCCAGCGACTGGAAGTACGGCATCCGGGTGAAGTGCAGGCACAGTGTCGCGCCGGCGATGGTCATACCCGAACCCAGCACCACGTGCGCGGTGCTGTGGAACATCGTGTAGTAGGACTGTTCGCGGTCCTCGCCGAGACTTCTGGCCTCTTGATACCGGCCGATCAGGAAGATCGCGTAGTCGGTGGCCGCGGCGATCGCGAGGGTGGTCAGCAGGTTCGTCGCGAAGACGGACAGCCCGATGATCTCGTGGTATCCGAGGAACGCGATCACCCCACGGGCCGCGGACAGCGAAAGCACCACCATGACCAGCGTCAGGACCACGGTCACGATCGACCGGTAGACCAGCAGCAGCATGATGATGATGACCGCGAAGGTCAGCGCCTCGATCAGGCGCACACTGCGATCGCTGGCGACGTGCTGATCGGCCGACAGCGCCGCGGGCCCGGTGACATAGGCCTTGACCCCAGGCGGGGCGGGCACGCTGTTGACGATGTCCTGGACGGCCTCGACGGATTCGTTGGCGAGCGCCTCACCCTGGTTACCGCGCGTGTAGACCTGCACGTACGACGCCAGGCCGTCCGGGCTCTGCGCACCGGACGCGGTGAGCGGGTCACCCCAGAAGTCCTGGACGTGCTCGACGTGCGCGGGGTCGGCTTCGAGCTTGTCGACGATCTCGTCGTAGTACTTGTGCGCCTCGTCGCCGAGTGGTTGCTCGCCCTCCAGCACGATCATCACCGAGCTGTTGGACTTGAACTCGCCGAAGACCTCGCCGACGCGCTTCATGGCGATCACCGACGGCGCGTCGGCGGGGCTCATCGACACCGACCGCATCTCCCCGACGACGTCGAGCTGGGGGACGGTGGTGTTCAGGACCGCGATGATCGCGACCCAGACCAGGATGATCGGAACGGCGAAAACCCGGATCCACTTCGCGATCCCGCCCGGGCGCGCATGCTTGGGTCCGCTGACCGGGATGGCGTCGGTCGGGGCGTCGTGGCTCGGGTTGCTCATGCAGATTTCACCAGGCAGAAGGTCTGGGCGTTCACGCCGTTGGAGGTGCGCTCATCCTTGAGCTCGTCGTCGACGGTGATCCGGCAGGTGATGGTGTCGCCGTTGCCCTGCGCCACGATGTTGGGGAACACCGACGGCGCCGTGGATTCCAGGCGCAGGGTCCAGGGCAGGGTGGCACCGTCGACGCGTTGCGGCTGCGCATCGAGATCCAGATAGTTGATGTCGGCGGTGGCGCCGGGCTCGCCGTAGATCTCGTAGACGACGACCTTGGGATCGAACGGCTTGGTGTCGTCGACCTTGGCACTGGCCAGGCTGGCGTCGTCACCGGAGCCGAAGAAGGTGCGGACCCGCATGACGGTGAACGCGCCGACGAGGACCACCGCACCGATCAGGATCGGAATCCAGAACCGCCGTGCCAGGGCGCTGATCGAGAATTGTTTGCGCCGCTTGTCTTTCGTGCCGATCGCCATCACCGTTTCGCACCGGGTCGAATGGTGCGCGCGCCAACCGTCGTTCCGACCGAGTAGGGGTCGCGGTAGCTCGTGAGCGCCATATTCACCTCGATGAATCTCGCTTGTTGCACAGGACAGCCAAGTTAGCGAGATATTAGCCTATTTAACAGAGTGACAAAATGTGTACCACCTGCGCGTCCGCCCCGTCCGGCGGCGTCACCCGCGGCCTTCGGCCGGGCAAACCGCGTGATCACCGCGCATCACCGCAGGCCGACGGTCGGATCACCTTCGCGCGGATGTGGGCAGCGTCATAGCCGGCCGCCGCCGCCCGGTGTGCCCACACAACGACTCCGCCTGCCAGCGCAAGCTGCTGGCAGGCGGAATGCGAAAACCGGTGGTTACCAGTTCCAGACGGACATGTCGTCCGGCGGGTACTGCTGGCAGACGTCGGTGGTGTTCGCCGCCACGCCCTTGTTGTTGAAGAACAGCTTCGCCCAGTTCGGCCACATCCACGCCAACTGCTCGAAGAACGCGTCGGTCGCGGTGTTCTCCGAGTACTGCCGCCTGCCGGCGTAGTCCATGGAGAAGAACCAGTGGATCCGGTCGCGCGCGGCCTGCTGCACGTGCGGCGGCTTGTTGTTGTAGTCGATCATGTACCGCTCGTAGTACACGGGCTCGACATCGCGGGCCGCGGCCATGATCTGTTCGGCCGTGCACGGCGTCTTGAGGATCCGGTTGGGGATCGGGTAGTCGTCGGTGGCGTCAGCGGAGGCGATGCCCGGTGCGGCGGCCAGGCTGCCGGCCACCGCGCACGCGGCAATTCCGGCGCGGATCAGGTGGTTCACACGCATGCGTTTCACGATATCGCTCCAAAAATTTCTGATCGGGCCGGTCGTTCGGGTCAGCGCGCCGAATCCGCGGCGGCCTGCTCCATCACAAATCGCTGGTCGGGGCAGTAGTAGTTGATGGCGGTGCCGAGGAACTGCCAGCTCTGCGCCGCGGTGGAATCCCGGTCGAGCTGCTTGGTGACGAATTTGATCGAGTCGTTCGCGTTGTGATCGACGCCGTTGTGCAGCCGTTTGCACGCGATCTTGCCGATCCAGGCGTTGTAGTCACGCGGGCCGTAGATGCCGTACGTGTGCAGTTCATTGGCGAAGTCGGTGTCAGGGTCCGCTTGGGCCGGAGCGGCGAGGGCGATCGACGCCGCGGCGGCACCCAGTGCGGCCAACGCTGCAAGCTTCATGCCGTGAATCTTAGATCATCTAATGCTGTTTCGGTTCATCTGGACGTCAATCCGGTGGCAATCAGCAGCGGGACCAGCTGTTCGGCGTCGGTGAGCGAGCCGTGATGACCGATGAGCGACGACTCCATCGGCTCGGCCGTCCGGCGCACCAGGGTGGCCGATCCGCGGGCGGCCGCGACCACGTCGCCGATTCGTCCGCGCACGTCGTCGCGCACCCGGTCACCGAACCAGCCCGCCGAGATCGCCTCCTCCCGCGACAGTACCCACGCGGCCTGGCCGAGCGTGTCGCGCCAGGCCGCCAGCACCGCGTCCGCCGCGCCGTCCGCGGTGTAGACGTGGCGGGCGCGCGGTTCGCCGCCGATCGCGTCGACACCGTCGTCCAGCGGCTCGCAGGCATCGAGGTCGACCGCCGCGTCGGGATCCGCCGTCACCATGCCGTGGTCGGCGACGACGGCGAGCAGACCGTCGCGGGGCAGGGCCTCCACGATCGATTCGACGAGACGATCCACCTGCCGCAGCTGCATGACCCACGCCCGCGAGCCCGGCCCGTGCAGATGACCGACGAGGTCCAGTTGGCTGTGGTAGCCCCAGCAGAAGCCGCCGGTGGCCACGACGTCGGCCACGGCCGCGGCCAGGTCGCCGATCGCGTGCACGCCGATGTAGTTCCCGCCCCGCAGCACAGCACGGGTCAGGCCCGAGTCCGCGAACTCGGCACCGGATACCACGCTCACCGCGACACCGGCCTCGGCGGCGCGCTGGAAAGTGGTCGGCAACGGTTGAACGGTCTCAGGGTCGACGGTGTCGCGCAGATCCCGGCCCCGCGGGTGCGGACGCCATCGCAGCGCGTTGATCACCCCGGCGTCGGGCACCCGGAACGTGTAGCCGACCATGCCGTGTTCGCCGGACCGGCAGCCGGTTCCGATGGCGGCCAGCCCGGCCGCGGTGGTGGCCGGAAAGCCGACCTGAAGGTTCCGGTCGCGCAGGCCGGCCATCACCGGTGCCTCGGTGGCGTGGGCATCGAGCAGTTCCGCGCCGAGGCCGTCGATCAGCAGCACGCATGCCCCGCGGATGGGTGACGGCAGGTCGATGCGCCCGGTGCCGTCGGCGCCGAAGCCGTCGACACCGATCGCGGCCAGCACCGACGGGATCACCTCGGCCAGGTGGGGCAGAGCGGGATCGGGCTTCGGCACCTCCACATCGCGAGCCTGCCACAGCGCGGGTGAAGATTGTCCCGCAGCTTGCCACGGCCGGTACGCTGACGATTTATGAAGCCGATCAAACCAGCTGTCCTCGTCGCCGCCCTGGCGGTGTCGGGAGGAATGCTCGGCGGTGTCACGTCGGCGGCGGCAAATGCCGAACCGACCACCCCGGCGCCGGCCCCCGCACCCGCGCCCGTTCCTGCACCCGTGCCTGCTCAGGGCGCCGGTACGGGTCCGGCCCCCGGCCCGGTGCCGGACGCGGCCGCCGCAGCTGCACCGGCCCCCGCGGCGGTCATGGATCACGACGGCACCTTCGTCGTCGGCACCGACATCCAGCCCGGCACGTACGCGACGGGCGGCCCTGCCGAAGGGGCCACCTGTTACTGGAAGCGCATGGCGGATCTGCACGGCGGGGACATCATCGACAACGCCTTCACCAAGCAACCGGACGTCGTGACCATCGAAGCCACCGACAAGGCGTTCAAGACCAGCGGTTGCCAGCCCTGGACGCAGACCGACGCCGCGCCCACCGACACCCCCACCGGCGCGGGTGCGCCCGGCGATATCCCGGGGCTGATCGCCAAGGCCAAACTGCGCTCCTGGCTCGACTCCATCAACGCCGGTGCCCGTCAGTTCGACGGCTCACAGGTACCCCTGCCCTGACCCGCCCCGCAACGGGTGAAAGTCCCTTCACCCGTTGCGCATTGGCGTTCGGTCGGCCGGCTCTTCGCTGGTCCGTGCCGACACGCCGTAATGTTGCTGACAATGCGCCGCACGGGCGCTTGCGGGTGCGTCAATGTCTTTGCTGCCCAAAGTGTCCCGATGTCGCGCAGGTCATGCTCAGCGCTTGCACAGGCAGTGCGCAGGCGCGTGGACGCGCGTCGTGGGCGGCGACGCTGTTAGTCTGCGACAGCGGCGGAACGTCATGCGGAATGTCA
Source organism: Mycolicibacterium goodii (assembly GCF_001187505.1). The sequence continues at coordinate 4,776,123 of NZ_CP012150.1, forward strand.
CGGCGTGCGGCCCGCCGGGCGAGTCGCGGCAGTGGCGGTAATGGCGCGCGGACGAACAACACGTGGGTGGATACGGAAAGAGTGCAGTGCGCGGCGCAGAGATCAGAGCCCTGACGGGACTGCGCATCGTCGCTGCCGTGTGGGTTGTGCTGTTCCACTTCCGGCCGATCCTGTACCAGGCCGCGCCCACGTTCACCGAAACCCTTGCCCCTGTTCTCGACTGCGGCGCCCAGGGCGTCGACCTCTTCTTCATCCTCAGCGGTTTCGTGCTGACGTGGAACTACCTGGAGCGCATGGGCCCGGCATGGTCCACGCGCGCGACGCTGCACTTCCTGTGGCTGCGGTTGTCCCGGGTGTGGCCGGTGTACCTGGTGACCCTGCACCTGGCCGCGCTGTGGGTGATCTTCACGCTCAACGTCGGCCATGTGCCCGTCGAGGACACCAGCGGTTACAACGCCGTGAGCTATCTGCGGCAACTGTTCCTCGTGCAACTGTGGTTCGAGCCGTACTTCGACGGCACCAGCTGGGACGGCCCGGCCTGGTCGATCAGCGCGGAATGGTTGGCCTATCTGTTGTTCGGCGCGCTGGTCGTGGTGGTCTTCCGGATCGCGGGGGCCACGCGCGCCCGCAGCCTGGTGGTGCTCGCGGTCGCCGCGTCACTGCCGCCGGTGGTCCTGCTGATGATGACGGGACACTTCTACACACCGTGGAGTTGGCTGCCGCGCATCGTGATGCAGTTCACGGCCGGTGCGCTGGCATGCGCCGCGGTGCGCAAGTTGCAGCCGGGGGACGGTGCGCGGCGCGGCGCGGGATACCTGTCGGTGGCGCTCGTCGTCGTCATCGTCGTCGGGCTCTACTTCTTCGACGCCCACCCGCTCAACACCGTGGGTGACGCAGGCGGGCTGGTCGACATCCTGTTCGTGCCGCTGGTGGTCGCGCTGGCCATCGGGTCGGGGAGCCTGCCTGCACTGCTGTCCACCCGCGTGCTGGTCTACGGCGGGCAGATCTCCTTCGGGCTCTACATGGTGCACGAACTGGTCCACACCGCCTGGATCTGGACCGTCAAGCAGTTCGAGCTCACGATGTCGCCGGATCTGTCCGGCAAGGCCACCCTGCTGGGCCTGCTTGCCATATCGGTGCTCGGGGCGGTGATTCTGTACCACGTCGTCGAGGAACCCGCGCGCCGATGGATGCGCAGGATGGTCGACATCCGGCCGGTGGAACCGAAGAACAGCCACCTGCACCGGGTCGACACCGAATCGGAGGGGCGGCCCGCGGCGGTCCCCGCGCGTGCGGGATAAGCTTTGGGTCCCATCAATCTTGCTGCGGCACAGGTTGTTATGGGCCCGTTATCGCCGCGTCATCGTCGGCTGGGAGTCTGATCAGGGATTTTTGGAGAGGCGGCAGTGTCTCACCGGCAGTGGAGGTTTCAGTGAGTCGTCTGACCACCTTTCTGGTCGCGGTCGCACTTTTGGTGGGGTTGTACGTCAACGTGCCGACGCAGCGCTTCGTGACGTCCGGCCTGGACCCGAAGGTCTTCCACATCGCGGTGATCGGCGATTCGTACACGACCGGGGCCGCCGAGGGCGGGCAGGGCGCCAAGGGCTGGCCGACGCTGGCCTGGCAGGCGCTCGCCCGTAAGGGTGTGCAGATCAACGCCGATGTCGTGGCCGAAGGCGGCGCCGGTTACGTCGTGCGCGGTAACCGGGGCAGCATCTTCGCCGACCTGACGGCGCGCGCCGTCAAACCCGACGACTCGCTGGTGGTGTTCTACGGTTCCCGCAACGACAAGGACGCCGACCCGGCCGCCATCATCCGCATGAGCCACGACGCCCTGGCGATGGCGCAGCGGATGGCGCCGACGGCGCGCATGCTGGTCATCGGGCCGCCGTGGCCGACCGCCGACGTGCCGCTGTCGATGCTGCGTATCCGCGACATCCTGCGCGATCAGGCCGAGCAGGTGGGCGCGGTGTTCTACGACCCGATCGCGGCGGGCTGGTTCGTCGGCCACCCGGAGCTGATCGGCGCCGACGGCATCCATCCCACCGACGCCGGACACGCCTACATGGCCGACAAGATTTCCGCGCTCATCGGTGACGAACTTCCGCGCTGGGTCTGAGGCGTCAGTTCCTCGCGGCGGTGCGGAAGCGGTCCCGGTAGGCCTTCGGCGACACCCCGAGATGCGTGACAAACACCCGGCGTAGGGTCTCGGCACTGCCGAAGCCGGCCTGCCGGGCGGTGTCGGTCACCGACAGTCCGGCGTCGAGTGCGGCGCGTGCCGCGTCGATGCGCACCATCTCGACGAACCGGGCCGGCGTGGTGCCGAGTTCGGACTGGAACAGCCGGGTCAGCTGACGGGTGCTCAGCGCGGCGACCTTGGCGAGGCTGCGCACGCTGTGGTCGGCGGCCGGGTCGGCCGCGACCGCGTCGGTGACGCGGCGCAGCGCCGACTGACGCGGGGCGTCGGCCTCGATCAGCGTGGAGAACTGGGACTGCCCGCCTGCGCGCTTGAGATAGACCACCAGCGAGCGGGCCACCTCGCGGACCAGATCGGACCCGTGGTCGAGTTCCACCAGCGCCAATGCCAGGTCGATTCCCGCCGACACCCCGGCCGATGTGTAGATGTCGCCGTCGCGCACGAAGATGGCGTCCGGCTCGACCGTCACATCGGGGTAGGCGCGCCTGAGCAGACCGGCATGGCGCCAATGCGTCGTCGCACGCCGTCCGTCGAGCAGACCGGCGTTCGCCAGGATGAACGACCCCGTGCAGATCGACGCCAGACGCCGTGTGCGTCCCGCGAGTTCACGCACCGCGGCGACCAGATCCGGATCGATCGGCAGCCCCACCAGGTTGTCACCACCGGAGACGAGCACGGTGTCGGCCTGCGAGATCGCCGAGATGGGTTCGTCCACAGGGAATCTCGTGCCGACCGAGGTGGTGACGTCGTCGCCGTCGGTCGAGGCGATCTTCAACAGGTAGTCGGCACCGAACCGGTTGGCCTCGGCGAAGACCTCCGCAGGGCCCGCGACGTCGAGAAGTTTCATCCCGTCGAAGACGACGATCACCACGGTGCGCGGGCTGCAAGCGTGTCCCATTTGCCCATTGTGTCGCTTCTTGTGGGATATGTGGCACATCGGCCATGCCTCGGGTCCGCCGCAGCGCCGCAGACTGACAGCAGATCGCAGAACGGGAGGTGATCTTTCTCGACCGCGACGTCGTTACTGGGAGCAGAACGCAGTACTGCTGCACCACCGGCGAACGGCAGACCCGGCGAGGAGGTCACGACCTGCCACACGACTCGATCGACGAAGTTCGAACCAGAGGAGAATTCGCCATGTCTGTGTCAATCGGTTCCGCCCAGGCCGCCGGTATCACGGTGCCCGATACGCCGTTGGTGCGAGAGGTCACCGAGTACATCCGCGACGTCGAGGACGACCTGCTGTTCCACCACTCCCGCCGGGTGTTCTTCTTCGGGGCGCTGCAGGGGCAACGACGCGGCCTGCAACCAGATCTGGAACTGCTCTACGTCGGGGCGATGTTCCACGACATCGGGCTGACCGAGCCCTACCGGTCCGGCTCGGCGCTGCGCTTCGAGGTCGACGGCGCCAATGCGGCACGAGACTTCCTGCTGCAGCGCGGATTCGGCGAGGAGGCCGCCCGCAAGGTCTGGCTGGGCATCGCGCTGCACACCACGCCCGGTGTGCCCGAGTTCCTCGATCCCGAGATCGCGCTGGTGACCGCGGGCGTCGAAACCGACGTGCTCGGCATCGGGCGCGACGATCTGCCCGAGGAGCAACTGGCCGCGGTGACCGCGATCCACCCCCGCCCCGACTTCAAGAACCGCATCCTGCGCGCGTTCAACGACGGTGTGCGGCAACGTCCGCACTCGACCTTCGGCACCGTGAACGACGACGTGCTGGCGCATTTCGACCCGTCGTTCGAGCGGGAGAACTTCGTGAACATCATCCTGAGCAACACCTGGCCCGAGTGACCACGGAATCGAGTAGGGAAATCGCCATGACCACATCGAAACCCAGGCCCACGACCACCGACGCCGGTGCGCCCGTGTCCAGCGACACCCATTCGCTAACAATCGGTCCCGACGGGCCGATCCTGCTGCACGATCATTACCTCATCGAGCAGATGGCCAACTTCAACCGGGAGCGGATCCCGGAGCGTCAGCCACATGCCAAGGGATCCGGCGCCTTCGGTCATTTCGAGGTGACCGGCGACGTGAGCCGCCACACGAGTGCCGCGGTGTTCCAACCCGGCGTGCGCACCGAAACACTCATCCGGTTCTCCACCGTGGCAGGTGAGCGGGGGAGCCCCGACACCTGGCGCGATCCGCGCGGCTTCGCGCTGCGGTTCTACACCACCGCGGGCAATCTCGATATCGTCGGCAACAACACACCGGTCTTCTTCATCCGCGACGGCCTGAAGTTCCAGCACTTCATCCGGTCCCAGAAGCGCCGCGCCGACACCGGTCTGCGCGACCACGACATGCAGTGGGACTTCTTCACCCTCACTCCGGAGTCCGCGCATCAGGTCGCGTGGCTGTTCGGTGACCGCGGCATCCCGCGGACCTGGCGGCACATGAACGGCTACGGCTCCCACACCTACAGCTGGATCAACGCCGAAGGCGAGATCCACTGGGTGAAATACCATTTCATCTCCGACCAGGGCGTCGAGAACCTCACCCAGGCCGAGGCCGACCGGTTGGCCGGCGTCGACGCGGATTTCCACCAGCGGGATCTGCACCAGGCGATCGGTCGCGGTGAGTACCCCAGTTGGACCCTGAAGGTCCAGCTGATGCCGTTCGACGACGCGAAGACCTACCGGATCAACCCGTTCGACCTGACCAAGGTGTGGCCGCACGCCGACTATCCGCTCATCGACGTCGGCAGGCTGGTGCTCGACCGCAACTTCACCGACCATCACACCGAGATCGAGCAGGCGGCCTTCGCGCCGAGCAACCAGGTGCCAGGAACCGGTCTGAGCCCGGACAAGATGCTGCAGGCCCGCACGTTCGCCTACGCCGATGCCGCCAGGGCCCGAATCGGGGTGAACTACAAGCAGATTCCGGTCAACGCACCGAAGTCTGCGGTGCACAGCTACTCCAAGGACGGGGCGATGCGGGTCACCAACGTCTCCGATCCGGTGTACGCCCCGAACTCCTACGGTGGGCCGCACGCGGACCCGCAGCAGACGAACGAGGCACTGTGGTACGCCGACGGCGACATGGTGCGCGCCGCCTACACGCTGCGGGCCGAGGACGACGACTGGAGGCAGGCCGGCCGACTCGTGCGCGAGGTCATGGACGACGAGGAACGCGGCCGACTGGTCGGCAATGTCGCCGGGCACCTGGCCAACGGCGTCTCGGAACCGGTGTTGCAGAGGGCATTCGAGTACTGGCGCAACATCGACAAGCAGATCGGTGACCGGATCGAGGACGCCGTGCGCAAGGGCCAGGCTTCGAGATGATCTGCGACGCAGCGGCCGCACCGAAAGACGGTCCTGGCACCGAACTGAGCGCGCGTTTCGAACGCGACGTGGTGCCCCTGGTGGACCGACTCTACGGTGCGGCGCTGCGTCTGACGGCCGATCCGCAGGACGCCGAGGACCTGGTGCAGGAGACGGTGCTGCGGGCCTACCTCGGGTTCCACACCTTTCGCGAGGGTTCCAATCTCATGGCGTGGCTCTACCGCATCCTGCACAACACCTGGATCAACCTGTACCGAAAACGCAGGCGTCGTCCCATGGAGGTGTCGATGGAGGGCGTCACCGACCACGAGGTGCTGCGCTTTCGGCACGCCCTGCGTTCCGCGGAGGTCGCCGCGCTGGAAGCATTGCCCGACAACGAGATCAGGGAGGCGTTGATGGACCTGCGCGAGCAGAACCGCATCGTGGTCTATTACGCCGACGTGGAAGGTCTGTCCTACAAGCAGATCGCCGAGATCACCGGGACCGCGCTCGGAACGGTCATGAGCCGGTTGCACCGCGGCCGACGGCAGTTGCGCACGGCGTTGCGCCATGTGGCCGAGCAGCGCGGTCTGGTATCCGAAGGCGTCCATGAGACGGATCAATGAGCGAGACGGGAAATCTCTTGACCGACGCCGGGATTCTCGCGAATCTTGCCGCCGGGGCCGGTCTTCCCGCCCTCGACGCGGCCGGACCCACCGTGGAGTTCGTGACGTTCAACGATGACGAACACAACCAGATCTGCGTTCTGCGTGCGGTCATCCCGCCCGGTGTGGCGGTTCCGCTGCACAGCCACAACGACTTCGAGGACTTCTACATCCTGTCCGGACGGCACCAGGTGCTGATCCCGGGTGAGCACGGACTGCAGTGGCGCGACGTGCGGGCGGGGGATTACGTGCGGGTTCCGGGCGACGCACTACATGCGCACCGCAACATTTCCGACGAGCCCGCTGTCGACCTCGTCATCACCACGCCGCAAATCGGCCGGTTCTTCCGCGAGATAGGCCGCCCGGCGGGTTCGCCACCGATGACACCGGCCGAACTCGGCCATTTTGTGGCGACGGCGCAACGCTACGGCTACCGCCTGGGAACTCCCGAGGAGAATGCCGCGGTCGGTATCACGTTGCCCAACTTCACCTCCTGAGTCACACCGCGCCGACGCGCCGGGAGGCGAGCTCCTTGAGTTCGGTGGCCAGCGCGTCGGCGCGCAGGATCTCCGGCAGCAGGTCCGGTTCGCCGGTGATGGCGCGGAACACGATGCCGATGGTGATGCCGTGATCCGGCCGGTCGACGATCTCGACCGCGTCTCCGGCGCGCACCTGCCCGGGTTGCACCAGTCGCAGGTAGGCACCCGGATTCCCGGCCCTGGTAAAGGTTTTCATCAGTCCGTTGATGTCGAGGAACGCCGCGAAGGTTCGGCACGGCGTGCGGGGCCGGGTCACCTCGAGCTCCAGACCGCCGGTGCCGATGCGCCACCGTTCACCGATCACGGCATTGGTCACGTCGATGCCCTCGGTGGTGAGGTTCTCGCCGAACATGCCGTTGGTGAGTTCGCGATCGAGTGTCACCTGCCAGTTGTCGAGATCCTCGCGCGCATAGGCGTACACGGCCTGATCGTCACCGCCGTGGTGCCTGGAGTTGCCGATGACATCGCCCACCAACCCGCTGCCGAGGCCACCGCGCCGCGGGCCGGGGGAGCGGACCTCGACCGCGCCGTCGACAGGGCGCTTGTCGATACCGGTGACGCGCTTCCCGTTGTCCGGGTTCGGACAGGGATGTGCCACGTTGACGGTGAGGACTCTGGGCATGGCGGCCAGCCTAGTTGGCCACCGGCTCGGGCTCGAATCGAATATCGCGCGGGGTGAACACCTACCCCGCGGGCGCAATGTTCGGCGGTGGTGGGGGCGGTGCGTCCTTGAGGCACAGACCGGTGGCGGTGTCGAGGTGCCTACCTGGGACGCAGAACGGGGCGCACCCGTTGGTCACGCCGGTCTCGCCGGGTTGGCATGCCGCGCTCACGGCCGGTGTCGCGATCGTCGTCACACCCATCGGGGCGGCGGCCAGCGCGGCGACCGACAATCCCCACAACGCCGTGCGCACACCCCGCCGAATCGTCCACGTCATGTCGGCTCCTGTCCGAGTCGCTGCTGCCGCATTCTATGCACGCCATGTCGCCGCGGGTCATTACGGAGCGCTGCCGAGGCCCGTTCGGCTAGCGTCACCAACTTGTGCAGACCCTGATCGACTTCGAGCGTGCGCCGGCCTTCGCGATCGCGTTGACCGATCCGGTGGGCACCATGACCGTGCGCGAAGGCCTGCTCATCGAGGGGCCGCAGGGGTGGGGTGAGTTCAGCCCGGCCGCCGGTGCTCCGCACACCGGCGGCGCCGCGTCGCACGAGGCGACGATCCGGTGGCTGACCGCGGCCATCGAACCCGGAACGGTCGGCTGGCCCGACCCGGTGCGCGGCCGGGTCCCGGTGGCAGTGTCGGTGCCCACGGTCGATGCGCGACGGGCCCGCGAGATCGCCGCCGGATCGCCGTGCCGCACGGCGTCGGTCGAGGTCGGTGTGGGCAGCCTCGATGAGGACGCGGCCAGGGTCGCCGCGGTGCGTGACGCGCTCGGTCCCGACGCGGCGCTGCGGTGCGACGCCAGGGGCCGATGGGACGTCGACACGGCCCGCACGGCCATCGCCGCACTCGACGCCGCCGCCGGTGGCCTGGAGTTCGTCGAACGACCCTGTGCGACGCTCGCCGAACTGGTCCGGCTGCGCAGGCACAGCGACGTGCCCATCGCGGCGCACGCGACCGCGCGGGACGCCGCGTCGGATCCGGGCACGCCGGTGGATCCGCTGCTGCGCGACGCCGCCGATGTCGTGGTGCTGGCGTGCGGACCTCTCGGTGGTGCGCGGCGAGCCCTTCGCGTGGCCGAGGCCGCGGGACTGCCGTGCGTGGTCACCTCGATGCTGGAGACCAGCGTCGGGTTGGCGGCCGGGCTCGCCGTGGCGGGCGCGCTGCCCGAGTTGCCGTTCGCCTGCCAGTTGGGCACCCGGCCGCTGCTGGCGGGTGATCTCGTCGTCGCCTCGCGCTCGCTCGTGGCCGACGCCGACGGCCACCTGCCGGTCGCACCGATGCCACCGGCCCCGCAGCCCGAGCTGCTCGAGCAGTTCGCGATGAGCGATCCGGCCCGGCTGTCGTGGTGGCGCGAGTGTCTGCGTGCCGCCGTCGCGGCCAGCTGAGGGCGCTCAGTCTTGGACCGCCTTGGCGATCGCCACACAGATCGTGAGCCAGTGGGCGTCGGGTTCGGGTTGTTCGGTCAGTTCCCACATCGCGTTGTGCATCATCCGCACGATCACCCAGGCTCGGGCCCGGTCCGGGTCGAGTTCTGCCGCGTCGACCACGGCGTGGAACCGGCGCCGCACGCCCTCGCGCACGTATCCGGTCAGCTCGTCCCAGCGGTTCCACAGCATCGGGGCGACCTCGTAGTGCGGGTCGCCGTCGAACGGCTTCGGGTCGATCGCCAGCCAGGTGTCGCCGTCGGGACCGGCGAGTACGTTCTCGTAGTGCAGATCGCCGTGGATGAGCACGCCGCCGCTGGCCCGGTCGGTGGCGAGGTCGTCACCGAGGGCGATCGCCTGCTCGACGAGCCTGCGCGGCACCGGCGCGCTGCGGGGCAACGCGGCCAGCCCCTCGGTCCAGCGGGTGACCGACCGGGGCAGCGAGCGCAGCTGCGGCAGCGCCGCCACATGCAGCGCCCGGTACAGGCCTGCAACGATCTCGCATGCCTCGATGTCCCAGAGCTCGTTGAGGTTTCGGTTGCCGAGCCGTTCGAGCAACTGGGCGCGGTGGTGGGGGTCGGCGCGCAGCAGCCGCACGGCGCCGCGACCGCCCCAGCGGCGCAGCGCGAGATGTTCGTGCGCGGTCTCGTCGTCGGGGAAGGCGATCTTCAGCACCGCCGACGCGGCGTCGCGGGTACGCACGGGCACGACGATCGAGCAGTACCCGTTCGTGACGTCCCCATCGGTGGTCAGTTCCCACTCGTCCAGCTGGGTGCGGACCTTTCTGGCCAGGCCGTCGACCCAGGCCTGCCACTGCGGGCCGCGCGCGGCCATGGCGCGTACCGCGTCGGGAAGCTCGATCATCGGAACCCATGATCCCCGCCGCCGCCGCGACCTGCCGTCGCACCCCGGACTGTTCGTACCGGCCCGAGTTTTGACAGACTGTTGCCCATGGCACAGATAACCCTGCGTGGAAACCCCATCAACACCGTCGGCGAGCTGCCCGCGGTCGGCTCCGCGGCCCCGAGCTTCTCTCTCGTCGGCACCGACCTCGGCGCGGTCACCAGTGACCAGTTCAGCGGCAAGCCGGTCCTGCTGAACATCTTCCCGTCGGTCGATACGCCGGTCTGCGCCACCAGCGTCCGCACCTTCAACGAGAAGGCCGCGTCCAGCGGTGCCACCGTGCTGTGCGTGTCGAAGGATCTGCCGTTCGCGCAGAAGCGCTTCTGCGGTGCCGAGGGGATCGAGAACGTCACCACCGCGTCGGCGTTCCGTGACAGCTTCGGTGAGGACTTCGGCATCACGATCGCCGATGGGCCGATGGCCGGTCTGCTGGGCCGGGCGGTTGTCGTGCTCGGCGCCGACGGCAAGGTCGCGTACAGCGAACTGGTGCCGGAGATCGGGCAGGAACCCGACTACGATGCGGCGCTGAAAGCGCTCAGCTGACACGAGCTCTCGTATACCGACCGCAAACCCTCACCCGCGCCTCGCGGGTGAGGGTTTTCTCTTGTTCGGACCGGCTCGCTCAGACCGGCCACTGTTCGCGGCGGTACGCCGCGTCGAAGAACATCCATTCGTAGCGGGACGTGACGACGAAATGTCGCTGCGCTGCGGTCTGTTCGGCGTCGCTGAGGGTGAGGCCGAGCCGGTCGGTGAGCGCGAGCACCTCGGCGACGGTGGCCGCGAACTCCTCGCCGCCGTAGCTGGCGATCCAGCGCTGGTACCTCGGATCGGTCGATCCGCGCCGCATCAGTTCGGCGCCCACCCGCGCATAGATCCAGTAGCACGGCAGCACCGCGGCCAGACCGTCGGCGAAGCTGCCCGCGTAGGCCGTGGCGAGCAGATAGCTGGTGTAGGCCTGTGTGGTCGGGCTGACCGGTTCGGCGTCCAGGGCAGCAGGATCCAGCCCCAGTTCCGGAAGCAGTTCGTTGTGCAGTCCGAGTTCGACGTCGAAGACCTCGGCCGTGTGCCGGGCGAACATCGCGGTGTCGGCCAGGGTGGTGCCTTGGCCGCGACGATCGACAGCGCGCGGGCGTAGTCGCGCAGATAGTGCACGTCCTGGGCGACGTAGTGGGCGAACGTCTTCTCGTCGAGCGTGCCGTCGGTGAGGCCGGTGAGAAACGGATGCGCGAGGATGTCCGCGTAGACCGGTTCGATCCCATGCCACAACCGGGTTGAGAAGGTGTGCGGGTTGGAGTGCATGTGCACATCCTGACAGTCGATCCGCACGCGCGTCGGCCTGGCCGCGCCGAACAGCGCGCCAGCAACCATTTTCCGCGGTGCCCGGCCGGGTTGTGACCGCGGCGGCACGGGCGGCGGTGATGTGACCGTGATGTCGCCCTCATGTGGCATCCGCACTGCGCGACGGCGGTGCCGGATCGCCCGGAAACCGCCCAGCGTCACCGTTCGGTCACGGTATTGCATCTGATCGACGTTGTGCCCCACAGAAATTGGGCAAACCGCCATGTCGCGGGGTAGAACTAATTGACGCTACTGGAGTCGACCAGCAGTCAGCGTCGTGTTTCACCCTGAGGTCGAGAGAGTTGATGTTCGGATGAGACGCGCGTATGCCACCGTGGTTGGCGTTGTGGTGAGCTTTGCGGTCAGCACCGCCATGCTCGTGGGGACCCCCGCGATCGCCGGCGCCGCCCCGTATGACCGGCCGGCCGGCAATCAGAGATTCGTCGAAATCGTCATCACCAGGGCGCTTTCGCAGCGCGGCGTGCCCTTCGCCTATGGCGGCGGCGATGTCAACGGACCCACGCGCGGTGTTCCGCGCGAAATCCCGCCTGCCACAGCGGTTCCCGGCGCCGCCTATCCGGGTCTCGCACCGGCGGCGACACCCCAGGCGCTGACGCCGGGCCTGAACACGCCCGCGGTCACACCGGGCCTGACACCCGCGGTGACACCGGGTCTGCCTGCCCCGGTCGCGGCCCCGGTGCCCGACGTCGTCGGCTTCGACGCCTCAGGTCTGATCGTCTACGCGTTCGCCGGGGCGGGGGTGAAGATGCCGCGGTCCTCCGGCGAGCAGTACAAGGTGGGCCAGAAGGTGCTGCCGTCGCAGGCTCTGCCGGGCGATTTGATCTTCTACGGGCCGGAGGGCACCCAGAGCGTGGCGCTGTTCATCGGCAACGGCCAGATGGTCGAGACCACCGACTCGGGCGTACAGGTCTCCCCGGTGCGCACCGAGAACATGACGCCGTATCTGGTGCGCATCATCGCCTGACCGGTACACCACGGCAGAAAGTGTCACCGCCCCCGCCGCACCGTCCGTAGGGTTGACCTGCAGGCGTAGAAGGGGCGGTTCGGCATGACTCAACCACCGGCGACGCAACCGTCGGCTCAGCCGACACGAAAGACGTTTCCCGGGATCAGTTCCCGGGCATGGGAGCATCCGGCCGACCGCACCGCGCTGACCGCGTTGCGCCGGCTCAAGGGTTTCGACCAGGTCCTCAAGGTGCTGTCCGGGATGCTGCGCGAACGGCAGCACCGCCTGTTGTACCTGGCCAGTTCGGCGCGGGTGGGCCCGCGCCAGTTCGCGGATCTGCACCAACTGCTCGACGACTGCGTGCAGGTGCTCGACGCGCCGGGGCGACCGGAGATGTTCGTGACGCAATCGCCGGTGGCCAACGCGTACACGATCGGCATGGACGAGCCGTTCATCGTGGTCACCTCCGGCATGTACGACCTCATGTCACCCGAGGAGATGCGTTTCGTCATCGGGCACGAACTCGGCCACGCGCTCAGCGGCCACGCGGTGTACCGGACCATGCTGATGCATCTCATGCGGATCGCTTCGACGTTCGGGTTCGTCCCGGTCGGCGGGTGGGCGCTGCGCGCGATCGTGGCCGCGCTGATGGAATGGGAACGCAAATCCGAACTTTCGGGCGACCGGGCCGGGTTGCTGTGCGGTCAGGATCTCGACTCCGCGATCCGGGTCGAGTTGAAGCTCGCGGCAGGGGCGCGCCTCGACAAGCTGGATTCGCAGGCGTTTCTCGCCCAGGCGCGCGAGTATGAGCGCACCGGCGACATGCGCGACGGTCTGCTCAAACTGCTCAACCTGGAACTCAAGACGCACCCGTTCTCGGTGCTGCGGGCCGCGGCGCTGACGCAGTGGGTCGACACCGGCGGTTACGGCGCTGTCCTGGCGGGTGACTATCCGCGTCGGGAAGACGACGACAAAACCGCGTGGCGCGAGGACATCGGCGAGGCGGCCCGGCATTACCGCGACGGTTTCGATCAATCGGACGATCCGCTGATCCGGGGGATCCGCGACGGCCTCGGCGGCATCGTCGACGGGGTGGGTCAGGCCGCGACGTCGGCGGCGGACACGGTGGGCCGCAAGATCTCCGAGTGGCGTCGCAACGTCAGGCGAGAGGCCTCCGGACCCGACAGTGGACCCGACAGCGAACCCGACGGACCCGGCGGCGGAGCGGATCGCGGCTCGGACACCGACCGCTGACGGGGTGATCGCGACCGGCACCCGCGGCATGCCGTGATACTTGCCGAATTGCCAACGGTAAGTCCCTAGACTGTGCCCTTGTGGGCCTACTGTTCGGTTTCGCGCCATGGATCATCTACTGGGTACTCGTCGGCAATGTCCCATTCCTGACCGCGGTGCTGGTCGCCCTCGCGACCGCCGTGGCCTCGTTCGTGATCAGCAGGCTGTCGGGCGGTCCGGGGCGGACGCTGGAGATCGGCGCCCTCGCGACGTTCGTGGTGCTGACCGTTTTGACCCTGGTGCTCAGCCAGGACGCGATGGAGCGGTGGATGCAGCCGCTGAGCAATGCGGGCATCTTGCTCGTCGCACTCGTCGGCGCGCTGATCGGCAAACCGTTCGTCAAGGAGTACGCCGAGGTCGGTCAGCCACCCGGGGTCGTCGAGAGCGATCTGTTCAAGCGCATCGTGGCGATCCTGACGTGGGTGTGGGTGGGCGCGTTCGCCGGGATGACGGTCTCCTCGGCGATCCCGCCGATCGTGCAGGGCGACGCCACGATCCTGGACACCAGGACACCGCTGTCGTTCGTGTGCTACTGGGTCATCCCGTTCGCGTTGCTCGGCGCGGCGGCGCTGGTGTCGCGGGTGCTACCGGACCGCATGATGGAGGGCATCAACGACGTCGTCCGCAAGACCACGTTCGTCGCCTACAGCGAGGCCGCCATCGACGAGCTGTACTACCTCGCGCAGGAGCACGCCAACCGTGAGGTCGGCCCCGGCCAGGAGGCGTACGACGTCCGGGTGGGTGGTTCGGGCACTCCGCTGGTGGGTGACGAGAGCCGCCTGTCGTGGCCGTCGACCTACAAGGTGCGCGACCGCAGCAGGTGAGGCGGGTTCACCCGGCCGGTGTCATGCCCATCAGCCCGAACATGAGCACCAGTCCGGGCAGCAGGTTGGTGATTTGATGGGCGGCGATGCCTGCCAGCAGCCCGTCGGTGTACAGCCGCGCGAGGGCGATCGGGACCGCCACCACCAGGAGCAGCGGCGCCCGCACCGGCTCGAAATGGGCCAGCGCGAACACCACGGTTGACACCACGGCCGCGACGACGCGCCCCCAGCGCTGCTCCAGCGCACCCCACAGCAGGCCGCGATAGACGATCTCCTCGCACACCGGCGCGACGAACGTCACCGTCACGAACACCGCGACCGCGAACGGCCACGCCGCACGCACACCCCGGACACCGCCAGATAGCCGACCTCGACGAGCACGAATGCGCCGAGACCCCATCGGTGCAGTGGACGCGCGGGTCCGACATCCCTGGCCGCGATGCTCATTTCGTGCCGAAGATCCGGTCACCGGCGTCGCCGAGTCCCGGCACGATATAGCCGTGCTCGTTGAGCGCGCGGTCCACCGCCGCGGTGTAGATCGTCACCTCGGGATGCGCGGCCTGGACCGCGGCGACACCTTCCGGGCAGGTCAGCAGGCACACGAACTTGATCGACCGGGGCCGGTACTCCTTGACCCGGTCGATGGCGGCGACCGCTGAGTTCCCGGTCGCCAGCATCGGGTCGACGACGACGACGTCGCGCTCGGCCACATCGTTGGGCAGCTTGAAGTAATACTCGACCGCCACAAGTGTTTTCGGGTCGCGGTACAGCCCGATGTGTCCCACGCGGGCGTTCGGCACCACGCTCAGCATGCCGTCGAGGATGCCGTTGCCTGCCCGCAGGATCGACACGAACACCAGCTTCTTGCCGTCGACGACGGTACCGGTCATGGTCTCCAGCGGCGTCTGGATCTCGACCGGCTGCAACGGGAGGTCGCGCAGCACCTCGTAGGTCATCAGCATCGAGATCTCGTTCAACAGCTGACGGAAACCCTTGCTGGACAGGTCTTTCTGCCGCATCAGGGTGAGCTTGTGCTGGACCAGGGGGTGGTCGATCAGGTGCAGGGTGCCCATCGGGTCTCCTCTAGAAGACGGTGCCGTCACTGTCGATGGAAAGCGGTGGTCGCCCGCCCCGCAGACGTTGTGCCAGAGCACGACCGGCGGCCCAGGTGCCGCCTTCGAGCACACACGCCAACGGCAGATCCGGTGCGCCGAGCACGTCCCGTACGAGCGGGGCGACCTCGTCGAGGAGCGCCACGGTCAGTGCGCGCCACTCCACGATGAGCTCGTCACCCACCGACCAGGTGCGTTCGACCAGGTTCGGGTCGCGCAACCGCAGCACGCCCGTGTCGAAAAACAGGCCGCCGTTGCGATATTCGGGCAGGCCGGTCAGATCGTCGAGTCCGGTCACCCGTACCCCGGCCCATTCGAACGGCTCCAGCAGCGAATACGTCAGCCACTGCGAGAGCTTGTGGAACGGCATCCAGCCGGCCGACGCGTCCGGGCCGGGTACCGCCCGGTGCGGCCAGCAGTCACCGAGCGGATGGTTCTCGATGACGCCGGGGGTCAACCAGATCCCGCTGAGCGAGGCCAGCAGCCGGTCGAGGATGTCATGTGCGGCGACCTGCCCGCCGGGATCGATGAGGTCGGCCAGCACGGTGCTCGGTCGCGCGTGTTGCCCGGTGAGTGCGTTCCCCAGTCGGTGCAGCAGGTGAACCCGTCCGTCCAGGCCCACCAGCGGGTTGTCCGGACCGGCCTGGAAAGCGCGGGCCAGCGCTTGGGTGTCGAGGCCGGTCAGGCCCGCAGCGTCCACCCGCAGCGGATCGCCAGGGTCGCTGGAGAACACGCCGCCGCAGAACGCGTGCCAACTGGCCACCCCGAGACCTTCGGACCGGGTGAGGGTCTGTCCGGTGTCGGGGTCGGTGTAGCGCCAGCGCGCTCCGGCACCCGCGTCGAGCAGCACACTGACCACGGTCAGGTCGATCATCGCGCGGCTGCGGGCATCCGGGTCGGGCAGGCGGGCGTCGATCTGCTGCCTGCGGTCGATCCCGCCGGCCTCGAAGTGCCGCCATCGGCTGTGGTACGGGATGTCCAGGTCCGGGTAGTTCTGCCGGGTGACCGCGGCGACCTCCGTCGCGGCGCGCTGCAGGGACCGGTCGTCGACGACGAACCACGACGATTCCGCGGCACGCGCGCGATCCAGCAGGAAACGGGCACGGTCGCGGATGGTCCGCGTGGAACGCAGCGTCGCCACCGCGGCCGGGACATCGGTGGGGCTCATCAGGCGAGGCCGCGGCCTTTCGCGATCTTCAGTTCGTCGGCGTCGGGAACCGGTCCCGGGGTGAAATAGCCCGCGGCCATCTTCGCGTCGATCTCGACGCGGGCGTCGGCGGGGATCAGCTCGTCGGGGATGTTGATGCGCTCGCCGACCTCGATCCCCGAGCCCACGATCGCGTCGTACTTCATGTTGCTCATCGAGACCAGCCGGTGGATCTTGCGGATCCCCAACCAGTGCAGCACATCTGGCATGAGCTCCTGGAACCTCATGTCCTGCACGCCCGCGACGCACTCGGTGCGGGCGAAATACTGATCGGCGGTGTCGCCGCCCTCCTGCCGCTTGCGGGCGTTGTAGACCAGGAACTTGGTCACCTCACCGAGCGCTCGGCCCTCCTTGCGCGAGTAGGCCACCAGTCCGACCCCGCCGCGCTGCGCGCCCTGGATGCACTCCTCGATCGCATGGGTGAGATAGGGCCTGCACGTGCAGATGTCGGACCCGAACACGTCGGAACCGTTGCATTCGTCGTGCACCCGGGCGGTCAGTTCCACCGACGGGTCGGCCAGGTCGCGGGCGGCGCCGAAGATGTAGAGGGTCTGACCGCCGATCGGGGGGAGGAACACCTCAAGATCGCTGCGGGTGACCAACTCCGGGTACATGCCGCCGGTCTCTTCGAACAGCACGCGGCGCAATGTCGTTTCGCTGCAGCCGAATCGCGCCGCGACACCGGGTAGGTACCAGACGGGTTCGATGGCGGCCTTGGTCACCAGCGCCGCGCCGGTCGCCAGCAGGATCCGGCCGTCCGGCCGCAACCGGCCCTTGGCGATGGCGTCGGCGATCTCGGGCAGGATCACGTGTGCCTTCGTGATCGCGATGGTGGGCCGGATGTCGAAACCGGCCGCCAGTTCTGCGGTGAAGGCCTCGGCCACCATGGCGCCCCACGGGTCGAGGCTCACGATCGCATTCGGATCGCTCCATTGTGGATAGGGGCCGATGACGTCGGTGGGTGCGGTGTTGGTCAGATCGGCGCGGTGCTCCGGTGACAGCGCGCCGGAGGCGACGGCCAGTGCCCGGTACACGCTGTAGGAACCGCTGTGGGTGCCGATCACGTTGCGGTGCGCGCGGGTGGTGGTGGTCCCGATCACCGGCCCGCGTTCGGCCGCGGTCGGCGCGCCCCAGCGGATGCTCAGCGCGCCTTCGGCGCCGTGGTGTGAGGTCAGGCGGATGTGGCGGGCAGCGGGCCTGGCGTTCGCCGTGGGAGGAGCAGGGTTGGGTTCAGCGACCATGGCGGTGCTCCTTCCCACGTGCGTGCGCCGGATGAGGCTTCCAGTGAACCTCGAATCGACGGACCGCGCAGCGATAGACGGTCAGCCTGTGACCGTCTCGAGACCGGGCTGGAAGTAATGCCCGGCATCCAGGTCGGCGAGCAGTCCCGGACCCGTGGGTTCCCACCCGAGCCGCTGCCTGGTCAGCGCGCCGGACACGTTGGCGTCCAGGGAGAAGAACGAGCCGATCCAGCCGAAGTGGGACGTCACGTCGGGTTGCGGAATCGATGCGACCGGTATGCCCAGATTGCGACCGATGGTCTCGGCGATCTCGCGCGCCGGGATGCCCTCCTCGGCCACCGCATGCCACCGCGAGCCGGCAGGGGTGTCTTCGAGCGCGCGCCGGAACACCCGGGCGGCGTCGGCGCGGTGCACTGCCGACCAGACGTTGGCGCCCTCGCCCGGATAGCCCGAGACGCCGCGCGTGCGCGCGACCGAGATCAGCTCGGGGACGAATCCGTAGTCGCCCGCGCCGTGCACCGACGGTGGCAGCCGCACCGCCGAGGCGCGCACACCCTTCGAAACCTGTTCCAGCACAGTGGGTTCGGAAAAACGCGGGTAACCGGGCGGTGTGGGGTCGTCCTCGGTGGTGCCGGCCGGCAGGCCGGCGATGCCCGCGGCGACGATCAGGGGCCGGTCCGACCCGGCCAGTGCGTCCCCGAGGGTTTCGATCGCGAGCCGGTCGGTCTGGGCGGACCCGGCGAAGTCGGCGAAGTCGTGCACGAACGCCAGGTGGATGACTCCGTCGGCGGCCGCGGCGCCCGAGCGCAGGCTGTCGAGATCGTTGAGGTCACCGCGGTGGACGCCGCGACCCGCCTTGGCCAGTGCCTGCGCCGACGCGTCGGATCGTGCCAGGCCGGTGACCTCGTGGCCTGCGGCGATGAGCTCGTCGCACACCGCCGTCCCGATGAAGCCGGACGCTCCGGTGACGAAAACGCGCATGTGAAACCTCCTGATGGTGGTGGGCCGCACCCGTGCGGTGTCAGTCCCTGACATCACTATGCAACATGATGACAGTAACTGTCATTCCCCTAGGATCGGCCCATGAGCCGCTGGGAGCCCGACGCGCGGGGACGGTTGGAACGGGCCGCGCTCGAGCTGTACGCCGAGCGCGGGTTCGAGCAGACGACGGTCGCCGAGATCGCCGAGCGCGCCGGGCTCACCGAGCGGACCTTCTTCCGGTACTTCGCCGACAAGCGCGAGGTCCTGTTCGGCGGTGAGCACGTCCTGCAGGATCTGTTCGTCGACGCGGTCGCCGCGGCGCCCGCGGATGCCGGTGCGCTCGAGGCCGTCGCGGCGGGACTCGAGGCCGTGGGGGAGATGTTCGTCGGCCGCCACCCGGTGGCGCGCCGGCGTCAGGCCGTCGTCGGCGCCAACACCGCCCTGCAGGAGCGCGAACTGATCAAGCTCGCGGCGCTGGCGGCCGCGGTCGCGGCGGCGCTACGGGATCGCGGTGTGCCGCAACCGGCGGCGGACCTGGCCGGTGAAACCGGCATCGCGGTGTTCAAGGTGGCCTTCGAGCGGTGGATCGGCGAGGACCGCGAGACGGATCTGCGGATGGTCCTGCGTGAGGTCCTCGACGATCTGCGCGCCCTGGTCGCCGCGGGGTGAGACCGGTGCACTGGATCGTCGACGGCATGAACGTGATCGGTTCACGCCCCGACGGCTGGTGGCGGGACCGCCGCGCCGCGATGGTGCAGTTGGTCGATCGGCTCGAGCGCTGGGCCTCGATCGAAAAGGTCCGCGTCACAGTGGTTTTCGAGGCGCCCACGACACCGCTGATCGAGTCGTCGATCATCGGCGTCACCCATGCACCCGAATCCGCACCGAACTCCGCCGACGACGAGATCATCCGGCTGCTCGACGGCGATCCCGACCCGAGCGGCGTCACTGTCGCGACCTCGGACCGCGGTCTCGCCGAACGGGTCCGCGCCACGGGTGCACACGTTCATCCCGCATCGGGTCTGCGTCACCTCCTCGACGACCTCGCCGGGCCGTGACGGCCGGCGGCCCGGCGAATCGGCGGCGACCTTACCCGGAGATCGTCTCCGATCGTGCCGGTCGCGGATCGTGGGGATCGTCGGGATCGGGGTCACCGAACCACCGTGACGACCGGTGCGCGGCGTAGGTGTCGTGCCAGGACCACCATTCGTACGGGCGGGTCTGCGGATAGCCGGCCGGGGAGTCCTCCCAGGTTTCCTGGCGGCCCAGCGCGGTCATGTCGAGGAAGTCCCAGGTGTTGACGAACGTCTCGTCGCCGCGGTTGTTGATGAAATAGGTGCGGTAGATGCGGTCGCCGTCGCGGATGAACGCGTTGGTGCCGTGCCACTGGTCGACGCCGAAGTCGACGTCGAACGCGCCGTCGTCGGTGGGGATGATCGTGTACCAGGGGTGGCGCCATCCCATGCGGGTCTTGATTCGGCCGATGTCGGCCTGCGATCCGCGCGACAGGTAGACCAGCGTGGTGTCGCGCGCGTTCAGGTGTGCGAGGTTGCCGATGTGGTCGGCCATCAAAGAGCAACCGACACAACCATGTTCGGGCCAGCCGTGGACCCCGGGATCCAGGAACGCGCGGTAGGCGATCAGTTGACGGCGTCCCTCGAAGAGGTCCAGCAGGTTCACCCGTCCGCTCGGGCCCTCGAATGTGTACTGCTTGTCCACCTGGGTCCACGGCATACGTCTACGCAATGCCGCCAAGGAATCCCTGGCACGGGTGAACTCCTTCTCCTTGACGAGCATCTGCGCGAGTGCGGCCTGCCATTCGGCCGGTGACACGACGTCGTGAGCGGGGGTGGTCATATCCGTTCCTCTCGGTTCCGAACATTCAACAGATTTGTTGAACATATGCTTCAGCACACCACCGCCGACGGATATAGTCAACAATGTGGTTGAAGATCAGCGGCTGGACCGGACCTACGCGGCGCTCGCCGACCCGACACGTCGCCGGCTGCTGGAGACCCTGCGGGCCGGCGACGCGAGGATCAGCGATCTGGCCGCCCCGCTGCCGATGACCTTCGCCGGGGTGTCGCGCCATGTCGGCGTGCTCGAATCGGCCGGGCTGGTGCGCCGGGAGATCCGTGGGCGCGAGCACTGGTTGTCACTCAACCCCGACGGATTGAGCGACGCGCAGCAATGGATCAACGAGCAGTCCGAGTTCTGGTCGGTGCGCGCCGACGCGCTCGCCGAGCGTCTGCGCCGGAAGCGGACCGATCGATGACCGAGTCGCCCACCGTCCGCGTGCGGCGGGTGATGCCCGCCGCGCCCGAGGTGGTATTCGACGAATGGCTCGATCCGGACGCGCTGATGGACTGGATGTGCCCACGGCCGGTGCGCTGCGTGGCGGTCACCGTGGAGCCCCGCGTCGGTGGACGCCTGAGATTCGACGTCGACGACACCGTTGCGACGGTCCTCATCACCGGTCAGTTCCTGACGATCGAGCGGCCCCGGCTGTTGCGGTTCACCTGGAGCAACTCGGACTGGGCCGACCCGTCACGGGTGAGCGTCGTGCAGGTCGAGTTCGAAAGCACAGGCGACGGCGAAACCCTGATGTCCATCGAACATTCGCTGCTGCCACCCGAGGAATACGACGGGTTCCATCACGGCTGGATCCGCACCTTCGAACAACTCGACGGCAAACTCCGGCGCGCGCTGTGACCCGCGAAGGAGATGTCCCTCACGCTCGGCGGCGGGGGCGGCGATCGGCGCCCGGCGACACCTAGACTGCGGTCATGGACAGCGGCTTGCGGGCTCAATACGAGGCTCCCACCGGTCTCCTGCGGATCGAGGACTGCCTCGACGCCGACGGTGGCATCGTGCTGCCGCCCGGCACCACCCTGATATCGCTCATCGACCGCAACATCGCCAACGTCGGGGACTCGGTGGCCTACCGGTTTCTGGACTACAGCCACGGGGAACGCCAGGTTGCCGAGCTGACATGGACCCAACTCGGGGTCCGGTTGGGTGCGGTCGGCGCCGCCGTGCAACGCGTCGCGACCCGGGGTGACCGGGTGGCGATCCTGGCGCCGCAGGGCCTCGACTATGTGATCGGGTTCTTCGCGGCGATCAAGGCAGGCACCGTCGCGGTGCCGCTGTTCGCCCCGGAGCTGCAGGGGCACGCCGAGCGTCTCGACACCGCCCTCGGCGACGCGCGACCCAGCACCGTGCTGACCACGACCGCGGCCGAGGACGCCGTCCGCAGTTTCCTGGACAAGCTTCCCGGCAAACAACCGCACGTCCTCGTCATCGACGAGGTGCCCGACTCGGCGGGCTCCGAATTCGTCCCTGTCGCCGTCGATGTCGACGACGTGTCGCATCTGCAGTACACCTCGGGGTCGACGCGCCCTCCGGTCGGTGTGGAGATCACCCACCGCGCGGTCGGCACCAACCTGCTGCAGATGATCCTGTCGATCGACCTGCTGAACCGGAACACCCACGGCATGAGCTGGCTGCCGCTCTACCACGACATGGGCCTGTCGATGATCGGCTTCCCGGCCGTCTACGGCGGTCACTCGACCCTGATGTCGCCGACGGCGTTCATCCGTCGCCCGCAGCGGTGGATCCAGGCGCTGTCGGACGAATCGCGGCACGGCAGGGTCATCACGGCCGCACCCAATTTCGCCTACGAATGGACTGCCCAGCGCGGCGTCCCCGACGATGAAGACCAGATCGACCTGAGCAACGTCGTGCTCATCATCGGATCCGAACCGGTGAGCCCGTCGGCGATCGAGGACTTCAACAAGGCGTTCGCGCCGTACGGGCTGCCGCCGACGGCGTTCAAACCGTCCTACGGCATCGCCGAGGCGACGTTGTTCGTCTCGACCGTCGCGCCCACGGCGCAGGCATCGGTGAACTACTTCGACCGCGACGAGCTGGCCCGCGGCCGCGCGGTCCCGGTCGCGGCCGACGCCGTCGGTGCGGTCGCGCACGTGTCGTGCGGTCAGGTCGCACGCAGCCTGCGGGCGATGATCGTAAACCCCGACACCGCAGCGGAACTGGCCGACGGCACGGTCGGCGAGATCTGGCTGCACGGCGACAACATCGGCCGCGCCTACTGGAACCTGCCCGAGCAGACACGCGCGACGTTCGGTGCGAGGCTGCGGACACGGCTGCGGGCCGGCGGACACACCGACGGCGCGCCCGCCGATGCGAGGTGGCTGCGCACCGGCGACCTCGGTGTCTACCGCGACGGCGAGCTGTACGTCACCGGCCGGATCGCCGATCTCATCGTGATCGACGGGCGCAGCCACTATCCCCACGACATCGAGGCGACCGTCGCCGACGCGTCACCGCTGGTGCGGCGCGGTCACGTCACCGCGTTTTCCGTTGCGGTCCAAGATATTCCGGATGCATCCGCCGATGGGCCTGCCGACCGGCTGGTGGTGATCGCCGAACGGGCGGTCGGAACCGCCCGCACCGATCCGCAACCGGGCATCGACGCGGTCCGCGCTGCGGTTGCCAGCAGGCACGGTCTGACCCCCGCCGATGTCCGCTTCGTGCCGGCCGGGGCCATTCCGCGGACCACCAGCGGCAAGCTGGCTCGTCGCGCGTGCCGGGCACAATACCTCGACGGCAGACTCGGCGCACACTGAGCGGTTCGGCGGATCGGGTAGCGGGCACCGGGCTTTTCATTTCGCTGAGAAGGACCGCTTCGGCGTGTTCAATCACAGCATGTCCACTCATCGAGCCGTACAAGTGAAATCAACGGGCGGTCCCCTGGAACTCGCCGAGGTCGAAACCCCGCCACCCCAAAAGGGCCAGGTCAGGATCGACGTCGCGGCGTGCGGCGTCTGCGGCACCGACAAAGGGATCGCCAACGGGTTCTTCCCGGTTTCATGGCCGTTGACGCTCGGACACGAGATCGCGGGCACCGTCGCCGAACTGGGACCCGGTGTCGAGGATTTCGCGGTCGGAGACCGCGTCGCGATCGGCTGGTTCGGCGGCCACTGCGGCGTGTGTGTGCCGTGCCGGAAAGGGTTGTTCATCCACTGTGTCAACGGACAGGTGCCCAGCCTCAGTTACCCCGGTGGATACGCCGAATCGGTGACCGCGCCGGCGAACGCACTGGCCCGCATCCCCGACGAGCTGACCTTCGCCGAGGCCGCACCGATGGGATGCGCCGGGGTCACCGTCTACAACGCGCTTCGCCACACCCGCGCCGTCGCAGGCGATGTCGTCGCCGTACAGGGTCTCGGTGGACTCGGTCACCTCGGGGTACAGTTCGCTGCCGCAATGGGATTCGACACCGTCGTGATCGCAAGGGGCCGCGGCGACCGGGAGCGGGACGCACGCGCCCTCGGTGCCCGGCACTACATCGACTCCACGTCCGAGGATGTCGCGGCGGCACTGCAGGATCTCGGCGGCGCCGCAGTGGTCCTCGGCGCCGCGGGCAACGCACAGGCCATGGCCGACACCGTCGGCGGGCTCGCACCGCGCGGTGAACTTGTCGTGGTCGGCGTCACCGCCGAGCCCCTTGGCATCAGCCCTGCGCAACTGATCCAGCCCGCGATCAGCGTGTCCGGCCATCCGTCGGGGACCGCGCGCGACGTCGAGGAGACAATGCACTTCGCGGTGGTGTCCGGTGTCCGCGCCAGGATCGAGGAACGCCCGCTCGCCGAGGCGGCCGAGGCCTTCGCGGCGATGGCCGAATCGCGGGCGCGGTATCGCATGGTGTTGACCGTCTGATCGCGTGGGCGGCCGACGCCCGGTGACACCGAAGCTGCCCATGAGCCGAATCCCGCGATCACGACATCTCGCGCGACGGATCGGGGTAGCGTCGGATTTTCGTTTGCTGGTCGATTCGTGGGGGAGCGATGGCTCAAGCGTCGACGACGCGCATTCTTCGGGTGGTGACGAGTCTGCTGCTGGGCGCGGCCACCGTGCTCGGCCTCGGGACGGCACCAGGTCACGCCGACCCGTTGGGTTCGATACCGGCTGCTCAGATCGATTTCGGCGGGATGATCCGCACCTACCAGCTGCATCTGCCGCCCGGTGTGGACAAGCCGACCGGTCTGGTCGTCAATCTTCACGCGGCCGGCCTGACCGGTGCCGACCAGGCCGCGTTGACGCACTACGATTCGGTCGCTGACGCACACGGTTTCGCCGTGGTGTATCCCGACGGTATCGACCGCAGTTGGGCCGACGGTCGCGGTGCCTCGGTGCCCGATCGGCAGGGCGTCGACGACGTCGGGTTCATCTCGGCGCTGGTCGACCGGCTCGTCACCGACTTCGGTATTCCGCGTGGCCGGGTGTTCGCCACCGGACTGTCGGCGGGTGCCTTCATGGCGAACCGGTTGGCGTGTCAGCGCGCCGATCTGTTCGCGGCCATCGCGCCGGTCGCAGGCACACTCGGCGCCAACGTGGGATGCAGTCCGTCGCAACCGGTTTCGGTTCTGGCGATGTACGGCACCGCCGATCCGATCGTCCCGTTCGGTGGGGGAGTCATGAACGGACGCGGCGGTACCAGCACGGTGCTCTCGGCCACCCAACTGGTGGATCGCTGGCGCGGTCTGGACGGATGCTCGAACGATCCTGCGGCGCAGACCCTTCCGGCGGTCGGTGATGGGACGACGACCGAGCAGCTCACCTACGCGCCGTGCGCCGCGGGGACTGCGGTGGTGTTCATGCGCGTCGACAACGGCGGGCACACCTGGCCCGGCGCCCCGGAGGTGCTGCCGGCCCAACAAGTCGGTCTGGCGATCCGGGGATTCGACGCGTCGCAGTCGTCGATGCAGTTCTTCGAGGCGCACGCGCGATAGCCCGGCGGCTACTCGACGAACGTCACCGTCTCCTCCAGCGGGGCACGGCCGGTCCGGATGTACCCCACGGCAGGATCCTCGTAGCCGATCGACATACCGCAGAACAGCATGAGCTCGGGCGGCGGTGAGACGGCGTCGGCCACGGTGTTCCGCACCTGCGACCACGCCATCTGCGGGCAGCTGTGCAGGCCCTCCGCGCGCAGCAGCAACATGACGGTCTGCAGGTACATGCCGAGATCGGCCCACTGCGCGGGGCCGAGCCTGCGGTCGATGTAGCAGAACAGGGCGGCGGGGGCGCCGAAGCAGTCCCAGTTGGCGATGGCGGCGCGCTGCCGGGCCTCCCAGTCGTCACGGGCGATGCCGAGCGCGCTGTACCGCTCCTTGCCGAACGCCGCTCGTCGATCGAGATACGGCGCGGTCATGGTGGCCGGGTACATCTCGTACTCCCGCTCATCCCACGGAACGCCGGTGGCGACCCGCTCGGTGGCCTTCTTCTTCAGCTCGGCCAGCGCATCGCCGGTGACCACGTAGATGTTCCACGGCTGCGTGTTCGACCCGGACGGCGCCCACGCGGCGGCGGCGAGCACCCGCTCCAGCACCTCCTTCGGCACGGGACGATCGGTGAAGCCGCGCACCGCTCGGCGGCTGATGACTGCTTCGTAGACGTCCGACATTTTCTGGCCTCCGATTTCTCTTACATATCCAGGGTGACGGTGGCGCGCCGGGAGCGGACCCTCAGAATCTCGTGGTCCGGCTGGACCCTTGGTTCCGCCGACCCTGGATTCGGTCGACGCGATTCGGACGCGCCTGGACGCGACGAGGCCCGCGGGTGTGCCCGCGGGCCTCGTCCGGTGTGTGGTGGACTACTTGAGGTCGAACCGGTCGTTGTTCATGACCTTGACCCACGCCTTGACGAAATCGTCGACGAACTTTTCGCCGTTGTCGGACTGGGCGTAGACCTCGGCGACGGCGCGCAAGACCGAATGCGAGCCGAACACAAGATCATTCGCCGTGGCGGTCCACTTCAGCTGACCCGACCTGCGGTCGAATCCCTCGTAGACGTTCTCGGTCGTCTCCGAGGTCTTCCACTCGGTTCCCATGTCGAGCAGGTTGACGAAGACGTCGTTGGTCAACGCGCCCGGGCGGTCGGTGAACACACCATGTTTGGTGCCGCCGTGGTTGACATCCAACGCCCGCAACCCGCCGACCAGCACCGTCAGTTGCGGTGCGGTCACCCCGAGGAAGTAGGCCCGCTCGAGGAGCATCTTCTCCAACTGCACCTTCTCGCCGGGGCGGACGTAGTTGCGGAACCCGTCGGCCCGCGGCTCCAGTACCGCGAAGGCGTCCACGTCGGTGTTCTCCTGGCCGGCGTCGGTGCGTCCCGGCGCGAACGGCACGGTGACGGTGTGACCGCCCGCCGCGGCGGCCTTCTCGATCGCCGCCGAACCGGCCAGCACGATCAGATCCGCCAGCGAGATCTTCTTGCCGCCGGCGGCCGAGGCGTTGAAGTCCTGCTGGATCTGCTCGAGCACCGGCAACACCTTGGCGAGTTCGGCCGGTTCGTTGACCTCCCAGTTCTTCTGCGGATCCAGACGCACCCTGGCGCCGTTGGCGCCGCCGCGTTTGTCGGTGTTGCGGTAGCTCGCCGCCGACGCCCACGCGGTCTTGACCAGCTGGCCCACCGACAGACCGGAGTCGAGCACCTTGGACTTCAACGTGGCGATGTCTATGTCGTCGACCAACGGGTGATCGACCGCCGGCACCGGGTCCTGCCACAGCTGCGGCTCGGGAACCCAGGGCCCCAGATACCGCGAGATCGGTCCCATGTCGCGGTGCAGCAGCTTGTACCAGGCCTTGGCGAACGCCTCGGAGAGCTCCTCGGGATGGTCGAGCCACCGGCGGGTGATCTCGCCGTAGATCGGGTCAACGCGCATCGAGATGTCGGTGACCAGCATGGTCGGGTTGCGTCCCGGACCGCCGAACGGATCCGGGATCGTGCCCGCACCTGCCCCGTCCTTCGCGGTGAACTGCCAGGCGCCCGCGGGGCTCTTCGTCAGCTCCCACTCGTATCCGTAGAGGATCTCCAGGAAGCTGTTGTCCCACTTGGTGGGGGTGTTGGTCCAGACCACTTCCAGCCCGCTGGTGATCGTGTCGGGACCTTTACCCGTACCGTAGGAGCTCTTCCAGCCGAGACCCTGCTGCTCGATCGGGGCCGCCTCCGGCTCGGGGCCGACCAGGCTTCCGTCGCCGGCGCCGTGGGTCTTGCCGAACGTATGGCCGCCGACGATCAGCGCTGCGGTCTCCTCGTCGTTCATCGCCATGCGGCCGAACGTCTCCCGGATGTCGTGCGCCGCGGCGAGGGGATCGGGTTGGCCTTCCGGGCCTTCAGGGTTGACGTAGATCAGGCCCATGGTGGTCGCACCGTAGGGTTCGGCGAGTTGGCGTTTCTCGCCGGAGTACCTCTTGTCCGTGCCCAACCACTCGTCTTCCTCACCGAAGAGGATCTCCTCGGGCTCCCAGATGTCTTCCCGGCCGAACCCGAAGCCGAACGTCTGGAAGCCCATGGATTCCAGCGCTACGTTGCCGGCGAACACCAGCAGATCGGCCCAGGAGATCTTGTTGCCGTACTTCTGTTTGACGGGCCACAACAGCCTTCTGGCCTTGTCCAGGCTGACGTTGTCGGGCCAGGAGTTGATCGGAGCGAACCGCTGCGCGCCCTGGCCGCCGCCGCCGCGGCCGTCATGGATGCGGTAGGTGCCCGCGGAATGCCAACTCATGCGGATGAACAGACCGCCGTAATGCCCGTAGTCGGCGGGCCACCAGTCCTGAGACTGGGTCATCAACGCCACCAGGTCGGCCTTGAGCGCGTCGACGTCGAGCTTGGCGAATTCCGCTGCGTAGTCGAACTCTTCGCCGAGCGGATTGCCCTGTGGTGGATGCGGGTGCAGCCGGGACACGTCGATCTGGTTGGGCCACCAGTCCTGGTTGCGCAGCGGTGCGCCCGATTTCGGCTTCGGCGAAGGGATCGCGGGGTTTTCGCTCTCGCTGGTGCTTGCGGTCTTCGTATCGGGATTAGGTGGGCGGCTATCGGATGTATCGGATGACACAGCGAAATCCTTCCGGGTGGTGGGTGATGTGGGCTGTGATCAGGGGCCGTCCGCCGAGCAGTCCCGGCACCGACCCCAATAGATGACCTCGGCTTCGTCGAGCAGAAAGCCATCCAGTGCGTGGTTGTCGTTCGAAGGCGTCAGGCACGGTGCCTCGCCGACCGCACAGTCGATGTCGGCGATGGAGCCGCATTCCCGGCACACGACGTGGTGATGGTTGTCGCCGACGCGCGCCTCGTACCGCGCGGTGGCACCCGACGGCTGGATGCGCCGAACCAGGTTCGCCGCGGTCAGGGCATGCAGGACGTCGTACACCGCCTGTCGGGAAACGGTTGGCAGAGAATCCCGCACCACCGAGAAGATCGTCTCGGTGTCGGCGTGCGGATTTGCGTGTACCGCTTCCATGACAGCGATCCGTGGGCGGGTGACCCGAAGGTCCGTCATCCGCAGTTGGGCTTCGAACTCCGCCCGAGTGGGCATGCCGCCCACATTGCTCGCCCGATTGGATGCAGTCAAGTCTTTCTTGGATTCCGGTTCCGGGAGCGCTTCTCGATGTTGCGGGTGTCGGCGCAGTACTGATTCGCGCTCGGCAAAGTTCGGCCGAGCGCTTCGACGCGCAGTCATGTCGCGGCGGTTACCCCGATGCGGCCTGCGCTATACCTTCGACAACAAGATTTTTTTGCAGTGTTGGTTTGCAACGCTTTTCGCGGCATCGCGCGAGCCCCGGCGGCGGTGTCTGCGGCGGGGTCTGCCATTGAGTGGTGGGTGTCGATCGATCGGTTTCCAGCGCTGCCTCAGTATCGTGCTTGGCGATGGCGCAAGAAGGATCGGAAGGGGCGGCGCGCCTGCGCCGCGGGCTGCGGCGGGTGGCGATGCGCGGGCACCGCGACCCGGCTCCCGTCGCGGGGCAACGCAGCCGGAGCTCGGGCGGGATGGGGGATGTACACACCCGCAAGGTGCTGGATCTCGTCATCCGCCTGGCCGAGGTCATGTTGTCGTCGGGCTCGGGTACGGCCGACGTGGTGGCGACCGCACAGGATGTGGCACAGGCCTACCGGCTCACCGACTGCGTCGTCGACATCACGTTCACCACGATCATCGTCTCCGCGCTGCCCACGGCGGACAGTCCACCGGTGACGATCATGCGCGCCGTGCGGACGCGGTCGACCGACTACACGCGCCTGGCCGAACTCGACGCGTTGATCCGCGACATCACTTCGGGTGGTGTGTCCGTCGATCAGGCGCACGCGGCCATGGACGTGGTGACCGAGCGGCCGCACCCGTATCCGCGTTGGCTGGCCACCGCCGGGTGGGCGGGGTTCGCGTTCGGCATTGCGATGCTGCTCGGTGGCAGTTGGTTGACGTGTCTGGTGGCCGCGTTCACCTCGGCCGCGATCGACCGGACCGGCCGGGTGCTCAACCGGATCGGCACCCCGTTCTTCTTCCAGAACGTGGTGGGCGCGTCGATCGCCACACTGGTCGCGGTCGCCGCCTATCTGGTGACCGGGCAGGGCCTGACCGCGCTCGTCGCCACCGGCATCGTCATGTTGCTGTCCGGCCTGACCCTGGTCGGTTCGGTGCAGGACGCGATCACCGGTCACATGATCACCGCGGGGGCCCGGCTCAGCGAGGCGCTGTTCATGACCGCGGGCATCGTCGTCGGCGTCCTCGCCGGACTGCAGGTCGCCACCGTCGCCGGGGTGAAGATCGAGTTGAACATCGACGCGACGCAGGGTTTCGTGACGCCGTATCGACCGGGTCCGATCGTGGTCGCGGTGATCGGCGCGGCGCTGGCCAGCGTGTGTCTGACCATCGCGAGCTACGCGCCATGGCGCTCGCTGCTCCCGGCCGGGCTGGCGGCTGGCTTCGCCGAGGTGGTGCTCGTCGGACTGGGCTGGGCGGGTTTCGGGCAGGTCGTCGCCACCGGTGTGGCCGCGGTCGGGGTGGGTCTCTTCGCGACGCTGCTGTCGATCCGCCGTCAGGCGCCCGCCCTGGTGACATCCACCGCGGGGATCACCCCGATGCTTCCCGGTATGGCGGTGTTCCGCGCGGTGTACTTCTTCGCGGTCGAGGATCGGTTCAACGACGGTCTGGCCCAACTGCTGGCCGCGGGCGCCACGGCGCTGGCGCTAGGGGCGGGCGTGGTGCTGGGTGAGTTCCTCGGGTCGCCGCTGCGCTACCGCGCCGGGCGGGTGGGCGACTTCTTCCGGATCGAGGGACCACCTGGGCTGCGTCGTGCCGTGGGCCGCGTCGTGCGGCTGCGCCCTGCCGAGGACGCGCCGACCACCGGCCCGATGCGAAGGCCCATCCAGAGCGTCGCCCTCGAGCCGGAACCGCCGCAGAGTGGCGACCCCGACGATACCGAGGACCCGGCGCATCACGAGGGCGACGGCTGAGGGCTGCGACCTTTTCACCCACCGCGGATGAAAATTCGCCCGTCGACGGTCCGCTGACGCTGGTTCGTTCGAAATGCGTTGCAACACAGCATTGATCACGGCAGTTCCGGGCAGCGGCGGAGCGTCGCCCGCCGCGGTGGGCCTGCGCACGCCCACGCGACGCCGCGACAGGCGCACCTATGGTGTTGGCGTGGACTGGCACACCTGGCATGCGGACTACGACCGGCCCGATTCGGCATTGTCGCGGCGGCTGAGCGCCGTGCAGAAGATCATCAAAGATGCGTTGAATGAGGCTCCGCCCGGCCCGCTGCGCATCCTCAGCCTGTGCGCGGGGCAGGGTCGTGACCTGATACCGGTGCTCGCCGAGCATCCCCGCCGCGACGATGTCCGTGCGCGCCTGGTCGAACTGGACCCGCGCAACACCGCCGTCGCCGCCGCGGCCGCGCAGGCCGCGGGCCTGGCCGATGTGGTGGTGGTGACCGGCGATGCCGCCCTGACCGACCATTACTCGGATCTGGTGCCCGCGCACATCGTGCTGGCCTGCGGAATCTTCGGCAACATCACCGACGCCGACGTCGAACGCACCATCGGCGTCCTCGACCAGTTCACCGCCACCGGTGGGGTGGTGGTCTGGACCCGGCATCGGGAGGCGCCGGATCTGGTGCCGCAGATCGGTGCGTGGTTCTGCGACAACGGGTTCGACCAGATCTGGGTGTCCGAACCCGGCGTCGGATTCGGCGTCGGGGCGCACCGGTTCACCGGGGCTCCACGCCCCCTGGTCACCGGCGCGCAACTGTTCACGTTCGTCGGCTCGGAGGTGTTGCGCGGCCGCGCCGTCGCCAACTGACGCCGCGTTCCCGCGACACGACGGGGCGTTCGTCGACGCCGACCACGCACTGACTTCGAGCAGGCTAGCCTCGTAGCGATGAACAACAACGGTCGCTTGAAGGTGCTGATCATCGGCGGAGGATTCGGCGGTCTGTTCTGCGCTCGGCGGTTGGGTCGTCTCGACGTCGACGTGACCCTGATCGACCGCGCCGCAGGGCACCTGTTCCAGCCGCTGCTGTATCAGTGCGCCACCGGGACGTTGAGCATCGGCCACATCAGCCGGCCGCTGCGTGAGGAGCTCGCGAGGTTCAGCAACGTCAAACCACTTCTGGGAGAAGCGGTTCGGGTCGATCCGGACCGGCGCCAGGTGGATTGCCTGCGACCGGACGAGACCACGTTCACGCTGGATTACGACGTGCTCGTGATCGCCGCGGGTATGCGACAGTCGTACATGGGCAACGAGCGCTTCGCCGAGTGGGCACCCGGTATGAAGACCCTCGACGACGCGCTGAGCATCCGGCAGCGGGTGTTCACCGCGTTCGAGATCGCCGAGACCCTGCCGCCGGGACCCGAACGTGACGCGTGGCTGACCTTCGCCGTGGCGGGGGGCGGTCCCACCGGTGTGGAGTTGGCCGGGCAGATCAGGGAGATGGCGACCAGGACCCTGGCGAACGAGTTCCACAGCATTGAACCCGAAGAGGCCCGGGTGCTGCTGTTCGACGGCGGCGAGCGCGTGTTGAAGAGTTTCGCGCCGGACCTCGCCGAACGCGCGGCCGAATCGCTGAGCGCGCTCGGCGTCGAACTGAGGATGGGCGTGCACGTCACCGATGTGCGCCGTGACGGCGTGACCGTCACCCCCAAGAACGGCGACCCGGCCGAGGAGTACGCGACCCGCACCGTGCTGTGGACCGCGGGCGTCGAGGCCGTGCCGTTCGCGCGGCACGTCGCCGAGGTGCTCGGGGCGACGACCGACCGCGCCGGCCGCATCGAGGTCGAACCGGACCTCACCGTCCCCGGGCATCCGGAGGTCTTCGTCGTCGGTGACCTCGTCGGCAGAGACAAGCTGCCCGGGGTCGCCGAGAACGCCATGCAAGGTGGTCTGCACGTCGCCCGGTGCATCCGGCGCGACCTCGCCGGGAAGCCGAGGCGACCGTACCGTTACCACGACCTCGGTTCGGCGGCCTACATCCGCCGCGGCGACGCACTGCTGCAGGTTCACCGGGTGCGCATCTCCGGGTTCATGGGATGGCTCGCGTGGGGGTTCATCCACATCGCGTTCCTGACCGGTGTGCGCAACCGCGTCAGCACCGTCATCACCTGGATGGCGACGATCGCCCGTGCGAGCCGCTACCACCGCGCCTTCATGCTCGGCGATCCCACCAAACTCGAACAGGAGCGCTACACGTGGTCGCGGTGGGATCAGGAGTCACCGCGGCCGGAATCGTGGCCGCCGCCGAGCGTCGAGACCTGAGCGGATCCCGACCGGATCCGCCTGCGGTGGTGAATCCCATTCTGTCGCAGGGGCATCCGCAGCCACGGGCCGCGCCAGGCGCGCTGCGTCAGCCCTGGCCCGAACGCCACTTGTCGAGCATGCGGCGGTCACGCTTGGTGGGCCGCCCGGCTCCGCGGTCGCGGACCGCCACCGGTATCGCGGCCACCGGCGGTGGCGGGGGTGTGCGGTCGAGATAACAGGTGACCGCGTCGGCGGCACCGACCCGCTTCTGGATCACCCGCACGACCTCGACGATTCGGGTGCGTTCACCGAGTTTGGCGCGTACCTCGTCGCCGGGAACCACGCTCGTCGACGGTTTCGCCACGCGGTCGTTGACGCGCACGTGGCCACCGCGGCACGCCGCCGCTGCATCGGGCCGTGTCTTGGCCAGCCGCACCGACCACAACCACCGGTCAATGCGTGTGGATTCCATGGCGTCGGTACCCGCTGACGGTCAGGTGAAGGGGAGGAAGTCTCCGTTGATCCACACGCCCCAGTGGCCGCCCGCGGGCAGCTGTGCCCACACCATCGGCTGCCCGTGCCAGGTTTCGGCCGGCTTCTTCGGCGCGTTCGGCGGCACCGGGGGTCCGGGTGGCGGCGGCACCGGATCGGCGCTCGCGGTGGCCAGGCCCATTGCTCCTCCGAGGACCACGCCTGCGGCTGCGACGCCGGCCAAAGCCGCCCTGATCAAGATCATGTATGTCACCTCGGTGTTCGGGTCGGACACGTTTCCCCCAAAGCTTAGCCAATCGAAACGATCGATGCCCGACCGGTGTTGACACAGGACGCACGTCCGTTGAGCCGGTCACGTGAACGCGGTCAGCCGAACCCCTTCAGTTGAAACCCGCGTCGGCGAGCAGCCGCGCCAGCTCGTGCAGGTCGCCTGCGGAGACGTCCGCCTTGCGGTCGGACCGTTTCGGGGTGGCCGGTCCGTGCTCCAGGGGACGGTCGATGAAGGCGGTGCGCAGCCCGCCGGCGCGGGCGCCCGCGAGATCGGACGGGTGCGCGGCGACCAGCATCACTTCCGAGGGGTCGACGTCGAGAAGGTGTGCCGCGGTCAGGTACGTCTGGGGTGCGGGTTTGTAGGCGTGCGCCAGTTCGGCCGAGAGTATGCAGTCGAACCGCAGGTCGCCGTGGCGGGCGAGGTCGACGACCAGCCTCACGTGCCCGTTGGACAACGGTGCGGTGAGGAAATCACTGCGCAACAGTTCGAGGCCATCCCGGACATCCGGCCACGGGTCGAGCCGGTGCCACGCCTGCACAAGAGAGTTCAACTGATCCGGCGGTAACGCAATCTCCCGCTCGCTGAGCACATCCTGAAGCGTCGCCAGGTGAAGCTCGTCGAAGTTGCCCCATGGCCGCAGACCGTCGTTGACCTCGTCGAGGATCGGGCGATACCGGGCCCGCCACGCGTCGGCGAGTTCCTCCGGGTCGCCCGCCGTACCGGCGGACCGGAATGCGTCGGCGACACCCGAGCGCCAGTCCACGAGGGTCCCGAAGACGTCGAAAACCAGTGCGCGTAGAGCCATGAATCGACGGTACTCTCCGGCTTGTGGTTGCCGGCTCTGACGAACCAGGTCGATGAGTTTCGTCGCGTCCCAGGGTCTACAGCGTGTCGGGCAATCAACCAGGAGGAACGCGTGGCCCAGCTGCTGAAGGTGCAGAACTTCAACGTGTCGCAGGACGGTTTCGGCGCCGCCGACAACCAGTGCTTCGAACGCCCATTCGGTGACGTCGATCCGGGCATGATGTTTGCGTGGGCCGGGGCCACCGCGAGCTGGCCGAACCGCACCGACCCAGGCGGCAACCGCGGCCTCGATGACTACTTCACGCGCGACTTCGCGAACAACATCGGCGCGGAAATCATGGGACGCAACAAGTTCAGCCCGTATCGAGGCCCGTGGGAAGAACACGATTGGCAGGGCTGGTGGGGCGACGAGCCGCCCTTCCATACCCCGGTTTTCGTCCTGACCCATCATCCGCGACTGTCGTTCACGTTGTCGGACACGACGTTTCATTTCATCGACGCCGATCCACACACCGCGCTGCACCTGGCGCGGGAGGCGGCGCAGGGCAAAGACGTCCGACTCGGTGGCGGCGCGACCACGGTTCGTGAGTTCCTCGACGCCGATTTGATCGACACGCTCCACGTCGCGGTGTCGCCGACGGTCACCATCGGATCCGGGTCGCGGCTCTGGGAATCACCCGAGGAGTTGCTCGACCGGTACCACCTCGAGGTGGTGCCGAGTTCCAGCGGCGTCCTGCACCACCTGTTCTGGCGTCGCTGAGAAGTGGTCAGTCCTCGTCGTCGGACTCGACGAGTTCAGGAGTCACCTCGCGGGTGGCCATGCCTCCTTCGCGGCCGTGATCGGTGGGTCCCGGCGGGGGATTGTCGGCGGGGTCGGTCTTCCCGCCGTTGCCCTTTGCCGCCTTGTCTGTCGAATCCTTCGCCATGACCGCCACTCCTTCTCGCACCGATGTCGACCGTGCGAACCGCAGAATAGCCTCTGCGGTGCTCGAGCAAACGCGATCGCATCACGGTCCGACGACGCGTCCCAGCCACTTCTGGCAGATCCGGTCATATGTGCCGTCGTGTTGGGTGATGTTGAGCCACTGGTCGACCCACCGGGCGGTATCGGTCGCCGCGGCAGGCAGAAGGTACGCCTTCTGCTCGAACGTGAACGGTTGATCGGTGGACACACCGCACAACGTGTGGTCCTGTGCGGTCTGGAACCGAATCTCGCTGGCGTCGGTGATCATCGCGTCCGCGTTTCCGGCGCTGATCTCGCCGAAGATGGTGTTGTTGTCGGGATGTTCGATGATCGTGGCCTGTTTGAGGTTGCCCTTCGCGAACTCCTCGTTGGTGCCACCGGGATTGACGACGACCCGTATCCCGGCCCGATCTATGTCCTGCAGCGAACGGAATCGTGATGCGTCGGCACAGCGCACGATGGCGGCTTTGCCGTCGCGCAGGTACGGCGCGGAGTACACCGCGTCCTGCGCGCGTTTCAACGTGATGCTGATGCCCCCCATCGCGATGTCGCACCGGTCGTCGAGATCGTCGACGAGTTTTGCCCACGATGTCTGCACCATCTCGACCTGGACGCCGAGCCGGCGCGCCATGTCTTCCGCGAGGTCGATGTCCATCCCGCTCCAGGTTCCTTGCGGGTCATGGAAGGTGAACGGGCGGTAGTCGCCGGTGCTACAGACTCTCAGGGTTCTCGATTCGGTGATGTGCCGCAGGGGACTGGGACTCGGAGTCGATTCCGATGCGCATCCTGCCGGCAGTGTGGACAGCGACAGCAGGGCGGCACAGAAAATGGTCGCTTGTCTGAGGCGCACTGGGTCAGGCTCTCACGACTGCCTGGGTGGACGCTGTGCCGACGCAGGACAGCGCGACCTGTGGGCACGGGCGAAGCGAATGTGCGACGATGCCCAGGTGCCCAGCCGCGCAGGTTGCGGTACGCCACGACACCGACAGCAGAGAGGACGGCCGGATACATGACCGTAAGGCGTGGTCGCGGGCGGTCCCGCAGCGCGGCCCCACTGGCGATCGCCGGATTCTCCATCGTCGGTCTCGTGATGGCGGCACCTGCTGTGGCTGATCCGGTACCGGATCCTGCTCCGCCGGGCCCCGCTGTCGCGGCGCCGGGTCAACCGGTTGTCGAGCCTGCCGAGGGTCCCGCACCACCGCCCGCGCCGCCTCCGATCGGTGCTCCGCCGGTGCCTGAGATGGCGAACCCCGTGTACGGCTCGGGCCAGTCGGGTTCCGGTCCGTTGGGCACGCTGCGGGATCTGTGGCACCAGGCCCGCGATCCCGGCGGCATGCAGTTGGCCCCCACGGGTGGCGTCGCGCCACCGCCCGGGGCCGGCGCGCCTCCGCCGCTGCCGCCCGGATACGTCTCGATCAACGCTCCCGGTTCCGAGACGCCGGTGACCGAGGACCCGGCTGCGAATGCCGGTGGTCCGCCGCTGCCGCCTGGCTATTACCCGCTGGACGGCCCGCCGCCGCCGGGGTATGAGTTCAACTCACCGGCTCCGGCTCCTGCGGCCCCGCCGGTTCCTTAGGCCTCGATTCACCCGTCGCCGGTCGGTGACGTCGTCGCGATGTCTCAGCACTCCACGACGTTCACCGGCACGGCCGTGGCCAGACCGCCGGTCGAGGTCTCCTTGTACTTGGCACTCATGTCCCGCCCGGTGCTGCGCATCGTCTCAATCACCTGATCGAGGCTCACGCGGTGAGTTCCGTCGCCGCGCAACGCCATTCGCGCCGCGTTGATCGCCTTGCCCGCCGAGATGGCGTTGCGTTCGATACATGGGATCTGCACCAGGCCGCCGATCGGGTCGCAGGTCAGCCCGAGGCTGTGTTCCATGGCGATCTCGGCGGCGTTCTCGACTTGCGCCGATGTCCCTCCGAGAACTTCGGCCAGCCCGGCGGCCGCCATCGAGGCCGCTGAACCGACCTCGCCCTGGCATCCCACCTCTGCGCCCGAGATCGAAGCGCGTTCTTTGTACAACGATCCGATCGCCCCCGCGGTCAGCAGGAACCGGACGGTGGCGTCGTCGGGGTCCGCCGTGCCCCGTGGCGTGTAGTGCAGTGCGTAGTACAGGACGGCGGGGATGATCCCGGCGGCGCCGTTGGTGGGCGCGGTGACGATGCGGCCGCCGGACGCGTTCTCCTCGTTGACCGCCAGCGCGACGAGGTTCACCCAGTCCTCGGCGTAGACGGGGTCACGGTCGGGATCGTCGGCGAGTAGCCGCCGGTACCACTCGCGTGCCCGCCGCCGCACCCGTAGCGTGCCGGGGAGGAATCCGTCGCGGGTGATGCCGTGCTCCATGCATTCGAACATCACGTCGCGGATGTGCAGCAGACGCGACCTGATCTCACCCTCGGTTCTGGTTGCGGTTTCGAACGCGAGCATGACGGAACTGATGGAGGAGTCGAATTTGTCGGCCAGAGCCAGCAATTCGGCAGCGGAGCTGAAGGTGATGTCACCGTCTCCGGATCCGTGACTTTGCTCTGGTCCATCGGCACCTTCGGTGACGACGAATCCTCCGCCGACCGAGAAGTAGGTCTGCGAATGCAGCAGGCGGCCATCGGATCCGGCGGCGGATAACCGCATACCGTTGGAATGCGTGGGCAGCACCGTCTCAGGGTGTAACCGGATGTCGTCCTCGGAGAGCGCGATCTCGACACGTCCGCCCACCCGGATGCGGCCGTCGGCACGCATTTGCCCGATCCGCCGGTCCTTGACGTCGGACTCGATGGTCTCGGGGCGAAAACCTTCCAGACCCAACAGGATTGCCGACATGGTCCCGTGGCCGGCGCCGGTCGCGGCCAGCGATCCGTACAGGTCGACGTCAATGGTTGCGACCGCGTCGAGCAATCCGTGGTTTGCGAGGTCGTCGGCAAACCGCGCGGCCGCCCGCATGGGCCCCACGGTGTGCGAACTGGAGGGACCGATGCCGACGCTGAACAGATCGAACACGCTGACGGTCATCGGATGCCGGACCTCAGGTCAAGGCCCAGACAAAACATTGCCGGCACTCCGTCCTCTCGCCACGACTCAGAGCTGGCGTTCTGCCAGTCCACTCCAGGCTAGTCCGAAGAACCGGTGGACCGTCGGGGCATCGAAGCCACGGCGGGAAGGTCCTGCTGAGACACGCAGCGCCGCACCGCCGCGGCGCTGCGTGTCCGGATCAGAACCAGACTTTTCGTCCGCCGACGGGGCGCCCGACGGCACCGAGGATCCACAGGATGACGCCGACGACGATCAGGATGCCGCCAATGGTGTACAGGATCGACAGGCTCGTGAAGTAGCCGATCAACAGAAGGATGATGCCGAGGACAATCATTGCTGAATCCGATCTGACTCGTGGTGATCCGGTTGGGCGGATAAATTGACGTCAACAGAATTGCCGTTTCGGCGCCGATTCAAACAGCAAATTTTCCCGCCGTTCTTGCGAAGCCTGACCGACTCTTTGCTGTAGCCGTCTTTTCGCACGTCGCCCCGTCTTGAACGGTCGTGCAGAAGGTCGGGGCGTCCACCACTTCGTCACCGATGGCGAGATTCGGCGAAATTTAACGATCTTGGTAATAATCTCCCGTAGGGTTGACGGGCAGCACGGACCCGCATCTCGGGACCGCGGCGCGGAAGGGAAACAGCCATGGCGGATGCGTTCGGCGGCAAGGTCGCCGTCATCACCGGTGCAGGTTCGGGAATCGGCCGGGCGCTCTCACTGGCTCTCGCGCGGTCGGGGGCGCGGGTGGCCATCAGCGATGTCGATGCGGCGGGCCTGGTCGATACCGAGAAGCAACTGCGCGGTTTCGGCGCCGACATCAGGAGCGACCGGTTGGACGTCACCGATCAGCAGGCGTTCATGGAGTATGCGGGTCTGGTCAGAGACCACTTCGGCGCGGTGAACCAGGTCTACAACAACGCCGGAATAGCGTTTGCCGGCGGCGTGGAGAACTCTGAGGTCGCCGAC
This sequence comes from Mycolicibacterium goodii, assembly GCF_001187505.1. The sequence continues at coordinate 4,815,866 of NZ_CP012150.1, forward strand.
ATCGAACGCGTGATGAACGTGAACTTCTGGGGTGTCGTCCACGGCACCAAGGCGTTTCTTCCCCATCTCATCGAGTCGGGCGACGGGCACGTCGTGAACATCTCCAGTCTTTTCGGGTTGCTCGCGGCACCCGGGCAGGTCGGCTACGTCGCGGCGAAGTTCGCGGTGCGCGGGTTCACCGAGGCACTGCGTCAGGAGATGATGATCGCCGGTCATCCGGTGAAGGTGACCGCCGTGCATCCGGGCGGGGTGCGGACATCGCTCGCCCAGAATGCAACGGGGTTCGCCGGTTTCGACAAGGCTGCGAGCATCGAGATCTTCAACAAGTCGTCCATCACCTCGCCGGAGAAGGCGGCACGAACCATCTTGCGGGGCGTGCGCAGGAACAAGGCACGTGTGCTGGTCGGGCCGGACGCGATGGCCGTCGATGCCTTGGTGCGGTTGACGGGACCGGGTTACCAGAATCTGCTGACCCGATACCAGGTCTGGAGTGCCGGCCGTCGGGCTCTCTCGAAGGTCTGACGTGGAGCCGCATCGATGCGGCGGTGTGCGACAAATGCTTTGAAAGACGGGAGGTTCACCTCTCCTCAGCCTAGACTCGTGGGCGCCAGACGAATCGGCAGTGTCGTTAATTCGACACTTGAGGAGGGGGCGTATGGTCAGGACGCACACGGTGGCCGCGGGGGAGACGTTGTCCGGCTTGGCGTTGCGGTTCTACGGCGACGCGGAGCTGTATCCGCTGATTGCGACAGCCAGTGGGATCCCGGATCCCGGCGTCATCGCGGTGGGGCAGAAGCTCATCTTTCCGGACTTCGTGCGGCACACGGTGGTCGCCGGGGAGACGTTGTCGGAGGTGGCTTCGCGGTTCTACGGTGACGCGGGCCTGGCCCCGCTGATCGCCGCTGCGAGCGGGATCGCCGCGACCGCAGATGCCGAGCCCGGGCAACGGCTCGCCATCCCGGACATCACGCGGTATCCGGTGGTTGCCGGTGACACGCTGTCGGGATTGGCCATGCGGTTCTATGGGGATTCGGCGTTCTACCCGCTGATCGCCGCCGTCAACGGAATCCCGAACCCGAACCTCATCGAAGTCGGCCGGGTGCTACTGATATTCGCCGGACGTAGTGACGGATTCGGGCTGCGCATCGTCGACCGCAACGAAAGCGATCCTCGGCTGTGGTACTACCGCTTCCAGACCGCGGCGATCGGTTGGAACCCGGGCATCAACGTCCTGCTGCCGGACGACTATCGCACCAGCGGGAAGACCTACCCGGTGCTCTACCTCCTCCACGGGGGCGGGGACCAGGATTTCCGCACATTCGACTTCCTCGGTGTCAGGAACTGGACCGCAGGCAAGCCCATCATCGTGGTCATGCCGGACGGCGGGCACGCCGGCTGGTACTCGAATCCGGTCGCATCCTTTGTCGGACCGCGCAACTGGGAGACCTTCCACATCGCGCAGTTGCTGCCCTGGATCGAGGCGAACTTTCGCACATACGCCGAATACGACGGCCGCGCGGTGGCAGGGTTCTCGATGGGCGGGTTCGGCGCACTGAAGTATGCCGCGAAGTACTACGGCCATTTCGCCTCGGTGAGCAGCCATTCCGGGCCGGCGAGTCTGCGGCGCGACTTCGGCCTGGTGGTCCACTGGGCGAATCTGACCTCGGCGGTGCTGGATCTCGGCGGCGGGACGGTTTACGGTGCGCCGCTGTGGGACCAGGCGCGGGTGAGCGCGGACAATCCGGTGGAACGGATCGAGAGTTACCGGAACAAGCGGGTGTTCCTCGTGGCCGGGACCAGCCCGGACCCACTCAACTGGTTCGACAGCGTCAACGAGACCCAGGTGCTCGCCGGCCAGCGCGAATTCCGTGAACGCCTGAGGGCCGCGGGCATTCCGCACGAGGCCCACGAGGTACCCGGCGGGCACATCTTCCGGCCCGAGATGTTCATACGGGATCTCGACGGGATCATCGCCCGCCTGCGTCCCGCCGCGACCATCGAAGTGTGAACGGCGCCAACCTCATCGGGTCACCGTGAGGTGAGCACTCGGTGTCATGCGGGCCGGGTCCGGTTACCGACAACGAATTCTCTGGCGAGTGGGCCAAAGTCGTCGGTGGCGGCATTTGGCTCAAGGGCGCTAGTTGGCGGCGTCGAGAATCTTGATCGCGAAGATGAGCGAGTCACCCGGCTCGATGCCCGCGGCCGGCTGACCGTTCGGATATCCGTCCTGTGAGGTCATCGCCACGGCGACGGTGGATCCGACCGTCTGGCCCGCGATCGCCTTCTGGAATCCGGCCACCACGCCGTTCAACGGGAAGTCGACCGGCGCGCCGCGCTCATAGCTGCTGTCGAACACCTTACCGTCGCGACCGTTGACTCCCATGTAGCAGACCAGGACGGTGGCATTGTCCGCGACGACGGGTCCGTCGCCGGGCTGCAGCGTCTTGACCTGGGTTTCGGTCACGCTGAACGGCCCGTTGACGTTGACCACCGGTGCCGCGGCGTCGGTCGACCCGGTGACCTCGATGCTGCCGGTGGCTCCGGACAGGGCCCATTCCGGAACGGCGGCGCCCTGGGGCGCGGCGGTCGGGCAGGTGCTCGCCGCGGGCGCCGCGGTCTCGGTCGAGGTGGAGGTGAGAGCCTCGACATTGGTCGACGAACTGGCCGGCGACGAGCTTGACGACGCGGTGTCCGAGTCGGAGCCACAAGCGACGAGGGTCAAGGCGAGCGAGGCGGCGCAGGCCGCGATGGCGACGGAGGAAGACACGCGAGAGTTCACCGCCGATACGCTACAGCCGCATGTGCCTGCCTGTGCCGTTACCCCGGTCACCGGCCGGCTAGCTCACGGACGTCCCTACGCGGAACGCAGGATCGCGACGAGGAAATCGGAATCGTCGGTGAACGGGCGCACATCCCAGGTGGACAGCAGCTGGTCGGGGATGAACCCGGCTTCTTTCGCGTCGGCGAGAAACTCGCCGAACTCGTAGTCGCGGCCCGCGCCGAAACCGATGACGGCGCGTCCGTTGCCGGCCAGGTGGACGCGAAGTCGGGACAGCACCCGGACCCGGGTGCTCGGCGCGAGGAAGGTCATCACGTTGCCGGCGGAGACGATGATGTCGAACGGTTCGGTGATGCCGCGCGCCGGTAGGTCGAGTTCGGCGAGGTCACCGACCAGCCAATGCGGCCCCGGGTGGTCCTCCTCGGCGGCGGCGATCAGGGCCGGGTCGACGTCGACACCGACCACGCGGTGCCCTACGCCTGCCAGGTATCCGCCCAGCCGACCGGGTCCGCAGCCCGCGTCGAGGATGTGGGCGCCCCGGGGTGCCATGGCATCCACGAGGCGGGCCTCGCCGAACAGGTCTTCACCGGCGCGCGCCAGGGAGCGGAAGCGCTCGATGTACCACCGCGAATGCCCCGGGTCAGCCGCCACCTTCTGCATCCACAGACTCTGCTCGACCATCCCGGCATTGTCTCAGCTCGGCTGTTCGCCGGCGCGAGCGGCCGACGTCACGGTTGCTCAACTACCGGTCTTCACCGCCGCCTCCGAATGCGCTTCAGCTGTGACCGGTTTGGCGGACTTGCGGAAGATTCGGTTCTTCAGGTTCGACGCCCGCTTCTCCACCAGGAACCAGCTCCCGGCTGCCACCGGCATGACCGCCGCGGTCGACAGGCCGAAGAACAGGAACGGGTTGAGTGCGGCCATGCCTATGGTGGCCAGTAACTGCTGAACCGGGAATGCGTAGATGTAGACCCCGTATGAGAGGTCGTTGCGCAGCCGCGAGCGCTTCACCAGCGCGCCCGACACGATGATCGCGTACGCCAGCGGCAGGGCACCGATGACGCGGTTGTTGTGGGTGAACGATGAGGCCACGACGATCGCGGCAGCCAGGGCCACCAGCCACCAGTTCGCCGGGATCCTGTGCTGGAACCGATAGAACATCGCGCCGGCCAGGAACACGACGGCAAACCTTGCCAGCATCTGGGCCATGCTGTAACCGGGGGGTGTGTAGGAGACGTAGCCGCACCAGCACACCGCGGCGACGAACAAGATGGGAATCGTCCAGCGCCGCTTCAGCAATCCGACGAAGCCGAGCACAGACACCATGAGGTCGCAGAGAAGTACGAAGAACAGTGTCCAGATCGAGCCGTTCCACACCCCCGGGTACGGCACGTCGATGGGTGTTCCGTCGATGTTCATGTAGGCGATGTTCAGCACCGCATTGTTCAGGAAGTATCCGATCTCGGAGGACAGGGTCACCGTGCTGTGGGTGAGTTTGGCCGCGAACGGCGCGGCGACGAAGGCGACCACCGCCAGGCAGACCCACAGGCCGGGGAAGATGCGCAGGAAGCGCGAGGCCCAATACTCCTTCAGGTAGGGACGACGCAGCCACGCCGCCGTGATGAGGAACCCCGAGATGATGAAGAACCCGTCAGCGAACATGTCGCTGAGCAATCGAACCGCGGGCGCGTAGTCGATCGCGCGCCCGGTGAGTGGCCACGAGTGCCAGAAGACCACTCCGATCGCCAGGAAGAGTCGCCACAACGTCAGCGCATTGCGTCGTCGATCGAATACCTGTGCAAGAGTCATGATCACCGTCCCCCCCAGGTCGGAAATAATCATTCAGCAACTAGATCGTTGCATAACGAGAATGCGTATTCACCTCCCGTCCCCTCGTCAAATGACGTTATCACCCCGACTTTCGGATTTCCCGGCAGGCCGTGAAATTTGCTGCCAATGGAGGGGATTCCTGCTGCGCCGCAGGCATCTACCGCAATTCAAGATCATTTTCTACAGCGTCAGTTTTTACCGGCATTGTCGACTGGGCTCATCGCTGCCTGGAACGATCAGACGCAGGCGTCGGTGATTCTGTGATTCACATGGCGAACGAAATTCGGCCGTCGGGAGCTCGATTTGGCATTCTGCGATGAGCGCTGCCAATGAGTGATCCCGGAGACTCCAACCCCTGACGGCATCCGCCGTCAGGAATCGTCGGTCAGCTCAGCGTGCCGGGCGACCTGTCGGTTTCTGAACCGCGAAGAACTCCTGCTCGGGACGCCCGGTGGTGCCGTAGCGAAGTTGGATCTTGACGTCGCCGGAGTTGGCCAGGGTGGAAAGATAGCGCTGCGCCGTGGCCCTCGACACTCCGATCTCCGCGGAGACCTCGGCCGAGGACATCGGCCGCCCGGAGGCCCGGAGTGCTTCCAGGACCAACTGCTTCGTGGGGTTGGCGACGGCGGTCGGCGACTGTTGCGGGGTGACGCGCGGCCGCAGCGCATCCAACGCCGAATCCACATCGCCGGCACCGAGGTTCGTACCCGACAGGATGCGGCGGTACCGTGCGTATCCCGACAGCCGCGCCGCCAGGTCGGTCGGCGCGAACGGCTTCACCAGGTACGACAATGCGCCCGCGGCGATCGCCGCCCGTATCGTCGGCGCGTCGGTGGCCGCACTCAGCACCATGCTGTCGCACTGCAGGCCGCGGACGAAGTCGATGCCCGACCCGTCGGGCAGGTACACGTCCACCAGCGCCAGGTCCACCGGCGCGGCCTTGTGCGCCGCGGCCAGCGTGGTCACGGTATCGGTCACGGTGAACCCCGGGACCGCGTTGACGATGCCCGCGTGCATGTTCGCGACGCGGAAGTCGTCGTCGACGACGAGCACCTTCAGTTCTGCGCCACCCATTGCGCGTCCTCCTCAACCATCACACCCGGCATCCGGGCGATGAACTCTGCGCCACACAACCGGGCTCCGGGATCACCGGGGCTCGACAACCGGATGTCACCCCCGAGCGCTCGGCTGATCTGTCGGGACAGGGCCATCCCGATGCCGCGCCCGCCGGGTATGCCGGAATCCGGCTTGGTCGACTTGCCTTCGGTGAAGACGTGCTCGGTGAATTCCGGCGACACTCCGTCGCCGGTGTCGCCCACCGTTATGTGCAACGTCGAACCATCCTGCAGAAGTTCGACTTCGACCACCCGATCATCGCTTGCGCCGGTGCGAGCGGCGTCGATCGCGTTGTCGAGCAGGTTGCCCAGCACGGTCGTGACGTCGACCGGAAGCCCGAGCCGACCTGGCACCCAGGTGTTCTCGCCGATGGTGAGGGTCACACCCGCCTCCCGTGCCGCGGCGCCTTTGGCGGCGAGGAAGGCTTGCAGGAATGCGTCACGGATGGTGTCGATACCGGGCAGCGCCGAGCCGAGGGGGCCTGATCCCAGCAGTTCCTCCACGTACTGTTTGGCCTCGTCGACGTGGTTGGCGTGCAGTAGTCCGTTCAGCAGATGCAAGCGGTTGGCGAACTCGTGGCGTTGCGCTCGCAGCACCGTGCTCATCAACTGAACGGCATCGAGTTGACGGGTCAGCGATTCAACGTCGGTCCGGTCGCGCACCACGAGCACGGTTCCCAGTTCGCGGTCATCCCGCGTGACGTGACGCGCCGACACCACGACGATCCGGTCGCCGACGGTGGCCAGTGCCGGCGTGGCATCTGCTTCCCGGAACACCTCCAGTACCCGCGGGGTCAGGCCGATCTCGCCGACCGGTCGGCCCAGTCGGTCCTCGACATCGAGAAGCTTGCGGGCCTTGTCGTTGACGAACGTGGTGCGCCACTCGGTGTCGACGGCCAGCACGCCTTCGTCGATCCCATGCAGCACCGCGGCCTGGGTGCGGATCAACTCGGCCATCTCCGACGGTTGCAGGCCCATGGTCAACCCGCGCCATCGTCGCGCGATGAGCAGTGATCCGATGACCCCGAGGACCAGTGCACCACCGACCAGCCAGGCGGCTGTGCGCACATCTGTCAGCAACTGGTGTCCCACAGCCGAAGTCGACACACCGACGCTGACCATGCCGATCACCCGGCGTGAGTCAGGTGCGTAGATCGGTACTTTCGCGCCCACCGAACGCCCAAGGGTTCCGTCTTCGGTGAGGATGACGTCGTGGCCGGCCAGTGCCTCGCTCGGATCGACACTGACATGCTTACCCAGCTCGGACGGATTCGGGTGGGACAGCCGGATGCCCTGGTCGTCGGTGATCACCACGAACAGCACACCAGTGTGCTCCTGGATCTCGCTCGCCAGCTCCTGCAGCGGACCCTTCGCCAGTTCGGCGGTGAGTTCCGGGCTGGGCTTCAGTCGCCGCTCGTCGTAGCGGTTGACGTCGGCGCGCACCGCGGGTGCGAAGGCGACGGCCCGCGCCATGTCCAGCGAGCGGGTCTCGTATTGCCCGACGAGGCGTTGATGGCTCAAGTAGGTGACCAGGACGCCGGCCAACCCGAGAGTCAGCGCCACCACGACAACCTGTAGCACCAGTACCTGGGTGGCAAGGCGCAAATCGACGCGGGGCCGTCTGATCATGGGCGCAGCGTACTCGCGACACGTGAGCGAAATGCGCAGAAGTCGTAATTCGATCGGTTGTGCGGGTTGTGCGCACAAGCGAGCCTGCGCACGCATGCGCGCCATACCTTCGGGCGCAGCACCGCGTCGCGGGATCATCCCCCGACATCCGCCACTCCCACCAAGGAGACGTCATGTCGCATTCTTTAGCGCTGGCCCGCAACGCGTTTCGCGGTGGGGTCGCAGATGACATCTGCCGCGTCGAACATGCGGTGACGACACGCGACGGTGTTCGGCTCGCGGTGACGGACCATCGGTCGCAGCACGCCGACGCACCGACGGTCGTTCTGCTGCATGGGTTGTTGCTTGCGCAAGAGTGTTGGGACGCGCAGGTACGCCAGTTGCGATCCCGTTACGGCGGCCGCATCCGGATCATCACCTACGACCATCGCGGTCATGGCCGATCCACCGCAGCGTCGATGTGGACATACGATGTCGCACAATTGGCGTCGGATCTGTCCGACGTGCTGGTCGCCATGGACGTGAGCGGTCCGCTCACGCTGGCCGGCCATTCGATGGGCGGCATGACCGCGCTCGCGTACTTCGCGCTGCCCGCCGCGAGACGTCCTGTCGACCCGCAGGCCCTGGTGCTCGTGGGCACCGCCGCAGGGCGTATCGCCGAGCGTGGAATCGCACGCCTGCTGGCGACACCGGCCACCGGCGCCGTATACGGGGCGGTGCAACATCTGCCGCAGCGGGCGGCGGACAGGGCCGTCGCGTCGATCGTCCGTCCGCTCGGTGGCGTCCTGGGAAGATTCTGCGGCGACGGCACCGCCGGCGGTGCGGTCGCCAACGTCTCCATGCGCAACCCGGCGGTGACGACTGCGGTCGGATTCCTTGCGGGTCTCAAGCGATACGACGTGAGCCACGTCCTCCCGTCGATCACTGCCGAGACGTTCGTCATCAGTGGTGCGAACGACGTGCTGACGCCGCCGTCCCATTCGCGTGACCTCGCCGCGGCGATCCCCGGTGCGCTGCATCTGCACCATCCCACCGCTGGCCACATGCTGCTGCAGGACGCCGCCGACTGCGTCACCGACACCATCGCCCGCGCCATGGGGTTGACACATCGGCGCCGGGCCCGCACCGGCACATCACGTTCGGCCGCGCGACTGGCCGTGGTGGTGTCCTGACGCTGAGAAGTATGCGCACAACGCCTGGATCGTCGCTTGTGTCGCGTAGTGAGCACAAGCGAGACCCGTTGACAGACAGTACATAACGTTGCCGCCAACGTTCGATGATCAGACCCGGAGCAACCGCCATGAATGCCATGAAGAACCTGTTGGTCGGTGCCGTCGCCTGCGCAGCCGTGGTGGCCGCCCCGGCGGTGACCCGCCCACGATCCGAGGTGACGGTCGCGCACACCGGAGCGCACCTCAAGTCCGTCACGCTGGGTCGTGACCGAGTCGCGTATCGCGACGAGGGCACCGGCGACGAGATCGTTCTTCTGGTGCACGGTATGGGCGGAAGCTCGGCCACCTGGCAGGACGTGATTCCGCTGTTGTCGCAGAGGTATCGCGTCATCGCGCCGGATCTGCTGGGCCACGGGCAATCCGACACGCCACGAGGGGACTACTCGGTCGGGGCGTTCGCGGTGCTGCTGCGTGACTTCCTCGACGTCCTCGGGATCACCCGGGTCACGGTCGTCGGCCACTCACTGGGCGGCGGCATCGCCATGCAGTTCTCGCATCAGCACCGTCAGTACTGCAAGCGGCTCGTCCTCATCAGCAGCGGCGGTTTCGGCGACGACGTCGGCCGGGTTCTGCGTCTGCTGTCGCTGCCGGGATCCGAACTGGTGCTCCCCGTTGTCACCTCGCGGCCCGCGGTCCTGGTGGGCAATGCGGTGCGTGCGCTGACGGGTTCCACGCACCGCTTCACGGTGCGCCCGTCACTGGCCGACCGCGACCACCGGCAGGCCTTCCTGCGGACTCTGCGTGCCGTTGTCGACTTCCGTGGCCAGGCGGTGTGCGCTCGAAACCGGTTGCGCGCGGAGGAATCTCTGCCGGCCCTGATCATCAGCGGCGATGCGGACCGGGTGATCCCGGTCGAGCATGCCCACGCCGCGCATCGGCTCCTGCCGAACAGCCGCCTGCACATCCTGGAGGGTGTGCAGCATCACCCGCCGACCGAACGCCCCGAAACCGTTGCCCGGTTGATCGACGATTTCGTGGCGTCGGCGGAGATGGGTAATTCGGTGCGCGCCGCCTGACCGTGCGAATAAACCATCCCACGAAGTTGCCTTGGCTCAGTACGTTACCGTGGGACCGCGCTGAGACTCCCGGTGATTCGGCGTCGCGAATCACCTCGGCACCGCGATCGGCGCTGCGGCGTGCACCACGATCTCGGCGCCCAGCACGGCCAACTGCCGTGCGACAGCACGACCGAATCCGAGGTGGAGCCTGTCGCGCCGACGTGCCGAACAAGGCTGATCGTCAGTTGTGGAATATCAATGCGTTCATGGCTCCGCCGAAGGGGAGCTGCAGTTGGCCGGCGTGGCGCGCAGTTGCGCCTGGGGTTGCGACGATCTGTGCGTTGCCGGGATTCTGTTGCACGACGATTTCTGCGGCGGCAAGTGGTGCGAATCCGATTGCTGTCGCGGTGACCGCACCGGCAAGTGCGATAATTCGTAGTTTCATTGTCCGGTCCTATCTTTGGGTTGACGCACGCCGGCGGTCGGCGGTGTTGTGGGTGGGAACCTGGCGGGGCCGGAACGGCCGGCCCCGCCGCGTCCCGGTGGCTGACCAAGGTGTTCAGTCTCGGCATCGAGGCTGATGGCGACCGACGTGAGCGGGGAAGACGACGTGCCGCCGATCCTGGTCTGCAGCTGTGTGCTGCCTAGCCACGACGTTGCTGGCTGGCGCGCAGGGCGTCAGACAGTGTCCAGAACGACAAACCCAGCAGCGGAATGTCTTTGAGCAGAAACTCGGCGGTCAGGGAGATGGCGGGGAATCCTCCGCCGGCCGGTTCACTGACGCCGGGGGTGCTGAACAGGAAGCTGACGGTGAAGACGAACAACACGATCGCCATCAGGCTTCCGAGGATGGACAGCCTCGGTGCGATCGGCTTGATGGCCAGCAGCACCGCCGCGGTCACCTCGAAGACCCCGAGCAGCGCAGAGAACGTGTACACCGGCAAGAAGTTGTACAGCCAGCCCATGAAGGGGCTGTTGGCCACCAGCGGTTGGATCTGGTGGGCCTCGAAGTTCGCGAACTTCAAGGCACCGATCCATCCGATGACGATCACCAGGCCGTAGCGGCCCAGGATCGCCGCGATTCTGTCCGATGCCGACAGCGGCAGTGCGCGTTCGATGACTGAGGAGGCGGACATTGTCATGGTTTGTCCTCACGGGAGTTGGTGAGTCGACGATCCTTCGACCTTCGACTAATGGATAGTAAGACGAGAACCATTAGTCAAACGATGCGCAACAAGCGGGCCGTTTCGACACCGTTTTGCCCCCCCGATCGGGCCGCCAAGCCCAGGGGCGAACTGGCCCCGGCCGACGACCGCGGTGAGCCTGTGTCCAGGCTGCGGGCCGCGTCTGGGTGCTGATGCGTGCCCGTCATCCAGGGTTTATGTCCCGCGCCCACCGGCGCCGACGCCCTAATGGCGTGCACGGGGTGTAAGCATTAGTATCGGGGTATGGGTGACACGCTACGGCCCGACAGGGCGAGGGCCTCGTGACAGTGGTCGCGCCTGCGCCGCGCGTGGACGAACCCGCCCCGCTTGCGCTGGCCAATACACTCTCGATTGATCGACACGGCGTGCACGATGCGCTTGCCGAACCGGATTACGTCCACACATGGATACGCGCAGTCGGAAGGCGGCTGGAGATGAGGCCGGCGCCCGGTTCCACCGACGGGTTGCGCCCCGAGACGGCTGGGCGCCTGATCGTTGTGCGTGACGCGTTCCGACGTCTGGCGGCAGAGGCCACCGGGGACAGTCGGGAACTGGTGGTCTCTCCGGTGCCCGACGTGGCCACGGCGGTGTCGTTGATCAATGCGGCTTCCGCGGCCGAAACCGTCTGGCCCGAACTGCGAATGCATCGTCGTCGCACACTCACCCGTCAGGACGCATGGTCGGGAGAGGCGTTCTCCGACGCGGTGATCACGGTGATCGCCAGGCAGGCCATCGAACTCGTCACCAGCCCTCGCTGGGAAATGCTGCGCGCGTGTGAGGCGCCGGCGTGTGCCCACTTCTTCATCAAAGAGCATCGCCGAGAATGGTGTTCGGCACTGTGCGGTAATCGTGCCCGCGTCGCACGCCATGCCCAACGCCAGCACAACCGCTGACAGAGGTTTACCGCGATCAGGCCCGGGTGCGGCCTCCAGGCCGGCCCGAGCCGCATCGACCACGCTGCCGGGTACGACAGCCCCACCCACGAGTGGGATTGTTCGGTGCTGCAGGGCGGTAGGGGACCAGCGACTGCGCGATTGGGCTGGGCCGCATCGAGGTGAGACCAAGGCGTGCCGACCGAGCGGCGCAGCGGATGTGCGGAGCCGACTCCTGCCACTGACCGATCAATTGCCGCCAGCTGAAATTATGGCCCGCGCGGGGTGGTTCAAGCTGACAGACCGGCGCGAACGGTTTCACCACCGGCCGGTAGTGCGTTCCACGATTGCACCCAAAGGAAGTGATCCTCATGAAGAAGTTCGGAGTCGCCACCATGATTGCCAGTGGCGCCGTAGGCGCGGTGGTGGGGTTGGCCGCTCCCGCTGCGGCCGCCACCTCCGACCAGACCCCCACGGGGATCTCTTCGGTCACCATTGCGGCCGACCACCACCGCAACTGGATCTGGATCTTCCCGATCCAACCGCGCGTGTACGTCCCGCACGTCAGCACCGAGGTCCACCAGAGCCGCTGAATAGGCCTGCCAATACCACGAGAGGGGCCCGCAACCGTCCCCTCTCGTGGTGCGCAGACAACCCGAGATCAACGACAGCCACCGGCACCGAAGAGGAGGGCCGCCACGTGGGCGGCCCTCCTTATGTCATGCGGCTTACGCACTCAGGGCGATCACCTCCGTTCGGCACGCAGAAGCCAGGGGAGTTTCGGAAGCCTTGGGAGCCTTGGCCGGCCACCAGTTCGCCGGTCCCAGTAGCGCCACCAGGGCCGGGACCGTGATGGTCCGCACCACGAATGTGTCGATGAGCAGACCGACGCCGATGATGAACCCGGTCTGCACCATCGTGGTCAGGCTGCCGAACAGCAGGCCGAACATCGATGCCGCGAAGATGATCCCGGCCGAGGTGATCACGCCGCCCGTGGAACGGATCGCCCGGATGATGCCGGTCCTGATGCCACGGCCCGACTCTTCCCGTATCCGGGTGATCAGCAGCAGGTTGTAATCGGCCCCGACGGCGACCAGCACGATGAACGCGGTTGCGGCCACACTCCAGTGAATGGGCTGGCCCAGCAGCATCTGGAACACCAGCACGCCGGTGCCCATCGCGGACAGGAACGACAGCACCACCGACACGATCAGATACAGCGGCGCCACCAGCGCTCGCAGCAGCAATACCAGGATGATGAAGACGACGGCCAGAGTCAGCGCGACGATCAACTCGACGTCACGGTAGTAGTCGGTGCGCAGTGTGCTGTACATCGGGGTGGTGCCGACCATCGAGATCGTCGCATCGGCCAGTGACGTGTTCGGTTGCGCCCCGTGCGCGGTGTCCAGAATCGACGACACCTGATCCATCGCATCGGTGCTGAACGGATCGGCCTTGGTCTCCACCAGGTAGCGGGCGGAGTGCCCATCGGGGGAGATGAACAGGCGCGCAGCCTTTTTGAAATCGTCGGAATTGAGCACCTGTTGAGGCACGAACATGCCGGCCATCGACGGTGACGACGCACCCTGCTTCATCGACACCAGGAGGTCCGACGCCTGGCTCAGGCCGGCACCCATCTTCTTGGTCTGGTCGACCAGCAGGTGCACACCCGCGGCCAGTCGCGCACTACCGTCGGCAAGTTGGTCGGCGCCGCTCTGCACACGGGCGATCTGCGAGGAAATACCGGCGGCACCCCCGCCCGTCACGTTGCGCAGCGTGTCGATGGCGTTCTGCAGCTGGCCGCCCAGGTTCTGCACCGTGGACAGCACGTTCGGGCCCGACGCCGGTCCGGCCTGCACCATGTGGGCCAACTGGATGCGCCCGGCGCTGCACAGCGGATTGCCCTCGCACAGCGGGCCGTTCAGCGGCCCGTTGAGGGCAGACTGCACCTGACCCACCACACCGGACGCCTGGGTGATCGCGGGCGCGCTGGTGTTGGTGATGGTGCGGATCGAACCGACCAGGGCCGCGGCGCTGTTGAGTTGTCCCTGCACCTGGTTGAGCGTGCTGGTCAACCCACTGACCGATCCGCCGGCGCTGTGAATCTGGTCGCGCACCATGGCCAGTGTCGAGGCCAGCTTGTCGGCGCCCGCGGTCAACGCATCCAGATCATCGGTCTTGTCGGCGATCTGGGCGGAGGCACCGTGCAGCGCGTCACCGACCTGCCCGGCCTGATAGCTCAGCTTGGCCTGCTCCAGCGTGTGACCGTCCGGCCTGGTGATGCCGCGCACCGTGGCGACGCCCGGCAGTTGCGAAATCCGCTGCGCCATCTGGTCCATGTCGGCCAGGCTGGGTGCGGTCCGCAGATCGTGAGGGGAGCGGATGTAGACGTATTGGGGCAGCAGGGCGCCGGTCGAGAAGTGGTCCTGCATCGCGGTGAAGCCGACGTTGCTCTCCGACGCCGAGGGCAATTGCATGCGGTCGTTGAAGGTGGGCCGCAGGAACGCCGCGCAGCCGGCCAACGCGATGAGCACCGCCATGCTGACCGCCAGGTGTGCCTTGGGCCGGCGCACGATGTGCACGGCCGAGCGTTGCCACAGCCGTCCCGTGACGGGCGGTCGCGGCTTCACCCACCCGCGTCGACCGGCGAGGACCAGAACCGCGGGCAGTAACGTGATGGCCGCCAGCAGCGCGACGGCGATCGAGATCGCCAGCGCGGGGCCGACACTGGAAAACCACGGCAGCCGGGCGAAGATCATGCCGAAGAAGGTGACCGCGACCGTGGCGGCCGACGCGGCGATCACCTTGCCGATGGAGCCCAGGGCCTTCTGCACCGCGGCGTCGGAATCCATCCCGTCACCGATGTACTCGTGATACCGGCTGATCAAGAAGACCGCGTAATCCGTTCCGGCGCCGGCGATCATCGTCGTCATCAACACCATCGTCAGCAGCGACACACTCAGTCCGAGATGGGTCAGTGCCGAGACGACGCCTTCCGCCGCGACCACCGACACGCCGATCGTGATCAACGGCAGCAGAACCGTCACCGGCCGCCGGTAGATGATCAGCAGGATGGTCAGCACGAGCACCAGCGTCGCCAGTTCGATCATGTGCATGTCGTGCTCACCGATGATCGCCAGGTCACCCATCATCGCGGCCTGGCCGGTGACGGCGGCGTGCAGACCGGAACCGTCGGTGGTGTGCATGACCGTGTCGGTGATCTGTTGGTAGGCCGCCGACGACTCGGGTGTGCCGGCCGCCGCCTTGAGCGTCACCGCCAGGTAGAACGCCTTGTTGTCCTTGCTGACCATCAGCTGGCGCAGCGGCGGTGTGCTGAGGAAGTCCTGCACGGACGCCACCCGGGCGGTGTCCGCGCGCAGGGTGTCGGCCACCCGGCGGTACACGCCGTCGTCGGCGGGACTCAGCCCGTGGTCGTCGGTGAGGACGACGACCAGTATGTTCTGCGCGGACTCACCGAAGTCCTTGGCCATCTGGTTGGTCGCGGCCATCGCTGCGGGTCGCAGCGGCTGAACCTGCTGGTTCTGGACCACCTTGGTGAGCGGCGTGCAGGCCACGCTGAGGACGAGAAGCAACGCCACCCAGGCGCCGATCATCACCCAGGGCGCACGGACGACGAAGCGTCCCAGTGCGCCGAATGTGTCAGAGGAACGCGGCGTTGCGGACTTGGTGAACACGGTGTGTGACCCTCCATGCGTCTGTGGTGTCGAACCCGCGAGATGCGCGGGGCCTCATGCGGTCGCTCGATGTGTGAGGCGGTTCGATCGGTGGTGAAAACCTATGGCGCGGAAGGTCGGCGGGTCGCGTTTGTGAGCGAAAGCGGTGGAAAGCCGCGATTCGGCAGTTCTGCGCGTTGTGCTCAGCGTCGCGGCTCAGCGGTCGGCTACCGCGGAACGCCCGGCAGCGCACCGGTGGGCCAGGCGGCACGTGCGGTGAGCGAGAACTCCCCGAGTGTGTCCGTCAGGTCATCACGCAGCTGCGCGGCGGAGTTCGACGCGCCGGGTTGGTAGGCGGCGACCGAGACGAAGAAGTCGCCACCGACGCGGCCCGCCAATGTGGCCATCAGCCCTCCGGTGCGGTACATGAGGGACTTGGTGATGCCCGTGCAGGACGACTTCACCGAGAAGGACGCGGCCTCGGTGCCATCCGGACGGTAGACGGCGGGGGAGACCACACCGAGGTTGGAGGCCACGACACCGGTGGGGGTGCCCGCGGCCACGCCGGCCAGACGCCTGAGCAGCCACCGCGGGATGAGGGGGACGAGCGGCAACAGGACCCACCGCTCGTCGGGGTTCTGGTCACGCCGAAGGATGGCCTCTTTGGTCGCAGAACGGATCTCACGAAGGTCGATCCGCGCGAGCGCCGCGTCGACCGGGATGTCGACGTTGGTCACGGCGTTGGCGCGGGTGTCGTCGGGTGTGCGCTCGTTGACCGGCATACCGACCGCGACCACGCCGGCGGTGCTGACCCGTCCCGCGCGTTGGCCCAGACGCGCCGCCAGTGCCGCCAGCAGGCTGTTGGGGGTGCCGCCGAGCGACGCGGCGCGGGCATCCCACGCCTCGCCGTCGACGAACACCGTCGCCGTCGACGGGGTGATGATCTCGTCGGGCCCGGAGAATTTCGCCCTGGATTTTTCTGGGGACGTCCCGGTGGACTTGCCGGGGTTGGCCGAGCCGGCGCCGACGCCGCGACGGACCATCCGCGCGGCCATGGCGACCGCGCGGCCCACCTCGGGTAGGTCTCGCAGGGTTTGACGGGCGTCTTCGCGAATGGCCTGCCACCGGCCCCGTCCGCCGGGTTCGGGCCAGCTGATCGGATCGTCGCGCCCGCAGGTGGCATCCGCCAGCGCCGCGCACAGGCCGACGCCGTCGGTGAGGCTGTGGGAGATGACCAGGCTGATACCCGCGCCGCCGTCGGTGAACGGCAGCACCGCCAGGTGCCAGGCGGGTCCGTGTTCAGGATCGAGCGGGGTCCCGGCCTGTTCGGCCAGCCACGCGTCGAACTCGTCGCGGGCTCTCGGGGCTTCGGCGATGTGCAGATCGGTGTGCCGGCGGGCGCTGACCCACCGGTGGCGCCCGAACGGCAGCGGCGACCGTTCGATGCAGCGGGACAACCGGCCGCGTTGCAGATGACGGTGGAAGCGCCGCAAGCCATCGAGGTCGACGGCGTGGTCGTAGAGCCACACGCACTGCAGCAGCCCGGATGCGCCGGTAACGTCCTCGCCGGTGTAGAAGGCCTGATCGAACAGGCCGAGCACGTTGTCCATGTCTCAATTCCTTGTCTGGGTTGCGGTTTCGACGGCGGGCCAGCCGATGGTGGCGGGCAGGTTGAAGTCCGTCATGACCTCGGAAAGCGTCTGCACGAGTTCGGTTTTGGACGTGATGCTGTCCGGCTGGTAGGCGAGCACGGAGACGAACACGCGTCCGTTGACCTCCGCGGAGATCAACCCCATCAGGCCGTTGGACAGCTGCACGGTCGCCTTGGTCAGGCCCGGGCACACCGACAGCAGCGAGATGTAGTCGGCGTCGGTGCCGTCGGGGCGGTTCACGATCGCCGGGGCGCAACCCAACTGGGACGACGCGACGCTGGTGGTGCTGGGCGTGTAGACGTTGACCCACTTGCGTACGAGTCGCTTGGGCAGCAACGGGACCAGCGGCAGCAGTGCCATCCGCTCGTCGGGAACCTGATCGCGGTGGATCAGGGCCTGCTTGGTCGCCGACCGGATGGGGCGTAGGTCCGTGGTGGCGCGGGTCGCGTCGACGGTGACGTCGACGTTGGTGACCGCGTTGGCCCGGGTGTCATCGGCGGTGCGGGTGTTGACCGGGATGCCCAGGGTCACCGACCCGTTGGGAGTCACCCGTCCGGCCCGGTCGGCGAGACGCGCGGCCACTCCGGCCAGCAGCGAGTTGCCGGTGCCGCCCAACCGTTCGGCCTGCGCGGTCCAGGCGTCGGCGTCGATGAAGACGGTCGCGGTCGGCAATGTGACGGGTTCGTCGCCGTCGCCCGCAGCGGCCTGTGAGGTGACCTGTGACGCAACCGGTTTCGTGCCGCGCCGACCACCGCGGGCCGATTTCGCCGCGGCCGCAAGGGCGCGCCGGATCGCCGGGATGTCGCGAAGGAACTGGCGGCTGTCTCGGCGCACCGCCCGCCACCGTCGCCGGGAGTCAGCGGACGGAACAGCGATCGCGTCGTCGTAGCCGGCGGCGGCTTCGGCCACCGCCAGACATCCACCCATGCCGTCGGCGACGGTGTGGGAGGCCACCAGACTCACACCTGCGCCGCCGTCGGTGAACGGCAGGACCGCAAGATGCCAGGGGGAGCCGTGTTCGACGTCGAGGGGCCGGTTCGCCTGCTCGGACAGCCAGCCGTCGAACTCGTCGCGCGGTCGTGGGGTGGCGATCTCGAAATCGTCGGGTTCGCTTGTCACCCAACGGTGCCGGCCGAACGGCAGCGGTGAGCGCTCGATCCTGCGGGACAGCCGGCCGCGCTGCAAATGGTGATGGAAGCGTCGTAGACCGTCGAGGTCCACCGCACGGTTGTAGATCCACACCACCTGTCCGCGGCTGTTCGCGCCGGTGGCGTGTTCGAAATCGAAGACCGCTTGGTCGATCAGATCCAGTACATTGTCCATGGTCGATTCCTGTCTGAAGGGTGGTCAGCTCGCCGCGACGACGGGTGCGCGCCAACCAGTGGATGCGGGTAGCGAAAAGTCCGCGAGTGTGCGTGAAATCTGCTGATGCAGAGCATTGTTGGTGTTGACGCCGCCCGGCTGGTAGGAGAGCACCGAGACGAAGACCTGCTGCTCGACGCGACCGGACAGCAGCACCAGCAGCCCGCCCAGCCGGTTCATGACCTCCTCGGTCACGCCCTTTCCGAGCGACCTGATGACGAAGGTGTCGGCTGCGGTACCGTCCGGGCGGAAGGCGCCGGGTTCGACCTCGCCCAGGTTGGATGACACCACGCTGGTCGTGCTGCTCGCCGAAACGCTCACGACCCGCCGGACCAGCCAGTTGGGCAGCAGGGGCACCAGCGGCAGCAGGGCGAACCGCTCGTTGACCGTCGCGTTGGAGCGGATCAGCGCCTGTTTGATCGAAGCGCGTGTCGCGCGCAGGTCTGTGCTCACCGGGGTCGGGTCGACGCTGAAGTCGACGTTGGTGATGGCGTTGGCGCGGGTGTCCCCGGCGGTGCGCTCGTTGACCGGCAGCGTCAGGTCGACGGCACCGTCGGCGGTGACCCGGCCCATGTGCTGGGCGAGACGTGCGGCGAACCCGGCGAGCAGGCCGTTGTTGGTGCCCCCGAGGGATCGGGCGCGGGTCTCCCAGTCCTCGGCGTCGACGAAGAACGTCGTGCGGGCGAAGGTGACGGGGTCACTGCGCCGCGTCGTGGCGCCCGCGGTGGCGACCGCAGGCGCGGCCGGTGTGGCGCCCCGATTCCGGCGCAGGAAGCGAGCCGCGGAGATCACCGCACGGCCGATCGCGGGAGCGTCGCGGACGGTCTGGACGGTGTCGGCGACCGCGGTGCTCCAGGTCGAGCGCGATCCGGCGGCGGACCAGCGGACCGGGTCGCGACGACCGGCAGACGCGTCCGCGAGAGCTTCACACAGCCCGACACCGTCGGTGAGGCAGTGCGAGATGACCAGGCTCACCCCGGCGCCGCCGTCGGTGAACGGCAGCACCGCGAGGTGCCATTCCGGGCCGGCCTCGGCGTCGACGGCCACAGCGGTCTGCTCGTCTAGCCAGGAGTCGAACCGGTCGCGGGGACGCGTTTCGGCGATCTCCAGGGCGCACCGGCCGCTGCCCGCGACCCAGCGATGGCGGCCGAACGGCAACGGTGAGCGCTCGATGCGGCGGGACAGCCGGCCCTGCAGGAGGTGCCGGTGGAACCGCCGCAAACCCTCGAGATCGACACCGCGGTCGTACACCCATATGCACTGCAGCAGGTTGGTGGTGCCGGTTGCGCGTTCTCCGACGAAGGTGGACTGATCGTACAGATCGAGAACGTCGGTCATCTTTCATGCTCTTCCACTGGTGCCAATTCCTCAGTGCGCCAGTACTTCCTGGTCGGCGCTTCATCAACTGGGATCGAACCTAGGGTGACGATCCCGCAGTGTCGCGGTTGTCGTCGATAGACGGGGTTAGATCAGGATTTGCCGGTTGTGCGCATTGTGCTCAGCGAATCCGCGGTGCTGCCGACCACGGTCAACGCGAAGTCATCCAACGATTCTGAAAGGCATTGCCGGAGAGCGTCTTCGGACTGCAGAGACCCTGGCTGCCAGCCGGTGACGCTGAGGAAGACCGCACCGTGTGCCAGACCCGACAGCACCGACAACAGACCGCCCTGCCGGTGCCGCATCTGCGGCGTCAGACCCGAGACCACCGATCGCATGGCGAATCGGTCCGCATCAAAGCCGTCGATCCGCAGCACGGCCGCGGGGATGGTTCCGACGTTGGATGCACCCACGCTTGCCGCGCTGTTGGTCGCCGTATCGGCCCACTGCCTGCGCACGCCCGCCGGGGCCAACGGCACCAGGGGGAGCAGCGTCCAGCGCTCGTCCGGCTGCTCCTGGGCCCGGCTCAGCGCGCTCTTGGTGGCGGCGCGGATCGTCCGCAGGTCCGAGGTCGTGGGGGTGACCGTGATGTCGACGTTGGTGATGGCGTTGGCGCGGGTGTCGCCGTCGCGCCGTTGGCTGATGGGCATCGTCAGCGTGGCGGTGCCGTCGTCGGCGACCCGGCCGATGCGCTGGGCCAGGCGGGCGGCCACCGCGGCCAGCAGCGTGTTGCTGGTGCCGCCGAGGGTCGCGGCGCGGGATTCCCATTCCGCGGCATCGACGAACACCGTGACGGTCGGGTTGGTGTCGGGGTCCCGCGGTGCCGAGGACATCGGCGTGAGTAGCGTGGCGGACCGGGTTGACGGGGCCGATGCCGCGCTGTTGCGCCGGACGAAACGCGCCGCCGCCACGGCCGCGCGGCCGATGTCTGGGATGTCCCGCAACGTCCGGCAGATGTCCTCGCCGAGCCCGCGCAGCTTGCCGCGGGTTCCTGCCGCCGGCCAGGTGGGACCCGCGCCGTCCCCGCATGCAGCGCCGGAGACGGCGTCGGCCAGGGCCTGGCACAGGCCGACCGCGTCGGTGACGCAATGTGACGCGACGAGGCTGATCCCGGCGCCCCCGTCGGTGAACGGCAGCACGGCCAGATGCCACCCGGGTCCGCGTTCGGCGTCCAGTGGGGTGGCGGCCTGCTCCTCCAACCAGGCGTCGAAATCCGCACGCGGACGCGCTGCCCCCAGCTCGAGCGGGGTGGTGGTTTCCGCGGTGACCCAGCGATGCCGACCGAACGGCAAGGCCGACAACTCGATTCGGCGGGCGAGCCTGCCGCGTTGCAGACGCGCGTGGAACTGTCGCAGGGCCGCCAGGTCGATCGTGCGGTCGTACATCCAGATGCCTTGGATCAGGCTCGTCGTGCCTGCGGCCCGCTCGAGACTGAAGATGGTGTGGTCGACGAGATCGAGAACGTTGTCCATGTCTGTGTCCCTTGCGCTTTCAGTCGGTGGCCACGCACACTGCGCAGGAGTCACTGATCATGGCGCGGTGGGCGAGTTCCTCGATCCAGTCCGTGGTCGTCTGGGCCACGTCGGCGAAGACCTTGCCGAGGGTCGCGATGTAGCGATGCACCGATTTGCGGGCCACGGCGTTGTCCGGATACGAGATGGTGATGGTGGTCTTCGTGGCGTGCCGGTTGACCCAGACATTGATCTCGCCCATGTTCAGGTTGTCGCCGAAGGTACCGAAGTTGGTGTCCTCCCACAGCGTCGAGACGGGGATCTTGCGGAAATCGATGTAGGACAACATCATCGCGGGACGGGACGGCTCTGGGATGGCGATACCAGCGGTATCCGCCAGTTCGCGCACCCGGTCGATCGGCATCGCGGCGAGGTGCTTCGACGCGTCGAACGACCGCTGTGCGGCGCGTGCCGCATCGGGAAAGGACCCTCCGCGGGTGGGTACGGTGACCGGGAACAGGCTGGCGAACCAGCCGACCGTCATCGCGTCGACACTCGGCGTCCGCGTGTCCAACGGTGTCAGCCCGTGGTAGAGCTCGGTGCCGGTCAACTCGCGTTCGGCGAGTGCGGCGCAGGCGATCACCCCGCCGACAAAGCGCACGCCCGCCGAGAAGCAGGCGGCTTCGAACGCCTCGGTGGCGTCGCCGTCGAGGAGGTCGACGGTGACGAAGGCGCCCCTGGTGTCGGCAGAGGTGTCACCGATCGGGAGCGCAAACCCTGGCCAGTCACGGCCTGCGTCTTGCGCGAAATCGATCCACTGCCGCACGGCGGGGGTGGACGGCGTCGTCTGGGCGATCATGTCGTGCTGCCGGACGGCGAAATCGCGGTAGCTGCTGACCGGTGCCAGCATGTCCTGGGTTTCCTGAGTCCCACTGGTGGTCAGGTGGTGGTACAGCAGGTGGATGTCGAAGAAGATCAACCCGGCCGAGATGCCGTCGATGTGCAGATGGTCGACGCTCGCGTAGAACGTGAACCGGTCGGCGTGCTGGACGATCCCGAACGTGAAGCAGCCCCACTGCAGAGTTTCCGGTGTCGTGCTCAGCGCGTGATCGCGGACCTCGTCCTCGGTCAGGTGACCGAACTCGACGGGGATGAGGTCAATCAGTGCCGGGTCGGTGATCGTCCGGCGCACGAAGTCACTGCCGTCGAACTCGAACCAATCGTGGTAGGCGTCGTGGCGGCGCACGTGCGCGTTGATCGCGGTGGTCATGGCGGTGATGTCGCATATGCCGGGAATCTCCCATGCGACGATCATCAGTCGCGGCATCTGCGTACCGGAAGCCTTGCCGCGCAGTGCCTTCCTGAGGTGCTGGGCACGTTGATATGTGGGGGGAAGCTCGCTGCGCGGGGCGTTTTGCGCGGCTGCGCGGGCGGCGGGGGACGCCAGCCATGTGGTGACGGCGCCGTCCGATGGCTGCCACCCGCTGATGTTGCCCAGTGCGACCATGTCCCGCTCCTTGTCCTCGCTTCTTCTGTGGTGTCGAAGCGAAGTTAGGGCGTGACATGGTCGCGGCGCGCGTTTGTGCGCACTGGGCGCGAAGTGAGCGATTGGGGCCGTTTTGCGCGTTGTGCTCAGCGGCTGTGGTGGGGTGCCGAGGACGTCCGGTTCACGGTTCGATCGTCAGCCGGCGGATGCCCGTACCGTCGAGGGTGAAACGGAATCGCAGATCGATGACGCCTCCGGGAAAGTTGCCTTCGAGGTGCTGCACCACCTCGATTCGGGACTCGTCGAGGCGGGTGGCGCCGACGAACTCGGTGGTGTAGGTGTATTCCGCGCTCGCCCGCTGCATCCAGGCGCCGATCTCGTCTCGTCCGTGGTAGGTGTGGCCTTCGTCGGTCACCACGGCGTCATCGGTGAAGGCCGCGAGTGCAGCGGAGTTGTCGGTTGCGGGACGGGCGGTGAGGTAGCAGGCGACCGGCGCCGGGAGTTCGTTCCAGGTGAGGTCGGTTTGGTGGTTGGTCATGACCCAACCCTGGGGTTTCCCCCAAGGGCAGGGTCAAGCCACTGCGGTGTGTCCGCTGATCAGTAGTCCCAGGCCGTGGGTACGCACCGGAAGACGTCGCCTGCGGTGGCCACCCGGCAGACGGACGGGAACGGCAGGTGGGTGGCGACCAGGGACTCGCCGGTGGCCGCCAATTCGCGCAGCAGTCGGACCCGGACCCGAACTGATTCCTCGGGATCATGCTCGAAGCCGTTGTGCCACTGCGGATTGTCGAATCCCGGTGCGAACACGGCGTCGCCGGCGAAGGTGAGCCGATCGTCGCCGGATGCCAGGCGCACGATGCTGTGTCCGGGGGTGTGGCCGCCGGTGCGCTCGATGTGCACCCCGGGCGCGATGTCGTGCTCGGACTCGAATGTGTGCAGGTAACCGCGGTACTCGTCGAGGAATCGGCCTGCGATCGACCGGAGCGCAGGGGGCACCGGTGCCGGCATCTCGGTGTGGGAGAAGTCGGGCGACTCCCAGAAGTTGGCTTCCGCGGACGCGACGTGAATGCGCAGATCCGGACGCAGTCGTTCCTTGATGCCGTCCGAGAGCAGCCCGCCGACATGGTCCATGTGCATGTGGGTGAGAACCACGTCGGTGACCGTTGACGGGTCGATTCCGGCCGCCTCCAGGCGGTGGACGGTCTGCCCGGCGCGCGGAAAGTCCGGGAACTCCACGCCGAGGCCGGCATCGACGAGGATGGTCCGGTCGCCGCTGCGCACCACGACGACGTTGAGCGGCCAGTCGAGGACATCCTGGGGCAGGAACCGGTCGCTCAGCCACGTGCGGTAGGTGTCGCTGTCCGCGTTGGTCGCCATGGTGCTCGCGGTGATCGGCAGTACGCCATCGCTGATCACGAGGACCTGGATGTCACCGACCGGTACCGCATACCGCGACGGGACCAGTTCGTCGATGGCGTTGGTGCCGGCGTGGGGGATGTTGTCCGTGCTGGTGGTCATTTTCGTCTCCTGGTGTACGCCCGAGGATCCGGCGAATGCCCGGATCTGTTTCGGGAGAACGCACTCCCTGGCCGTCACTTATCCGGGCGCGCCAGAATCTCTTACTTGACACGACGTCAACTCCTAGCCGACACTGTGTCAAGTTGAGATCTTCGGGAGGACAGCATGAAGACGTTTCTGATCACCGGCGTGAGCAGTGGCCTGGGACAGGCCTTCGCGAACGCGGCGCTGGCGGCCGGGCACCGCGTCGTCGGAACCGTGCGCAAGGACCACGACGGCGCCGCCTTCGAATCGATCGCGCCGGACCGGGCGTACGCACGCCTGCTCGATGTCACCGACGACGCGGCCGTCACCGCGACCGTCGCAGGGGTGGAGAAGAACATCGGGCATATCGACGTGGTGATCGCCAACGCTGGTTACGGCGTCGAGGGCACCTTCGAGGAGACGTCGCTACGGGAGATGCGAGCGCAGTTCGCCACCAACGTCTTCGGAGTCGCGGCCACCTTGCAGGCCGCATTGCCCTACATGCGGGAGCGGCGCTCGGGCCATCTTATGGCGGTGACCTCCATGGGCGGGCTCATGGCCGTGCCCGGCATGTCGGCGTACTGCGCCAGCAAGTTCGCCGTGGAGGGCATGCTGGAGAGCCTGCGTAAAGAGGTCAGCGGCTTCGGCATCCACGTCACCGCGATCGAACCGGGGTCCTTTCGTACCGACTGGGCCGGCCGCTCGATGACGCGGGCGGAACGGTCCATCGCCGACTACGACGAGTTGTTCGAACCGATCCGTGCGGCACGCCTGGCAGCCAGCGGAAATCAACTGGGCAACCCCGCCAAAGCCGCCGAAGCTGTCTTGGCGATACTGGACGAGCCCGAACCGCCGGCCCATCTGGTGCTGGGATCGGATGCGCTGAGGTTGATCGCAGCGGCGCGGGCAGCGGTCGACGACGACATCCGGAAATGGGAAGAACTCTCCCGCAGCACGGATTTCGCCGACGGCGCGCAGCTGGCCTCGACGTAGAGCCGACCACCGAAGGGGGAGACCGTGACCAAATCCTGGCCCTCGCGTCGGTCGACGCCCACGGTCCGCAAGGGTGATCTTCGCGAGCAGCAGATTCTCGATGCCGCCGAGGAGCTGTTGTCGACCACCGGATACGCGGATATGACGGTCGCCGAGATCGCCGAGTCGATCGGGATCACCCGGGCGGCGTTGTACTTCTACTTCGGTTCCAAGCAGGAGGTGCTCACGGCGTTGGTCGCCCGAACCGCGCAGGTGCTGCGGGATCAGGCGGCCGGTGCCGCACGTGATGAGACCCGCCCGGTCGACGAGGCGATCGGTTCCGCGCTGGAACGCACCGCCGAACTGTGGCGCAACCACGGCCCGGTGATGCGGATGGCGGTGGACCTGGCATCCACGGTTCCTGCGATCGACGAGTTGTGGTCCGAGGCCGCGGAGGTGTCCATCGACGCCATTGCCGACGTCCTGCGCCGCGCCGGCGTCCCGTCCGGCACCGGGCCGGGGGACGGCCCGGCGCTCGCGCGGGCGGTGTGCTGGATGATCGAGCGGACGTTCTATCACGCGTCCAAGGCGTCGCCGGACGCTATCGCCGACGCGAAACAGACCTGCGAGACGGTGTGGCGGCAGCTGGCGACTCTGGGCTGATCAGCGGCGCGCGTGCACGATACGGCTCGCCCGCAACGCCCGCAACGCCCGCTCGTCGGAAACGAGTGTGCCGTGCCGATACCGGCCGATCAGTTCGCCCGCGGAAAGATCCTCGGCCACGGTGAACCCGAAAAGGGCCAATTGACGGTGGATTTCGTCCGGGGTGTGGTAGTTGATCAGGGGCTCACCCGCGCGGGCGAGCCGCGCGGAACGCGCCTGCAGATCGGCGCGGTCCTCGGTGGTGTGCGCCGGTTGCAGGTAATCGGCGACCACCTCGGCCGACCCACCCTGTCCGGCGATGTATTCGAAAGTGGTGCGGACGGCGTCCGATGTCAGGTAGAAGATGACCCCGAGCCACACGAAAACCGCAGGGTCGGCGCGGCAGAAGCTGTTCGCCTCCAGTTCTTGTGACAGAGTTTGGGTTTCGAAGTCGACCGGCACCAAGGTCGCGGTTCTCGGGATGTCGATGCCGGTCGCCGCGAGACGCTCGCGCTTCCACGCCTGGGTCTGCGGGTGGTCGACTTCGAAGACGCGCACATCGGGGTGCGAATTACGGTAGGCGATGGTGTCGAGTCCCGCTCCCAGAACCACGATCTGCCGCACACCGGTGGCCACGGCAGCGGTGATGGCATCGTCGGCGAACCGGGAGCGGGCCGCGAAGAAGAGCCGGCGTGGTCGATCGCGCGCCACGGTCGCGGGGTGATCGGCCGGGTAACTGTCCAACTCGGCGAAGTCCTCTGCGGTCACACCGAGCAGACGCGCGGCCAGGGGATCGGTGAGGATCAAAGGGCGGTCGGCGAACTGGTGACAGGCCCGGGCATACCCGGTGGCGAGCGCTGTCCGGCTGGGTCCGGAGTTGTCCATATGCGCGAACGTACTCCGCACCGCCGCGGGATCTCAGACCGACATCAGCCGCGGGCGGGTCAGGTTGTCGGCCGCACTGCGCAGCGCATCGAGGATGATCTCGCGCTCGTCGGCAGATCCGGTGGGGTGCACGATCGACACGCCGATGGCGAAGGTCGGCTCACCGTTACCACCGGGTATCGGGATCGCCAAGCCGAGAACCGTGGGGTGCACCTCGCCGTCGTCGACGGCGTACCCGCGGCGGCGCGTCAGCTCCAGCTTCTCCTGCAGTGCGGTCAGGGTCGACGTCGACTTCTTCGTCAGCCCGACGAAATTGGTCTCGTCCCAGTACAGTTCGGCGACCTGGGTGGGCGTCAACTCGCTCAGCAGCGCGGTGCCCACCGCGGTCACCGATGCGGGGTAGCGGTCGCCGACGCGGGCCGACAGCGGAAAGCGCTGACGGCCCTCGAACACCGCGAGGTAGAGCACGTGGGCACCGTCGAGCATGGCGATCTGCACGAGTTGATGACGCAGCACCTCGGATTCTTCGCAGATTCGGTAGAACTCGCGGATCTGGTTGAAACCGGACAGGAACGCGCTCCCGAGGTCGACGGTGCGCCGTCCGAGCAGGTATCCACCGGTGCTCCGACGAACGAGGCCGCCTTCTTCGAGCGCCGCGCACAGGTTGGACACCGACGACTTGGCGAGGCCGAGTTCGCGCGCGATCTCGGTGAGGGTGCGTGGCACCCCGCGGGACTCCGCGAGCAGGTCAAGGATGCGGATGGAGCGGGTCACCGCAGGCGAATTGCCGGTACCACGTTCGGCCTCGTCGGCCATGTTGTCTCCTCGGGTTCGAAACCAGCGAGTTGGTCGGTGGCGAATTTTCGCGCGGTCTCAGTAGAACTCGACGGTATCCACACGGTTGCGCATGGGACGTCCGTCGAGGAAGTGGGTGGCGTTCTCGGCGAACAGGTCGGCGATGAGTCGGTCCTCGGCGGAGTTCAGCGCTGCGGTGTGCGGACTGATCAGGACGTTCTCGTGCGTCCACAGCGGGCTGTCCGGTGCGAGCGGTTCGGCCGCGAACACGTCGAGCGCGGCGAATCCGACCTGCCCGTCCTCTAGGGCATCGATCAGCGCCGGTTCGTCGATCACGGTGCCCCGCCCGAGGCTCACCAGGGTGAAACCCGGTTTGGCGGCGCGAAAAACCTTGGCATCCACCATGTTCTCGGTGGCAGCGGTCCCGGGCAGGCTCACGACGATGCCGTCGACATCGCCTGCTGCGTCGATGAGATCATCCGGGCGGACCAGTTCGTCCACGCCCTCGACAGGTTCGCCGGATCGACTGGTCCCCACGACGGTCACCCCCAACGCGGCGAGTTTTCGCGCCACCACCCGGCCGATACCGCCCAACCCGACGAGCAGGATCCGCTGCTGGCTCAACAGACCCATCTCCCAGCGGTCGGTCCAGCGACGGTCACGCTGCTGCCGGAGCAGTCGAGGCAGTGTCTTGGCGCCGCCGAGCAGACCGAACAGTGCGTACTCGGCCAGAGGTTCGGCATGGACGCCTGCGGAGGTGGTGAATGTGATTTGGTCGAGTTCGTCCTCGGTGAGTTCGGCGGCCTTGATCTGTCCGCCGCCACCCGCGGCCATGGTGTGCACCCATAGCAGGTTCGGGTTGTGGCGGACCGTGCGCCGCAGTGCGGCTGGCTGCTCGTCGGGCAGGCCGTACAGCGCCTGTGCCGAGTCGACCAGTTCCTCGAATGCGCGCTGCTGTTCGTCGGTTCTGCGGAAGGCCGGATCACCGGCATGGTCACCGGGGTAGCGCTGTGGGGGCAGCAGGGATTGATCGCGGATGAAGTCGATGCGCGGTTCGCGCGCCACGATGCGATCGATGAGCTCCTCGCTGATCGGAGTGGAGGCCACCACGCGAAGTCGCTCGGGCGGGCGGGGTGTCGAATCTGCAGTCACGGGCATCCCTCTCTGATGTCGATGCCGATCGTACTCGTTGTTCAACATGCTGAACATGCCATATGTATCTGGAACTGAATAACTCTATAATTTCCCGTTGGGCGCTATCCGTTCGAGTTATTGAACTGAGTTCCGCGGGAGAGTATGTTGGCCATCACATCAGACCTGTCCCGTACTGCACGTCACGCGCACCCGCGCCGGCGCTGTCGGCGCAACCATCACCGGAGAGAACATGGCTGAGCAGCACCCGTCCGCCGACGCGTCGCGCGGCAGCGACGACCCCGAGTACGCCCGCAACCTCAAACGGGCGACCTTGGCCGCATCGGTCGGCAGCGCGCTCGAGTACTACGACTTCGCGTTGTACTCGCTCGCATCGGCGCTGATCTTCGGAAAGATCTTCTTCCCGGCGCTCGGCGCATCGGCCGCGACGGTGGCCAGCCTCGCGACGCTGGCGATCGGGTTCGTTGCACGGCCCGTCGGCGGCCTCTTCTTCGGCGCGCTCGGTGACCGTCTCGGCCGCAAGTGGGTGCTGATGCTGACGATCGCTCTGATGGGCGGGTCCAGCACGCTGATCGGCGTCCTCCCCACCGGTGAACAGGTCGGTGTCCTGGCACCGATCCTGCTGGTGATCCTGCGGATCGCCCAGGGGTTCGGGGCCGGGGCCGAGCAGGCAGGCGCCACCACGTTGATGGCCGAGTACTCGCCGGTGCGACGCCGCGGCTTCTACTCGGCGCTGCCGTTCGTCGGCATCATGCTCGGGACGCTGCTGGCCTCGGCGGTGTTCGTGGGTCTCGGGCAGGTGCCCGACGACGCGCTCCTGGGCTGGGTGTGGCGTATCCCGTTCCTCGCATCGATCTTCCTGATCGGCATCGCCGTGCTGATCCGACTGCGGCTCAGGGAAAGCCCGACGTTCGTCACGTTGGAGAAGCGCGATCAGGTCAGCCAGAAGCCGTTCCGCGAACTTCTGCACACATCGCGGCCCACGGTGTGGCGGGGCATCGGTCTGCGGATGGCCGAGAACGGCGGCTCCTATATCTATCAAACCCTCAGCATCACCTATGTGAGCACGCTGGGGGTGCAGAAATCCGTCGGCCCGCTGGCCGTTGCGATCGGTGCGGCAATAGGCTTTTTCGTCATCCCGTTCGCCGGATCCCTGTCGGACAAGCTCGGTCGGATGAAGGTGTATCGGGCCGGCGCCGTAATCCAGTTGGTGCTTGCCGTCGTCTCCTGGCCCCTGCTCTCGCTGGGGAACCCGGTGATCACGGTGATCGTCATCGCGATCGCCTACGGTGTGGGTGTCAACGTGATGCTCGGTGCCCAATGTGCCGCACTGCCGGAGCTTTTCGGTTCGCGTCACCGCTACATCGGGGTCGCGGTGTGCCGCGAGTTCAGCGCCATCATCGCCGGTGGAATCGCTCCGTTCATCGGTGCGCTCCTGCTCAGCTGGTTCAACAACTCGTGGGTGCCGTTGGCTGTCTACGTGATCGCCCTGACGCTCATCACCTTCTACGCGACGTTGCGCACCCCGGAGACGCGCGCCCGGGATCTCACATTGCTCACCAACGCCGACGCCGACAGCGAGTCCGAGATCGCCTCGCGGCCAGAACCGTTGGCGCAGTCCTACCGTAACGACACCACTCTGGCGGGCAGACGGTGACGGGCCTGTTCGATCTGAGCGGTCGCCTCGCGGTCGTCACCGGCTCGAGTCGGGGGATCGGGTCGGCCATTGCCGCGGGACTGGCCGAGGCCGGTGCTCGTGTGGTGCTCAACGGCGTCGACGAGACCCGCCTCAGGCGCGCATGCGATGTGTTCCGTGAACAGTTCGGCCACCAGGCCGTGCACGCCGCCTGCTTCGATGTCACCGATGCCGCGCAGGTGGCGTCGGCCGTCGCCGACATCGAGACGTCCATCGGGCCGATCGAGGTATTGGTCAACAATGCCGGGCTCCAGCACCGGGAACCGCTACTCGATGTGAGTGTGGAGAACTGGAAGCGGGTCATCGATGTCGACCTGACGAGCGCGTTCCTGGTCGGCCGCGAGGTGGCGCGGCACCAACTGCGGCGCGGTTCCGGCAAGATCATCAACATCTGCTCGGTGCAGACCGATCTCGCACGGCCCTCGATCGCCGCTTACACCGCCGCGAAAGGGGGTCTGCGCAATCTGACGCGGGCGATGACCGCCGAATGGGCCTGCGGCGGACTGCAGATCAATGGGCTGGCACCGGGATACATCCATACGGAGATGACCCAGGCACTCGTCGACGATCCGGAGTTCAACGGCTGGATTCTGGGCCGCACCCCTGCCGGCCGGTGGGGCACGGTGGACGACCTCGTGGGGCCCGCGGTCTTTCTCGCCTCACCCGCGTCCGCATACATCAACGGGCAGGTGCTGTTTGTGGATGGGGGCATGACCGCCGTCGTCTGATCGGCCCCTGCTGTTGGGGATTGTGAACTCCTCGGCGTGAGCGTACGGTGGGTTTTACTTCCTTCAAGAAAGTAAAACGATGCCGCTGCGCTCTGACTGGTCGGGCAAGCCGTGCCCGATAGCGCGAGGTCTCGACGTGCTCGGCGACCCGTGGACTCTGCTGATTCTGCGCGAATTGTTCTCGGGCAATATTCGTTTCGAGGGACTGCGCACCAAACTGGGCGTAGCAGACAAAGTGTTGGCGGCCCGGCTGTCGCGCATCGTGGACGT
The DNA here is from genome assembly GCF_001187505.1 of Mycolicibacterium goodii. The sequence continues at coordinate 4,847,210 of NZ_CP012150.1, forward strand.
CGGCCTTGCACAACGGGTGCCCTACGGCGGATCGGTCCGGCCGCGGGTGGAATACCGCTTGACCGAATCGGGGCGGCAGACCCTGCCGGTGCTACACGCCGTGGCGCTGTGGGGCGCCAAGCACACCGATTCCGCCGAGAAGACCCGCCCGATGGTGATCGCGTGTACCCGGTGTGGCGAGCCGACGTCCTCTGCCGATTGGTGCACCACCTGCGGCGAGCCACTGACGGTGCGGAGCACCGAGTGGATCCTTCCGGGGAAGGACGGGCCGGCCGTGCGGCTCGGCGACGTCGCATAACGGCTGCCTGCGGCGGCCAGAATCGAGCATGTCCGATGAAAACGCAACGGTGGCAACATTTCTCGGCGATCGCTGAAAGCGATCACCTGTGGCGGGTGGTCTTCGACAACCCGCCCATCAATCTGGTGACCCCGGAGATGCTCGTCGAACTTCCCGAGCTCGTCGACCGGATCGAAGCCGCCGCGGAGTTGCGGGTGGTGGTGTTCGAGTCGGCGAACGCCGACTATTTCCTCAACCACTACGACACATCGCGAGTGGCCGATACGCCCAAAAACGTTGGGGTGACCGGCTACCCGCTGACCATCGACACCAGTACGCGGCTCGCTCGACTCCCGGTGGCCACGATCGCCAAGATCCGGGGGCGCGTCAGGGGGATCGGCAGCGAACTCACCCTGGCGATGGACATGCGGTTCGCCGGTGAACACGCGCTGTTCGGTCAGCCCGAAACCGCCAGCGGCAACCTGCCCGGAGGCGGCGGCCTGGAGTATCTGCCGCTACTCATGGGGCGGGCCCGCGCACTCGAGGTCGCACTGTCCAGTGACGATTACCCGGCCGACCTGGCCGAACGATACGGGTGGGTGAACCGCGCGGTCGCCGACAAGGATCTCGACATCATCGTCGACACCTCGGCACGCCGTATCGCTTCCTACGACAAGGAATCCATCGCGGCCGTCAAACGGCAGATCGACCGCCACACGTTGCCCACCGCGCAGGACATGATGTCCTCGCTGGAGGCCTATCTGACGTCCTTCCAGTGGCCCGGTTCCAAACGCCGTCTGGCCGCCGCGATGGCGGCCGGACGCAATCAAGCGGGGGATTACGAGATGCGCCTGGGATACCACCTGGGCCGGCCGTTGCCGCCAGAGGATCCACCACGTGTGACGTAGGTCATGTCGTGTTGCGGTCTTTTGACGCGTCGGTCGTGCGCACATCGGGTATCCGACAGTCCGGTGCACCCAGCGCCGACAAATCCGTCAACGCAGAGGGGCAGATCCATGACCAACACAGACACCACGAAACTGCTCGCGCAGTTGCGCGCAGTACTCGACCTCACCAACACCGAAATCCAGGTCGCCGAGACACGCGTGGCCCAGGCCCGCACCGAGGCGGTTCGGCGCGAACTCAGTGAGAACGCCGCCAACGGCCGTGATCGCGCCGCAGCGATCGAGCAGGCCATCCGCGATCTCGGCGGATTCCCCGACATCGTCGGCCCGTTCCTCGGGCGCGCAGCTGCGGCGGTCAAGGCCCTCACCGAGCAGGCCGCACCCTTCGACGAGGCATTGCTCGGCGACCTGGCGCTCGAGGACCAGCTCCTCGACCGCTCCCGTTACATCAAGGCGCTGGCGGTTGCCGCGAAGCAACCCGATGTGGTCCGTCTGGCCGACCGCCTGATCGAAGCGCACTCCGCGACGGTCGACTGGCTCACGACCGTTCTCGCCGAAGACGCCCTGGGTGGACCCGCGGCCCTGCGCCGGACCCCCGTCCAGGCGGCTGTCGGTCTGGCCGTGAAGGCGGCGAACCTGCCGGCTCAGTGGTCTACCCGGGGCATCGACCGCGCGGTCGAGAGCATCCGCAGCATTCGCCCCTCGGTCGATCAGTTCATCGGCCGCGGCGCGTACGCCGGCGAACTCGCGGGACGGGTGCTCACCGGCTCACGAGACGCGGCCCTGACCGCCGCTGAGAACATCACTCGCCGTGACGGCGCCGCGAAGACGGCCGACGCGTTGCGCAACCTGCGGACCTCAACAGGCGCGCTCGATCCGGCCGAGCTTCCGATCCCCGACTACGACGAGCGCACCGTCCAGGATGCGATCGCGGCCATCAAGGATCTGACCGATCCCGGTGATCTTCGCACCATCGTTGCGTGGGAAGAGGCCCACAAGAACCGTCAACGCGTCGTCTCGGCGGCGCAGACCCGGCTCGCGGCCATCGCCCAGGAAGTCGTCGGCATCGACTGACCGGCTCGGTTCGGTGGGGGTTCGCGGCCTACATCTGCCGCGAACCTCACCGCACAGCAGGACTTGCTTGACCACCACAAACAGGGCGGAGACGACATGGCGAAGGTCGAGGTACGGGTCGCCTCGCAGATGACACCCGAGCAGGCCTGGAAGTTGGCGTCCGACCTCGGGCGGTTCGACGAATGGCTGACCATCTTCGGTGGATGGCGAAGCGCCGTGCCCGACGTCATCGAGGTGGGGACACGCGCGTCCGCTCTGATCAAGGTGAAGGGCTTCCGCAACATCATCCACTGGGAGGTCACCCGGTACGACGAGCCGCAGCGGATCGAGATGCAGGGACACGGCCGCGGCGGCGTGCACATCGCGCTGACCATGACCGTGGGTGAGGATCCCGCTGGATCCTGCTTCCACCTTGTGGCCGATCTCTCCGGCGGGTTGCTCGGCGGTCCGGTGGGGGCCCTCGTCGCGAAGGTGCTCACCTCCGACGTCCGCAAGTCGGTCCAGAATCTTGCGGCTTTGCGCTGACACGATATCCGCACGACGGCGCGCGACGGTCAATCACCCAGTGCGGCGCAGACTTTCCGTAGCAGTCCGGCGAGGGCGTCCCGCTCGGCGTTCGTGAGGCCCGCGATGAGTTGGGCGTCACCGGCGATGCGTCGCGGCATCTCGTCGTCGACGACGGCCCGGCCCGCGTCGGTCGGCGCGAGGAGCACGACGCGTCCGTCGCGTTCGGACTTCTGCCGCACCACCAACTTCCGGCTCACCAGGCTGTCGGTGATCTTGGTGATCGACGCGCCGCTGAGCATCGTCGTGGACACGACCTCGCTGACACGCAACGGCCGCCCGGCCCGCGCCAAGGCGCTCAGCACGCTGAACTCCGAGCGGTTGACACCATGCCGCGCCAGGTCGAGGTCCAGGCGGTGGTTACAGATCGACGCGATCCGCTGCACGCGGCCGAGCACCTCGATGGGGGACGTATCAAGGTCGGGGTAGGTCCGGGCCCACTCGTCTCGGACTCGGTCGACCGTATCGGTGAGTGTCGCATCGTCAACCGCGTCGGCCATGGCGCCAGGCTACGCCCAGGTATTTTAGAAGTAAAATAGTGCTAAAGTTTCTCGGGTGCTTGCTGGTCTCCTCATCCGACACCTAGGCCATGGTGTCGCCGCGTTGAATCACGCCGCGACTCCGAAGGGGTGGCGCGGCGTGTTCCGCGCCGATCTGAGCAAGGCCGGGCTGGCGGTACCGCTGCGTGTCGGCGCGGCAGTCGCATTGGTCTTCGTCGTGGGCGGCCTGGCCGGGCTGCACGACGTCGCCGGCTTCGCAGCGCTGGGCGCACTGGTTTCTGCGTTCTGCCGGCCGGATCCCTACCCGGTTCGCGCCGGGCGTATGGCGGTGCTGGGTGTGGGTATCACCGCGGCCATCGGTATCGGGTCAGTACTGGGTGCCACGAACAGCGGCGCCGTCGTCACCACCGCCGCGATCTCGGTACTGGCCGGCGCTGCGGCGTATCTGATGTGGGCACTGCACATCGTCGGGCCAGGCGCCGTGGTGTTCGTGTTCGGTGCGGCCGGTGCTCAGGCGTTCGCACACGACAGTGCCGACGTGGTCAGAGCGATGGCGGCGACGGCGGGCGGTGCGCTGCTGGGCGCCGTCGCGGCGCTTGCGCCCTGGCTGCTGCAGAAGCTGCTCCGGTCCCGACACGACCCGTCAGATTCAGGCGTCGCGCGGCGGGAATCGTTGTGGGACACGCTTGCTCGTGCACCGCATGCCACGCTGGTCACGCGCAGTGTGCGGATCTCCGTGGCCGGTGCGGTGGCTGCTGCGATCGCGATGAGCTTCGGTCTGATCCACCCGATGTGGGCCACAATGGGTGCCGTGGCCGCCATGCAGGGCGTCGGTTACCACGTCACGGTCCACCGTGGTGTGCAGCGACTCCTGGGAAATGTCGGCGGCGCAGTGCTTGCGGCGGGACTGCTCGCGCTGCCGTTGGGATATTGGGGCGCCGTGGCGGCGATCATCGTGTTGCAGACCATCGCGGAGATCGCCGCGACCGTGAACTATGCGCTGACATCCCTGGTCGTCACGCCGATGGCGTTGCTGCTCACCGGACTTGGTGCCGGGCTGCCACCGCATGCGGCCCTCGATCGTGTGCTCGACACCGCGGTCGGCATCGTCGTGGGCATCGTCGTCGCGGCGATCACCATCAGCGGTGCCGACGTCGAACATCTCCGTCGAGGCGCCGCGGCATAGTCGTGTTCTGCGCGGTGCCGGTGGCCGGCTCCGACGCGGACACGATCACCTCGTCGAGCACGTCACGTGCGGCCGCGAGCTCCCGCATGGCCTTGTCGAGCCGTTCGCGCTCCGAGGCCAGCACGGTGAGCAGTTGCGGCGTCGCCTGCGGGGACGGGCCTCCATCGGTGTCGCGCATACACGGCAGCAGCGACGCGATGGTGCGGCTGTTGAGACCCGCGGCGTAGAGCTCCTGGATGTGGACGACCCGGTCGACGGCGGCCTCGGAGTACTGGCGGTGCCCGCTCGGGGTGCGCTCGGAGACCAGAAGGCCCTGCTGTTCGTAGTAGCGCAGCGACCGCTCACTCACTCCGGTACGGCGGGCCAGTTCACCGATTCGCATATGCCCGTTATACCGCCCGGCTCGATCGCGACACTTGATCTGACATTGGTGTCAGCTCGTACCGTGCGGGCATGACGACATCACGACCGCCCTTCGATTACAGCCCCATCACCGAACGCGCACCGCTGCGTTGGCCGGGCGAAGCCCGCGTGGCCGTCTACGTCGGGCTGAACATCGAATACTTTATGCCGGACCGCCCGTCGACGAGCATCTGGCCGGGCACGGCTGACCTTCAGCCCGATGCGCTCAACTACGGTTGGCGGGATTATGGTGCGCGCGTAGGCATCTGGCGCACCATCGAAAGCCTGGACCGACACGGGATCCGGCCCAGCGTGCTGCTGAATTCCATGGTCGTCGAGCAGTATCCGCAGATCGTCGCGGCCGGCGTGCAGCGTGACTGGGCCTGGCTGGCGCATGGGCAGACCAACTCGATCCTGCACACCGGCCTGTCCGTCGACGACGAACGCCGGGTGCTTGCCGAGATCGCCGACGCGATCGCCGGGGCGACCGGCCACCGACCGCGCGGCTGGATGGGGCCCGGCTTGACCGAAACCCACCACACACCGGACCTGTTGGCCGAACTGGGATTCCAGTACGTGCTGGACTGGACCAACGACGACCAGCCCTATCCGCTCACCGTGCCGGGCCTTATCAGCGTGCCGTACACGGTGGAACTCAATGACCTGCTGATCTTCAGCAAGGGAATCACCGGACCGGAGTTCGTGCAGATGGTCGAGGACCAGTACGAGCAACTGCACGCCGACGCCGCCACCGGCGGACGAGTACTTGCGCTGGCGCTGCACCCGTTCGTGATCGGCCAACCGTTCCGGCACAAATACCTCGACCGGGCATTGGGTTTCCTTGCCGACCAGCCCGACGTGTGGCTGACCACCAGCGACGACATCGCCGCGCACTATTGCGCACAGGCCTTCGCCGCGGCGTCAGTCGACGGCCACCACCTCGACGAGGTCACCGACTCGGATCGGCCCTGACGTCAGCACCCGGAACACGGTGCCGCCGCGCTGGTGCATCGCCGCGGCGGCGCCGGGTGCGATCCAGTCGTCCAACAGCCGGCACGGAGCGGCGATCCGGACCACCTCGAGTTCGACGTCGCCGATCCGCAATCGGTCACCCGGCTTCGTGGGGATGTCGCCGGTATCGACCGTCAGATTGCGCCGGGTGGCGCCTGGATCGATGGCGTGACCGAGATCTGCCGCCGCGCGTTCCAGTAGTTCGCGGGACTGGATGGTGACGTGTCGGTGCTTGGCGCCGTGATAACGGTCGCCGACCAGCCCCTTCCCGGCCTCGGCTTCGGCCTCGGAAACCGAGCGGGTCGGTATCTTGCGCCCCGGCGCGATGTGGATGGCGACGACCTGCACGATGCGCCAGTGTATGCGTCGCTGGCGCGGCGAACTTGAGACCGGCCGGGTCCCTGGCAAGGTGGTACTGATCCCTTGACCGCACAGAGGTGCCCGATGAAGACCCGAAGCAACCTGCTTCCCGGCGACGGTGCGCACTGGTCGCCGGTCGCGCCGGGGGAGTCCGGTGCCACGGTGCTGCACGATCAGATCGGTCAGCGCTTCGCCAAGCTTGTCCCACCCGCGCAGGCCGATGATCTCGCCGGAGAACGCGATCGGATCGTCTGGCTCCGCGACGCCGGGATCCCGGTGGGAGACGTGCTCGACTGGCGAAGCGGCGATGCCGGAGCGTGTTTGGTGACGCGCGCCGTCGCGGGCGTACCGGCCGATCGGCTCGACGCCGACGCGCTCTGGAAGTCCTGGCTGCCGATCACCGACCTGGTGCGCACGTTGCACAACCTCGACGCAAGCGGCTGTCCGTTCGACAGGGGATTGGCGACGATGATGCCGCTGGCCCGAACGACCGTCGCGCTGGATCGTGTGCAGCCCGAGTTCCTGCCCGAAGAACTCCACGGCGTGCCACCCGAGGAGATTCTCCGGGACCTCGAAGCGGAACTGCCGCTCCGCGTGGAGCATGAGCGACGTGACACCGTCGTGTGCCACGGCGACCTGTGCCTACCGAACGTGCTCATCGACCCTGACACCTCGCACGTCACCGGGTTCATCGATCTCGGACGGCTCGGACGTGCCGACCGTTATGCCGATATTGCGCTTCTGCTCACGAACGCGCGCGAGACGTGGCCCGACAAGCCCGCTGCGCGTCGCGCCGATCGCGAGTTCGCCGAGCAGTACGGAATCGACCTGGATGTCGAGCGCCTTCGGTTCTACCTGCTGCTCGACCCGTTGACCTGGCCTCGATGACCACGGTTTCAGCCTCCGACTTCACGCTGCACCGTCTGACAGGCAGCGAGGCATCGGCGAGCGGGATCTACGGCGAGAGCCGCAGCTAACTCGACGCGGCAGATAGCCCGCGGAGAATACATCCCGTCATTCGTTCGGTCGGGCACCACGGCCCGAAATGGCTCGAAGCGCTGAGCAACCACCACGATCGACGATCCTGTCGGGCAGGTGGTCCCGGCTTTCCCTACCAGCCGGCAACGATTGATTCGATTTGCTGCACGATGTAAGAGTTGACTCGGCTCATCAACCGATATAGCGGCGCCGTGGCAGCGTGACGGCCGAAGGTGGAGGCGAGGGCATTGGAACCAACTGAACGGTCAACCCGGCGGTGGGTCGTCATGGTGACACTCGTGTTGATACTTGGCCTGGTGTCCTGTGCTTCGAAGGAAGGGCCAGAAGTAGCACCTCCTGACCAAATCGTGCTTCCCAATATGGTCGGCCTGTATTGGCCAGATGCCTTCAAACAGTTGCAGAATGCAGGTTGGTGTGGAGTCATCGACAGGGAACCAGACGCGGTAGTCCAGCCAAAAGACCGTGGTCGCATCATTCACCAATTCCCAGGTGGCGGGCAGAGTGTGAGCCGCGACGCCCGGATAACACTGCAGTTTGGTGCATTTTGAGCAACGTGATGAGCTGAGACCTTCCGGGCACGCAGGCGCCAGATCTTCGTCGACGACCGCTGCCGACGCGGCAAACCAATGCAAACGCCCGCGCCGTTCGAAAGTCCTTGTGTGCGTGTTGAACTCAGCTAGTTCGGCAGGCGACGACCGCGAAGTTCAACGGAATGCGTGGCGCGTCTGGGGGCAATGTCCAGCCGCGCGGGTCGGGAACCAACGCCGGAAACGCCGGCCAGTCCATGTAGGGAAGCTCGTGAACGGCCTCGATACGCAGGCCTGCGTCAAGAAGCGCGGTGAGGACTTCGCTGAGATCGTGGCGCCACTCGTAGTTCGTCGTCTGGCGGATCGCCACGTCGGTGTTCTCGGTGTAGCTGCTGGTGTCATCGTAGGACCGGGTACCGCCACCGCTGAGGTAGTCGTCGCTGATGGTCCACGGCTGGAACTCCATCGCCGCCAGTATCGGGTGGTCGTCTCGGATCATGAAAAGACCGCCGGGAGTGAGCAGGTCGTGGATGGAGTGCGCCCACGCTGCCAAATCTGGCAGCCACACGATGGTTCCGGCGCTGGTGACAACAATTTCGAACTTCGCGTCGATCAGCGAGGACGCGACCCGGGCATCGCCCTGCACCCAGGTGACTGCCTGACCGTCTCGCTCTGCGATGTGTTGAGCGTGGCGCAGTGAATTCGGCGACAGGTCCAAGCCGGTGACATTGACGGCGCCAAGCCGCGCCCAGGACACGGTGTCGGTCCCGATATGACACTGCAGATGCAGCAGTGATCGACCGCTGACCCCGGAGGAGGGCAGGTGTGGTTGCAGCACGGACAGATCGTTCTGGACCACCGACGAGATCAGCGACCGATCCGCCAGGAGGCCCTCGACGTCATACATCTGCGACCGGACGTGGATGTCTGCGCGTTCGTCCCAATTCTCTTGGTTACGGGCCAACGCATCAACGTCATTCATCGAGATCTCCCTTCGGCGGCTCGGCGATGCCGTGAACGCCACATTCTTTTTATCACACCCGTGATACATCGCCTTCTGATGTCGTTAGACTCTGGCAATGCCGGCCCGTGTCGACCCCGTGGAACGTCGAAATCACATAGTCGAAGCCGCGCTTCGTCTGGTGCTGAAGGAAGGGCTGTCCGCCGCGACCTTCCGCCGCGTCGCAGCGGAGTCGCAGCTGAACATCGGGTCCGTACGGCACTATTTCGCAGACCACGAATCCCTGGTGGTCGCAGTGGTCACCGAGGTCGGCAACCGCATGGGCAAGCGGTTGATGAAACACGCGCCACCGCAATCACGCGACGCCAAGCGTCACCGACAGCATTTGCTCGCATTGCTCGAAGAACTCGTTCCGTTGGACGCCGAGCGTCACAGTGAGGCTGTGATCCTCATGGAGGTCATCACCGCCTCCCGCACCATTCCGGCCTTCCGCTCGGCGACAGCGCAAATGGCCACCGATCTGCATGGCGTACTGGTTGCAGCCCTCAAGAACATGGCGGTGCCACAGCCCAACCTGGAAGCCCAACGCCTGGCGTCCCTTTTGTCGGGCCTCGCGCTCGACGCTGTGACAGCGCACGGCCCCAGAACGCCGACCACCATTGCCAGGATTCTGCGACTCCACGTGGACTCGCTGCCCACACGTCGCTGAGCGAACGCACGTCGATCGCCGCGTGGTCCGCTCCTAGCCGCGGTTCTTGCGCTGATTCGCCATGAAGCGAGCCTTCTTCTGGCGGTTACCGCAGGTGTTCATCTCGCACCATTTCCGCGTACGGCTCTGACTGGTGTCGAAGAACGCCGCGCGACAGGTCGGCGATGCGCACAGCGCCAACCTCCCATCGCGTTCACCTGCGAGGATGTCGATCGCATCGTCGGCGATCACGCCGAGGGCATCTTCCACCGAGTTGAGGCGCCATTCCCGCCTGCCGTCCCGCGTGAGGATCGCGGCCGCGCGACCCTGGGTGCTGCAGTCGTTGATCACCCGCAGGGCTGCGGCCGGAACGGGATCTCCATTCGCAGTGGCCGTCGCGGCGGCATGAATGGATTCCCTCAACTCCCTGGCACGTTCGAGCTGTGCGGGCGTGCATGAATCGACCGCGAGGCCGCTCACTGACAACCAATCGGCGAGACGCTGCGGAGTGGGTATACGTTCCACGGAATCGCCCTGACGTTCGGTCAGAGTCGCGGTGAAGCTTGTCGCGAGCACGCTGCCGAGGCGGAATTCGGGATACTCGCCGGACACGGAACCACCTTAGCAGGTTGCTTTTGCCGACAGGCGATGATAGAACCGTCTTAGACGGTTCATAGGCTGTGATCGTCGACCGACAACCCAAAGGGGTGCGCGGACACATGGCCGCTCGCAACATCGACATCCGGGAATTCGAGATCCACGAAACCGACGCAGAGCTGAACAATCTACGCATGCGGCTCGCCTCCGCGCGGCTACCCGAAACCGAGACCGTCTACCGCGACAGACCCGACCCGCGGCGATGGGACCAGGGCGTTCCGCTCGCCGACCTTGTCGAGGTGGTGCATTACTGGCGCACCAGGTACGACTGGCGGAGCTTCGAAGCGCGACTGAACGAGATCGGCCAATTCCGAACGACCATCGACGATTTGGGAATTCACTTCCTACACCGGCGATCGACGCGCACCGATGCCACTCCGCTGATCATGACGCACGGCTGGCCAGGCAGCGTCGCCGAATTCGTCGATGTGATCGAGGACTTGGCGGAGCCGGATCCGGCCGCTCCGGCGTTCCATGTCGTTGCGCCGTCGCTACCCGGGTTCGGTTACAGCGACAAGCCGTCGACCACCGGTTGGGGCACCGAAAAGATCGCCGCCGCATGGGTGCAGCTCATGGGCAAGCTCGGATACGACCGGTTCCTCGCCCACGGTGGCGACTGGGGTGGCAACATCACCACGGTGCTCGGAGGCCGATTTGCCGACCACGTCCTCGGCATCCACTCGACGTTCGCCGAGGCGCCTCCGGGGCTGTCCACCGACGGTTTGACCGAAACCGAGCGCAGGTGGACCGAGGAGACCCGCGATTTCTGGAGCCGCCGTGCGGCCTATGCCAAACAACAGGCCACTCGACCGCAGACCATCGGTTATTCGCTCGTGGACTCACCGATCGGGCTTCTCGCCTGGATCCTCGACAAGTTCGCAGAATGGTCGGATACCGGCGACAGCCCGTTCGAGACCATCTCACGAGATCGCATCCTCGACGACGTCACCCTGTACTGGCTGACCCGTACCGGAGCGTCAGCGGCGCGCATCTACTACGAAAGCCACAACTCCCTGGATCCCGAACTCCAGGTTGACGTTCCGTCTGCCATCACCATGTACCCGCGCGACATCGAGAAATCCCCCCGTCCCTGGGCGCAGGAGCGGTACCGGCAGATGGTGCGATGGAACTCGCCAGAGCGCGGAGGACACTTCCCGTCACTGGAGGTCCCTCAGTTCTTCGTCAAAGATCTGCAGGAAGGTTTGAGCGCCGTGCTATCCGCGCGCGCCGCCTGATGACGTAGATCAGTGTTCCGCACGGATACCTGCGAGCATCCGTCGGGCGATGCGTTGCCGACGTCTCCGGTTGAGCGCGAAGCCGTGCACGAGCCTACTTCGCCCGCACGGTCTGCGGCGCACCCCAGCCTGCTCCGGTGCCGTCCACGTGCCGCACCTCGTCCTCCCATGGCAACCGGTAATTTCCGGCCACCAGGTCCTGCATGAAGGTGTACGGGCAGTCCCGTGCGCCGCCCGTGACGGCGGTGTATCCCCGGTGGCCGAGTTGGTAGATGTTGTTCTCCACGCCCCAGGTGCATCGTGCCTCGTCGGCGCGCGACGGAATCACCTCGGCTGTCACCACGCGATCTGGTGTCCCGTCACCCGAGACGAGGACGGTTCCGTCGACATCGCACACCATCGCCTCGCCCTGAGACCAGATGTTGTTCTGGTCGGGCCCGGCCAGGGCGACTGAGGCGGTGTAGGCAAGGTTGTGAAAGGCATTGGTCTGGTTGGTGATCCGCCACGAATGCTGTATGGGATAGGTGTAACCGGCGGTGCGCAGGATGACGTTGGCTCCCTGGTACGCCGCTTCGCGCGCCATCTCGGGCAGCATCCCGTCGTGGCAGATGATCAACGCGAGCCGCGAACCGGATGGGCCGTCGCACACCGGGACACCGAGATCGCCCGGCGCCCAGGGTTCGGCGGGCACCCACGGATGCATCTTCCGGTAGTAAAGCCTCTCGCGACCCTGATCATCGACGATGATGCCGGAGTTCCAGGGTGCTCCGTCCGGGTTGCGCTCCATGATCGAGAAGCATCCCCAGACGCCGGCGTCGCGGCAGGCGTCGGCCAGCAGCGTCATCTCCGGTCCGTCCCGGTCGCAGAGCAGTGAGTCGTCGAGCCACGTGTCGGGGTCGAGCCCGTTGATGCTGTATTCGGGCATCACCACGAGATCGATTGAGGGCATGCCCTTCTTGGCGCCGGCGACGATGCTCGCAAGGCGTTCGGCGGTCGACTTCAGATCACCCGGCTCCCTGACGATCGGAACGCGCGCCTGCACGAGACCCAAGACGAGCGCCCCGGGCGTCGGATTGAGTCCGTCGAGCCCGGTCATGCGACGGCCTCCGGCACCGTGGATTCGGCCGACTCGCTTGTGGTTCTGCGGCCCAAGACCAGGTCGAGCAGCAGATATGCGGCTGCCGCACAGATCATCCCGACCACCGCCTCGCTGAGCTGCGGAGCCCAGTGATGCGTCGCGTATGCGCAGGCCGCGCCGACGATCCAGGCGGCGAAAGGCTGGGTGCGGAACGCGGCCGGCCTACGAGCGCCGGCTCGTCGGGTGAGGAGTTGGTCGACGATCACCACGGCACCGATCGACGGTACGAAGATGCCCAGCAGGTTCAGCCAGGTGGGGAAGTGGCTCCACACACCGGCCAGTGCGATCGCCAACCCGAGCACACCGAGTACGAGGGTGAGGATGCGCATCCTCGAGCCGACGAGTTGGCTCCATCCGACGGCACCGTTGTAAAGGCAGTGCGCGCACACCGATCCGAGGTTGACGAACACGAAGATCACCGCGAGGACGGTCAGCACCGCCCCATGGTCGACGAGGATCGGCAGGAAGTCGCCGCCGTCGGTGGCCGGGTCGAGGGCTCCGCCGGCGGCGACGATCACCGCGCCGGTGAGCATGGCGATCAGGTTGGCGACCGGGAATGCGCTGAATGCCGCGATGACGGCTTCTTTTCCGCCCTTGGCCCAGCGGGTGAAGTCGGCGGTCATGGTGCCGGAGTCGATGAAACTGGCGACGACGATGGTCACCGCGGCGCCGATGGAAAGCACGGTCGCACCCGTTCCGCCGCCTTCATAGGACCCGATGACGCCCCACCCGTTGTCGCGGGTGACCAGGATGACGGCGGTGAGACCGAGCGCGACGAACAGCGGTGCGGCGATCATCCCGATCACGGTCAGCGCGCGAATGCCGATGAACGTGACCCCGATGTAGAGCAGCCCGGCGATGAGCACGATCAGGGTCTCGTTCCAGCCCAGAGACAGGTTGAGAGTTGCTCCGGTGAGGCCGGTTTGGAAGGCGAACCATCCGATGACCACCGTCGCGAGAAATCCGGTGACGATCTTCGCGCCGTGGCCGCCGAACGTCTCGGCGGCGCTAAGCGCGAAGTTCTTGCCGGTCTTGCCCGCGAGGAACGACAGGGCGCCGACGTATCCGAACAGCACAGCGTTGCCGACGACGATGGCCAGCACGCCTTTCCAGAAACCGAGGCCGTACACGATGGTGCCGCCGAAGATGGCGCAGGTGAGCACCATGGGGAACCCGAACCACACCGCAGCGATCGACAACGTCGACCGCCGGTGCGACGGCGGGACCGGTGTGTCCTCGAACTCTGATTCCAGATGCAGGGGTTCCTCGCGGACCGCGGACTGCGACGCGACGGCGGACGATTCGGTATGCGTGGAGCGGGAAGTGGTCATCAGCGGACTTTCTGGCTATTCGTCGCCGCCGGCAGCGGCATTCAGGATGGGTTCTCGCGTCGTCACTGACGCCGGTGTGGTGGGGGACCTGAACAGGTAACCCTCGGCGTTGAGGGCGTCGCGCACCGCGGTGAGAAGGCCTGGCGCGCCGGGGGTGTCGCCGTGGACGCACACGGTTCGGTGGACACCGGCATCGCCGAGGTCGGCCAGTTGTGACAGGGTTCTCGCGACCATTTGTTCGGGCCCGCCGATCCGGTCGGCCGTGCGGTCGTACATCTGCACGACCCCGTCGCGGTAGGGGCGGTCGGCGAAGATCTCGATCACCGGCGTCAGACCGGCTTCGACCGCGGCGGAATGCAACTCCGAATCAGGCAGCACGTAGACGAGCAACGAAGGGTCGAGTGCGGCGACGGCGGTGCACGCGGCGTCGGCGAGATCCCCATCCCGATTCGCCATCATGTACAGCGATCCGTGCAGTTTCAGATGCTGCATCACACCGTGTTGGGCGTGGACGAAGCTTTGCAGCGCACCGATCTGGTACAGACACAGGTCGTAAACCTCCTGCGGCGTGGTGGGAATCTCTCGCCTCCCGAAACCCAGCCGGTCCGGCAAGCCCACGTGTGCGCCGATCGCCACGCCGTGGGCCCGGGCCAGCGCAACGCTGCCGCGCATGACCGCCGGGTCGCCGCCGTGGGCGCCGCAGGCGATGTTCGCCGACGTGATCAGTGGCATCATCTCGGCGTCGGCGCCGTAGGTGTACACCCCGAAGCTCTCGCCGAGGTCGGCGTTGAGGTCGACGGCCGTCACGTCGTCACCCGCGGCTTCGACAGCTCGAGCTGCGGCCGGTGCCGGGGTGCCTCGGCGAGTTCCCACGCTCGCGCGAAACGCAGCAGGGCCCGTTCGGACAACGGTCGACCGACGACCTCCAGTCCCACCGGCAATCCGGTGTCGGTGAAGCCGGCCGGGATGCTGATCGCGGGCAGCGAAGTCTGTGAGGCGATGACGGTGTTGGTCGGGAAGTTCAGCGCCGTCCACCGTTTCGCGGTGAGGTCGGCGCGGGTCGGTGCAGGGACCTGGACGGTGGGGTAGACGAGGAAGTCGACGTCGGCCTCGGCCATCATTGCCAGCAGGGTGCGCCGCCATTCCTCCTGCCGCATGCGTTTGCGGTAGTAGTCCGGATCTTCCTCGGGATGCGTTGGACCGTCTGCGATATCGGCCATCAGGTCGGTGAGGGGGTGAAACTGTCCATGGTCGACGATGTCGCGGATCGATGTCGGTCCGGTGTGGGCACGCGATGCGAGGAAGGCGTCGAGGTCGGCCTTGGATTGGACGGTGTACAGCGAGGTGTCGGCCACCCAGGTCGCCAGGTCGCCCAGCACGACATCGTCGACCACACCTGTTCCGTGATGGCGCAGCCGGTCGACGGCCGAACGCACGACGCGGTTGGTGAGTTCCTGGTCGACGCCGACTCCGAACGCATCGGACAGCACCCCGACCCGGAAGCCGGACAACGTGTCGGAGTCCACACCGTCGAGAGCCCCGCTGTAGTCACCCACCTCCGGACTGGACGCCGCAACTGCGGTGTAGGAATCTGTGGGGTCGTAGCCGACGACGACATCGAGGACCGCGGCCAGGTCGGATACGTTGCGGGCCATGGGGCCTGGTGTGTCCTGGAAATGTACGAGCGGCGAGAAACCGGTCCGGGAGATGAGCCCGGTGGTGACGCGCAGGCCGAAGAGGTTGGTGTTGGACGCCGGCAGTCGGATCGATCCTCCCGTGTCCTCGCCGATCCCGACCAGACAGAGGTTGGCGGTGACCGCCGCAGCGGTGCCCGCACTCGAGCCGCCGGTCTCGCGGTCGAGATCGTAGGGGTTCTTGGTGTGATCGGTACGCGACGAGAACGAGAACCATCCGGCGGCGAAATCGCACATGGAGGTCTTGCCGAGGATGATCGCCCCGGCCTTGCGCAGAAGATCGACCACGGTGGCGTCGGACTTCGGGATGTAGTCGGCGAAGACGGTCGATCCGAAGGCCGTGGGGATTCCCTTGGTTTCTCCCTGATCCTTGATGAGGACCGGCACGCCGTGCAGCGGGCCGGTGAGCGTGCCCGTCCGGGCGAACTCCTCGTCGATGGCACGCGCGTCGTCGAGCGCCGCCGGATTGACGGTCACCACCGAGTTGAGCTGGGGCCCGTCGGGGTTGTCGATGGAGTCCAGCGTGGCGATGCGATCCAGATACCAGGCGGTGAGTTCGGCGCTCGTGGTCGCACCGGATTCGATCAGCTGGTGAAAAGAGCTGATCGAAAGCTCTTCGTAGTTCACGTCATTCCCCCTACTCGTGGTGAAATCGGCGCCAAGTGCGCCGATGATCGCTTCTGCGGTGTGTTCGAGGTGCTTGGTGGTGGCATCGAGAAGTCCGTCGAGGTCGCGTGCCAGCATCAACTCGTACATGTGCTCGTGTTGACGGTCGGCTTCGGTGAAGTCGTGCATCGCCGAGGCGTAGATCGCCATGTACGGCTGGATGCGGTCCCAGATGTTGTGGATGAGTTCCAGGAGGTACCGGCTGTCGCCGCAGCTGTAGAACGTCTGGTGGAACTCGCGATTGAGCTCGCGCCAGGTGATCGCGCTGATTGCGGGGTCCGCCATGCGGTCGAGAACCGACCGCAGCAGTGCGACCGTGTCGGCGTCGAGCCGAGGCAGCGCCCACTCGGTCGCGAGCAGCTCCAGCCGCAGGCGAATCGTGAACAGCTCACGAATAGCGGTGGGCGACAACGTACTTATCGTGACGGCGCGGCGGTCGTACTCGACCAGGCCCTCGAAACTCAGGCGCTTCAACGCCTCGCGTGTGGGCATCGTCGACACGCCGACCGCCTCGGCGAGGGAACGAATCGACACGCGTGTGCCCGGCATGATCCGGCCTTCGAGAATGTTGCGACGGATCCGCTGGTAGACGCCCTCGGCGAGAGTCGGTGCCGCTGCAGGTTCTTTGCTGTGTGATAACAGCTGCCGATCGGCACTCGATGTGATCACACAAAGATCGTGAGCGGTGTCGATGACCGACGTGTTGAGGCCGAGTTTCGGGCTTGTGACGACCGGCGCCGGATCGGGAAGTCAGTGTTTCGAACCTGTTTCACCCACCGGAGCGTCGATCGCCAGCAGCAGGCGCAAAGCGCCTGCGTCTCGGGGGACGGTCGGATCGAGCCCGGTGGTGCTGCTCACCCGGCTCAGCCGGTTGATGACCGTGTTGCGGTGGCAGTAGAGCCGTCGTGCGGTCTCGGCGACCGAGCCCGTGTCGAGATAGATGCGCAGGGTATCTGCGAGGAGCTTCTGATCCCGCGTCGTGAGCGCCCGCAGCGGCATCATGGTCTGCCTGGCGAAGGCGTTTCCGATGGCACCGAGCCGTCGCGCAGCGATCTTGTCCCAGTGCAGTGGGAGGGTGGCCGCGTGCCCGGGCTCGGCCCAAGCGGACAGTTCACGTGCCAGATGCCACATACCGGCGATCTCGGACAGCCCGTTCGCGAGGGCAGAAACACCGACCGGAACGCTGAGCAACCGCTGTTCGGCCTCGCGGCTCAGTGCGTCTGCGGTGAGGATGGCGAACTCGACACCATCAAGACGCAGCACCGCCGATTGCGGAGCACAGCTGCGTGTCCACCGGGCGACCTCATCGGGGTGCTGATCGCTCGCGACGACCACGATGAACTCACCGTCCGCGGGAAGCCCGAGCGCGGCTGCGGCCTGAAGGTGCAGTTGTGGGTCGCGGGACTGCACGCTGAGCAGTTGGCGGAGCAGGAAGGTCCGTTCGAGCTCGAGTTCGGCATTCACCCGCGCGATCTCGTCGAGGTAGCCGGCCTGCACATTGGTGGTGTGTCGCTCGACGGCGCTCCAGATCCACACCACGGAGTCCGAGATCGAGGACGCACCGCCCGGGGCGTGTGCCGACAGGGCTTCCCAGATGAACGGGAAGTCCATTCGCACGGCTCGCAGGAGCGATTCGAGGGGTACCTGCTGGCGGGCGCGGCGGCGGCCGATGCTCTCGGAGTAGTCCTGCAGCTCTGCCAGCCTGTCGTTGCCCTGGATCATCTCGAACAGCAGCCGCAACGTCGTGCGTGCGGTCTGGTGAAGATCATCGTCGCTGACCACCGAGTCGGCGTAGCCGGTGAGCGTCCGGACCTGGCGGACATAGGCCGCGGCGATCGTTTCCAGCTCGGCGAGGCACGCGGTCACGCCGGGAGGTCTCCGGTTCGCCCCGTTGTGCACTTGCACACTCTAGCGGCGGATTTCTGACAGCGTTGCGATTGTCAGTTGAGGTTTGCGCTCACAGACTTGCGGTATGAACTCGGGCCCGGTCACCGGTCACGCCGTGGAACTCTCAAGCCGTGACGCCAGGCGCATCGCCTTGGCGGCCTTCGTCGGCACGGCGCTGGAGTGGTACGACTACTTCCTGTTCGGCACAGCAGCCGCGTTGGTGTTCAACAGGCTGTTCTTCACGGATCTCAACCCGGCCGCGGCGACGCTGGCGTCGTTCGCCACCTTCGGTGTCGGGTTCGCCGCCCGGCCCATCGGAGCGGTGATCTTCGGCTACATCGGCGATCGGTACGGCCGTCGTCCGGCGCTGCTGGCCACCATCATCATGATCGGTTGTGCGACGGGCCTGGTCGGCGTGCTTCCCGACTATGCGGCCATCGGGATCGCCGCGCCCGCGATGCTCGCCGTCTTGCGTCTGGTGCAGGGCCTCGCGGTCGGCGGTGAGTGGGGTGGGGCCACCACCATGGCCATCGAACACTCGCCGACTGCCCAGCGGGGGCGGTTCGCCGCGCTGGTCCAGATCGGTTCGCCCGTCGGCACTCTCGTCTCGTCCGGAGCGTTCGCGCTGGTGCTGATGCTGCCGGCGGAGTCGTTCGACTCGTGGGGATGGCGGCTACCGTTCCTCGCCGCGTTCCCCCTGCTCGGGATCGCCCTGTGGATCCGGCTGACCATGGAGGAATCACCGGTGTTCAAGCGGCTTGCCGCGCTTGAAGCCGAGGCGGAGGTGCCCGTATTGCAATTGCTGCGCAGTGCAGGCCGTCGGCTCCTGGTCGCCGTCGCCGCAGCGTTGCTCGGCGTGGGCGGCTTCTACATCATGACGACCTTTGTGGTGAGCTACGGCAGCAACGTGCTGGCGGTCGACCGTCAGGTCATGGTCAACGCGACGTTGGCGGCCGCGGTGCTGCAGATCTTCGTGACGATCCTGGCCGGTCGGCTGTCGGAGCGATTCGGGCCCGGTCGGATGACGGTGGTGGGCGCGGTGACGACCGCGCTGGCGGCGTTTCCGTTGTTCTGGTTGATCGACACGCGAAACGCCTGGGCCATCACCGCCGCGGTCGCCGTCGGTATCGCGCTCATCACGCTTTCGTACGGCGTGACGGGAGCCCTGCTGGCCGAGCTGTTCCCGCCCGCCTTGCGGTACAGCGGTGTCTCGCTGGGCTACAACCTCGCCGGGGCGCTGAGCGGTTTCCTGCCGTTGATCGCCACGGCACTGCTCTCGGTTGGCCGCGGCGCGTCGTGGCCGGCGGTGCTGGTGCTCATCGGCATCTGCGTCATCACGGCGGTCGGAGGGCTCGCCGGGGAACGTATGCGGCTGCGCCACGACCTGGCCGACCGGCCTGCGACGCAGTGAAATCACCCCCACCGCAAGAGCATTTGACCGAACAACGTATCGGATTGATGGACGGATGATCCCATGACCTCGATGAACACGACAGTTGCCCCGCTCACTCCAGACCAGCGCGACCGCATCCTCGCGGCAGTCGACGCGCAGTTCGACCGGCAGATCCAGTTCACACAGGAGCTGATTCGTCATCCGTCACTGCGCGGGAAGGAAGCCTCAGCGCAGGATCTGCTCTACGGTGCCATTTCCGGACGGGGCCTGGAGATGGACCGGTGGGAACTCGATCCGCAGGAACTGGCGACGCATCCCGGTGCCGGGAAAGTCGAGATCTCCTACACGGGCGTCGACAACGTCGTCGGCACCTACCGCCCCAGGAGCGAACTCGGCCGCTCCCTGATCCTCAACGGCCACATCGACGTCGTCCCCGAGGGCCCGGGAAGTCAGTGGCAGCGCTCGCCCTGGGACGCGGCGATCGTCGACGGCTGGCTGTACGGACGCGGTAGCGGAGACATGAAGGCCGGACTGGCGGCCAATCTGTTCGCGTTCGACGCGCTAATTGCCGCGGGACTGGCGCCACTCGGGCGTATCCACTTCGAATCCGTCGTGGAGGAGGAGTGCACGGGCAACGGTTCGCTGTCGGCGTTGATGCGCGGCTACACCGCCGACGCGGTCCTGATTCCCGAACCGGAGGAGGACATGTTGGTCCGCGCCAACGTCGGAACCATCTGGTTCCGGGTCAGGGTGGCGGGCCATCCCTCTCATCCGCGGGAGATGAGCTCCGGTTTCAACGCCATCGACGCCGCGTATTTCGTGGTCGGCAGACTGCGCGAGCTCGAAGAGCGGTGGAACGCCGACAAGGGCAGGTACCGCTATTTCGAGGATCTCGAGCACCCCATCAACCTCAACGTCGGCAAGATCAGAGGCGGCGACTGGAACTCCAGCGTGCCCGCCTGGTGCGAACTCGACCTGAGAATCGCCTTCTACCCCGGCATCACCGCTGACGAAGCGTGGTCGGAGATCACTGCCGCACTTGCCGCCATCGAACACGACGGCAGCGGTCACCCGATCTCAGCGGAGGCCACCGCCACCGGGTTCTACGCGGAAGGATATGTCCTGGAGGCCGATTCGGACGCCGAGCGGGTTCTGGCGCAGGGGCATTCCGATGCCTTCGGCGGGGCCGAGTTGCAGAGCTTCACCACACCCGGCTACCTGGATGGACGTGTGTTCGTCCAATACGGCGACATTCCGGCACTGGTGTACGGCCCGATCTCGAAGGACATCCACGGCTTCGATGAACGCGTCGACATCGAGTCCGTCCGGCGCATCACCAAATCCATCGCGCTGTTCGTCGCGCGATGGTGCGGTGTGGAGGAATCGACGGGACGACACTGACGCCCATCAGTTACGTAGCAAGCTACGTATTTAAGTAGCATATGGTTCAATGGGGTCATGGACCCCGAACGTGCGGCACAGCTCGAAACCGCGGCCCCAGTACGCAAACGGCACCGGATGGTCGATCGCGTCGCGGGGATCCTCGAACTCGCCGCGCGCAACCATGACGGGCTCACCCTGACCGAACTCGCGCGGCTTCTGGACGCCCCGTTGAGTTCTCTGCAGGGCCTCGTCAACGGTCTGGTCGCCGCGGGTTACCTCGACGAACATGACCGTCGCTACCGACTCGGTGGTGCGCCGTACCTGTTGAATCTCATGGCGGGCCGGCATCTGGTGACACAGGTCGGTCATCGGGAGCTCGAGACGGTGCACGCCGACGCCGGTCTGACGACCCTGCTTTCCGTCGTGGTGGGGCAGGGCGTCTTCTATGTCGACAGTTGCTCCTCGACACCGCGTTACGACTACCTGGCCAAGAACCTTGTACGCCGGTCGCTGATCCGCACGTCGAGCGGATGGGTTCTGTTGGCGGGTTTCGCGCGCCGGGATCTGTGGAGTTACCTGAGTTCGCTTCCCGCCGAGGACGACGCCAACCGCGAACGGTTCCTGAACGAACTCGAAACCATTCAGGAGACCGGAGTTTGTGCGGCGCCGCATATCTCGGAAGTCGCCGACGGTGTTGCCGTGGCGGTGCGCGAAGAAGGTCGCACCGTCGCGGCCGTCAGCGTGGTCGGGCCGCACGAGGAAATCAGAAGCCGCAGGGACGAACTGGTCGATCTCCTGACCTCGCATCGCCGACGTTGGGAGCAGGCCGGCTAGGTCTGCGACTCACAGTGCACGACCGCGCCAGGCCATACCTCCGTCCAACGTGACCACGGTGCCGCTGGTGTAGCTGCTTCGACGCGATGCCAGGAAGGCGATGGTGTCGGCCACCTCGTCCGCGGTCGCCATGCGGTGTGCGGGGTAGTGCTCGACGAACTCCGGCCACCGGTGGGTGTCGCCCAACTCCGTGCGGGCCCGGGTGTGCAGGGCATCGAGCAGCCGCTGGGTCTGGACCGGTCCCGGATTGACGGCGACGACGCGTACACCGTGATCCAACGAGTACGCGCCGACCGCACGGGTGAAGGTCATCAACGCCGAATTGGCCATGGAACCGGCCAGGTATCCGGCGTCGGGACGCTCACCGGACAAGCCGACCACGTTGACGATCACCCCCGATCCGCGGGTTCGCATCACCTTCAGCGCCACCTGGCTCAGCTCGAGATAGCCCCACACCTTGAGATCCCAGGCGCGCTGCCAGGCCGCGAGATCGGCGTCGTCCAACGAGCCCTGCGGTATCGCACCGGCATTGTTGATCAGGATGTCGACATCGGCGAGTGTCTCGGTCAGTTCGGCCCGGTCGGCCGGCGAGGCCAGATCGAGTGCGTGACAAATCACCTCGGCGTCGATGCCGGCGCGCAGCTGTTCGAGTGCGTCCTTGTCGCGGCCCACCAGGTGAATCCGGCCCACCCCTTCGGCGGCGAAGGCCTGCGCGGTCGCCGCGCCGATACCACGCGAGCCGCCGGTGATGAGAACCGTGTCGGACGCGGCGAAGTGCAGTTCCATACCAGTGTCCCTGTCTCGGCGCCGGTTCAGGCCAGCGGCGATTCGACGGCGACGGTCCGCGGCTTGGGCGGCATGAAGATCTCGACGAACTCCAGATCCTCGGAGGTGCCGGTTTCGTTGTGGCGGTAGCCACCCGGGATGAAGCAGACGCTGCCCTGCTCGATGCGCCTGGACTCACCGTTCTCGAACTGCAGCTCCAGCCAGCCCTTGGTGATGAACAGCCACTGGAAGACGCAGTCGTGATAGTGCCAACCGGTCGGATTGCTCATACCGGCACGGACCTTCGTCACCTGGGTGCTGATCAGGCCGTTGCTCGCATCGGCGATGCCGAGGTCGAAGTACTGCAGAAAGGTGCGACGGCCGGGGATCTCCGGGGCGTCGTCCAACGCAATCACCTTGGGCTGCATGGAATCAGGAATCTCGCGGATGTGGGTGGTTTCGGTCATTGTCGATCCTTTCACTTGATGCGAACCGGCATGAGCTCGAGGTCGCTGAGGGGTTGTGCCTGAATGGTCAAGTCGAGTACGGCGGCATCCCATTCCCGAGTGGTGCGGTCTTCGGCGCGAAGCGCCAGCGCGGCCGATGTGAACACGTGCAGGGGATGTTCGCGGGTGGTTCCGATGGCGCCGACCACCTGATGGGCATTGCGGATGACGGGATCGACGGCGTGCCCACAGCACGACCGCGCGACCGCCACCTTCGCGGCGACCTGTGCCGCGGAAGCGGCGGTATCGGACGCGGCCAGCACCGCGGCGTCGGTCGCGGCCCGCGCCAGTGCCGTCTCTCCGGCGATGAGGGCGACCATGCGTTGCACGGCTTGCTGTTTGCCGATCGCACGCCCGAACTGTTCGCGAGTCTGCGCGTACTCGATGGTCAGCTCGGTGACGGTCTCCAACGTCGCGCTGATCTGGATGGCCCGCACCAGGGCCCGGCGGGTCCGCGCCAGCTCGAGGATTTCCGGGGTGACGGGGTAGCGCTCGCCATCGTCGACATCGGTACCGACGTCGGCGAGGGGGACGTCGCTGACGTGGTAGCGGTCGCCGCCCCGGCGGAGGACCGCGGCCCGTTCGACGACCCCGGATGTGTTGGGCACGTTGACGTGTGCGTCGTCGAGTAACGCGATTCGCAGGGCCTGCCGCGGCGGTGCGCCCGACTGCTCCAGCAGCCAACCCGCCACGAGGTCGCTCTCGGCGACCTGCAGTGCGCAGCCGTGGCGAGCCAGTGCGCGCGCCAGCGCTGCTGCCTCGGGAAAGGACGCGCCGCTCCCGCCGCGGTCTTCGCTTCCCGTCAGGTCGGCGAGGCCGAGCTCGACGAGCGTCTGCCACAGCTGCCGGTCGTCGTCGCAGTGGTGGTTCGTCAGCACCGCATCGATCAGCGACTGCAGGTCGCGGTCGACCATGGACGCCAGTGTTGTCATCGCAATCCCAATCCTCTCGCGATCACGCCCGCGAGAACCTCGTTTGTGCCGCCGCGCAACGTGAAACCGGGCCGTTGCACCGTCGCCCGTGCCACCGCATCACGCAGCGGACCCGCGAGCGGACCGACGAGATAGTCCGCGGCCTCCACCAGGTCACCCTCGGTGGCGGTGCCGAGCATCTTGACCATCGCCGCCGCCGCATCCGCGTTCTCCCCGCGGTCGAGTGCGGCGGCCACCGACAGCGACATCTGATGCAGGCCGTGCAGGCGGGCCAGGAACCGACCCAGCACTGGGTCCGGGCTGATCGCGCCGTGGGCGACGTGTTCGATCAACAGCCGCACCACCAGAGCCGTCGACAGGAACCGTTCGGGTCCGCTGCGCTCGAAGCCCAGTTCCTCGGTCACCTGCTTCCAGCCCTGGCCCTCGGACCCGAGCAGATCGCCGGCCGGGACGAAGTAGTCCGTGAACACCACTTCGTTGAAGTGATGGCCGCCGTCGAGGGACTCGATCGGCGCGATGTCGACACCCGGCGCCTTGAGATCCACGATGAGCTGGGAGAGACCCCGATGGCGGTCGCCGTGGCTGCCGCTGGTGCGCGCCAGCACAAGGATCTTGTCGGCGTGGTGCGCCCCGGACGTCCAGACCTTGGTGCCGTTGAGCAGCCATCCGCCGTCGACGGGCACGGCGCGGGTGCGCACACTCGCGAGGTCCGAACCCGAGTCGGGCTCGCTCATGCCGATCGCGAACGTGCACCGGGCGGCGGCGATCGCAGGCAGCAGTTCCTTCTTCTGTTCCTCGGTGCCGTGCCGCAGCAGGGACGGCGCCACCTGGCGGTCGGCGATCCAGTGCGCCGCCACCGGGGCCCCGGCGACCAGGAGTTCCTCGGTGACGACGAAACGCTCGAAGTGGCTGCGGCCGTGCCCGCCGTACTGACGCGGAATGGTCATGCCGACCCAGCCCCGCTCGGCCAGCGATCGGCTGAACGTGTCAGACCATCCGGTGAGCCAGCCGTCGATGCCCGGCTCGAATCGTTTCGCCTCGAGTTCATCGGCGAGGAAACCGCGAACCTGCTCCCGCAGTTCGCGCCAAGCGGGATCGGGCACCACCGCGGACAGTGTGGGGGCCGTCATTTCATCACCACCACCGCGTTGTCGGCCAGCCCGGTGATCTCCTCGGTGGTGTATCCCAACTCGGTCAGCACCTCGGCGGTGTCGGCACCCAGCATCGGGGCATGGCGGCGCAGGCTCACCGGCGACCCGCTCATCCGCAGCGGCGTCAGGGCACTGAAGTAGTCACCCTCGGTGGGATGACTGTGTCGCCGCAGCACACCGTGATCCATCACGTACGGGTCCTCGGTGACATGGGCGAGGTCCAGTGGGCGGGCGGCGGGAATGTTGTTGTCCCGGCACAGGTCGAGCCATTCCTGTGTCGATCGCTGCGGTGTGATCCGGCTGATCACGGAGTGGAGATAACCCATGTTCTGATGCCGCTTGTCGATGTCGGTGAACCTGTGGTCGGTCAACAGGTCGGTCAGTCCGGTGAGCGTGAAGAAGCTCCTCCAGTTGGCGTCGGTGTAGGGCAGGATGCAGACGAATCCGTCCGACGTCCGGTAGGGGGCACGCTCCGGCACCAGCACCCGCTTCCACCCGAAATCGCCGACCGGCGGTGCGAATGTCTGCCCGCTGAGATGCTCGACGAGGTTGAAGTGGATCATCGCGTCCACCATGGGTATCTCGACATGCTGGCCGGAACCGGTCGCAAAACGGTGCACCAACGCGCCGAGCACCGCGATCACGATGTACAGCCCGCTCACCTTGTCGGCGATGACATAGGGCGCGTAGCGCGGTGCACCGTCGACGGCCTCAACCAGACCGGTGAGTCCCGACGCGGCCTGCACCATGTCGTCGTAGGCGGGCTCGTTGCGTTGTGGGCTCGCCTCGGCGTAGGCCTGGGCCGTACACAGGATCACATCGGGACGGATCGCCCGGAGATCGGGGTAGGTGAGTCCGAGCTCCTCCCGAGACTGCGGGCGCAAGTTGGAGACGACGACGTCGGCGCCGCGCACCAGTCGGACCAGGATCTGTTTGCCCTCAGGGGTTTTGAGGTCCACCGCGATGCTGCGCTTGTTCCGCTGCAATCCCAGCGTCAACGCCGTCATCCCGGGATTGCGCTGAGGGCCCATGCGCCGCGAGATGTCGCCGTCGAGTGTCTCGATCTTGATGACCTCGGCGCCGAGATCGCCGAGCATCGAAGTGGCGAAGGGGCCCATCACCACCGTGGTCAGGTCCAGGACGGTCACGCCATGCAATGCACCCGCCGTCGCCGCCGGGCGGCCGGAATCTGTTGTGTTGCTGGTCAAATCCGTACTCAATTCTGTCAGCGTGCCAGCTCGGCGACGCGGCGGTGATGCTCGGGATCCTGATGGGCCAGCGGCTGCAGGGCTGCCGCGAGCGCCAGAGTCGAGTCCAGCGATGCCGTTCGCGATTCGAGGAGAAGGCGCTTCGCCATCCGGACCGCAGGCACGGGGTTCTTCGCGATGCGTTCGGCCAGCCGGTTGGCGGCCGGCAGCAACTCGCCGTCGCTGACCACCTCGTTGACGAGGTCCTGGTTCGATCGATACGCAAGGGATCGGTCACGGCATGTGTCCTTCAGAAGTTCAGATGGTGGGTGGGGTCGAGATGGATGTCGAGGACGAGCGGACCGGACAGTCGGGTGATCTCCTCTGCGATGGACTCGAAGTCCTCCGGCTTGCGGATCGTCACGGCGCGGCAACCCATCCCGGCGGCGGTACGCGCGATGTCCGGCCACTCGTTGTACGAGTGTTGTGCGGCAAGACCTTCGTTGAGCAGCTTGTGGTACTCGGCCCCGTACGCGCCGTCGTTGTATACCGCGACGATCATGGGCAGTTTCTCGCGAACCGCGGTGGCGAGTTCGGAGATGTTCATCATGAATCCGCCGTCGCCGATCAGGACCACGGTGAGGTCGCTGACCGCGCTGACCGCGGTACCGATCCCACCGGCAAGGCCCAGACCGATGGAACCGAAACCCGTCATCGCGGTGAACTTTCCGAGCGTGGCCTTGGTGAGGTACGGCCACGACCCGGCGATGAACCGACCGACGTCGCTGACGAAGGCGCAGTCCCGCGGCAGCATGGCGTCGAGACGTTGGGTGGCGACCCTGATGTCCACGGTGTCCACCCCGGTCCGGTCGTCGAGCGGGGACCACTGCGCCATGGCGGCCGACGCCTCGTGACACCGCTGTTTCCACTGCTTCTTCTCGGGCAGCTGGCCCTCCCGGATGCTCTCGGCCATCAGGTCGGCGACCATTCGGGCGTCCCCGGCTACCGCACAGGTCGGGGCGACGAACCAACCCAGTTTCACCGGGTCGCTGTCGATATGGACCAGTGATTTCCCCTCGAAGAGTTCGCCGCCGAGGCTCGTGTACTTGTTCAGGCTGGTGCCCACGGCGATCACGCAGTCACTGTCCATCAGCACCCCGGTGGCCTCGTCGTGGCCGATGCTGCCCATGATCCCGAGGTGGCGCGGGTGTCCGGTGAACAGGCCGAGACCTAGTCCGCTTGTGAACAGTCCCGCACCGAGGGCGTCGGCCAGGTCGAGAACCGAAGCTTGCGCACCACTTTCGACCACGCCCCGCCCCGCGACGATCACCGGGCGTGAGGCGGTGGCAGCGAGCCCCAAGGCGGCGTCCAGGGCCTCCTCGTCAATATGCGATGCCGACGGGGTCCAGGACGATGACGCGATGGCGGGGGAGTCCGCGGGGCCGGCCTCGGACAGGCTGACCGGTATCGGAATATTGAGTACCACAGGCGCATTCGACGACTTGAGGCGTTGGACGGTGCGCGTGAGGTCGCGCGTCACGGTATCGGGCCGATACACCCGCTCATGTGTCACCCCGACCGATGCGCAGAGCGCGGCGATGTCGAGTCGCTGCATGTGCGTCGCCTCGGCAGGGGTGTCACCGGTGATCACCAGCACAGGGCTGGAGAAGCGGGCGGCTTCGACGAGCGACGTCAGCGCGTTGGTGAGGCCGGGCCCGTGTGTGACCGTGGCGACGCCCCATCTGCCGGTCATCCGCGCGTACGTGTCGGCCATGCTGACCGCGCCCGCCTCGTGTGACGTCCGCACCAATCGTCCGCCGGCCGCCTCGAACGCGCTGCAGACGTACATGTTCGCGTCGCCGAGGAGGCCGAACATCGTGTCCACCGAAAGCTGTGACAGCAGCCTCGCCACCTGCTCGTAGACCTTCATGTCCGCCTTTCTCGTGGGGTGCTCCACATCACTCTGGCACGTTTCGGCACGCTTCGCAATAGCGTGTTTCATTACGTAACTACATAACCCCTGGTTGATGGGTGCGGGTCCCGGAGCGTCTAGCGGATTCAATACGTAATTACGTAGGAAAAACCGCTATTGCGCAACATGTGCGCCGTGATGCATAGTGATCCCAGCCACAGATCGAGCTTCGGATCACGGTGTCGTTCACGTCGCAGAACGGCCGCCGCGTGGCTTCACCGCTTCCTGGCACATCACGAATCTCGTGAAAGGAACTGTCCGAGATGAAAACCAAAGCCGCCGTGAGCCTCGGCGTGAACCAGCCCTTCGAGATCATGGAGCTCGAACTAGACGGACCCAAGGAAGGCGAGGTTCTGCTCAAGAACGTCGCCGCCGGTCTGTGTCACTCCGACCTGCATCTCACCGACGGAGACATGCCCCCGCGGTACCCGATCGTCGGCGGTCACGAAGGCTCGGCCATCGTCGAGGACGTCGGTCCGGGTGTCACCAAGGTGAAGCCGGGTGACCACGTGGTGTGCAGCTACATCCCCAACTGCGGCACCTGCCGATACTGCGCGACCGGGCGTTCGAACCTCTGCGACATGGGAGCAACCATCCTGGAGGGGCGTTTCCCCGACGGCACATTCCGCTTCCACAAGGATGGTGTGGACTACGGCAGCCTTTGTCTACTCGGTAGTTTCGCCGAACGGACGACGGTGTCTGCGCACTCGGTCGTCAAGATCGATGACTGGATCCCGCTCGAAACCGCGGTACTGGTCGGTTGCGGTGTGCCCGCCGGTTGGGGAGGGCCCGTGTACAACAACGGAATTCGACCCGGCGACACCGCGGTCATCTACGGCGTCGGCGGCCTTGGCATCAACGCGGTGCAGGGCGCGGTGATGGCGGGCGCGCGTTACGTCGTCGCCGTCGATCCCGTTCAGCTCAAACGGGACACGGCGCTGAAGTTCGGCGCCACCCACGCATTCGCGACCGCGGAGGAGGCCCACGAAGCGGTTCGCGAGCTCACCTGGGGCCAAATGGCCGACGGCGCCTTGATCTTCGTCGGCACTCCCGACGAGAAGGTGGTGCGTGATGCGTTCAACATCATCGGCAAAGGTGGCACGGTGAGCCTGGCCAGCCTCGCCGACCCGGCCAAGTTGACGGTCCATGTCTCCGGGATGGAGATGACGTTGATGGAAAAGACGATAAAAGGTTGCCTTTTCGGATCGTCGAACCCGCAGTACGACATCGTCCGCCTGCTGCGTCTGTACGACGAGGGAAAGCTCAAGCTGGACGAACTGATCACCGCGCGTTACCGCCTGGAGGACGTCAACCAGGGTTACGACGACCTACGTGCCGGCGTGAACATCCGCGGCGTCATCATTCACGACCAGCAGGCCTGAGGGGCATCACATGACCACCGGTACCGATCTGCCCGAACTCAAGCGCGTTCTCGGCGGGTTGTGGGGTGCGCAGAACCCCACCGACTCCACCATGGCGATCCTGAAACAGGGTGTGCGCGGCGAAGATGCGATGCTCATCGACGGTGACCTCGTCGCCGCCTCCGACGGGAAGACCTTCGACAACACGAACCCGGCCACCGGGCAGGTGATCGGCACCGTCGCCGATGCCTGCCCCGCGGATGTCGACCGCGCCATCGGCGCCGCCAGGCGGGCCTTCGACGATTCGAACTGGCCGCACGACGCGGAACTGCGGCGGCACTGCCTACTGCAGCTGCACAAGGCCTTGGTTGCATCCGCAGATCTGATCCGCGCCACCGCTGTGACCGAGATCGGTGTGGCCGTTCGGACCAGCAACACGTTCCACTCGGACTGGCCGATCTCGTCCATACCGTACTGGGCCGAGATGGCCACCAGCTTCGACTACGAGCACACCATGCCGCAACGCCCGTGGGCGGCAGGCACCCGGCATGTGATCCGTCATGAACCCATCGGCGTGGTCGCGGCGATCACACCATGGAACTTCCCGCTCCAGACCGCCATGACCAAGGTGCTGCCCGCGCTGGCGGCGGGTGCCACGGTGATCTTGAAGCCGGCGTTCCAAACCCCATGGCACGCCACGCTGTTGGCGAAACTCATCGCGGAGAACACCGACTTTCCTGCGGGCGTCCTCAACATCGTGACGCCCTCGGACAACACGGTCGCCGAACGCCTGGCACTGGACCCGAGGGTGGATCTGGTGCACTTCACCGGCTCCACCGCGGTCGGCAAGAAACTGATGGCCGACGCCTCACAGCGTGTCGCCCGTGTCGCGCTCGAACTCGGCGGCAAGTCGGCCAACATCCTGCTCGAAGACGCGGACTTCGCCGCCATCGTGCCTCAGGCGGCGGGTGTGGTCTGCATGAACGCCGGGCAGGGATGTGTGCTGCCCACGCGGCTGCTGGTCCCGCGCTCCCGGTACGACGAGGCCAGGGAACTGGCGCGGATCACCTTCGAGAACGTGCCCTTCGGCGACCCCACCGATCCCGACGTCATCCAGGGCCCCCAGATCAGCAAGGTGCAGCAAGACCGCGTCCTCGATCTGATCGCCCAAGGCGTCGCCGACGGGGCGACGTTGCTCACCGGCGGCGGCATACCCGATGGCTTCGACACGGGGTTCTACGTACAGCCAACCCTTTTCGCCGATGTCGATCCGCACTCGACCATCGCGCAGCGGGAGATCTTCGGCCCCGTCCTCGCGATGATGCCGTACGACACCGTGGATCATGCCATCGAGATCGCCAACAACACGACCTACGGCCTCGCCGGCTACGTGTGGGGTGAGCAGGATCGTGCCGTGGCCGTCGCTCGCCGGATACGCAGCGGGATGGTCGCCGTGAACGGTGGCTTCTTCTACGGGCACGACATACCGTCCGGCGGATACAAGGAGTCCGGGCTCGGCCGGGAATCCGGCGCCGAAGGTTTCCAGGAGTTCCTGGAAACCAAGGTCATCGCCGTCGCGGAGTGATCGGAGACCGTTGTGACCATACCCAAACAGCACCATGACGAGACGGCCGTCCTCGAGGGGGACGTTTCGCGAGTGGCCGCGATCGCGGCCACCGCGGCGAGCATCGAGTACTACGACTTCTTCATCTACGGCTTGGCGGCTGCACTGGTCTTCCCGACCGTCTTCTTCCCGGAGATGAGCTCAGTGACCGGAGTTCTGCTGTCGTTCGGCACCTTCGGTATCGGTTTCCTGGCCCGGCCTCTGGGAGGCGTGGTGTTCGGCCACTTCGGTGACCTCATCGGACGGAAGAAGACCCTGGTGATCGCGCTGGTCGCGATGGGCGTCGCATCGACCGCGATCGGTGTGCTGCCGACATATGCCTCCGTCGGCGTGCTCGCGCCGATAGCGCTCACCGTGCTGAGGTTCGCCCAGGGCATCGCCATCGGCGGACAGATGGGAGGGGTGGTGTTGCTGGCCGTGGAAGCCGCGCCGTCCCGCCGGCGGGGGTTCTACGGCAGTTTCTCGTCCCTCGGCGCGCCCGGTGGGGTGCTGCTGGCCAACGTCACGTTCCTGACGCTGACCGCCTGCGTTCCGAGGGATGCCCTTACCGAATGGGCCTGGCGTCTGCCGTTTCTGATGAGTCTCGTTCTGGTCGGTCTGGCCCTGTACGTCCATGTCAGGCTCGAGGACACCCCGTCGTTCCGGCGACTGCAAGAGCTTCGGCAGTCCGCTCCCGCCGTGAGCGCACCGAGGCGTTCGCCCGTCTCGACCGTACTTCGCACCTACCCGGCCGAGGTGGCCCTCACCGCAGGCAGTTACATCGGGATTAATCTCACGTACTACTTGTTCATCACATTCGTGATCTCCTACGGGACAGGTACCCTCGGCTTGTCGCAGAGCACCATGCTGGCCGCCGTCCTCATCGGATCCACCGGGCAGGTGTTGGCGTTGCCACTGGCGGGTGCGGTGTCGGACCGAATCGGACGGTCACGGGTGTACCTCTGCGGCGCGTTCGGGTTGGCGGTGTTCGCCGTCCCGTTCTGGATGCTCGTCGAGACCGGAGAGTTCTGGCTGATCACGCTGGCGATGCTGATCGGCCTCGGAATGCTCCACAGCCTGATGTACGGCGTGCAGCCGGCGTTCTTCGCCGAGGCGTTCTCCACCGAAGTCCGGTACTCGGGCGTCTCGCTGGGTATTCAGAGCGGCGCGGTGATCGGAGGGGCGTTCGCACCGATGACGGCCACCGCGCTGCTGTCGAGCTTCGGCTGGCCGAGTGTGGCCGCGTACATGGCGGCGGGCTGTCTGATCACCGGGGTATCTGTGTGGATCTTGGCCCGCCGCAACAGCGTTCGTCCCCAGGAGGTGATCGGTTGACGACGACATCGCCGCAGCAGGCGAACACTGAGTCAGAAGACGTCGCCCAGGTCCGTGCCTTCGTGTCCCGCTGGGTCACCGACGGATGGCATCTCGAGCGCGGTCAGACGTTCGACTTCCGCCGTCTCCTCAAGGCCTACTACGATTGGGATTCGGCTGACGTGCTGCTCCATGACAATGCCGATCCCGACCGCACGCTGTGTCGCTCGGCTGCGGAGTATGCGACGCTCTGGGACAATACGCTGACAAAGCTTGTGACACTGGACAACACCGTCTTGGATGGACCGCATGTGGCCGTATCGGGAGACCTTGCCGTGGCGGACGTGTGTTTCCGTAGTCGGTTCGAGTTCGACAGCGGCGATGTGGACGTCGTACCCACCCGATCGACGCTGTCGTTGCGGCGAAAAGGTGAGCGCTGGCTCATCTTCCGCGAACATGGTTCATCCTTGAGCCCGGATGCGAAGTGAGAGAACAGATATGACCACACCACAGCCATCACTCGATGAGGAGATACTTGTCATCGGCGCCGGTGAACTCGGCAACAGTGTCATCGCGGCGCTGACCCGACGGGACGACGCGCCAGAGGTGACTGTCCTGCTGCGCCCGTCCGATTCACCCAGGCACATCCGGCTGCGCGAGGATCTTGCCGCCCGCGGCGTCAAGATCGAGGAAGCCGACGTGGCAACCGCGACGGCATCCGAGCTGGCGGCCGTTTTCGGCCGATACCACACGGTGGTGAGCTGCATCGGGTTCGCGGCCGGCCCGGGAACTCAGCGGAAGCTCGCCGAGGCGGCGCTGCAGGCCCGGGTGTCGCGGTATTTCCCGTGGCAGTTCGGTGTCGACTACGACGCGATCGGGCGCGGCAGCCCACAGGACCTCTTCGACGAGCAACTCGACGTCCGGGAGGTGCTGCGTGCCCAGAGCGTCACCGAGTGGGTGATCGTGTCGACGGGTATGTTCACGAGCTTCCTGTTCGAACCCGACTTCGGCGTCGTCGACCTGGCCACCAACACCGTGAACGCACTCGGCGGATGGGACACCGAGGTCACCCTCACCACTCCCGAGGACATCGGCGTCCTGACCGCCGAGATCATCCAGACACGTCCGCGCATCGCGAATCAGGTGGTCTTCGTCGCGGGCGACACCATCTCCTATGGCGAACTCGCCGACATCGTCGAGAAGGTCAGGGGTGTGCCGGTGACCCGCAACGAATGGACCGTTGCGCACCTGCTCCAGGACCTGGACCGACACCCCGACGACGGCATGCGGAAGTACCGTGCGGCGTTCGCGCAGGGGAGGGGCGTCGCGTGGCCGATAGTCGGGACTTTCAACCACACCCGCGGTATCCCCACGACGACCGCCGAGGAATGGGCGCGCACGAATCTCGGCGCCGGGTGCGGCACCGGAGGATGAATGCAGCGAGCAGGACAGACCGACCACGTGGGGCAAGTCCCGTGGCGGGTATCCCCGCGAGGCCCGGCCGAAGGAGGACAATCGTGTCATGTCCACCGCCCTTTGGATCATCGTTGCGGTGCTCGCCGTCGGAACCATCGCCGGCGGGTTGATACGCATTCGTGCCTGGTTGCAGCGACCGGTACCGCCTGAGGTGATCGAGGCTGCGCACCGTAATGACGACGAGGACCGCTGATCATCCGCGAGCCCCGTCGTAACTGGTTACTGCTTGCTGAAGCCGGTCGGGCGCACCACGAGGATCACCCGATCCGCCTTGTCGGCGGGCGGTTCGGTCAAGGGGCCGTCGTACCGGTCGTTCAGCTGGAGATAGAACGCGCCGGTCGGGTCGGGCACGATGTCCTCGACGAGGCCGCGCACCTCCAGGTAGCGGTAAGGGTTGTCGGGGTCGATGACCGACATCGCCACCGCGGGATTGGCCTTGATGTTGCGGTACTTCTGCCGCTTGGTGGTGTGGGTGAACCGCAGTACGTCACCGTCCCAGGCGAACCACATCGCGTTCACCTGGGGAGTGCCGTCGGGGCGGAGGGTGGCGAGATGCCCGTAGAGCGGGCGTTCGAGCAGCGATTCGTAACCCTCGGGCACGGCGACCATGGCGTTCCTTCAGTTCGTGGGATGTCGTCTCCGCAGTTCTACCGCACGTGCGAACCTCGCGCACCGGGCCTCCCCCGGCGGTCGTGGGCCAGCAGGCCTTTCATGAAGATGTCGAGTAGCCGGGTGGCCTGATCCCGATTGCCGGGGATGGGGGCGACCGTGAAGATGCCGATGAGCCCGGCGGCGACATCTTCGGAGCTGATGTGTGCGTCGATGTCTCCTGTGGCCCGGCCGGCGGTGAGGATCTTGTCCACCGCGGCCAGCAGTTCGGTGCGGGTGTGACCGGAGCCGAGTCGGTTGTTGCTGATCATTGCGCGCAGGGTGTCGAGCATGCCGTTCTTGGTGGCCAGCCAGTCGTTGAAAAGGTCCATCCAGCGCCGCATCGCCACTGCGGGCGTGTGCTCGGCCAGTAGCCGATCGGCGCCCTCGGTGAGTCGACGGACCTGGTCCTGGTACACGGCTTCGACCAACGCTTCACGGGTGGGGAAGTGCCGGAACAACGTGCCGACGCCGACGCCGGCCTCGCGGGCGATCAGTCGCAGTGACGGTTCCTCGTCGCCATCGGCATTGGCGAACAGCTTGGTCGCCACCTCGATGAGCGCCTGACGGTTGCGCGCCGCGTCGCTGCGAACAGGGTCGGCCACACCGCCACCCTAGCGGAACGCGCTCCGCTTGGGGTAGCGTCGGACTAACCGGATCGTGTTCCAGTTGGGGGTGTCTCTTGCACGTGTTCATCACCGGAGGCTCGGGGCTGACCGGGCCTGCCGTCGTCTCCGAGCTGCTGCGGGCCGGGCATCGCGTGACCGGATTGGCGCGATCGGCCGCGTCGGCGGATCGGCTGGCCGGCCTCGGAGCCGAGCCCTTCGCCGGTTCACTCGACGACCTCGACCGGCTACGCGCAGGCGCCGCGGCAGCAGACGGCGTCATACACATGGCCGCCGGCGGCGACCCGGGCGATCTGGCTGGAATCACGCGACGTGATGTCGACGCGATCGAGGCGTTGGGGACCGCGTTGGCCGGAACCGGGAAGCCCTTCGTGTCGACGTCGGGAACGATGGTGATGACACCGGGGCGGGTGAGCGTGGAGACGGACCCGCCCGACGCCAAAGCGCTTGCGGCCTATCGGATTCCGGGCGAGCAGGCTTGTCTGGGCTACGCCGACCGCGGAGTGCGTGCCAGCGTGGTGCGTCTGGCGCCGACGGTGCACGGTCAGGGTGACTACGGGTTCGTGGCGATGTTGGTGGCCGCCGCCCGCCAGACCGGTGTCTCGGCCTGTGTCGACGGCGGGGCCAACCGATGGCCCGCGGTCCATCGCCTCGACGCGGCCACGCTTTTTCGGCTCGCGCTGGAGCGGGCGCCCGCCGGGACCGCTCTGCACGGCGCGGCCGAGGGTGGTGTTCCGCTTCGGCGCATCGCCGAGAAGATCGGTGAAAAGCTCGATGTGCCCGTGGTATCGGTCGGGGCCGACGAGGCCTCAGCCCATTTCGGCAGCGCAGCTCTGGGCTCGGTGTTCGCCGCCGACGTCCCGGTGTCCAGTGCGCTCACGCGTGAGTTGCTCGGCTGGAACCCCGTCAACCACACGCTGCTCGACGACCTCGAGCACGGCGACTACTTCACCGGCGAGGCACCTCACTGACCCGCGATCAGCACGCCGGCATCCACGTCTCGCCCGTTTTGCCGCGGAATGTTCGATGACCGAGCAACCTGGCAACCTGCGGCAAAAACCTCCTACGCCGTGGTCGCGGGATATGCTCGCCGGGAACGCGCGCTTTCGGTGGCAACGGTGCGCTGTCGACGTGGAGGTTGCACATGCGAGCCGCACGGGCACTGGCGACGTTCCTCCTTGCGGCATTGGCACTCACCGCCGCTCCGCCCGTCATCGCGCAGCCGCTCGAGCTGGTCGCGGCGTTGGACAGGGTGATCGCACAGCGGCTCGCGCAGATGGGTGCGCCGGGTGCGATCGTGAGTCTGTCGATACCCGGCGAGATCGACTACGTGAAGGCGTTCGGGGTCGGCGACACCTCGATCGGCATCCCGATGCTCGTCGACGACCACCACCGCATCGGCAGCGTCACGAAAACCTTCACCGGAACCGCGATCCTGCAGCTCGTCGAGCAGGGCCGGATCCGGTTGAGCGATCCGATCTCTCGGTACGTCGAAGGAGTTCCGTCCGGTGACGAGATCACGCTCGACATGCTGGGGCGCATGCGCAGCGGGCTGGCCAATTACACCGAGACCGGTAACTTCGTCGAACGGCTCTACCGGGAGTCACCGATGGGTCCGGCTGCCTTCGCCGTGACACCGCGCGAGCTGGTCGACTCGGCGTTTGCGCAGCCGCTGAACTTCGCGCCGGGAAGCCGCTACGAGTACTCCAACACCAACACCGTGCTGCTCGGCATGGTGGTCGAGAAGGTGACCGGGATACCGCTCGGACAGTATCTGCAGGACAACATCTTCGGCCCGCTGGGGCTCAACCAGACCAGCTACCCGGTCGACGGGTGGCTGCCGGGTCCGTACTCGCACGGATACAACAAGGCGCCGGACGACGCGATCGTCGACACCGCGTTGTGGAACCCGTCCTGGGCGGACGCGGCCGGGAAGATCGTGTCGAACATCTATGACATGCGTACCTGGGCCAGGGCATTGGGCAGCGGCACACTGCTACGTCCAGAAACCCAAGCCGCACGGATCGGCAACGGATCTTCGGTGGTGCCGCGGGTCGGTTACTCGTTCGCGATCTTCAACGTCGAGGGCTGGCGCGGACACAACGGCGACATCCCCGGCTATGCCACCGTCGCGGTCTACCTGCCGGAGCGCGATGCCACGCTGGTTGTCTTCGTCAACTCTGATGTGCCCGAACCACATTCGGCAGGACAGATCGCATACGTCGTCACCGAACTCGCGACGCCGGGTAATCTCTACGAGCTCGGCCCGCAACCGCCGCAGATGATCGAGGACGACTGATCGGGCGACCCGTGTCGCGCAACGTCTAGCGCCCAGACGGGTCGATGAGGACCTTGGCCTGCTCGTCGGGGGAACGCAGCGCGTCGAATGTCGCCGCCACGTCCTGCAGGCCCACAGTGTCGGTCACCATCGGTGCGGCGTCGACCTTCCCGTCGGCCAGCAGGTGCAGTGTGTCGCGGAACTCCAGTGGCGTATAGGCGAAGACGAACCGCAGGTCTATCTCTTTGCCATTGGCGAGGGTCGGTCGCAACCTGTCGGCGCCCATGCACACCCCGGCCACCACAACCCGCGAATTGAACGGTGCCGCAGCCAGAATCGAGTCGATCATCCCGGGGTTTCCGACGCACTCGAAGATCACCGGGCGCTTCGGTGCGGTACCGCCCAGCTTCTCGGCGATCCGGTACAGCGGCACCCATCCCGGCAGCCGGCGCAACTTCTCCATCGAACCGATGCCGAGTTCGTACAAGTCGGAGCCGGATGTGATGCCCGGTGCGCTCGCGTACGGCGAGTCCTGTGCCGGGTCCACCACGAGCGTGGCGCCGCACCGGCGGGCCAACGCGCGCCGGCCCGGTGACAGATCGCTGGCGACGATCGTCTCCACGCCCTTGGCCTTGAGGTGGCAGATGATCGCCAGACCAACGGGGCCGCAGCCGATCACGATCGCCGTGTCGCGACGGGTGATATCGCTGCGGCGAACCGCGTGCAGCGCGACGGCCATGGGTTCGGTCAGTGCGGCGATGTCAGGGGAGAGCCCATTGGGTACCGGGAAACTCAGCGCGGCCTCGGCCAGCACCTGCTCGGCGTAGGCGCCCGGCGCCACGGCCGACAACCCGGTCAGGTGAACCTTGCCGCCGGCCCGCAGCAGCGGGAACGACACCACGCGGGTGCCCGTCGTGAACCGCCTGCTCGCGCCCCGGCCCCGCTCGACCACCTCACCGCAGAACTCGTGCCCGAACACCACCGGCTTGTCGGCCGCCACGGTGTCGGTGACCCCGACGGCCGCCATGGCTTCCGCCAGTTCATCGGTGTGGTCTTTGGCGTGCAGATCGGACCCGCAGATGCCGCACCGCAACACTGCCAGCAGCAGTTGACCGTCGGCGGGCCGCGGGGCGGGAACGTCCGCCACCGACAGGGTGGCATGCTCGCAGATGACGGCCTTCATCGGAGGACCTCCTTGACCGGGATGTTCTCGTGGTACGGCACCGCGACGGCGTCTCCGGCGGGCGGGCGCCGAGCGCGGAGGGTTCGGGCACGGTCTCACCGTATCCGCCGAAGGCACGGCAGATGTCCTGATGGTCGGTATCGCCCAGCCGGATGATTCCGACGCCGGAGGCGGGGCCGGACACGCGCGCGATGTCCGGCCGTGGGAGCGGTCACCTCCGTTGACCGTCACATCGGCCTCGCTTTGGGACATGCATCACACCGATGCCCGGGATGTGAGTATCAACTCGGATCCGCTTTCCGCCAGGCTTGCCGCGCAGCGAAGGTGCGGGCACGGTCGACAATGCCGCGCCGCCCCTGCCAGGGCGCGGGCCGACGCGTACACGTGCGGCCGTCTCAGGTGCGGGCCGCGGCGGGCCGCACACAGCGATGCGCCCGGGGCATTCGAGACCAAGTACCTGAAAGCCGTTGTGCGGCAGTACCTCACATCTCGTCGGTTCGCATCCCGGCCGGGTCGGATACGAGGTAACCGTGGTGGTGCAACGACTTTCGTGGACGCCTGGGGAAATATCAACCGCGGCGGCCTGCCGATCGGCGGGAGGCGACACGCCGGCGATTGCGCCCCCGGCCGAAACCCGCACAGCCACACCTGGGGGATCTTCCAGCAAACGATCAGTCGGACATGGGGCCAACCGTGAACCTGTCTGGGTTAGATGTGAAGTCCCTGTGCGATTTTGCGACACCGGGATTGTTCTAATACAGTCCACCGCCAACGGCGACAACGCAGAAGCACCACGATGAGTGACGCCGATCACAACATGGCAAACCGAGCATCCGTTGAAACGGGTGTGGGGTGTCGTCGGCGCGCCAGTTTGTTCGTCACTGCGGCCGCGCCGCTCGGCAAGTTCGTCGGCGCGCGCTGATCGTCTGGTGCTCGGTCACCGGCCGGCGGCCTGTGCGCCGTCACGCTCCGCTGCTCAGCTCCCGAGCGGCGGGGTTCTGAGGGGGGAGTCCGAGGTCCGGCACACGGATCCACAAGTTCAAACCCCACAGAAGAGAGCACAGCCATGCCGAAACACCGAATGCCCGCCACAACCGGAGCCCAGAAACCGGTGAAGAACATTCTCGCGGGCGTTCTCGTTGTGACGGGAATAGGTGGCGCGGCTCTACTCTCTGCGCCGATGAATCGCGAGACACCGGTGCCGGATGCGCAGCCGGCGCTCCAAGCCGCCGTCGTCACCCCCGTTGCACCTGCCGTACCCGCTCCGGTAGCCGCGCCGGCGCCAACGCCGGTGACCGTGGCCAAGGACTCCAGCGCGCAGGCCATCGTCAAGGCCATCGTGAGCCAGGGGCAGGCCGCAGGCCTGAGCGAAGACCAGATCAAGGCCGTCATCGCCACCGCAAAGATCGAGTCCGGTTTCCGTCCGACGGTGTCCGGTGGTGTGCAGGCATACGGAGGCCCAGGCACCCGCGCGGATGAGGTCATCGGCCTGTTCCAGGAGAAAGCCAGCTTCGGCACCGTCGACGAGCGTCAAGACCCCAACAAGGCGATCGCCCGCTTCATCGTCCGGTTCACCGACGCGTTCAGGAGATACGGCACCAACGACAGCGTGCTCGCGGCCACGCTCGCGCAGAACCCGCAACTGCGTAAGCACCACGGCGGCGTCGGCACCCACTACTACAACACCGTTCGGGCTGCGATGGCACCGGCCGCGGACCTGTACAGTCAGGCCGCCGGCACCGCAATGTGACGTAGCCGACGCAGGCGAACATGGCAGCAACACCGACATACCGTTGTCGCGCCACCACCCGATGGTGGTGACATGAACGAGAACACAAAAGACACGAACCCAACTGCTGCGGATGCGGCGCTCGCGGTGTGGTTGCAGATGTGGAACACCGACGGCGCGATCGCACGTCGAATCTGTAGTGACGACTTCCGAATTCACTTCCTGGTCTCCGACTCGGACGGGTCGAATCCCGGCGACAAAATGCGGGGCGCGGAGAGCTTCGCCCAGTTCCTGCACCGGTGGCGCGAGCGGCATCCGGATGTGGTGTTCACCGAGGTCGCGCGCGCGGTGGACGGAGCGCACGGCCGGATGCTGTGGAACATGCAGACCGGCGACCTTGCCGCGGGCGGGATCGATGTCTTCGACTTCGACGCCGATGGTTCGATCCGCGAGGTGTGGTCGGTGAACGGAACGCGCACGCATCTCACCTGAGGCCGGGCAGACTCGACCTCGTGAAGAGAGCCGAGCGGCTGTACGCGCTGGTGGATCTGCTGCGGGGATCACGCCGGCCGATGTCGGCGGCCCGGCTCTCGCAGGAGTTCGGCGTATCTAAACGCACGATCGAGCGTGACATTCAGTCCCTGCAGCTCGCAGGAGTCCCGATCTACGCCGACCACGGAGCATCGGGCGGTTATTCGATCCTGCGGGAACACTCACTGCCGCCGCTGAACCTCACGGTTGCGGAATCGCTGGCGGTGCTCGCGGGGCTCGGTGTGCTGGAGACCTCGCCGTACGGTACGGCGGCGCGTCGGGCGCGGGCGAAGATCCTCGCGATCAGCCGCGAGGACCAACTCGCGCCCATCGACGAGGCGTTGGCGTCGATGTTCGTCATCGACTCGCAGCCGGCGTCCGAGGCGGCGGTGTCGCTGCTCCCGGAGGCGATCGCCGCGCGTCGGGTCGTCCGGTTGAGCTACGCCTCCGAGGACGGCGCAACCGACTCCACCCGCGATGTCGAGGCGATGGGCTTGTTGCGCGGCGGTGATTCGTGGATGTTCGTGGGATGGTGTCGGCTGCGCGAAGGAATCCGCGGTTTCCATCTCGACCGCATCCGGCACCTGGAGATCACGACCGAGGTGTTTCCCGATCGGGATGCCGCACTGCTGCAAGAGGATCTGTCGCGGTGGAGCACTCGGCGACTCGGGTGACGCCGCACCTGGGATCAGGCGGAGGCGTCCATCTCGAGCCAATCATCGATCATGAACGCGTCGCCGCGCGCCACCACCGTGGCGCCACCACGGCCGGGGTAGTGGGCGGGGATGACGGCGGCACGGCGCCGTGACGCCTCGGTGAGCACCCGCCGACGCGTCACGGCGGCCTCGTCGAAATCCTCGTCGAGCACGCACGAATCCGTGGGTCTGTGCAACTGCATGGGGCTGTGCGTGAGATCCCCGACGAACACCGCGGGTTTGCCCGCATCCAGCCAGAGCACGGACGAACCCGGGGTGTGGCCGGGCGCGGGCCGCAACCTCAACGAGTCGCTGATCTGATGGTCGTCGGACCACAGTTCGATCTGACCCGCCTCATCGACCGGAAGGATGCTGTCGGAGAACAGGATCTTGCTCGCGTCAAGCCGGGCTTGATGCTCCTCGGACCGGCCGGGTCCCCGAGCGGCGGCGTTCTCGGGGTGGTAGTAGCGGAAGTCGGCTTCGGGCACGAGGTAGCGTGCATTCGGAAACGTCGGCACCCATCGGTCGTTCTCCCGTTTGGTGTTCCAGCCCACGTGGTCGGTGTGAATGTGGGTGTTCACCACGACATCCACCGACTCGGGGGAGATGCCCGCGCCGGCAAGCGATTCCAGGAAATCGGTGTCGAGATTGGCCAGGAACGGCATCGCCGGGCGGTCACGGCCGTTGCCGACGCCGGTGTCGACCAGCACCGTGAGGCCGTCGACCTCGATCACCCACGTCTGCACCACGGCATGCCAGTTGTCGGAGTCCCAGAACGTGGGGCTCAATTCGGGTGCGAGCTCCCGCCATGCTTCGCGTGGTGTCTCGGGAAACATGGTGAGCGGCAGGTCGAGCCGCCACTCGAGCACCCGCGTGACGGCCGCGGTCCCCAGTCGCGTGCGGTCGGTCATACCCGAATCCTAAGGGAGGTACGCGGGGATTCATCTGATGCAGTGAGCAATTCGTGCCATTGCGTTGCATGGGCGGTTGCCGAGGACCGAATCTCATTCCAGGAT
Source organism: Mycolicibacterium goodii (assembly GCF_001187505.1). The sequence goes on from NZ_CP012150.1 coordinate 4,889,855, forward strand.
GGCTCGGGCCGCGCGCTCGGCGATCAACATGACCGGCGCGTTGGTGTTGCCCGAGGTGATCGTGGGCATGGCCGACGCATCGACCACCCGCAACCCGGCGACGCGGAACACGCGCAAGTCCGTGTCGAGCACCGTGGCTGCCGATTTCGGCAGACCGCGTGTGTCGAAAGCTCCCATCGCGCAGGTGCCGACCGGGTGGAAAATGGTGGTACCCAGGTCACGGGCGGCTTGCAGCAAATCCTCGTCGCTCGCCACGTGTGGGCCGGGAAGGAACTCCTCCGGGTTGTAACGCGCCATCGCCGGTGCGGCCATGATTTGCCGGGTCATCCGCAGGCCTCGCACGGCGATCTCGCAATCGGAGTCGGTGGACAGGTAATTGCACAAGATCTTCGGCTTGGTCAGCGGATCCGCGTCGGTCAGACGAACATGACCACGCGAGCTGGGGCGCAGATTGCAGACCGACGGCGTGATGGCCGCGAAGGGGTGCAGCGGTTCGCCGAACTTCGGCAGTGACAACGGCTGCACGTGCCACTCCAAATCCGGGCTGGCCAGTGCGGGGTCGCTCTTGGCGAACGCGCCCAGCGTGGACGGCGGCATGGTCATTGGTCCCGATCGCAGCAGCAGGTACTGCATCCCCATGCCCGCGCGAGTGATCAGGTTCCGGTAGAGCGTGTTGACCGTGCGAGCGCCCCGGATGCGAAAGACCGTGCGCAGTTGCAGATGATCCTGGAGGTTCTCACCCACGCCCGGCAGATCCACGGCCACCGGCACCTGATGCTGGGCGAGCAGCCCGGCCGGACCCAGGCCGGAGGCCTGCATCAGATGCGGCGATCCGATGGCACCGGCGCTCAGGATCACCTCCCGGCGGGCTCGAACGTCGACGATGTGACCGTCTTTGAGCAGACGCACGCCGGTGGCTCGGTGCTGGGCTGTGGTCCAGGCACCGTGACGCTGGTCGTCGCGGACCTGATCATCCATCAGCAGCCGCAGAGCGCGGGTCTGGCTGTAGACGGTGAGATTGGGGCGGTGGGCGATCGGATGCAGGAACGCGTCAGCCATCGACCAGCGTCGACCACGCCGTTGATTGACATGGAAGTAGGCGCTGCCGGAGTTGTCGCCGCGGTTGAACTCATCGATCGGCTGGATGCCCAGCTGGGCAGCGGCGTCCTGCCAGGCGTCCAGGATCTTCCAGCGCACACGCGGCCGCTCGACCCGGATCTCACCGCCGGCGCCGTGCCATTCGTCGGCTCCGCCGAAGTAGTCCTCCAACTCCTTGTAGATCGCCAGTGTCTGACCGGGACCGTCCGGGCCTCCCCAGAGCCATCGCTCGTCACCGGTGGCGTGCGCCCACAGCTGGTAATCGCTGGCCTGCCCACGCATGTGGATCATCGCGTTGATCGACGAGCAACCGCCGATCACTCGGCCACGTGCGTACAGGATGCTGCGCCCGGCCAGGCCCGGATCGGGCTCGGTCGTGAAGCACCAGTCGGTGCGGGGATTGGCGATGGTGAACAGATAGCCCACGGGCACCTTGATCCAGAACCAGTTGTCCTCGCCGCCGGCCTCGATCAGGAGCACCCGGTGATCAGGGTTGGCGCTGAGCCGGTTGGCGAGCAGGCATCCCGCGCTGCCCGCTCCCACGATGATGTAGTCGAACTCGGCCACTTGGCTGGTTTCCGGCACCGTTCCTCCATTGCCATCGGATGCGTGTCCAGTGTGCTGGATGGCGGTCCGGTCGCGGCGCATCCCGTTGCGTGCCGTCGCACTTCGATCGGTCCGCGACGGAGTGGAGCGGGCCGTGCGCAATTCTGTCGTACAATGGCGACATGGTGACGACACCGGCAGTGGACCTGGGTGAACTGCTCGCCGACGTCAACCATGCGACCAAGCTGTTGCAGCGGTCGGCGACCGTTCCCGGCGATGTGGCCAGAGTCATCGACGGCCTCGGTGCGGCCCTGGATGCGACCCACGTCCAGCAGGAGGCGGACCCGTATCTCACCGCCGCGCTGTGGAAGGCGGCATATCGGGCCGAGAAGGCGCTGCGTCATGAGAACCCGGCCCAGCGTCGGCGCGAAGTTCGTATCGCGCTCGAACAGTTCCGGCAAGCGCTGCGCGACATCGCCGAGGATCGACCGTATTCCGCCGATGCACCCGTCAGCGAGATCCTGACCAACACGGTGGAGACGCTCAGCGTGCCGCAGAAGGATGTGGCCGATCTCCTCGGTGTGTCGGTGCGCCAACTGCAACGTTGGCTGTCCGGGGGTGGGTCCGAGCCGTCGGCCGACGACGCCGGACGCATCCGCGTCGTCGGGCAGATCGTCAACCAACTGCGCCACACGTTCACCGGACCCGGAGTGCTTGCGTGGTTCCGCCGCGAGCATCCGGCGCTGGGGCGGCCGCCGATCGAGTTGCTCGAGGATCCGCTGCGGTACCCGGAGGTGCTTCGCCTCGCCAGGTCCGCGCGGGCGATGGCCGCGTGAGGTTCACCGCGTTCCGGCACGCGGCATACGACACACCGTGGTGGGCCTTCCCGAGTTCCACGGAGGGACGTTTCCACCGGGCGGAGCAGGACACCGTTCAGTATCTGAGTCTTCATCCGTTGGGGCCGGCCGCGGAGATGCTGCGTCACCACGTCGGCCCGACCGGAGATCCCGACGACGTGCGGCTCAATCTCTGGGCCGCCACCATCGATGTCGACGTGGTGACCACGGTGGACTTCGGTGACTGTGCCGCTTACGGACTCACGGCCGACGAACTTGTCGGCGACGACTACGCAGCGACACAGGCGTTGGCCGATACCGTCCGTGGCGGAGGAGCAGAGGCGATGGTGGTGCCCTCGGCAGCGCTGCCAGGGACCCACAACCTGATCCTGTTCGGCGTGCGGATCTCACATCCGTATTTGTGGGAGCCGATCGATGTCGAGGAGGTGCGCACCGGCCACCTCACGGACGGGGCACGACCGGCCGCCGAGGTCGCGGACCGAGTCCGGTGGCTCGGGACCCCGCACGCCACGGTCGAACAATGGAAGCAGACCGGCTCCTACGACCTCCTCGATGATCCACTACCCATCCGGCGGTGAGAAAAGTGCCGCGGGGCGTCGGCACTCCGGTGCATCCAGCGCAATTTGCTGATGCGAAACAAGGCACGGCCCGGGGCGGCAGTGGCTATGTTGTGAGAACAGTCGCTCAGCTACCCGAAACGGGTGTGCGGACGGCCGAATACTGAGGTTGACCAACAAACGGTATCGGTGACACAGGGGGTTTGACATGGCGTTCCGGGGGATCAGAGCCTTCAAGAAGATCATGCAGACCACATTTGATCCCGAACAGGTGGTTCCGAATGAAGTCCGGGTGCCCGAGCTCACCGGTGATCACAGTTTGTCACGCCAGAATCTTCTTCAACATCCGATTCCCCCTGGTTCCCTGATCTGGAAATATTGGGGGCGCCTTGACGTCGCATTCTTCGGCAATCCGGTCATGGGCCCGATTGCGGGGGCATGGCCGCAGATGGCACAGGCCACCGCGGGTTCGGTTCTCTTCACGGGTGACACTTCATTGCGTGCTCGCGCCAAAATCTACAAGGAACGGACTCAAAGGTCACACGAGTACATATACGGCACAGTCTATTACGCCCCCGAGGATGCCAAGAAATTCGGGCTGAAGACCCGAAACATGCACAAGCCGGTCAAAGGGAAACTTCACGACGGCACCTTCAATGCCCTGAATGCGGAGACCTTCTATTTCGCGCACGTGACCTTCTTTCAGTACCTGTTGACGGCGGTGGTCGAGCAACTCTATTTCGACGGAGCCATGCCGCGTGAGATGAAGGAACAGATTTTCGAGGAGTCAAAAGAGTGGTACAGCATGTGGGGAGTGGACGACAGTTCCCAGCCGGATACATATGACGACTTCGAGCGGTACCTGGAAGACATCGAGCGTAATCATCTGGTGAATTCGCAGGTATCGCAGCTCATGCTGGAACAGTTCACGGAGCGTCGGCCGGCGCCCCGGTGGTGGCCTGCGGTCATGAAGAAATTTGTCTGGCCCTGGTTGGCGGCGCGGCGCCAGATCGTTGTCAATTCTTACCCGCCCCATGTGAAGGAACTGTTCGGTGTGGAGTGGGGACCCGAGGACGAGGAGATTTCCCGACGCTTCATGCAGATGTATCGGCGGGTCTACGCGGTTGCCGAGCGTCTCCTGCCGCTGAAGTTCTTGTATCTGCCAGTGGCGGTGCGAGGCTTCGAGCGGGAGGGAATTGATCCACGCGACATCACCCTGGAGTCCGCGCGGCACGCCCTTCGGGAGAGCCGCGCCCGTCACGACGCGCCAGAGGGTGTCAACGTCGAGCAGGCGAATGGGATGCCCGCCGCCACATGATCGTTTGCTGGGGCGCGAGGGCGATTCGGCGAAAGTATCTCTGCCGCAATGTGAACTCGTTGGCTGGCCACCCTGCACATATGGACCCTCTTTTGGGTTCGGCGTTTCCTCGCATGATGTCGGGTAATCCGGTCTGCACGCATCGCGACGCCGCAGAGGCCATTGTGGTTCGAGGCTGGTTTGCCGCCTTGGCGGTAGTAGGGTCGCTGGCATTGTCGGCGTGTTCGGGTGAGCCGTCGGAATCGAGTGGCTCCGTGGCGTCGGAGAGGATGCCAGTTCCTCCACCGGCGGAATCGTCGATCGATAACACGGTTTCGGTGACGTTGGCGCTGGCTGACTCGTTCGATGTGCTGCCCGATGGTAGGTGCGCCGGCCGGCGCGTGAACAACGGGATGCGGGATGGCGGAAGGGTACAGCTTCGCAGTACCACTGTGGGAGGCAGCGTGTGGTCGGTGGCCTCGGCGCACATCGAGCACATACCACCACCGTTGCGCCACGGGAGGCCCCTCTTCGAAGACGACGGCCTCTACTGCTTCGTCAAGGCGGTCTTCGTGCCGCAGAGGCCAGATCCGACCAGCACCTACGATTTGAAGTTCGAGGGCGGCAACTGGCGGGGCGGACTCAAGCTAGGCCGGGCACCATTTGGCCAGCGTGATAGACCGGGCTATGGCTCGGTCATCGCCACCGTTATGACGTGTAACAGTCTTCAGGATCCACCGGAAAAAGACTGCCCCGAGTGGGCCAACTGAAATGCACCGGGCGGGTCCGGCCGCGGCCGGCAGCTCCGTCGCAGACCCGTTCCCGGCACACCTTTGTTTCCGGCAGGCTTTCATGCCGGGAACCCTCTATTGTTGCGCGTCGCGCCAAGCGAGCATCTCGGTGAGGACCGAGAAGTCGTATCCTTCATCTGTCGGGTGGATTTCGGTCGTGAACATCGTCGCACCGGCGTCGCGGAAGACGTTGGCGCTGGCGGCGTCTACCCAGCCGACTGACCGCTCGATGTCGGCGCCGGCGCGACCTGCGGCCGCGGCGAGGTCATCGACGCGCGCGCTGGCATCGTGGAACTTGTCCAGGCTGATGTAGGTGTGCCAGATGTCGGCGTGCCGGGCCACCGCGGGTAGTGTGCGCTTGAAGCCGGATCCGCCGATCAGAATGGGAATCTTGCGTACCGGGGCAGGCTTGAGGACTGCAAGGCGCGCCGCGATGCGGTCCAGGCCCTCGTCGAGCAGATCGAAACGCGATTTCCAGGTGCCGAAGTCATAACCGTATGTGGTGTAGTCCTTTTCGTACCAGCCGGCACCCAGACCGAGGATCAGTCGGCCACTGCTGATGTGGTCGACGGTGCGGGCCATGTCGGCCAGCAGGTCGGGGTTGCGGTACCCGATACCGCTGACCTGAAGCCCGATCTCGGCGCGGTTGGTGATCTCGCCCCAGGTGGCCAGCGCTGTCCACCCCTCGAAGTTGTTGACGTCGCGTTGGACATCGGCCAGCACGGGCATCCCGTCGACAATTTCGGTGAAGGTTGGTGCGTGGAAGTGGTCGTAGCCGAGGATCACGTCGGTGCCGATGTCCTCGGCGTGCAGGACCGCGCTGCGCCAGGTTTGGTAGTCCGGCGCCCCGCCGGGCCACAGTTGCACTCCGATGCGTAGTGGTCTTTCCATGTGTATGTCGTCGCTTTCGGTTGATGTGGTTGATGATTGGACGGAAACCGGGACCGCTCGGTCTCGCCGCGGTTCGGCAGAGGCGGGCTACACCTGAGCCATCCCGCCGTCGATGCAGAGTTCGGCACCTGTCATGAAACTGCTCTCGTCTGAGGCGAGAAACAGTGCGGCACTGGCAAGCTCCTCGGGACGCCCGAGCCGCCGGAGGGGAACTTGAGTGGCCATCTCCGCACGCAGGGCCGCCGGATCTCGGCCGAAGTACTCGGCCTGCCCGTCGATGATGTGCGTGTCGAACGGTCCCGGGCTCAGAACGTTGACCCGAAGTCCCCGGTCGCCGAACTCTGCCGCCCACACGCGCGCATAGGCGCGTACAGCGGCCTTCGCCGCACTGTAGGTCGTCGACCCGGGAAGCCCCTTGGATCCCTGGATCGAGCCCACCAATACGATCGAACCGCCCGTGCGTAGCAGCGGCAGCACCTTCTGGACGGTGAACAGGGTGCCGCGGGCATTGAGGTCGAAGATGCGGTCGAAGTGTTCCTCGGTCACGTCCCCGAAGTTCATCCGCTCGATGCTCCCGGCGTTGGCGACCACCACATCGAGGTGCCCGCTCTGCCTGCGGATCGCCTCGACCAGATCATCGAGATCGCCCGGCGACGTGGCATCCGCGGTGACCGCGCTGACATCGCCTTCGATGGAAGCCTTCGCGGCTTCGAGCGCCTCCTTCCGGCGCCCGGTGATATAGACGTGGGCGCCTTCGATGCCGAATCTCTGGGCAATGGCCAGGCCGAGCCCGGCGCTTCCGCCGGTGACGAGAGCCACCTTGTTCAACAAACGCATCCGCATTCCTCGCGTTCACATGATTCAGGGCGCCGATTACGTTGCGCCACCCAGCATTCGACGAACGCCATCGTGGGTTGAAGGCCTGTCCTGCAACGTGTGAATCGGCTGCCGCGCTGGATGTACACCACGGTAGGACTGCTCTATCCATAGACGCAAATAGTGGCAACGTATGCTCTGTATGGACACTTTCTATGCCTAGCCGAAGGTGGTTCAGATGAACCTGCGCCAATACGAGTACGCCCTGGCGGTCGCCGAGGAGGGCTCCATGACAGCGGCAGCAGAACGCCTGCAGGTGACGCAGCCCTCTCTGTCACAGCAGATCGGCGCCTTGGAGAAGTCCCTCGGGGTCCGGTTGTTCACCCGCACCCCCAGCGGGGTGACGGTGACGGTCGCCGGACGGGCTTTCCTGGCAGAGGCGGAGATCGCGACAACCGCGTCCCGGCGGGCCATCACGGCCGCCCGCGCGGCCGATGGGGAACTGGCAGGCGAACTCGTGCTCGCTGTCCACATGGGCCTCGGGGCGCGCCAGCTGCCCCAGGTTCTGGGGCAGCTGCGCACGCGCCACCCGAAGCTGCAGGTGACTCTCCACGAGGAGCCCGATCCCGCGGATATGGAACGACTGGTCCGGCAGGGAACCCTCGACATGGTTCTCGTGCACCGCATCCCAGCCGGATGCACCTTCGACGTTCACCCGCTGGGGGAGGAGGTCTACGTCGCCGTCTTGCCGGAACGGCATCCGCTGCGCTCGGGCGGCGCCGTCCTGCGTCTTGAAGATTTGGCGTCAGAGGGGTGGATCCGCTTCCGCCGCACCAGCCTTCTCGACGACTACCTCGCCCGCCTGCTCGCCGACGCGGGTCTGGGCCCGCACACGGTAGCCCGGGTGTCGCAGATTTCGACCGCGGTGCGGTTGGTGGCGCAGGGTCTAGGGGTCACCGTGGTCCCTGCCTCCGCCATTCCCGAAGGCTTCGAAGAACTGGCCTGCCCGCTGGAGCCCGCCCTGACCGAGCCCGTCCTCGTGGGTGTGCGGCGCAATCCGGGTTCAGCGGAGACCGCGATGCTCGATCATCTCAACCGGCAGAACTGGTGCGGCGCAGAACTTCTCGCTCAGCACAAAGCCGGCTGAGGTTCTGGGCGACGTATACTAACTCGCCCAGGCCCGGCCGAACGCGCGGGCCTGGGGCGAACGCGACGGGCCCGCGTCCCTGGCGGACGTTAATTGGCCGACCGCTCAGCGGTGGAGGGCACCGAATTCACGGACAGGTGCCCGGGACTGTTCCCGCTCGGGTGTCGCCTGCACAACACCAGATACACCAACCCGGACACCACCAGACCCACCACGAACGACAGGTCCGCACCCCCGAGCGCCTTGGTCACCGGACCTTCGAAGAAGGTCAGCGACATGAATGGGATCATCGCCACGAAGCCCGCGAAGTACGCGGTCAACCCCCGCCAGGCCCACTGTCCGTAACGGCCGGTGGGGTCGAGGATGTCGTCGATGCTGTAGTGCCCGCGGCGCACGACGTAGAAGTCCATCAAATTGACCGCCGTCCACGGCACCAGGCAGTAACCCATGATGTGAATGAAGGCCGTGAACGCATCGAGGTAGTTGGCGGGCATCGCCACGCTGAGGAGCAGACCCGTGGCGCCCACGATCAGCAGACCCACCACCCGCAGCTTCTTACTCGGTTGTACGTGCCGGATGCCGTCAATGATCGTCGCACCGGTCAGCATCGCGCCGTAAGCATTGACCGCGCTGGTTCCGATGAGCGGCGGGAGTGTCGCCAGCACACAGATGACCCCGAATCCCGCGAACAGGGCGTTGCCGGTGCTGTGTATACCGCCGATCGGGTTGGCATCGGGGATGTAGGAGCTCAGCAGTGTGCCCAGGCACGCCAGCCACGCCGCCCCGGCGGTGCCGCCCACGAAGGTCCACCCGATCAGGCTGCGGTCGGAGATGCCCTGCGGCAGATAGCGAGAATAGTCCGACACGTAGATCGCGTAGCTGATCTGGTACCCGCCTGCGGCGGCGAACTGGAACAGGAAGGCACTGAAGCTGAAGCCCCCGTGTGCCTCGTATTCGGTCGGCAGATGGATGATCGCGACGACGGTGAACACGGCGAACACCGCGAGAATGACGAAGCTCGAATATCGCTGGACGGTGTGCAGCAGATCATGGCCGACGATCGCGATGACGGTGGCGACCACCGCGCATACCACATACCAGATCTTGCCGCCAGGGAGCACGACCGAGATCGCCTCGCCAACGAGTACGAACTGGAAGACGTTGTATCCGACGTAGATACAGACGGCTACCAGCATCGGGAACATGGCGCCGCGGGCGCCGAACTGGGTACGGGACTGGATCATCTGAGGCAGCCCCAGACGCGGCCCCTGGTTCGCGTGCAACGCCATGAACAGGGTGCCGAACGCCATCCCGGTGATCACCGCAAGAAGTGACCAACCCAGTCCCAGGCCCAGACCGGGGCCGACGAACCCGATCAGCATCGACGGCAGCACGAAGCCGCCGTTGAACCAGAACGGCCCCTGATGCCAGGCTTTGCCGTGCCGCTCGTTGAGCGGTATCCAGTCGATCGACCGGGTTTCGATGCCGTCGATCGCTGCGCTGGAGGTGGGTGATGCGGCCATTGTCACTCCTTCACGGGGACAGCGTTATCGGGGGTGCGGCGATGGATCTCGACGCCGTCGAGGTAGACGGTCTGCACCGCTGTCTTGCGCAGCTCGTCGGGATGGGAGCGGGGATCACGGTCGAGTACGACGAAATCGGCCCGTTTACCGGGCTCAATGGATCCGATGTCACCGTCGCGGCCGAGGGCACGGGCACCTTCCAGCGTGAACAGGCGCAACGCCTCGGCGAAGCTGATCTGCTGTTCGGGTTCGACCCGCCGGCCCCAGTAGCCCTGCCGGGCCAGGCAGCACCACATCCCGAACAGCGGATTGGACTGCTCGCTCTCGGCGCCGAGGGCGACGTCCGAGCTGGCGGCCGGGAGCACCCCTTCGTCGAGGATGGTGCGTAGCGCGAGGCGGCCCGACATCGCTGTGTCGCCGAGCAACATGGGCACGTAGTCGCCGACGAAGTTGTAGAGGAACGCCGGTTGCAGCACTGGAATGACGTTGGCGGAACGCCACGTTCGCACGTCATCGGGACAGCCGAGAAGGTTCCCGAGGTGCTCGATACGCACCGACGGGTTTGCGAGCGGGTTGGCGGCGTTGACCGCGGCCAGCACCTCGTCTTGAGCGCGGGTGCCGTTGGTGTGGACGGCCAGTTGGACGCCTGCGGCGCGGGTCACCTCGATCGCCTCCCGCAGCCGCGGGTGGGTGAGATTGAGCCGGCCGCGGTATCCACTGTGCGGTGAATGATCCGTGACGTACGGTGTGCGGCTGGCGGCGTTGCGCGACGAGTAACCACCGTCGGCGAACATCTTCACCCCGCAGGCCCGCAACCGGTCGGTGCCTGCGGCGCTGCGGTAGCCGGCCACCCAGTCGGCGGCTTCCCGCAGTGGCATCGTCGCCGGCACCATCGCGTAGAAGTTGCCGCGCGCCGGCAGCCGTCCGCTCGCGATGAGCCGGTCCAGCGCATCGGCCGCCTCACCCGATTCGGTCATCTCCCCGAATGTGGTGACACCGTGGCGGGTGAAGTGCTCTCGGTAGGCCGTCTCGAGGTACTCGTCGACGCGATCTTGGTCGAGCTGCGGGATCGGCAGCTCGGGGTCGATCTCGGCCACCAGGCCGGTTGGCTCACCGTGGTCGTCGAGTTCCACCACGGGTGCGCCCCAACCGCCGGCGGCGCCCGACATGAACCGCTCGACCTTGGCGAGTCGGAGCGCGGGGGTGTTGAGCACGGTGGCATGTCCGCCAAGGTGCAGGGCGATCGGGATGGTCGTACTCACCGCGTCGAGCTCGGCTCGGGTGGGGTGGCGGCGTTCGGCGATCTTCTGGTCGAAGAACAGGTTGCCGTAGCCGAGAAGCCAGTCGCCGTCGCTGATCTCGCCGCGCCCGGCCGCCAATGCGTCCAGAACGTCGGCGATCGTGCGCACCGTCGGGACCCGGCAGTCCACACCACGTCCGGTGCCCACCGCGAAGTGATGTAGGTGCAGGTGCGGGTCGACGAACCCGGGCACCACCAGACCCGGACCGGCATCGTGTACCTCGACGCCGGCCTGCGCTGCCCGTGCAGCCAGGCCGGCGTCGCCCACCTCGGCGATACGGCCTTCCCGTACCAATACTGCGCCGGCGTCCGACGTCCCGCTGACCGTGGCGATCCGGCCGGTGATCACGAATGATGCTGAGGCAGAGGACATCTCAACTGGCCCTCCGGACCTCGACGGGCGGAGCGTCCAGGGTGGGGAAGTACCCCGCCGCGAACTGGATGCGCCGCTGCACGGGCCGCGCCTTGCCCAGGGACCAGATCAGCGCCGAGCGCACACCGAGTAGCCGTCCGGGCCAGCGGGTCCCGACCTTGCCGTAGACCCGGGAGTACCGCTGCACCCGCCGGGTGACCGGACGCTCGGTGTCCTCCCACACGGCCAGAGCGGTGTCGACGTCGTAGCGGTCGAGCGCCTGGGCCAGCGCGACGCTGTTGACCATCGCCATACACGCGGCCTGCCCGAGGTTGGGGGACATGGCATGTGCGGCGTCGCCGATGATCGCGGCTCGGCCGCGGTACCACCCCAGTGTCGTGACGTCGAAGAACGGTGCCCACCGACCTTCTGGCATGTCGGGAATCCGCTCCAGCTGGGACCGGAAGTGGGGGAAGGACCGGATCCAGGTGTCATGGTTGAAGGGCTGCTGCTCGGTGCAGGCGATGTCACGTTCGGGGCCGCACAGGAAGAGATAGGTCCAGTCCGGTGAGGACGGCACGACGCCTATGCGCCGGCCGCCGTTCCACTCCTCCATGACAACGTTGACCGGATCGTCGCTGGTGCGGGGGACGAGGTGTCGACCGCAGCCGTCGCGCAGATTGACCATCTTGTGCGTCAGCCCGAGGGTGTCGCGCACCCGGGAGTGCACGCCGTCGGCGCCGATGACGAGATCGGCGGCGAGCCGGGTGCCGTCCATCAGTTCGAGCGCTCCGTCGGGGGTGGCGCCGCCGACCGGGGAGCTGGTGACGATCTCGGCGCCGGCATCGCGGGCCGCGTTGGCCAGCGCGGTGTGCAGCGTCCGCCGCGGAATCGTGTAGAGCCGGCCGTCGCGCAACCATTCGCGTTGCAGCAGCCGATGTTTGTGGTCGCGGAGTTCGGGGCTGGTGATGCGTTCGCCGCCGGTCATCACCTCGTCGTACGCGCCGATCACCTCGAGTGCACGTAGTGCGTTCTCCCACAGATAGATTCCCGCGCCGATCTCCCGGAGTTCGCGGCCCTTCTCGTGCACCCGGACCGACCATCCCCGGCCTGCCAGTGCGGCAGCAGCGGTCAGACCTGCCAGACCCGCTCCGGCGATTTCGACGTGACCTTTCACCGACATATGTCTCCCCATCGATCTGTGATTCAACTGCAGTTTCTGAAGTGATACTTCAGATCGCTGTAATATAGGTAACAGGGGCCGGCGGCGCAACAGGTAGTTCGCGGTCGGTTGGCCCGGTCGGGCTCTGCTTCGCGCTAAGTTCGTGGCTGAAGCCAGGACGGGAGACGGGATGACGAACACGGCGCATCCGCCGCACGAGCCGGGGCTTGGCGTGCGGATCAGGCAGATTCGGCGGGGCAGCAACATCACGCTGAGGCAGTTGGCGGCCGCGGCCGGCGTATCGGAAAGTTTTGTCTCCCAAGTGGAACGAGGTGTTGCCAATCCTTCGATGGCGTCGTTGAGCCGGATCGCAGAAGCACTCAGCACCGATCTGGCATCGCTGTTCGTCGGAGCCGAACCGGTCGGCAGCGTCGTGCGCGCCGGGGAACGTAAGCGGATGTCACACCCGCCCGGCTCGCATGAGGACTACCTGCTGACACCGGCCAGCGCCAAGACCATGCAGATCGTCTACTCGGTCGTCGCCCCGGGAGAAGGCTCGGGCGACGAGCCGTACGCCCACGCGGCCGACGAGGAGTGTGTCGTCGTGCTGAGCGGCCAACTCGAGGTCCATGTCGCCGACGACCACCATCGGCTCGACGCGGGCGATGCGTTGATGCTCGACCCAAAGTCGCCCCACTCATACCGGAACCCGGGGCCGGAGGTGACCACCGCGTTGTGGGTCACCTCGCCGCCGGTGTACTGACTCCGCTGACAGCTGTATGACTGCTGAGCATTGACTACGCTTCGGGTCATGCGCCCGTTGAATCTGCACCGGGTTGACCTCAACCTGCTCCCGGCTCTGGTCGCGTTGCTCGACGAAAGACACGTCTCTCGCGCCGCCGAGCGGGTGGGAATCAGTCAACCCGCGATGAGCCGGACGCTGCAGCGACTGCGGCGGCTCTTCGACGACGAACTGCTCGTGCGCGGCGACGAAGGCTACGCCCTGACCCCGCGCGCCGAGCGCATCCGCGCGCAGATCTCCACGTTTCTACCGGGACTGGACGAGCTGTTCGGTGCGGACACCTTCGATCCGGCGCTTGCGGCCCGCGATGTCCGCATCATGCTGACCGATTACACGGTGTCGGCGTTTGGCTCGGTCCTCGCCGGCGCCATCCGCGCCCAGTCGCCGAAGTCGACGATCTCGTTCGAGGTGCTCGACGGCAGGGCGTTCGACAAGCTGGAGGGCGGCAGCATCGACCTGCTTGCCCTCGGCCGGACGCCACCGCCGCAGTACCGCGCCGAGAAGCTGTTCAGCGACCGCTTCGTCTGTGTCGTGGCGTCAGACCATCCGTTGGCCAGGCGGCGGTCGGTCGGATTGCCGCAGTATCTGCGCTGGCCTCATCTGGCGATCGACGTCGAAGACGGTTTGCAGCCCGGCGTGGACCCCGTGCTGCACAGCCACGGTGTGTCACGGCGCATTCAAGTGACCACCCCTTTTCACGTCACCGCGCCTGCGGCCCTGCCGGGATCCGATTTGGTGCTGACCTTCCCGTCGCGACTGCTGCCCTGGGTGACCGGTGACGGCGCAACCAGGGTGATCCCGGCCCCGCCCGAGATTCCGCCGTTCAACATCTATGCCGTCTGGCACCCGCGGATGGACGCCGACCCGTGGCACCGGTGGCTGCGGCGCGTCCTGCAGGACGTGACCGCTGCACCGGCTTCGGAAGGGCCGCCCGCCGAGGGCTGAGTCGCCATTTCTTTGGTTTCGCGTCGCGCAGTATGCATCTGACGCATGTCTGAATAGATAAATAATGCACTTCACAGATGGCAGACGGTGAGGCAGCGTGAGTCGTGCGACCGATCCGACTCTGCGGGGAACGACGGTGCGGCAACGACATCCACATCGAAGGGGGACGGCCTTGGCTGTCGTGAATGAAAAGCTCGGTGGGCGTTTGCCTCTCATTGACCCCGACGGGTCGCCCGAGCAGCAGGACCTGATCGCCTCGGTGAGGGCCAGGCAACTACCATGGGCCGTCGGCGCCGGATTCGAAATCACCTCGCCGGATGGCCGATTGATCGGCCCCTTCAACGCGTTCCTGCATCATCCAGAGATCGCCTCCCGTTTTCTGGCGTTCTCGGCCGCCGAAGCGGAGTACACCACGCTCGACGAGCGCATCCGCGAGATCGTCATCCTGGCGGTCGGGGGAGTGTGGGCAGCCGAGTACGAGCTCTACGCGCACCGGGTGCTGGCGGCCAACGCCGGGATCGACAGAGCGGCCATCGAGGCGTTGGCCGATGGTGCGGCGCCGACCTCCCTGCAGGGGCGCGAACTCGTTGCGGCCGAAGTGGCACAGCAACTTTCGAAGGCTCATCGCATCGACGACGCGTTGTATCGGGCCGCAGAGGCGGCCTTCGGTCGGCGCGGCCTGTTCGACATCGTGGCGCTGATGGGCCAGTACCTCACCGTGTCGGCACTGCTCAATCTTTTCGAGGTGCCTGCGCCTCGCTGAGACAGCCAGCCAAACACTCATAGATGTCTGTGACAACACGATCCGAAGGAGCACCATGCCCATCACCGACACCGCAAACACGTCCCTGGCCGCGGTGGCGAACTTCCCACCGAACTATTTCCTGGAGAACATCGCGGTACGCGGTGACGGGTCCATGCTGGTGACGGCCCTCAACCACAGTGAGCTCTGGTACGTGCCCGCGCCGACGAGCACCATCCCGGTCGAGCCGCTGCTCATCGCGACGCTCGACGGGCTCACCATGGGGATCGTCGAGACCGAACCCGACATCTTCTACGTCGGAACGCTCGGCGATCCGGCGTTGTACCGCTTCGATTTTCGCGGGTGGACGCCGGGAGGCGCGGTGCCGACCTCGCGGGTGCTGACCTTCGCACCCGACAGCGCGGGACCGAACGGGTCGTGCCTGCTGACGCCGAACATGATCCTCGTGGCCGACTGTGTGCAGGGACTCATCTGGCGGGTCGACCTCGGCGATGGCGGTATGAGCGCGACCGCAAGACCGTGGTTACAGCATGAGTCGATGGCACCGTCGTACACGGATCCGTTTGCGCCGGTGGTGCTGTCGGCCAGCGTGCAAATCCCCATGCCGGGAGTCAACGGCGTGCGCTATGCCGCCTCGACCGGTCACGTGTACTACACCGGGTCCGCGGCGGAGAGCTTCCTGCGCGTGCGCGTCGATCCCCGCACGTACGAGCCGGAGGGCGCACCGGAACTGATCGCCGAAGGGATCCATGCGGTCGATGACTTCTGCCTCGACGAGCGGGTCGGCGTCGCCTACATCACCACCCACATCGACAACACGATCCACCGGGTTCCGCTACAGCCTGGTCACGGGCCGGAGCCGGCGATCGTAGCGGGTGATCCGTTCACCGATTCGCTGGTGGGCCCGTCGAGCATGGTCTGGGGCCGGGCACCCGGGGACTACGGGCGCGTCGCCTACGTCACCACCGACGGCGGACATGCCAAGCCGCCCGCGGACGGAGTTGTGCGTCCGGCGCAAGTGGTACGCCTTGTACTCGGGGATGATGCGCTGCCGGCGTGAACGATTTCGATGCGCATTGGCCGCCAGAAGAACCGTCGCACGAACAGGTGACAGTTTCGGTCAGGCGGCCGTCCAACAGGGTGTTGGCACGGTAGGCCTCGACGCGTTCGCCGTCGGTGACCGGCTGGGCCAGCCAGCGGTAGTAGGGCCGGCGGAGGGCAAACCAACTCAGATGTCACCTATTCGTGCAGCAGACCCGACCGTCGAATCGGGTTGAGTCGTCCACTCGCCGTGGCTTGGTGCCGCGAGGCCGCTCGTGAAGATGTCAAGTAGTCGTGTGGCTTGTCCGCCGTTGCCGGCTCATCGTCGGGACCGCCCGCGGCGAACAGCCTGCTCGCAACATCGACAAGCGCCTGGCGGTTGCGCGCTGCGTCGCTGCGGACCGTGGAGTCACCACGCCGATCTAGCGGAACATGCTCCGGTTGTGTATCGTCGTCCAGGGAACCGGAGCACGTTCCGATTAAGCACGGAGACATCACATGCACGTATTCATCACCGGTGGTTCCGGCTTGACCGGCCCCGCTGTCGTGTCAGAGCTCATTCAGGCGGGTCACCGCGTCACCGGGCTCGCCCGTTCGACCGCCTCGGCGGATCGTTTGGCCAGCCTCGGCGCAGAGCCGTTTGACGGTTCGCTCGACGATCTCGACCGGCTGCGCGCGGGAGCAGCCGCCGCCGATGGGGTGGTGCACATGGCAGCCGACGGTGACCCCGACGACTTGGCGAGTGTCACCCGACGTGACGTTGCGGCGATCGAGGCCATGGGAACCGTGTTGGCCGGTACCGGCAAGCCGTTCGTCTCGACCTCGGGGACCATGGTGATGACTCCGGGCCGAGTGAGCGAGGAAACCGACGCGCCCGACGCCAATGCCCTCGCCGCGTCTCGCATACCCGGTGAGCAGAGCTGTCTCGATTTCGCCGATCGGGGAGTGCGCTCCAGTGTGATCCGGCTCGCGCCGACCGTGCACGGTCCTAACGATTACGGCTTCGTCGCGATGCTGGTCGCGATTGCCCGCAAGACGGGCGTCTCGGGCTACATCGGCGACGGGGCCAACCGGTGGCCCGCGGTCCACCGCCTCGACGCCGCCACCCTGTATCGACTTGCGCTGGAGAAGGCCCCAGCTGGAACTGCGTTGCATGGTGCAGCGGAAAGCGGTGTGCCGCTTCGACATATCGCTGAGAAGATTGGTCAAAGGCTTGATCTGCCCGTCGTGTCGGTGGGCGTGGACGAAGCCCCATCCCATTTTGGTAACGCGGCGCTGAGTTCTGTGTTCGCCGCCGACGTACCAGTCAGCAGCGCGCGCACCCGTGAGCTGCTCGGCTGGAATCCGAGCCATTACACGCTGATCGAGGATCTCGATCACGGCGACTACTTCGTCCCCGACGGGCAAGATGCTGGAGTTCGTTGACGCCATCACGATGATCATCGAAGGTTGTGGAAAGAGATGAGCCAAGCTGTATCCGACGTCGTACTGGACCCGTATGACTATGACTTCCACGAGGATCCGTATCCGTATTACAAGCGATTGCGCCACGAGGCTCCGCTCTACCACAACAACGAACGAGGCTTCTGGGCGCTCTCGCGGCATCGGGATGTGTTGAACGGGTTCCGCAATAGCGTGGAACTGTCGAACAAATTCGGCGTCTCGCCCGATCCGGCATTGCACGGCACGCACGCGGTGAAAACCATGAGCTTCATGGCGATGGACGATCCAGACCATCGGCGACTGCGGGCCCTGGTGATCAAGGGGTTCACCCCTGCACGGGGTCGGGGCCTCGAACCGCGGATCACCAAGATTGCGGTCAAGTATCTCGACGCCCTGCTGGAGAAGGCGGCGTCAGGTGAAACCGTTGACTACGTCAGCGAATTCGCAGGAAAGCTACCGATGGATGTCATCTCCGACTGGCGAGTCCCCGTTTCTGAGTCCACCCGGTCTTGGAGTCGGGTTGGTGTGATCCAGATTCAGTTGATGCTGCAGGACATCGGGGTGTGGGTGCACCTGCAGACCGCAGCGTACTCGGCCGGTGTGCGGTAACCCAGGGCTGAATGTCGGTGTCGGTGGTTGTGGTCCTCCTTGAAGTCGCCGATGACCACGCGGGCCTCGAGCAGTGTGTTCCAGTGGTTGCGGTTGAGGCACTCCTTGCGTAGTCGGTTGTTGAACGATTCGATGTGTCCGTTGTTCCACGGCGTGCCCGGCGGGATGTAGGACATACCGACCCTACTGTCGCAGAACTGTTGCAGTGCTTGGGAAATGAACTCTGGACCATTGTCCATCCGCAGCGCCTTCGGTGGCCCGCCTGCTGCGGCGAACACCTTCTTGAGCTCGTCGACGACCCGGTCGGCAGTGATCGAGCGCTCGACGATGTTCAACAGCGACACCCGGGTGTGTTCGTCGATCATTGAGGCGATCTTGATGGCCTTGCCGTCGGTCGTGGAGTCGAACTGGAAGTCGATCGCCCACACCACATTCGGCGCGTCGGCCTCAATCGGTGGTATCGAGGACACCCCTGCCCGCTTACGCGGGCTGCGCACCCGCACCTGCAGTCCCTCCTCACGCCACAGGCGGTGGATCTTCTTCTTGTTGACCTCACGGCGCTCGTCGTAGCGCAACGCCGCCCAGGCACGCCGGAACCCATGGCACGGGATGTTTGGTGGCGTAGGAACGCAGCCAGGCCCGCATCTCGGCATCAGGATCGGCGGGGGTCTGCGACAATGGCAGGCGGCGGCAGGTGGAGCGGGCCAGCCCAACGGCTTTGCATGCCAGCCGTTCCGACATGCCCAACGTGGTGGTGAGCATGTCGACGGCGCGGCGCTTGGCAGCTGGGCTCAGAATTTTCCCTTCGCGACCTCCCGCAGTGCGTCTTTGACCAGCTCAGCCTCGGCGAGCAGTCGCTTGAGCCGGGCGTTCTGCTCGCGCAGTTCTTTGAGCTCTTTGGCGGCGTCGGTGTCCATGCCGCCGTAGGTACGGCGCCAGTTGTAGAGCGTTGCCGGCGACACCTCGAGTTCGGCGGCGATCTCCTCGCCGGTCTTGCCTGCCGCGGCCAACTCGTCTGCACGCCGTAGTTTGCGCACGATGTCCTCAGCGGAGTGCCGCTTCCGACCAGCCATTCGTTCATCGTCCCTTCTCGCCCGACATCGGGCTACAGGACTCTAAAACTGGTTGGACTCATTCACCGGGAACACGCCACGACCTCATGGGCATACCGGAGACTGACCGTGCCCAGCTGCGCGCCTGGACCGATACCGCCATGCACCGCGACGCGGGCATAACCGATGTGCCGAAGGAGGCACTTGCCGCTTCCATCAATTTGATCGCGTATTTTCAGGCGTTGGTGGCCGAGCGGCATCGTCGGCCCACCGATGACCTGACGTCGACACTGTTGGACGCCGATGTCAACGGTGACCGCATGACCGAGGACGAAGTGCTCGGCTTCCTGTCCCTGATGATGATCGCGGGTAACGAAACGACCACGAAACTACTTGCGAACGCGTTGTTTTGGGGCCATCGGAATCCCGACCAGATCTCGCCGCTCTATGCGGACGCTGGCAGGATCCCGCTCTGGGTTGAGGAGACGCTGCGTTACGACACATCGACTCAGATCCTGGCTCGCACCGTGCAGGGCGAAATGATGTTGTATGACACCGTGATCCCGGACGGCGATATGCTGCTGCTCCTACCAGGCTCAGCGCACCGCGACGAGCGGGCGTTCGACAGGCCCGATGAGTTCATCATCGGTCGAGACATCGGCGGGAAGTTGTTGAGCTTCGGCAGCGGCGTACACTTCTGCTTCGGCGCAGGTCTGGCCCGTATGGAAGCAAGGATCGCGCTCGACGAATTGTTCAAACGCATCCGCGGCTACGAAGTCGACGAGGCCAACTCGGTACGATTCCACTCGAGCAACGTCCGCGGGTTTGCCCACCTGCCGATCACAGTGGAGATCCGGTAGTGCAGTCAAGGGGCTGTCGGACAAAGGGGGCTCTGACCGTACCCATATCACCGGGTTTTCGTTGGCGTCTGGAATGCCGCTTAGCTTGGTTGCCAATCGGTTCAGCAGGGCCGAAGACACGACGGTGTCGACGGGCTTGTCAAACCGATGAGAAAGGCGACAAGTGGAAAACGGCTGATTGTCTGCGACGCGCAGGTACATCCAGGGATCGTCGATCCCAGCCTCAGCAGGCCGCTGCCGTCGGCCAACGACTCAACGCATCATGGTTGCCATGACCACGTTGATCACCGGTGCGACCGGCAAGGTAGGCAGCCGGTTCGCCCGGAGGATGCTCGCTGCTGGGGAGCCCGTCCGGCTCCTCGTCCGCGACCCGAATGGTGTTGTCCCTCCAGGCGCCAACCGTGTGGTCGCCGATCTGCGCGACGACGCCGCCGTGCGCAGATCGCTTCGCGGCGTCACCGCCATCGTCCACGTCGCCAGTTCCTTTCGGGCGGGTTCTACCGACGAGTTGGCCGAGTTCGACGTCGCCGGGACAGAGGCTTTGGCCACTGCCGCGCTCGACGCTGGCATCACCCGGTTCGTCTACACCAGCACCAACCGCGTGTACGAAGGCTGCGACTACGGTCGTCCCGCCGTCGAGGACGACCCCGTCGGCACCGACTTGGCCCCTTATCCGGCCGCCAAGGCCGAGGTCGAGCGTCGTCTGCTTGGGCTCCACCAGCGACGCGGTCTGGACGTCCGGATCGTGCGGTTGCCGTTCGTCTACGGTGACGGCGATCCGCACGTCGTCGAAATCGCCGAAATGCTGGCAGCCCAGCCGCCACATCGCCGGTTGGTTTCTGGTCATCACGCCGACGTGGGTCAGGCACTCCTTCGGGCGTTGCGCGCAGAAGGCGTCGGTGGCCGCATCTACAACGTCAGCGACGACGCGCCCATGACCTTCTACGAAATCTGCCAACTACACCAATTGCCACTGCCCGAATCGGCGCCACGCACCCGCGGAACCGTGCCGCCACGCGAGCCATCCCCGTGGCAGCACATCGTGAGCACCGCACGGATCCGCCGTGAGCTCGGCTTCAGACCGCTCTATCCCACGATGGCCAGCGCCCACGACGCCGGCGCACTGTAGGGCCCCAGGGGAGTGGAGCTTCAAGTCGTATGTCGGTGCGGCCTCAAGGCGGCACTGTGCCAACGGGAAACGCGGGCCGTCGCCCTAGTTCGATAGGGTGCGTCTGATCCCGGTCATCCGTTGTCCCGCCAGGTCACCACCTGCTTGAGCGACGTCAGGTCGTAACCGTCATCGGAGGTGAGTTCGGTCTGGAACAGCGTGACACCCGCCTCACGGAAGGCATCGGCGCTCTGCGCGTTCTCCCACAGAGTCGAGCGTTCGATGTCGGCGCCGTTGCGGCCGAACGTCGCTGCCAACTCGTCGACACGGTCGCTCAACCTGCGAAACACGTCGAGGTCCTGGAACGCATGCCAGATGTCGGCGTGCCGCGCAACAGCGGGCAGCGAGCGCTTGGGTCCGGTGCCTCCGATGAGGATCGGCACCTTGCGCAGAGGTGGCGGATTCAATACGGCGAGCCGGTTCTCGATACGGATCAGGCTCTCGTCGAAGAGATCGAAACGGGAGCTGAAGGTGCCGAATTCGTAACCGTAAGTTGTGTAATCCTTTTCGTACCACCCAGCGCCGAGGCCGAGGATCAGCCGGCCGCCGCTGATGTGGTCGACCGTGCGCGCCATGTCGGCGAGCAGGTCGGCATTGCGGTAGCCGACGCCGGTGACCAGGAGCCCGATCTCGGCGTGCGAGGTGATCTCACCCCACGATGCCAGCGCGGTCCAGCCCTCGAAGTTGGTGACGTCGGGCTGCTCGTCGGTCAGGATGGGTTTGCCGTCGACGATGCCCTTCATCGCCGGGCGATGGAAGTGGTCATAGCCGAAGATCACGTCGACGCCGAGGTCGTCGGCGGCGAGGACGGCGTCGCGCCACGTGGCGTAGTCGGGGGTGCCGCCGGGCTGGATCTGCACGGCGACGCGGACGGGACGAGTCATGGATGCTCCCGAGTCGGAGGAAAGGGGCGACTCTCGAGCCAAGGTCACCGGGTGCGGATTTATTCCGGGTGGCAGATTGTTCCCCGACAGAGGGGTCGTCAGACGGCCGTCGCTGTATCGCATTCGCCGGAGAAGGTCCGTCGATACGCGGTCGGCGTGGTGGCGAGACTTCGGCGGAAATGCAGGCGCAGATTTGCCGCAGAGCCCAACCCCGACTTTTGCGCGATGCGGTCGATGGACAGGTCTGTCGTTTCAAGCAGTTCACGCGCTGTGTTGATGCGCGAATTGACCAGCCACTGCAGCGGAGTCGTTCCAGTTTCGTCGGTGAAACGACGCATGAATGTACGTACCGACATGCTCGCGTGGCCGGCCATCTCCGCGACCGTAATCGGTTCGGCAAGGTGCGCCAGAGCCCACGCTCGAGTAGCCGCCAGCGAGGTGCTACCGATGACGGCTACCGCGGCAGGAACGTACTGCGCCTGTCCACCGTCGCGATGAGGTGGGGCAACCAACTGGCGAGCGACTCGATTCGCAGTCGCGGCACCAAGGTCACGCATGATGATGTGCAGGCACATGTCGATCCCACAACACATTCCGGCGGACGTGAGCAGATTCCCGCCGTCGACATAGAGCACGTCGCGATCGATCGTGACGGAGGGGAAACGTGCCTGGAGTTCGTCTAGGTGCTGCCAATGCGTGGTAGCTCGACGACCGTCGAGGAGGCCAGCCGTCGCCAAAGCGAACGCACCGGTGCAGATGGACGCCATGCGCGCGCCTCGCGCCAGGCTTCGTACCAGCGCATCGACGACCGCAGCCGGTACTGGGCGGTCGACGGGGTGATATCCCGGCACGATCACCGTGTCCGCCTGGTGGATCGCATCGAGGCCGTGATCGATCGCCAAAGCCAACCCCGAAGCGGTCATGACGCGGTCGGTCAAGCCGCAGATCTTCAGGTCATACGGGACTTCTGGGTCGACGGTGAAAACGTCCATCGGTATCGCGAGGTCCAGCGCCTTGACGCCGTCAAGTGCCACAACCGCGATGCGGTGCCTGCTAGTCATCGCCTCTGATACTGGTGGAGACACCGCAGCACAGCTAGTGGCAGAAATGCCAACTTTCGTGAGAAAGGTGCCATCGATGTGGAAGATGCTTCACCCGACACATGCGCTCACACCGGCAGACACCCGAACTTGATGCCATGGACACCGCGCTCGACGGCGGCTCGAAATGTTCAACGGGCAGGATCCTTGCGGCGCGAGTCCATATTGACCATCGCGCGACGTGCTCCGCCTTGAAACGCTTGACCGAGGGTGAAGCCGAGGCGACAACTCTGGGCATGACCCGCCACGCATCAGTGCCGATCACCTAGCCAATGACGAGGAGACAAACAGTGCCGATACACACCGTGCAGGTTCCCGACGATTCCGAGATCTTCGGTAGCACCGTGAAAGCCTTCGAGAGTTTCGGATACTCCGCCGCGGTCCGCTCGCACGGGCATCTGTTCATTGCAGGCACCGTCGGCCGGCGCGCCGACGGATCCATCCCCGACAAGATCGAGGAGCAGACCGAGATCGCGATCCGTAAGATCGATGAAATCCTGCGCTTGGAGGGACTGGACCTTTCAGCGCTCGTCGACGTTACGAGCTACCACGTCGAGATCCGTGAACACCTGCCGGGCTTTGCGGAAGCCAAGGCGCGCCTGATCAACCCGCCCTTCCCGACGTGGACGATCATCGGCGTCGATGGGTTGGCCAGCCCGGGGCTGTTGGTCGAAATTCGGGCCGTTGCCGCCTACCCTGATGCAACTTGAGGCGACGCAGCGCACCGTGATGCGCCCCCACGGGCGCGGAACACAGCGATGCGTCAACTCACGTGCGGAATTCTCCATGGACGCCAAAGGCATTGACCGGATGGACAAAAGCTCCCTCGACGTCTTCCAGACGTCGAGGGAGCTCGAGCTGAAAGAGCTTACGCGCGCTGATTGATCACGGCGACAGCCTCGACCTCGATGCGCATCTCGGGAAGTCCCAGGGACTTCACGCCAAGAGCGGTCCACAGGGGAAGGTGGTCCTGGGACCGCTTGCGGAACTGGTCAACGACCGCTGCCAGGTGGTCATCGCCGATGGCCTCGTCGCTGGTAGGGACATGGTAGGTGTTGACCTTGACGACGTCGTCCCAGGTGGCACCGGCCGCGCGCAGCGTCTTTTCGACGTTGTCGAACGCCTTGCCGATCTCATCTTCCAAAGATCCGGCAGCTACATGCTGGTCATCGTCCCATCCGCCCTGGCCGGAGATCTCGACGCGATCGCCGATCCGGACGGCCTGACGGTAGCTGTACCGTTCGCGGATCATGTCGCCGTACCCGGGGGTGTCAACGAACTCTGGTTGTGACATAGATATGTTTCCTTTCATCTGGTGAATTCATGAGGTGTATCGATACAAGCAACGAGACACAGGTAATGCGACGGGGGAGTCGAAGCCCCCTCAGTTGCCCCAACGAGAGCCACCGTCGGCGATCATCCTCTCAGGGGTGGTGACGCCGAACTCAGTTCGCTCACGGAGGATTTCGCCGGGCGGCGTGTACCGCGGTGCGTTGCTCGCCGGATTGCTGGCGGCGTGGTCCGCGACCGCATCGATAACCGCCGAGGCCATGTCGAACCGTGGATATTCGGCGTGTATGGCAGCTCCCATCTGCGCCGTGACGGCGGCCTGATGCGTCTCCGGGAGGCCCAGGATTCCACCGAAGTCGATTGCAACCCCCTGAGAGGTCAGAGAGGTCAGAGCGCCCATCCGTTCTGGGATGACGGCGGTGTTGTGCAATGCGATCGCCTCCCATACCAAGTCGACCTTCGTTGCTTCCACACCTTGGCTGGTAAGGAATTCGGCGGCGCGATCGGCGCCGTCGACTTCGAAGCGGGTGTTTCGCTTGGCGAGCGTGGACAATCCCACGTCATGGAGCACGCACGCGAGATAGAGCAGCTCTTCGTCGAAGTCTCGCCCGGAGACGAGTCCAAGGTGACGGGCTAGAAGCCGAGCGAAGAGGACGCTGCGGACGCTGTGGTTGGCAACCGCCGGGGACTCGGCGTTTCGGATCAAGTCGAAGGCAGCGAGGGCCAGAGACGAGCTTGGGAGCCTCAGTACGTCGGGATCAGTTGTCAGAACGGCTTTCTCGGAAGTTTGGTTCGTCATGAAGCAAGTGTCCGTGGCCGCTCGACATGCGACCAGAGGCAGAGATGACGACTATCGTGAGGTTTGCGACAAATCGGCCAGTAGCCGCACTGAACGAGTTTGGGCCCGTGATGGTGGCCGATGCGTCTGACCCCTGCCGGTCCGTTGCCGCGCCCTATCGGTGAGCCACCACCCATATGACAATGAGCATATGAAGTTCTCGCGGCTGACAGTCCTGATCGTCGTTGTCATCGCGGCTACCGCCTGCGGTGCTCACGGTGGGGCTGCTCCGACCACTGCCACGCCTCAGCCCGCTACCGGGGATGCGGCGACGGCGGCGGATCCCGCCGACTACACCGCGTTGAGTGGGGGCGTCTACTTCTTGACACCTAGCCGGAACATCGCCTGCGGCCTGGCCCCCGGCAACACGGGCTGTCAGGTGTTCCACTCGACCGCGATACCGCCAGGGGCGGACTGCGATCACCGCACCATGCCACGCGACGAGCTCGCCAAGGGCTACTACGTCGACGATCGCGGGGGCATCACGCCGTCCTGCTTCAATCAGGGAAACTACAACGTGTCTGCCGATCAGAAGGTGCTTCCCTACGGTCGAAGCCTCGCCGCCGGGGGCACCCTGTGTGTCTCACGCGCCGACGGCGTCACCTGCACCCGTGGCGAGCACGGCTTCTTCGTCTCGGCTCAGGGTTTCAGGCAGTGGTGAACCCCGCGGCGGGATCTCCGTCTCCGACACCGGCCACCCATACGACGCAGATCGGAGGCTGTCTAGATCTCAGCCGGCGTCGGCAAGCCGAGCGTTTGGCGGGCCAGGTCGACGGTGCTGATCTGGTGCCCGAGTTCACGAGCCAGGCGCACCGCCCGTTCGACCAGCGGTGTACTCCCTTGCGCCAGCTCACCCTTGCCGAGGTACAACGTGTCTTCGAGACCGGCCCGGGCATTACCACCGAGCGCCAGTCCGATCGCCGTGAGCTCACGGTTGGCCCGTCCGATGGCGATCACTTGCCAAACGGCGCCGTCGGGAAGTCGTCGCACCATGGTCAACAGGTTGTCAGCAGTAGCGGCCATTCCCCCCTGCACTCCGAGCACGATCGAAAACTGCAGCGGCTCAACAAGTAGACCTGCATCCCGTAGCCGCAGGCAGGCATCCAGGTGGCCAGTGTCGTAGATTTCAAGTTCTGGCTTGATGCCCGAATCACGCATCTCGGCGGCCAGCCGCGCGACGCCTTCGGGTGGATTGAGGAACTGGCCGCTTCCGAAACTCATGGAGCACGGATTCAAGGTGGCCATCGGCGGAGCCAGTTCGATCAACCTCGCGCGGTCCTCGAACGGAACATTCAGTCCCACACCGGTGGACATCTGAATCAGTATTGGACACCGTTCCGCGACCGCGTCCATGACGGTCCGGCCGATGGCCAGGTCTGCGGTGGGTCGCTGGTGCTCATCGCGAAGATGGATGTGGGCGATCGCGGCGCCTGCTCTGTAGCCGGCCTCCACAGCGTCGGCGATTTCGGCCGGGGTGGTGGGAAGGTACGGGTTGTCGGCTTTGGTGGCGATGGGTCCAGTGGGCGCAACGGTGATGAGAACGTTCATTCGTGAGACGACTTCCTGTGCTGCTGCTGGGTGGTTGAAGCGGTTTGTGAGGCGGAATTCAGTGAAGGATGGCCACGGCGCGCGTCCATCCGGCTGATCCCTCGTGAACTTTGACTGGGAAGCAACAGATCTCGAATCCGGATGCGGGAAGCCTCTCTAGATTGTGCAATTTCTCGAGGTGGCAGTAGCCGATGTCGCGCCCTGCTTTGTGGCCTTCCCAGATGAGTGTGCCGTCGTGGTTCTCGGCGAATCGGCGTGCAGTGTGGACGAAGGGTGCGTCCCAGCTCCAAGCGTCGGTTCCGGTCAGCCGCACCCCCTGCTCGAGCAGGTGCAAAGTGGCCTCCCTTCCCATGCCACATCCTCTGGACACGTAATCGTCGTGGCCGTAGCGCACGCCGGCGCTGGTGTTGATCACCACGATCTCGAGTGGACTCAGGACGTGGCCGATTCGCTCCAGTTCGGCATCCACGTCGCCCGGGGTCACCACATAGCCGTCTGGATACCGGCGGAAGTCGAGTTTCACGGCGGGTTGGAAACACCATTCGAGCGGAACCTCATCGATGGTGATGGCTCGTTTTCCGTTGTCCATGGTGCTGGCGTAGTGGTAGGGCGCATCCAAATGGGTGCCGCTGTGCGTCGTCATCTGCACTCGCTCGATGGCCCAACCTTCTCTGTCGGGAATGTCATCGTGGGTGGCGCCGGGGAAGAAGGACAGGAGGTCATCGGCGGTCTGCGTGTGTGTCAGGTACTCGATGGCCGGGAGCAGCCCGGGTGGGTCAGAGGCGATGTCGGAACGCAGTGCGACAGAAATGTCTATTAATCGGCGCCCAGTCGACGCAGGGCCGGCGGAATCTGCTTTGCTCATTGACTTTCGGGATTCGGAGTTCATGGGACGACAGGCAAGAGGATGTGCGAGTCGTACTCGCCGCCAGTGAAAACGGTGGTCCGTCCGGCAAAGACATCAGCGGGGCGGTCCGCGGGGTCGTTGTGCAGGTACACCGACGAGCCGCGTTGTTCGATGCCGTAAAGCGCGGGCAGCGGGCTGGGCAGACCGTGGTCGAAGTCGTGGCCCGCGATCGTCACCTTGAGGTAGTAGCCCTCGGGGACAACGATCGAGGTCGGCCATACTTCGATGTCCAGGACGTAGATTTCGTCCGGGTTCAGCGGTTGCCGAGACGTATGCACGTGGACCGGCCTCCACGGCGCGCTCAGAGCGGAGTCGGTGGCCCGATGCGAAGCGCGCAGCCAGCCTTGGGTCACCGGTGCGTTCGGTTCCACCGCCCCCAGGAAGAGGATCTCTTCGTCGTCGGGAGAAAACAGACGCAGGGTGACGAACAGGTCGGCGTCCGTCGTCGACGACGAGATGTGCAGCCGCGTGGAGACTGGCCCCGTCAGCTCGGTCTCATGACGAAACGGCGGACTGGCGAAGTGCAGCTCGCCCTCGGTGGCTACGAAGGATCGCGATGTCACTTCAGTGACCAGTTTGGTGGTCAAACCGCCTGTGCTGCTGTCGAGATAGTGGCGGGTCCATTGCGTGCGGGCCAACGGCCACTCATACTCGTCACGTTCGACGAACCCGTCGATGGTGCGAACCTGTAGTTTGACAGGGGGTTGGGATTCCCATCCGTTGCCGTCGCCTTTGAGGAAGTGGTTGAAGAAGCGCTTCTGCAGCGCCAGGCCGTAATCGGTGTAGAACTCGGTCCAGTGCTCGCGGCCGTGGACCTCCAGCCATTTCTGTGTGGAACCCGCGCGGTGGAAGCCCTCGACATTGCCGCGGAGATGCAGGCCCTGCCCACCCCAGTTCGCGCAGGACAGCACAGGAACCTCGATGTCCTCCAGCACTGCGTTGCGCTCCGTGAAGTAGCTGTCGAGCAACGGGTGGGCCAATTGGTCAGCGCGAATGTCGGTGCGGTTCTTGGCTAGAACGTCTTCCGGGAGCGCCAGCGTGCCAGCGATGGGCTCGCCGGTGACAGCGCTGCGGCGGCCGTTCTCCGCCAGCCCGTGCTGAACGTTGGTGACCTGAAACGGATACCAGTTGATCCAGAATGTACAAAGGATGCCGCCGTGGCGGATCGCGTCGCGGTAGAGGTCCGAGGCACCTTCGAAAGGGCAGATGGCCACCAGATGTGGTGGCCGTTTGGCGGCGACCTGCCACTGGTTCATCGCGTAGTACGACACCCCGAGCAGACCCACTTTGCCCGTGCTCCACTTCTGCTCGCCCGCCCACTCGATGCACTCGTAGTAGTCCTGGGTCTCGCGTGGACTGAACGGGTCAACGAGGCCGGGAGACATGCCGCTGCCCCGAGAATCAACGCGAATGCACACGTACCCGTCGGGCACCCACTTCTCTGGGTCGCAGGTTTCCCAGTTCGCGTAACGCGTCGAGGTGCCTTCGGCGACTTCGGGGTGCTTGCTGACCAGCGTCTTCCACTGAACGGGGTAGCCGTCCTGGAACGACAGCCCTTTCGCGTACGGCCCGTAGGTCATGAGGACGGGATAACGACCATCGCCGATAGGCCGAAAGACGTCTGCCCGCAATGTTGTTCCATCACTGACTTCGATCGGCACGTTCCAATCGATACGCATACCGTCACGCTCTTCGCTGTGTTCGATCACGATGTCACTCCGATCACCTCATAGACGCGGGCCACCCCGGCTGGGGCCCGGGGGACCTTGCTCGCAATTCAAGGCCCCACGCCCTTCCCTCGACGTGACAACCAAGACTGACTGTACGTACGTCCAGTCAGTCGGTCAAGGTAGAGGCATCGTGCATACTGTTGTGCATGGCTCGACGCGCTCCAGGCTCGGTTATGAGCCAGCAATCGGACGCCGAAACCGGGCGCAAGCTCCAGATCCTGCAGGCGGCAGAAAGAGTCTTCGCGCAGGAGGGATATCACGGCACCACGATGCGCAAAATCGCCGAGGTTGCCGACGTCAAGCTGTCGCTGATCGTCTATCATTTCGACACCAAGCTCAAGCTCTATCGCGCCATATTCCTGCGCCGGCAGTACGTCAACGACCAACGGCTCGAACTACTGCGCAACATAGACACGCACAACGAACAAGCGATGATTCAGCTGGTTTCGGCGTTCGCCGATCCGGTCCTGGCGCTGCACCGAAACCCCGAAGACCTTTGGTTCGCCCGCTTGGTGCTACGCGAGGCGTCAGACCCGTCTAGTCAGCAACGCGGGATCATTCATGAACTGTTCGATCCGATGGCCCAAGAGTTCATCGGCGCCATGTCGCAGATCAATCCAGGGCGCGAGCCGGGCTTCTACCGGTGGGCATACCTTTTCGCAGTCGGTGCGCTCACCAGCAGCTCTTTCGACGTTCGCGCGCACGACCTCGGCGAACCCGACGACGTAGCCGATTTGAACGCGAAAGCCGAACTACTGAAGCGCTTCATCCTTGCCGGTTGGCAGGGAGCTACTTAGAGCGTCTGCGCAGGCGACGCGCAACGTCTGAAGCGAGTGCTCGATTTCATCGATGGGAATTTGTTCGAGTCGCTGTCGCTCAGTCAGTTGGCAGCCGAAGCGTGCCTCAGCCCGTTCCACTTCGCACGCTTGTTCAAAGAGGCCACCGGGTCGTCACCGCAGCGCTACGTCACCGACCGCCGCGTCGAGGCGGCCAAAGCTGCGCTGGCGTCGGAACAGTCGTCGCTGATGGACATCGCGGTGGAACAAGGATTCGGATCGCTCGACAACTTCATTCGGGTGTTTCGCAAAAGTACGGGCGAGACGCCCGCCCGGTATCGCAGACAGGTGCTGGCGGAGTAAGCCGCTCGGCAGCAAGGACTGACGAAAAGTCCGCAAGAAACGTCGAGAATGCGGTCGTCCTGATGGATAGCGTTTCTGCATGGCCTACTATCCACTAGCAGTAACTCACGTCGGGATGACCGTGACCGATGTCTACGCAGCGACCGCTTGGTACACCGAAGTCCTCGGCTGTCGCCACACGATCGGACCACTGCACATCAAGGATGACGGCTCCCCGATCGGCAACGTCTTCAAGGGCATCTTCGGCGAGCGGATGGAAGATCTCTACGTCAGCCATCTCGCTACCGCGAACGGTGTCGGCATCGAACTGTTTCAATTTGTCATTCCGCCCACGGCAGACAACCGGAGGACCAATTTCGAATACTGGAAGACCGGGGTCTTCCACTTTTGCGTGGTGGATCCGGATATCGAGGGCCTCGCCAAGCGAATCAGCGATTCGGGCGGAAAGCAGAACTCAGCCGTGTGGACCCTTTTCGAAGGTGAGCCATTCAGGGCCGTCTATTGCCAAGATCCCTGGGGCAACCTCATCGAAATCTACTCGCATTCGACCGAACTCATGTATGCCAACCGCGACACCAAGGCGATGACTGTTCCCGATGGATCGACGTTGAAGGACGAGCCGTGAGTATCAGGAACACACTGCTCGCCGGCCCGCTTGGCTTCGGGACGGCACCGCTGGGAAACATGTACCGAAAGATCTCCGACGAGGAGGCCACGGCGACGGTCGATGCCGCCTGGGCCCATGGCATTCGATTCTTCGACGCCGCCCCCTTCTACGGGGCCGGCCTCTCTGAGACTCGGCTCGGTGAAGCGCTGAAGAAGTATCCACGCGACGAATACGTGCTCGCGACCAAGGTGGGGCGTATCGTACTGCCCGAACTGGTCGATACGAGCACGCGAACCTTCGGCGATAAGGGCAACATCTTCAAGGACGGCAACGCCAACGCCATCCGCTATGACTACACAGCGGAAGGCACGAAGCGTTCCATCGCGGAGAGCCTCGAGCGGTTGGGGGTCGATCGCCTGGACTACGTCTTCATCCACGACCTCGCCCAGGACTTTCATGGCGACGCGTGGATTGCGAAGTTTGAGGAAGCGCAGCATGGTGCCTTTCCCGTGCTGGACAAGTTGCGCGATGACGGGGTCATCGAAGCCTGGGGGCAGGGCACCAACAAGGTTGAGCCGATCGAGGTGGGGCTCCAACTCTCCGAGCCGCGAGCCAACGGGATGCTACTCGCCGGCCGCTACACCATCCTTGACCACGAGTCCGCCCTGCAGAGGCTCATGCCCCTGGCGATCCAGAAACGCGTCGACGTAATCGTGGGCGGGCCCTATAACTCTGGCGCCCTGGTTGGTGGCGCGCACTTCGAATACGGTCCTGTCCCGCCCGAGATCGCCGAACGGGTCAAACGCATTGCGGCCCTCTGCGAGACGCACGACGTAACGATCAAGGCTGCAGCATTGCATTTCTCGATGGCCCATCCCGCGGTGGCGGCGGTCATCCCCGGCTCCAGTAAGCCCAGCCGCATCGCCGAGGATGTCGCCGCGATGGAATTCGCAGTGCCCGCCGCCTTCTGGCGCGACCTCAGGAGCAGTGGCATGGTGGCGGCGGCGGCACCGCTACCCATCGACTTCTGCTGAGATCGCGCGGCGCGCGATGGCCGCAAGCCCGTGCTGATGCAACTGCAAGCGCGGTGATTACCTATGGCCCGGGAACTTTCAGAAGAAACCTTGCGCGCCGTCGCTGTAACTGACGAGAAGGTTCTTGGTCTGCTGATAGTGCTCCAGCATCATCTTGTGGGTTTCGCGGCCGATCCCTGACTGCTTGTAGCCGCCGAATGCGGCATGCGCGGGGTAGGCGTGGTAGTTGTTGATCCACACCCGGCCGGACTCGATATCGCGGCCTGCGCGGTAGGCGGTGTTGCCGTCGCGGGACCACACCCCTGCGCCGAGTCCGTATAGCGTGTCGTTCGCGATCGCGATGGCATCGTCGTAGTCGTCGAAGCGCGCAACAGAGACGACGGGGCCGAAAATTTCCTCCTGGAACGTCCGCATCGCGTTGTGTCCCTCGATGACGGTGGGAAGGATGAAGTAGCCGCCCGAGAGATCGCCATCCAGGGCCGCCGGCTCGCCACCCGTGCGGATCCGTCCGCCCTCGCGCCGACCGATGTCGATGTAGGAGAGGATCTTTTCGTATTGCTCCGAGGAAGCCTGCGCGCCGAGCATCGTGTCGGTGTCCAGCGGGTGTCCCTGCTTGATCGCCTTGGTGCGCTCCACGGCCCGGTCGAGGAACTCGTCGTAGATGCTCGCCTGGATGAGCGCGCGTGACGGACAGGTGCAGACCTCGCCTTGGTTCAGCGCGAACATGGTGAAGCCTTCAATGGCCTTGTCGTAGAAGGCATCGTCCTTGGCCGTGACGTCGTCGAAGAAGATGTTCGGGCTCTTGCCGCCGAGTTCCAAGGTGACCGGGATCAAGTTCTGCGAGGCGTACTGCATGATCAGCCGACCGGTGGTCGTCTCGCCGGTGAACGAGATCTTCCTGATCCGGTTGCTGGACGCCAGCGGCTTACCCGCTTCCGTTCCGAATCCGCTGACGACGTTGAGGACGCCGGGCGGAAGCAGATCGGCGACGACTTCGAGGAGAACGTGGATCGAGGCCGACGTCTGTTCGGCGGGTTTGAGCACGACGGTGTTGCCCGCGGCCAGCGCAGGGGCGATCTTCCACATCGCCAGGAGGAGCGGGAAGTTCCACGGGATGATCAAGCCCACGACACCCAGCGGCTCGTGGAAGTGGTAGGCGACGGTGTCGCCATCGATCTCCGAGATACCTCCTTCTTGGGCGCGGATCGCACTGGCAAAGTACCGCAGGTGATCTGCGGCCAGCGGGATGTCCGCCGCGAGCGTTTCGCGGCAGGGTTTGCCATTATCCCAGGACTCGGCGATGGCGAGTTTCTCGCGGTTCGCGTCGATCCGATCGGCCATGCGTTGCAGAATCAACGCGCGCTCGGCCACCGAGGTCTTGCCCCACGTGCGCGCGGCGGCTTCAGCAGCGTCCAGCGCCAGGTCGACGTCGGCGGCGGTACCCCTGGCAATCTCGGTGAACGGGCGCCCTGTTATCGGTGTGAGGTTGTCGAAGTATTGCCCGTTCTTGGGCGCAACGTACTCACCGCCGATGAAGTGGTCGTAGCGGGAGGCGAAGCTGACGACGCTGTCGCGGGTGCCAGGGTCGGCGTATCGGGGCATGTTTGATCCTTCGGTGTGGACGCAGATGGTGTGTGGGGGTGAAGAGCAGGCGATTGCGGGATGGTGGGTACTGTGCGCCTACCGACTTCGGCCGTCGTAGTAGGACGCGGCCGTACGGAGCACCTCGTCGAGTGCCGGTCCGGATCCGTCCATGGGCAGCACGGTCCGTGTGGAGATCATCCACTGGCCGTCTTTGCGGGAGAGAGACCAACGGTTGGCGAGCACGCGGTGGATCCGGTA
This sequence comes from Mycolicibacterium goodii, assembly GCF_001187505.1. The sequence continues at coordinate 4,923,794 of NZ_CP012150.1, forward strand.
TCCCGATGATGCTCCGTGGTTGGGCAATTCACGCTCGGCACCCTCGGGATCGGGAGTGATCAGGGCGAGATAGGAGACAGCGGTCGCGGTGTCGCCGTGTAATTCGACGAGCGGCAGACTCGCGAAATGGGCCAGCCCGGCGGCTATTGCGGCGTGGTGGGCGTCGTTTCCGACGAGATCGACCATGCTGGCGCGCCCGTGCGCACCCGCGAGCCCGGCGCCGCGGTCGAAGACGAAGTCCTCGGTGTAGATGGCCTCGATGAAGCTCGCTTCACCGGTGTCGGCACTGATGGGGTGGCTGGCGAGAAGATCGTAGATCGCCAGTTTGTCTTCGACGTCGCGGAGCCGTTTCTCCAGAACAGCAACGCGGTCGATCGGGTCGTTCATCGGGTGGTTCCCTTCGGTGAGGCGTCTTGAACGAAGATGGTCGCGCCACCGGTGGCGAAGTTGGCCACGTCGGCTGCGGCGGCTTGACCTTCGGCGGATGCCGTGGCCGCCTCGAGGTCGTCAAGTGAGTCGAACACCACCTGTACCGATAGGAAGTACGGGGGAGCGGATCCGTCGAGGCTGCGAACGTGGCCGTGGTCGACTCCTCGGACCCGTGGCATCCTCTCCACCAGGGGAAGGTGAGTTTTGATGAAGTAGTCATCGAATTCCGTTGGATGAGTTGGATTTCCATAGAGGACGACGAGTTTGGTCATGGTGTGGATCCTTCTTCCGTTGCTGGTGCGGGGATGATCGGCAGTAGCAGGTGGGAGTTCGCGTCACCGCCGCTGTGGACGGTTGTCCTTCCGCCGAACGTGACGGCGGGGCGGTCATCGGGGTGAGTGTGCAACCAGGGGCCCGATCCACGGGAGGTCCACGCCTCGTTGGGATCGTCGGGTTCCTCCCGTTCGAAGTCACGGCCTCCGATCTGGAGGCCTACGCGGTATCCGGCGGGTAGCACGACGCAGGTTGGCCAGATCTCGACTTCGACGCGATACACCTGGTTCGGCTGTAGCGGCTGTAATTCGTCGTGAGTGTGGAAGGGCCGATAAGGCAGGCTGCGGTGTGGGTCCAGTTTTCGGTGTGAACAGCGGAGCCATCCCTGCGCCAGGGGAGTGTGCGGGTCGATGGTGCCCTGGAAGTCGACTTCCCGACCGTCCGGCGCGAACGCCTGGACCGTGACGAAGAGGTCTGCGTCGGTGGTGGTCGACGATACGAACAGCGTGGCCGCCAAGGGCCCGGTCAACTCGAGTTCGTCGGCCAAGGGGGCCGATACCAAGGTGACTGGTTCCCCCATTGCGTCGAAGGAGATCTCGCTCGGTTCCGTTGGCATCTCCCACTGCAACGCACGGTCGGCTGCGCTGAGGTGCAGTGGAGTCCATCGGGTTCGTGCCAGCGGCCACTCGTGTTCGGCCCGCGGGGTGACCTGTTCGGTGAACGGGCGCCTGATGTGCAGCAGTACCGGGGGTTGGCGATCCCAACCGTTGTCCTCGTCTTTGAGGAAGTGGTCGAGGAACCTCTTTTGCAGCGCCATTCCCTGGTCAAGGTAGAACCACTCCTCGTGGCGGCCAGGATGCGCTTCGAGCCATTTCTGTCCCGATGCGGCGTTGACGAACGCCTCGAAGTTGCCGCGAGGGTGCAGTCCGAAACCGGCCCAGTTGGCGGCGCTGAGAAAGGGCACGGTCACCTTGGACCAATCTGGTGAACGCTCGCGGTAGAACGGGCCGTCCAGTGGCCGGGTGAGGATGTCGGCCAAGGGGTCGCTGCGGTTCGCGGCGAGTTCGTCATCGGTCAGTACATCCGGGCCGGTGGCAAGTTCGCCGAGCCATGGATCGGTGGCACCGCGCGGGTTGCCGTGTTGAACGGACAGTACTTGGCGTGGCAGCCAAGCCTCCAAGAATCCGTTGCTCATGATGCCGCCGTGACGGGCCCAGTCCCTGTAGAAGTCCGCGGCTCCCTCCCAGGGAATCATCGCGGCCAGGTGTGGAGGCTGCAGAGACGCGACGAGCCACTGGTTGATGGCGTAGTAGGAGATGCCATTCAGCCCTACCCGCCCGTTGCTCCACGGCTGGGTTCCGGCCCACTCGATCGCGTCGTAGTAGTCGCGAATCTCTCGGGGCGACAACATATCGAGCCGTCCCGGCGAACGCCCCGAACCGCGGGAATCGACCCGCACGACGGCGTACCCCCACGGCACCCAGGTCTCCGGATCCACGGTCTCCCACGTCATGTAACTGCGGGTCGAACCCGGCAGCACGTTCGGATGAGTGGTGATCAGCCAGTTCCATTGCGGCAGATAGCCGTCCCGATACTCGACCCCTTTGCCGTAGGGGCCCAACGTCATGACGACGGGGACCGGGTCGCTGGTGACGGGCCGGAATACGTCGGCCTTCAGCATCGTGCCGTCGTCGCACGGTACATCGACGTCGCGGTCGATGATCATGGTCGCTCCTTGGTTAATCGTCTCGTGGGGGGGTGGCTCGATCAGGCGAAGAGGCCGGCCATCTTCGCGGTGTCGTAATAGCCGATGACTTCGACGATCTGGTCTCCGGCGACGCGCATGACCCAGCAGTACTGCATGCTGGCGTCGGCGCCATTGGTGCCCTTGACTCCCTTGGTGTGGAAGCGCACCGCCGCCCAGTCGCCGTCGACGATCATCTGATCAAGCTGGGGGCGCATGGGAGTCGCGAGGTGATCATGGAGTCGGCTCAACACCTTCTCGCGGTACTCGGTCTTGCCGTGGTACTGCCCGGCCACCGGTGAGGTGCCGGTCGCGGTGAAGGTGACGTCATCGGACAATCGGTTGAGGAACGTCTCGCCGAACCCGGACTGCGAGGCCGTGGAGAACACGTCCTGCAAGACGGCCCGGGTGTGCGCGCCGGGCGTCTCCGGCGGCGTCTCGCTTGCGCATCCCGAGAGGGCGAGAGCGCCCGCTGCCAGCGCTGCGATAGCCAGCGGCACGCTGCCGGTGGCTGCGCGAACCAGCCCGGCGGTGATCCGCCGAACTGGCCGGATCGATGGGATGGTCGTTGAAAATCCATGTAGGCCCGGCACTCTCATCGCTACTCCTGGGTTGGAAATTTGCAACTGACGAGTTGGAGTGTGGCACACATCTCATCAAAACTGCAACTGCTCAGTTGGAAATGCTAAGATTTCGCCCATGGCCTGGGATACCGCGCGCACGAAGCAGCGTCTTCTGGACGCGGCGGTGTTCGAGTACAGCGAGCATGGTCCACTCGGGGCGCGCGTCGACCGCGTCGCCGAGCGGGCGGGAGTGAACAAGCAGCGCATCTATCAGTACTTCGGCAGCAAGCAACTGCTTTTCAGCGCGGTACTCGAGCAGGAGATGACGAAGCTCGCCGCTGCCGTCCCACTGACCGTAGAACAGGCCCGCGATCTGGGCGCGTTCGCAGCGCAGGTCTACGACTATCACCGCAACTACCCGCACTACTTGCGGCTGCTCCTATGGGAGGGTCTGGACCCCGATCCCCTGCAGTCGGGCAAGGCGACGGTCGCCGCCGCCCAGGAGCGTTCGCAGCACTACGCCGACAACGTCCGGGCAGTGGCCCAGGCCCAAGAGGATGGTTACCTGCGCACCGACGTCGCACCAGCGCATCTGCTCTACGTCGCCCGGGCACTGGCCGCGTGGTGGCTGGCCGTGCCCTCGGCGATCGCCCTCATGCTGGGAGACCTGAGGGTCGACGACGCCGAAGAACGCCGACGGGTGCTGATCAAGCTCGTCAACACCGCTACGGCCAACCCCTCACGAGACCACTTCGACGGGGCGGTGACGGCGACGTCCGGACGTCGTTCGCCTGGATGAGCGCGTCGAATCGGGCACCCTGGCGGCCAAACCCTCACCCGCACAGGGCTGTTCGCGCGACGGCGTCAGGCCTGCCCGTCGCTGCGTCGGTGACCGGGTCGGTGGGTCTCGCGGTCGCACCGCAGAGATGCCACGACCAGGTCACCGATTTCGGAAGCCAGGCGGTCGACGTGCCGTTCATCGGCGTGGGGGTACCACTCGTGCACCATGTTCAGCATCCCCAGCAGTGACCCCGATGCGAGTCGGATGTCGATGTCGGGGCAGATCGCACCGTCCTGTTGAGCTTCGCTGAGCACCGCAGTGAACCGCTTGGCGTAGCTGTCGCGCTCCGCGGCGATCTCTTTGCCCCGATCTTTCGACAGTGACCGGAAGTCCCGAAAGAAGATGGTGGCCTGGTCGCGGTTGGCCAGGACGTAGCGAACGTGCGCCTCGGCGATACGGCGCACCTTGACCAGAGGGTCGAGGTCGAGCGCGCTCAGCTCGACGATGTCGGCCTGGCTGGAGGAGAGCATTCCTTGCAGGACGGCGTAGAGAAGGTCTTCCTTGCCTGAGATGTAATAGAACAGACTGCCTTTGAGGAGACCCACCGCGTCGGCGATGTCTTGCAGGCTGGTCGCGTCGTAACCTTTTTCCAGGAACAGCCGCGTGGCGGCGCTGAGTATCTCGGCGCGTCGGATGCTCGCCCGGGTTGACTTCTGCGACCCGGCCTGGCGACTCGCCGCCATACGTTGCCTCCTCGGTGAAATGGGCTCGACGCTGCTGGTTCTACACAGTACAACTCTCAACCAAACGATTGGCAGACTGAGCTGTCGGACTGCCGTAGGTTCGCGCGTGCGGGAACCGCCGACCGGCGGGCGCTTGTCATCCGTAGTGACGTGCGCTACATTTTCTACCGATCGTTTGGTAGACGTTTAGGAGCATCCGTGGGCGACGAAGTTCCCTACTACTGGAAGGCGCTCGACTGGAACGCCTTGATGACGGACTACCCACCGCCACCGTTATTCGAACGAACCGTGGCCACCCGCAGCGACGCCGAATGGCGAGAACTGCAGGAAACGCGGGTCCTCGCGCGGATTCGGGACGCCTGGAATGTGCCGTTCTACCGCAGGCGGTGGTCGGCGGCCGGTCTGGATGAAGGATCCATCCGGTCCCTCGACGATCTTCGGCACGTCCCCACCTTCAACAGTGACGACCTCAAGGCCGCGATCGACGCGGCACCGCCGTTCGGCGATCATCATCCGTTCGGTCGGGAGTCCCTGGTGGACCACTTGCCGCTCAAGCTGCAGACCAGCGGAGGAACGACCGGCCTACCCAGAACCACCATGTTCGACGCCACCGCGTGGGAGGTCCAGGGAATCCAAGCCGCGCGCGGTCTGTGGGCGATGGGTGCTCGGCCGGGTGACGTGATCCAGATACCGTTCACCACCTCGCTGGCGAACGCCGCGTGGTGCTACTACCTCGGCGTCCACCACTGGCTCGGCGGCATCCCGGTGACCACCGGGTCCGGCGTGGTGACGCCATCGGAACGCCAACTCGAACTGGCGGCCGCCTACGGGACCAACGGCTGGATGGGCCATGGTGAATATCTAGGGCGGCTCGTCGAGGTGGCGGAGTCGATGAACCTCGACTTGCACTCGTTGCCCACGAAGTATCTCCAGGCGCTGCTCGGCAACGACAGCAACGGCGAATTGCGGAGGTCTCTCGAAGATGCTTGGGGAGCACCGGTTTACGACACTTATGGCACCCACGAGATCGGGCTCATCGCTTTCGAATGCCGACTGCAGGCCGGCCGCCACGTCAGCGAGGACACCGTCTTCTTGGAGACGGTGGACATCGACGACCCGTCGCGTGAGGTACCTCAGGGCCAGGTGGGCAACCTCGTCGCCACGTCCCTGCATCGGGGGGTCCCGCCGATGATCCGATTCAACACCCAAGACGCCCTGTCGATCTCGCACCGCGAACTCTGCGAATGTGGACTGCGGACCACCCGGTTGTCGGGCATGCAGGGACGCAGCGACGAGATGGTGAAACTGCGCGGGCAGAGCGTCTTTCCGATGGCCTGCCAGGACCCGGTGCGCGCAGATACGCGGACCAACGGCCAATTCCTTTGTGTTCTGACCACGGATGGCGCGGGAGTCAGCAAGAAGACCGAGATGACGGTGCGGGTCGAGCGGCGCAGACCTGACATCGACGCGGACGCTCTGCAGCAGGATCTGGCCAGGGCACTCAAGGGCGTTCTCAATGTCCGGGTCGGAGTCGAGATCGTGGACGTCGGGGAGCTCACCGAGTACACCCGGCTCGGGGGAGAGGGGAAGGTCCGACGGTTGTTGGACCTTCGGGACAGTTAGCGGTGTCGCGATGGCGCACCGCAAGCGACGCGCACAAGTCAACACCATCAACACGATTCACCCCACCATCACGAAAGGCGAGCCTTCATGGTCACTCAGACAGGTACCGAGGCCCGGGTCTCGCCGCGCAAGGTCGCGGTCGCGAGCTTCATCGGGACCGCCATCGAGTTCTTCGATTTCGGCATCTACAGCATCGCCGCGGCTTTGGTCTTCAATGAGCTCTTCTTTCCCGACCTGAGCCCGCTCATCGGAACTCTCGCCGCCTTCGCGACCTTCGGCGTGGCCTTCGTGATACGTCCGGTCGGCGCCGCGATATTCGGGCATTTCGGTGATCGGATCGGTCGGAAACGAATGTTGGCGGTGACGCTCATTCTCATGGGTGTCAGCACCACCATGGTGGGATTGCTGCCCACCTATGCGCAGATCGGCATGTGGGCGCCGATCTTGTTGGTGCTGTCGAGAATGCTGCAGGGCATCGCGGTGAGCGGCGAGTGGAGCGGCGCGGTGTTGATGGCGATGGAGCATGCCCCCGCCGACGAGCGGGCGTACTACGCCAGTTCGCCGCAACGCGGGGTCCCGCTGGGCTGGCTGTTGTCAACGGGGTCTTTCGCACTGGTGGCAGTGCTGCCCGCGGACGCCATGATGAGCTGGGGATGGCGGGTACCGTTCTTGGCCAGCGGTGTGCTGGTCATCGTCGGTCTGTACATCAGACTTCAGTTGCCGGAATCGCCTGTCTTCAAGGAGATCAAGGAGCAGCAGGGGTTGGAGCGTTACCCCAGTATCGAGGTGTTCCGGCGCGCCAAGAAGCGAGTTTTGATTGCGGTCTTCGCAACGTCGGTCAGCAGCGTCTGCTTCTACATGGCGGTGGTCTTCGCGCTGAACTACACCGTCGAACAAGCCGGCGTGTCTCGCACCACCGTCCTGTGGGCCGTGGCGTTCTCCCTGGGCCTGCTCATCTTCACCATCCCGGTATTCGCGCGACTCGCCGATCGGCGCGGCCGCAGGCCCGTCATCCTGACCGGGGCAATTCTGATGGCACTGTACGCTTTTCCGTTCTTCTGGCTGCTCAACACCGGCAACACGGTGGCGATCACCGTCGCGATGGTCCTGGCCATCTCGATCATCTACGCGATGACCGGGGCGCCGATGGCGATCTTTCTGCCCGAGTTGTTCGAGACCCGAATGCGTTTCAGTGGTTCGGCCATCGGATACCACGTGGGAGCCATGATCAACGCAGGCCCGGTGCCGTTCGTCGCTGCGGCGCTGTTCGCCTGGACGGGTGGATCCTGGGTGCTCTCGCTGTATCTGATTCTCGCCGCGGCACTCACCTTCGCAGCGGTGTCTGCAGCCAAGGAGACCTATCAGGACAACATCGAGGAGATCGGCCGCCAGCTGTAACGTTTCGAGCGGTTGCGAACGGCTTGAGCGCGAATGGTCAGCGCTCCAAGGGGGTAGCCGCGGTACGCCAGGTGCCGCGGCGATGGGCCGGCCGGTACGGGGCTGCCGAGGGCGACAATCCGAGCTCGTGGGCCGCGCGCAGTGGCCATGCCGGTTCGCGAAGCGCAGCACGACCAACGGACACCACATCCGCCTTGCCGGTCGCGATGACTTCCTCGGCGTCCACGGGCTCGGTGATGATGCCCACCGCTCCGGTCGCAATACCGGCGCGGGAACGGATTTCGGCGGCGAAGCCGGTCTGATATCCGGGGCCGACCGGGATGTCCTGGCGTTCGTCGAGTCCACCGGAGCTGACATCGACCAGATCGACACCATGTTCGCGCAGCCACACGGCCAGCTCGACGCACTCGTCCAGTGCCCAGCCGCGCTCGATCCAATCGGTGGCCGACAGCCGCATGACAAGGGCCTTGCGGTCGGGGAGCACGGCACGCACGGCGCTGACGACCTCGAGCATCAACCGTGCGCGGTTCGGCAACGAGCCGCCATAGGAGTCGACGCGCGTGTTGGACAACGGTGAGAGAAACTCATGGAGCAGGTAACCGTGGGCGCCGTGCAACTCGACGACGTCGAAACCGGCGGCATCGGCGCGGTGGGTGGCGGCGGCGAACGCCGCTATGACAGCGCCGATATCGGAGATGCTCATCGCTCGTGGAGCCGGAAAACCGTTCCACGCGATCGCCGAGGGTGCGATGGTGGGCCACGCAGCGGTGGGAGAGGGATCAGCCGGGTCGAACCACGGTGAACCGGTTGATGACCCAGCTTTGCGGCCGGCGTGGGCCAGCTGCACACCGGCCAGGGCGCCCTGATCCCTGACGAAGTCGACGATCCGGGCCCAGGGCTCGACCTGCCTGTCATCCCACAATCCGGTGTCCTGCGGACTGATGCGACCTTCCGGGGAGACGGCCGTCGCCTCGCTCATCACCAACCCGAAACCGCCGACGGCGCGGGCTCCGAGCTGCACCAAATGCCAGTCGGTGGGCACGCCGTCACGCTCGGACACGGCGTACTGGCACATCGGCGCCAGCCAGATCCTGTTGCGTGAAGTGACACCACGAAGCTTCAATGGAGTGAAAAGCGCTGACATGAAACGGCCTTCGCGTGATTGGTGATGCGGCGGAATCCGGCTGCCGGTGGCCTACCGGGGCCGCTCTGTCGATGCTGCGGTGATGTGGTCGAACCGTCGGGTGAGAACGTGTTCGCCGGCGACGCCGGCGACGGCGGCGATCAGGGGTGCGGCGCCGGCGTCCTGACCCACCTCGACGGCCATCTGCAGGTCTTTGAGCAGAATGCTGAACCGGGAGTTGATGCCGCCGTGAGGATGGGTGAGCATGTGGCGCTCCGAGGAGCCCCAGTTCTCGATCATCCACGAGTCGCCGCTGCTGGTGCGGACGACCTGAAGGAAGACCGATTCGGGCACCCCGAAGGTCTGGGCGATCCTCAGCGCTTCGAGTGCCACCAAGTAGTTCGTCTCGGCCATCATGTTGTTGCAGAGCTTCACCACTTGGGCGCTACCCGGGGTGTCGGCGACCCGGTAGGCATGGGCGCTGATTGCCGCCCACATCGGCTGGAGCCGGTCGAAATGTCGCCGCTCGGCGGCCACCATCACGGTGAGCCGCCCTTCGTCGCGGGCGGCGTGCGAGCCGGAGACCGGCGCGTCGACCACCGTGATGCCGCGTCGCGTCCCACACTCGGCCAACTCCCGCATGAGCGACGGGGTGATCGTGCTGTGCACCACCAGTGTTGCCGTGGGCCGCATGGCGTCGAAGAGGCGTTCGGTGTCGACGAGGGCGCGTAACTGTGTGTCGTCGAGCAGGCAGATGCACAGCACGTCGGATTGTTGAACGACGGCCGCGGCATCGTCCGACCATCGTGCGCCCCATCCGACGGCCCGCGCTTCAAGGTCGGACCGGAGGTCGTGGGCCAGGACATCGAGTCCGTGCCGAGCATAGTTCGACGCGATCGGGGCACCCATGTCACCGAGCCCGAGAAAGCCTATTGTTCCCAGTGATTGGGGACCCGCCGACATGTGTGTTCCTTGCGCGCGGTGAGCGGTCACGCGGGTTCGATGATCTCCAGCTGGACGCCGTGGGCGCTCTTGGGATGCAGAAAGGTCACCGCACCGTACTGGGTGTCGCGCGCGGGATCGAGGAGCGCGACTATTCCTTTGTCCTTGAGCGACGCCACCGTCTCCGCCATGTCCGTTGCGGTCAGGGACACCAGGAACAGGCCTTCACCTCTGGTGTCCAGGAACTTGGCGACCGAGGTGTCAGGTTCTGTCGAGGTGATGAGGATGATCGCCAGACCACCGAAGTCGAACCGGGTACCGGCCAGGCCGGGAAAGGCGAAGTCGCTGGCCGCCAATGGCTTTCCTGCGACACCGAGGATTGACTCGTACTGCGCCGTGGCGGCGTCGAGATCTTTGACAGCGATGTTGAATCCGTAGACTCCGTCGATCATGGGTGGCTACCTTTCGTTGGTTTGGTTCGGCTGACGCGCGGTGTGTGGCGTGTCAGGCCACACGCTCCACGACGGTGGCATTGGCGAGTCCGCCGGCCTGACACATGGTTTGCAGGCCGTAGCGACCTCGGCGACGTTCGAGTTCGTGGATCAGGGTCGCCATCAGCCGGGCCCCCGAGCAGCCCACGGGGTGGCCCAGCGCGATGGCACCGCCGTTGGGGTTGACCGTGTGCTCGAACCACTCGTCAGGGGCCTTCAGCTCGTCCTTCCATGCCAGGACGACGGGGGAGAACGCCTCGTTGATCTCGACAACATCGATGTCGGTGAGTGCCAGGCCGGTCTGCTCGAGCACCTTGCGGGTGGCGGGAATCGGCGCTGTCAACATCAACTGGGGGTCGTCGCCGACGGCCGTGCCCGCCACGTACCTGGCGCGGATTCTGAGCCCGTGTTTCTGGGCGAAGTCGCGGCTGGTCAGCAGCACGGCGGCGGCACCGTCGGTGATCTGCGAGGCCCCGGCCGCGGTGACAACCCAGTTCGCCTCGGGGAACTTTGCGGCCGATTCCTCAGACCAGAAGGCGGGCCGCAGTGACGCCAACTTCTCCATGTTGGGTTCGCGGATACCTTCGTCCCGGTCGATGATCCCGTCGGTGGTGCTGACGGGCGACATCTCGTCATCGAAGCGACCGTTGTCGCGGGCACTCCCGGCCAGGGTGTGCGAGCGGGCGGCGAAGGCATCGCAGGCCTCCCGGGTGATACCCCAGCGAGCAGCGATCAGTTCGGCGCTCAGTCCCTGGCCGACCAAGTCGTAACGCTGCAACAGTTCCTCCGAGAAGGGATGCCCCGGCCCGGCCGCTCCAGACTGGCCGATCGGGATACGGCTCATGTTTTCGACGCCGGAGGCGATGACGGCGTGGTAGGCGCCGGCGGCGATGCCTTGGGCAGCGAAGTGGATGGCCTGCTGCGAGCTGCCGCACTGCCGGTCGACGGTGATGCTGGGCACCTGCTCGGGCAATCCCGCCGCCAGCCAGGCGTTGCGGCCGATGTTCCAGGCCTGCTCGCCGACCTGTCCGACGCAGCCGGCGATGTGATCGTCGACAAGGGCGGGATCGATACCGGATCGGGCGATCAGGTCGGCCAGACACGACGCGAGAAGGTCAACCGGGTGGACGCCCGCGAGACCGCCGTTGCGCTTACCCAGTGGAGTCCGTATTGCCTCCGCGAACACTACTTCTGTCATCAGGTTCCTTCGTGTGGACGGTCCCAACAGTCCACCAAACGATTGGTAGAATTGCAAGAGCGTTCCGTTCGCCGATGTCGAGCCGCGCCCGCCAGGTTGCGGGCTGCACCATGAGGACGGCCGGCCAAATCGCCTGGGAGTCAACGCGGCAACGCCGACGGTTGACCTCCACGGTCCGGCCGCTTACCGTACGTAGCATGCGCAATTCTAACAATCGTTTGGTAGAGATGCAGAGGCGGTGCCTGCGATGCGCCGGGACCACGCCGGGCGCCGCGCTCGAGGATGCGCGCCGATGACTGTCGCGACGGAACCCGACCACTCCCTGGTCGCCGACAGGCCCAACCGTCTGGACCTCTACCTGGCGCTATTGCGCATCCGAGCGTTCGAGAACGCGGCGAGCAAGTTGTACCGCGAATCCGAGATCCCCGGATTCGTGCACCTGTCCGTCGGGCAGGAAGCTGTTGCGGTGGGCGCCTGCTGGGGCCTGCGCGACGACGACATCATCACCTCGAACCACCGAGGGCATGGCCACGTGCTCGCCAAAGGCGCTGATATGAAGGCGATGTTCGCCGAACTCATGGCCAAGGACACCGGGACGTGCCGGGGCCGCGGTGGATCCATGCACATCGCTGACCTGACTAGAGGGGTGTACGGCGCGAACGGCATCGTCGGCGCCGGCCTGCCCATCGCGGTCGGTGCCGCGACGGCCATCAAACTTCGCCGAACCGACAACGTGGTGTTCGCATTCTTCGGGGACGGCGCGGCGGCTCAAGGCGCCTTCCACGAGTCGATCAATCTTGCGGTGACGCTTGCCCTTCCGGTCGTATTCCTCTGCGAGAACAATCACTTCGCCGAATTCTCCACCTCTGAGACGTTTCCCACCGTGAGCCTGGAGCAACGCGCCAAAGGGTACGGCGTCCCGTATCTCTACGCCGACGGAAACGACGTCGACAGCGTGCTCGCCGTCGCGGAACAGGCGACCGCGCGGGTCCGTGCCGGTGGTGGGCCGGTTCTGATGGAGGCCGAAACGTACCGCGTCCACGGCCATTACGAGGGCGATCCGCAACGCTACCGTTCGGCAAGTGAGTTCGAAACCTGGCAGAAGCGCGACCCGATCCTCCTGTTGCGAGAGCGGCTGATCTCCTCCGGTGTGTCGCCGGATGAGATCGCCGCGGTCGAGCGTGCCGCCGAAGCCGAGGTCGACCAGGCAGTCGGATTCGCCCGGACGTCCCCGGTGCCGAGCGAGGACTCGCTGCGCAATTACGTATACGGCGACCCTGTGGCCGTTCGCATCACGTCGCGTCCCGACGAACCGGCGGGCGAACCGATTCGAATGAGTCGCGCTATCGCCAAGGCTCTTTCACACGAGCTCGAGGACTCGCCGGAGACGTTCCTGGCAGGCATCGACGTGGGGGCAGGCGGCAACGTCTTCGGTATCACCCGGGGGTTGTATGAACGGTTCCCGGGCCGGGTGATCGACACCCCCATCTCCGAAACGGCGTTGATGGGTATGGGGATCGGTGCGGCGATGAGCGGCATGAAACCCGTTGTCGAGCTGATGTATCTCGACTTCATGGGAGTGTGCTTCGACCAGCTGTTGAACCAGGCCGCCAAGATGCGATTCATGACCGGGGGACAAGGCAGCGTACCGATGACGGTGCGGACCCAGTTCGGTGCCGGTCGCTCGTCGGGTAGCCAACACTCACAGAGCCTGGAAGCCTTGTTCGCCCATGTGCCCGGGCTCAAGGTCGTGATGCCGTCTACGCCGGCAGACGCCTACGGTCTTCTGCGGGCAGCGATCGCCGATGCCGATCCGGTGATCTTCATCGAGAACCGTCTGCTGTACGAGACGAAGGGCGCTGCGCCCCCGCGGGGCCACCTGCTCCCGATCGGTAAGGCCGAGGTGGTCCGGCCCGGCACAGACATCACTCTGGTCAGCATGTCGCGCATGGTGCACCGATGCCTTGCCGTGGCCGCCGAACTGGCGGCCGACGGCGTCGCCTGCGAGGTGATCGATCTCCGTACGATCAGCCCGCTGGACCACACCACGGTGCTGGAGTCGGTGGCCAAGACGTCCCGGCTGCTTGTCGTGCACGAGGCCGTCTCGGATTTCGGGGTGGGTGCCGAGCTTGCGGCGCGGATCGCCGACGAGGGATTCACCTTGATGGATGCGCCGATACGACGTATCGGCGCGCTGCCCATGCCGGCTCCGTACGCCCCCAACCTGGAAGCCCTGTGGCTGCCTGATGACGCCAGGATCACCGCCGCCGTCCGTGAGCTCGTGGCGTACTGACCATCTCAGGTGATGGTGAGGCCGCCGTCGACCACGATGGTCTGTCCGGTGACGTACCCGCCCGCTGCCGATGCCAGCCAGACGGCGGTGGCGGCGAGTTCCGCCGGGTCGCCGGTGCGTCCCAGCAGCAACCGGGGCAGTTGGGAATCCAGGTAGCCGGGTTTGTACTCGTCGGTCATCTCGGACTTGAAGAAGCCCGGCGCCAAGGCGTTGACCCGGATGCCTTTGCGGGAACCCCACTGCTGGGCCAGGTCTCGGGTCAGGCCGATCACCCCCGCCTTCGAGGCGGTGTAGGCCGCCTGCGGCAGGCCGGCGGTGACGATGCCCAGAACACTGGCGATGTTGATCACCGAGCTGCCGGGTTCCATCACCCGTCCGCACGCCTGCGCCATCCAGTAGGAGCCGTGCAGGTTGACGTCGAGCACCTTGCGGAATTCCTCGGGTGTCTCGCGGGTAGCGGGCACGGCGGTGCCGACGCCGGCGTTGTTGATCAGCACGTCGACGCGGCCGAACTCCGCCATGCAGGCATCGACAAGCGCCTGGCAGGCCTGCGGGTCGGCGACGTCGGTGCCGACGGACAGCGCGCGGCGGCCGGCGGCCTCTACCAAAGCCGCTGTGTCGGAGAGTTTGGCGACGCGACGGGCGCCGAGTGCGATGTCGGCGCCTGCCTCGGCGAACGCCTGCGCAAACGCGACACCGAGGCCCGACGAGGCGCCGGTGACGATGACGACCTTGCCGTCGAGACGGAACGAATCAAGCACTGTCATGGAGTTGTTCTCTTTCTCGCGGTGGAGGCGGCACAGATCTGCCGAGTAATCTACCCTTCGGTTGCTAGATCTCGATTGCGACGCGGAAAGCTGCTCAGTGTTACGCCGATGCTGCTGGATCGGCTGTAAGCCGTTGGCTTCAAGGCACTTTGGCCTCACGCGCACTGGTCACCTTCAGCCTTTTGCTGCGGTGCACGAAAAAGCCCCAGCCGAACGGTTCGTGCCGCACAAACGGTGGGGGAGCAGATGTTTCAGGGTTCCCTCGCGCCGATCAGCGCCTCGGAGATCACGCCGGTCGCCTTCTTCAGCGCGGGCACGGCTTGAGCGATCAACTCCTCGGTGACCTGATTCGAGGGCCCGGAGATGCCAATCGCCATCGGTGTCGGCGCGCCGGGCACCGCCATCGCGACGGAACGAACTCCGATTTCGAACTCCTCGTTGTCGATCGCATAGCCGTCGACGCGCACGCGTTCGACGTTGGCGAACACCGCGGAAAGGGTCGACGCACTGTTCTCCGTCGGTGCGGGAAGTCCCGACTGCGTGACGAGTTTCAGAATGCGTGCGTCATCCAGCTCACCCAAGACGGCCTTGCCCACACCGGTTGTGTGCAGACCGACGCGCTTGCCGACCTCACTTTCGGTCCGCGTCAGCGTCGCAGGCAGAACCTGCCCGGTGTAGATCACCATGTCACCGTCAAGCACCGCGAGGCTCGCAGTCGCCGACAGTTCGTCGACCAACGACTGCAGTACCGGGGCGGCGACCGCGCCCAGCTGGCGGTTCGCCACTTCACCGAGCCGGATCAACCTCGGCCCCAGTGCGTAGCGGCGATTGGGTAGTTGGCGCACATAGCCGAGGCCGACCAGCGTGCGCAGGAGACGATGAATCGTCGGTGGCGGCAACGGAGACTCCGCTGACAATTCCGTCAGCGAGCACTCTCCTCCCGCACGTCCGATCAGTTCCATCAACTCGAACGCGCGCTCGACCGACTGCACACCGCCCGATTTCTCCGCCATACAGTCCACTCCCGATCGACGATCGTCGTTCCATCCAACATGCCCACGGTTGCTTCCGCAATACGGAAAAGTGTTTCGGTAACCAAACGATTTCCGTGAGCCGTCGACACTCGCATTAAAGTCCACAATGTGGAATTCTGTTTTCCTGGAGACTTCCGAAAACAGGAGGGGACAACTGTGCCACGACGCCTCGACGATGCGGTGCTCGCCGACGTGGATCGCCGCCTCCGCGGCGCCGACGAACAACTGGCGAACCAATACCCGGGCGACGACGGCCGCCGACAGCCCGTCCACACGGTCTACATTCCAGGCAACCGGTATACGGCGCGGACGCCCGCTGATTGGGGGTCCAGCGCGCTTGCGGCCGCGAAGGACGCGGGCGGGTTGGATGCCGTGGCCTCGCTCATCCCGGCGAGCGCCGAAACCGGCTGTGACGTCGAAACTCTCGCGACACTCGTCGAGAACAAGCTGACCACCGAGCCGGTCGAAGACCTCCGGATCGACTTCGAGGACGGTTACGGCAACGTCGATGACGCGACCGAGGACGCCGACGTCGCACAGGCGATCGCCGCGCTGCGGGATGCGCTCGACGCAGGCACCTCAACGCCGTTCGTCGGCATCCGGTTCAAGTGCTTCGAGGCCGCAACCCGTGCGCGCGGACTGCGCACACTCGACATGTTTGTCAGCGGGCTCGTCGACTCCGGCGGCCTGCCTGACGGATTCACCCTCACCCTGCCCAAGGTAACGTCCGTCAGCCAGATAGAGGCGATGGTCGCGGTCGCGAGCGCACTCGAAGATGCGAACGCATTGCCGCCCGGCCGCATCCGCTTCGAAGTGCAGGTCGAAACCCCGCAGGCGATCCTCGGCGCCGACGGCCGCGCACCCGTCGCCCAGTACATCCACGCCGGCCAGGGCCGCGTCAGCTCGCTGCATTTCGGGACCTACGACTACTCGGCGTCGCTCGGAATTGCCGCCGCCTACCAGTCGATGGAGCATCCGGCGGCAGACCACGCCAAAAACATCATGCAACTCGCCGTCGCAGGCACAGGCGTACACATGTCCGACGGATCGACCAACATCCTCCCGGTCGGCGACCCCGACAACGTCGCGATGGCGTGGCAGCTGCACGCCCGTCTCGTGCGTCGCCACCTGGAACGCGGCATCTACCAGGGCTGGGACATGCACCCCGCCCAGCTCGTCACCCGGTACCTGGCGACCTACGCGTTCTACCGTGACGCCTTCGCACCCGCCGCGACGCGCCTGCGCAACTACGTCCACCAGCTCGACTCGACCGTCATGGACGAGCCGGCCACTGCCCGCGCACTGGCGAACGTGATCCATCGTGGCAGCGTCTGCGGCGCCCTCACCGCCGACGAAATCGAGACCGCCACCGACCTGTCCATTTCCACCGTGCGCGATATCGCGCTCGGCCGCACACTCAGGAGCAATCAGTGACCCACACAGTGAGGAAAGCGTCCTACTACACTCCCCGCGGCGGCCTGCCCCCGCAGACCGATCTGCTGACCGACCGCGCCATCGTCACCGAGGCCTACACCGTGATTCCGCGCGGCGTCCTCTCGGACATCGTCACCTCGGTGTTCCCGGAGTGGACCGATACCCGCGCGTGGATCATCAACCGACCGGTCGCCGGTGGCGCGACGACGTACTACCAGGCGATCGTCGAGGTCAAACCGGGTGGCGGGGCGCAGCGACCCGAGCCGCAACCCGAGGTGCAGAGCTTCCTGTTCGTCACCTCCGGTGCACTCACCGTCGAGGCGGCAGGCCAGTCGCAGACCCTCACCGAGGGTGGCTTCGCCTACCTGCCGGCCGGCACCGACTGGTCGGCCCACAACAACGGCGACGCCGACGCGACGTTCGTCTGGATCCGCAAGCGCTATGAGGCCATCGAGGGTCACCCGGTCTCGGTCAAGTTCGGCAATGAGCAGGACATCGAGCCTTCGGCCATGCCGGGGACCGACGGCAAATGGCGCACGACACGCATGCTCGACCCGGAAGACCTCGGGTACGACATGCACGTCAACGTCGTCACCTTCGAACCCGGAGCGACCATTCCCTTCGCCGAAACCCACGTCATGGAACACGGCCTGCTGATGCTCGAGGGCAAGGCCGTCTATCACCTCAACGGCGACTGGGTGGAAGTCCAGGAAGGCGACTTCCTGGCGCTGCGGGCCTTCTGCCCGCAGGCGTGCTACGCGGGCGGGCCGTCGAACTTCCGTTACCTGCTGTACAAGGACGTCAACCGCCAGATCATGCTCTGACGCACAACGAGACCGGGCGCCTCGAAAGAGGCGCCCGGTCTCGTCCATGTGGTTGGCCTACAACCGAAAAGGCCAGCCGACGACCTTCTTCACACGCGGACTCGCGTAGGTACGCACCTTCGAGGTGGACAGACCCATTCGAACGAGCCCTTCGGCGATGGTCACCGCCGAGCGGACTCCGTCCACGATCGGGACGCCGGTCGCGGCCCTCACCTTCTCTTCGAGCTCGGCCATGCCGCCGCACCCGAGACAGATCACCTCTGCGTGATCGTTGTCGACTGCCTCGCGAGATTGGCGGACGATCGCCTCGACGGCCCGGTCCGGATCCGACTCGAGTTCGAGCACACCGAGACCCGACGCCCGCACCGACGCGCACCGTGCGTCGAGTCCCGCCAGCTTGAGGCGGTCCTCGATCAACGGGACGGTGCGGTCGAGCGTGGTGACGACCGAGTACTTGTGTCCGAGATACATCGCCGTCGACGCGGCCGCCTCGGTGATGTCCACCACCGGGACGTCGAGCAACTCCTGCAGACCTTCCCGGCCGTGCTCGCCGTAGCCGGCCTGGATCACCGCGTCGAACGGCTCGGGATACGACGTGATCGCGTCCATGACAGCGATGGCCGCGAGATAGCTCTCGAAGTTTCCTTCGCACGAGTCCGCACCGAAACGCGGGGTGACCCCGACGATCTCGGTACCCGGCGACGCAACAGAGCGCGCCGATTGGGCAATCGCATCGGTCATCGAGACCGTCGTGTTGACGTTGGCTACAAGGATTTTCACGGCGGTCCCTACTAGTGCGTGCTGGCCACGGCGATCGTCTCGCCGGATACATCGTTGAACGGTCCGCGGCGCTGTGCTACCACCAGGTACACGATCGCGCCAAGTCCTGCGCCGATGAACCAGGAGAACTCCGACACAACCTTGAAAGCCGGAACGAACGCCAGCAGGAGCGCCACCACCGACGTGACGACGAGGGCGACCACGGCACGTACGTTGATGCCCTTTGCGTAGTGGTATTCACCATCAGCGTCGGTCGTGAACAGGGCCAGCAGGTTGATGTTGGAACGCCGCACCAGCCAGTAGTCGGCCATGATGATGCCGAACAGCGGCCCCAGAATGGCACCGAGGCCACCGAGGAAGTAGTTGATGACGGCAGGGGAGTTGTACAGGTTCCACGGCAGTATCACCAGGCCGATGACGGCCGAGATGAATGCTGCTCGGCGGAAGTTCAGGTGCTTCGGGAACAGGTTGTTGAGCGCATAGATCGGTGCGACGAAGTTGGCCATCATGTTCACCGCGACAGTCAGGATCAGCAGCGCCAGTGCGGCGAGCACCAGCAACAGGGTGTTGGGAACTTCCTGGACGATGTCGGCGGGCGCGTCGATCACGCGACCGTCGATGCGGAACTGAGCGCCCGCCAAAGTGATGACGATGCTGCCGAACACCAGCATGTTGAGCGGGATGCCCCAGAAGTTGCCTTTCACGATCGCTCGCTTCGACGTCGCATTACGGGTGAAGTCGCAGAAGTTGAGGACGAACGTACCGTAGATCGCGACCCACAAGCTGGCGCCGCCGATGATCTTCAGCCACATGTCCACGCCGGTCAGCGAGTCGGGCGTGCTCCACGCGATGGACCAGTCGGCGTTGTTGAGCATCCAGACCGCGAGAGCGACCATCGTGAACAGAATGACCGGACCGGCGAACGCCTCGTACTTGCGGATCATTTCCATGCCGTAGCTGACGATGATCACCTGGATCACCCACAGCAAGACGAACGAGATCCAGCCGAGCGTCGACAACCCCAGGAAGCTGTTCGAGTCGAGCGTCTCGGCGGACGGTGCGAGCGCGATGATCATGATGCGCAGCACCACCGACGCAAGGTAGGTCTGGATGCCGAACCACGCGATCGCGACCGCGCCGCGGATGATGGCGGGGATCTGCGCGCCGCGGATGCCGAAGGCGATGCGGCTCATCACCGGGAACGGGACGCCGGTTTTTTCTCCCATGAACCCGGAAAGGTTGAGCAGCAAGAAGAGGAAGGCGCCGCCGAGTCCGAGCGCCACCAGGATCTGCCACCCACCGAGGCCGAGCGCGAACAGTCCGATGGCGAACGAGTAATTGCCCAGGCTGTGTACGTCGTTGGCCCATAACGTGAAGATGTTGTACGCGCCCCACCGTCGACCTTGGCGCTTGGTGGGCGCGAGATCGGCGTTGTACAGATGCGGACTCACGTTGGCGAGCAGGGTTGCGTCGGTACGGTTGGATTCGCCGATCAGCCCGGTGGACTCTGTCATGGATACGCCTGTCACGGTCGGAGCGACGACACTCTAACCGTCGCTGCATTTATTCCACTGCTCGGAAGTAAAATTCCACGAGTTCAGTAAGTAACTCGTATCCAGACACCGCCTGTCAAGCTTTTCCCACGATTGACTGTGTCTGCGCTCACACCTACAGTCGACCACTGTACGGAGTCCATTTCCACGATGAGGAATTATGCGCGTAGCAATGGAGTGCTGCCGATGACCGCCGATGCAGGGGAGCGGTCCAGCCACCCCGATTTCGACCTGGTAGTCCGCGGTGAGCGCACGCTGACGACGGCGGGAATCGTCGCTCGCGAGATCGGTATCCGCGACGGTCGCGTCGTCGCGATCGAGCCGTTGGGAAGCGGCCTCACCGGCTCGGAGATCGTCGAACTCACCGACGAGCAGGTCATGATCCCCGGCTTGGTCGATACGCACGTACACGTCAACGAGCCAGGCCGCACCGAGTGGGAGGGGTTCGACTCCGCTACCCGCGCCGCGGCGGCGGGCGGTGTGACCACGCTGATCGACATGCCGTTGAATTCGATTCCCCCGACGGTCAACGTCGAAGCACTGGATGCCAAGCGCGCCGCTGCATCGGGGAAGACACACATCGACGTCGGTTTCTGGGGTGGCGCGATTCCGGGCAACACCGGCGATCTACGGGCCCTGCACGACGACGGCGTGTTCGGCTTCAAATGTTTCCTGCTGCACTCCGGCGTCGACGAGTTCCCACATCTCGACGCCGACGAGATGGAGAAGGACATGGCCGTGCTGGCCGGCTTCGACTCCATGATGATCGTGCACGCCGAGGACTCCCGGGCCATCGACCGAGCGCCCTCGGCCGAGGGCAACAAGTACGAACGGTTCCTCGCGTCGCGGCCCCGCGGCGCCGAGAACGTGGCGATCGCGGAAGTCATCGAACGCGCCAGGTGGACCCGTGTTCGTGCCCATATCCTGCACCTTTCGTCATCGGACGCCCTACCCATGCTCGCCACCGCGAAGCGCGACGGCGTCAGGATCACCGTCGAGACGTGCCCGCACTACTTGACCCTGCTGGCCGAGGAAATCCCGAACGGCGCCACCGCATTCAAGTGCTGTCCGCCGATCCGTGAGGCGTCGAATCGGGAACTTCTCTGGCAGGGCCTGCTCGACGGCACGATCGACTGCATCGTCTCTGACCATTCACCGTCGACGGTCGACCTGAAAGACGTCGAGAACGGTGACTTCGGCGTCGCGTGGGGCGGCGTCGCGTCCCTTCAGCTCGGCCTGTCGTTGATCTGGACCGAGGCCAAGCGTCGCGGTATAGAACTGACGCAAGTGCTTGAGTGGATGGCGGCCAAACCCGCCGAACTCGCCGGAATGACCAACAAGGGCAAGATCGCGCTCGGTTACGACGCCGATTTTGCGATCTTCGAGCCCGAGTCTGCGCACGTGGTCGACGTGCACAAGCTGCACCACAAGAACCCGATCAGCCCGTACGACGGACGTGCGCTCGCCGGTGTCGTGACGGGTACCTGGTTGCGCGGCAAGAAGATCGACTTCCAAACCCCGCAGGGCCGGATGTTGCGTCGCGGTGGTGTTTAGCGCAAGAGGCCGGGCCTCTGGTGGGGGTTGGTTCGAGCCCCCGGACTGTGGGCTCGACAGCACTCCATAGGTTCTCGCTAGTAGAATCCCATACGTAACTTCTCCCGTATACCCCAGCTGGGCCAACGTGCGGCACGGCGATTCGCCGCAGCGTCTGACTTCCGAAAGTCCTGCGCACCAACCGAAAACGATGGGGCGAGGGGCGGTCAGCAAGGAGGCGAATGCTGATTCATCTGATGCGCGATGCCTCTGCCCTACTGGTATCCGCGTATTCGATTGCTGCATATTGTGGTAATCGCCGTGCGGCGGTTGCGGCCTCACCTGAGCACGCACGAGCCCCAAAGGTTGTCGTTCGGCTTAGCCGATCTCGTTGGCTTCACTGAACTCAGCCGACGACTCTCCGAGCGGGAGACTCGCTGGCCTCGTCCGACGCTTCTGAAGTCGAGTTTCCGACCTCGTCATTGCGCTTGGGGGAGCCGTCGTCAAGTCGGCCGGCGATATCTTCGTGAGACCGACCGGCCTGCGATGACCGCTGAGGCTCAGCCTGAGCGGGATGCGCAGACCCGCGCCGCCCATGAACATGGCGACGTTCACTGGATATTCGGTGTTATCAAGAAGTGTTGTAATCCGACGAGGCATGCTGAGCTGTCAACGTCGGCCAGACTGCCGGAGCTGCTCGCGGAGGATGTCGCCGTGGCCAGCGTGACGCGCGAAGTCCTCGATTGCCAGCAAGTAAATAAACCGCAGATTGACCTCGCCGATGTGTGGATGCGTCCGAGTTTCATCTAGGTCGAACTGGGCGGCGATTGTGCGGGAAAGTCTGCTGACGGTCTCGAATTCTGTGATGACGTCGGCGAGGGTCTCGCTGTCCGCGACGGTGAAGCTGGGATCGCCTCCGGTGGTGCCTCCGTCGCACTCTTCCTGGGATAGTCCGCCAAGCAAGTGGTGAAACCAGATTCGTTCGGCGGTGGCGGCGTGTTTGAGCAGACCGATCGGGGTGGTCATCGATTCGACGAGGCGGGCGCGGGCATCTTCTTCTGATAACCCGCGCGCCGTATTGATTAACTCGGTGCGGTTGCGGTCGAGCATGCTCTCGAGCAGTCGGCGTTCAGTGCCGGTAGTGGTTTGCGGTATCGACCATGTCGTCATTGTTGTCCTCGATTCCCTTTGGCTGCTGTGATTGGAAAGGTGAACTGCTTTGATATGCAGAAATTTTGGTGATTCCTGGTGAAGTGGCGCGATACTTCGCGGTCGAAGATCTCGCGGGGGAGATGGGCGAAGGGGCACTCGTCGGCCAGCGCACTAACGGTGTCGAGAATGGACAGAGAATATGTGGTGATGACTCGGGGATTCTGGCGCGAGCTCAAGCGCTCTTGATCCGCGGGAGAAAGGTCACCGCTTCGAGCACAGCCAGGCTATCAGGTCTGGCGCAGGATTGGCTCCAATCGGAAACATCATCCGAGGGGCCGGCTAGCGATGGACTCTTGCTGCCTTGACGTTCAGCTTTCGTGACCGAGTAGTTGGGCAATTGATGGCGGGGTAGGTGGCCATGGGTACTGCCGCGCGGGCGGCGTGGATGTTCATGACCTGGGTGGAGTGGCCGAGGAGGTCGGCTAGTGAGGCGGCGTCGATTTCCTTGGTGAGGTCGTCCAGTGCCGCGTTGCGTGCGGCGGTGATGTCGATGCCCAGGGGGAGTAGCGCCGGTGGGATGGGGGCGGGCACCTCGCCCAGGGCGATGGTGGTTTGGGTGGGCGTTGAGACGACGTCGTCGATGGTGAGTCGGCAGATCCGGTCGAGGGGTGTGCCGAAGAGCATGAGTAGGAGCGCTGCGATGCGGGTGGAGAGGAGGACGTGGTCGGCTTCGACCACGTGTTTGATCAGGTCGAGGTGCTGGTGTGTGGAGGCCAGTGGTGTGCTGCGGGCCACGCCGTAGGGGACCTTGAAGCGCGGCGCGATGCCGGCGCGGGCGCGCCACTCGATGAAGTTGCGGATGGCGGTGCGGGTTGTGGTGCCTTCGCTGAGGTAGGTGTCGAGGTGGCCTTGGGTGAGGTCGTCGATGGTGGTGGCGTGCTCGGTGAGCAGCCACGTGAGGAACTTGCCTGCTTCGGTGATCGCTTGTTTGGCGCACCGGGTGGCGTTGTCCATGTTGCGGGGCACGCTAGATGAAACACGCTCTGCCGCAATGTCGCCGACCGTCCGTAGGGGGTGTTATTGTCCGATCTCATCTGAGTTGGCGGATCGGATTGGGCGGTTCATCGCTGCGGACGCGTGACTGCACCCGTCCGCCGGCGCAAGCAGGCGGCCCAGCGGAAATCGTGTCGGTCGATGTAGAAGACGGGCCCGTTGGCCCGTTTGCCAGCGCAGCGTTGCAGGGCGTCCGCGTTGGCGTCATCCCGTTTGCGTCGATAGTCGTGCCTGTGTCATGATGCAAACGATTGCACGCAACATCAGATGGGAGTCACATGTCCACCGACGAGTTCGCGGAGCTGACCAGGCGACTGCAGGCGCTCGAAGATCGCAACGCCATCCTCGACACGCTCAAGCAGTACGGCCACGCCCTCGATTACGGCGATTTCGACCGGCTGGTCGACTGCTTCACCAAAGATGCCGTCCGCGAGACCAAGCGCCCCGACGGCACGGTCAACCGTTGGGTGGGCGAGGCGGGCACCATCGACTTCGCCACGCGACACTCCCACGCGCCCGAGTGGTACCACAAGCATCTCGTGCTGAACAGCCTCGTTGACATCCACGGCGACACTGCGAACGTGGAGAGCTACATGTTCCGTTTCGACACCCGCGAGCAAGAACCCTCGTTCGTCTGGGGGATGGGGCGCTACCTCGACACCATGCGACGCGAACCAGATGGCAAGTGGCGCATCATGCATCGCGTCTCGGAGATCGAAGACCAGTGGCCCGGCCGTTTCGTGCTCAAGGGGCACGACCAGCAGTGACCACTCACGCAGCACTGGACGAGCGCTTCGAGAAGGTACTCGACGTCGAGGCGCCCGTCCGCCGGCTCGGCACCGGCTTCGGCTTCATCGAGGGCCCGGTCTGGCATCCGACCGGCCACGCCAACGGAATGACCTACGACCGCGATCTGGCGCTGCTGGTCTGCGAGCACGTGCCCGCGGTCGTCGCCCGCTATGACCGCTCGGGTGTCCGCACCGAACTCGCCAGCATTTCGAGGGCAAGGAGCTCAACAGCCCCAACGATCTGGTGGTGCACTCCGACGGCTCGGTGTACTTCACCGATCCGCTCTACGGCCGCATGCCCGGTTTCGGCCGAGCACGGCCGTCCGATCTGGGCTTCCAGGGTGTCTACCGTGTGCCTCCGGACGGTGGTGCGCTGCAGTTGGTGGTCGACAGGGACATATTCACCGCACCCAACGGCCTGTGCCTGTCCCCGGACGACAGGGTGCTGTACGTCAACGACACCGACCAGGCGAACATCCACGCCTTCGACGTAGGCCCGGACGGATCCCTGGTCAACCAGCGGGTGTTCGCGACCGGCATCTGGCAGGCCGACGAGCGCGGGGTTCGCGACGACGACCTCGGCGTCCCGGACGGCATGAAGTGCGACGAAAACGGGAACGTGTGGGTCACGGGTCCTGGCGGACTGTGGGTGTACGCCCCGACGGTCAGCGCATCGGTGCGGTCCGCGTTCCGGAGAAGGTCGCGAACATGCATTGGGGTGGAGAGGACTGGCGCACCCTATTCCTCACCGCGTCAACCTCGCTCTACGCGATCGACACGCTGGTGGGTCCGCGGCGCGAACCCTTCATGGGCTGACCGGTTCAGCGCGCGGCGGTGCGCAGGTAGACCGCGACCGCGGCCATGTCCCGTTGGCCCAGCCCGTCGTCGATGGCGTGCACTGTGGTTTCGAGATTGATCGCCGCCTGCGGCATCGGCGCGCCGACCTCGTCGGCCAGTGCCGCGATCAAACGCAAGTCCTTCGCTGCCAGATCCAGCGCGAACTGCGTTGCCGCGGTACCGGGATTCACGTAGTTGTCTTGCCGGTACTTCACCATCGGAGCGGCGACCGCGCTGTCGACGAACACCGAATACGCCTGTGCGCGTTCGATTCCAGCGCGCTCGGCCAGCACCA
This sequence comes from Mycolicibacterium goodii, assembly GCF_001187505.1. The sequence goes on from NZ_CP012150.1 coordinate 4,949,445, forward strand.
ACGACTCGGAGACCGCCTGTCCGAGCGCGTAGACGACGTTGTTGACGGCCAGCTTCATCACCGCGCCGGTGCCGGTATCGCCGACGTGGTGAATCACCATGCTCATCGTCTCGAGCAGCGGTCGCACACGTTCCACCGCGTCGCTCGGGCCACCGACCATGAGGGTCAGCCCCGCCGACTCGGCGGCGGCCACCGCCCCGGAGACGGGGGAGTCGATCGCGGTTCCGCCGGCCTCGCCGACGACACGGGCCAGCCAGGCGGTCCCTGCCGCGCCGGTGGTTCCCATGTCGACAGCGATCGTGCCCGGTGACCAGCCCGCCAGCAGACCGTCGGGCCCCTCGTAGACGGCGCGCAGCGCCCGTTCGTCGGCGAGCATGGTGATGACGACCCCGGCCTGCTGTGCCGCCTCGCGGGGAGTTTCGGCGACGCTGACACCGGCTGTGCCCGAGGCAAACTCGTCGGCGACAGCACGGGTCCGGTTGTGAACGACGACGGGATACCCGGCCGCCGCGATGTTGGTCGCCATGGGCAGGCCCATCCGGCCCAGCCCGAGGAACGCGACCGTCAGCCGTGTCACCGTCATCGGGTCACTGTCTTCCGGGGTTTCGTCGCCCACGGGTCTATCAGGGTCTTGATCCGGGTGCTGCGCCGTTCGACCATGGGGCGCAGTCCCTCGGCGACCAGATCATCGAGGGCGAGCGCGACGGGCGCTACGTCGTCCCACCCGTCGGCGCGTGCGGCCAACAGTCGCAGCGCCTCCGGCAGGTCGAGCCGGCAGACATGAGCATTGGTCCCGATCAACTCGACCTCGCGCAGTGAGAGGTCGCGCGCATCGATCGGTACGCGACTGTGCTGGAGACCGACCATGACCACCCGGGTGCCCCGCGCAGCCAGACTCAGTGCCTGCGCGAACCCGGCTGCGCTACCAGAAACTTCGTAGATGACCGACGGGACGATGTCATGGGCGGCCAGCACCTCGGCGAGGCTTTGGTCGCTTTCTGCGAGGACGGTGTGCTCGGCGCCCAGGGCGGCGGCGGTGCGCAACCGTCCCTCGTCGAGATCGGAGACCACGACGCTGCCGCAGCGGTCGGCCGCGGCGTAGGTCAGAAAGGCGCCGATGCCGCCGGCGCCGAGGATGAGTGCGGATTCATCGGGCGCCAGACGGCCCCGCCGCATCGCGTGGACTGCGATCGACATGGGCTGAGCCAAGGCCGCCGCGTCGGCCGTGAGTCCAAGACCGGAGGCGTCGATGCACGTCGACGCAGGCACCACGACATACTCGGCCAGCGCGCCGTGCCGGCTCAGACCCACCGTCGAGTAGTGCCGGCACAGATTCGTCATGTCGCGCCTGCACCAGAAGCACTCGCCGCACGAAATTCCGGCGCCAGAGACCACCAGAGCCCCTCGGCGGAAACCCTCCACGTCGCGACCCATGTCTTCGACGACCCCAGCCAGTTCGTGCCCTGGGATCATCGGCCCGACATGACCGGACACGGGATGCGGCTGGTCGATGGGGAACATGTGCGGCCCGGACTCGAACTCGTGCGCATCGGTGCCGCAAATACCAACCGCTTGAACTTTGATCATCAGATCTCCCGGGCCGGGCCGGACATCTGGAACGTCCTCCACGCGGACGTCACCGCGTCCGTGGAAAACTGCTGCGCGCATAGTCTTTGACTCCTCTCAGCAGGCATGAATGTTGACGTGGCCTCTGATGCAAACGATTGCTCACAGCTTAGGAATCCGGTGAGGCGGTGTCAACAGCGCCAACCGCTGTGGTCCGAGAGTCAGAACGAGTTCCCTGTGACCCTTGACACGGCAGAGCGCGTCGACGATGGTAAGCATCACCGATGCAAAGCTTTGCACACCGAGGGAGCCGAATCGATGAGCTTGAGAACCCGCGCACGGACTGCCGGCGCGACGACTGCCGGTCATGTCGGCGGTCATACCGGACCGATGCGGGCCGCGGTCGCCGGTGGACTCGGTTCACTGGTCGAGTACTTCGACTTCGCGATCTACGGTTTCGTCGCGGTGTACATCGCCGCACACTTCTTCCCCAGTGACCAGCCGGCCGTCGGTGTCCTCGCGACGATGGGAGCTTTCGCGATCGGCTACGTCGTGCGGCCGCTGGGCGGATGGTATTTCGGCCGGATGGGCGACCGGCACGGCAGAAGCCGGGCACTGGTCGTCACGGTGGTGTCGATGGGCGTCTGCACCACGGCGATCGGTCTACTGCCCGGATACGACACGATCGGCATCTTCGCGCCCGTCGGGTTGCTGGTGTTGCGAGCGCTGCAGGGCTTCTGCGCCGGCGGCGAGGTCGCCGGCGCGGCGTCCTACGCCGCGGAGTCCGCCCCGGCGAACCGGCGCGGATTCTTCACGTCGTTCACGCCGATCGGAACGACCGGCGGTTACGCGGGTGCGGCGATCGTCGTCGTCCTGACCACCACCGCGCTGACCGCCGAGCAAATGCAAACCTGGGGCTGGCGCATACCATTCCTCGTCGTTGCGCCGATCACATTGCTGTGCACGTTCTTTCGGCTTCGTCTCGAAGACTCCCCGGAATTCCTCGAGATGTCGGCCCAGCAGATCGCGAAGAGCCCGCTGCGCGAGGTACTGGCCCGCAATCCCCGGCAGGTCGTTGCGGCGGTGCTGCTGACGTTCGCCACCTTCGGCACCTCGACCCTGGTGCTCGCCTACCTGCCCACGTTCTTCATCAAGGTGCGCGGCTTCGACGCGCAGCCGTACTACCTGATGATGTCCGTGGTCATCACCGGTGCGCTGCTGGCGTTCCCGTTCATCGGGGCACTGTCGGATCGATTCGGCCGCAGGCGGGTGATGCTGGTCGGCTACGCGGGTCTCATCGTGCTGGCATATCCGATGTTCTGGGCGCTGGACACGTCGCAGAGCATGGTGGCGCTCGGCGTCGTCCTGTTCATCTACTACGTGGTCAACGGCATCACCATCGCCACTACGTATCTGGTGACCGTGGAGTTGATGCCGCGCCCGGTGCGCTACACCGGATCCGCGCTCGGCATCAACCTGGGCCTCATCGTCATCAGCTTCGGTCCGACGCTGGCCGCTGAAGTGGTCAACACGTCGGGCAGCCTGATCCCGGTGGCGCTGTGGGCAGCGGGGTGTGGAGTCATCGGTGCCGCCACGCTGCTCTTCGGTGTCCGAGAGACCGCTGGTGAGGCACTGCCGAGATAACGACACGGCACCGATGCCGTGCAAATGCAATGCAACGTTTGCATCGGCGCTACACTGGCCACACCGCGGACGGCCGCGGCGGGGAAGGGGAAGCGCATGCCCGACGTGACGTTGAAGGACGTCGCCGAGCGGGCCGGTGTGCACTTCGGGACGGTCTCGCGGGCGCTGGATCCGCAACGCTCACACAAGGTCAGCCCGGAAACCCGTGAGCGTGTGGAGGCGGCCGCCCGGGAACTGGGTTACCAGGCCAACGTGATGGCGCGCGGTCTGCGCAAGGGCCGCACCGGGTTGATCGGTGTCGTGGTGGCCGACCTGGGCAACCCGTTCCTCCCTCCGATCCTGCGCGGGCTCGACGATGTCCTGAGCCCACGCGGATTCATGACCGCGGTGTCGGAAACGCACGAAGATCCCGACGCTTTGCGGCGCGTCTGCGAGCACCTCGTGTCGCGCCGCGCCGACGGCATCGTGGTCAGCGCCGCCCACACCCGAGACGGCGCCTTCATCAGCGAATTGGAACAGTCGATTCCGGTGATACTTGCCGTGCGCCGCGTCAGCGGGGGCGGTCATCACACGGTCACTCACGACGATGTACTCGGTGCCCGGTTGGTGACCGAGCACCTGGTGGCCGCCGGGCACCGGCGGATCGCCCAATTACGGGGGCCTGCCGGCGTCTCGTCGTTCATCGGGCGCGGCCGCGGGTTCAGCGAAGTGGTCGCCGAGCAGGGCTGTACGGACCTGACGCTCGACGACCACGCCGCCGAGCCCACCACCGCCGAGGGAAAACGGCTGGCAGCAGCCCTGTTGGCGCGGGGCGACCGTCCAACCGGCATCTTCGCCCACAACGATCTGATCGCGGTCGGCGCTCTCGAGGCGATGAGCGAGGCAGGGCTGCGCTGCCCCGAGGACATCTCCATCGTCGGGTACAACGACGCACCACTGACCGCTCATTTGAGCCCGCCCCTGACCACGGTCCGGCTGCCCAGCCGCGACCTCGGCAGGCGCGCGGCCACCATGCTGCTCAATCACCTCGACGGCCGACCCGAGCCGGCGGCCACCATCGCGCTGGAACCTCAACTGGTAGTCCGGCATTCGGTCAGTGCGCCCGCCACTGCCCGGCCGCGGCGTGCCCGCGCCCGCTGACAATTGCTTTTCCTGATGCTTGACACACCGATTGTGGTGGCGCACACTGTTCGAAGTTGATGCAAAGGTTTGCACAGTGCCGTCGGCGCACACCTCTACGCAGCCGTGGCCTTCCTCGAGACAGGCGAAATGATCACGCAAACTTCACTTTCCAAGAACTTCCGTCCACTCGGTGCGCCCGGCCACATGGGGGTGGATTACGAGGAGCGTGTGGATTTCGCGCGGTTGCGGGAGTACCGGATCGGTCGGGCCAAGGCGGCGTTGGAGGCCAGTGGGTGTGGGGCGTTCCTGCTGTTCGACTTCTACAACATCCGCTACACCACCCAGACCTGGATCGGGGGTGCGCTGGGCGACAAGATGATCCGGTACTGCCTGCTGACCCGTGACGGGGATCCGATCCTGTGGGATTTCGGCTCGGCCGTGCGGCATCACAAGCTGTACTCGCCGTGGCTGCCGCAGGAGAACTGGCGGGCCGGGTTCCTCGGTTTCCGGGGTGCGGTGGCCCCGGATGCGGGACTGATGCGGGATGCGGTCACCGAGATCAAGAGCATCCTGGTCGAGGCTGGCGTGGCCGGCGAGCCGGTGGGTATGGACATCGTCGAGCCGCCGTTCCTGTTCGAGATGCAGCGTCAGGGGCTCGAAGTCGTTGACGCGCAACAGAGCATGCTCGATGCCAGGGTGATCAAGTCCGTTGACGAGATCATGCTGCTCAACCAGGCCGCGGCCATGGTCGACGGGGTGTATCAGGACATCGTGGAGGCGCTCAAGCCCGGTGTGCGGGAGAACGAGATCGTCGCACTGGCCAACAAGCGGCTCTATGAGCTGGGCTCGGATCAGGTCGAGGCGGTCAACGCGATTTCGGGGGAGCGGTGCAATCCGCATCCGCACAACTTCACCGACCGCATCATCCGCCCGGGTGATCAGGCGTTCTTCGACATCATCCACTCCTACAACGGGTATCGGACGTGCTATTACCGCACCTTCGGCGTGGGCAGCGCGACGCAGAGCCAACGCGACGCCTACAAGCAGGCCCGGGAGTGGATGGACCGCTCGATCGAGGCGATCCGTCCCGGTGGCGGTTCCGATCAGATCGCCCGGTTGTTGCCCAAGGCGCAGGATTTCGGTTTCGAAAACGAGATGGCCGCGTTCGGTCTGCAGTTCGCGCACGGGCTGGGGCTGGGTCTGCATGAGCGGCCGATCATCTCACGGCTGAACTCGCTGGAGAACCCGTTGGAGATCCGGGCGGGCATGGTGTTCGCGATGGAGACCTACTGCCCGGCCTCGGACGGCACGTCGGCCGCGCGGATCGAGGAGGAGGTCGTGGTCACCGACGACGGCCCGGTGATCCTCACCAAGTTCCCCGCCCAGGAACTGTTCGTCGCCAACCAGTACTGAGCTCGATCGCGAAAGGATCATTGTGACAGGCACATTCGAGCTGGGTAGGCGAGCTCCGCTGGAGGTGGAGGACCTGCCGACGCCGGAGCAGGTGTTCGACATCCCGCGGCTGGGCCGCAAGCAGATCCTCACCTGCGCGATCGGGCCGTCGCTCATCGCACTCGGCGTCTCCATCGGAGGCGGGGAGTGGATCCTCGGGCCCCTGTGTCCAATCACCCTCTGCCCGAGCGCTTCGAGGAAGAATGTTTTGCCGGTGCCGGCCGGGCCACAGACCACCAGGTTCTCTCGGCGTTGCACCCATTCCAGGGTTCGCAGTGGCTGCTGGGTGGGCAGCGGGATCGACGAGGCGGCCGGGTCCCAGACGTCGAAGGTTTTCCCGGTCGGGAACCCGGCGGCTTTGCGGCGGGCGGCGAGCATGGAACGGGCTCGGCCGGCGGCTTCTTCGGTGAGCAGCGCCTTGATGACTTCTGTGGGGGCCCAACGTTAGGCCCGGGCCGTGGCCAGCACGTCGGCGGCGATCGCCCGAGCGTGGGCAACCGCACCGCCCGCATCAACGACTCCACTTCAGCAGGCAGCGACATGACAGGTGCGCTGGCAGTCATCGGCTGCCTGCTGCGGCGGTGTCGATGATGGTGCGGCCGAACAGGTTCCATCCGCTGGTGCCTCGCACAAGCGAGGTGTCTTCGTCGGCGCCATGGGCAATTCTTATTGGCCGCGGATGAGCATTTTCATGTCCGCCTACGGGCAGTTTTTCACGTCCGCCGACAATCCGGCGAACCGACGCGAGAAGCAGCAGCCGCCGCCACCGCGGCGGAAAGAACAACCGCTGTCCAGTCGCAATACAGTTGTCATCGGCCCGCCGCAAAATGCCACAGCCGTAACGGCGTAGGTTTCAACACAAGATCGCGGTTCGGATTTCCGGTCGCGTATCGTCCGTCGGCGCGATTTATCGAACACGACGCACAGCGAGGTCGAACGTATGCGCCTCGGCTGGTCACAGCCGTTGCGAGGCTGCGCACGTGATCACCTGCCCCGCTGCGCGCACTTGGAGGGTTTCGGTGTGACCGAGCTAGTTCAGCGAGGATGCCGAAACGTCAGCCGAGGCGACGAAGTCAATTCGTCACTCGGATCATCGGGCATCCCGACCACGCAAGTGTCGCAGCACGTAGCGCATGACGCCGCCGTGGCGGATGTAGTCTGCCTCGCGTTCGGTGTCGAGCCGCAGTCGGCCGACGAATTCCCGTCCATCGCTGCGGATGACGACGTGTGAAGGCACCACCCCGGAGTTGAGCGCCGATAGGCCTTCGATGGTGATCTCCTCGGCGCCGGTGGGCGCGATGTCGTCCGGTCCTGCGTCAGTCTCGATCGGTATCACACCCATCGCGACCAGGTTCGACCGGTGAATTCGTTCGAAGGACTGCGCGATGACGGCTCGAATGCCCAGCAACGCCGGGCCTTTGGCCGCCCAGTCGCGTGAGGATCCGCCGCCGTAGTCGCGCCCCGCGACCACGACCACGGGAACGCCGGCTTTTCGGTAGGTCTCGGCGGCGTCGTAGACGGTGGTCTCGGCGCCGCCGTGGAGGAAGTCGAGCGTTTTGCCGCCGCGGGTGCCGGGCGCGACCCGGTTTTGCAGGCGCACGTTGGCGAATGCGCCTCGCATCATCACCTCGTGGTTGCCGCGCCTAGACGCGTAGGTGTTGACGTCTCGGCGTGCGACGCCCCGCGCCGCCAGGTAGTCCCAAGCGGGCGTCCCGACCGTGATGGCGCCCGCCGGTGAGATGTGGTCGGTGGTCACCAGGTCACCCAGCTTGACCAACACGCGCGCCGCCTCGATGTCGGCGACCGGGACCGGCTCTAGCGGCATTCCGTCCAGGTAGGGCGGACGCCGGATGTAGGTCGAGTCGGCGTCCCAGGGAAACAGTTCGGTACCGGCCACGTCGATGTCCCGCCAGCGGCGATCGCCGGTGAACACCTCCCGATAGGCGGCGGTGAACATGTCGGCCGACAGGCTGCCCTCAATGACGGCCCGGACCTCCTCGGGCGCCGGCCACACGTCGGCCAGATGGACGGGTGTCCCGTCGGCGTCATGGCCGAGAGGTTCCGTCGCGAGGTCGATGTCCATGGTGCCCGCCAACGCATACGCGACGACCAGCGGGGGAGACGCGAGATAGTTCATCGCGACCTCCGGCTGGATACGGCCCTCGAAGTTGCGGTTGCCGGAAAGCACGGACACAACGGTGACGCCATCGGTGACGGCCTGCGACACCTCGTCGATCAGTGGCCCGGAGGCGCCGATGCAGGTCATGCATCCGAAGCCCGTGAGATGGAAGCCCAGCTTCTCGAGGTCCGCGTCCAGGCCCGCGTCGGCCAGATAGTCCATGACGACCCGAGATCCCGGGCTCAACGTCGTCTTCACCCACGGCTTGCTGCGCAGGCCGGCTCGCACGGCGTTACGGGCGAGCAGGCCGGCCGCCACCATCACCTCCGGGTTCGACGTGTTGGTGCACGAGGTGATCGCGGCGATGGCCACCGCGCCGTCGCTGATCTCGTGACCATCACCGAGGGTCACGGTGGCGCTGCGGGTGTCGGGACCACCACGGACGGTCTGCACCGCCGTGTTGAAGCGCCGCTTGGCGTCACGGACCGGCACCCGGTCCTCGGGTCGCGCAGGGCCGGCGATGACGGGGACGACGTCGGCGAGGTCGATGTCCACCACGGCGTCGAAGCGCAACACGCGGTCCGGATCGTGCCAGAGCCCCTGCGCCTTCGCGTAGGCCTCAACGAGTTGCACATGCTGTTCGTCGCGGCCCGTGAGCCTCAGGTACCGCAGCGTCTCGTCGTCGATGGGGAAAAGCGCGCAGGTGGAACCGAACTCAGGGCTCATGTTGGCGATCGTCGCCCGGTCGGCGAGCGACAGCGCCGACACGCCGACGCCGGTGAACTCGACGAACTTCCCGATGACCCCGTGTGCGCGAAGCCGTTCGGTGATCGTGAGCACGAGATCGGTGGCCGTCGACCCCACCGGTAGCGTCCCGTTCAACCGGACGCCGACGACGTCGGGGACGTTGATCGACAGCGACTGTCCCAGCATCGCCGCCTCGGCCTCGATGCCGCCGATGCCCCAGCCGAGCACTCCGAGGCCGTTCACCATGGTGGTGTGGGAGTCGGTGCCGAGACAGACGTCCGGGATCGCCCAGTCGCCCTCGGTCATGACCACCCTGGCGAGGTACTCCAGATTGACCTGGTGCATGATCCCGGTGCCGGGCGGGACGACGGCGAAATCCTTCAACGACTGCTGCCCCCAGCGCAGGAACCGATACCGCTCGTCGTTGCGCCCGTACTCGATCTCGACGTTGCGGGCCATCGCGTCGGCGGTTCCGAACACGTCGGCGATCACCGAATGGTCGACCACCAGCTCTGCGCTGATCACCGGGTTGACGGCCGCCGGATCCCCGTTGAGCGCCGCCATCCCATCGCGCAAGCCCGCCAGGTCCACCAGCACCGGCACGCCGTTCGTGTCGTGCAGGAACACCCGCGACGGGTACAGGTCGACCGAGGTGTCCGCGCCGGCGACGACGGCGCGGATCTGCTCCTCCAACCGGCCGGTCCCGTCATCGAACCGGAGCACGTTCTCGAGCACGATCCGCAAGCACACCGGCAGTTCGCGCGGCGCGATCACGCTGACGTCGTGATAGCGCAGCACCTGGTCGCCAACGGTGAGCCGGCGCTGCGTATCGCGGGTGTTCCGTTCCGTGCCCGCCAAATGCGCGGTGCCGTATCTAGTCATGCCACCACTGGATTCGTCGTGTCGTCAGAACTGCTTGACCGCGGCCGCGACGGCCTGTGCGAAGTCACGGCACCTCGAGGAACCGCCCATGTCCGGGGTGCTGATGCCCTGGGCGACAGTCAGTTCGACGCTGCGCTCGATGAGGGCCGCCACCTCCGTCATCGCCTCGTCGTCGTGGCGGGCTCCGAGCCAGTCGAACAGCATGGCCGTGGACAGGATCATCGCGACGGGGTTGGCGCGGTCCTGGCCGGCGATATCGGGTGCCGAGCCGTGCGCGGCCTGGGCCATGGCCCGGTCCTGAGAGGCGTTGAGCGACGGCGCGATGCCCAGCGACCCGGCCAGCTCGCCCGCGAGATCGGACAGGATGTCGCCGAACATGTTCTCGGTGACCAGCACGTCGAAGTCGTTGGCCCGCCGCACCAGATGCACCGTCATCGCGTCGATGTGGAAGTCGTCGACCCGAACCTCGGGGTACTTCGCGGCGACCTCGCGGCACACGTCGCGGAACAGACCCGTGGTCATCTTCAGGACGTTGGCCTTGTGCACGATCGTCACGTGGCGGCGGCGGCGGGATGCCAGTTCGAAGGCTTCACGGGCGATCCGCTCGCACGCCTGGCGGGTGATGATGCCGAGGGCGATGGCGACGTCGGCGGTCGGCATGAATTCACCGGTGCCACGATAGGTGCTGCGGTCGGCGTAGAAGCCCTCGGTGTTCTCGCGCATGATGACGAGATCCGTACCTGCCACGACGGCGTTGGCGCCGGGGAAGGCCTTGGCGGGACGCACGTTCGCGTAGAGATCGAAGTGCTTGCGGATCGTGCCGCTGGGGTTGAGCTCTGAGCGGAAGGGCTCCGGGTACGCCGCGCTGTCGTGCGGTCCCAGCAGCCAGCCGTCGGTTTCGGCGAGGGCGGCGAGCGTGCTCTTGGGCGTCGCCTCGTTGAGTCTCTCGATCGCGGCGAAGCCCAGCGGCAGTTCGCGCCAGTCGATGGGGGCGGCGCCGACTGCGGCGACCGCAGCGTCGGCGACCGTCACCGCGGCGGGCACGATCTCGGGCCCGATCCCGTCGCCGTGCAGGATGCCGAGGGTGTAGTTGCGGGAGGGGGAATGTGTCACGGTGCAGTCCTATTCGAGAGTCAGGGGGTGACGGTCAGTAGTTCTTGGGCGTCGTCGGAGAGGACGTCGGCCTCGCGATAGAGCAGGCAAGCGGACGGTTCGACCGACAGGCGCATCGGACCGGTGAGCCCACCGCGGTCGCAGACGACCTGCACGACGTGATCGCCGAGACGCACGTCGTACTCGTAGCGCGAGCCGAGGTACGACACGGTGAGCACCTCGGTGTCGAGGGTGTTGAGTCCCGGCGCCACCGAGGTGTCGGCGGGGCACAGCCGCAGCTGTTCGGGTCGGATCGCGACCGTGACGGTCTGTCCTTCCCTGACCTTCTGGTCGGTCTGTACGCGCATCGACTGGCCGTTGGCGGCGAGTTTGACGACGGCACCCGAGTCGGTCGTGTCGGCGATGATCGCCTCGAGGAAGTTGCACCGACCGACGAAGGCCGCCACCTCGGCGGTGGCCGGCGACTCGTAGATCTCGGTGGGCGCGCCGATCTGGAGCATGTGTCCCGATGACATCACCGCGATGCGGTCGGACAGCGCCAGCGCCTCGTCCTGGTCGTGGGTCACGTACACGGTGGTGATACCCAGCTCGACCTGCAGCCGCTTGAGCCAGGCGCGGGCCTGCTCGCGCAGCTTCGCGTCGAGGTTGGACAGCGGCTCGTCGAGCAGCAGCACCGTGGGCGAGTAGACCAGGGCCCGTGCCAGGGCGACGCGCTGCTGCTGACCGCCGGACATCTGGTGCGGGTAGCGGTTCTTGAGGTGCAGCAGACCTACCTTGTCCAGTGCGTCATCGATCAGGCGACGCTGATTGTCTTTGCCGATCCTGCGGATCTGCAGCGGCATCGCGAGGTTGTCGGCGATCGTCTTGTGCGGCCACAGCGCATAGGACTGGAAGACCATGCCGAGGTTGCGGCCCTCCGGCGGCACGAACACCTTGCGGGCGGTGTCGACGAAGACATTGTCACCCACCGCGATAGAACCGCTCGTCGGCTGCTCGAGCCCGGCGATGCAGTTCAGCGTGGTGGACTTCCCGCACCCGCTGGGGCCCAGCAGGGTGAAGAACTCGCCGTCGCGAATCGTGAAATCGACGCTGTCCAGGACGGTGATGTCGCCGAACTGCTTGTGGAGCTGGCTTACCTTGACGTCAGGCATCTTTTCTCTGTCCTTTCAGGAGCAGTCCGGCGAGCGCCACGAAGACGGCGGTGATCGCGATTTGAATGGAGGCCAGCGCGGCGACCGACCCGGTGTTGCCCTGCACCCAGAGTTCGAGCATCGTCGTGCCGATGATGTTGCTGTCGGCGGAGCCGAGGAACACCGCAGGGGAGTACTCCTTGAGCAACGTGACGAACGTCAGCACAACCGCGCCGAGGAACGCCGGCGTGAGCAGCCGCACCAGGATGCGGACGAACGTCTTGACCCAGTCCGCGCCGGCGACGCGCGCCGCGTTGTCGAGTTCCTGGCCGATCTGCATGATCGACGGGGCGAGCGAGCCGAACCCGCTTGGCAGCGCCCGCAATCCGAAGGCGATGATGAGCGCCCACAGCGTGCCCTGGATCCATTGCCCCGTGCCCCACGGCGCGTAGGCGAACGCCCAGAAAAAGCCGATGCCGACGATGATGCCCGGCATCGCCTGCGGGGCCAGCGCAAGGTATTCGGCGGCTCGGCGGAACCGGAACGTCGAGCGGCGGGCGACCATCACGGCCATCAAAGCCACGAGACTGACCAGGACCGCGCCCACCGCGGCGACGATCACACTGTTCTTGATCGACTGGATGTATGCGGCGAAGGTGAAGATCCGGTCATAGTTGTTCATCGTCAGCGTCTTGAACGGCGACTGCAGCGGCGACAACACCAGCGTGAACGAACGCAGGATCAGGCCGGCGATCGGCAGCAGCGCACCCATGATGACGTAGAAGACAATGGCGCCAAGCGTGATCCACTTCAGCCAGCCCAGGTCGAGCAGGCGGGGACGGGTGGCCTTGCCTCTCACGGAGACGAAGCGCTGGGCGTCCTTGAGGAGTTTCGCCTGCAGTGCGACCAGACCGATGGTGACGACCAGGATGATGGCCGACGCGGCGCCGAGCACGCCGTAGTCAGGGTTGATCGACTGCAGCCCGTTCTTGTAGAGGAACGTGGAGAACACCTGGATGTTCACCGGCTGCCCGTACAGCAGTGGGACGCTGAGGGTTTCGACGGACATCGAAATCACCAGGATCGAGCTGTAGACGATCGGCGGCCGCAGCATCGGCAGGATCACACCGAAAATGATGCGCAACGGGCCGGCGCCGCACACCTGGGCTGCGGATTCCAGCGACGCGTCGCTCTGCCGCAACGTGTTCGCGCAGAACGTGTATGCGATGGGGGCCAGCGCAACGGCTTCCGTCAGCGCCATGCCGGGGATGGAGTACAGGTTCCACGGCAGGAAGCCGAGGACCTGCTGGACCTTGATGCTGACGAAGCCCGACGGGCCGTACATGATGATCCAGCCGAAGCCCAGGATCAGCGAGGAGATGAAGAATGGCCACTGCATCGCCGCGGCGAGGACGCGTCCGCCGGGAATTTTAGTGCGCACCACCACGATCGCCATCGGGACGGCGAGCACCAGGGTCAAGATGGTGGTCAGCCCGGCGAAGTAGACGGTGTTCAGCGCGACCTTGCCGAATCCCGCCTCGGTGAACAGGCGGGAATAGTTGTCGAGACTGAGCACTCCGCCCGCTTCGTACAGCGGACGATCGAGCAGCGACTGGTAGAGCGTCGGCACCACGGGCGCCAGCACGAGGATGGCCAACACGATGATGACCGCGTATTGCACCCAGAGCTCGCGTCCGAGGCCGAGGAACTTCCGGTAGCGGGGGGCCGGGTGGCCCTCCGCTACCGGGCCCCGGACGGTCGGCGGCGGAGTCGTCGTCGTCGTCATTTGGGATGTCCTTGTCTTTGTCGGGTGCCTCAGGAGCGGCCGAGCAGGCCGTCCCAGCGGTCGGTGAATGCCTTCACCTGGTCTTCGGGGACCTCCACGTAGGGCACATTGATGACGTTCTCTTCGCCGACCGCCTGCACCAGTTCCTGGTAGGTGTGCCTGCCGTCGGTGGCTTCGATGCCATCCCGGTATGACGTCAAACCGCCCTCGGCGACTGCTCGCTGGCCTTCCTCGGACAGCACGAAGTCGGTGAACAATTTGGCGGTCGCGGCATGCGGCGCCTTGGCTGGGATGCCGATGCCGCGCGGCAGCACGACGGTGCCGTCGTCGAAGAACGTCAGCCCCAGCAGGCCGCCGCTGTCGTCGATCTTCGGGTACGCCGGCGCTGCGCTGATGAAAATGCCCGCCAGGTACTCGCCCGAGGTGATTTTCTCCATCTGCGTGCCCGAGGACGTCTCGGCCTTGGCCAACGGGAGCACCTTGTCCAGGGTCGACCACGCGTCGGGCCGCGCTTCGGTAAAGGCGTGCGAGACCGTGAACCCGAACGCGCCGTTGACGTCCCGGCTGGTGATCTTGCCCTGGTACTTGCCCGGGTCCTTGGCGATGATGTCGGCCAGGCTCTTCAGGCCGGTCGGCTTGTCGGTCATCAGCGCCGTGTTGTAGACGATCGAGAGCGGGTCCAGCGACATCGAGTAGACGTTCGGCATCAGGGTGGCCTCCTTGGGGAGTTTGCCCACCTCCGGTGATTCGTAGGTCAGCAGTGTGCCCGGCCGCGCGCCGAAGTCGGCCCATGCCTGGGCGGCGTTGGAGACGACGATGTCGGCCGGCGAACCGCCGGTGGCCTGCTCGCTGAGCACGCGCTGGAAGACTTCGTCGCTGTCGAGGTTGTTGGCCTTGATGTCGGTCACCCACGGGTACTTCTTCTTGAAGTCCCGGAAGATCGGGTCCCAGTTCTCCTGGTCGGTGTTGGAGTAGATCGTCATCGTCCCGCCCTCGTTCTTGGAGGCGTCGATGATGGCCGAGTACTCGGCGGGGTAGTAGTCGGGGGCTTCACCGGTTTTCACGACGTTGTTGGCGCCGGGTTCGGTGTTCCCACCGGATCCGCAGGCGGTCAATGCCATGGACACAGCCACGCCCATCACGGTTGCGAGACGGATCAGGCGACGCCGACCACCCTGGGTGGTTCGCGAGTCTGATTTCATGCTCTTCCTCCTTGAAGAGAGGCTCAGGTCTCAGGCCTGACCTCGTGTGTGCCCGCTCACAGTAAATGGTTATAACCTATGACGTCAACACTGCGAAGGCGGCTGCCGCTTCATAGAACGCAATTGACCAGGAGCAATCGGTGCCGACACTGCGGTGGTATCGCGTCGACACGCACCAGTGTCTACCCCTGCGATGCGAAAGTGATGTAGGTTATAGCCGATCAGCGAAGAGAGGTGACCGATGTCGCAGCCGGCAGAGCTGTACGAGACCAAGAGCGATTACGCGTACCGACAGGTCCGCGACCGCATCCTGTCCGGCGAACTGCAACCAGGTGCGGTCCTCCAGCAGCGTGAGCTCGCGGCCCAAATCGGCATCAGTACGACGCCGCTGCGCGAAGCGCTGCGTCGGCTCAAGAGCGAAGGCCTGGTCGAACTCGATGCGCACCGCGACGCCCGCATCACCCCGTTGCGTGCCGAAGAGGCGCGGGATCTCCTGGAGATGCGGATCTCGCTGGACCCCTTGGCGGCCCGGCTGGCCGCGCAACGCCGCACCAACGCCGACATCGCTGCGATCCGGGCGGCGCTCGAAAACCTGACGCCGCTTCCCACGGCGCCCGCGATCAGCCAGCTGGTGGCGCACCGCGACTTTCACGCTGCCATCTACCGCGCCAGCCACAACGATCTGCTGATCGACTCGTTGGACGGGCTGTGGGACAAGGCCGACCGCTACCGGCGGCTGGCGCTCCAAACGGAGCGGACGCAGGCCGCGCGGGACCAGAAGGCCTACGAGCACGCGCAGCTGGTCGACCTGATCGCCGCCGGCGACGGCGACGGGGCGGCGCAGTTGATGAGTGCCCACATCGACACGAGCCTGGGCGCCGCCGCAGTGTGGCGTCTGGGCCACGAACATCCATCGGAGTAGGCCGCATGCCTGAACACGTCACCGTCGCGGCCGTGCACGCCACGCCCGCGTCGATTCCGCCGTTGCGCTCAGCCCTCGCCGACGCGCTACCGGGGTCGACATTGTGGAACATCATCGACGACCGACTCGCACCTGATGCCGACGCGACGGGTGGTGAACTCACGCCCGCACTCCGCGACCGGATGCTCACCCTCGTGCGGCACGGCGTCGACGGCGGCGCGCACGCGGTTGTTATCGCGTGCTCGATGTACGGCGAGGTCGGCGACATCGCGGGGAGACTCTTCAGCACACCCATTTTCACCTCGGACGCCGACATGTTCGCCCAGATACTGCGTGCCGCCCCGACGCGGGTAGCGGTGCTGGCGTCACTGCGCGGATCGGCGGCCGACACCTCGGCCCGCCTCGCCGCGGCCTTCGCGTGCCGGCAGCACGACGCGGAAGTGGTCCCGGTATTCTGCAGCGGCGCCGCGGAAGCCGCCGCACGCGACGACACCCCCGGGCTCGTCGCCGCGCTGGCCGCCGGTTTCGACAGCACCGCGGGAGGATTCGACCTGGTGTGCATCGCGCAGTATTCCTTGAGCCCCGCCGCCGGTGAACTCGCCAACAAGCTGGCACTGCCGGTCATCGCTCCGACCACGGCCGCGGCGAAGGCGATCGCCCGTCGATTGGAGCAATCGTGAGTAACCCGATGATCGGTTGCATCGCCGACGACTACACCGGCGGCACCGATGTCGCCGCGGCATTCCGGCGCCAGGGCCTGCGCACCATGCTGCTGTTCGGGCAACCCGACGGCATGCCGGACGTCGACGGCTACGACGCGCTGGTCGTCGCGCTGAAGAGCCGCGCGCTCGACGCCGGGACGGCCGTGAACATGGCACTAGTAGCGCGGGATTGGCTGGTGTCGCAGGCTGCGGTGAGCATCGTCTACTTCAAATACTGTTCGACGTTCGACTCGACACCCGCCGGGAACATCGGCCCGGTCACCGATGCGCTGCTCGACGCCGCGGGCGACGCGCTGACCGTGGTGTGTCCCGCCAGCCCAGAGCACGGCCGCACCGTGTATCAGGGCCACCTCTTCGTCCACGATCAGCTGTTGTCCGATTCGTCGATGCGGCACCATCCGCTGACACCGATGAGGGACTCCTACCTTCCGCGGTTGATGGGCGCCCAGACACCGCACCTGGTGGGTGCGGTCACCTGGCAACGCGTCAGAGCGGGCAGCGAGGCAATCCGCGACGAGCTCCGCGCGGCGGCTGCCGACAGCATTCGTCACGTCGTGCTCGACGCCCTCGACGAGGACGATTTGACCGCCGTGGCCCGCGCTGTCGACGGGATGGCCGTGGTGACGGGTGCCGCGGGACTGGCCGGGGCACTGGGCCGGGTGATCCGCGTCGGAACCCGCGGTCCGGACTCCTCGGAGCCGGTCCCAGCTCCGGGCGGCCCCGCGGTGATCCTGGCCGGCAGCTGTTCGAAGGCGACCCTCGGTCAAGTCGCCTACGCGCGTGAGCGATTCGCGTCGTGGCGCCTGGATCCCCGCGAGGTCGGGCATCCGGGCGAGCTGCTCGACCCGGCCGCGCAGTGGCTGACCGATCACCTCGGCGACGCGCCGGTGATGCTGTACTCGTCGGCGCCCGCCGAGGAGCGCAGCGAGGCCGATCCCGAGATCGCCACACAGCTGGAGTCCATCATAGGCGCGCTCGCCAAGGCAGCGGTCGCCGCGGGTGCCGGCCGAGTCGTGGTAGCCGGCGGCGAAACCTCCGGCGCGGTGGTGGATGCGCTCGACGTGAGAACAGTTGTCGTAGACGCCGAAGCGGACCGCGGCGTGCCATGGTGCAGCACGCGCGACCACCGGCTTTCGCTGCTGCTCAAATCGGGCAACTTCGGCCGACCGGACCTGCTCGTCCGGGCGGCGACCAGCAAGACGCTGTCGTGACCGTCGCCTCCGAGATCGTCGAACTGGGCGCCTCCTTCTTCCGGCGTGGCCTCACGTTCGGGCGGACCGGCAATCTGAGTGCCGTGGACACCGACGGCACCATCCTGATGACCCCCACCGGCGTCAGCCTGGACCGCCTCCGCAGCGACGCGCTGTCGCGGGTCACCGCGGACGGCCACCATGTCGACGGTCCCCGGCCCACGAAAGAAGCGTTCCTCCACCTCGCCTTGTACCGAGCCCGGCCGCATGCCAAAGCCGTGGTGCACACGCATAGTACGCATTCCGTCGCGGTGTCGTGTCTGCGAGATGTCGACTCGTCGAACGCTCTACCGGTCCTGACGGCGTACTACGCGATGCGGGTGGGTGCGTTGCCGCTGCTGCCGTATCACGCACCGGGAGATTCCGCGCTCGGCGCAATGGCCGAAGTGGCGGCTAGCCGGCACCACGCGCTGCTTCTAGCCAACCACGGCCCGATCGTGGCCGGCGATGACCTCGACGCGGCAGCCGACGCTCTCGAAGAAATCGAGGAGACCGCGAAACTGTTCCTGCTGCTCCGGGGTCAGGCCGTGCGCCCCGTGACCGATGAGCATGCCCGACGACTGAGAGAGGCCTACCGATGACCGACACCCTGTCCACCCAACGCCGCTTCACTGCGGACGACGTCGTCGCGGTGGGCGCAGAAATATTGCGCGCCAACGGGGTTCCGCAGAACGATGCACGACTGGTGGCGGAATCGCTGGTCACCGCCGACTTGTGGGGACATCCCTCGCACGGAATGCTCCGGCTACCGTGGTACGTGGCGCGGCTGAAAAGCGGCGCGATGCAGGCGGTCACCGATCCTCGGGTGGTCAGTTCCTTCGCGGCCGTGTCGGTGCTCGATGGTCGGGACGGGATCGGCCAGGTGGTGACCCACCGGGCCGTCTCGATGGCCGCCGACGCGGCCGCCGGGCACGGGGTCGGCGTCGTCGCCGTCCGCAACAGCAATCACTTCGGCACCGCCGCCTATTGGACGCGCATGCTCGCCGAGCGTGACTGCGTCGGCATCCTTACCACCAACGGCAGCCCCGCGATGGCGCCATGGGGCGGTGTCGAGAAGCTGGTCGGCGCGAATCCGTGGTCGATCGCCGTGCCCGGTGGCGACCAGGGCGCGATCGTGCTGGACATCGCCAACATCGGAGTAGCGCGCGGCAAGGTGTACGCGGCACGGGAACGCGGACAACAACTTCCGCAGGGCTGGGCCATCGACGCGACGGGGCTGCCCACCACCGACCCGCAGGCCGCCATCGACGGGCTCCTGCTGCCGATGGCCGGTCACAAGGGGTACGCCATCTCGTTCATGATGGACGTGCTGTCCGGGGTGTTGACCGGGAGCTCCTTCGGCACCGATGTCGTCGGCCCCTACGTACCGGACAAGCGAAGCGGCTGCGGCCATCTGGTGATCGCCATCAACATCGACGCCATCATGCCGCCGGCATTGTTCGCCGAACGCATGGCCGAACTCATCGACTCGGTCAAACACTCCCGGCCAGCCCCCGGCCAGGAGATCCTCGTCCCGGGGGAGCTAGAGAACCGTGCAGTCGCCACCGCCGCCGGCAGCGTCTCGTTACCCGCCAAGACCATCGCCGACCTCGACGCCCTCGCCACCGAATCCGGTGTCCCGACACTCTCTGGCGATGCGTAATGTACAGCCTCTTCGTCACCCTGGACGTCCATCGCGACAGGCTCCCCGAATTCGTCGACGCGATCATGGCCAACGCCGCCGCCTCCCTGCGCGACGAGCCGGGCTGTCTGGTGTTCGACGTCCACCAGGATGCAGAAAGACCAACCCGCTTCTACCTCTACGAGATCTACACCGATGAAGACGCGTTCCGGACGGCACACCGAAGTGCACCGCACTATGCGCGTTGGCAGAAAGCCGCCAAGGTCTGCGTCGTCGAGGGCAGCCACCAAAATACATTCGCGCGACCAATCCGGCTGGGCGGCGCACGTTGAGGTACCTACGAGTGGAAGTCGACGACAGCCCTCGATGGGCAATCCTGGAGGGCGACACGCTACATCTGCTCAGCGGCGCGCCGTACGACGACGGCTGGACAACAGGTGAGGAGGTCGCCTGGCGCGACGACGTCACGCTTCTGGCCCCCGCGACCCCGTCCAAGATCTTCTGCCTCGGCCGTAACTACAGCGACCACCGCCGGGAAATGGGCTACGCACATGACGGGTCGCCCTCGGTGTTCATGAAAGCGCCCACGACGATCATCGGCCCCGGTGACAACATCGTGCTCCCGCCGCCCACGCTCAGTTCGCACGTCGAGCACGAAGCCGAACTCGCCTTCATCATCGGTAAGCCGGCGCGCAACGTTTCCGCCGCCGACGCCGCGGACTACATCTACGGATACACCTGCGCCAACGACGTCAGCGCCCGCGACCTCCAGCGCAGCGACCCGCAACTCACCCGCGGAAAGGGCTTCGACACATTCTGCCCAATCGGCCCGTGGATCGAGACCGATGTAGACCCGATAGACGGTGTTCGGTTGCGCTGCAGTGTCAATGGGACACCGCGGCAGGACGGCAACACCGCCGACATGACCTACGACATCGGGTTCATCGTCGAGTATCTGACCGGTTTCGCGACGCTGTATCCCGGCGACCTGATCCTGACCGGTTCCCCCGGCGGAACCGCGCCCTTGCACCCGGGCGACTCCATCGACATCACGATCGACGGCATCGGAACACTCACCAATGGCGTGATTTGAACGAAGGTTTTCATCGCGTTGGGGGAGCAATCCGCGTGCTGTAGCAAACTGCGCAGGCGCCGTACGTAGCTATCTGTCCCGTCTCAGTGAAGTTGTCACTCGCGACTTGTGAAGACGCCAACTGCACTGTGACGAAGGCCGGGGATGACGTCTCAAGTGATGTCATCACCTCCGTGTCGTCACCTCCGTAATTGCGGTTGAACGACTTTTTTCGCCCGACGTGACAGAGGTGGAGGGCGATACTTCGAGTGTCACATGATTCATCAGATGAACATCGCGAACGCTAACTTGACATAATGTAGCTTATCGGTAGAACGGGATAAGGGCTTGGAACGGCACACGGGATCCCGTAACGTACTCATCTTCGCCTTTGTGCGGAGTCGCCCCCAGGAGCGCTACAGATGCCCAACCATCATCCATCGCGTTCGTGGCGCGGGTGCGCCATGTGCAAGCCGCATAAGCGACGCGGCCGCGGACGGGCCGCCAAGGACCCGGCCGCGGTGCGCCGTCGCATCGGCCTCAAACGCCGTTACTCGCGCCGCACCGTTGTCGGCCGCGACGAACTCTGATGTCCCCGGGAGTCGTCTCGACACCTCGACCCGCGGCGTGACGCCCTCATGCCCCCACGGCCCCCGCCCCGGAAAACGTCACAGTGACGAAATGAAAGCAGCCTGGCTGTAACGAGTTCTCCACGCCCGCTTGCCATTCAGACCCCGAACCGCCACCAGGCGGTGCCATCAAGACAATCGATCGGCACATCCCGCAATTGGCTCCACAACACCACTGTCCGTTCTCGCGGATTTTGGGGCATTCTCATTGAATCTGGGGTATCCGCGTGTCTTTCTCACTGCATCTGGGGCATTCGGCTTAACGTTTAATTGTGCTGACATCAGCGTTGTCGGCAGGGCCGGTTGTAGCGGGTGTTGTGGACCTGGAGTTCGACACATTCGATGGACGTCTGCGCCGTTCATTAGACCGATGCGCTGCGGTCCGGTTTGAACTGGATTGCGCACCAGTGCGCAATTTCCCGTCTTTTCGCGGTCAACGAAACTTTCCCGGTCTGTGGTGGTTTGCCACCACGGGTGCGCACGTCGGTCACGAGTCATGGGTGGAACGTGATCAGCTGATGGCGCTGGATGCCGACCCAGATGTGGTTGGCGTGCTGTCGCAACCGTTTTGGTTCCACTGGCCCGACGGATCTCGACACGTGCCGGATTACTTCGTGCGTCATCGAGATGGTTCTGCCGTGGTGGTTGATGTTCGTGAGGACGAGCGAATCTCGGAGGACGATCAGGAGGTGTTCGATCGGTCTGAGGCGGCTTGCGCAGCGGTTGGCTGGGGTTATCGCCGGGTCGGCGTACTGGATCCGGTGTTGCGCGCGAACCTGCGATGGTTGTCTGGCTATCGACACCCACGCGTTCTACGGATCGCTCTGGCTGACCAGCTGGCCGAGATATTCTCACGAGTCGGTCCGCTGATGGCGTGCGTGCGTGCAGTGGGTACTCCGCTGGTGGTGTTGCCGGTGCTGTTTCACCTGCTTTGGAAAGGGTGCTTGGTAGCCGATTTGCGTGGTGCGCTGCTCGCCGATGACACGCTGATCAGCCTCAGAGCTGGGTGGTGAGCTGGCGTGCGAACGGGTGTGGTCCGCGAGGGAGACGAGATCCGTTTGTCATCAGGTGTTTTCACCGTTGTGACCTTGTCAGGTGGGTCGGTCCGGTTGGTCAACGCCGTCGGTGAGCACATCGTGGTGCCGGTGTCGCAGTTGTTGGTTGACCCTGCGTTGGCGTTGGTGTCAGGGTCGCGGCCACCGTTGTGTTCTGAGGAGATGTTGGCGGGAATCCCGGAAGCAGCGGTTGAGCTGGCGCGCTGGTGGGAGCGACATATCGTCGAGATCCTGACCGGCCGGCCGCCCGGGGCCGCTCCCGCTTCTCGACCCCGCCCGGAATATGACACGGCGAAACGATCTCTGCGCCAACGGGAGTTGGCCAAGCTGGACGAGTTGCGTGCCGCTGGCCATGAGGTGAGCCGGAATGCATTGCAGCGTCGTCGTTACGCCTATGAGCGGGATGGGCTGTTGGGCGTCGTGGATGGGCGACACAATCGTCGCCGGCAGGTGTTCGGCCGAGTCGACGAGCGTGTGGTCGCCGCGGTGCGTGACGCAATTGAGGGCGAGACCAACCTGTCGACGGGGACAGTGCAGCGCCTGCAGCGGCAAGTCGCGAAGTCGTTGGCGTGCGCGTACGGACCCGAGGATGCACCGGCGATGCCGTCTCAGCCGACGTTCTACCGACTGGTGAAGAGGCTCGCCGAGGGCCGGCATACGTTCGGGTCGGCGCGTACGCGGCGGTCGTTGTCCAAGCAGCCGGACGGCCCGTTCGGGTCGGTCACCGTGGTGCGGCCCGGGGAGATGGTGGAGATCGATTCGACGCCGTTGGATGTGCTGGTGGTTCTGGATAACGGTTTGGTGGACCGCGTCGAGTTGACCGGGATGGTCGACAACGCGACGCGTTCGATTCCGGCGGCGGTGTTGCGGCCGACGACCAAGGCGGTGGATGCGTCGTTGTTGCTAGCGCGGGCGTTGACTCCGGAGCCAATGCGTCCGGGATGGGCGGATGCGCTGCGGATGTCGCGGTCGGTATTGCCGCACCACAGTTTGACCAGCGTTGATCAGCGCCTGGCCGATGCCGCGGCGCGGCCGGTGATCGCTCCGGAGACGGTCGTGTGTGACCACGGGAAAGCGTATCTGTCACAAACGTTTCGGCAGGCGTGCTGCACTCTCGGGATCAATCTGCAACCGGCTCATCCTGACTGCCCGACCGACAAACCGAAGGTAGAACGGACGCTGCAGTCTGTGAGCACCCTGTTCGCGCAGTATGTTGCCGGGTATGTGGGGTCGTCGGTGGAACGGCGCGGGAAGAACGCCGAGGACGATGCAGTGTGGTCGATGATCGAACTTCAGGCGCTGCTGGACGAGTGGATCATCGCGGTGTGGCAGAACCGGCCTCACGACGGTCTGCGGGATCCGGTGACGCCAGGGAAAGCGTTGACCCCCAACGAGAAATACGCTGCGCTGGTCGAAGTCGCCGGCTATGTGCCGGTCCCGCTGGGCGCCGACGATTACATTGAGCTGCTGCCGGTGGCGTGGCGGACCATTAACAGTTACGGGATCCGGATCAGCCATCGTACTTATGATGCCAAGGCGCTCAACCCCTACCGCCGCCAGCATTCCGGGGTCGATGCCCACAACGGACAGTGGGAGGTCCATTACGACCCTTATGACGTGTCGAGAATCTGGATACGCAATCACCACGACGATGGCTGGCTGTCCGCGACGTGGACGCACCTGCGCAGCGCCCCGGTGCCGTTCGGCGAGACGCTGTGGCGTCACGCACGCACTGTGGCTAACCGCACAGGCATCCAGAAGGCGCAGGAAGCCGAGATTGCAGCCATCGCCGAGGATCTGCTGGACCGAGTCGCCGCTGGCCCGCAGGGCCGAACGAAAGTGGAGCGACGGGTGACCGGACGGACCAATGCTGCGAGCGCCGGCCGTGGCTGGTCCGGCGTGCCGGTGCCGCCGGCCGAGCACGATGCGTCGCCGAGCGACCAAACGGCCGACGACGCAGGCAGTGAAGACGTTGTAGCCGAGGTGATTCCTCTGCCGGTGTTCGATGCACGCAAGGAGGCCCAATCGTGGCGACTGTGACCGAGCCGCAAACAGTGGCCGTGAACCAGTTGGAGGATCGCCGCCAGCCCACCACAACGTTGGAGGGCTGGCGGCGTTTCATTGAGGCCGATGCGCCCGAGTTCGAACTGTTCGACGATCTGACATGGTCGCAGTTGGACGACGATGCCCGGACCCGCTACAACGAGGCCCGCGTGGCGCATCACTCGGAGTTGGTGGTGGTCACGACATCAGCGATCGAATCGATCACCCATCAGGGCCGACTGCTGACCCTGCTCAACCAGCGCGAGATTGGCGCGCGACGTGGCCTGATCATCTCCGGCGCTGCTGCGACCGGCAAGACCACCGCGATCAAACAGCTGGGCAGATTTCACGAACTACGCACCAGGGCACGGTTCCCCGGCGACGACAGCCGCATACCGGTGGTGTATGTGACCGCACCGCCGAAAGGGTCACCACGCAAACTGGCGATGGAGTTCGCCCGGTTTCTGGGCTTACCGATGCTCAACCCGCGGATGAACGTCACCGACATCTCCGATGCGGTGTGCCAAGTGCTCATCGACGCGCGAACCGACATCGTCGTGGTCGACGAGATTCCACAACCTCAACCTGGATACCCGCGCCGGGGAAGAATTGTCTGATCACCTGAAATACTTCACCGAACACCTGCCCGCGACGTTTGTGTATGCCGGGATCGACGTGGAGCGTTCGGGGCTGTTCACCGGCACCCGCGGACGCCAGCTCGCCGGCCGCTGTGGTGTCATCCACACCAGTGCGTTCCCGGACGCAAAAGAATGGCGTCAGCTCGTGGCGGCGATGGAGGGTACGTTGCGGCTGCACCGTCACACACCGGGAACCCTTGTGGCCGAGGCACGATACCTGCACCGCCGCACCGGCGGCATGATCGGCAGCCTTGCCCATCTGATCCGTGCCGCAGCCATCCAGGCCATGCTGGATGGCACTGAACAGGTCTCGCGGGCGCTCATGGACACCGTGCTGATCGACTATGCCGCTCACACCGCCGCCGCCCGCACCGCCAGCTGAACCGGCATGAATCCCAGACCATGGCCCCATGGACCACAACAGGCGCTGCCGCGCAGAGTGTGGCCGGTGCAGACCGAAACGGTGCATTCCTACACGATGCGACTGGCCCAGGCCAACCACCTACCCCTGAAGGTACTGCACACCTATCTGTCGGGCACAGCGGTCAGCAACCAGCCGCGGCCCGAATGGCTCGCAACTGCCAGCGGCTACCCCCTCGATCTGCTGGAAATTCGGCTCAAAGGCCTCACCCGAGGCCATGGTTTCGCCGAACAGCTGCGCCGATCACGGTCCGCATGCCGGTTGTGTATGGCGCGCCGTGGAATATATGAGCCGGTCTACTGCTGGCTGCCCGAACACCGCACTGTGTGTTTCCGCCATCGCCGATGGATCGGTGCACCAGCACGCCGGTGGGGCGATCAACGACCACTCGAACACCGCCCGGCAGTGCTCACAGCAGCACGCAGGCATGCGCGAATGGCCTACCAGCACAGGGAATTCGCTGCGTTCGCTATGCGTGATGCACGCCGAATCCTGAATTGCTGGTGGCGTGAAGGCCGCACCATCACACCCGTGCTGTCACTTCGAGAAATCACGGTGGAGGAATACCTCGACGCCTACAGCGATCACGTCGCCTTGGCTGTCATCCTTGCCGACTATCGGCCCCACATTGCCACGACGCATCCTCACAGCGGCCAACTCCTTGACGCGCTTCACCGACGGATCGAGACCGAATTCCCCGATCGCTGCGGGAGCACCGGCGCCCTCGACCAATGGATATGCGACCAACGCCTGGCGATGCACCGACCCGCGGGACCGATCACCAGATTGCTCGGACCACACCGCGGCTCCTGACACCAACAGCTACTTGAAAGACGCCGGCCCCGTGTGTCGCAATTTTGTGTGACTGCGAGTAGCGTTAAACATGTCGGTGTTCGGTCATGCAAATTGTCCATTCGGGTTTGGAGCATCGATCAATAGGTCGATTGGCTCGACCACAGATGGGAGCGTCCACATGACGCTACAAGCAGTGGAGAATTCGCAACGGGTGCACGGCCTGTCGTGTACTCCGAGATTGCGGTTGAAACCCAAGGCACCCCAAAGAGGCTATGTTGATGGGGCTTGGTGGCCGCGCAGCGATGACCTCAGCGCTGAGCTTCCCGAACTTCTAGCGGTCCTGTCCGTCAGGTTGGGACACGTCGAACGTGTACTCTACCGATTGTCTGACTGGCAGTCAGCGCCGCGAAAACTCGACGCTGGTTGCGGCCCGGTCAAGCTGGATGGATATGAGCGCCAACCTATCTCAACCATCAGTCTGCTAGGGCCGGGATTCCGTCGACTCGATCTGCTGGTCATAGCTGTGTACGCGGACGCCTCCGACGCGCACGCGACCATGATGAGGGCCGCACATCCAAGCGACGAGACGTGTGTGGACCGCCTTCTCGGGATCCAACCGCGCGTCCGAAACAGCTTGGACCGGGCCAGTATTGCCCAGCAGCGCTGGGAATCAGAGATCTCCAAACCACGCAGTGCGTACCTGAATACCCATCCGGCGAAGGCTTCTGAACAAGACGCTGGCGATAACGCCAGGGATCGGACTTGACCATGACTGTACAAGTAACCCGCAACGACGGCCTCACTGATGAGTTTGCACGCTTCGGTGACCGCTACGTCAAGCACGCCGATGGGTCATTAGAGGTTATCCGTGCCGGAACAATGCAGCCCGCGACCTATCCGGCGGGGGGCTGGACCGAGGTGGCCGGAGACGAGAAGCGGAAGCCGCACGGTCTGTTTCATCGCCGCGCATAGTGCTCGCAGTTCATCAGGGGGTTATGGACCTATACGACGATCCTTCAGCGTCTGGTCGAGGAGTACGCCGCTCAGCATCCCCAGGTGCTGCGCCGTATTGGCGCGCGTGTACTTGGGAAATGAGGATTGATGAAGGTCAGACGATGACTGGCCACGATGTCGGTGATGTGATCACTGGTCGATTCAGCCCAGCTGCTGCACTGCTGTGTCCGTAAAAGCGCTGTGCTGCAGCCAGCCGCGACGCAGATAACCGATGGGCCGGCGTCCGACTTCGCCGCCGAGCACGACTTTGCCGACTGCTGCCGCGACAACCGATTGGCACATCAACGCCGCTGCGACTGTCACGGCACTCACGGCGACGCTGTGTTGGCGAACGCGGGCGCACAGCGGCCATGCGGGTGGATCTAGACTTGATTCACAGGGCACGATTCCCCGGCCCCGCGGTGACACTCCGCATGGCCGGCGAGCTCTTTGAAGCTTCAGACAGCAGGCCGCCCCGAAACACTGACCAAGCCGGTCCCATGATCAGCTTCATCCTGCGCACCACTGTTGAATCGACCATCGCCCTCGACGCCCTGGTCAGCGCCGCGGTGATCGCCGCCATCAAACCTCACTCGACGACGGCCACTACACCGTCTGGTGAGCCGACGACTATCGCTGACGACCACCAGGATCCACACCTGCACTACGACGCGGAGCCCGGGCCCACCGATCACCACAGGCCCGGCGGCGTCGAGTTTCGTTTGCACCGCGACCGTTTCGGCCGCAGCACCACCGCCGAGCACCACCGCGATCAGCTGCTGTGGACAGGTTGGTGCGCACCTGGGCATCGCGCTGGCCGACCGCCACCAGCTCAGCGCCCACGTTGGCGATCCCGACCTGGACGCCACCGTTCAACGCAGCTGAGCACCGACGACCGACAGCCAACAAAGGCCCGATCGGAAGCTACCGCTCACACGCTGACGCGGACCAGGCACTGAGTGAGTGTCCCGGCACGCCCAGTATGCCCTGCTCGGATAGCCGGTCCCGCATGAAGTCCGTCGTTAGACGTCACCGAAAGGTGGCCTCGGGTTAAACAGTCAGCACGATTTCTGTGACGTCGCACCGTGCATGGGGGCCACACCATTGAAGTGAAGGCTTGGCCACCGACGTCGACATGGATGTCACGCAATACAACGGCGAAGTCTTTTTCGAACACTGCGGCCACCGGCACGGCAACAAAACCGCGCTGCGATTCGGACTCCGGCATCTTGAAGATCAAAATGGTCACCGTTCAGGTCAACGGCAACGAGATGGCGTGGGTCTGTGAGAACTTCTTCGACACCCCAACCAAATGCCCGAATATGTTGGGGCGGGCGACGATCCACACGCCCACCCACTTAAAAACCGCGAAGACCCCAGAGGGAGCGTGCCCTCCCGCGGATGCGGATCCGCAGTGGAAGTTTCGGTGTCAGCCGGGCAGCTGCGCCAACCGTGGGGAAGCCGTAGTTCCGCCTTCTGATTCCCAGCATTCTTGAGCAGTCGATGCCTCGGTGCGTATGTCACGGTCTCGTTGGCTAATCATGAGAAGTCCGTCGACGGTCGCGGCGTTGTGGGGTTGCGCCGCGGTCATCATGGTGCGGTGTGCGTCGTGGGCATCAGTGTGGGACGGAACCACCAGTAGCGTGAGCCGGTCACCGTCGAGCCCGAGAACTTCGATGGTGTTGATCGGCTGAAGGCGATATCCGTCCAGGCGTACCGTCCGTCCTCCGGTGGTGAGCTTTCGCGGCGCTTTGACCCATGCATTCAGGTGATAAAGCACTCGGTCGATGCGGCCCAGTCGTACCGAGAGCACGGCCAACAGGTCTGGCAGCTCTACGCTGAGATCTTCGCTGCGGGGCCACCACGCCCCGTCAACATAGCCGCTTTGAGGTGCTTTGGGCTTTAACCGCAGGCGCGGCGTGCGCGCCGGAACGATGGAGCGCTGATCATTTCTGCGTGTCTGCTGTGGCGTCATACTGACGCTCCCATCTGAACCACGTAATGCGGCCCTGTCCTTCAAATCAGTGATGACACACTCAAAATGGTCGCGTGTTCGAAATACCACTGATAGTGGTGATCCTACCCCGTTACTCTGGCTTGCCAACGCACCGCGGGCGCCGGGCGCGACGTCTGAGGTCTCAGCGATGAGGTGATCCACGACGTCGAGCAGGCTGTTGCGCATGCGCATGACGCGGCGCTGCCGGGCCGCCGAACTGCCCTGCGCCAGAGCCTTGCGCGCCAACTCCTCAACGGGATGCCAGTCGCCGGATGCCTCCAGCTGTGGGCGCAGCATCTGGACCAAGTCGGTAACCACATCGCACGCGGGGCGACTCGCCGGATGTATCAAGTCCACCAGGTCGCCTTCCAGCCCTGACCGGGCGGCTCGCCACAGCGCGGCACGGCCGAGCGGGGGCACCACTATGGCGGCAGGCACGCCGGCGCGTAGTCCCTCGATTTCGCGTTCGACGAGCGCGCGGAATAGCGCCGCGATGAGCACGATGGTGTCGGCGCGTGGACAGCTATCGCACACGCGCAGCTCCAAGGTGGGGGTTCGTAGGGCGGGGCGAACGTCAAAATATGACATCCCCGCATCGGTGATCGCTCCGGTCGCAATCAGATTGGAGATCAAGGTGTCGTACTCCGCGGCTGACGTGGCCGGAGGCGCCAGACCGGTGGTCGGCCATCGCTGCCATACCAATGTGCGGACGCTGCTGTAGCCGGTGTCAGATCCGTCGGACCAGAATGGCGAACTCGCGCTCAACGCAAGCAGAGTGGGAATATAGGCGGCCACTCTGCCGGCCACTAGGACAGACTCATCACGGTCGTCGATTCCAATATGAATCTGGGTCCCGCAGATTAGTTGTTCGCGTGCCAACAGCTGATAGTCCGCAAGCATCTTTTGATACCGGGAAGTCTGGGTCACGTGCATCTCGCTGGGCACCGACAATGGAACCGCGCCTGCGGCAACCACGCCCAACCTGAGAGTGGCGGCGGTATCGACGAGGACTCGACGTCGTGCTGTCAGATCAGCCCGCAGTTCCGGAAGCGTACTGACCACACTGCCGTTGGTCTCCACGACACAACTCTGCAATTCGGCCACATAACCGTCAGGCAGCAGTGATAGCAGCTCTGGTGCCCGCGGTGCCAGCCGCCGGGTGGTGAGGTCGACAAGGTGGAATTCTTCCTCTATGCCGACCGTCCTGGGCGTCTTGGATGCTGTCACTTGTCTTGGCGTTCGTTGTGATCGGTATTGACGTGCTCATGGGGCGCCTGTCGGAAACTGTCCCTGGTGTCCGCTCGGTCCCATTGGGTCGTCGAGCTGTTCAAGGGGGTCCGGCGCCGCGTTGCGGCGGCCCCCGTGCCATTGAGACAGGCCCGATGTTGGGGTCGCCCAGATGTCGGCTTCTGACCGTGCGCAGTGATGCGGTCGGAAGCCTCGTCAGCCCACGCCTCGCGCTGCCGAAATCGCGGTGGGTCCTGGTTGACGGGTTGGTGGGTGTTGTCGGGTGCCGCAGGGCGAACTTTGTCGTGTCTGTTGCCCGCTACCCACGCGAAGATAGCGATGGGCACGGTCGTCGCGAACACCACGAGAACGACGAAAGTGATACTGCTGGTGGACATATCGGCTCCTTTTCATTGATAAAGCATGAGTTATGTACGCAGCGTGACTATTTGGCCGGCACCATCTCGCAGCTGACCAGTCTCGAAGTGGTAGCGCTCGACTGTCGAGGCACAGGACCCGAAAAAGGCCGTCGACTCAATGCCGTCGGCCACGCAACCACGCGCCAGTCAGCAGTAGTGACGCCGGCCGCCGATGGCGTGACCCGTCCGCCCCATAAGCATCACAAGCAGGCCCACGACCAGCACGATGACCCCGATGACCAAAACGAAATGGGCGAACGCGAATGCGGGGGGGCGAGGCTCGCGAGGAGCAGCCCCAAAACAACAAGGACAACTCCGAGGATCATCATGGCCAGTTACCTAGTTTCGTGCAGATGACCGGGGTTGGTGTGCCCGGGATCAGTGTTTGAAGGCGTCTTTGAGCTTGTCGCCTGCCTGTCTTGTGTTGCCTTTGACCTGGCCGACGCGCCCCTCGGCCCGCAGGCCGGTGTTGCCGGTGGCGCGGCCGAAGACTTTCTTCACACTGCCCTTGGTGGCTTCGAACTTGTGGGCAATCTTTTCAACGACTCTCATCGCGGACTCCTTAGTTCTCGGTGTTCATGGCCCACGATCGCGGGATGAAGACATGGGGCGAGGCTGGTTGCCGGGAGAGTCAACCACCTCTCCAGTTCGTGGCGGGCAGCTGACAACACGCTCAAGCCGAGCGTCGAAATGCGCCAACAAAAATCCGAGGAGGACCGATGCGCGTCGGCCCAGCTGATGCGATAGCCGAATCCGAAGCGATTCGCCGACGATAGCCCCAGTGGACCCCGCGATTGTCAGCACCCCGGTGAACCCCAAGACCGCCGCGGCGAACACGACGACCGATCCAACGATGACGATCATGGCGGCGCCTCTACTGATGCTTAGAAATCCAGTACACGCCCCACCACAAACTTTGTCAACAGCGTAGGTCTACGGCATAGAACTACCGTGTGGACGGTCGGGCTTGCGGCTTCGCGATTGCGATGTCTACAGCGTAGGACTACAGTGCAGACATGCGCGGAAGTCTGCACTGTCCATGATGCAACCCCGAGTGGGTCCATCAACTCCCGCGCCCGACACCCGCAACGTCGTCGGTGAGAGTAGGCTGATCACCCGCGCGGCAGTCCTGGCCTGCGCCCTGGAAATCATCGACCGCGACGGTGTCGATGGGCTCTCGATGCGGCGGCTCGGCGAGGCAGTCGGACGCGACCCCATGGCTCTGTATCGGCATGTGCCGAACAAGGCTGCGGTGCTCGACGGCGTCGTCGAGATGGTCTTCGCACAGCTTTCGCTGGACACGACAACGCCAGACTGGGCCGCTGCGCTGCGCAAGCTCGCCCACGAGTTCCGCGACTTGGCGCGCGCACACCCCAACGTCGTTCCGTTGTTGGCCACCCGTCCGCTGGCCACACCGCTTGGGATGCGCCCACCAGGAATCCTGCGGCACCTCGAAGATGTCCTCACCCTGCTCATCGCTGCCGGGTTCAACGGAGCAGACGCGGTGCACGTCTACCGAGCATTGTTCGGGTTCCTCTACGGGCACGTACTCACCGAACTACAGGAAATCGTCGAGCGGCCCGAGGAAACCGACCACGTCCTGCGGCTGGGGCTGCACCGATTGCCGATCGACCAATTTCGGCACCTCCGTGAACTCGCACCAACCTGGGCGTCCTACGACGGACTAGCCGAGCTCGACCGCGGACTCGACATTCTGCTCAGCGGACTGGCCGCGCGACTCGCGGTCCCCGGCACCCCTCACGCGCACACCACCCAACCTCCACAGGACGACTACAGACGGACCTAATCCCGATGCCGCGCCAACGGGCGCACCGGGATTCAATGCCGCCTCGACATCGCGGCACGGCTCATGACCGCCACCAGCCCAAGCGGGTCCGCCTGGGCCACTGGGAACCGCCGCGCTGGCCACCGCGAAAAGCATCGAAGTCACACATGGAACTCGCCGACAACATCTTCCCGGTCAGTGGGATTGGATGAACGGCCCGGAAATACTGGGAGTGTGGCCTGGCCGACGGCTCCTCACAGTGGCAACACGCCTTGCCAAGCAGGTCGTGTCACTGTCCCGAGGCCAGTTGCCCCAAATACTATGAGAACCGGACGCACCGAAATTCTCACCCAATCTGGGGCACCACAGGTCAGGCAATATCACATGCCCCAATTTCAATGAGAACGGACAACCACGCGATGAACATCGCATCAGCTCGCCCCCACAACCGATCCCACTCGCAGCGCATGCGACCATTGCGTCACAGTGACGAAATTTCCTGTGCTGCAGCTGCTCTGAACCTGACGACAAAACGCCACCCCTTGCGTCAGCGATGGCCCCTGCGAGCGCTCTCACCGAAATTCGTTGCCAGCGGCAGAAATATGTCATCAACGATTTCGGTGATGGTCTCGGCCGGCACCGATGTCATCGTCATCAATAGTTCGTGCCGCAGGAGGTCGGTCGGCAGTGCCACGATGCGGGCCGGCGGCATCGTGGCAAGCTCACCGCGGCTGATCGCCCGCTGCACGATGATCTCCATCCCGCTGGGCCCATCGGGAACGAACAGGGCGCGAAGTTGCTGCGGCGACCCCTCCGCCTCGTTGAAGTAAGCCCCCAACCGTGCGGCGATGAGGCCGATGGTGCGAGACCGGCGGTTGTTGAACTCGGTGAGGACGGCCAGCACATCACCACGCAGGGTTCCCGCATCCGGTATCGGAATCTGGTCGATTTCACCGCGGTGCCGGATCACCGCTTTCAGCAGGTCCATCCTGGAGGGCCAGCGCCGGTACAGCACCGACCTGGCCGAGCCCGATCGGGTTGCCACCGCGTCGATGTTGAAGGCCTCGTAGCCACATTCGGTGAGTTGATCCCACCCCGCCTCCAGGATCGCCGACTCCAGCGCGGAACCACGACGCCGCTGTCCGCTCGAACCTTTAGAGGACACTTGCGTAGCTTATCGCATGTGTGTAGCGTCTCGACGTATAAGCAACACATCTGTAGCTAATGCTCATCCGCTGCCCTACGCGCCGAGCGCGCGGCAGCGTCCTGCACTCACCAGCAGCTCGACCGAATCAGGAGACCCATGACCACGCGCAGCGCGTTGATCAGCGGCGCCGGCATCGCCGGGCCGGTCCTGGCCTTCTGGCTTGCGGAGGCCGGATGGGAGGTCACTGTCGTCGAACGCGCCGAACGCCTGCGTACCAGCGGCTACCCCATCGATATCCGCGGCGCCGCAGCCGAAGTCATCGCTCGCATGGGGCTATCTGAACAGGTGGCAGCCAACCGCTATCAGCACGCCCCGGTGGACTTCCTCACTCCCGGTGGACAACGGCTGGTCCGGCTCGATCTCGGCCGTCTGATCAACGATGCGGGCGCCGGTGACGTCGAGCTCATCCGAGGTGCACTGACCCGAATTCTCTTCGACGCCACCGCCGGCCGGGTCGACTACGCATTCGGAGAAACCATCACCGCATTGGCCCCCACCGACGGCGGTGTCGACGTCACCTTCAGCCGCCGCCAACCCCGGACCTTCGACGTGGTGGTCGGAGCGGACGGCATCCACTCGAATGTCCGCAAACTGGCCTTCGG
The DNA here is from genome assembly GCF_001187505.1 of Mycolicibacterium goodii. Next base: position 4,983,606 of record NZ_CP012150.1, read on the forward strand.
TGACGAGAGCAGATACCTCCGCCATCTCGGGCCCTATGTGGCCATTTGGGACATCTCCAACGAAATGGTCTCCCCAGGAAGCGGTTACATGTACTCCCACCCGGGACGCACGGCGACGGTCGAACGCCCCGCCGACGGCGGAAACACACGCGCGTTCTTGACCTTCGTCCATCCTGCTCCCGGCACAGTGAGTCCGCACAACGTCGACGAGATCGTCGGCGCGTTGCAGCAGGCCTTCGCTGAGGACCGTTGGCGCACCGGCGAAATCATCGACACCCTGCCGGACGCCGACGACATCTTCTTCGACACCGTAAGCCAGGTCCGCATGGATCGCTGGAGCGCCGGTCGAGTCGCCCTCGTGGGCGACGCGGCGTACGCGCCGGCGTTCCTGTCCGGACAGGGCACCAGCATCGCGATCGCCGGTGCGTACGTCTTGGCCAGCGAACTGGTTCGACATGAGCACGCCGAGACGGCCTTCGAGGTGTACGAACGCCGGGTACGCGGCTATGTCACTCGCAACCAGGACCTCGCTTTGCGCACCGACTCCGTCGTGCTGTCACGCACCGGTGGACAACTGTTGCGCCGCAACATCATGGTGGTGTTGCTGCCGTGGCTGCAGCGGCTCGGACTCGACCGGCTGCTACACAGTGAGCGTCGAGCAGCCCACACCGACCTGTCGCTGTCCGGCACCGATCTTCGACGCTGCCCGAGCAGACAGACGTGAACGCCGAACCGGACAACCCGACCGTTGGGACCGCACCGCGCCGCTGGAGTAAACGACTGATCCTCTGGGCCGCGGTCCTCATCCTCGCCAACGTCCTTGCCGATGTGGTCATCGGATCACCACTGATGGTCATGCCGCAGCTGCTGGACCGTTTCGACACCGATCAAGCGGCATGGCTCAACGCCGGCGCCATGCTGGCCGGAGCGATCTGGTCACCACTTCTGGCCAAGAGCTCCGATGTGTTCGGCAAGCGTCGGATACTCGTCGGCACACTGCTTCTGGCGTGCGCAGGAGCTGTGGTCTGCCTGGCGGCACCGACCCTCTGGGCCTTCCTGATCGGCCGGTTCCTCCAGGGCGCGGCCTTCGCAGCCGTGTTCCTCACCGTCGCGCTGGTCCGGCAGATCTGCGCGCCGCAAGTGGCGATGGCGCTCGTCGGCCTTTTGACCTCGGGTGCATCGGTCGTCGGGATCGTCGAACCGTTCGTGATGAAACCGGTAATCGACGAATTCGGTTATCAGAGCGTGTTCGTCGTCGCGGCGGTGCTCGCGGCCACCGCCGCGGTCTGTGTGCGCTGCTTCGTCCCGGAGTCCCCGATCCGCACCGCCGCCCGGATCGATGTGGCCGGGGCGCTGCTGCTCGGCGGCGGACTCGGCGCAGTGCTGGCCTACGTCAGCCTGGGGCAGGCGGTGGGTTGGCTGGACGGGCGCATGATCGCACTGCTGGCCGCAGGTGCGGGTGCGTTGGCCTGGTGGGCGTTCTCCGCGCTGCGCGTCGACGAACCCATCATCGACATCCGGGCCTTGCACCGCCCGATGCTGCTGACGCTGTTGGCGCTGCTGTTGGCGGCGGGATCCTTCCGAAGCATGCTGCAGTTGACGAGCGTCGTCGCCCAGGTGCCCGCCGAACGGGGACTCGGCTATGGGCTGGGCAACGGCGAAGCGATCGCAATACTGCTCGCCGCACCGAATCTCGGCATCGTCGTCGGCGGTGTGTGCGCCGGGTGGCTCGCCGGGAGGTCATCCGGGCCGGCCCTCCCCCTGTTCGGAGGCATCGCGCTCGGGGCGGTGGCAACGTTCACGATGCTGGTCGGCGTCGCGATACTTCCGCTGGCGATCATCTGCGCCGCCATGCTCGGCGTGGCCGCGGGCGCGATCAGCGCCTCCGGCTACAACCTCGCGGTCGACATCGCCGCCCCTGAGCAACACGGCACGATCGCCGGTCTGGTGTCGGTCATGCTCGCCCTGGGTTCGGTGGTGTTCAACTTCGCCGGAGGCGAGGTGCTCAAAGCCACCCAGCTGCCCGGCACGGCCACCGCTGGTGCTCCGGTGAGCACAGCGCTGGGCGTGCACCTGTACGTCGTCATGGCCGGTGCGCTCTTCGCCCTCGCAGCGATCCCGGCGATCAGCCTGGCGCGCAGCCGGTCCGTCCGCCGCGGCGAGCTTGTCGACGGTGCCACCGGGCGAGATCTCCTACCTGGGTGAAAGTGTTGCGGCTCAGCGGATTCCGCAGCTGCGGCACCACGAGCGCACACGCGTCGGAAGCGGCGGTGGTAGCGTCGCCGTATATACAACCGGGAGGCTGACGACATGTCGATCGCGCAGCGGCGAAGCACCTACCTCGCCGCGGCGCGCGTGGCCCTGGCGGTCGGTGTACTGACGTCGGGCGCCGGCTGCGCCGCCGACGAGGGCCGTTTCGCCGCACCGGAAGACCCGATGACGACGCTGCCGGTACCGGCGAACATCCCGCCGTTCCCGTTGCCCGACGACATCCCGGTCGTGCCGCTTCCCGATGCGGTGCCGACCGTCGAGATGCCCAATGACATCCCGCGGGTTCAAGCTCCCGCCGACGTGCCGAAGGTTCAGTTGCCCGCGGACATCCCCGAAGTCCCCTTGCCGTCCGCAATTCCGCCGATCGTGTTCCCCTGACCGCATAGGTCTTCATCCCCCTACGGGGGGCCGGTTGCACTCGATGAAACGGTTCCGTACTGTGTGCGTATGAAACGGAATCGTTTCATGCGCTGAGGAGGAATTGTGACGACCAAACCGGCGAGGCCACGGATCGAAGGCGCCCGTGAACGTGAGATCTACGACGCCGCAGTCGACGTGGTGACCGAGCTCGGATACGACCGCGTCACCCTCGACGAGGTCGCCACGCGCGCCGGCGCCAGCAAGGCCAGCCTCTACCGCCGCTGGGGCGACAAGTCCGCGGTGCTGAGCGCCGCGATCTGTGCACAACCGGACGACGCACTCGAGCTGCCCGACACCGGTTCGGCGGTCGATGATCTGACGGCCCTGTGCGCGACACCCGGCTTCTTCGACGCGGATCGGGCCGGCGTGATCAGCGGACTGGCAACCGCGTTACACCGCGAACCCGGCAAGCACGAGGCCGTGCGCGAGCGCCTGGTGCACGACGGCACAAAACACGTCCGCGCGCTTCTCGAGCGGGCGGTCGAACGCGGTGAGGTCTCGAAAGACGCCGACGTCGACCTGCTGAGCGCCGTGATCCCGGCGATGGTCCTGTTCCAGATGACCTACCGGACACCAGGGTCCTTCGATGACGACTTCGTCTGTCGCGTCGTCACGGAAATCCTTGTACCTGTGCTTGATTCCCGGAAATAGAAGGAAAGACATGGATCTGAACATCGCCGGCAAGACGGCATTGGTCACCGCATCATCGTCGGGCATCGGCCTGGCCGCGGCGACCGCGATCGCCGCCGAAGGCGCGGCCGTGGTGCTCAACGGCCGCGACGAGGATCGCCTCAAGCAGGCCGAGGAACGCCTGCGCGAACAGGTGCCGGATGCGTCGGTGCGGTTGGTGGTCGCCGACGTGGGCACCGAGCACGGTGTGCGCACGGTGACGGCTGCCGAACCGGCGGTGGACATTCTGGTCAACGGCGTCGGTGCGTACGGGCCGGCCGACTTCGCCGACATCACCGACGCACAGTGGACCCGGTATTGGGAGGTCAACGTCCTCAGCGGGGTCCGCTTGTCGCGTCACTACTTACCAGAGATGCTGCGCCGCAACGACAACGGGCGCATCGTGCTCGTCGGCACCGACGCGGGCGTGATGGTGTCGTCGATGATGATGCACTACGAGGTGACCAAGTCCGCCGTGCTGGCGTTGGCGCGCGGACTGGCCGACCTCACCCGCGGTAGCACCGTCACGGTGAACTCCGTGGTGCCCGGACCGACGGCAACCGACGGTATGGAAAGCGTTCTGGCGGGCATCGCGTCGAGCACCGGTGTCACCCGCGACGACGTCGTCGCGGGATTCTTCGCGCAAGGCCGGCAGACGTCACTGCTGCAACGTCTCGCCACCGCCGAAGAAGTCGCGAATCTCATCACCTACCTGGTCAGCCCCCGGTCGGCCGCGACCAATGGCGCCGCGGTGCGCGTCGAGGGTGGCAGCATCCCGACCGTCCTGTGACGTCACGCCCCGGCCGGGAACGCGCTGCGCGACATCAGCGCCACCACCAGTCCGAGTCCGATGAGCGCGGCACCGGCCCACGGTAGCGACGACACTCCCCCGGTCTCGAGCAACCCGGCCCCGATGGCGGATCCACCCGCAATCCCGGCATTGGCCGTCGAGTTGATCCAGGCACCCGCCCGCTCCGGGGAGACCGCGTGCGTCCGTACCGCGCAGAACTGATAGATCGACGGCACTCCGCCGAAAGCGGTGCTCCACACCGCGATCGCGGCCAACAGCACCCACAACGCAGGCCAAGGGGCAGCCAGCAATGCCACCGAGCACATGAGTGCCCCGAGCAGGACGGCGGTGGTCCGTCGTGGGTTTCGATCCAGTCCGCGCCCCGAGTACCACAGTCCCAGGAGACCGCATGCCCCACAGATCAACAGGATCGGCCCCACCAACGCCGGGCGGGCACCGTTTTCGAGCAACGTGACGCTGATGAACGTGTAGACGGTGAAATGGCCGAGGAACACCAGCGCGTTCGAAACCGCCACCGCCGCAAGTCGGCCCCGTCTGCCGGTCTGCGGCGTGGTCGCGGTGCGATCGTGTTCAACGGGAGGCAGCACCCTGCCCAGCAGCACGACGGTGATGACCGACAGCGCGGCGAGCACGACAAACGGTGTGCGCCAACCGGTTGCCGTGCCCAGTGAGGTCAGACCTGGTGCGCCCAGCACGAGACCCACCGACGCGCCACTGCCGGCCACCGCCAGCGCACGTCCGACGTGCCCGCCGGACACCAGTCGCGGGGCGTAGCCGATCACCAGGGAGAAGAACAAGGCGTGCGTGATGCCGCCGACGGCACGCCCCACCGCGACCGCCACGAATCCCGGCGCGGCCGCCACCAGGGTGTTGCTCACGGCGTAACCGGCCACCGTGGCCATCAACAACGGCTTACGGGCGAACCGCGACGTGGCCATCGTCAACGGCACCGCCAGCGCCGCGACCATCACCGCGTACAGGCCGACCAGCAAGCCGCTCACCGACGCCGAGACCGCGAATGCCTCGGCGATCTGCGGAAGCAGGCCGATCGGCAACATCTCGGTGGTCACGGCCAAACCCGACGCCGCGGCCAGCGAGAGAAGACCGGGCAGGCCGGCGCGCAGACCGGGCGTCCGTGAGTCGATGAGCGTCACCGCACGAATATACTCGATGACCGAGTTTATTCAATGCAATACTTTCGGCGATGTCTGACCAAACCTGGCAGCCCTCCCAGCTGCGCTGGCTGGGCGCCGCACAGTTACTCGCGGCGGTGCGCGACGAACCGCGGATCACCCGCGCAGCCGCGGCGACCCGCCTCGGCATTCGCAGCGGAAGCGCAACCGATCTCCTCGCGCGGCTTCGGCAGGCGCGTCTACTCGACGAAACCCCGGCTCCCGCCCAGGGCCGCGGCAGACCGACGACCCTGTTGCGCCCGCACCCCGACGGACCCCTGGTGCTTGCCGCCGACCTGCGCGCCACCGGGTGGCAGCTTGCGCTGGCCGGGCTGGACGGCATCCCGCAGGTCGTCGCCGAGGGCACCTACACCGGCGCTGGGCTCGACACCGCACTGACCGACCTCGCCGACGCCATCGGCACTGCCCACCGGCGAAACACCCAGCGGCTCATGGCATTGGCCGTATCGGTCGCAGGCACCGTCAGTGACGGCAGCCTGGTGCAGTTCACGCCGCACGGCCGCCGAAACGTGGATCTGTCGGTGCTCACCAACGGGATCCGCGCCGCGCTTCCGGTGCTGTTGGGCAACGACGCGACGCTGGCGGGCCTGGCCGAGGCCCGCTCGGGCGCGGCGAAGGCGGCGGGCACATCGCTGCATCTGATCGTCGCCACAGGCATCGGCGGCGCGCTCGTCGTCAACGATGAACCGATATCCGGCGCGCACGGAGCGGCGGGCGAATACGGGCACATCCCGTTCGGGGACCCGGCGTTGACCTGTCCCTGCGGGGCGCGCGGATGCTGGGACCTGACCGTCGACGGGCGCGCGCTCGCCCGCCACCGCGGCGAGGCGGAACCCCGCGATCCGGTCGACTACGTCCACCGGACACTCGCCGGCGACCGGGACGCGCGGACGCAGCGCGCGCTCGAGGCGGTCGCGGCATCGTTGGGGCGCGGCATCGGTGGCCTGGTCAACCTGCACGATCCCGAAGTGGTGACCCTGGGTGGTGTCGGGGCGCTGCTGCGCGCCGCGGCGACGGAGACCTTCGACTCCGCCTACCGGGACAGCCTGATGAACTACCGCAGGGATTCACCGCCTCCGGTTCTCGACGCCGAGCACGGCGAGGACGGGCCTCTACATGGCGCGGTCATCCGGGGCCTCGATGACGTCTTCAGTCCTGCCGGCCTGGCGAATTGGGCCGAACGCCAGGGTCTTTGAGCACGCCGGGGTCACCTGTCGCGGCCCGGACGCGGCTCACCGAGGAGTTCACATCCGACCGTGCCGGCTGCGGACGAAGCTGTACGCACCGAAGGCAGCGATGCCCAGCGCGGCCAGGATCAGGAGGAACTTGCCGAAGGGCGCCTCGCCGAGCGTCTTGACCGCGGCATCCAGCCCCGCGGCCTTCGCCGGGTCGGCACGCAGCGTCGCGACGATCACCAGCACACCCGCGCCGGCAAGGGCCGCTCCTTTGGCGGCATAACCGCACACGCCCACGGCCGTGATCCCGGTGCCGCCCGACACCCGCAGATCCTTGAGGAACTTCTTGGACACCCCTTTGTACACGTGGTAGCACCCCACCGCGACGACACCCAGGCCTGCCGCGATGAGCACGAACTTGCCCCAACCGGTCTGCATCAACTGGGCCGAAAGGCCGGAATTCTGTTGCCCGCTGGACTGGCCGCCACCCATGGCGAAGCGTGCCGCCGACAGGGCGATCGCGAAGTTGACGACCGCCAACCCCAGTGGTTTTGCGCGTTTCCAGGCCGGATTGTCACCACCGCCGTGGCTCTCACCCGGCTTGGTGCCGATCACCGCTTCTGCGACGCGCCACAATCCGAGCGCGACCAACCCGACCGCGGCCACCCACAGGATCACCGCGCCGCCGGGTTGGCGAGCGAGCGTCCCGAGCGCACCGGACTGATCGGCGTTGCCGCCGGACCCGAACGCGATCTGCAGGATGATGAACGCGACCAGCAGATGAAGCACCCCGCTCGCGGCGAAACCTGCCCGCGCCGTGTACTCGAAAGCCGTACTATCGGTTGCCCTGTCAACAACGCCGTGTACGGGTCGTGCGCTCATGCTCATCGGGAGGCCTCCTGCTCGCGGACGCTGAGCGGTATACCTCGTATTGACGGCGACGAAACGCCCCGAGTTACGCAGCGCCGGACCGACGGCCGCCGGCCTCAGAACTTCTCGTCGAGGTACTCGGCGTAGGCCGGCAGGTCGAGCTGGCCGTGACCGGACAGGCCGATCACCACGACCTGCTCGGACGGGTCGTCCGCCACGTGCGCCGCGGCAGCGGCGATCGCATGTGTCGACTCCGGTGCCGGCACGATGCCCTGGGTCCGTGCGAACTGCACTCCCGCGGAGAACGCATCGTGCTGCGAGATGGCCACGCCCCGGACGAGACCGAGTTCGACGGTGTGACTGAGCGCGGGTGCCATCCCGTGGTAGCGCAGACCGCCCGCGTGGATGGGATCGGGCACGAAATCCATTCCGAGCGTGTGCATTTTGAGCAGTGGCGTGAGACCTGCGACGTCACCGTGGTCGTAGCGGTACTCCCCCTGTGTGATGGATGGGCATGCCGCGGGTTCGGCCGCGATGACCTTCGGATCGGAACGACCGTGGATTTTCTCGCGCAGGAACGGGAAGGCCAGGCCGGCGAGGTTGGAACCGCCTCCTGCGCAACCGAACACGAAATCCGCACCGTTCGGTTCGACGGCGGCCAACTGTGCGACGGCCTCCTGGCCGATGACACTCTGGTGCAGCACAACATGGTTGAGAACGCTGCCGAGGGCATACCGGGTGTCAGGATTCCCGGCGGCGACCTCGACCGCTTCGCTCACCGCCATGCCGAGGCTGCCCGTGGTGTCCGGGTCCTTCGCGAGGATCGCGCGGCCCGACTCGGTGAGTTCGGACGGGCTGGAGTGCACGACACCGCCGTAGGTCCGGATGAGATGGCCGCGATAAGGCTTCGACTCGTACGACGCGCGCACCTGCCACACCTCGATCTCAAGGCCGAACTGCGCGCCCGCGAATGCCAGCGCACTGCCCCACTGACCGGCGCCCGTCTCTGTGGTGAGCTTGCGTACGCCGTCGATGCTGTTGTAATAGGCCTGCGCGACAGCGGAATTCGTCTTGTGGCTACCGACCGGGCTGACGCCCTCGTACTTGACGTAGATATGGGCCCCGGTGTTGAGCGCCTTCTCGAACCGCCGTGCCCGGATCAGCGGCGACGGCCGCCACATCGAATAGATCTCCCGCACCGGCTCCGGGATGGTGATGTAGGCCTCGGTGGAGACCTCCTGCGCGATCAGACCACTCGGGAAGAGTGCCGCGAGGTCGTCGGGACCGACCGGTTCCTTCGTGGCCGGGTGCAGGTGCGGCGGGATCGCCTGATCCAACTCGGCGGCAAGGTTGTACCAGTGCGTCGGCACCTCGACGGTCACCAGATCCGGATGGGCAGCGTCGGCGTGCAGAGTCATGGCGTCATGCTAGATGGCCACGCAGAATCGACGTACAGACGCCGACCGGTCAGTTCGCTGTGTGCACGATGAGGATGTCGACCTTCGATCTGCGCGCGATCTCGGCAGGCACCGAGCCAAGCAGACGTCCGGCCACCGAGTCCAGGCCCACATCGCCGACGACGATCAGATCGGCGTCGACCTCGTTGGCCAGGGTGAGCAGCGCCGCGACCGGTGCGCCTTGAACCACCCGTTCGTGGATGTCGCGGGCGCCCGCGGCGTACGCGACATCACGGGCGTCGCGCAGCACCTCATACGCGTCCGCGTCGCCGTGCATCCGGTAACCCTCGCGACCGAGTGCGTCCTCGGCCCGGCGATCCCTCACCTGATCCGGCGCCGGAGGGCGCGCCCATCCGCCCCGCTCGCCGTGATGGAAATGCGCGGTGGCGACGATGAGCTTCGCGTTCTCCTGCGCGGCCACAGCGCCCGCCCGCGCGACCGCACGCATCGACGAGGTCGAGCCGTCGGTTCCCACGATCACCGTCCGATAGCCACCCATGGCCCGCCTCCTCACCGGTCGTGCGCCGTCCAGACACTAGCGTGCGATGCGTGGTCACCGGCGTGTTTTCGGCCGCACCGGTGACCGCCGCCACACGTCACGTTTATAAAGAGGAGGGAGCTTCTGTCGGCCGCCTTCGAATGCGCCGACGGGAAGCCAAGGGGGTGAGGGTTATGCGGGTGTTCGTCACGGGAGGCACCGGCGCGATCGGCAGTCATGCGGTGTCAGCGCTGACCGCGGCCGGCCACGAGGTCACGGCACTGGCCCGAAGTGAGGCCAAGGCCGCGGTCCTTCGCGGTCAGGGCGCGGCGCCGGTTCGGGTGTCCCTGTTCGATACGCCGGGCCTGACCGAGGCGTTTCGAGGTCACGACGCCGTGGTCAACCTGGCGTCGGCGCTGCCGTCGCCTCAGCGGTTCATGCTGAAATCGGCCTGGGCCGAATGCCACCGGATCCGCATCGAAGGGTCGGCATCGGTGGTCGATGCCGCACTGGCCGCGGGGGTTGTGATCTGTTCGATTGTATGTGAGTAAACGTGATCGAATGTGTGTTTTACTGGAAGCTGGCCGAGTGGGCGCGTGCGAATGGTGTGCATCCGCAGACGGCGTATCGGTGGTTTCGTGAGGACCGGATGCCGGTGCCGGCTCGCCGGTTGGAGTCGGGGACGATTTGGGTCGAGGCCCCAGCAGCTGGGCAGGCCGGTCGCACGGTGGTGTATGCGCGGGTGTCCTCGCATGATCAACGGCAGGATCTGGACCGCCAAGTCGCGCGACTTGTTGATTGGGCCACCTCGAATGGTCATGTGGTCGGCGAGGTGGTGTGTGAGGTGGGGGTCGGGTGTGAACGGGAGACGGCCGAAGTTGCGCCGGATTTTGTCGGACCCGTCTGCTTCGGTGGTGATTGTGGAACATCGGGATCGGTTGGCGCGCTTGGGTGTGGAGCATCTGGAAGCCGCGTTGTCCGCGCAGGGCCGTAGGATCCTGGTTGCCGACCAGGGCGAGACCACCGATGATCTGGTGCGCGACATGATCGAGGTGTTGACCTCGATGTGCGCCGCCTGTATGGGCGCGTGGGGCGCNNAACCGGGCGATGCGGGCGGTGACCGGGCCAAGCAGACCGGGGCGGTGGGCTGATGGCTGGGTTCGAGGTACCCGAGGGTGGGACGGCCCAAGGGTATCGGTTCGCCTTGGATCCCACACCAACACAGCTGCGCGGGTTGGCTTCTCATGCTGGTGCGGCACGGTTCGCCCACAACCACATGCTCGCCCTGGTCAAGGCGGTGATGGATCAGCGGGCTGCTGAGCGCAGCTACGGCATCCCCGAAGCAGAGTTGACGCCGGTGTTGGGGTGGTCGTTGCCGGCGCTGCGGCGGGTGTGGAATCAGCGCAAACAGTGGTGTGCGCCGTGGTGGGGCGAGAACTCCAAGGAGGCCTACAACACCGGCATGGACGCGTTGGCCCGCGGGCTGGACGCGTGGTCGAAGTCCCGGACGGGTCAACGCAAAGGGCGTGCGGTCGGCTTCCCCCGGTTCAAGTCGTGCCGGGCGGGCAAGGCGGTGCGGTTCACCACCGGGACCATCCGGGTTGAGGCTGACCGCCGCCACGTCACCCTGCCGCGGCTGGGCCCGATCCGCACCCATGAGTCGACCCGTAAGCTGGCCCGCCGGATCGAGGCCGGCACGGCGCGGATCTTGTCGGCGACCGTGCGCCAGGACAGCGCCGGGCGCTGGCACTGCGCCCTGCAGGTGATTGTCGAGGCCAAGGCGCGGCCCGCCCACGCGCAACGGTCGGCGCATCCGGTGGTCGGTGTCGACGTCGGGGTCAAAGCCGACGCGCTGCTGGTGGTGGCGACCCCCGATGGTGTTGAGGTCGACCGCATTCCGGCGCCGAAGTCGCTGACCGCCGCGCAATTCCGGTTGCGGGCTTTGCAGCGCCGCGCCGCCCGCCAGCACGGCCGCTACGACCCGGCCACCAAGACCAAGCAGGTGCCGTCGAAGCGGTGGCTGCGCACCCAGGCGCGCATCGGCCGCACCCATGCTCATGCCGCGGCGGTGCGCCGTGACGTGCTGCACAAGGCCACCACCACGCTGGCCCAACACCACCAGGTGATCGTGGTCGAAACGCTGCACGCTGCTGGCATGCGTGCCAAGGGAGGCGCCCGCAAGCGGGGTCTGAACCGAGCCTTGGCTGATGCCGCGCTGGCTGAGGTGCGGCGCATGCTCAGTTACAAAACGCGCTGGTACGGTTCCGATTTGATCGAAGCCGACCGGTATTTTCCGTCGTCGAAGACGTGCACGGGCTGTGGGAGGCGAAAGCCAAACCTCACGCTGGCCGATCGTGTCTTTGACTGCGAGCACTGCGGTGTGCGGATCGATCGTGATCTGGGCGCTGCGATCAACCTCGCCCGACTCGGCGAACCCTGCTGGGGTGAACAGAGTCCCGCCGGGAGTGGCCCGGCGGCAGGACGTGGAGCCACGCATGAGACCGAACCCGCACCAGCGGGCGACGCAGCAGGCGATGAAACGTCAACCCCGCACCACCACCCGGTGGATCAGACGGGGACCGCCTCACCGCAAGGCGAGGCTGCCTAATGGAGCAAGCGAACTCACATTCGCTCACCAAAAGGCAACGGTCCCAGCACCAACAACACCGACGCCACAACGAACAGCGCGGTCGCGTAGCTCACCGTGAACCGCAAGCGAAACACGCAGGACCGGAATCGATGGAACATCGCGTCCCACAGTACTGACTGTTGGACTGTGAACATGCTGGTCAACCGCTGGCCGACGGCAGTGAACGCGGAGCTCGGCCAGCCTAAGATCAATTGTTATGAGCCATGGCACCGCGGGTTCGACGGGTCGGCGGGCTGCGATTGCCCGCCGTGGGCCATGCGACTGAGCAGGCTGCCGCTGACGTCCGGTGCCGAATGGAGCGTCGGGAAGAAACCGACAACGGCACCGGCGGACATCGGTGGCCGTCCCCCGGTGTCGTCCGCGGGGCTGGCCACAGGAACACCGCTGACGAGATTCGCCGGTGCGGTGGCGGTGTTCGGGGCGTTCGTGTGGCTGGCGGTTCTGATGATCCGCGACCACGAGCTCACCTGGGATCCGCGGAGTCGGTTCGTGTGGTCCTTGTCGTTGCTGGTGGCGGTCGCCTTCATCGCCAGAGGCATTTTCCGGGCCCGGCCGGTGACCGTCGGGCATGCCGCGGTCGCCGCAACCCTGATGCTCGTCGGGGTCGGCGCGCACATCGGTTCCCAATCGGTCGTGGGCGACGTTCTGGTTGCCGGTGCGGGGTACGCGCTCATGCGCCCGGCTCGTGTCCATCGACAACCCGAAGCGTTGCCGCGGATCTGGGCGTTGGTCAGCCGCACCCACGGCGATCCGCTCGCGCCGTTCGCGATGCAGCGACAGAAGAGCTACTTCGGCAGTGCCGATGGGACCGCGGCGCTCGCGTACCGCACGCTGTTGGGCTTCGCGGTGGTCAGCGGCGATCCGATCGGCGACCCGCACCGATTCCGGGAAGTGGTCGCGGCGTTCACCGACGAATGCCATCGCCACGGCCGGCAGGTCGTGGTGTTGGGCTGCAGCGAAGATCGGCTCGCGCTGTGGCAGGAGGTTGCCGGCCGGGCAGCGTCGCTGCGGCCCATATCGATCGGCCGCGACGTGGTGATCGACGTCGCCGGATTCCACATGAGCGGCCGTAGGTTCCGCAATCTGCGTCAGGCCGTCAAACGCACCCACAATGCCGGGATCGCCACCGCGGTGGTCGCCGAGGCCGATCTCGATCCGACCCTGCGCGCCGAGCTGGTCGACGTGGTCAGATCGGCGCCGCGCGGGTCACGTACCGAGCGGGGATTCTCGATGATCCTCGACGGCACATTGCGCCGCGAGTACCCGGGTCTGCACATCATCTATGCCCGTGATCGCCACGGAACGATCCAGGGTTTTCAGCAATATGCGGTGGCGGGCGGCGGAAGTGACATCTCGCTGGACATTCCGTGGCGACGGCGCGGGGCGCCCAACGGCATCGACGAACGCCTGACCGTCGACATGATCCATTGGGCGAAAAGCGCTGGGGCGGCGCGTGTGTCGCTGGCCTTCGCGCCGTTCACCGACATTTTCGAGGCCGATGCGCACACCCGGGAGCGCCGGTGGCTTCGCCAGCTGATCCACCTCGGCGACCCCCTCATCCGGTTGGAGTCCCTCTACCGGTATCTGCGCAAGTTCAACGCCCTCGGACCGCATCGGTACGTCCTCTTCCCGACCCGACACCTCGCCTCAGTGCTCCTGGCGCTGCTGATCCTCGAGTTCGCACCCCGACCGCGTCGATTCTCCGACTGAGCGCACACTCACAGCAGCGCGCGTGCACGGTTCGTGGTGATCAGGTAGGCGCACCCGAGAATCATTGTCGAGCCGAGGATTTGGAGCACGGATGGTTGCTGCGCGAGGAACAGCGCCCCGAGCATCAGAGCGGCGACCGGGGTCAGGAGCAGAAGCGCCGAACTGATCTCCACCCGCAGCGACGGGCTGCCCAGCGCGACGAGCAACCAGCCCAGAACCTGACCGTTGACCGCCGTGAGCATCAGCCATCCCGCCGCATCCCACCCCGGGGCGAGGCCGACCCCACCCCACAGCGCACCGCCGACGAGGGCTGCTGCGGCCGCCGACGCCATGATGGTGAGATACGACTGCACCAGCGGCCGGTCCGGGCCACCGCGACGCAGCAGGAACAGGAACACCGAATAGCACAGCGCGGCAAGGACGGAATGGATGGTGCCGGCCACCGGGGCGGTGCCCACCACATCCGATTCCAGCACGCCGCCGGCGAGTACGGCGCCGAGCACGACCACAGGCAACAGGGCGACGAATCTGCCGCTGAGGACCTCGTGGTCGATGATCCGGGCGAGCAGCGGCACCATGACGACCTGGGTGTTGACCAGCACCGCGGACAGTCCCACGCCGACCTCGTAGATCGCCTGGGTCCACAGCAGCGCATCAGCTGCGAACAGGACGCCGGCGAGCGCGGCCCACCCGTGCTGCCCCGCGGTCGGTGGGCCTTCCCCGCGCCATTCGGTGATGGCCAACGGCAGCAGGAGCGGAAGCGCGAACACGCAGCGGAAGAACGATGCGGTTCCCGGGGACGTCGCGGACAACGCGACGAACAGCCCCGAGGTCGAGATCCCGATGGCACCGACGGCCGTCGCGACGACGGGCCGTGCCGTGATCGCCGACGAAAGTCGACTGGTGCTCACCACCACAGCCCGAGCGTATGGACCGTGTCAACGCAGTTTCGGCGGAAATCAGGTCGGCGGGGGTGACCAGTGCACCACCTTCATCACGGTCATCTCGTCGAGAAGCTCAGGGCCGAAGCCGAATCCACTGCCGCTGGCCTTGCGGGGCTGCGACGCACCACCCGGGGCGCCGCCGAAGACGTCGTTGATCTTCACGGTGCCGACGGGCAGATCCCGCCACGCCTGCTGCGCGTGGTGCATGTCCGCCGTCAGCACACTCGCCGCGAGTCCGTACCGGTCGTCGGCCGATTCGGTGATCGCGGTGGCGAAGTCGGGCACGGTACGCACCGGTGCGACCGGGCCGAACGTCTCCTCCTGAAACACCAGCATGTCCCTGGTGCAGTCGGTCAACACCGTCGGCGGGTAGAAGGTGCCGGGGCCCGACGGCACCTCTCCCCCGGCCCGCACCGTCGCCCCACGCTTGACCGCGTCGGCGACGTGCAGGTGGACCTGTTCGCGCTGGCGTTCGTCGACCAGTGGGCCGATCCGGCCCACCCACGCGCGGGCCTCGTCGGCGAGCGCCCGGGTGAACGCGTCGGCCAGCGACTCCACCACGAAGATGCGCTCGACCGACACGCAGATCTGACCGGCGTTGGCGAACGACCCGAGCGCGGCCTGCTGGGCCGCCCACCCGGTATCGACGCCTGCGTCCACGATCAGCGCGTCGTTGCCGCCGTTCTCCAGAAGCGCCTTGGCACCGCGCTCCGCGCAGGCCCGGGTGATCGCGCGTCCGGTCGAACTGCTGCCGACATGGGCGACGACGTCGACGTCCTCGGCGGCCGCGAGTTGCGCGCCGACGGTCGCGTCGCCGTCGACGATCTCCAGCACGCCCTTGGGCAGGCTCTGCGCGAGCAGTTCGGCGAACCGGCGGCCCGTGGCCGGGCATCGCTCGCTGGGTTTGTGCACCACGGTGTTACCGGTGACCAGCGCGGCACCCAGTAGTCCGGCGGCCACGGCGACGGGGTCGTTCCACGGTGTGAGCACCGCGACGACACCGCGCGGCTCGGGCACCATCAGGTCGGTGGCAGACCAGGTTCCGTGCAAGCTGCGGCCACGGTGCAACGGCCCCAGTTCGGCGTACTGGACCAGCGTCGCCGCGCCCGCCTCGACACCGCCCCTCGCGTCCGCCACGAGTTTGCCGGTTTCGCGTTCATTGAGCTCGGCGAGTTCGGCGGCCGCGGCACGCACAGCGGCGGCCGCCGAGGTGAGCGCGGCGGCACGGTCGGCGGCGGAGGTGCGGGCCCAACTGGCCGCGGCGCCGCGCGCGCGTTCGATCGCCGCGCGGCACTCGGCCGCCCCGGCGATCCGGGTGCGGCCGACCGGCTCACCGGTGCGTGGATCGTGGATTGTCAGCTCATGGGTTTCGGGCACGCCTTCGGGTACCCGGCCGCACCGCTCCTACACCCGCGCCGTTCGTCGGCGTGCACTCACGTAAGGGCGACCGTGTCCGGCGGGAAGTCGACGGGATAGGGCTCGCGGAAATCGGCCGAACGGCCGACATCGGCCCACTTGCGGTCCTCGGCGAGCAGCAACTCGTCGTGTCGCAGGCATCCGTCGACCGCGTTGACACCGAGCGGCAGGTGATAGGGAATGTCATCGCGGCGCGTCATCCCGACCAGGATCTCGGCCGCACGCGCCGGATCGCCCGCCGTGATGGCGTCGCTGCGGCGGATCGCCGACATCGCGCCGACGGTGTCGGCGTAGTCGGCGGGGATGTCGTGGACCGCCATCGACGGGCCCGCCCAATCGGTGGCGAAGCCACTGGGCTCCACCACCAGCACCTTCACCCCGAACGAAGCGGTCTCGGCGAGCAGCACCCGGGAGAAACCGTCGATGGCGAATTTGGCGGCCTGATACGACGCGATCCCGGGTGACCCGCCGACTCGGCCGCCCATCGACGAGAACTGGATGATCAAGCCGCCCTGCTGTTCCCGCAGCACCGGCAGCACGGCCTTGGAGACGTTGTAGACCCCCCAGAAGTTGGTCTCGAACTGGGCGCGGAAGTCCGCGTCATCGCCGGTCTCGATGGGTGCCACATTCGCGTAACCGGCGTTGTTCACCACGATGTCGATGCGCCCGAACCGGTCTCGCGCGGCGTGCACCGCCTGTTTTGCCGCGGCCGCGTCGGTGACGTCGAGCGGCAGCGCAAGCACCCGCTCGCCGTACTCGTCGGTCAGGTCCGTCAACTGCTCGGGTCGACGCGCGGTGGCCGCGACGACGTCGCCGGCAGCCAGGGCCGCACGGACCAGGGCCCGGCCGAATCCGCGCGACGAACCTGTGATGAACCAGCTGCGAGCTCCATCCGCCATGTCTGCTCCCGTGTCGTGGTTCACAGGCCGGATTCGGTGATCGCGGCCGCGAGTGGTTCGAGAATTGCCGGGGTCAAGGGCGGCGGCAGATAGATGATCGCCAGATCCAGCCCGACCTCGCCGAGGGCAGCCACCTCGGCAAGAACCTTCTGGTGGTCATGTTCGGCGTTGTGCCACACGTGTGCGGAGAGGGTGATCTCGCTGGGGTCCCGGCCGATGTCGGCGCAATGCGACCACAGCACGTCGCGCTTGTGGGCGAACTCCTCCGGGGTGCCGAGGACGAAGTTCCAGTGGTCGGCGTATTTGGCGGTGATCCGAAGTGTGCGCTTCTCCCCGTTGCCGCCGATCACGATGGGCGGGTGCGGGCGCTGAGGCCCTTTCGGTTCGTTGCGGGCGTTCTTCAGTTTGTAGAACGCGCCGTCGAAGTCGGTGCTCTCGTCGCGGAGCAGACCGATGAGCACCTGGGTGGCCTCCTCGAACCGGTCGAAACGCTCTTTGAGGCTGCCGAGTTCGATGCCGTATGCGCCGGACTCCTCCTCGTTCCAGCCTGCCCCGATACCCAGCTCGAGGCGACCACCGGAGATGATGTCCAGTGCGGCAGCCATATTCGCGAGCACCGCGGGATGCCGGTAGTGCACACCGGTCACCAGGGTTCCCAGCCGTAGCCGCGTCGTGGCCTGCGCGAGCGCGGTCAGGGTGGTCCAGCCCTCCAGGCACGGACCCGACGAGTCGCCCGCGATCGGATAGAAGTGGTCGAAAGTCCAGCCGGATTCGAACACCTCGATGTCGTCTGCGACCCGCCACACCGCCAGCATGTCCTGCCACGTGGTGTTCTGCGGGGAGGTCTTGAATGCGAACCTCATACGAATGTCACTGCCTTTCCAGTAGTACTGAATCCCTCACAGGCCCAGGTCGCTGAGCCCGGGGTGGTCGTCCGGCCGCGGACCGGAAGCGTCCCAGCGGAACAGTCGCTCGTCGTCGGTGATGGCGAGGTCGTTGATGCTGGCGTGTCTGCGCTTCATCAATCCGTCGGGGTCGAACTCCCAGTTCTCGTTGCCGTACGCGCGGAACCACTGCCCGCTGTGGTCGTGGTATTCGTAGGCGAACCGGACCGCGATCCGGTCGTCGCCGAACGCCCAGACCTCTTTGACAAGCCGGTAGTCGAGTTCGGTGCGCCATTTCTCTGGAGGAATTCGACGATCGCCGCTCGGCCGTGGACGAAGGTCGACCGGTTGCGCCACACGCTGTCAAGGCTGTACCCCCTGGACACCCGTTCGGGATCGCGGGTGTTCCACAGGTTCTCGGCGGTACGAACCTTCGCGGTTGCCGTGGCCGATGTGAACGGTGGGACCAGCGGGGTTGTTGCGGTCATCGTGTACTCCTGTTCCGCGTCGGTGATCTCATCCTCACGGGCACGGGTGCACCTCCGAATCGGCCAGTCGACAGTGCGACTGGCCAGTCTTCGCGAAGTGATGACGGTTTACGGCAAAACCGCGCGCTGGTTCGCCACGCCCGATCGACCATGTTGATCCAGCTGGTGTTCGACCCCGTCCTCGGGAAAGACTGACCGCGCGTGGGCACCACACAGCAGTCCAAACGCTGGGGTTCGAGACGTCCAACACCCGGTCGGCGATGTCACGACCGGTGGGAGGCAAGCGCTCGCCGCATCTGGTGCCTGCCGCGGTGGAGCCGGGACATCACAGTGCCCTTGGGGATATCCATCAGCATGGACACCTCGCGGCACGACATGCCGACGATCGCCGTGTAGTACATCGTCAGGCGCAACGACTCCGGCAGATCCGAAAGCGCGGCAACCAATTCCGGATCCGACACCGTGCGCAGGGCCACATCCTCTGCCGACCACGTCTCGCCGGAGGCGCCGCGCGACGCGGTGTCGACATGCGTGTCGAGGAATTCACCCACGAGGGACTCCGAAGGTCGCCGCTTGGCCGCCCGGTATCGGCTGATCCAGGTGTTGCGCATGATGGCCAGCAGCCAGGGCATGAGTTGGTAGTTCTCGCCGAGGCGGTCGAACGCACGATAGGCGCGCAGCAGCGTTTCCTGCACCAGATCCTCGGCGTCGGAGTTATCCCGCGCGTATGCGTAGGCGCGTCGATGAAGGTCGGTCAGAAGCGGTTTCACCTCGTCGGCGAAGTCAGGGCGGCGCTCGTCACCGAGCGTGTCAGCGATCACTGTCGTGGTCATGTCAACTCCATCGGGTTTCGTGTCCCAGCCAGACGCGGCACCCACAACGTTGTGCGTGCTGGTCACCTCAGGACCAACGGATGTCTGCTTCTCGCCAGGCCGACTTGCGGTGGCGGTGCGGCGTGGATCGTTTCCTATGGGCGGACGACGATTCCGGCTGCGGCAACCATGTTCGACGAGCCGTTCCCGCAGTGCATGAAGATCCGATGGAGGTTGTGTGACGGTGTGTGGAGAACGACGCCGATGCCGGCGGGTGGCGTCGTCGGCCGCTGTCTGCATGACGCGTGATCCACGACGGCGTGAACCCGAGCCGCCGATCGGTCAGCCCGACGCCGGGGAGACCTTTCCCGGCATCTATCCCCGGCATCAGCTGACTATGCCGCGTCCGGTTCGTGCATCACCCCGGCGGCGGCGTCGGTAGACCGGCCGCGTCCTTCAGCTCGTCGATCTTGGCCTCGATGCGCTCGAGGTCTTCGGCGTCCACGCGGAAGATCCAGTGCTTCGCGCCGAGCAACAGGATGGCCTGGAAGACCAGTTGCAGCCATTCGCTCTGCCAGTTCTCGAAGGTGCTGGCGAAAAACTCCGGCCAGTACTCCGACCACAGGAACGGTTGACCGTGTGCTTGTTGGGTGCTGGTGAAATCGGCCATCTGCGTGAAGAACTGCCCGATCCACGATCCGGCGAACAGTATGAGCAACAGGTAGACCGCGCCCCACCTTCTGATGTGTGACACAGGCATGGCGTACCCCGCGGTCCGGCACTTCGAACCAATTGATCGGCCCCGCTGCGCAGGTCAGGTTTGTTCTCGGCGATCGCGGGAATGCCTTACTCATCGGTGTGACCGTCGCCACATCGGCGGTCCGAGTCGTGTCACAGGGGCAGATCATGACGACGCACAATCCGGTCAGCACAACCGACGTCGACAAAGCGCTTCTCGGCGGCGCCACGTATCGCAGCCTTGGCGAACAGCGCCTGACACCGGCAGAGGAACGGTTCGAGAAGTGGCGCCGAACCGTCGGACTGTTCCTCGCCCCTGCCATCGCGATCGTCTTCCTGCTCCTCCCCCTCGACATTCCGCCGCAGCAGCAGACTCTCGCCGGTGTGCTGCTCGGCGTGATCGTGCTGTGGGTGACCGAAGCGGTGCCGATACCGATCGGCGGGTTGCTGGGCGTGGCCGTCGTCGTCTTCCTCGGGGTGGCACCGGTCGATGATGTTCTCGCGCCGTTCGGGTCGTCGACGGTGTTCACCTTCATCGGCGCCTTCATCCTGGCGCAGGCGATGCTCAAACACGGTGTGGCACGACGTTTCGCCTTCCGCATCCTCGCGCTGCCCCGCGCAGGGTCCTCCACGACCGGTGTGATCCTCGCGTTCGGCGCAATCACCTGTCTGTTGTCGGCGTTCGTGTCGAACACGGCCACCGTCGCGATGTTGTTGCCGACGGCTCTCGGCATTCTCGGCGTGATCGCGAAACTGCTTCAGAAACAGGACAAGGTCGAGCCCGACTTCGATCCGCTGCGGTTGAAGGTCGGAGCGGCGCTGATGCTGATGCTGGCCTACGGGGCCAGTGTGGGCGGCCTGCTCACGCCGGTGGGCAGCCCGCCCAACCTGATCGGGCGCGGCCTGATCGAGGAGGCCACCGGCGAGCGCATCAGCTTCGCGCAGTGGACGCTGATGGCGGCGCCGATCTGTCTGGTGATGTTTCTCGTTCTCGCGGCCGTGCTGATCAGGCTGAACAAGCCGGAGCTCAAGCGGATCGAAGGCGTCGGCGACTACGTCGCGCGGGAACGCGCCGAGATGGGGAAACTGTCGCGCGCCGAGAAGAACACGCTCATCGCGTTCGGCGTCACGGTGTCGCTGTGGATCCTCCCCGGTATCGTCGCGCTGGTTTTCGGCAACGAGTCCGACATCTACGGCACCATCAGCGACCGCCTTGACGAGGGGACCGTTGCGGTTTTCGGCGCGGCGCTGCTGTTCTTGCTCCCGACCGATTGGGACAACCGCGAATTCACGTTGCGCTGGAAGGACGCGGCCGCCATCGACTGGGGCACCATCGTCCTGTTCGGCACCGGGATCATCTTCGGTTCCCTGCTGGCCGACACGGGGCTGGCCGAGACGATCGGCACCTCGGTGGCCGAGGCACTCGGCGTCAACAGCGTCGTCGCGATCACGATCTTCGCGGTGCTGTTGGCCATCGTGGTTTCCGAAACCACCAGCAACACAGCGTCTGCCGCGGTGGTGGTGCCGATCGTCATCCCGGTCGCGGTTGCCGCCGGGGTGAACCCGTTCGTGCCCGCCCTGGCCGCGACGTTCGCCGCGTCGTTCGGGTTCATGCTGCCGGTGTCGACGCCGCAGAACGCCATCGTCTACGGTTCGGGCGCGGTGCCCGTCACCACCATGATCCGCTCCGGCGTCGCCTTCGACATCGCGGGCGCTATCCTGATCATCGTGTTCCTGCCGCTGATGATCTCCGTTGTCGGACTGGGAGCCTGATGTCCGGGCAGCGAGTTGCGGTGATCCCGGGTGACGGGATCGGTACCGAGGTGATCGCGTCGGCTCGGGCGGTGATCGACGCGGTGAGCACACGACACGGAATCGAGTTCGGCTACACCGAGTTCGACTGGTCGTGTGAGCGCTACACGCGGACCGGGACGATGATGCCCGACGACGGGATCGACACACTGCGTGACTTCGACGCCATCCTGCTCGGCGCGGTCGGCTGGCCCGGCGTTCCCGATCACGTGTCGTTGTGGGGACTTCTGATCCCGATCCGGCGCGCTTTCCGCCAGTACGTCAATCTGCGGCCGATCAGGACCTTCGAGGGCGTCGCGAGTCCGCTTCGCAGCGCCGAGAACGTCGACTTCGTGGTGGTGCGGGAGAACGTCGAGGGCGAGTACAGCGAAATCGGTGGTCGGCTCAATCGCGGTTTCCCGGACGAGATGACGGTGCAGGAATCGGTGTTCACGCGCGCGGGGGTCAGTCGGATCGCCGATTTCGCGCTCGAGTTGGCCGAGACGCGCCGCGGATATGTCACGTCGGCGACCAAGTCGAACGGCATCATCCACACGTTGCCGTTCTGGGACGAGGTGGTCGCCGAGCGGGCCGCACTGCACCCCGATGTGCGCATCGACAGCGAACACATCGACGCTCTCGCAGCCAAATTCGTGCTGCAACCCGAGCGGTTCGACGTCGTGGTCGGGTCAAACCTGTTCGGCGACATCCTTTCTGACCTGGCGGCCGCCGTGGCGGGATCGATCGGCATCGCGCCTTCGGCGAACCTCGACCCGACCCGGCAATATCCGTCGATGTTCGAACCGGTACACGGATCGGCTCCGGATATCGCGGGCAGGAACATCGCGAACCCCGTCGGTGCGGTGTGGTCGGCTGCCATGATGCTCGACCACCTCGGCCACCCCGCCGCGGCCGCCGACGTCATGGAGGCCATCGCCGTCACCCTCGCCGATCCGGACACGCGCACCGCCGACCTTGGCGGTGGCGCGGACACGACGGAGGTCACCGCCGCCCTGGTCCGGCAGTTGAGTTGACCGCTGCGCCCGGCGGGATGTCGCGTCAGGCGGTCCGTACCCGGGGAGCAAGCGGGTTCAGGGGTGCAGGCACGGCACCCGCGGCGGGTGCGATCCTCGACCCGGTCGTCCCGAATTCACCGCATCCATCTCATCTCCGGCCTTGTTGGTGGAGCAGCAGTACCCTCCCCGAGGTCAGGTCGAACATCGACGACAATGCGGACCCCGATAGCCCAAAACTCGTTGTGGGGCAATGCGGCGAGCCGAGTTCGCGAGGCCTCAAGACGGGAAGTAGATCACCTGGTTGCAGAACAGGGCGCGCGGCCTGCTGATGTAGTTCGCCGCGGCGACCACCGCGACCCAGGTCTGGACATCGTCGTCGCCGTACTCCTCCCGCACCAACACCTCGAGCGTTTCCCCCGCGACACTGCGACGACGGTTGAGGCGCGGCACGACGACCACCGTGCCCGGCCGCGGATCGGTGAACAAATCCACGTGATTGGCGTTGGCGATCACGACAGCCAGTGCGGCGTCTCCGTAACACCGTTGAGCCAGCACAAGAAGGCTCTCACCTTCGACGACCGTGTGATGGCCCATGTCGATCAGGTCCGGCATGAGCAGCCACGCGCCGCGGTGAATCTGCCGCTGTGCCACACCGTTGACCACCTCCCAGATCAGCTGGACGGCTCGGTCTTCGGTGCCGTAGTAGCGCTCGGTGATCCGAGTACGGGCCGCCGTCGTGTCCTCGGTGGTGAACAGATGCCGGTATGTCACGTAGGGAACGAGGATCTCCTCTCCGACCATGACCAGATCCGGGTTGGTGACGTGGTTCTGCCGTGCGATGACCGGGAACAGGCCGCCGTCGCCGTACTCCCGTTGCGCGATGCCGAACAACGTGTCCGCAGGTGCGACCGTGTAGCGCTTCATCAGGTGCGTCCTTCCCGTGTGCACAACAGTGTCAGACCACCGGGTCGCTGCGGAGCGCGTAGTGCATTACCCGATTCAGCATGGCTTTTCATGTCAGCTTCACGCCCTTTCACCTGCTCGACCGGCCTATGCAGGTGCAGCGCCGACTGGCAAGATGAGGGCGCCGCACCCGGCACGGCCACTACGCATCGGAGGCGCACATGGATTCCTACCGCCGCGGCAACCTCGTCTTCGAGGTCAGCGACGCGGGTCCACCGGACGGCCCGACAGTGATACTGCTGCACGGCTTTCCGCAACGGAACGACAGCTGGGAACCCATCGTCGCCAGGCTCACCGCGCAAGGCTTCCGGTGTCTCGCACCGAATCAGCGCGGCTACTCCCCCGGTGCCCGCCCGCTGCGCCGGCGCGACTACCGCGTATCCCAACTCGTCGAGGACGTGGTCGCACTCATCGACGCCAGCGGAGCGGACCGGGTTCATCTCGTCGGGCACGACTGGGGAGCGGCGGTGGCGTGGGGTGTTGCGTCATACGTGCCTGCGCGGCTGGCCACGTTGTCGGCGCTGTCGGTGCCGCACCCGCAGGCCTTCCTGCGGTCGATGCGGACCAGCCGCCAAGGCCTGGCGTCCTGGTACATGTACCTCAATCAGTTGCCCCGACTGCCCGAGCGGCTCATGCTCGGCCGAGACGGGAGTGCCGCGCGGATGGTGAAAACCCTGCAGCGCACCGGGCAGAGCCGCGCCGTCGCCGAACGCGACGCTCGCGCCATGGCCGAACCGGGCGCGCTCACCGCCGCGCTGAACTGGTACCGGGCGATGTTCCTGTCGACGTCGGACCGCCGCGCGAAACATCAGATCACGGTGCCGACGCTGTATGCGTGGAGTGACCGCGATGTCGCGATCACCGAGAAGCCGGCGCGGGAGACCGCGAACTATGTTGCGGGGCCTTACCGATTCGAAATCGTTCGCGGTGCGTCACACTGGCTGCCCGACGAGAGGGCAGACGAGATCGCCGATCTGCTGCTGGAGTGGTTTGCCGCGCATCCGGCGTGACCGGCACACTCGGGCGGTGCCCGATACGGTAGGCCCACATCCCCAGTACGACACATTCGCCGACGAATTCCTCGACCACGCTCGAGACGGCTTCTACAACGCCCACTACGACAGGCCGGCGTGCCTGGCGCTGATCGGCGATGTCGCCGGCCGCACGGTTCTCGACGCCGCGTGCGGGCCAGGGCTGTACGCGGAAGAACTGGTGGCGCGCGGCGCGTCGGTGATCGGGCTCGACCACAGTCCACGAATGGTCGAGTTGGCCGGCAAACGTGTGCCTGCCGGCGATTTTCGGGTGCATGACCTCGGTGAACCCCTGCACTGGCAGCTGGAGGACTCGGTTGACGTTGTGCTGCTCGCACTCGCACTCGAATACGTCGATGACCGCATCTCGATGCTGCGTGAATTCCGCCGCGTCCTGCGCCCCGACGGTGCGCTCGTCCTGT
This sequence comes from Mycolicibacterium goodii, assembly GCF_001187505.1. The sequence goes on from NZ_CP012150.1 coordinate 5,008,714, forward strand.
CCCGACTTCATCCCACCGGGGATTGGTTGCGCCACGGCGGAAACTACTTCGAGTCCAGGGTCATCGAGGAGACGTGGAACAGGGGCTGGAACGTGCGGTACTGGCTGACGCCGTTGGAGCGCACCTGCTCGGAGTTGCGCGACGCCGGGTTCCTCATCGAGGAACTGCGTGAACCTCGGCCCACGCTCGAGGCGGCACGCCTCGACCCTGAGGCCTACCGGCGTCTCGCGTCCACACCGGAGGGATTCATGACCATCCGGGCCGTGCCCGATTTCCGTTCGCGCCGGCCGGCGGTCGGGTCACCGCGCCGGCCCTGACCACCCTTCGGCCCCACGGTGGCGGGGGTCCATAATCGATAAACACGAAGATGAGCTAACGATCGGAGCGGGTGTGGGCGAGGCCGTGAGTGCGACCGACCGGAGTCGGTCCGCCCGGGCCACCCGCGCCAGACGACGCCCACCCGCCGTGCTGATCGGCGGACTGAGCTTCGTGGTGCTCACGGTCGCGGTGCTGCAGACCGCCGTGGTGCCGGTGCTCGGGGTGATCGCTTCGCAGCTGCACGCCTCGCCGGTCGCCGTCAGCTGGGCCGTGACCGCCAACCTGCTCGCCGCCGCGGCGGCGACACCGCTCATCGGTCGCCTCGCCGACCTCTACAGCAAGAAGCTCGTGTTGCTGACGGTTCTGGTGGTCGTCCTGGCGGGCTCGGTGCTCGCCGCCGCGACCTCCTCGATCCCCCTGTTGATCGTGGGCCGCATTTTGCAGGGCGCCTCCTACGCCCTCTACCCCATCTGCATCGCGATCCTGCGCGAGGAACTCGCCGAGGAACGACTCGTGGGCGCCATGGCCGTGCTCTCGGGCACGCTGGGCTTCGGCGGCGGGGTCGGTCTCGTGGTCACCGGACTGTTGATGTCCGGTGATGCGGGCTATCACCGGGTCTTCTGGCTCACCACCGCGTTCACCGCCGTCGTCATCGTCGTCGCGGCGGTCGCGATCCCGGCGCGCAGACCCACCCGGGACGGGTCGATCGACTGGCTCGGCGCCGTGGGCCTGGCGGGTGGCCTGTCCGCGGTGCTCCTCGCGATCACCCAGGGCAACGCGTGGGGCTGGGCTTCGCCCGCGGCCATCGGTGTCCTGGCCGGCGGTACGGCACTGCTCGTGGGTTGGTGGTTCTGGGAGCGCCGCATCACCCACCCGCTGGTGTCGACCCGCATGCTCGCCAAGCGTCCGATCCTGCTGACCAACCTCGCAACGATCTTCGTGGGCATGGGACTGTACTTCGCGTTCCTCGGACTGACCCAGTTCGTGCAGATGCCCCGGGAAGCCGCAGGCTACGGATTCGGCGCGACCGTTCTGCAGGCGAGCATGTACTTCCTGCTGCCCGGCGCGATGGCCGGGTTCCTCGTCGCCCTCGTCAGTGGACGGTTCATCGACCGCTTCGGGGCCCGCAAGGTGCTCATGATCGGCGCGCTGGCGGGTATCGCCGGCTTCGTCATGCTGGCGCTCGCCCATCACCGGGCGTGGCAGGTGATCGTGGCCGGCGTGCTGGCCAACGCCTACATCAGCCTGGGTTACGGGGCCTTGCCTGCCCTGGTCGTCAGCGAGGTCGACGCGACGGAGACCGGAGTGGCGACGAGCATGAACGCCATCGCCCGCACCATCGGCAGTTCGACCGCGGCAGCAATCGTCGCCGTCCTGCTCGGACACAGCACGATCCCCGGGGAGTCGAGCTTCGTGACGATCTTCGTCGCCGGAGCCGTGACCGCAGCGCTGGCGATGGCTCTCATCGCGATATCCCGGGTTCCGGACCGGCACCGCGAATCGAAGCAGAACCTGGCCGAAAGCCGCGCCATGAACCACGAGTGGGGCTGACCTACTCAGCGGTTTGGGTCACTTCTGGCAACGTCGGCTGGGAAACTTGTCGCACGCCGCAACATCATGTCGCCCCGAAATCCGCAGGAGGCCCTCCTGCCGTGGATCTTGACGTCTGTCGCAGCGGATTCGTGTGCTTGAAACCCTGCAAAACGAAGGAATCCATTGTAAAAATGTTAAATCGTTGCGGAATCGCTTGCGAACGTCGGCTGAATCCGCGAAGGTTTACCCACAGCCACTCCGGCTGCACATGAGGAGGACCACGCTGACCGGGCCAGACACCACCGCCGCCGTCGACCACCCGACGGGACAGAGCGGAGAGCCACGTAAGAGTGGCGCACCCGTTATCGAGATCGACCACGTCACGAAGCGGTTCGCCGACTACGTGGCGGTGGCCGATGCCGACTTTTCCATCGCGCAGGGCGAGTTCTTCTCGATGCTCGGCCCGTCGGGTTGCGGCAAGACGACGACGCTGCGGATGATCGCCGGTTTCGAGAGCCCCACCGAAGGTGCGATCCGGCTCGAAGGTGTCGATGTCTCGCGCGTTCCGCCGCACAAACGCAACGTCAACACCGTGTTTCAGCACTATGCACTGTTCCCGCACATGACGGTGTGGGACAACGTCGCGTACGGACCGCGCAGTGCGAAGAAGGACAAGGCGGAGATCAAGCGCAGCGTCGACGAGCTGCTCGAGATCGTCAAGCTCAGCGACTTCGCCAAGCGCAAGCCCGCGCAGTTGTCCGGTGGCCAGCAACAGCGCGTCGCACTCGCCCGTGCACTGGTCAACTACCCGAGCGCACTGTTGCTCGACGAGCCGCTGGGCGCGCTCGACCTCAAACTGCGCCATGCAATGCAGTTCGAGCTCAAGCGGATTCAGCGCGAGGTCGGCATCACCTTCATCTACGTCACGCACGATCAGGAAGAGGCGCTCACGATGAGCGACCGGATCGCGGTGATGAACGCCGGCAACGTCGAGCAGATCGGAACGCCCACCGAGATCTACGACAAACCCGCCACCGTGTTCGTCGCGAGCTTCATCGGCCAGGCCAACCTGTGGCCCGGCCGCCAGACCGGCCGCACCAACGGTGCCTATGTCGACGTCGAGGTGCTCGGCACGACGTTGAAGGCCAAGCCCGGTGACACCGCGATCGAGGCGGGCGGACATGCCACGCTGATGATCCGGCCCGAGCGGGTCCGGGTCTCGGTCGACGCACCGACCGGCGACATCGCCACGGTGCCCGCGACGGTGACCGACCTGACGTTCCAAGGGCCCGTGGTGCGCCTGTCGCTGGCGGCACCCGACGATTCGACGATCATCGCCCACGTGGGGGCCGAGCAGAACCTCCCGTTGCTGCGTCCCGGCGACCGTGTGCACGTCAGTTGGGCGCCCGACGCGTCGCGCGTGCTGCCGGCAGCCGACATCCCCACCACCGAAGATCTCGAGGACATGCTGGACGACTCGTAGTCTCTGCCAGTCGCCGAAAACCCTTCCCTGAACGACGATCGCGCACGGATTGAAGAAAGGTCGCCCATGCCGAACAACATCGACCCTCAGCTTTTCGCTCGTCTTGCCGCCAACCGCACCTCCCGACGCCGTTTCCTCGGCGGTGGCGCAGCAGCCGCTGCGGCCCTCGCCCTCGGCCCCGCCGTGCTGGCCGCCTGCGGCAGCGGGGGCAACGGCGGTTCCGAGGCCACTTCGGCTGCGCCCGATGACGGTTCGCCGGCGTCCGGCACCCTGCGGATCTCGAACTGGCCGCTGTACATGGCCGACGGCTTCGTCGCGGCATTCCAGACCGCGTCCGGTTTGACGGTCGACTACAAGGAAGACTTCAACGACAACGAGCAGTGGTTCGCCAAGGTCAAGGAGCCGCTGTCGCGCAAGCAGGACATCGGCGCGGACCTCGTCGTACCGACCGAGTTCATGGCCGCCCGGTTGATGGGCCTCAACTGGCTCAACGAGATCAACGAATCGCGTGTGCCGAACAAGAAGAACCTGCGCGAGGATCTGCTGAACTCCAAAGTCGACCCGGGCCGCAAGTACACGGCTCCGTACATGACGGGCATGGTCGGCATCGCCTACAACCGAGCGGCGACCGGACGCGACATCACCAAGATCGACGATCTGTGGGATCCGGCGTTCAAGGGTCGCGTCAGCCTGCTCTCCGACGTGCAGGACGGCCTGGGCATGATCATGCAGTGGCAGGGCAGCTCGGTCGAGGACCCGACCGCCGAGAGTGTGCAGAAGGCGGCCGACTTCGTCCGGGAGCAGAAGGACAGGGGCCAGATCCGGCGGTTCACCGGCAACGACTACGCCGACGACCTCGCCTCCGGCAATGTGGCTGTCGCCCAGGCGTATTCGGGTGACGTGGTCCAGCTCCAGGCCGACAACCCCGATCTCAAGTTCGTGGTGCCCGAGTCCGGCGGCGACTGGTTCATCGACACCATGGTCATCCCGTACACCACCCAGAACCAGAAGGCCGCCGAAGCCTGGATCGACTACGTCTACGACCGCGCGAACTACGCCAAGCTCGTGGCCTTCACGCAGTACGTACCCGTGCTGTCCGACATGACCGACGAGCTGGCGAAGATCGATCCGGGAGTCGCCAACAACCCGTTGATCAACCCGCCTGCCGAGATGTCGGCCAAGCTGAAGTCGTGGGCGGCGCTGACCGACGAGCAGACCCAGGAATTCAACACCATCTACACCCAAGTGACCGGAGGCTGATCGTTGGCCGGTGTAGCCACCAGTAGCAGGCAGCGGAGCAAGATCGCCCCCTACCTGATGATCTTGCCCGCGCTGGTGTACCTCGGGATCTTTTTCGTGGTGCCGTTCTTCTCGCTGGCGCGCACCTCGCTGTCGTCGTCCGGTGGGTCGATCTATCTGCCCACGCTGACGTTCGACTGGAACTTCGGCAACTACCTGCACGCGTTCACCGCCTACCAGGACCAGATCCTGCGCTCGTTCGGCTACGCGTTCGTGGCCACCGTGTTGTGCGTGATCCTGGCGTTCCCGCTGGCCTACGTGATCGCGTTCAAGGCGGGCCGGTTCAAGAATCTGATCCTGGGCCTGGTGATCCTGCCCTTCTTCGTGACGTTCCTGATCCGCACGATCGCGTGGAAAACCATTCTGGCCGACGACGGTTGGGTGGTCAGTGCGCTCGGTTCGGTCGGTCTGCTGCCCGACGAGGGTCGGCTGCTGTCGACCCCGTGGGCGGTGATCGGCGGCCTCACCTACAACTGGATCATCTTCATGATCCTGCCGCTGTACGTGAGCCTGGAGAAGATCGACCCGCGGCTCATCGAGGCGTCGAAGGACCTTTATTCGTCCAACAGCCGCAGCTTCACGAAAGTGATTCTGCCGCTGTCGATGCCGGGTGTGCTCGCGGGCAGCATGCTGGTGTTCATCCCCGCGGTCGGCGATTTCATCAACGCCGACTATCTGGGCAGCACACAGACCACGATGATCGGCAACGTCATCCAGAAACAATTCCTGGTGGTCAAGGACTACCCGGCGGCCGCGGCGCTGAGCATGGTGCTGATGGCCATCATCCTGGTCGGCGTTCTGATGTACACCCGCGCCCTCGGTACGGAGGACCTGGTATGACCACGACCGCGATGGCGGAAGCCACCGACACCACCGCCGAACCGAAAGTCGTCAAGGGCACGCGGCGCTGGGGTGATGTGGGTCTGCGGATCGTCGCCGGCCTGGTTCTGCTGTACCTGTTCCTGCCGATCTTCGTGATCGTGTTGTTCTCGTTCAACAATCCGGCGGGCAAATTCAACTACACCTGGCAGGGTTTCACCCTCGACAACTGGAAGAACCCCTTCAAGTACCCGGCGCTGACCGAGGCGCTGAAGTTGAGCCTCAACGTGGCCGCGGTGTCCACCTCAATCGCACTCGTCCTCGGCACCCTCGTCGCCATCGCGCTGGTACGCCAGCGGTGGCGCGGCCAGCGGGCCGTCGACACGTTCCTGGTGCTGCCGCTCACCGCGCCCGAAGTCGTGATGGGTGCATCGCTGCTCACCCTGTTCCTCGACCTCAACTGGGCCGCGGGCTATTCCACGATCGTCATCGCGCACATCGCATTCCAGATCAGCTTCATCGCGATGACGGTCCGGGCCCGGGTGCGTGGATTCGACTGGACGCTCGAGGATGCCTCGATGGACCTCGGGGCGAGCCCGACCCGCACGTTCTTCAAGGTGACCCTGCCGCTGATCGTGCCCGGCATCGTGGCCGCGGCGATGCTGTCGTTCGCGCTGTCGCTCGACGACTTCATCATCACCTACTTCGTCAGCGGATCCACCGTGACCTACCCGCTGTACGTCAACGCGGCGGTCAAGGCCGCGGTGCCACCACAGATCAACGTGCTGGCAACCGCGATCCTGGTGATCAGCCTGATGCTGCTCGCCGCAGGAACCCTGTACCGGCGCAAGCGCATCGAGGTCTAAGTCGCGTCGAACTGGACGGTGACCGACACCTTGCCTGCGTCGTCGCGGTGTGCGACGGCATGGCCGGTGCGGTCGGCGCCGTCCAGCCCGACCAGCGTGATGGGTCCGCCTTCGCCGAGGAAGTTGCGCCACCACGTCTTCCGGTCGGGCATCTCGACCCGGATCACCACCCGGTCGGACATTTTCCGGTAGCCGACCGGAGTCTCGAACGTCTGGCCCGAGCGTCGGCCCGTGTACCGGATGACGATCACGCCGCGGCGCACCAGCGATCCGACCACGGGTACGCGGGTGAGCCGGGAGAATGCGCCGTTGACGGCACGGACGAACATCAGATCGTTCATGGAGCGGGCCATGTTCGGAGGGTATCCGCGGGGATCGCGATCAACCAACCTCGACCGGTACCGGCGCATCGCGCGCGCCCGTCCGCGCTGCCCCGACCCCGGCGGCGACGACGCAGCACATCCCCACCACGCCGGCCAGGCCCGGCACCTGCGCGAGGATGACGAATCCGACCACCATCGCGAAGGCAGGCTCCAGGCTCATCAGGGTGCCGAACGCGCCTGCGTTCAGCCGCCGCAGCGCCAGCATCTCGAGCGCGAACGGCACGACCGGCAGCAGGATCGCCAGACCGATGCCGATGAGCAGGATCTCGGGGGTCATCCGGCCGAGCACCGAGGGCCCGACCACGATCGTCGAGACCACACCGGCGACCGGCATCGACACCGCAAGACCGTTGATCCCGGCGACCGCGTCGCCCACCCGTTGCGTGAGCAGGATGTAGCACGCCCAGCACACGGCTGCACCCAACGCGTAGAGCACACCCACGGGGTCGACATCCCCGGTCCACGGCTGCGTCAGCAGCAGGACACCCGCGCCGGCCAGACCGGGCCACAGCACACGGTTGAGGCCTTTGCCGTGGATCACCGCAACCGAGAGGGGGCCGAGGAACTCCAACGCCGCCGCGGTTCCGAGCGGGATGCGCGACAACGCCGCCATGAACAGCATCGTGACGCCCGCGGTGACGACGCCCAACACCACACACGTGCCGAACGCCGACCGGCTGAAGGCAGAGGGACGGGGCCGCACGATGGCCAGCATCAGGACCCCCGCCCATGCGAGCCGCAGCCAGGCCGCACCCTCGGCGCCGATCTCGTCGATCAGCGACACCGCGAGGGCAAGGCCGACCTGCACACAGGCCATCGAGCCCATGGCCATCAGCGCGCCGGAGCGTGCGGGATTCGGAGTCACCACTGCATTGAAAGCCACCGTGACCGTTCATGTCCACGTGATTTTCTTATACATACCGTTCGATGATCATGAACGATCCCTGACCGCGACGGCCAGATGGCCGTGGGCGATCAGAAACGCCCGGATCTTGCGTCGGGCATCGAAAACGCCTTTGTAGACCGCGTTTCGGGTGATGCCGAACCGCGCGGCGAGTTCGTCGAGGGGATCGCCGTCGACCACCGCGCCGATGAACAGTTGTCGTTGCCGCTCGGTGAGAACCACCCAGACCGCGCGTCGTACCGCGGCGATCGCGTCACGCGCCTCGACATGGTGGCTCGGTTCGGCGGTGAAACGCTCATCGTAGGCGTCCCAGTAGGCGTCCCAGAGGTGCACATGACAATGGGCCCGCCACCGTTTGAGTTTGTTCAGCACCTCGAACACCACGAACGTGTAAACCCATGTGGTGAACCGACTCTCGCCGCGATAGCTGCCGAGTTTGGCGAGAATCGCCACCATCGCGTCGGCCGCCGCCTGATGCGCCATGTCATCGAGCTCCACCCCACTCACCGGCGCGTTGCGCCGATGGAGTTCGCGCCGAGCGATCTTCAACAGCATGGCGTGCAGATCGGTGACCGCACAGTGGTACACCTGCAGGTCCGTCGCGCGCAGGCCGGCGACCCACTCCGTGCAACTGCGCTCCCACACGGGCACGTCGGACATCGCATTTCTCCTCGGCCGGCGATTCTGATATGCAATATATTGCTAATCTGTCGGCAGTTATTCCGCGCTACTTGGTGCGACGTTCCCTGCGTCGCCCCGGCCTACCCGGGGTACGGGGTGGCCGGCCGGCTGCGCGGGTTCACCGCGACGGCGGCGTGGTGGCGAGGATCGGCCAGCAGATCTCGGTGGCCGTGAAGGCCACGAGGTCGGCTGCAGGCGCGCCGACGTAGCGCTCACGGATCGGCCCTTCCCGGCTGATCAGATGCTCGTAGACGTAGGCGCCCAGTTCGCCGTAACTGCGGTCGATGCCTGCCTGCGATCCGGGATGGACGAGCACCGCCACCTCCTGCTGCGGGATCGTCTGTACCTGAACCTGCGCGGGTACGGCCACCGGATGGCCAACCGGCACGTACAGCGTGGCCCGACCGCGCTCACCGGCGAACAACCCGCGGTCATAGATCCCACCCATGGCCCCGCCCGGGCTCACACCCGAGCCGCTCAGCGCGGCGCTGAGGATGTCGGCACTTCGGGTGAACCACTCCCCGATGCCGGTGCCGTCGACTGTCGCGCTCACGCTCCAGACCTCGATCGCCGGTTCGAGGCGCACTTCGACCAGTGGGTGCGCCCGCACCGGGTCGAGCAGTTCCCGCAGTTCGACCACGGCGTCCCTGGTCTGCTCGAGCTGCTCTTCCATGCGGCGCAGATGCGCCGCGATGATCTCGTTGCGCGTGGCGCCGTGGTCCGCGGCGAGCAGGGCCTTGATGTCGGGGATCGGCATGTTCAGTTCACGGAACCGACGGATGATGTGCGCATCGTCGACCTGGCCGGTGTCGTAGAAGCGATAGCCGGTGTGGGCGTCGATGTGCGCGGGGACGAGGATCCCGATCTCGTGATAGTGACGCAGCGCCTTCCTGCTCAGATGGGTCATCACCGCGAAGTCCCCGATCGAGACACGTCCCGCCACAATGCCCTCCGCTGTCGTCGGCCGTCCGGTGCCCACCATCGTGCACGTTCCCCCAGCGGCAAGGTCAAACCTGACGGTGCGCACGGGCGCGTCCGACCTCCGCTCCCGGGCTCAGGCGCCGACGAGGAACTCGACGAGGACGTCGGCCATCGCGCGGATGGCGGTGCGCGCGATCACCTCGTAGCCGTGCGTACTCAGCGTCGGCATGCACAACAGGGCGGCGCGCGGCGACTGTCCGTTGCTCTTGGCGTGCGAAGCATCCGACTCGAACGCGCCGAGCACCGCCGGCTGCGGATCCAGGCCGAGAGCGCCTGCGACCTCCACCAGTCGGTCGGCGACGTCCTTGTCGTAGACGCACTGCGCGTCGCTGTAGGCGACGATGGGGCCACCGGCGACGCGGGTGCCGTATTCCTGCTCGGTCGGCCCGACCTCGAGTGCCAACGTCAGGTCACCGGGCAGCGTGCGACTCGCGTAGGAGCCACCGGATCCGCCGATCTCCTCGTTGGTGGTGAACACGAAATAGGTGTCCCCCGGCGGACAGTGGTCACGACCGTGCAGGAGCCGTGCGGTCTGCAGCAGGGCGGTGACCACCGCGCGGTCGTCCATGAAGTAGCAGCCGAGATAGTCGCCGACCCCGACGAGGGTCCGCTTGCTGCGGTCGATACACACCCTGGTGCCGATCCCTATGCCGGCGTCGCGCAACCCATCCGGAGTGCGGCCGGTGAAGACGTACACATCGGGCCAGTCGAGGGCCTTGTCGCCCTGATCGGGTTTGGTCGCCCAGATGCGCGGGCTCTCGGCGGTGGTGTGCTCGGAGCCGAGAGCCAGTACCCCGCACAGCGTTTCGTGCTCACCGAGCATCGCCACCGGGCCCAGGCCGAAATTCGCCGGGTACATCGTGCCCAACGGCGTGAGGGCGAGGGTGCCGTCGGGCTCGACCCGTTTGACGAGCATGGCGAGTTCGTCCATGTGCGCCATCACGCGCGTGGGTGCTACGTGCCCCGAGCTTTCCGGTGCTCCGCGCAGCAGACCGACGAGATTGCCTGCCGCGTCGGTCCATACCGCGTCGACGACAGGTTCGAGTTCACGGCGGCAGACTTCGCGGACCGCGTCCTCCTGTCCGCACGGGCCGTAGGCCGACAGCAGTTCCTGAAGCAGCGCACGGGAGAACCCGTCGTCGTGATCAACCACCGGATAGGGGTTTCCGATGTCGACCGCAGGCAAACGTCGGTCCCTGCGGTCTACTTCGGGGCCGGCTCGTACCCGCAGATGGCGTCGACCTTCTCCGCCGATTTGCTTGCGGGGTCGAACTCGTAACCCAGCCATTCGCGGGCCAGGCGGCGCGCCAACTCCAGGCCCACCACCCGCTGGCCGAAGCACAGGACCTGCGCGTTGTTCGACAGCACCGAACGCTCGACCGAGAAGCTGTCGTGGGCGGTGACGGCACGGATCCCGGGCACCTTGTTGGCGCTGATCGCCACGCCGAGTCCGGTCCCGCACACCAGCAGCGCGCGATCGGCCTTGCCGTCGGCGATCAGGCGGGCCGCGGCGACCGCGATATGCGGGTAGGCGGTGTCCTCATCCGAGCCGACACCGACGTCGATCACCTCGGCCACGCGGTCATCGGCGGCGAGGTCACCCTTGAGCGCCTCCTTGTACTCGTAGCCGGCGTCATCTGAGCCGACAACGACTCGTAGAGCCATCAGTTCTCTCCTTGGGTTGTCAGGGTGACGCAGTCGGCGACGGTCCTGGCGCACAGCGCCAGCGATGTGGCGCCTGCGTCCGGCGTGCCGACACTACGTTCGGCCAGCGGCCGGGCACGTCCGACCTTCGGGCGCAGGTCCGCGGTCGCGCGGGCCGCCTCGGTCGCGACGTCGGCCGCTGCCCGCCAGGCCGATTGCCACGATTCGCCCTGTGCGACACGGCGTTCCAGCTCCTCGGTGAACGGAAGCATGGCGTCGAGCATGGTCTTGTCGCCCGGCGCGGCCCCGCCCAACTCGATCAGGGCGTCGTACCCGGCGCGCACCGCTTCGGCAACGGCTGACGAGTCCGGACGACCGGTGTCGCCGAGACGGGTGCCCAGCGCGGTGAGCAGAGCACCCCACAGCACGCCCGAGGTGCCACCGGCCTTGGCGGCCCAGGCTTTTCCGGCCGCGGTCAGCGTCGAACCCTGACCGGCGCCGTCGGCCAGCGCCGACGTCGCGGCCTGGCGCGCCGCCGACGAGCCTTTGACCATGCCGCGGCCGTGGTCACCGTCGCCGGCGACCGCGTCGATCCGGCCCAGTTCCTCTTCGGCGTCGGCGAGTGCCTCGGCCATCGCGTCGAACGCGCGGACCACCATCCGGGCGCCGGCCCGGCCGTCCTCGTCGGACAGTTCGGCGAGTTTCGGCCCCGATGATGCCGCCCCGGCGGACTCGTCGGAGCGCCGCTCGCCCGTCTGGGCCGACCGCGGCGCCGCACCCTTCTTGTAGGCGGGGGTGTCGGCCGGTGCCGTCCAGTAGTGTTCGAGTTCCTCGTCGAGCCACATCACGGTCAGCGAACAACCGGCCATGTCCAGACTGGTCACGAGTTCACCGACCTCGGGTTCCACGATCGTGTAGCCACGGTCGCGCAGCAGCCGGGAAACCTCGCCCCAGACCACGAACAGCTCTTCGTACTTGGTGCGGCCGAGACCGTTGAGTATCACCGCGATCCGCTTCTCGGTGGCGTCGGGACGGTCACCGAGGACCCCGTCGACCAGGGTCGCCGCGAGACCGGCCGCGGTCGGCATCTTCTCCTCGGACACACCCGGTTCGCCGTGGATGCCGAGCCCGAGACCCATGTGGCCTTCCGGGACCGTGAACAGCGGGTGATCGGCGCCGGGCAGGGTGCACCCGTCGAACGCCACGCCCAGGGTGCGGGTGGCCGCGTTGGCGGCCTCGGCCACGCGGACCACACCGGCGAGGTCCAGGCCCTCCTCGGCCGCCGCACTCGCACACTTGAACACCGTGAAATCGCCTGCGATACCGCGACGTTTGGCCTCCTGGCCACGCTCGGCACTGGCCACGTCGTCGGTGACCGCGAAGTACTGCGCGTCGATGCCCTCACTGCGCAGCTGGTCGACGGCCAGGTTGAAGTTCATCACGTCACCGGCGTAATTGCCCGTGGTGAGCAGCACGCCTGCGTCGCCGTGCGCGGCGCGCGCCACCGACGCGGCCTCTTCCGCCGAGGGCGAGGTGAAGATGTTGCCGACGACGGCGCCGTCGGCGAAACCGGGGCCCACCGTGCCGCAGAACGCCGGGTAGTGACCGGATCCGCCGCCGATCACGACCGCCACCTTGCCCGGGCGGGTGGTCTGCGCGCGCACCACACCGCCGGGAACCCCGACGACATGGCGCGCATTGGCATCGAGGAAGCCGACGAGCATGTCCTCGGTGAACCGGGCCGGATCGTTGAACAACTTGGTCATCGCAACCGCTCCCCTGACTCCACATCGAACAGGTAGACGCGCTCGGCCGGTGCCGTCACGACCACCTGTTGTTCGGGTTCATAGCTTTCCACAGCGGGGGTCTGCACCACGATGCCCTCCTCGACACCGGCCACGGTGCTGGTCGCCAGGCCGAACTCCAGGAGGTGTTCGAAGTAGGCGACCGTCGCGGCGATGCCATCGCCGCTGTCCGCCGGTCGCAGCACGCAGTCCTGCGGCCGGATGCCCACGCTGACCTGGGTGCCGTCGGCCACGCCGGTCACCGTGGTGGGCAGCGTACCTGCGCGCGAACCGATCTCGACATGGGCGCGGCCGCCCTCGACGCGCACGGTTCCGCGCACCACGTTGATCTGCGGTTCACCGACGAACTGCGCGACGAACAGGTTCGCCGGGTCGTCGAACACCTCGTCGGGTGTGCCGAACTGCTGCACCACGCCTGCGTCCATGACGGCCAGCCGGTCGGCGAGCGAAAGGGCCTCGACCTGATCGTGGGTGACGACGATGGTGGTGTACCCGAACTCGCGCTGCAGGACCTTCAACTCACGCCGCACGCGCTGGCGTGCCGACGCGTCGAGGTGGCTGAGCGGCTCGTCGAGCAGCAGCACCGGTGGGTTGCGCACCAGGGCACGGGCCAGTGCGACGCGCTGCTTCTGGCCGCTGGACAGACCGGCCGGACGCAGATCGAGCATGTCGTCCATCTCGAGGCGACGGCTGATCGCGGCCACCATCTCCTCGGCGCCCCTGACCTTGCGCGCCTTGAGGCCGTAGAGCAGGTTCTCCCGCACCGACATCGGCGGGTACAGCGCGTAGCTCTCGAATCCGACGCCGACACCGCGTTTCGCGGCGGGCAACTGGGAGACCTCGCGGTCACCGATCCGGATCGAGCCACTGGTGACGGTCTCGAGTCCGGCGATCATCCGCAGGGTGGTGGTCTTGCCGCAGCCCGACGGGCCGAGCAGCGCCACGAGTTCACCGGGCCGGATGTCCAGATCGATGCCCTTGACGGCGGTGAAGCTCTCCCGACCGCGTGACGAATACGTCTTGACCAGGTTGCTCAGGGTGAGGCTCTGCGCGGTCCCGGTCTCGGCGGGTGCCGCAACGGTGGATGTCACTTGGCTGCCTCCAATGCGGAATCGGTCTGCTCGAGGCGCGGGGTGTCGCCCTCCCCGACGTCGCCCGCGGCGAACACGTGAATGTCGTTGTCGGCGATCGACATCGACACCTGATCGCCCTCGCCGACACCGTGGCGTCCCGAGGTCAGCACGATCAGCTGGGTGCCGCCGATGGCGACGGTGAGCTCGATGTTGCGACCGAGACGCTCGGCGAGCAGCACCCGGCCACGCAGGCCGGCCGCCTCGGAGGTGACGTGCAGATCGCACGGCCGCAGACCGACCCGGACCCGGTCCCCGCGTTGCGCGGACACCCCGGCGGGCACCGCGACGTCGAACGAACCGTCACCGAGCCGGATCCGGCCGTCGTCCACCACACCGTCGAGCAGATTGATCTCGGGCTGGCCGAGCGCCTTGGCGACGAAGGTGTCGGCCGGCTTGCGCCAGATCTCCTCCGGCGTGCCGATCTGCACGAGCCTGCCGTCCCGCATGACCGCGATGCGGTCACCCAGCGCGAGCGCCTCCTGGTAGTCGTGGGTGACGTAGATGGTGGTGGTGTTGCTCATCGCGCCGAGTTGCTTGAGCTCGGCACGCATCGACGCCCGCAGCTTGGCGTCGAGGTGGCTCAGCGGCTCGTCGAGCAGGTAGATGTCCGCCGGCCGCACCAACACCCGGCCCAGCGCGACACGCTGGCGCTGGCCGTTCGACAGTTCGCGGGGAAACCGCTTCTGCAGGTGGTTGATGCCCAGCGTGGTCGTGACCTGGTCGATGCGCTCGGCGCGCTGGGCCTCCGTGTACTGGCCGGTGCGCCCGGATTTCAACGGTGACGCGAGATTCTCGGCGACGGTCTTCTGCGGGTACAGCGCATAGCTCTCGAAGGCCATCGCGACATTGCGGTGATACGGTTCGACCCGCGTGACATCCGTCCCGCCGATGTGGATCGCTCCGGCATCGATGTCGACCAGTCCGGCAACCGATTTCAGCGTCGTGGTCTTGCCCGCACCGCTGGGGCCGAGGATCACGAAGAACTCGCCGTCGGCGATGTCCACCGAAAGCCCGTCCACCGCCTTGGTCTTGCCGAACGACTTGTGCACGTCGGCAATGGAAACTGTTGCCATCAGGCCTTCACCGCCCCGAACGACAGGCCACGCACCAGGTACCGCTGAATGGTCAGAGCCAGGATCAGCGGTGGGAGCGCGGCGATGATGGCGGCCGCGGCGGTCAGGTTGTAGTAGGCCT
The DNA here is from genome assembly GCF_001187505.1 of Mycolicibacterium goodii. The sequence goes on from NZ_CP012150.1 coordinate 5,023,757, forward strand.
GTCCGCCGCCGCCGAGGAATTTGGTGATCGCAACCGTCACCGTGCCGGCGTTGCTGTCGGCGAGGATCAGCGGGAACACGTAGTTGTTCCACGCGAAGATGAACGCCAGCAGGGCCGCCGCGGCGATGCCCGGTCGCACGATCGGCAACGCCACCATGAGGAATGCGCGCCGCCTGGTGTAGCCGTCGAGCAGCGCGGCCTGCTCGAGATCCTCGGGCAGATCCTGGAAGTAGGACCGCAGGATCCACACCACCAGCGGCATGGTGACCAACTGCAGCACCCAGATCATGCCGACCTTGGTGTCGAACAGCCCGATCTGGTTGTAGATCACGAACAGCGGGACGATCACCATCAGCTCCGGCGCGAACCGGAACGACAGCATGGTGAACATCAGGTCGTTGGAGCCCTTGTACTGCCAGCGCCCAGCCGCGTACGCCGCCGGGATGCCGATGAGCAGCGACACGATCACCGCGCCACCGCAGTTGAGCAGGCTGGTCAGCAGCGACGCCTTGAAGTCGACGCTGGTCATCTCGGTGCCCTTGTCGGACAGCACCGTCGCGAAGTTCTCCCACGTCGGGCTGAACGCGAAGTACGTCGTGGTCTGCTGCTCGGCGTTCTTGAGCGCCAGCATCAGCATCCAGAAGATCGGGAACAGCGAGAAGACGAACCAGAACACCAGACCCACGTCGGCGGCGACCGATCCGATGGACCACCGCTTCTGGCCCGGCAGCAATTCGGTTCTGTTGAACATGATCAGGACTCCGCCCCGGCAGCACGGCGCTGCGCCTTGCCGAGCACGCTAACCAGGTAGCGCGCGGTGATGAACACGATGACCCAGAGCAGCAGCATGTAGGTGCTGCCGCGGGAGTAATCCAGGTTGATGATCGAGTCCTCGAAGGCACCGATCTGCAGGGTGCGCGTGGCGACACCGGGACCGCCCGCGGTCAGCACGTAGATGTGGTCGAACACCTTGAGGTTGTCCATGAACCGGAAGATCACGGCGACCAGGATGTAGGGCCACAGCATCGGCAGCATGAGCTTGCGGAACATATAGAACCACCCGGCACCATCTACCTCCGACGCCTCGAACGGCTCCTTGGGCAGTGACCGGATTCCGGCCAGCACCAGGATCGCGACGAACGGGGTGAAGATCCACAGGTCGACCAGGATCACCGACCACAGCGCGTTGGTCGACGACAGCCAGTCGAACGTGTTACCCAGTCCGAGAACGTGATTGAGGATGCCGAACTGCGGGTTGAACATCAGCTTCCAGATCACGCCCGCGATGACCGGCGCGATCATCAGCGGCAGGATCAACACCTTCTCGAAGATCTTGCCGATCAGCGACGACCGGTTGAGCAGCAGCGCCAGGCCCACGCCGATGACGGTCTCGACGACGGTGGCGAGCACCGCGAAGATCGCGGTGACCTTCACGCTCTGCCAGAAGATCTGGTCACCGAGAACGGATTTGAAGTTCTCGAACCAGACGAACCGCGGATCCGGGTTCACCGCCGCGTAGTTGAGGAACGCGTAGTACGCGCCCACCGCGAACGGGTACAGGATGCCGATGACGATCAGGACGGCGGGTACCGACAACAGGTACGGCCGCAGCTTGCGCCGCCACGACGGCACCTCCGGCAGCGGGCCCGGGGTGCCCCGGTCGACGGACTCCGCGGCGGGAGGCCGATGGGATGTCTGCAATGTCATGTCGCCCGCTCCTACAGGTTGACCTTGGAGGTGTTGGTCTTCGCCAGGCTGCGCAACCGGGCGGCCGCATCGTCACCGCCGTAGATGTCCTGCAGCGCCACCGCCCAGTCCTTGGTGGTGTCGAAGAACTTCTTCTGCGGGGTGAACTGGATCTTCGACGAGCCGATGACGGTCTCGAACGCTTCGAGGTATCCGGGCTGGTTGGCCGCGATCCGCTTGAACGTGGTGTCGAACACCGACTTCCGCACGGGATCGGCGTAGATGCCGCCCTCGACGGCCTTGTTCATCGACTCCTTGCCGGTGGCCCACTGGATGAACAGCCAGGCGGGCAACTTGTTGCGGGAGTTGGCGTTCATGGCCCAGCTCCACGTCCACAGGTTGGTCTTGTAGTTGCCGTCGGGCCCGGCGGGTCCCGCGTACCACCCGAGGTTGCCCGCCTGGGCGCTGGCGCCGGGCTTGTTCTTCGGGTAGGTCGCGCTGTCGGCGTCGTAGACCATCATCGCCGTGCCGTCGCCCAGATCGCCGGTGGCGTTCGGGTAGTCGTAGGTCGTCCACGACGTCGGCCCGGCCTTGTGCTGCATCTCGATCCACTTGCGGGTGAAATCGACGGCCTTGTCGCTGTCCATCTCCGCCACCAGGTCGGTGCCGTCGAACGTGTAGTCGACGGCGCCTTCCCGGACGTACTGCGTCATGAAGCCGGGGTGGATCGTCGCCCACGACTTCGATCCGCGCGTCGCGATGCCGTAGCGGTTCTCGGAGCGGTCGGTGAGATCGATGGCCAGCTGGATGAAGTCGTCGAAGTTGTCGGGCAGCCGGATCCCGTGCTGATCGAAGTAGGCCTTGTTATAGGCCACGACGTTGTTCTCGAAGCCCCACGGGATGGCCCACTGGCCCCCCGTACCCAGCGGGTTGCCGAGGGTGAAATCCCAGCGGGTCGACGTGCGCAACCCGTCGAAGATGTCGTCGAAGTCGTACTCGTCCGACGTGGCGGAGGTGTTCTCCAGCCACGGGTGCAGATCCTCGATCCACCCGGGCGGCCCGTACTGCCAGATGAAGTAGGCACCCAGCATGAAGGCGTCGTGCTTACCGGTTCCGCCCGCCAGCTCGGTGTTGAGCTTGGTGAAGTAGTCCGCCTCGGGGACCAGATCGACGTTGACGTTGATCCCGGTCAGCTCGGTGAACTCTTTGAGCAGCGGCTGATACGACAGCTGGTACGGGTGCGGGGTCTGCAGGATGTTGATGGTCGAACCGGAAGCCTTCTTCCAGTCGAAGCCACCGGTGACCTCCGACGCCCCGTTGGGGGCGTTGGTGCGGCCGCCGACGCCACAGGCCGACAGGACCGGCAGGCTCACCGCCGCCGCCCCGGCCAGGCCCATGGCCGCCAACATGTTGCGCCTCGACAACTGCCGATGCAGTCCGGGCTGAGATTCTCGGCTCATCACAATCGCTTTCGCTATGCCGGGATCAGAGAGACCTTGACCGATTCCTTCCCACTGGCCACGAGGTCGAGGCCCTTCTGGAATTCGGTGAGCGGGAACTGGTGGGTGCAGATCTCGTCCATCGGCAGCGCGCCCGACTCGATCATCTTGATCGCCGCGGGCCAGCAGTACGGCCCGAGGTGGGCACCGAGGACGTCGAGTTCCTTGTCGTCGCTGATGATGCTCCAGTCGACCGTGACGTCGCTGCCGAAGACGCCGTACTCGACGTAACGGCCGAGCTTGCGCAGCAGGTTGAGGCCCTGCGGTACCGCCGAGGTGTGGCCGGTGCCTTCGAGGTACACATCGGCGCCGTAGCCGCCGGTGAGGTCCTTGATGATCTGCTCGGCGTTCTGCTCGGCGATGTTGATCGTCAGGTCGGCGCCGCACTTCTCGGCCAGCTTGAGCTTCTCGGGTGCCATGTCGAGGGCGATGACGCGCATCGGGCTCTTGGCCTTGGCGCCCGCGATCATGCCGAGGCCGATCGGGCCGCAGCCGGCCACCACGACGGTGTCCTCGAAGGTGATCTGTGCGCGCTCCACGGCGTGCAGCGAGCAGGACAGCGGCTCGGCGAACGCGGCGTGCTGGGCCGGGATGTCCGGGGAAACCTTGTGCACCAGCGCTTCTACGGGATAGACCATGTAGCTGGCCATGGCGCCGGGCGTGCGCCGCTTGAAACCGTAGAGATCGTGCGGCTGGCACATGTGGTACTGGCCGCGCTTGCAGAACAGGCACTCCCAGCAGGGCACGATCTGCTCGGAGACCACGCGGTCGCCGACCGCGATGCCCCACCGCTGCGCGGCCTCGTCGTCGAGTTCGACCACGCGGCCGACGAATTCGTGGCCGGGGATGACCATCGTCTCGGCCCAGGCCGGCCGGTTCTCGTCACCCCAGAACTTGGCGGCCCCGTGGTAGCACTTGAGGTCGCTTGCACAGATGCCGACGGCCTCGACCCGGATCAGTGCCTCGCCGGGTTTGCGCTGCGGGACCGCGACCTCCTCCAGCCGGTAGTCGTGGGGGCCGTGACACACCACTGCCTGCATCTTTTCGGGGATTTGATTGGACATGCCGGATACCTTTCGAGCTGTGGTTGCAGTCACAGTAGCCAACCGCATGCACAATTGTCCAGCACATCTGTTCATTGAACCTTGACGACGAACAGATGTTCAGTGTCATACTTTCTTCGTGCCCCGGTCCGCCCAGCCATCGCCATCGACCGGCGTCGACGGCCCGTCATCCGACGCCGATTCCGGTCACTTCCCTGCCTCGCTGCTGTACACGGCCGCAAAGCTCTATTACACCGAGGACGCGACCCAGGCGGAGGTGGCCGCTCAACTCGGCACCAGCCGCGCGACGGTGAGCCGGATACTGGCCGAGGCGAAACGGCGTGGCATCGTCCGCATCGAGGTGGTGCCGCCCGAGCAGCTCGGCCCCGGCGACATCGCCGATCAGCTAACCCGGGCCCTGTCGCTCAACACGGTGTTCCTCAGCCATCCGCTGCCCAACCCGGGACCCGGCCGGACCGCCGTCGACGTCATGGGCGCCGTCCTGGCCCCCGCCGTCGGGCGAGCGCTGGCCGCCGCGGGCCTGCTGCCGGGAGACGTCCTGCTGGTGTCCTCGGGCCGGACCGTCTACGAGGTCGCGCAGTACGAGCTCGTCGACCTGCCCGGGGTGCAGGTGGCGCCCACCGTCGGCGGCAACGACCAGCCCGAGGAGTGGTACCAGACCAACGAGATCACCCGGCTGGTGTCCAATCGGGTCAACGGCAGGCCGAATTACCTGTTCGCACCGGCACTTCCGGGCCCCGACCTGTATCCGTCGCTGCTCAACGACCCCAGCATCCAGCGGGTGCTGCACCTGTGGCCGAAGGCCCGCTGCGCCCTCATGGGCGTCGGCGCACCGCCCCTGCTGCGCTCGGACATCCCCCGCTTCGTGCCCACCGGGTCGAGTTCGCTGCGCTCCGCCGTCGGCGACGTGTGCTCGCGGTTCTTCGACCGCGACGGCGATCCCGTCGAGTTCGACGGCAGCGACCGCCTCATCGCGGTGGAACTCGAAGCGCTGCGCCACATTCCGGTGACCATCGCCGTCGCGATCGGCAAGGACAAGGTCGAATCGGTGGTCGCGGGTGCGCGCGGCGGATACTTCAACCAGCTCGTGACCGACCCGGCCACCGCGGCCGCCATCCTCGAATACACGGAGTCGCAGTGACCACATCCACCCAAGACCGCGCCGACGACCGGTACGCGGGCGTCCTTCGCCTCGACGGCAAGCGCGCCCTGATCACCGGCGCCACCAAGGGCATCGGCGCCGACATCGCCCGCGCGTTCGCCGCCGCCGGCGCGCGGCTGGTGCTGAGCGGCCGCGACACCGGCGAACTCGACGCCGCCCGAACCACTCTGCGCGAGGAGTTCGACGCCGAGGTGCACACCGTCGCGATCGATCTCGCCGAACCCGACGCGCCCGGCGAGTTGGCGCGGCGCGCCGCCGAGGCGTTCGGCGGGCTCGACGTCCTGGTCAACAACGCCGGGATCTCGCACCCGCAGCCGGTCGTCGACACCGACCCGGCACTGTTCGACGCCACCATCGCGGTCAACCTCCGCGCCCCGGCCCTGCTGGCCGCGGCGGTCGGCAAGGCCATGGCCGACGCCGGCGGAGGCGGCGCCATCATCACCGTGGCGTCGGCGGCCGCGTTGGCGCCGCTGCCCGATCACTACGCCTACTGCGCGTCCAAGGCCGGTCTGGTCATGGCGACCAAGGTGCTGGCCCGCGAACTCGGGCCGCACGGGGTGCGCGCCAACTCGGTGTGCCCCACCGTGGTGCTCACCGAGATGGGCCAGCGCGTCTGGGGTGACGAGGCCAAGTCCGCACCGATGATCGCCCGGATCCCGTTGGGCCGCTTCGCGGTTCCGCACGAGGTGTCGGATGCGGTGGTGTGGCTCGCCTCCGATGCGGCCAGCATGGTCAACGGCGTCGACATCCCGGTCGACGGCGGCTACACGATGGGCTGACCGGACAGCCGGTGCACCTGCTCCCGGGTCGCCGGGTACAGCTCCTGCCACGTCGCGTACAGGTCCTCGTAGAGCGCGTGGTTGCGCGGATCGGGCTTGATCTCCCTGGCGATCTTGGCCCAGTCGGTGTCAGCGGGCACCAGCCCGACCCCGATCGCCGCGAGCAGCGCGTCGCCGTAGCTCGCGCCGATCGCCTGCTCCGGCACCAGCTGCGGCCTGCCGGTGACATCGCTGACGGTCTGCGCCCAGATCGGGCTGCGCAGACCGCCGCCCACCGCGACGGTCCGGCTCGCCGTGTGCGCATCGTCGAACCGTTCGAGAATCTGCCGGATGCCGAACGAGATCCCTTCGTACGCAGCGCGGAACAGATGTCCGCGGCCGTGCCGCAGCGTCAGACCGGCCACCACGCCGCGGGCCTGCGGATCGAACACCGGCGTGCGCTCCCCCGCCAGGTACGGCAACACCAGCAGGCCTTCGCTGCCCGGCGGCACCTCGGCGGCCTCGGCCATGAGTTCATCGAACGACGCGCCACCGGTCACCGTCTGCAGCCAGTTGATCAGGCTGCCCGCCGTCGACGTGCCCGCCGCGAGCGCCAGGGTGTCGTGCTCGACCCCGGCGGTGGTCCACAGCACCGGATCGCTGTGGTAGGCGTCGATGACCTGGACCAGAAACATCGTCGAGCCGTACATGAGCATCTGGTCGCCCGGGCGTCGCACGCCGACCGAGAACGCCTCGGAGTAGGCGTCCACGGTGCCCGCCACGACCGGGGTCCCGGCCGGAACACCCGTCGCCGCCGCGGCCTGCGGCGTCACGGTGCCCACCACATCGCTGGGCCACACCAGCCGAGGCAGCGGCAGGTGCCCGCAGATACGTTGTGCCCACGGCACATTCCACTCGAACTCGCGCGTCGCGTACAACGGGTCGCACTGGCTGGCGGTGTGATGGTCCATCACGTACTCGCCGGTGAGCTTGGCGGTGATGTACGAGTTGGATCCGTACCACCCGGTGGCCCGGTCGAAGACCTCGGGCTCGTGGCGGCGCACCCACTCCAGCTTCGGCCCGACGGCCTGACTGGACAGCAGGGTTCCGGCGCGGTCGAGGATGCGGTCGGCACCGAACTCGGCGGTGAGCGCCGCGATCTCCGCCGACGCCCTGGTGTCGATGCCGTACAGGATCGCCGGACGCAGCGGGCGCAGGTCGTCGTCGCACAGCACCAGGCACGGGCCGACGCCGCTGACGCACATGCCGGCGAGCACACCTCCGCTCGGCACCTGCGACATCAACGTCGACGCGATCTGGCACACCTCGGCCCACCACAGCTTCTCGGCGTCGACCTCGGCCCATCCGGGCCGCGGCAGGTCCATCGAATGCGAGACGGTCTCGGTGGCGATCACCGACCCAGAGGCGTCGACGAGTACACCCTTGGTGCTACCGGTGCCCATGTCGATTCCGAGCAGCAAGTCCACGCCGACAACCCTACGACTCGGGGTGCTCAGCGCGGTGCGCTGCGGTCGGGAAACGGGTCGTTCGCGAAGTCGATCTGGGCGGCCGGGTTGCTGACCGCCGTGACCAGGCCGGTGCCGAACGCGCCCGCACCGTCGAACAGCGTGGCCGAACCGACCGCGATCCCCTCGGAGGTCCAGTGCGAATCGGCCTGCACCCCGATCCATTCATCGCGCGGCAACCGCGACAGGGCCACCGTCAGATCACCGTTGATGTATCCGACGCCACGGGTGCCCAGGTTGGTCACCAGGCTGGTGCCCTCGGCGGCCACCGCGGTGCGCACGAACGGCGAGTTCACCCGCCCCTCCACGACCGTGAGGGTGCGATTGACGAACCGTTTGCGCGATGCGTTCTGGTGATCGGCGATCGCGCGACTCCAGCCGCGCTCGTCGCTGCCCATGTACGGCATCCGGTCCGCTGGGGGGATGTCCATGTCGGCCGGTGCTTCGAATTCCGACACCGGCACCCACTCCTCGCCGCGGGGCGCTTCGGACCGGCGGTACTGCACCAGCGTCGCCCGGGCCACCGTCACCCCGTCCTGGACGACCTCGCACTCGGAATTGCGGACCCGGCGTCCGTCCCGCACCAACGCCACCTTGGTGATCGTCTCCACGCCGCGCGCCGCGCGGAACAGGTCCACCGTCAGCCGGGCCGGCAGGAACTCGGGCAGCCCGAACGCGTTCTCCAGGGCCTGAGCGGCCAGACCGACCACTGCCGGACCGTTAAGGTGGTCTTCGCCCCAGTGACTCTGCGCAAACCGCGTCGGCCGGAAGCGGTCCTGGTCGGACTGCGTGAAGTGGGCAATCACCTCGGTCATCGGCGCATCGTCGCACACGCGTCGGTCATCGGCGCACGGGGACCGGCCGGCTTCCGCTCAGCCGCCCGGTTCGCCGCCGTGCACGGTGGGACGCGGCCACCGGGTCAACGGCCGCGGACGACCATCGGGCGGACGCAGACGGTCCAGCACCAGCCGCAGCGGCGGCCACGTGGACCGGCCCCGCCGAACGACGGCGAAAGTCGTCAGCGCCACCTGCGGATCCGACAGCGGCACAACCGTGACGCCGTCGCGCACCGGACGCGTCACCGGCAGCAGCCCCACCCCGAAACCTTCCAGGATCAGGTCCTCGAGCAGATCGAGACTGTCGATCTGATGCGCGATCCGCGGCCGGAACCCGGCGAGCGACGCCAACGTGCGGACCGCGTCCTCGTCGGCGGTGTTGCGCGAGTTGACGATCCACCACCGGTCCGCATAGTTGCGGATGTCGGCCGTTGCGGTGCGGCTCGTCACCTCGCCGGTGGGAACACCGAGTCCCCACGGCGTCGACCACAACGGGAACGCCTCGAGCACCGGGTCTGGCGACGCGGGCGCCAGGTCGTACTCGTAGGTGAGGGCCAGGTCCAGGTCGTCGTCGACCAGCAGCTTGAACGCCTCGATGGGCTCGTATTCACTGATCTCGACCTCGACCTTGGGATGCGTCTTGGCCAACTCACGCAGGATCGGCAGCAGCGACACCCGCAGCCCGGTCGCGAACCCGCCCACCCGCAGCGTGCCCGCGGGCTCGGCGTCGGGATCCAGATCCAGCCGCGCGGCGTCGACCGCGGCCAGGATCGTCACCGCATGGTCGGCGAGCCGTCGGCCTGCAGGTGTGAGACGGACCCGGCGGCCGTCCGGTTCGACCAGCCTGGTGTCGGTCTCCTTGGCGAGCGCCGCCAACTGCTGAGACACCGTCGAGGTGGTCAACGAGAACGCGTCGGCAACCGCCCGCATCGAACCCAGCCTCGACAGAGCCAGCAGCAGGCGCAGGCGGCGGGTGTCCACGCCGACCATTGTTCATGGTCGGCGTGCTCGGCCACCGGCGGATCAGAAGAAGCTGCTGTCCGGCAGGGACGCACCGTTGACGGCGATATCCCCCAGCACCCGGGCCTTGTAGACCGTCGGGTTGTGGGAGAACAGCGTGCGCAGGTTGCGCCAGTGCCGATCCAGCCGGGCCGACGCGCGAATGGCCGACGCGCCACCCACATCGAAGATCCGTGCCGCCGCACGCAGCGCGGGCTCCTCGATCGCGACCTTGACCCGCGCGGCGGCGACCGAGGCCTGGTGCTCCAGTTCCGGGTCGATCCCGCCGATCCTGGCCGCCTGCAGGGCATGTCCCAGCTCGCGGGCCGCGCCGCGGACCACCGCGCCCGCCGCGTAGGCCACGGCGTCGAGTTCGCCGACCACCTGCAACAGCTGTGGGTCGGCGGTGGGCGAGGCCTCGGTGGCGAAGGTGTAACTGCGTTGCCTGCCCTTGACCAGTGCGACGGCGTCGGTGACCAGGCTGCGCAGGATGCCCGCCGCGATCGCGTGCAGGTAGAGCTGGACGAGCGCGCCGCGGGCCCGGTCCACGCCCACCGTGGTGCCGAGCGCGAACAGCTCGTCGTCGCGCACGGCGACGTCGTCGAGCAGCGTGGTGCCGCTTCCGGTGTGGCGCTGGCCGATCCCGTCCCAGTCGTCGGTGTGCACGACCCCGGTGCGGTCGGCGGGGACGATGGCGGCCACCGAGGCACCGTCGTCGCGTGCCGCGCTGACCCGCAGATAGTCCGAATACTGCGCGCCGGTGCTGTAGTACTTGCGCCCGCGCAGGACCAGCCCGTCGTCGGTGCGGACCAGACGTGTGTCGTACTTCTGACCGCCGACCTGGTTGGTGCTCTGTTCGGAGGTCACGCCGCCGATGAGCCCGCCCTCGGCTACGACGGTGATCCACCGCTTTGCGTTCGGCCTGCGGGGCACCCGCTGCAAATCCTCGACCACCGAGAAGTGCACCCGCAGGATGTGCGCGAGGTCGGGGTCGGCCTCACCCAGAGCGATGACCAGGTCGAAGAACTCCTCGGTGGACAGGCCCCAGCCGCCGAGATCGCGATCCAGCCGGGCGGCGCCCACGCGGTGCGTCCGTACCAGGTCCACCCCCAGCTTCGGCGGCTCCTGCCCGCCTTCGTCGAGGCGACGCCGGTAATCCGCGCTGATCTGTCCGAGCAGGTCCGTGATCACATCGGGTTGCGGGGCGCTGCTGCCAGGCAGGCTCACCGCGGTGTCCAGGGACATGCTGGTATTCCTCTCGGGTCGGGCGATCTGAGGTCGACGCACACGGTATGCCGTGGCCACGGCAGCGACAACGGTTCGGCCCGCCGCGATTCTTATTCGCCTCCTATTCGGCTCCGGCGGCCCGGTCGATGAGCCACTGCCGTTGCCGGCGAACGAAATTCGCGTCCACCACGGCACCGTGACCGGGCACGTACACCGCATCGCCGCCGCAGGCGCACACCAGCGCCGCCAGGGTGTCCGGCCGCCAGGTTCTCCCAGACGTGTCTCACTGCCCCAGGGTCAACGGTTGCGCGGCCAGGTACTGCTCGAGCACGTGCGGCGTGTGCTCGGCGGTGTAGCTGGTGGTGGAACCGACCTGCCAGGCCGGTGCCGAATCCTGTTGCCCCAGAGCCCACGCCGCCTGCCGGGCCGCGCCGAGCGCGACGTACTCCCCCGGCGGCGGGACGTCGACGGGCCTGCCCCAGATCGCGGGAGCGATGCGCCGCACCGCCTCCGAGCGGGCGCCGCCGCCGACGAGGATGATGCGGTCGATGTCGACGCCGTAGCTGACGATCTTGTCGATGCAGTACGCCATCGACGCGAGCAGACCTTCGACGCCGGCGCGGGCGACGTTGGCGGGGTTGAAGTTCCGCGTCGTCACCCCGTGCAGCGCGCCCCGCGCCCTCGGCAGGTTCGGCGAGCGCTCCCCCTCCAGATAGGGCACCAGCGTCAGACCGTCGGCGCCCGGTGCGGCCGAGAGCGCGAGCCGGTCGAACTCGTCGAAATCGACCTGCAGCATCGCCGCGGTGGCGGCGAGCACCGGTGCGCCGTTGAGCGTGCACACGAGCGGCAGTTGCCTGCCACTGGCGTCGGCGAAACCGGCGACGATGCCCTCGGCGTCGTGGGGCGCCGCGTCGCCGACCGCACTGACCACCCCGGACGTGCCCAGCGACACGATGCAGTCCCCCGGCCCGGCGCCCAGACCCAGCGCCGCCGCCGCGTTGTCGCCGGCACCGGGGCCCAGGATCGCACCCGACGGCAACCTGCCGGCCACCTGGTTGGGACCGAGGACCGTCGGTAGCGCCGGGCACCTGCCGCGCATCGCGAGTTCCAGCAGATCGGTCCGGTAGGAATCGGTCTCGGCCGAGAAGTAACCGGTGCCGCTGGCGTCGCTGCGGTCGGTGCGCAGATCCGCGACATCCTTCGACCCGGTCAGCCGCCACCCCAGCCAGTCATGCGGCAGGCACACCGCGGCGGTCGCGTCGGCGTTGTCCGGTTCGGTGTCGGCCAGCCAGCGCAGTTTCGTGGCGGTGATCGAGGCCACCGGCACCACACCGACGGCCTTGGCCCACTCCTCGGCGCCACCGAGTTCGGACACCAGGTCGGCGGCACTGGGTGCCGAGCGGGTGTCGTTCCACAACAGGGCATCTCGCACCACCTCGCCGGAGGCGTCGAGGCACACCATGCCGTGCTGCTGCGCACCCACCGACACGGCCGCGACGTCGTCGAGTCCGCCGACGGCGGTGATCGTGCGCTGCAGGGCGTCCCACCAATGACCCGGGTCCACCTCGGTGCCGCCCGGATGCGGTGAGGACGCCGTGCGCACGACCGAACCGCTGTCCGCGTCGCAGACGACGATCTTGCAGGACTGGGTGGAAGAGTCGATACCGGCCACGAGAGTCACGCCTGCGAAGCTACTCCAAAGCACCGTTTTCCCGCCTGCCCAACGCCGCCCGTCCGCGCGGTGGTTCCGGTGCGTCACCGGCGCCCTGTTCGCCGGAACGCATCGGTGGCGGTTCTGTGCCAGCGAAAACAACCGGGTGATCAGGTCGGCCACCCGAGGAGTCGTACGACCGTGGTTGGCCTGCGCGGTTGCTGCTCGACGCCGGCGGTGATCGGCGGCCAACGGGCGAGGCCGCGAGTGGCAGGTTTGCCATATGGACGTTGGGGAACCCCTACCGGCATGTTGATCAGAAGAATTGCGCGACCGATGTTGTCGGCGACCTTCATCGCCCGCGGAGTGGACGCCCTGCGCAACCCCAAACCCGCCGCGGATGCGGCCCGCACGACCCTCGGTGCGATGAGTTCACTGCCCGAGCCCGTCGCTTCGAAAGTTCCGTCCGACGCCGAGAAAGTTGCCAAGATCAACGGCGCGGTCCAGGTGGCCGGTGGGCTGTTGTTGGCGTCGGGCAAGATGCCCCGCCTCGCCGCTGCCGCGCTGGCGTTCAGCGTCGTCCCGGGCAGCCTTGGCTCCCACAGCTTCTGGAAGGAGTCCGATCCGCAGCGTGCCGCACAGGAGCGCCGTGAGTTCCTCACGGATCTGAGCCTCATCGGCGGCCTCATCATCGCGGCCGCGGACACCGCGGGCAATCCGTCACTGGCGTGGCGTGGCCGCCGGGCGGCCCACAAGGTGACGGCATCGGTGGCGGCGGCACTGCCTGCCGGGGCCGCGGCCAGCGAGTCGCTGGCCGACAGTGCCGTGGCCGAGAAACTGGGCCACGGTCTGTCGGTGGGTGCCGAGCGTGGTCGCGAGCTCGCCGAGATCGCCCGCGAGCGCGCCGCCGAACTGGCCCATCTCGCGCGTGAGCACGGACCCGAACTCGCTGAGGCGGCCCGCGAACGCGGTGCGTTCCTCGCCGAGATCGCCCGCGAGCGCGGTTCGGAAATCGCCGACGTCGCCCGGGAACGCGGCCTCGAGTTGGCCGACGTGGCCCGCGAACGCGGCCTCGAATTCGCCGACGTGGCCCGCGAGCGCGCCCCGGAGTTGGCCGATACCGCCCGCGAACGCGGAGCCGAGCTGGCGAACCGCACACGAAAGCAACTCAGGCAAGGTCGTGGCCGGTAGCTTGAATGTATCGCGGTGACCATCTCGAGCAGCCCCACCAAACAGGGCAAACACGACGAATTCGCCGGTGGCACCCAGGTGCTGCACGGCTGAGTTCACCAAACGATCAGGCCCCCAATTCCGTTGGAATCGCCGGACCGTATTCTGGGACGGTGTTCCGGCGGTGACCGCGGCGATGGTTAACTGACCGGGTGGGTCGTTCACCATCGCTCGCGCGTCGTTTCTACGACCGCCTCGAACCGGTACACGCCGTCATCTACTTCGCCCCGGAGAACCGCGCCGCCCTCGAAGCGTTCGGATTCCGTGGGTTCTGGATGACGTACTTCGCGACCCGGTCGGCCCCGCTGGGTCCGGTCGCCCCCGAGGTGGTCGCCTCGATGTTCTACAACTTCACCCTCGAGCGCGTGGCCAGGACCCTGCCCGCGGCGTGGGATCTCGCGAGCCCGTCCACCGTGTTGAAGACGCGCACCGAGGCCGCGGTGACGGCGCTGCGCCGATCCGGCGTCGCCGACACCCCCGCCACGCGCACCGCAGCCGATCTCGCGGCCAGGGCCGCGTCGAACGCGTCGCTCGACGCACGTCCCTTGTACGCGGCAAACCGCGCACTCGACTGGCCGGATGAGCCCATCGCGAAGTTGTGGCACGCCGTCACCCTGTTGCGCGAGCACCGCGGCGACGGCCACGTCGCGGTGCTGGCCGCGGAAGGCATCAGTGGCCGCGAGTGCAATGTCCTGCACGCCGCCGCGGGCCGGGTGCCCGCCGAGATGATCAAGCGCAGCCGGGACTACGACGACGAGCAGTGGGACTTCCACGTCGACGCGCTGCGCCGGCGCGGGTGGTTGGACGGCCAGGGCGCGCTGACCGAGGCCGGGTGTGCCGTCAAACGGCACGTCGAGGACCGCACCGACACGCTGGCCCTGTCGGCCCTCGACGTCCTCGGCGATGCCGAGGTGGAGTCGCTGTTCGCGACGCTCACGCCGATCACCCGGCTCGTGGTCGCCGCGGGCGACGTGCCCGCGGCCACGCCGATGGGACTCAACCGAGATGACCTCGACGACGACGGCGCGCACCTGGGGTAGGCGGGTCAGCGCGGCGCGTACATGATGAGCGCGACGCCCACCAGCGCCACCACGGCACCCGCGACGTCCCAGCGGTCGGGCCGGAAACCGTCGGCGACCACGCCCCATACGAGCGACCCGGCGATGAACACACCGCCGTACGCGGCCAACACCCGCCCGAAGTTCGCATCTGGTTGGAATGCGGCGACGAAACCGTAGGCACCGAGCGCGACCACACCCGCACCCGCCCACAACCAACCGCGGTGCTCGCGCAACCCCTGCCACACCAGCCAGGCACCGCCGATCTCGAGCACCGCCGCGAGGACGAACAACACGGCGGATTTGAGGACCATCACCACCACAGGATGCCGTGCGCGTGTGCAGCTGCTGAACTCCGCACGGCGTGTCGGTGCGCACATGCACGCTCGCGGTGCCTCAGAAAAGTCAGTCGGTCAGGCAACGCCGAGGTAGGCCGTACGAATGCTCTCGTCCTGCAGCAACTCCCGCGCCGGACCGGTGCGGGTGATGTTGCCGGTCTCGAGGATGTAGGCCCGGTCGGAGCGGCTCAGGGCCTGCTGGGCGTTCTGCTCGACCAGCAGTACGGTCGTGCCCTGGGTGTTGATGTCGGCGATGATCCGGAAGATCTGCGATATCACCATGGGCGCCAGACCCATCGACGGCTCGTCGAGCAGCAGGATCTTCGGGCGGGCCATGAGCGCACGGCCGATCGCGAGCATCTGCTGCTCCCCACCGGAAAGCGTGCCGCCGACCTGGTTGCGCCGCTCGGCGAGGCGCGGGAAGGTGTCGAACACCCAGTCGAGCCGTTCGGAGTGTTCGTGTCGCGACGGGAATTTCCGCCCGTAGCAACCCATTTCGAGGTTCTCCAGCACCGTCATGCCGGGGAAGACGCCGCGGCCCTCCGGTGCCTGGATCAGGCCCTCGGTGACCCGCCGGTGCGCCTTGACCCGGGAGATGTCCTGCCCGTCGAACCACACCGACCCCGACGTCAACGGCCGCAGACCCGAGATCGCACGCATGATCGTGGTCTTGCCCGCGCCGTTGGAGCCGAGCAACGTGACCAGTTCCCCCTCGTGCACGACGAGTGACACACCGTGCAGTGCACGGATTCTGCCGTAGTGCACGACCACGTCGCGCACCTCGAGGAGGACCTTGCGCGTCGACTCGGGCGACGGGGTGAACTCATCGGACTTCGTCATCAGGCACCCCCAGGTAGGCGGCGATCACCTTCGGATCCTCCCGGATCTGTGAGGGCAGACCGTCGGCGATCTTGCGGCCGAACTCCAGAACCACGATGCGGTCGGTGACCCCCATGACCAGACGCATGTCATGTTCGATCAGCAACACCGTGTATCCGTCGTCGCGGATCTTGCGGATCAGGTCGATCAGCGCGGCCTTCTCACTCGGGTTGAACCCGGCCGCGGGTTCATCCAGGCACAGCAACTTGGGTTCGGTCGCCAGGGCGCGGGCGATCTCCAGACGACGCTGATCGCCGTACGAGAGGTTCTTGGCCTTCTCCTCGCCCCGGTGCGCGATCCCCACAAAGTGTAGTAATGCAGCCGATCTCTCGATCGCCGAACGCTCTTCGCGGTAGTGCCGCGGCGAGCGGAACAGCGCCCCCGGCACCGATGTGTGGTGCCTGGCGTCGGTGCCGACCATCACGTTCTCCAGCGCCGTCATCTCGCCGAACAACCGGATGTTCTGGAATGTCCTGGCGATGCCGCGCCGGGTGATCTGGTACCGCTTGATCCGGCCCAGCGGAGCGCCGTCGAAGGTCACCGACCCCGAACTGGGCCGGTAGACACCGGTGATCGCGTTGAAGCACGTCGTCTTGCCCGCACCGTTGGGCCCGATCAACCCGAGGATCTCACCGCGGCGAATGTTGAAGTTCACCGAGTCCAGCGCCACCAGCCCACCGAACTTGACGGTCAGATCGTGTGTCTGCAGAAGGATCTCGCCCTCGGCGGCGTTTATCTCTCGGTGGACACCCGCGAGTTCCTCGATGACGTCCTCGGCGACCTGGGATGGCTCGGTCATGACGTGTGCTCCTTCACCGGGGTCGCGCGCAGCAGATCCCGTGCCGCCTTGCCGTACGTGAGCAGATGCTGACGCGCCGGGAACAGGCCCTGCGGACGGAAGATCATCAACACCACCAGGGCGATGCCGAAGAACAGGTACTTCAGATCGCCGAGGTTGATGCCGAGGAACTCCACCCCGAGCAGCCGGTTGGGCAGGTAGACGATGACGAACGCCCCGAAGATGACGCCGAGTTTGTTGCCCTGCCCGCCGAGCACCACGGCGCACAGGAACAGCATCGAGTTGATGATGTTGAACGTCTGCGGGGCCACGTACTGCACCTGGCCCGCGTACAACGCCCCGGACAGCCCGCCGATGGCCGCGCCGATCACGAACGCCCACAACTTGAAGCGGAAGGTGTTGACGCCCATGACCTCGGCGGCGTCCTCGTCCTCCCGGATGGCCACCCAGGCGCGCCCGACCCGGCTGCGCTCGAGATTGCCGACCAGCAGCAGGATCCCGACGATCAGCGCCAGACCGAGCCAGAACCACCAGGTGCCGTAGTTGGCCACACCGGTCGAATTACCGCTGGAGAACACGCCGTTGGGCAGTTTGTCGCTCTCCCCCACCCGCGGGTACGCCACCTGGTTGAGGCCGCGCGCACCGTTGGTGATGTCGGACAGGTTGTCCGCCAACAGCCGGATGATCTCGCCGAAACCGAGCGTGACGATCGCCAGGTAGTCACCGCGCAACCGCAGCGTCGGGGTGCCGAGCACCAGGCCGGCGATCGCGGTGATCGCCATCGCCAGTGGTACACAGGCCAACCAGGCCCAGTCGCTGCTGAGGAACTTGTCGACGCCGACCATGTTCCACGGGCTCGACGGGCTGGTCAGCAGCGCGACCGTGTAGGCGCCGACGGCGTAGAAACCGACGTAGCCCAGATCGAGCAGGCCGGCCTGGCCGACGACGACGTTGAGGCCGATCGCGATGATCGCGACCATCGCAAACTGCGCCATGGTGCCGCCGAAGCTGATGCCGGGAGTGTTGAGGAAGCCCGGGGTGAACAACGGCAGCAGGGCCAACAACCCGAACCCGACCACCCCGGCGGCCCACTTGGCCACGCGCGGCAGCGTCGACCACTGCTCGCGGATGATGTCACCGGGTGCCAGCAGGCTCCTGGTGAGCGTGCCGGTGTGCTCCCCCGAATTCGGCTCTGTGTGCTGATCGCTCATACTCGCGCCTTCCCCAGGCTCTCACCGAGTATTCCGGTCGGCCGGAACAACAAGACCAGAACGAGCAGGACGAACGCGACGACGTCGCGCCACTGGGTGCCGAACACCGCCTGCCCGTAGTTCTCCATGATGCCGAGCAGCAGGCCACCCAGCAGCGCACCGCGCAGGTTGCCGATACCGCCGAGCACGGCCGCGGAGAACGCCTTGATGCCGAGCAGGAAACCACCCGAGTAGATGATGCCCTGCGGCACCTTGAGCGTGTAGAGCAGCGCCGCCGCACCGGCGAGCAGACCGCCGATGAGGAACGTCGTCATGATGATGCGCTCCCGGGACACGCCCATCAGGGTTGCCGTGGTGGGATCCTGTGCCACCGCGCGGATCCCGCGGCCGAACTTGGTGCGGTTGAGCGCGATGTCGGTGAGCAGCGCGAGGATGAGCGCCGCGACGACGATCACCAGCGTCACGTTGGACACCGTCGCGCCGAACACCGTGAACTGGGCCTTGGGCTGCACCAGGGTGATCGGCTGCTGCGCGTTGCTGCCGCCGTAGCCCTTCAACAGCTCGGGCAGGACGAAGTGCACGAATTCCTGCAGCACGAACGACATGCCGATGGCGGTGATCAGGAAGGTCAGTGAGCGGGCGTTGCGTCTTCGCAGCGGCCGGTAGGCGATGAACTCCAGGCCCACCGCCGCCGATCCGGAGACCAGCATGGCGAACAGCATCGCGATGCCGAGGTACAGGATGGTCAGCCCGATGCCCTTGTTGTAGGCGTTGCCGCTCGGAGTGAAGCCGAGGATCACATCGAGGCAGAAGTACGCGCCGAACATGCCGAGCATGAAGATCTCGGAGTGGGCGAAGTTGATCAGCCGCAGCACGCCGAACACCAGCGTGTAGCCGACGGCCACCAGCGCGTAGATCGCGCCCCACGAGAGGCCGTCGATCGTCAACTGCCAGAACCCGCTGCGCAGCCCGTCGAGGTTGAAATTGATGTTGTCGGCCAGGCAGATGTACTGGTCGACGCACTGGTGGATCATCCGGTGGCGGCTTCCTGATGAGTGGGGGGTAGCGAAACGCGCCCGGGGAGCGGCCCCGGACGCGTTTCGACAAACGGACTACTGGACGTCGTACATCCAGATCAGGGTGGTGGTCAGCTCGCCCTTGTCGGTCCACTGGTACTTACGGGCCACACCCTGGCCCTCGTAGTTGCGGACGAAGTTGAGCAGATCGGCGCGTGTGATGGCGCCGGAGTCGATGCCCTTCAGCAGGATCGTGCCCAGGTCGTAGCCCTCGGTGCTGTAGGTGCCGGGCTCCTGACCGAACTTCTTGGTGTACTCGTCGGCGAACTCGGTCGTGGCCGGGCCGCACGGGCAGGACAGCAGCGAACCCTTCGAGGCCTCGCCGGCCTGCTTGACGAACTCTGGATCCTTCGTGCCGTCGGCGCTGACGAACGTCGCGGCGACGCCGCCGTCCTTGAGCTGCTGCACGAACGGGGCGGCCTCGGAGTAGTAGCCGCTGTAGAACACCGAATCCGGCACGGCGCCCTTGATCTGGGTGACCGCGGCGGAGAAGTCCTTGTCGCCCTTCTTCACCGAGATGTTGCAGGCGGGATCGGCGACCGGGCCGAGCGTCGTGCGCACCGCCTCGGCGAGGCCCAGCCCGTAGTCGGTGCTGTCGTCGACCACGCAGACCTTCTTGTTGCCGAGGGTGTTCTTGAGGTAGTTGGCCACCGAGGGGCCCTGCACGCCGTCATTCGCCAGGCCGCGGAAGAAGGTGCGCCAACCGTTCTCGCTCAGCTGCACGTTGGTGGCCGACGCGGTGGTGGCCACGAGCCCGGCCTGGTTGAACACGTCGCCGGTGGCCTTGGTCTCGCCCGAGAACGCCGGGCCGACCACGCCGATGATGAACGGCTCGTCGACGATCTGCGGTGCGACACCGGTCGCCTTCTGCGGATCACCTTCGGTGTCAAAGGCTTTCAGCTGAACCTGGCACTGGGCGTTGGCCGCGTTGTGCTTGTCGATCGCCAGCTGCACGCCGTTCTTGATGTTGATGCCCAGCGCGGCGTCCGGGCCGTTGAGCGCACCCATCATCGCGATCATCACCGGCGGGCACACGGCGTTGCCGTCGCCTGCGGGATCGGCGGGGGCGGCGTCGCCCTCGCTCTTCACCTCGGCCCCGTTCTCGTCGATCTGAACCTTCTCGACGATCTTCAGATTGGTCTGGGCTGCTTCCTCTTCTGGCGTCGACTGATTACAGCCGGCAATCGCCAGCGCAACCACTCCCGCGCTACCGAGAGCAAATGCCTTTCGTGCCACGCGACCGCGCACGCTTCACCTCCGGGTCAAAGTTGTCAGCGACGCCGTTGGCGAGACCCGGATTCCGGGACGCCGCCGACGTTCCGCGTAGAACATAGCCAACCACCGGCCTCGGTGCGCGGTGTTGAAAAATGCTATTTCCGGCGCGTCGTAGGTGGCCTCGTAAAAAACCCGGACAAAACCGCGGAAAGAAACGGAAAACAGCAGCGGTCAGGAGGCCGACGAAACGAACTGTTAACCGCGCCGAAGCGCGGTCACTGCTCGGATGCGGGGGCCTGATCGGTGTCGTCGAGGGTTTCCAGCACCACCTCGGCGACCCGTTTCATGGTCGTGCGCCGATCCATCGCGGCCCGCTGGATCCACTTGAAAGCCTCGGGTTCGGTCATCTTGTGCTTGGTCTGCAGCAAACCCTTGGCCCGCTCGACGAGCTTGCGGGTCTCCAGGCGCTCCGACAGCGTCGCCACCTCGGTCTCCAGCGCGCTCAGTTCGGCGAACCGGCTGACGGCGACCTCGATGGCCGGCACCAGGTCGTTGATGCTGAACGGTTTCACCAGATAGGCCATGGCGCCGGCGTCCCTGGCCCGCTCGACCAGTTCTCGCTGGCTGAAGGCGGTCAGGATCACGATGGGCGCGATGCGTTTGCTCGCGATCTCGGAGGCCGCGTCGATCCCGTCGCGCCGCGGCATCTTGACGTCCATGATCACCAGATCCGGCCGCAGGCCCTCGGCCAACTCGACGGCCTCCTGCCCGTCTCCGGCCTCTCCGACCACCTCGTATCCTTCCTCGCGCAACATCTCGGCAAGGTCGAGGCGGATGAGGGCCTCGTCCTCGGCGATGAGAACGCGGCGTGGTCTGTCAGCGTCAGTCGTTGACCCGGTCATGCCAACATTGTGTCGTGACAGCCGATGATCAGCGACTGCGGGGCATCATCTATGGTGGTATCCCGCAGGGCCGCAACGGCGGCACGCCCTCGTATCCCAACTGGCAGAGGAAACGGATTCAAAACCCGTACAGTGTGAGTTCGAATCTCACCGAGGGCACCACAACGTCCAGGTCACGCACGTTTCGCGAGGTTTCGCGCTTGGATTCGATGCCGTCGTCGCCCGCGTGGCCGACCGCCAGATTGCACTGAGGGACAGATCCCGCGTGGGATCTGTCCCTCAGTGCAATCTCGGTGTGAAATCGGGCGCGTCGCCTCCCGATCACGGCATGAAGCGCGCGATCTGCGGCGGCGGCAGGGCCTGCGCGGCGCGGGCCTGCCGGACCCCGAGCGCGCCGCCGGCCGCGGTGAGCACTACGAGTCCGGCGATGCCCGGCAACACCGTCACGAGCAGATCCACCGTGTTGGCGGTGCGCAGATAGTCCGCGTAGCCCACCCGGAAGGACTCCGGGATCGCGTCGGGCGCCGGCGCGGAAGGCGCGGGCGCGTTCGCCGACGGCGCGCTGACGACGGGAGCGTTCGGCGCGACCGGGGCCGCCGGTGCGCCGCCACCCGGCGCCGGCGCCGCAGGCGGCGGGACGACGACCGGCGCGAGCGGAACCGGGGGCACCACGACGGGAACGGGCGCCGCCGGGGCGACGGGTGCCGCGGGCGCGGCAGGTGCCGAAGGCGTCACCGCCGCAGGCGGATTCGCGCGGATGACCACACTGCGACTGCTGGGCGCGGTCGGCACCGGCACGAGGTTGGGAGCGCGGCCCGTGCGCCCGCTCGGGGGTAGGCCGCTCACACCGTTGCCGCCTCCGCCCGCGACCACCGCAGGCGGCGTGATGCGCACGCCCGTGATCGCGGAATCGGTGTCGACCGATCCCGCGGACCGGTTCGCCGTCGCCGCCTGGTCGTCGCGGGACGACGCCTGCCCCGACTGCCGACCGTTCGAGGTGTCGGCATCCGGACGATCGGGCCGACCCGGTTCAGCCGGTCCGCGGTCGGGCCGCGACCCGAATCCGGGCCGGCGGTTGTCCCGGTCGCCGGGGCGGGAGGCCCTGTTGCTGCCGCCGTTCTGCTGGCCGCTGACGGTGGCACCGCGGTCGGCGTGTCTTTTCTTCTTCTTGTGGTCCTTGTGGTCGAAGATGTCGAGGATTCCGCCGATGCCGAAAAGGTCGGCCGACGCGACCGCCGTACCAGCCATGCCGGGCCCGGCAACCATTGCGCTGCACGCGATCGCACAGCTGATCGCCGTCGTGCGCATCCACGATCGGTCGTCGCTCAAAATTCCCCCGGGATTTCCGTGACGCCCGTCCGCCACACTCGACTGAAGTTTCCCATTGTGCCACATCCTCGGCGCGAGGGAAGTTTGCTGGAGGAGTTCGGGCTTGCGGCGGCGGGAAGATCGGCAGGCGCATTCGTCCGTGCGATGCGGGCGCGCCGCAGCGGGTGACGGGCATTCGGCCCGCGACGAGACCGTCGGATGCGGCCGTGAACATCGAGGATGCTGCGGAAACGCCGACTCGACGACCCGCTGCGGGCATAGGCTTCGAAGGTGGTGCTCAGCGACGGTTGGCGCTCGGTGTGCATGCCCGAGCTCGCGCTCGACAACCGCGTGCCCGCCCGCACGCGGCACTATGCCGACAGCGTTGCCGGCAGACAACGCGTGCTCGGCGTCGCGACGTGGATCGCCGCGGCGGTCACTGCGGGTTTCGGGATCTTCCAGCTCGCGGTCGGCGCGCAGATCTGGCGGCTCGGCTTCCTCAACCTGCTGTTCGCCTGCCTGTTCATCACGGTGCCGTTGCTGCACCGGTTCGGGGAACTCGTCGCACCGCTGACGTTCATCGTCATCGCCTACGTGTCGGTGACGCTCATGTGTTACGAGATCGGCACCGACTCCGGGCTGCAGTTCTACTTCCTCGTGTCGGCGTCGCTGGTGGTGCTCGTGCTGGGCATCGAACGCATCGTGCTCGCGGCCTCGCTCGTCGCGGTCGGGGTCGCGGCCACGATCGTGCTGGAATTCGTCGCGCCCGACGACCGGGGTCTCGGCCCGCCGTGGACGCTGTCGGTGGGGTTCGTGATCTCGACGGTGTCGGCCGCGGTCATGGTGGTCGCGACCGTGTGGTCGGCGCTGCGCGAGATCGCCCGCGCGGAGGAGGCGATGGAGGCCGAATATCAGCGGTCCGAGAAGCTGCTGGCGAACATCCTTCCCGCCACGATCGCGACCCGGCTGAAGGATCCGGCCCGCACGATCATCGCCGACCGGTACGACGACGCGTCGATCCTGTTCGCCGACATCGCCGGCTACACCAAGCGGGCCAGTGAGACCGCACCGTGCGATCTGGTGCGGTTCCTGGACACCCTCTACACCGAGCTCGACGCCCTGGTGGAGCGGCACTGCCTGGAGAAGGTGAAGACCAGCGGCGACTCGTACATGGTGGTCGGTGGGATCCCCGAGCCGCGCACCGATCACGCCGAGGCGCTCGCGGATCTGGCACTCGACATGGCCGCGGCGGTCGCCGATCTCACCGATCCCGAGGGTAGGCGGGTGCCGCTGCGGATCGGTCTGGCCGCCGGACCGGTGGTCGCCGGGGTGGTCGGTGCGCGCCGGTTCTTCTACGACGTGTGGGGTGACGCGGTCAACGTGGCATCCCGCATGGAGAGCACCGACGTCGAAGGCCGCATCCAGGTGCCCGACGACATGTGCCATCGCCTGCGTCATGCGTTCGTGCTCGAAGAGCGCGGCGACGTGGAGGTCAAGGGCAAAGGCGTGATGCGGACGTGGTACCTGGTGGGTCGCCGGAGCAGCGGACGCGCGCCGCGTGAGACCGGCGACGCGCGTCGTGCGGCCGTCGGCGACCCGGCCGGTCGCTAGACCTTTCGGTTCTCCGACCGGATCAGCCAGGCCTGCTTCTCCAGACCGTCGATCAGCTGGTGCAGCAGGTCGGCCGTGCTGGGGTCCTCGGCGTCCACCGCGTCGTGAACCCGCCGCATCGTGTCGACGGTGGCGTTGATACGCGCGGTGATGAGGTCGACGACGTCGGCGGTGCTGTGCTCGAAGGCCGGGAACTCCGGCAGCGTCGTGGTGGCCGCCACGGTGTCGGAACGGCCGTCCGGAACGGCTTCGAGTGCGCGCATCCGCTCGGCGATGGTGTCGCTGCCCTCACGGGCGAAGTCGATCAACTCGTCAAGTTGCAGATGCAGATCGCGGAAGTTGGTGCCGACGACGTTCCAGTGCGCCTGTTTGCCCTGCAGCGAGAGCTCGATCAGGTCGACGAGAACCTTCTGCAGGTTGGCGCTGAACTCGGGTGTTGCGTGGAATCCTTGGGTATCTGCTTCGGTTCGGCGTGTACTCATGTCAGGTTCAACGCGTTCTTTTCTGGAATAGTTCCAAAATACTGTGATGTGACGGCGATCACGTCATGTCGATCGGGCCTGGTGACCGCCGTGACCGTGGTCCGACCGACCGGCATCCGACTGCTGGGCCAGAAACCGGGCGTAACCGGTACCCATCCCCAGCAGTACCAGACCGCCGACGAGAAACAACACCACCCGGTACATGCCGTCGAGCGTCCCCAGATCGAACAGGAAGAGCTTGGCCGTCGCGGCCGCCACCAGGACGAGTCCCCCGCCGATCAGCAGCCGCCGCGACGCGCGAGGGTGTCGTGCCGCGTAGCCGAACGCCAGCGCCGCCGCCACGATCCAACTCAGTGTCGCGGCCATGTGGCCGGCGCGGAACCCGACCTCGGACCCGCCGAGTGCGACACCGATCGTGACGGCCAATGTGGTTGCCGCATAACCGATCACCGCCGCGCCGACGGTCCACGCCAGACGCACGGCATCGGTCTCGGGTGCCGTGCGTGTCCACGCCCACACGATCGCCACCGCGGCCCCGATCAACAGCACGCTGCCGATCACCACCGACACCGTCACCGGGCCGTCCAGCGGCGTGGCCTCGACGAGCAGGTGCGGCGGCGCGGAGCCGAGATGGAGCAATCCGCCGATCAGCGCGAAACCGATTGCGGCGCACCGACCCACCGGGTCGCGTCGGGCGCCGACAGCGACGACGGACGCCATCGCCAGCAGCACCGGCGCGGCGACCATGCCGTCGAACGCGACGAGCTCCGCGATCAACGCGGCGGCCGCCGACAGCGCCGACCACACGCGACGGGAAGAAGCCCCCACGCCAGGAACGCGGTCACCGATCGCCGCGAGAGCCAACGCCCCGGCGGCCAACGCGGCGATCAGCAGCGCCGCGAGCGGCCGGTCGGCCGTGGCCGAAACACACAGCAGCGGCACGGTTCCCAAGGACGACACCACCGCCGTCGCCGCCGGCCTGCTGCCCGACCGCGACACCGTCACACCGCTTGCCAGAGCCAACACGGCCGCCAGCGCACACACCAACGCCAGCCGCAGGTCATCGCGCCCACCGATCGCGGCGGACACCAGTGCGACGAGCAACGGGACCGTCACCGCGGCGGTGCGCGCGACGTGCAGCCAGAACCAGTCCCGGCCGAGCTGCACCGGAAGCGACGCCGCCGACAGCGCGAGCATGAAGCCGGTCAACAGCAGTGTCACACCGTCGGTGATCACCGGCGCCAACCCGATCAACGGCACGAGCACCAGCACCCCGAGTTGTTCGGAGTTCCACCGTCGCGCCAGCATCAGCCCACCCGCACCGACGATCCCGGCCAGTACCAGGCCCACCGGGGCAGGTACCCATTCATAGATGGTCGTCACCGCGATCACGTCCAGGTACGCCGCGGCCACACCGGTCGCGGCGGTGGCGACCGCCCCCACCCGGCCACCCGGGCGCCGGTCGAGCCACACCGCGGCCGCCACCAGCGCACAGGCCAGGAGCGCTCCGGCCGCGACCCGCACTTCGGGGCGCAACATCCCGGCCTGCGCGGCCAGCACCAGCAGTGACACCACGCCGACGAGGGTCACGACGACACCAGCGACGGCCAGGGCCTTGCCGATCCAGCCCTCGGACCGGGATCTCAGCGGCGGGTGCTGTGGCGGACTCGGTTGGGGTGAAGTCGCCTGGGCAGGCGCGGCGGCCGGCGCCTGCTGCGGATACCACTGCGGTGGAGCGGCTTGCGGATGGGCGGCGTATTGCTGTCCGGTCAACCGGTCCAGGGTGGCCAGATCACCGGCCATCCGGTTCAGATACGCCGACACGGCCGTGAGGTCCGCCGTCAACCGGGCGATGAGCGCGCGTTGCGGTTCGGTCATGCCGTCAGACTGACAGCAGAACCCGGCGATGAGATGAGTAGGACTACTCGTCCAGGCCGTGTTCTATCGCGTAGCGGGCGAGTTCGACGCGGTTGGCCACCTGCAGCTTGCGGAAGGTCGCCTGCACATGGTTCTCCACGGTGCGGTGGCTGAGCGACAGGCGCGCGGCGATCTGTTTGGCCGTCAACCCTTTCGCGACGTACCGCAGGATCTCGGTTTCGCGTTCGGTGAGGGTCGGGGTCGGCGGGCCCTGCTGCGCGGGTTGCTGCGCGATCCGCCGGTACTCCCCCAGGACCAGACCGGCAAGGCCGGGGGTGAACACGGCCCGGCCCTCGGCGGTGGCCCGGACCGCATCGGCCAGTTCGGTTTTGGATGCGCTCTTCACCAGGTAGCCGGTGGCGCCCGCCTTGACCGCTTCGAGCACGTCGTCGCGCTCATCGGAGGCCGACAGCACGAGCACCCGCGAGCCGGGTGAGACCGCGAGCACCTCCGCGGTGGCCTGGGCACCCGACCCGTCGGCGAGTCGCATGTCCATGACGACCACGTCGGGACGGACCACCGCGGCGCGACGGGCCGCGGACCCCACGCCGTCGGCGGTGGCGACGACATCGAAGCCGTCGTCGGCGAGGTCACGGGCCACCGCGTCGCGCCAGATCGGGTGGTCGTCGACGACCATCACCCTGGGTGCCTCTGCCATCACTGCCCCTTTTCTGCCCGCGCGACGGTGAGTTCCCACTCTGTTCCGCAGCCCGGCCCGGTGGTCAACTGTGCCGTACCGCCCAACCAATCCATCCGTCCGACAATGGATTTCGCCACGCCCATCCGGCCCTGCCGTTCCGCCTCGGCCAACCGGCCGTCGGGGATGCCGACGCCGTCGTCGCGGATGCTCACCGTGACCGAATCCCCGAGGTCCTCCAGCAGCACGTACGCCCGCGCGTGGGACCCGGCGTGCGCGGCGACGTTGTCGAGCGCATTCTCCGCGGCCGCGAACAGTTCTCGGGCCACGGTGTGGTCCAGCAACACCGGTTCGGCGGGCACACTCACCGAGACCCGGTCGGAAGCCCTCGTGCGCAGCAACGCGCCCACATCGGTCAACGGGCCTGCCATCGTGTCGGCGTCGGCCGCGCTGACCAGACGGCGCAGCGCCCTTTCCTGCTCGCCCGCCAGTTCCGCCAACTGCGCGCTCTCCCCACCGATCTCGCGGCCGCGCCGGGCCACCAGCGCCAGCACCTGGATGGCACCGTCGTGCACGCGGCGCGAGAGGCGTTCGCGTTCCTCCAGCGCCGCCGAGAGTCGCACCGCGCGTTCCAGTTCGGCGTGCGCGCGGCGCGCCGTCTGGGCCGCCATACCCACGGCGAGACCGACCGCGAGTTCGATGACGATCGTGGCGTTGCGCCCGAGGTTGACGCTGACATAGCCCTTGAGCACCGCGACCGCGGCCATCACCACCAGTGCGGCCGCCATGCCGCCGATCGGACCGAAGTGCAACGCCGCCGAGATGGTGGCATTGGTGGCCCACAGGGTCGTCGGCCACGACTGGTTGTCGGAGACCCACTGATCGGAGGCGACCAGTTCGGTCGACAGCATCAACGCCACGACGACGACCAGTTCGGCGATCACCCAGACCCCGCGTCGGCGCGAACCACTCAGATAGGCCGTCGCGCATGCGGCGCTCCACGCGATCAGCACGGCGAACAGCACCCACCCCAGCACGGGGCGTTGCAGGTCGTCGGTGATCGCGATGTGGAATCCGAGAGCGTACAGGCAGCTCAGCAGCCGAAAGACCTGCGCCGCACGCCACAACGGCGTGACCGGGTCGGGATCGCGCTGCTGCACGTGCTCAGCTTAAGGCGGCCGCGGGCCGTCGGACGGCACCGACCAGCCCGGCTGGTCGTCGCCGCGTGCCACCGGACGGCCGGGATCGGACACCCATTCCGACCAGGAGCCAGGGAACAGCGCGGCCTCGACCCCGGCGGCGGCCAGCCCCGCCACGGTGAGCGCGGCCGTGACTCCCGAACCGCAGTAGGCACCGACGCCGGTGTCGGCCGAACCGCGTCGGGACAGCAGTGCCCGCACCTCGGTTTCGTCGCGCAGGGTGCCGTCGGGGTTGAGCAGTCCGGTGCTCGGCAGGTTCACCGCACCGGGGATGTGCCCGGCGACCGGGTCGACGGGCTCCACCTCACCCCGGTACCGCTCGGGTGCCCTGGCGTCGAGCAGCACCGCCGCCGACTGCACATCGTCAGCGGTCAGCGTGGGCAGTGCGCCGTGGTAGAGGTCGTCGTGGCTGACCCGCACGTCACCCGGTTCTGGTGTCACCGGCCCGGTCTCGACGGGGCCTCCGCCGTCGACCCAGGCGCTCAGACCGCCGTCGAGGATCCGCACACCACCGATCCCCGCCGCGGTCAGGCACCACCATGCCCGCGCCGACCCGGCCCGGTTCCAGTCGTCGTACACCACGGTCGGGACGCCGTCGCGCACACCCCAGCGGCGCGCGGCGGCCTGAAGATCCCGCCCGGACGGCAACGGGTGACGGCCGCGTCCGCTGACGTGATGGTCGGCGAGGTCGTCCTCGAGCGACACATAGACCGCACCGGGCAGATGGCCGTCGAGATAGGCCTGTTCGCCGTTCGGCTCGGCCAGGGTCCAGCGCACGTCGAGCAGGGCCACGGGGCCGCCTGCCGAGAGCAACCCGATGAGCTCCGCGGTACCCATGAAGACGTCCGAACGAGTTGTCGTCACCTGCTCGAAGCTACATGACCTTCGACAGGAAGGCTTTGGTCCGTTCGTGTTTCGGGTTTGCCATCACCTCGCGCGGATTGCCGCTCTCGACGATGACACCGCCGTCCATGAACACCAGCTTGTCGGCCACCTCGCGGGCGAACCCCATCTCGTGGGTGACCACGACCATGGTCATGCCCTCGGCGGCGAGCTTCTTCATGACGCCGAGGACGTCGCCGACGAGTTCGGGGTCGAGCGCCGAGGTCGGCTCGTCGAAGAGCATGAGTTTCGGGTTCATCGCGAGCGCCCGCGCGATCGCCACGCGCTGCTGCTGACCACCCGACAACTGCGCCGGGTAGGCATCCGCCTTGTCCGCGAGACCCACCTGGTTGAGCAGGTCGCGGGCCCGGTCGACGGCGTCCTTCTTCTTGACGCCCTTCACCTTGATCGGGGCCTCGATGATGTTGGCCAGCGCGGTGCGGTGCGGGAACAGGTTGAAGTGCTGGAACACCATTCCGACGTCGCGACGCTGCTTGGCCACCTCGGAGGGCTTCATCTCGTGCAGCTTGCCGCCGCGCTCGCGGTAGCCCACCAGTTCGCCGTCGACGTAGAGCCGTCCGGCGCTCACGGTCTCCAGATGGTTGATGCACCGCAGGAACGTCGACTTGCCCGAACCGGACGGGCCGACGAGCACCAGCACCTGACCTTTTTCGACTTCCAGGGTGACGCCCCTGAGCACCTTCAGCGCGCCGAAGTTCTTGCACACGGTCTCGGCGCGGACCATGTAGTTGATGCCGGTGGCCTCCGTCGTGGTCACGGGTGTGGTTCTCCTACCGTCTGGGCCTTGGCGAGCGCCTCGAGTTGCTTGGAGGTCAACTTCCGCGAGGCACCCCGCGAGAAGTAGCGCTCGAGGTAGTACTGGCCGACCATCAGGATGCTCGTGATCACGAGGTACCACGTCGCCGCCACCAACAGCAGCGGAACCGGCTCGAACAGCCGCGCGGCGATCTCCCGTGAGGAGATGCCGTACAGGTCGAGGGTGAACGGCACCGCGGTGACCAGCGACGTGGTCTTGAGCATGCTGATGATCTCGTTGCCGGTGGGCGGGATGATGACGCGCATCGCCTGCGGCAGCACCGTGCGACGCATGGCCAGACCCCACGACATGCCCAGTGCGGTCGACGCTTCCAGCTGTCCCTCGGGTACCGAACTGATGCCCGCGCGGATGATCTCGGCCATGTAGGCGGCCTCGTTGAGGGCCAGGCCGAGGATCGCCAGCAGGAACGGGATGGACAGCGACTGCAGGTTGAGGTGGAAGAACGACGGACCGAACGGCACGCCCAGCTGGATGTTCTGGTAGATGGTCGGGATCAGACCCCAGAACACCAGCTGCACGTACACCGGGGTGCCGCGGAAGATCCACAGATACACCCACGACACCGACCGGAACACCGGGTTCGGCGACAGCCGCATCACCGCGAGCAGCACCCCGAGCACGATGGCGATGACCATCGAATAGACGGTCAACTGCAGGGTGTTGAGCACGCCGACGGTGAGCACCCGCTCGTTGAACAGGTACTCGAAGTAGACCTGCCAGCGGTAGGCCTCGTTGGTCGCCGCGCCGTAGATGAAAAGGGCCGCCAGAACGACGATGACGACCGCCGCCACCCAGCGCCAGGGGTGGCGCAGCGGCACCGCGTCAATCGCGGCCGGGGCCGCCTGTGGCGGCGTGTCGACATCTGTCACTTGTGCGTTCCTAACTGACCGCGCCGTTGATCACCGGCTTGTCGATGGCGCCGTCCTCCAGACCCCAGTTGCCGGCGATCTTCTTGTACTCACCGTTGTCGATGAGGTGCTGGAGCGCCTGCTGCAGCGACTGCGCCAACGGCGAGCCCTTGGCGATCGGCCAGCCGTAGGGCGCCGAGTCGAACACCTCGCCCGCCTTCTCCAGCTTGCCGTTGCTCTGCTTGATCGCGTACAGCGTCACCGGGGAGTCCGCCGACATGGCGTCGACCTGGCCGAGCACCACGGCGTTGGTGGCGGCGTCCTGGCCGTCGAACGGCACGATCTGGATCGCCGGCTGACCGGCGTCGGTGCACTTCTTGCTGCGTGCGGGCAGCTCCTCGGTCTCCTGCACGGTCGTGGCCTGCACCGCGACCTTCTTGCCGCAGGCGTTCTCCGGGTCGATGCCGCCTCCGACGCGTTGCGCCCACAGCGATCCCGCCGAGAAGTAGGTGACGAAGTCGACCGACTGCTCGCGCTCCTTGGTGTCGGTGAACGACGACATGCCGACGTTGAAGGTTCCGCCCTGGATCGAGGGGATGATCTTGGCGAAATCGGCCTCGCGGTACTCCGGGGTGAGACCCAACGTCGCGGCGACCGCGTTCATGAGGTCGACGTCGAAGCCGACGATCTTGCCGGAGCTGTCCTTGAACTCGTTGGGCGCGTAGGGGATGTTCACGCCGACGATCAACTTGCCGGAGGACTTGATGTCCTCGGGCAGGGTGTTGGCGATCTCGTCAACCTTGGCGCCCGACGCCGCCTGGGTCGACTCCGGCGACGAACCTCCGCCGCCTTCACCGCTCGCGCACGCCGACAGGGTCAGTGCGCCACTCGCGGCGAGGACCACCGCGAAACGCCACATCTTGCCCCGCCGGTTCTGACATCCAGCTCTCACAGGTTGCCTCTACTTTCTGCCTCGGGTCGCGTCCCGCCCCATTCCAACCTGGACACGTTAACGACCATGGACCCAGCGCGCACGCTGGTAACTGAACATTAACGACCGCAGAAATGTGCCACAGCGGTAACGTAAAATCCGCTGCCACCATGTGTCGGTGTGCCACACTTCGGCCATGGAAACTACCGCTGCCCCAAGCTTGTTGCCGCACCTGTGGAAGGCGACGCTGGTTTCGGGTGTGCTCGCCATCGTCTTCGGGGTCCTGGTTCTGGCCTGGCCGGGCATCACCATCCTGGTCGCGGCGATCTGCTTCGGCGCCTATCTGTTGATCACCGGTATCGCGCAGGTGATCTTCGCGTTCAGCCTCCACGTCTCCGCGGGAGGTCGGGTGCTGCTGTTCGTCAGCGGCGCGGCGGCGCTGATCCTGGCGGTGCTGTGTTTCCGCAGTCTGCAGGAATCCATTCTGCTGCTGGCCATTTGGATCGGTGTGGGTTTCGTGTTCCGCGGCGTGGCCACCGCGGTGTCGGCGATCAGCGACCCGGCGCTGCCCGGGCGCGGGTGGGAGATCTTCTTCGGGGTGATCAGCCTGCTGGCCGGCGTGGTGATGCTCGCGGCCCCGTTCGAGTCCCTCGCGACGCTCGCGATCGTCGTCGGGGTGTGGCTGATCGTGCTCGGCGTGTTCGAGGTCGTCTCGGCCTTCGGCATCCGCAGCGGGGCCAGGAAGCTATCCGGGACGCTGTCGAGCGGATCACCATCCTCGCCTGCCGTGAGCTAACCCACCGCGCTGCCGGGGTCCGCATCCTGGTTATCGCTCCGAATCGCTACTACACTCCGTCGTAGATCGACCTGGCAGGCGTGAAAGTAGGTCAGATGGACGCTCTGGATGTCTCGCGGTGGCAGTTCGGGATCACCACGGTCTACCACTTCATCTTCGTCCCGCTGACCATCGGTCTGGCACCGCTGATCGCGGTCATGCAGACGGTGTGGGTGGCCACCGGAAACGACACCTGGTACCGCCTCACCCGGTTCTTCGGCAAACTTTTCCTGATCAACTTCGCGATCGGCGTCGCAACCGGCATCGTGCAGGAATTCCAGTTCGGCATGAACTGGAGCGAGTACTCGCGGTTCGTGGGCGACATCTTCGGCGCACCGCTGGCGATGGAGGGCCTGGCCGCGTTCTTCTTCGAGTCCACCTTCCTCGGGCTGTGGATCTTCGGGTGGACCCGACTCCCCCGGGTGCTGCACCTGGCGTGCATCTGGATCGTCGCGATCGCCGTGAACATGTCGGCGTTCTTCATCATCTCCGCGAACTCGTTCATGCAGCACCCCGTTGGCGCCAAATTCAATCCCGAGACCGGGCGCGCCGAACTGGAGAGCATCGTCGCGCTGTTCACCAACAACACGGCCATCGCGGCCTTCACGCATGCCGTCTCGGGCGCGTTCCTGACCGCCGGGGTTTTCGTGGCCTGCGTGTGCGCCTGGTGGATGGTGCGTTCGCACCGCGTCGGCGGCCAGACCGCAACCGATGCCGCGGCGATGTACCGGCCCGCGACGATCCTGGGCTGCTGGGTGGCCCTCGTCGCGGCGACCGCGCTGTTCTTCACCGGTGACGCCCAGGGCAAGCTGATGTTCCAGCAGCAGCCGATGAAGATGGCCTCCGCCGAATCCCTCTGCCACAGCCAGGAAGATTCGTCGTTCTCGGTGCTCACGGTGGGCACCCACAACAACTGCGACAGCGTCATCCACCTCATCGAGGTGCCCTACGTGCTCCCGTTCCTCGCCGAGGGCAAGTTCACCGGGGTGCACCTCGACGGTGTCGTGGATCTGCAGCGGGCCTACGAAGAGAAGTTCGGCCCCGGCGATTACCGCCCCAACCTGTTCGTCACCTACTGGTCGTTCCGGGCCATGATCGGATTCCTCGCCATACCAGGCCTGTTCGCCCTCACCGCGCTGTGGCTGACCCGCCGTGGCCGGATCCCCGATCAACGGTGGTTCAGCTGGTTCGCATTGCTGACCATCCCCACCCCCTTCCTGGCGAACAGCGCCGGGTGGGTGTTCACCGAGATGGGGCGCCAGCCGTGGGTGGTGGTGCCGAATCCCACCGGGGATCAGGACATCCGGCTGACGGTCGCCCAGGGCGTCTCCGACCATTCCGCGGGTCTGGTGGTGCTGTCGCTGGTGGCGTTCACGCTGCTGTACGCCGTGCTGGCGGTCATCTGGTTCTTTCTGCTGCGCCGCTACATCCGCCAGGGCCCGCTGGAGCATGACTCCGAACCGGCGCCGCCGACCCCGCCCGACGCCGACGACGTCGCGCCGTTGTCGTTCGCCTACTGAGGAGCGGATCGATGGGACTGCAAGAACTCTGGTTCATCCTCCTGGCCGTTCTGTTCCTCGGCTTCTTCCTGCTGGAGGGTTTCGACTTCGGCGTCGGCATGCTGATGTCCTTCTTCGGAAGGACCGCCGAGCGACGCGGACAGGACCCCGAACCGTACCGCCGGGCCGCGCTCAACACCATCGGGCCGGTCTGGGACGGCAACGAGGTCTGGCTGATCACCGCAGGCGGTGCCATGTTCGCGGCGTTCCCGGAGATGTACGCCTCCATGTTCTCCGGGCTGTACCTGGCACTGCTGGTGATCCTGTGCGCGATGATCCTGCGCATCGTCGCCATCGAATGGCGCGGCAAGATCGACGACGACGGTTGGCGGCGCTGGGCAGACATCGGGATCGCCATCGGTTCCTGGATCCCGGCGATCCTATGGGGTGTGGCCTTCGCCGGTCTGGTGCGCGGGCTGCCGGTCGACGCGGACAAGCGGATCCACCTGGCGTTCTTCGGCGATCTGCTCAACACCTACACCCTGCTCGGCGGTCTTGCCACGTGCGCGCTGTTCGCGTTCCACGGCGCGGTGTTCGTGGCGCTCAAGACCTCTGGGCAGATCCGCACCGATGCGTTCCGGTTCGCGCGTCTGCTGGCGGTCCCCGCCACCGTGCTGGTGGCCGGATTCGGGTTGTGGACCCAGGTGGCGCACGGCACGAGCTGGACCTGGATCGTGTTGGCGGCAGCGGTGGTCGCCCAGCTCGTCGCCGTCGCGCAGGTCTACCGGGGCAGCGGTGAAGGCTGGGCCTTCGGTGCGACCAGTGTCGTGGTCGCGGCCGTCGTGGTGCTGCTGTTCGGTTCGCTGTTCCCGGATCTCATCCCCTCGACGTTGAACCCCGACTGGAGCCTGACCATCTACAACGGGTCGTCGTCACCCTACACACTGAAGATCATGACCTGGGCCGCACTGGTTTTCGCGCCGCTGGTCGTGATCTACCAGGGCTGGACGTACTGGGTGTTCAGCAAGCGCATATCGGCCGACCGGATCCCGGCACCGATCGGACTGTCCAGGCGGTCGAGCTGAATCTCTGGCGTGCGCTCGGCATTCGCGGTGGTACGGGTACCACCGCCGATGCCGGGGCGACCCGGGCGCTGCGGCGTCATCTGATCGCGGCGGTGGCATGCGGGGTGGTGATCGCCGGATGCACCATCGCCTCGGCGGTGGTGCTCGCCCACCTGGTGGCCGATGTGGTCACAGGCGCTGCAGGCGACGTGACGCCCGCGCTCGTCGGCCTCGCCGGGATCTGGACGATACGGGTTGTCGCGCAATGGCTCCAGGGCCGCCTGTCGCAGCGCGGCGCGACCGCGGTCATCGGCGAATTGTCCCGCCAGGTGTTGTGGTCGGTGACGAACTCATCGCCGCGGCGCCTCGCCGCCGACCGCGACGCGGCGGCCGCGGTGGTGACCCGCGGCCTGGACGGCCTCCGCCCCTACTTCACGGGTTATCTGCCCGCGGTGGTGCTCGCCGTGATCCTGACTCCCGCAGCGCTTGTGGTGATGGCCGTCTACGACTGGCAGGCCGCGGCCATCGTGGTGATCGCGCTGCCCCTGATCCCGATCTTCATGGTGCTGATCGGCCTGCTCACCGCCGAACGGTCGGCCGCCGCGCTCACCGCGATGACAACGCTGCAGGGACGCATGCTGGATCTCGTCGCCGGGATTCCGACACTGCGCGCGGTGGGCCGGGCAGCCGGATCCGTGCAACGGATCGCCGAACTGTCGGCCAGCCACCGCCGCTCGACGATGGCGACGCTGCGGATCTCGTTCCTGTCGGCGCTCGTGCTGGAGTTGCTCGCCACCCTCGGCGTGGCACTGGTCGCGGTGAGCGTGGGCCTTCGCCTGGTGTTCGGCGACATGACGCTGGCCGCCGGGCTCACCGCGCTGCTGCTGGCGCCCGAGGTGTTCTGGCCGCTGCGGCGCGTCGGCGCGGCGTTTCATGCCGCGCAGGACGGCAAGACCGCCGCCGAGCAGGCCTTCCGGTTGTGCGACGGACCGCAGACACCCGCGGGTCACCACGCTGTTCCCGGCGTCGTTCCCGCGGGCGGCGCACCCGAGATCGAGGTGCCCGAACTGGACGCGGTCATGGCGCCGGGTCGCGTCACCGTGCTGACCGGACCCAACGGAATCGGCAAATCGACTCTGCTGCAGGCGATTCTGGGACTGCAGGAATCACCGTGCGGCCCGATCCGGGTCGCGGGCCTCGACGTCACCGCGCTGGACCTTTCCGAATGGTGGGGCCGCGTCGCCTGGATGCCGCACCGGCCGGTGCTGATCCCCGGCACCGTGCGGGAGAACCTGGAGTTGCTCGGCCCGGTGCGAAACCTCGACGAAGTCTGTCGCGCAGTGGGGTTCGACGAGGTGATCCGGGATCTCCCCGACGGACTGGAGACACCGCTGGGCCGTGGCGGGGTCGGTCTGTCGCTGGGGCAGCGTCAACGTCTGGGTCTCGTGCGCACCCTCGGCGCCCCGGCGGACGTGCTGCTGCTCGACGAACCGACCGCGCATCTCGACGGCGCGCTCGAGACCCGGGTGCTCGCGGCGATCGTCGACCGAGCGCGCGCCGGTGCGACCGTGGTGATGGTCGGTCACCGCGACCCGGTCCTGGCCGTTGCCGATTGCGTGGTGAGGATGGAGAGTTCCCTTGTGCCGCAATGATCCGTTGGCCGGCCTGACCATCGAACTGCTGCGTCCCCGGCTCGGGCGGTTCCTGTCGGCCGTGGCGCTGGGGGTGCTCTCGCTGGGCAGCGCGCTTGCGTTGGCGGGTATCTCGGCGTGGCTGATCACCCGGGCGTGGCAGATGCCCCCCGTACTGGATCTGTCCGTGGCGGTGGTGGCGGTACGCGCGCTGGGCATCTCGCGCGGTGTCCTCGGCTACTGCCAACGGCTGGCATCGCACGACAGCGCGCTGCGGGCCGCGGCCAACGCCAGGACGGGGTTGTACCGCAAGCTCGCAGCGGCCCCGCCCGACGAGGCGATGCGGTTTCCCAGCGGTGAGTTGGTGGCCCGGCTCGGGCCTGCCGTCGACGAACTCGCCGACGTGCTGGTCCGCGCGTTGCTGCCCATCGCGGTGGCGGTGGTGCTCAGCTGCGCGGCCGTGGCGGTCATCGCGGTGATCTCCCCCGCCGCAGCCCTCGTGCTGGCGGTGTGCCTGTTCGTCGCGGGCGTGGTCGCACCCGCGCTCGCCGCCCGCGCCGCGCACGCGTCGGAAACCGCCGCGGCCGAACATCGGTCGCAACGCGACATGGCCGCCATGCTCGCGCTCGAGCACGCGCCCGAGCTGCGGGTCAGCGGCCGGTTGGCCGAGGTGATCGCGACAGCCCAACACCACCACCGGCAATGGGGCGCGGCCGCCGACCGCGCGGCCGCCCCGGCCGCGGTGGCCGCCGCGATGCCGACCGCCGCGATCGGGGTCAGCGTCCTCGGTGCCGTGGTGGCGGGCATCGCGCTCGCACCGGCCCTCGCCCCCACCACCGTGGCGATCCTGATGCTGCTGCCGCTGTCGGCGTTCGAGGCCACCACGGCCCTACCGGATGCGGCCGCACAGCTGATGCGGTCACGGATCGCGGCGCGCCGGCTGCTGGCGCTGATTACACCGGATCCGCTGCGGTCGCGCCCGGATGTGCCGTCGGTGGATCTGCAGCCCGGTGACCGCCTGGCGGTCGTGGGACCCAGCGGCTCGGGCAAGACCACGCTGCTGATGTCCTTGGCGGACAAGCTGAACCGGCCGTCGTGCGGTGACACCGACGGTTCGGTGGGGCAACGCGCAGCCGTGTTCGCCGAGGATGCCCACCTGTTCGACACCACGGTGCGGGACAACCTGCTGGTGGTGCGGGGTGACGCCACCGACGCCGAACTCGTCGCGGCCCTGCACCGCGTCGGGCTCGGTGAGTGGTTGGCGGGCCTGCCCGACGGGCTGTCTACCGTGCTGGTGGGTGGTGCGGCGGCGGTGTCCGCCGGTCAGCGTCGACGCCTGCTGATCGCCCGCGCACTGATCTGCACCTTTCCGGTCGTCCTGCTCGACGAACCGACCGAGAACCTGGACGCCGGCGATGCCCTGCGAATGGTGGAAGACCTTCTGACGCCCGGAGTTCTGTTCGGGGCCGAGCGCACCGTCGTCGTCGCGACCCACCATCTGCCGCCCGAGCTGGACTGCCCGGTTGTTCGCTGCAGCCGCCATGTCACAGTGGCGGGAAGGTAGCCTCACCGGTATGACCGACGAACGAGCCGGTGAGCCCGGGTCGGACCGACCGGAACCGACGGAGTCGTCCGGCCCGCTGCCTGAGCCCGGCCAGACACCCGATGAACCTGCCGCGGCGAGCGAGAAGGAGGCGGCCGGGTCGGCTGGGTCCGCCGGGGACACCCAGGCATCTGCACCGGGTGCCCCGCCGTACACCTACGGCCCATCCCAGGACAGCTACCAAAGTCCGTACCAGGCCCCGTACGGTGGCGCCGCGCCGGGCTCGTCCTACGGCCAACCACCGTACGGCGCCTACCCGGGGACGTATCCGGGCGGCTACCCACCGCAGTCGCCGTACGGCGGCTACCCGCCGCAGTCGCCGCATGGCGGCTACCCACCGCAGTCACCGGGCCCGATGGCCACCGGGCCGCGCAACGGTCTCGGCGTCGCAGCGCTGATCGCCGCGATCGCGGGCCTGGTGCTGTGTTGGTCGATCATCGGCGGGATCGTCGTCGGTGCGGTCGCCATCGTGCTCGGATTCCTCGGACAGGCCCGCGCCAAGCGCGGTGAGGCAACCAACGGCGGTGTCGCCGTCACCGGGATCGTGTTGGGCGGCATCGCGGTCGTGCTGTCGCTGGCATTCATCGCGATCTGGGTGACGCTCGGGGTCCGGTGGTTCGAGGACCTCGGCGGCCGCGAATACCTCAACTGCCTCGAGGACGCCGGCAACGATCAGGCCGCGCAGGAGCGGTGCCGGGTGCGGTTCGAGGAGCGCGTCGAGGACGAGTTCGGCACCCCGTCGACGCGCACCCGCTGAGCCCGCCAATCACCCTGCGGCCCAGACCCGTTGATCTCCTATGTGGCGCCGGGGAAGTACTTGACGACGCCTTCCTGCACGACGGTGGCCACAACCCGTCCCGACGCGTCGAAGTAGTGTCCGGTGCCAAGGCCGCGGGATTCGGCCGCCACCGGTGAGGTCGTCGAGTACAGCACCCACTCGTCGAACCTGATGGGCCGGTGGAACCACACGCTGTGGTTCATCGTCACCGCGAAGATCCGGTCGAAACCCCACGACAATCCGTGCGTGGTGATGATCGAGTCGAGCACCGTGGTGTCCGACGAATACACCAACGCGGCACCGTGCAGCACCGGATCGTCGGGCATCGGCCCCTCGGTCTTCAACCAGACCCGGTTGTGGTCGAGTTTGCCGCCCCTGTCCCGCATCACCCACGCCGGGTCGTTGGTGTAGCGCCACTCGATCGGGCGCAGCGCGTTGACGAACAACGGCACGGTTTCCTCATAGCCGCGCAGCAATTCGTCGATCTTGGGCAGCGTCTCGGGGCGCGGCACCTCGGGCGCGGGCACGTGGTGTTCGAGTCCGCGGCCACCGTTCATGTACGAGATCATCACGGTGGTCAGCAGCTCACCGTTCTGCATGACGTCCACCCTGCGATTGGCGAACCGCCGCTCGTCACGCAGCCGCACGATGTGGAACTCGAGGTCTTTCTCCGGGTCACCGCCCGCGATGAAATGCGCCGACAGGGCGCTCGGCGATAGCTTGTGCCGAAGCGAGCGCCCCGCGGCGACGAACGCCTGCGCGGTCATCTGGCCGCCGAAGGTGCGTACCGGGTTCTTGCTGGGATGAGACCCGATGAAGAGGTCCTCACCGACCTGGTTCAGGTCGAGAACCGCCAGCAGTTCCTCGAAATCGGCCTGTGACACCGGACCCCTCTCCGCAAGCTCGCCTCAGACGTCGTCCTCTCCGATGCGGTGCACATGGATCAGATTCGTGGAGCCTACTGTGCCCGGAGGCGCGCCCGCGACGATGACCACCAGTTCACCGCGCTTGTAGCGGCCGAGCTCCAGCAACGACTTGTCGACCTGCCGGATCATGTCGTCGGTGTTGGACATCTGCGGCACGATGAACGTCTCGGTACCCCAGGTGAGCGCGAGCTGGCTGCGGACCTCGGGCAGCGCCGTGAAGGCCAGCACCGGCAGCGGGGTGTGCAGGCGCGCCAGGCGGCGCACGGTGTCACCCGACTGGGTGAACGCGACCAGGGCCTTGGCGTCCAGGCGTTCGCCGATATCGCGTGCGGCGTAGGAGATCACACCGCGCTTGGTGCGGGGCACGTGGGTCAGCGGCGGGACGACCACCGAATTGTCCTCGACCGCCTGGATGATGCGCGCCATGGTGCGCACGGCCTCCAGCGGGTACTTGCCGACCGAGGTCTCCCCCGACAGCATCACCGCGTCGGCACCGTCGAGCACCGCGTTGGCGACGTCGGACGCCTCGGCGCGGGTCGGACGGGAGTTCTCGATCATCGACTCGAGCATCTGGGTCGCGACGATGACGGGTTTGGCATTCTCGCGGGCCATCTGAATGGCGCGCTTCTGCACCAGCGGCACCTCTTCGAGCGGCAGTTCCACGCCGAGATCACCGCGGGCGACCATGACGGCGTCGAACGCCAGCACAACGGCCTCGAGATTCTCGATGGCCTCGGGCTTCTCCAGCTTGGCGATCACCGGCACGCGGCGACCGACGCGGTCCATCACCTCGTGGACCAGTTCGATGTCGGCGGGCGAGCGCACGAACGACAGCGCGACCAGATCGACCCCGAGCCGCACCGCGAACTCCAGGTCCTCGATGTCCTTCTCGGACAGCGCGGGCACGGAGACGTTCATCCCCGGCAGCGACACGCCCTTGTTGTTGCTCACCGGGCCACCCTCGGTGACCGTGCACACGACGTCGTTGCCGTCGACCTCTTCGACCCGCAGCGCGACCTTGCCGTCGTCGACCAGCAGCCGGTCGCCCTTGGCGGCGTCCTGGGCCAGTTGCTTGTAGGTGGTGGACACCCGGTCGTGGGTGCCCTCGCAGTCCTCGACGGTGATGCGCACGGTCTCGCCGGTCGCCCAGTACGTCGGGCCGTCTTTGAAACGCCCGAGCCGGATCTTGGGGCCCTGCAGGTCGGCCATGATGCCCACGGCGTGACCCGTGACATCCGAAGCCGCGCGAACCCTCTTGTAAGCGGCCTCGTGGTCGCTGTAGTCGCCATGGCTGAAGTTCAGCCGTGCGACATCCATCCCGGCCTCGACCAGCGCCCTGACGGTCTCATCCGTGCTGGTGGCGGGGCCAAGCGTACAAACGATCTTTCCGCGTCTGCTCACGTCTGTCGAGCATAGTCGTTGATCGATTCAGATGACGATTCAGACCACCGCCAGTGGCAGCGTCCCAGGACGCACCGGCGACGGCAGATCCGACTCGCCCATCAGGTAGGTGTCGACGGCGTGCGCGGCGCTGCGGCCCTCGGCGATGGCCCACACCACCAGCGACGCCCCGCGGTGCGCGTCGCCGCAGACGAACACCCCCGGCGCGTCGGTCTGCCAGTCCGAACCGCACGAGATGGCGCCCCGCTTGTTGAGCCCGATGTGCAGATCTTCGAGCAGCTGCATGTGCTCGACACCCTCGAATCCGATCGCCAACAGCGCCAGGTCGCACGGGATCTCCAGCGGCTCCCCCACCGGCGTGATGTGGCGGCGTCCCTCGGCGTCCCTGGTGACCCGGACCTCGGCGACCTCGACGGCGCGCACCTGGCCGTTGTCGTCGCCCAGGAAGCGCTGCACGGCCACCTCGAAGCGTCGCGCACCGCCCTCGGCGTGCGCGGGCGACGTCCGCAGCACCAGCGGCCAGGTGGGCCACGGGGACAGCGTGTCGTCGCGCCGTTCCGGCGGTTCGGGGTTGTAGTCCAACTGGGTCACCGACGCCGCGCCCTGCCGGTGTGCGGTGCCCAGGCAGTCCGCCCCGGTGTCGCCGCCGCCGATGATGATCACATGCCTG
This sequence comes from Mycolicibacterium goodii, assembly GCF_001187505.1. The sequence continues at coordinate 5,065,933 of NZ_CP012150.1, forward strand.
CCCGCCGCCGAGATCGGTGACGGGCCGTCGCCCTCGCATTCGCGGTTGGCCGGGACGAGATGTTCCATCGCCAGGTGCACACCGGCCAGATCGCGTCCGGGCACATCGTTGTCGCGGCCCCGCAACGCACCGACGGCGAGCACCACGGCCTGATGCCTGCTGCGCAACTGCTCGACCGACACGTCGACGCCGACCTCACACTCGGTGACGAATCGGGTTCCCTCCGCCCGCATCTGGGCAAGCCGCTGGTTGAGGGTGGCCTTCTCCAGCTTGTACTCGGGGATGCCGTAGCGCAGCAGACCCCCGAGCCGGTCGTCCCGCTCGTACACCGTGACCTCGTGCCCGGCGCGCGTCAGCTGTTGTGCCGCAGCGAGTCCCGCGGGACCAGAACCGACCACCGCGACGCTCTTGCCGGTCGAGATCTGGGCGGGTTGCGGTTCGACGGTGCCGTCCATCCACGCCTGATCGGCGATGGTCTGCTCGATGCGCTTGATGGTGACGCTGCCGCCGGTGTGCTCCTCGGAGATCGACAGCACACAGGCCGCCTCGCACGGCGCGGGGCACAACCGGCCGGTGAACTCCGGGAAGTTGTTGGTCGCGTGCAACCGGTCGCTCGCGGCGTCCCAGCGCCCACGACGCACCAGGTCGTTCCATTCCGGGATCAGGTTGCCCAGTGGGCAACCGGCGCTGCCGGAGTGGCAGAACGGGATACCGCAGTCCATGCAGCGGCGAGCCTGTTGCGACACCTCGCCGGCGCGCTCGTGCGCGTCCTGGCGTTCGTAGACCTCGCGCCAGTCGCCGATACGTTCGTCGACCGGGCGCTTGGCCGCCTCGATTTTCGGTACCCGTAGGAATCCGGTGGGATCAGCCACGGCTTGCCTCCATGATCGCGCTGTCGACGTCCCTGCCCTCAGCCTTGGCCATGCGGGTCGCCTGCAGCACGCGTTGATAGTCGGTGGGCATTATCTTGGTGAATTGGGCACTGCGCCTTGGCCAGTCGGACAGAAGCGAGGTGCCCAACGTGCTTCCGGTGTAGCGCACGTGGTCGACGACCACCCGGTGCAGCCAGTCCAGATCCTCGGGATCGAGCCGCTGCAGCTGCACCATCTCGGTGTTCACCTTCGCGGGGTCGAGCCCCAGCACGAAGGCGATGCCACCGGACATGCCGGCCGCCATGTTCCGGCCGGTCCTGCCCAGCACCACGACACGGCCACCGGTCATGTACTCGCAGGCGTGGTCGCCGACACCTTCGACGACGGCCAGCGCCCCGGAGTTGCGGGCGCAGAAACGCTCCCCGACCCGGCCGCGCAGATACACCTCACCCGAGGTGGCGCCGTACAGCAGGGTGTTGCCCGCGATGACGTTGTCCTCGGGCAGGAACAGCACGTCATCCGGTGGCCGCACGATCACCCGTCCGCCCGAAAGACCCTTGCCGACATAGTCATTGGCGTCACCGACCAGCTCGAGCGTGATGCCCGGCGGCAGGAACGCCCCGATGGACTGGCCCGCGGATCCGGTGAGCGTGATGTGGATCGTGTCGTCCGGCAGACCCGCGGCACCGTAGCGGCGGGTGACCTCCGAACCGAGCAGGGTGCCGACGGTGCGGTTGACGTTGCGCACCGGCAGTTCCAGGCGCACCGGGTGGGCGTCTTCGAGCGCTCCTTCGGCCAGCTGGATCAGCGTGCGGTCCAGGGCCTGCTCCAGGCCGTGCTCCTGCTCGCGCAGCTTGCGCCGCTGGGTGAGCTTGGCGCCATGCGCGTCGGTCGGCACCGCGAAGACCGGGCTCAGATCCAGGCCACGGCTCTTCCAGTGCGCCACACCTGCTGCGGTGTCGAGCAGCTCGGCGTGGCCGACCGCCTCGTCGATGCTGCGGAAACCCAGTTCGGCCAGGTAGCGGCGGATGTCCTCGGCGATGAACATGAAGAAGTTCTCCACGAACTCCGGCTTGCCGTTGAACCTGGCGCGCAGTTCGGGATTCTGCGTCGCGACGCCGACCGGGCAGGTGTCGAGATGACACACCCGCATCATGATGCAGCCCGACACCACCAGGGGTGCCGTGGCGAACCCGTACTCCTCGGCCCCGAGCAGCATCGCGACGACGACGTCGCGCGCGGTGCGCAGACCGCCGTCGCACTGCACCGTGATGCGGTCCCGTAACCCGTTGAGCACCAACGTCTGCTGCGTGTCGGCCAGGCCGATCTCCCACGGCGCGCCCGCGTGTTTGAGTGACGTCAGCGGTGCGGCGCCGGTGCCGCCGTCGTGCCCGGAGATCAGCACCACGTCGGCGTGCGCCTTGGACACACCGGCCGCGACGGTCCCCACACCCACGCTGCTGACGAGCTTGACGTGGATGCGCGCGTCGGCGTTGGCGTTCTTCAGGTCGTGGATCAGCTGCGCGAGATCCTCGATCGAGTAGATGTCGTGGTGCGGCGGTGGCGAGATGAGGCCGACGCCGGGAGTGGAGTGCCGGGTCTTGGCGATGTTGGGATACACCTTGTAGCTCGGAAGCTGGCCACCCTCACCGGGTTTGGCGCCCTGCGCCATCTTGATCTGGATGTCGCTGGCGTTCACCAGGTAGTCACTGGTGACGCCGAACCGCCCCGATGCGACCTGCTTGACCGCGCTGCGCCGACGCGGATCGTAGAGCCGCTCGACGTCTTCGCCGCCCTCGCCGCTGTTGGAGCGGCCGCCCAGCTTGTTCATCGCGACCGCCATGGTCTCGTGGGCCTCGGCGGAGATCGACCCGTAGCTCATGGCGCCGGTGTTGAACCGGGTGACGATCGACTCGACCGGCTCGACCTCTTCGAGCGGGACCGGGGGCCGCACCCCCTTCTTCAACTCGAACAGGCCGCGCAGCGTGCCGCCCTTGCGGGAGAGCCGGTCGACCTCCTCGGAGTACTCGGCGAAGATGTCACGCCGGCCGGTGCGCGTCGAATGTTGAAGCAGGAACACTACTTCCGGGGTGAACAGGTGAAGTTCGCCTTCGCGGCGGAACGCGTACTCACCGCCCACCTCGAGCCTGCGGTGCACCCGCTCGGTCGGGTTCTCCGGGTAGGCGCGGCGATGCCGCAGCTTCACCTCGTCGGCGAGCACATCGAGCCCCACCCCGCCGAGCTGGCTGGTGGTGCCGGTGAAGTACTCGTCGATCACCCCGCGGTCCAGACCGATCGCCTCGAACACCTGCGCGGCGGTGTAGGAGGCGACCGTGGAGATGCCCATCTTGCTCATCACCTTGACCACGCCCTTGCACAACGCCTTGATGTAGTTGCGCACCGCGGCGGCCGGTTCGATGCCGGTGAGTTCGCCCTCGCGGATGAGGTCCTCGATCGATTCGAACGCCAGGTACGGGTTCACCGCGGCCGCACCGAAACCGATGAGCATCGCGATGTGGTGCACCTCGCGGGCGTCGCCGCTCTCCACCACCAGCGCCACCTTGGTGCGTTCCTTGGTGCGCACCAGGTGGTGGTGCACCGCGGACACGGCCAGCAGCGACGGGATGGGCGCCCTGGTGTGGTCGGAGTCGCGGTCGGAGATCACCAGGATCCGCTTGCCGTCGGCGATGGCCTCGCCGGCCCTCCCCCGCAGCTCGTCGAGCGCCTCGGCCAGGCCCTCACCGCCGCGCTCGACGTCGTAGAGGGCGCGCAGCACCGTGGCCCGCAGCCCCGGATGCTCGCCGTCGTCGTTGATGTGGACGATCTTGCCGAGGTCGTCGTTGTCGATCACGGGCGCGCTCAGCACGATCTGGCGGCACGAGGCCGCCGACGGCGCGAGCAGGTTCTCCTCCGGGCCCATGACACGGGCCGTGGAGGTGACCACCTCTTCCCGGATCGCGTCCAGCGGCGGGTTGGTGACCTGCGCGAACAGCTCGACGAAGTAGTCGTAGAGCAGCCGCGAACGCGACGACAGCACCGCGGGCGGGGTGTCGGTGCCCATCGAGCCGAGCGGCTCGCTGCCCGAGGCCGCCATCGGGGTGAGCAGGACGCGCAGCTCCTCCTCGGTGTAGCCGAAGGCGATCTGGCGCCGCACCACCGAGTCGTGGTTCGGCTTGGCAACCGCGCGTTCCGGCAGGCTCTTGAGGTCGAGCAGACCGGCGTGCAGCCACTCCTCGTACGGTTCGGCCGCCGACAGCTCGGACTTGATCTCGTCGTCGGAGACGATCCGCCCGGCCGCGGTGTCGATCAGCAGCATCTTGCCGGGCTGCAGGCGGCCCTTGGCGACGATCTCGCCCGACGGCACGTCGAGCACCCCGGCCTCGCTGGCGAGGATGACCTTGTCGTCGACGGTGCGCCACCAGCGTCCCGGACGCAGACCGTTGCGGTCGAGGACCGCGCCGACGACGGTGCCGTCGGTGAACGTGACGCAGGCCGGGCCGTCCCACGGTTCCATCAGCGACGCGTGGAACTGCCAGAACGCGCGCTCGGCCGCGTCCATCGTGGTGGCGTTCTCCCAGGCCTCGGGGATCATCATCAGCACAGCGTGCGCGAGGCTGCGTCCGCTCAGGTGCAGCAACTCGAGGACCTCGTCGAACGACGCCGAGTCGGAGGCCTCGGGCGTGCAGATCGGCGACAGGCGGCTCAGGTCGCCCGGGATCAGCGGGCTGGCCAGTTTGGCCTCACGCGCATGCATCCGGTTGCGGTTGCCGCGCACGGTGTTGATCTCACCGTTGTGGGCGACGAACCGGAACGGGTGCGCGAGCGGCCAGGACGGGAAGGTGTTGGTCGAGAAGCGGCTGTGCACGATCGCGATCGCGCTCTGGCACCGCTCATCGCGCAGGTCCAGGAAGTACTGGGGCAGCTGCATCGTCGTCAACATGCCCTTGTAGACCATGGTGCGGCTCGACAGCGTCGGGAAGTACACGTCGCCGCGCTCGGCCCGCTTGCGCAGCGGGTAGACCAGGCGGTCCAGGTCGATGCCGCCGGGGCGCACACCGTCCTTCTCGGGGGCGCGACGAAGAACTGCGCCATGCGCGGCATGCAGCTCAGCGCTGTGGCGCCGATCCCCGCGCCGTCGGCGTCGACGGGCAGTTTCCGCCACCCGAGGACCTCAAGGCCCTCGTCGGCGGCGATCGCCTCGATGCGCTCGCGCGCCGCGCCGCGCGCAACCGGGTCCTGCGGCAGGAAGCAGACACCTGCGGCGAAGGTGTTGGAACCGTCGGCCGCCGGGGCGGGCAGGTCGAAATCGACCACCTCGCGCAGCAATTCGACCGGCAGCTGGATCAGGATGCCCGCACCGTCACCGCTGGACTGCTCGGCACCCGCGGCGCCGCGGTGTTCGAGGTTTTCCAGTGCGACCAGACCGTCGGTGACGATCCCGTGCGACTTGCGCCCCCGGATGTCCGCGATCATCGCCACACCGCAGGAATCGGCTTCGTTTTGCGGGTCATATAGACCCTGAGCGTCTGGCAACGCCGAGTAAAGCACTGGGATTGCACCTCCACAGTCCGGAACTTCCAGGTCCCGGGACTGCACCGGCCCGCTCGACCAGTGTATCAGTGCAGGTAACCGCCTACGCGGGGACCATTGTCGGCACCAGCGGGAAGCCGGGCAGGTTGCGCACCACGGTCCACGCCGCGGCGGCCACCAAGATCACAGCGACGACCGGCGGCGGGAACACCGGCTTTCCCGTGCGGCGCCGCACGATCATCCAAGCGAGCAGCAACGGCAGGCCGACCAATGTGAACACGTTGTCGACCGCGGCGGCCGCGATGTCGCCGTGCAGCAGATCGTGCGTCATCCGCAGCCCCCCGCACCCAGGACAATCCCAGCCCGTGAGCCACTTGAACGGGCACGGCGGGAACAGGAACCCCGGCCGGTGCGGATCGGCGATGCCGATGTAGGCCAGTGCACCGGCGAACAACCCACCCGCACCGAGCGCAGCGCGCCTCAGGCGGCGGCTGTCGACCTGCCCGCTAGGTTCCATCGCGCAGTGGGCGACCCTGCGGATCGCGCACCTTGTCGGTCAGGATCAGGACCGCATCGACCGCACCCCAGATGACGGCGCCGACTCCACAGGTCACCAGCCCGACCAGCAGCTGGACGATGCCGAAGGCGGTCTGACCCATGTAGATGCGCCCGAATCCGACGAAACCGATCAGTCCGATCAACTGCAGCAGGCCCGCGATGACCTTGGACTTGTCCGAGAACGGCTCCCCGGTCACCGGGTGCCGACCGTACGGTGCGGAGGGATCGCCGTACGTGGGCCCGTAACCCGGTGGTGGCGGGTATCCCGCGGGCGGTGGATATCCCGCCGGCGGTGGATAGGGCGGCGGCGATCCAGGATCGAAGCCACCGGCCGACGGCGAGTCAGTCATGAAACCAGGATGCCAGACTCCCGGACACGGTTACCGGCTCCGTCGCAACCACCTGCGGAATCGGCCCTTTTCCTGGCTCACCGGCTCGGTTGCGACCAGTGTCGGTCCGGCCGGGGCTTCGGACGTCTCGTTGTCCTTCGCGTCCTCGCCGCCCTCGGCACTGTCGGCGTGCTCGCCACCGTCTTCGGTGGCGCCGGCGTCCTCGGCTTCGTCGGCTGGCCGGGCCGGTTCGGCTTCCGGCCCTTCGTCCTCGGTCACCGTGGCGGTGGGCTCGGCGTCGGCGTCCCCGGTGTCGGTGTCCCCGGTGTCGGTTTCCTGGGTGTCGGTGTCCTGAGTCGTCGTCTCGCCGTCGGTGGCCTCGGCTTGGGCATCTGCGGGCTCGGCGTCGGCCGGCGCTTCCGCTGACTGGGCGTCGGCCTCGACCACGTCGGCGACCTCGGAATCCGCGGTCTCGGCGTCGGTGACCTCGGAGTCAGTGGCCTCCGGAGCGGCCTCCTCTACCTCGGCGGTCTCGGGCTGGGCCTCGGTGTCCTCCTCCGCTGCCGCGTCACCGGCGGTTTCGGAGTCTTCCTCTTCGGCGATCTCGGCAGTTTCCGCGCTTTCGGTGCCGGTCCCGTCGGCAGACTCGACTTCGTCGCCCTCGGCTTCCGGTTCGGCTTCGGCGTCGGCCGGCGCCTCCGCCGGCTGCGCATCGGCCTCGATGACCTCGGCGGCCTCGGAGTCAGTGGCCTCCGGAGCGGCCTCCTCTGCCTCCGCGCTCTCGGCCTGCGCGTCTTCCGGCTGGGCCTCGGTGTCCGCCTCCGCTGCCTCCTCACCCGTGGCTTCGGAATCTTCCTCTTCGGCGATCTCGGCAGTTTCCGCGCTTTCGGTGCCGGTGTCGTCGGCAGACTCGACTTCGTCGCCCTCGGGTTCGGGTTCGAGTTCGGCGGATGCTTCCGCGTCTGCCTCTGCAGCCTCGACCGCCTCGTCTTCGGTGTCGGCAGAGTCGGTCACTGCGGCTTCCTCGGCGTCGATCGACGCGGCCTCGATTTCGGGCTCGGCTTCCGCCTCGACTTCGGCGGCCTCGTCGGCGGGTCCGCCCTCGGACTCCAGTTCGACCAGTTCGTCGGCCGGTTCCTCCGCCGCTACCTCGGACTCGACGGCCTGGTCGTCAGCCGTATCGCCGGCAGCCGCATCAGCCTCTTCGTCGATGGCCTCTTCATCGATAGCCGCTTCGTCGATGGCCTCCTGGTCGGAAGCCTCGCCGTCGACCCGCTCCTCCTCGCCGATATCCGGGGTGAGCACGGCAGCAGCCGACTCGGTCTCGGTCTCGTCGGCGGGTTCGTCCTCGGACTCCAGTTCGACCAGTTCGTCGGCCGGTTCCTCCGCCGCTACCTCAGACTCGACGGCCTGGTCGTCAGCCGTATCGCCGGCAGCCGCATCAGCCTCTTCATCGATGGCCTCTTCGTCGAAGGCCTCCTCGTCGGAAGCCTCGCCGTCGACCGGCTCCTCCTCGCCGATATCCGGGGTGAGCACGGCAGCAGCCGACTCGGTCTCGGCCTCGTCGGTCTCGTCGGGTTCTGCGGAAGCGGTTGCCGCGTCGGTGTCGTCGACCGCTTCGTCGGAGTCCTCACGTCCCGCCACGGTCGCGGCGGCCACCACACCGGTTCCCGCGGCGGCCGTGACCAGTTCCTTGCCCGCGGCGTCGACCAGCGACTCCTCCTCAGCCTCCTCGGCCTCGGTTGCCGCCTTGCCGCGCAACGTCTCCGGCTCCTCGCGGCCCTTGGGTGCGAGCATGATGTACACCACGGCGCCGATGAACACGAACGTCGACGTGAAGGTGTTGACGCGGATGCCTGCGAACTCGGTGGCGGTGTCGCTGCGCATCAACTCGACGCAGAACCTGCCGACGCAGTACGCGGCCACGTAGAGGGCGAACAGCCGCCCATGACCGATGCGGAACTTGCGGTCCACCCAGATGAGGAAGCCGAAAACCGCCAGGTTCCACAACAACTCGTACAGGAACGTGGGATGGACCACGGCCGTCACCTGGCCGGTGGACACCCCGTTGAGCTGATCGGGCCGCCCGGCGGAGTTGAGCCGCTCGTAGATCTCCAGGCCCCACGGCAGCGTGGTCGGCCGTCCATAGAGTTCCTGGTTGAAGTAGTTGCCCAGCCGGCCGATCCCCTGCGCCAGGATGATGCCAGGTGCAATCGCATCACCGAACGCGGGCAACGGGATTCCGCGCAGACGGCAGGCGATCCACGCGCCCACGGCGCCGAGCGCGACAGCGCCCCAGATACCAAGGCCGCCCTCCCAGATCTGCAGCGCGGCGCCGAATCCTTTTCCGGTGGGGCCGAAGTAGGTCGTCCAGTCGGTGATGACGTGGTAGACCCGCCCGCCGATCAGACCGAACGGGACGGCCCACAGCGCGATGTCGTAGATGACGCCGGGCTCGCCGCCCCGGGCCTGCCAGCGGCGGTCACCGATGATCAACGCGGCGACGATGCCGACGATGATGCACAGCGCGTAAGCGCGGAGCGGTACCGGGCCCAGATGCCAGACGCCCTGAGAGGGGCTGGGCAGGTATGCGAGCACGGTTGTGGTCAAGCTGACGCCCTCCGCCGAACACCACCGGCGAGTTCCGCGGTGAGGCCGCGCACCGCGTCCACACCCTCCCGCAGCGCGGCGACCAGAGCCGAGCCGACGATCACGCCGTCACTGTACGAGCCGATCTGGGCGGCCTGCTCACCCGAGCGGACGCCCAACCCCACCCCGACCGGGATGTCGGACACCTCGCGGATGCGCTGCACCAGTTCCGGTGCGGCCGACGACACCGCGTCGCGGGCACCGGTAACCCCCATGGTCGAGGCGGCGTAGACGAATCCGCGCGATGCGGCGATGGTGCTGACCAGTCGTTCGTTCGTCGACGACGGTGCGACCAGGAAGATGCGGTCGAGATCGTGGGCCTCGGAGGCCGCCAGCCACTCGTCGGCTTCCTCGGGGATCAGGTCCGGGGTGATCAGACCGTAGCCGCCCGCGTTCGCCAGGTCGCGAGCGAAGTTGTCAACGCCCTTGCGCAGCACCGGATTCCAGTACGTCATCACCACGGCGCGGCCGCCGGCGTTGCTGATCGCCTCGACCGCGGTAAGCGTGTCGCGCACCCGCACACCCCCGGCCAGCGCGGTCTCGGTCGCCGCGGCGATCGTCGGGCCGTCCATGCCGGGATCGGAGTACGGAACGCCGACTTCCACGAGATCGCAACCGGATTCGACCAGCGCGGTCATCGCGGCGATCGAGGTCGGGACGTCGGGGAACCCGGTCGGCAGATAGCCGATCAGCGCCGCGCGGTCTTCGGCGCGGCAGGTCTCGAACAGTGCGCCCAGTCGGCTCATCGGGCTTCTCCTTCGCCCTGTCCGTCGTCGAGCAGGCCGAACCACTTCGCCGCCGTCTCGACGTCCTTGTCACCGCGACCGGACAGGTTGACGACGACGACCGAACCCGCGCCGAGTTCCTGACCCAGCTTGAGCGCACCGGCAACGGCATGCGCGGATTCGATGGCCGGGATGATGCCCTCGGTGCGGCACAACAACCGGAACGCGTCCATCGCCTCGGTGTCGGTGATGGGCCGGTACTCGGCCCGCCCGATGTCTTTGAGCAGCGCGTGCTCGGGCCCGACGCCCGGATAGTCCAGGCCGGCCGAGATCGAGTGGGATTCGATGGTCTGCCCGTCCTCGTCCTGCAACAGGTAGGAGAACGAGCCCTGGAACGCACCGGGCGAACCACCCGTGAAGGTCGCGGCATGCCTGCCGGTCTCCACCCCGTCGCCCGCGGCCTCGAAACCGACCAGGCGCACACCCGGATCGTCGATGAAGGCGTGGAAGATGCCGATGGCGTTGGATCCCCCGCCGACACAGGCGGTCACCGCATCGGGCAGCCGGCCGGCCTGGTCCTGAACCTGCACCCGGGCCTCCATGCCGATGATCCGCTGGAAATCACGGACCATGAGCGGGAACGGATGCGGGCCTGCGGCGGTGCCGAAGCAGTAGTAGGTCTCGTCGGCGTTGGTCACCCAGTCGCGGAAGGCCTCGTTGATGGCGTCCTTGAGGGTCTTGGAACCCGCCTCGACCGAAACCACCGTCGCGCCGAGCAGTCGCATGCGGGCGACGTTGAGCGCCTGACGGGCGGTGTCGACCGCGCCCATGTAGATGACGCACCCCAGGCCGAGCAGTGCGCACGCGGTCGCGGTGGCCACACCGTGCTGACCGGCACCGGTCTCGGCGATGACCCGCGTCTTGCCCATCTGCCGTGCCAGCAGGGCCTGCCCCAGCACATTGTTGATCTTGTGAGATCCGGTGTGGTTCAAGTCTTCCCGCTTGAGGAAGAGCCGCGCGCCGCCGGCGTGCTCGGACAACCGCGTCGCCTCGTACAGCGGCGACGGCCTGCCGCTGTAGTGGCGCTGCAGGCGGTCCAGTTCGTCGAGGAAGGTCTGATCGCCGCGGGCCTTCTCATAGGCGGCGGTGACCTCCTCGATCACCGCCATCAACGCCTCGGGAACGAGACGGCCCCCGTAGGGGCCGAAGTGCCCGCGGGCGTCGGGGTCGTGGGACGTGGGTTCGGCCACCCCTGCGCTGGATCGCGGCAGGTCCGGGCCGGCGTGATACGCCATCAGTGCTTCTTTTCGTACGAGCGGCTCATGCCGGGTCAGCGAGCCGGTTTCGGGCAGGACGGGTGCGTGCCTGCGGTGACCAGGTCGGCGACCGCGCTGCGGGGATCCCCGCTGGTCACCAGGCCCTCACCGACGAGCACGGCATCGGCGCCCGCGCCTGCGTAGGCCAGCAGGTCGGCGGTGCCGCGGACCCCGGACTCCGCCACTCGGATGACATTGCTGGGCAGGCCGGGAGCGATCCGCCCGAAGACGTCGCGGTCCACCTCGAGGGTCTTGAGGTTGCGGGCGTTCACGCCGATCACCGACGCGCCAGCCTTGAGCGCCCGGTCGGCCTCCTCCTCGGTGTGCACCTCGACCAGAGCGGTCATCCCGAGGGATTCGGTGCGCTCCAGCAGTGACTCAAGGACCGGCTGTTCGAGGGCAGCCACGATCAGCAGCAGCATGTCGGCACCGTGCGCCCTGGCCTCATGGATCTGATACGGCCGGACGATGAAATCCTTGCGCAGCACCGGAATTGACACCGCTGCCCGCACCGCGTCGAGATCGTCCAGCGACCCGTTGAACCGGCGTTGCTCGGTCAGCACGCTGATCACCCGCGCGCCGCCGTCCTGGTAGGCCCGTGCCAACTCGGCAGGGTCACCGATGTTGGCCAGTTCGCCGCGCGAGGGGCTCGCACGCTTGACCTCCGCGATGACACCGATTCCGGGTTCCCGCAGGGCGGCCATGACGTTCAGCGGCGGCGGCGCCTGCTTGGCCCGCTGTTTGATCTCGTCAAGGCTGATGACAGCCTCGCGGGCGGCTACATCGGCGCGGACTCCCTCGATGATGGAGTCGAGCACTGTGGCCGAACTCATCGCCCGTCCATTCCTTTCCGGTTGACCCGGGTCGATCCCGGCTGACCTCCATCGAAGGGTAGCCGTCCCCACACCCTCATCTGTCACCGCCCCTTCTGTCTTCATCGTCTCGATCCCCCGTCGGATCGTGTCCTTCATCGAGCGCGTCCCAGATCATCCGTTCGGACATGGATTCGCTGGGTACGTCGTGTTGGGTGGCCGCCCGACGGGCCGCCGGCGTCGCATAGCGCGTCGCGACGCTGCGTTGCGCACCCTTGGCCGATCGCATGAGCAGCACCGCACCGATCAGCGTGCAAACGGCGGCGCCGAGCGTGATCACCGCACCGGTGTAGAAGCGGTGGGTTCCGGTGAGCTGCGCGACCGGGACCAGAGCCAGGTCAGCCGCGCGGACGGCGACGTCCTCGATCACCCACAGGCTGATCGCCAGATAACCCATCCCGGCACTGGCGACGGCCACCAGGATGGCCAGCAACCGCAGGGGCCACCCGCGCACGGCCAGGGCCGCCACCGCGGCGGCCAACACCAGCAGCGCGAGCGGGATCAGTGCCGTCGACCAGGATGCACCGGTCAGCGCCGTGGTCTTGGGTTGCCCGAGTCCGTCGAACGACCGCACCTCGACCCAGCTGAACCGCGACGCGACCCACAGTGCCAGGGCTGCCACCACGAGAAGGGCCTGGGCTGCGCGGGTCATGGCTCCGCCAGGGTTGCCGCGGCGGCGATCGCGTTGAGCACCGCGCGGGCCTTGTTTGAGGCCTCGGTGTACTCATAGGGCCCGTTGGAATCGGCCACGACTCCCCCGCCGGCCTGCACATAGGCGGTGCCGTTGCGCATCAGCGCGGTGCGGATCGCGATCGCGAAGTCGGCGTTGCCCGCGAAGTCCAGGTAGCCGACGACGCCGCCATAGAGACCACGACGCGTCTTTTCGACCTCTTCGATCAACTCCATGGCCCGTACCTTCGGCGCACCCGAGAGCGTGCCCGCCGGGAAACAGGCCGTCACCGCGTCCAGGGCGGTCTGGTCCTCGGCCAGTTCCCCGGTGACCGTCGACACGAGATGCATGACGTGGCTGTAGCGCTCGATGTGGCTGTAGTCGTCGACGCGGACGGTGCCCGGCCGGCACACCCGGCCGAGGTCGTTGCGGCCGAGGTCGACGAGCATCAGGTGCTCGGCGCGTTCCTTCTCGTCGGCCAGCAGCTCCTTCTCCAGCAGCACGTCCTCTTCCTCGGTGGCGCCGCGCCACCGTGTGCCCGCGATCGGGTGCGTGGTGGCACGTCCGTCGGTCACCGTCACCAGCGCCTCCGGGCTCGACCCGACGATCGAGAAGTCGATGCCGCCGTCGGCGTCGGGGACGTTGAGCAGGTACATGTACGGGCTCGGGTTGGTGACCCGCAGGATGCGGTAGACGTCCAACGGGTCGGCCGCGGTGTCCATCTCGAACCGCTGCGACGGCACGACCTGGAACGCCTCACCGGCCTCGATGTCGCCGACCAGTTTGTCGACGATCGCGGTGTACTCCTCGATCGTGCGCTGCGCGCGGTGTTCGGGAGCCGGCCGGCTGAACGTCGCCACCGCCGACGACAACGGCTGGCCGAGCGCCTTGGTCATCACATCGAGGCGCGCGACGGCGTCGTCGTAGGCCCAGTCCACCCGCTCGTCGGTGCCGTTCCAGTTCACCGCGTTGGCGATGAGCGTGATGGTGCCCTCGTGGTGGTCGACCGCGGCGATGTCGGTGGCGAGCAGCAGCAGCATGTCCGGCAGCCCGAGATCGTCGACCGCGAGCTCCGGCAGCCGCTCCAGCCGCCGCACCATGTCGTAGGCGAAGAAACCGACCAGGCCCGACGACAACGGCGGCAGCCACGGCATGGCCTCGGTGCGCAGCAGTTCCAGCGTCGCGCGCAGCGCCTGCAGCGGATCGCCGCCGCTCGGTGCGCCCTCGGGCGCCGTCCCCAGCCACGCGGCCGCGTTGTCGCGCACGGTCAGGGCCGACGGCGCACCCGCGCCGATGAACGACCACCGCGACCACGATCGACCGTTCTCCGCCGATTCGAGCAGGAACGTCCCTGGCCGATTGGCGGCGAGCTTGCGGTAGGCCGACAGCGGCGTCTCGCTGTCGGCCAATACCTTGCGGGTGACGGGCACCACACGGTGCTCGGCCGCCAGCGCCCGGAAGTCCTCGCGCGACGTGGTCTCGGCAAGTGAGGCGCCCTGTGCGCGCGTGCCGGTCTGCGTGGAGCTCGAGGGGTGGTTGGCGGTGGTTTGCACGGATCAATCCTCCCAGACCGACATCGGTGCCCCGGCATCAAGACGGCGTAGCGTTCTCGATCATGACTTCCATAGGGACGGGCGACACCGTCGCCGAGTTCGAACTGCCGGATCAAACCGGTCAGATCCGTGGCTTGTCGAGTTTGCTCGACGACGGCCCCGTGGTGCTGTTCTTCTATCCGGCGGCCATGACCCCAGGATGTACCAAAGAGGCCTGCCATTTCCGTGATCTGGCGCAAGAATTCGCCGCGGTCGGCGCGAATCCGGTCGGTATCAGCACCGATCCGGTCGCCAAGCAGGCCAGGTTCGCCGACATGCAGCGCTTCGACTTCCCGCTGCTCTCCGATGCCGATGGCGCGGTGGCCGCACGGTTCGGCGTCAAGCGGGGCTTGCTCGGCAAACTCATGCCGGTCAAGCGCACCACGTTCGTGATCGACACCGACCGCACGGTCCTCGCGGTGATCTCCAGCGAGATCAACATGGACGCGCACGCCGACAGGGCGCTGCAGGTGCTCAGGTCGCGTTGACGGCGCCGCACACCGCGGCCAGGGACGCGCCGAGCGCCGACGCGCCGCGACCGAAGGACCAACCGGACCGGTGCTCCAGGTAGGCCACGGCGGTGTCACCGAGCGTCTGCGCGGTGAGGCTCAATATCTCGACGCGGTGGCCCAGATCGTCCAGTGCCGCGGTGAGTGCGTCGATCGGATCGACCCCGCTGCCGCGGATCGCATGCGTGATGCCGTCCACGACCAGTGTCAGATCGATCCGCGATGCCGACTCGGGCTGGTCGTCGGCGTCGTCACCGGGGTCCTCACCGGCATCTTCGACGAGCCAGTCCTTGAGCACGACAGGGCCGTCTGGATGCAGGTATGCCGCCTCGAACAGTTCGTACAGCGCAGCGGCGGTGATCTCCTCGCCGTGCGCGTCGGTGTGCACCTGCACGCGGCGGGCGAAGTCGATCTGCATGCGGCGCGGCAGTTCCAGCCCGTAGCCGGTGTTCAGCAGGTAGGCGATACCGCCCTTGCCGCTCTGTGAGTTCACCCGGATCACCGCGTCGTAGGTGCGGCCGATGTCTGCCGGATCGATCGGCAGATACGGTACCCGCCAATCGATTTCGCGCTCCGCACGACGCAGCGCGGCCGCGCGTTGCCGATGCTCGGCCAGCCCCTTGTTGATGGCGTCCTGGTGTGTTCCCGAGAACGCGGTGTGCACCAGATCGCCCACGTACGGGTGACGTTCGTGGATCGGCATCCGCGTGCAGTGCGCGACGGTGCGAGCGATCTCGTCGATGTCCGAGAAGTCGATCATCGGATCGACGCCCTGGGCGAAGAGATTCAACGCCAGCGTCGCGATGTCCACATTGCCGGTACGTTCGCCGTTGCCGAAGACGCAACCCTCCACACGTTGCGCACCGGCCAGCATGGCCAATTCCGCACATGCCACGCCGGTGCCGCGATCGTTGTGCGGATGCACCGACAGGATCACGCTGTCCCGACGCGCAAGGTTGCGGTGCATGTACTCGATCTGATCGGCGTAGACGTTGGGGGTCGCGACCTCGACCGTGGCGGGCAGGTTCAGGATCACCGGACGATCCGGGCCGGCGTCCCACAGCGTGGTCACCGCGTCGCACAGTTCCAGGACGTAGTCGGGCTCGGTCAGGTTGAACACCTCAGGCGAGAACTCGAACCGGACGTTGGCCAGATCGGCGGTGAGTTCCAGGATGTCACGCCCGCCGGCCAGGATCAGCTCGCGCAGTTCGTCGCGCCCCTTGCCCAGCACGACGTCGCGCCAGGTCGGGGCGGTCGCGGCGTACATGTGCACGACGACGTCGTTTGTGATGCCCCGGATCGATTCCACGGTGCGCTCGATCAGATCCCGGCGTGCCGGTGTGAACACCACGATGGTGACATCCGGTGGGGCGATGGCAGACCCGGCCAGGAGCCGGACGAAGTCGAAGTCGGTCTGGGACGCCGACGGATACCCGACCTCGATCTCCTTGTATCCCACGGCAACCAGCAGTTCGAAGAACCGCTGCTTTCGCGCGGGGTCCATCGGCTCGGCGAGGGCCTGGTTGCCGTCGCGCAGGTCCACCGGTACCCACAGGGGCGCGGTGGTGATCCTGGCGGTCGGCCAGGTCCGTTCGGTCAGTGGGACGTCGACGCGGTCGTACACGTTGGCGTAGCGGTGATACGGCATCTGCGATGGTCGTTGCCGGTTCCACCGCGGCGCGGGCGCAGCCGGCGGTCCTGCGGGTGTGTCGATGGTCCGGCGGGCACAGTCGGTCATGGTGACGCTTTCGTTCTCGGGTTGACGGCCGACCGGCATGCAAAGCCCCGCGACGGGGCGCCGGTCGTCGGTCAGGCCCCGCCGCGGCGGCGGAGGAGAAGGCTGCGCGTCATGATCGCTAGACTGTACCAAACTCCTCAGACAAGTAGAGAGGTTGCGATGGTTCCGCACATCGAGCGCCACCGCCTCGCGTCGCAGACGGCCGATGTACTGCTCAGCCGGATCCAGGCCGGTGAATGGCCTCTCGGGCACCGGTTGCCCGGCGAAACCACCCTGGCCGTCCAACTCGGCGTGGGACGGTCGACATTGCGCGAGGCCATCCGGGAACTCGCGGGCCGCGGCGTCCTGGAGAGCAGGCAGGGCGCCGGGGTGTTCGTCACCGCGACGGATCCGGCCGAGGACTGGGACACCGTGCTGCGCCGGGCCACCATCGCGTCCGTCATCGAAGCGCGGATCGCCATCGAGGCCGAAGCCGCAGGCCTGGCCGCGACCCGACGCACCCCGGCAGACCTCCGGGCCGTCCGGCGTACCCTGGCCGCACGCGGTGTTGACGGACTGGCGCCCGCCGAACATGTCGACGCGGACATGGCGTTCCACCGGGCTGTCATCGCCGCTGCGCACAACGACGTGCTGACGCAACTGTTCGATGTTTTCCTGCCCCGGCTGCGGCTGGCGATGATCGACATGCTCAAGATCCGTCCGCCGGCATCGAAATCGGAAGACCACGCCGCACACTGCGCACTCGCCGATGCCATCGCGGCGCGCGACCCGGAGGCCGCCGCCGCTGCCAGCAGGACACATCTGAGCGCCCTGAAGGAGTCCTTTACGTGACCGAAGTACTGAAGATCGACGATGTGACGTTCCGCCGCAACGGAAAACAGATCATCGACGGCATCTCGCTGACCGTGCGCAGCGGCGAACACTGGGCCCTGCTCGGCCCGAACGGTGCAGGCAAGAGCACCCTGCTGGGTTTCTGCGCGGCGGTCACGTTTCCGACCACCGGGTCGGTGTGGGTACTCGGCGCCCAGATGGGCCGGACCGACCTCGCGACGCTGCGCCGCTCGATCGGTCACGTCAACCCCCGTCACCGCCTGCAGTATCCGCTGACGGTGCGCGAAGTGGTGCTGACCGGGATCACCGCCACGGTCGACACCGCCGCGCGCTGGACCCCCAGCCCCGAACAGATCAGCCGCGCCGAGGAACTCATCGACACCGTGGGCCTGAGCGCACGCATCGACGCCGAATGGCCGACGCTGTCGCAGGGCGAGCGTGGCCGCACCCTCATCGCGCGGGCGTTGATCTCCGAGCCCCGGCTGCTGCTCCTCGACGAGCCCACCACCGGCCTTGACGTGGCCGCTCGCGAGCAGCTGCTGGAAACCCTTGACGCACTGGACGATACGCATCCGGACATGGCCTCGATCCTGGTGACACACCACCTCGAGGAACTACCGACGAGCACCACGCACGCGATCCTGATCGCCGAGGGACGCACCGTGGCCTCCGGCCGGGCCGTCGAGACCGTCACCACCGACCACGTGACGACGGCGTTCGCGCATCCGGTGACCGTGGCCTACGACGACGGGCGCTGGACCGCGCGGGCCAAACCCGGCAGCCGGGTGATCTGAAACCCGATCACATCTCGGGGGCCGTGTTGCGGCGCAGGCGCGCCTCGCGGTGCCGCGTCACCGGCGAGATGTCGAGAACCCGCGACACCATGATCTGCAGGAACCGCGCCGGTTGCAGCTGCGGCGGCACCGTGTCGTGCCGGATGGCGATGTCGGGCAGCGCCGCCAGCGCCTCGTCGACCGCCGCGGTCTCCACGTCCACGATCTCGAAAAGTGTGTCGGGTTCCGCCTTTTCGATGCTGTCCACCTCGTCGGCCGGCTCGTCGACCTCGACGTCGTAGTCGATCATCACCAGCGCGACCGCATGGTAGGCGTCGTCCTCGGTGCCGAGCTTGGCCAGCAGGTCGATCAGCCATTCCGCCTTGTCCGGTTCGGTGGACAGGATCGTCGAACGCAGGCCGTAGACGAACCCGAGGGCCGCCAGCGGGTGGCGCAGCCGCAGATTCTTGGCGTCACCGTAGCTCTCCTCGACCCGGTTGGCCGCGTTCTTGCCGAAGCTCGAATCCATCCGCTTGGTGCTGATCAGCAACTCCGGACCGGTGTCCCAGTCCGAGATCACCACGTCGACCTGCTTCATGTAGTGCTTGCCCAGGACGCTGGCGCTGGCCGCCGACACACCTTTCATGGACCGCCGCAGCCGCTGCTCGATGAGCAGGCGTTCCCGTTGCGGCAACGCCTCCAGCAGGCTGGAGATGGCGCCGGGCATGATCCGCGGATCGGTGGGCCGCGGCCAGACCGCGTCGGAATCGAAACCCGCGCGGCGCAGTTCGTAGGACAACCACACGTCGAGTGCGAGGGCGGGCACACCGGTGGTCGACGGGGCGTCGAGGTGCAGCGGAACCCCGAGCAGTTTGCGCAGCACCCGGAAATCCGGCACGTAGGTCAGCGTGTTGCCGTCGCGGACCCACGGATTGGTGTGCACCCCGGCGGGTGCGGCGTCGGCCACGATGCGGTCGAAGATCGCCCAGGCGGTGGCCTTGGTGGAGGGTTCAGCGGGCACGCCGCGACCTTACCGTCCGCCGCGTCGCCAACGAATGGTGCGCACTGCGAACGGAATCCAGGGCCGCACCTGGCTCGAGACCGAGCGCCTCGTCGACGACGGCGACGGCGTCGAGCAACCGGCCGCGTTCCAGCAGGGCGGCCACCCGCCGCCGCGCGGCCCGCAGTTGCGCGGCCCGCGCCTCGACCAGTCGCGGTGAGGGCACCAACCACTGATCGGCCTCGCGGGGTTCGATCTTGAGGATGCCGCCGCCGTAGGACCGGCCGACCATCTCGGCGTGCAGGACGGTCACCGAGTTCAGCGACGCCAACGGCAGCAGGTCGCGGCCGAGCGTGCTGAGCCCGTCGCGCAGGTACACCCCGTGCACGGAATTGAGATGGTGCGCCCCGGCCCGGTTGGTGACCATCCGCGGCGTGTCGGCGTTCATACACGTCAACAGCAGGTCGGCGGGTTCGACGAGCGGCACCAGGTACCACGGTTTGCGCACCCGGCACTTGTAGGCCAGGTGTACCCCGGCGGCGTGCCCGGCCTCCACGTACCGCGCGGCGGCCGCCGACAGCGTCGTGCCCGTGGGGCGGAACAGGTGCACGGACCTGCCGTTCTCCCCGAGCCGCGCGAGTTGTCCGGTAGACAGTGTCAGGCCGCGCAGGTGCGCGCTGCCCGGCGGCGACAGCGGCAGCAGATCGGCCGGGCGCAAACCCAATTCGTGCACGCGCTGGGGCGACAACGCGAAATATCCGTTGTTGCCGGTCACCATGCCGAGTGTGGTGTCGGCCCAGATTTCCAGGCAGGTGAAGTCACCGGCCGCCTCCAGCGCGTGCAGCGCCTCAACGGGGGCGCTGCCGATCAGCCCGCTGATCCACTTCTCGCCGGGATCGCGGGGCCGCCAACTGCGTTGGGACAGTTCGGAGGTCAGCGCCTCGGCGTTGCGGGCACGGTGGATCACCGCGTGACCCGACGGACCGCCGTCGAAACCGTCGGCGAGCAGCAGCACCACATCCGCCTCGGCCTCGGGGAACACCTGCTCGTCGAACATCACCAACTCGACGCTCGCGAACCGGTCGAAGAGGAACTTGCGGACCGCCGCCGCATAGTTGACGCTGAGCAGCTCGGCGGGCAGGACGAGCGCCATCCGCCCACCGGGACGCAGGAACAGTGCGGCGTGCACCGTGAACGCCGCCCAGCTCGACGCCAGCCCGGACAGCGTCACTCCGGCCCGCAGCGCCGCGCGCCGCGACTCGGCCCGGGCCCGACCGCGGAAGTCCTGATAGCGGATGTAGGGCGGGTTGCCGATGACCGCGGTGTATTCCGGGCGCGGATCGACGGCGAAGAAATCGGCCGTGCGGATGTGCGCCCGCCCGCCGGCGTCGGCGACCCGCCTGCGCGCCGACACCGCGCTGGCCGCGTGGATCTCGACGCCGTCGACGACGGGACGGCCGACGCCGAGGCTCTGCAGCCTGCGGATGGCGGCGACGAGGAACGCCGCGTCACCCGCGGAGGGCTCGAAGATCCGGTCCCCGCCCGAACGCACCGCCCACAGGGTGAGGTACGTGGTGATCGCGTCGGGGGTGAAGAACGCACCCCGCGCCTTGCGATCCTGGGCGGTCTCGGTCACCCCGCCATTGTTGACGACACCACCGACAAGCCCGCGCATCGCAACGCCGCGGCGCCCGAACCGCACCCGCCGACCCGGTCACAACGCGATCTGACCGGGTCTACTCCTGCGGGGCCAACAACAGACCGGCGTCGAAACAGGTGTGATCGCCCGTGTGGCAGGCGCCGCCGACCTGGTCGACCTCCAGCAGCACCGTGTCGCCGTCGCAGTCGAGCCGCACCGAGTGCACCGTCTGGGTGTGCCCGGAGGTGGCGCCCTTCACCCACTGCTCACCACGGGACCGCGAGAAGTAGGTGGCCTCACGGGTCTGCAGTGTGCGGGCGAGCGCGTCGTCGTCCATCCAGGCGACCATGAGCACCTTGCCGGTGCCGCGCTCCTGGGCGACGGCGGTGAACAGGCCGTCGGCGTTGCGTTTGAGGCGTGCCGCGATGGCCGGGTCCAGACTCATGTGCGCTCCCTCACCTGACCGTGATTCCGGCGGCCTTCATCGAGGCCTTGACCTCGGCGATGGTCAGTTCCCTGAAGTGGAAGACGCTGGCCGCCAGCACCGCGTCGGCCCCGGCGAGCACGGCAGGCGCGAAATGCTCGACCGCGCCTGCGCCGCCGCTGGCGATCACCGGCACCGACACCGCGGCCCGCACCGCGCCGAGCATCTTGAGGTCGAAGCCCGCCTTGGTGCCGTCGCGGTCCATCGAGTTCAGCAGGATCTCACCGACGCCGAGTTCGGCGCCGCGCGTTGCCCATTCGATCGCGTCGATGCCGGTGCCGCGGCGGCCCCCGTGCGTCGTGACCTCCCAGCCCGACGGGGTCGGCTGCTCGCCGTTGGGCACCGTCCTGGCGTCCACGCTCAACACGATGCACTGCGAGCCGAACTGGCGGGCCAGCTCGGCGAGCAGTTCGGGGCGCGCGATGGCCGCGGTGTTCACCGAGACCTTGTCGGCCCCGGCGCGCAGCAGCACGTCGACGTCGTCGACCGAGCGCACCCCACCGCCCACCGTCAACGGGATGAAGACCTGCTCGGCGGTGCGCCTGACCACCTCGAGCATGGTGGACCGCCCCGACGAGGAGGCCGTCACGTCGAGGAACGTCAGCTCGTCGGCGCCCTCGGCGTCGTAGACCGCCGCGAGTTCGACGGGATCACCGGCGTCGCGCAGGTTCTCGAAGTTGACTCCCTTGACCACGCGGCCGTTGTCCACATCCAGACACGGGATCACCCTGGTCGCGACGGCGCTGTTGGCACTCACAGGTAATCCTCGGGCTTTCCGGTGGACTGCACGATCTCCAGCATCTTCTCGTGTACGCCTGGCGCCGCGGCCAGCGCCGACTTCGACTCGACGGTCCACGGGTCACCGGCGAGATCGGTGACCACCCCGCCCGCGGCGCGCACCAACGCGACCCCGGCCGCGTGATCCCAGATATGGTGGCCGAAACTGATTGCGCCACCGAGGATTCCAGCGCCGACGTAGGCCAGGTCGACACCGGTGGCGCCGTGCATGCGCACCCGCGAGCACACCCGGCTCAGGTTGGCCAGCACCGCGGCGCGGTAGCGACCCGGGAACCGGCCACGCGAGTCGATGTTAAAGGTCTGGATGCCGATGATCGAATCGGCGAGCGTGGGCGAACCCAGCGGCGGGCACGGTTGCCCGTTGGCGTACAACGGACCACCGGCGAGCGCGCTGTACTTCTCACCGGTGAACGGCAACCAGGTCAACCCGGCGACCGGTTCACCGTCGGCCAGCAGTCCCAGCAGGATCGCCGCCATCGGCGAACCCGCCGCGTAGTTGAACGTGCCGTCGATCGGGTCGAGCACCCACACCAGCTTCGAGTCCACCGGTTCACCACCGAATTCCTCGCCGTGCACGCCGATCCCGGTCGCCTCGGTGAGCGCGCGCACCACCTGACGTTCGATCGCGAGATCCACCTCGGTCGCGAAGTCGTTGCCCTGCTTGCGAACTGCCGAATCGGCTCGGTGCCCCGCCACGAACGGCACCGAGGCCGCGTCGAGGATCTCGGCGGCCGTGGCGACCAGCGCGGTCAGCTTGTTCGGATCCAGCTCGCCCACCACCGTCATCCGCCGACCGCGGCCAGGGCCTGCGGCAGGGTGAACCGTCCCGCGTAGAGCGCCTTGCCCACGATCGCGCCCTCGACACCGACGCCGGTGAGCGTCGCGATGGCCCGCAGATCGTCGAGGCTGGACACACCGCCTGAGGCGATCACCGGCGCCGCGGTGCGCCCGGCCACCGCGGCCAGCAGCTCCAGGTTCGGGCCGGTCAGCGTGCCGTCCTTGCTGACATCGGTGACGACGTAGCGTGAGCAGCCTTCGCGGTCGAGCCGGTCGAGCACCTCCCACAGGTCGCCGCCGTCGGTCTCCCAGCCGCGCCCGCGGAGCCGGAACCCACCCGCGCCGTCGGTCTGCGCGTCGAGACCGACGGCGACGCGGTCGCCGTACTCGGCGATCGCCCGCGCGCACCACTGCGGGTTCTCCAGGGCCGCGGTGCCGATGTTCACCCGCGCGCATCCGGTGTCGAGCGCGGCCGCCAGCGACTCGTCGTCGCGGATGCCGCCGGACAACTCGACGGCCACGTCGAGCTTGCCGACCACCTCGGCGAGCAGTTCACGGTTGCTGCCGCGGCCGAACGCGGCATCGAGGTCCACCAGGTGGATCCACTCTGCGCCGTCGCGCTGCCACGCCTCGGCCGCCTCGATCGCCGAGCCGTAGTCGGTCTCGCTGCCGGCCTTGCCCTGCACCAGCCGCACCGCCTGGCCGTCGACCACGTCGACGGCGGGCAGCAGGATCAGCCGCGTCCCGGCCGCCCCGGTTGCTCCGGTCGCCACGGATTCGTTCGAAGTCACAGTCCCTCAACCCAATTCGCGAGCAACGTCGCACCCGCGTCGCCACTCTTCTCCGGATGAAATTGCGTGGCCGACAACGCGCCGTCTTCGACGGCGGCGATGAAGGGCACATGATGCGTCGCCCAGGTCACCAGCGCCTCGGGGCGCCCCGACCATGCCTGCGCGGCGTAGGAATGCACGAAATAGAACCGCGTGTCGGCGTCCAGGCCGGAGAACAGCCTGCTGCCTGCAGGCGCGTCGACGACATTCCAGCCCATGTGCGGGATCACCGGCGCATCGAGGCGGGTCACCGCTCCCGGCCACTGCCCGCACCCGGCGGACTCCACCCCGAACTCGACGCCGCGCTCGAACAGGATCTGCATACCGACGCACACGCCGAGCACCGGGCGCTGCTGCTGCAGCCGGTCGGCGATGATCTTCTCACCGCCGATGCCCCGCAGGCCAGTCATGCAGGCCTCGAACGCCCCGACCCCGGGAACCACCAGACCGTCGGCGGCCGCAGCGGTCGACGGGTCGGCGGTCACCTCGACATCGGCGCCGACCCGTTCCAACGCGCGTTGCGCCGAGCGGAGATTGCCCGAGCCGTAATCGAGTACGACGACTCTCTTTGTCACAAAGTCCCTTTGGTAGACGGAACACCGCTCACCCGGGCGTCGTACTCGACGGCCTGGCGCAGTGCGCGGGCGACCGCCTTGTACTGCGCCTCGGTGATGTGGTGCGGATCGCGACCGTAGAGGGTGCGGACGTGCAGCGCGATGCGGGCGTTGAACGCCAGCGATTCGAACACGTGCCGGTTGATCACCGTGTGGTACGGCGCCCGGGTGCCCGAGATGGTGAAGCTCACCATCGATTCCGGCTCGCCGGTGTGCACGAAGTACGGACGGCCCGACACGTCGACCGCGGCGTGGGCGAGGGTCTCGTCCATCGGGATGAACGCGTCACCGAAGCGACGGATGCCCGTCTTGTCCCCCAGCGCCTGCCCGAGGGCCTGACCGAGCACGATCGCGGTGTCCTCGACCGTGTGATGGCCCTCGATCTCGATGTCGCCCTTGGCGTGCACGGTCAGGTCGAAACTCGCGTGGCTGCCCAGCGAGGTGAGCATGTGGTCGAAGAACGGTACGCCGGTGTCGATGTCGACGACACCGGTGCCGTCCAGGTCGAGTTCGACGACGATGTCGGATTCCTTGGTCGTGCGTTCGACACGGGCGCGTCGGTTCGCCAAGGCGCTCATTGTGCTCCTACCGGGCTGGTGGCTGATGGCTGAAGTTCGGTGGCGGCCAGTTCGGCGCTGGCGGCCAGGAAGGCGTCGTTCTCGGCGGCCAGGCCCGTCGTCGCCCGCAGGTAACCCGGGATGCCCACATCGCGGATCAGGACCCCGGCGTCGAGGTAACGCTGCCAGGTGGCAGGCGCGTCGGCGAACTCGCCGAACAGCACGAAGTTGGCGTCGCTCGGGATGACCCGGAAACCCATGCGGGTCAGTTCGGCGCTGACACGCTCGCGTTCGGCGATCAGCGCGGCCACACTGCCCAGGGTGTCGTCGGCGTGGCGCAGCGCGGCCCGCGCGGCGGCCTGCGTGAGCACCGAAAGGTGATAGGGCAACCGCACCAGCAGCAGCGCGTCGATCACCGCGGGTGCCGCGGCCAGATAACCGAGCCGCCCGCCGGCGAACGCGAACGCCTTGCTCATGGTCCGGCTCACGACGAGTTTGGCCGGGTACTCGTCGAGCAGGGCCACGGCACTGGGCTGCGACGAGAACTCGCCGTAGGCCTCGTCGACGATCATGATGCCGCCGCGCATCGCGTCGAGCAGGCGGCGCAGATCGTCGAGCGGAACGCTCTGGCCCGATGGGTTGTTGGGGCTCGCGACGAACACCACGTCGGGGGTGCGCTCGGTGACCGCGGCCACCGCGACGTCGACGTCCAGACCGAAATCCTCGGCGCGCTCGGCGCACAGCCATTCGGTCTGGGTGCCGTCGGAGATGATCGGGTGCATCGAGTACGACGGCACGAAACCGATCGCGGTGCGGCCTGGGCCGCCGAACGCCTGCAGCAACTGTTGCAGGATCTCGTTGGATCCGTTTGCCGCCCAGAGGTTTTCGACACCAAGTGCAATACCGGTGGCGGCGCTCAGGTAGGCCGCGAGATCGGTGCGCAGCGCGACCGCGTCACGGTCGGGGTAACGGTGCAGCTCGGCGGCGACCTCACGCACAGACGCCGCGACATCCTCGACGAGCGCCCGCGTCGGCGGATGCGGGTTCTCGTTGGTGTTGAGCCGCACCGGAACCTGCAGTTGCGGAGCGCCGTACGGCGACTTCCCGCGCAGGTTGTCGCGCAGCGGCAGATCCGCCAACGTCACCTTGCCAGCATTCATTGCTGCTCGAACCTCCGTCGTACCGCCTCGCCGTGCGCGGGCAGATCCTCGGCCTTGGACAGCGTGATCACATGCCCCGACACGTCTTTGAGCGCGGCCTCGTCGTACTCGACGACGTGGATGCCGCGCAGGAAGGTCTGCACCGACAACCCGCTGGAGTGCCGCGCGCAGCCTGCGGTGGGCAGCACGTGGTTGGAACCCGCGCAGTAGTCCCCGAGGCTCACCGGCGACCAGGCGCCCACGAAAATCGCTCCGGCCGAACGGATCCGGTTCGCGACCGCGGGCGCGTCGACGGTCTGGATCTCGAGGTGCTCTGCGGCGTAGGCGTTGACGGTGCGCACGCCGGCGTCGATGTCGTCGACCAGCACGGTCGCCGACTGCCTGCCCGACAACGCCGCGGTGACGCGCTCGAGGTGCTTGGTGGTGGTGAGTTGCCGGGTCAGTTCCCGGTCGGTGGCATCGGCCAGCGTCTCGCTGTCGGTGACCAGCACGCTGGCCGCCATCTCGTCGTGTTCGGCCTGGCTGATCAGATCGGCCGCGACGTGCACCGGATCGGCGGTGTGGTCGGCGAGGATCGCGATCTCGGTGGGTCCGGCCTCCGCGTCGATGCCCACCTGGGAGCGGCAGATCCGCTTGGCGGCGGTGACGTAGATGTTGCCCGGGCCGGTGATCATGTCGACCGGAGCGAGTTCGGCGCCCGCCGCATCCCCCACGTCGGTGCCGCCATAGGCCAGCAGGGCCACGGCCTGCGCCCCGCCGACCGCCCACACCTCGTCGACGCCGAGCAGCGCGGCCGCGGCCAGGATCGTCGGATGGGGCGCGCCTCGGAAAGGACCCTGCACGTGGGCCTGCGGCGGGCTGGCGATGACCATCGATTCGACGCCGGCGGTCTGCGCAGGCACGACGTTCATCACGACGCTCGACGGGTAGACCGCGTTGCCGCCGGGGACGTACAGGCCGACCCGCTCGACCGGAACCCAGCGCTCGGTCACGGTGGCGCCCGGCGCCAGCGTCGTGGTGGTGTCGGTGCGACGCTGATCGGCGTGCACGGCACGCGCCCGCTCGATCGAGACCTGCAACGCGACCCGCACCTCGGCGTCGAGGTTGTCCAGCGCCTCGTTGAGGGCCTCCCGGGGGACGCGCACCGTGGCCGGCCGGACACCGTCGAAGGATTCCCCGTACTCCAGGGCGGCCTCGGCGCCCCGCTGTGCGACCGCGTCGACGATCGGGCGAACTTTCGGCACCACGGCGTCGACGTCGACGCCGCCGCGCGGAAGGGCGGAGCGCAACTGCGCCGCGCTGAGCGCGCGGCCGCGCAGGTCGATGCGGGACATCTGGAAGTTGGCCATCATGTTCATTGTCCCTGATCAGTCCACTTGAATAAAAATCCGGCGGCCGCCGCCCACAACGCAGTGGCCGCCGACCTCGTGAACGGAGTCCGAGTTGTCGCCAAAAGACCACCCCAACGACGTGCCCGGCGTCCCGATGCTGTTCCCACCCTGGTTGGAACGCCTGCAGATCAAGTACGTCAATCCCCTGATGACGCCCATCGCCAAACGGCTACCCGGTTTCACCGTGATCAAGCACCACGGGCGCAAGTCCGGCCTGCCCTACCAGACGATCGTCACCAGCTACCGCAAGGACAATGTGCTCGCGGTGGTCCTCGCCCACGGCAAGACCAACTGGGTGAAGAACGTCCTGGCCGCGGGCGGGGCGGAGGTGAAGTTGTTCCGTGCCGAGGTGAGGATCACCAATCCGCGGATCGTGCCCGCGGGCACCGACGATCCGGCCCTGCCGTGGATGGCCCGGCTCGGCGCACGCCATGCCGGGGTGCTCGTCGCCGAAATCGCTTGACGCCACTGCGAGACTGCACGCATGGCGTGGCATGTCTGGCTGGCGTTTCTCGGCGCGGCGATCGCGATCAGCGTCTCCCCCGGCGCGGGCGCGATCCAGTCGATGGCGACCGGGCTGACAAACGGGGTGCGCCGCGGCTACTGGAGCATCCTCGGCCTGGAGATCGGGCTCATGCTGCAACTCGCGCTGGTCGCGATCGGGCTGGGCGCCGTGGTCGCCGGATCGATCCTGGCGTTCAACATCGTCAAGTGGATCGGCGTGGCGTACCTGATCTATCTGGCCATCCGCCAATGGCGCACCGCCACCGTCGATCTGCGTGAGCAGATCGGCAAGGCGACCGACAGCGGTCGCGCCGCTCTGGTGGTCCGCGGCTTCCTGGTCAACGCCACCAACCCGAAGGGACTGGTGTTCTTCCTGGCCGTGCTACCCCAGTTCGTCGTGCCGACCGCGCCGCTGCTGCCGCAGTACCTGGCGATCGGCGCGACGATGGTCGGTGTCGACATCGTGGTGATGGGCCTGTACACGGGTCTGGCCGTCCGGCTGCTGAACTGGCTGCACACGCCGCGCCAGCAGACCATCCTCAACCGGGTGTTCTCCGGCCTGTTCGCGACCGCAGCCGTGGTGCTGTCTCTCGTGCGCCGCGGTGCGACCGCCTGACGACCAGGTGATCCTCGGGGGCGTGCTGCGCGGCAACACCTGGGCATACCTCACCGATTTTGCTGAAAATTTCTTGAATCTTCAAACACCACGCAGACCGCGATCCACTGTGACCGTGCTGCGATAGCCACATTTCAGGTGCCCGATATACCGGTTCACGGTGCGCGGCATTTCGCGAGATCTGCAAGCCGCATCACCGCGCGAATTCGCTGGCGCGCCAGCTCACTCGCAATCGTGCCAATGTTCGCAACCAGCCCGAACAGTCGCACAGCAACTGATAAAAAGACTGGGATTTCCGTTTGGTTGTGCATTCGGAAGTCAGCGCATCCCGCGTCATTCTCCATTTCCCCGGACCGAATGAAGGACATACCTCCATGCCCCGAAACACGCCTGCCGCCACCCCAGGTCGTCGCCTGACTTCCGCCGTCACGGTGAGCATCCTCGCGACCGCAGGCATCGCCGTTTCGCCGGTGCAGGCAGCCACCGCCGGGCCGCCCGCCGCACATCAACTCCCGACCTCGAAGCCGACTGCCGCGGTGAGATGGCTGACTGTCTCATCGTCGCCAGTTTTCACCCCGGCCACTCCCAACGCGCTCTACGGCGCGACCCTGCCGATGCCCGCATCGCCCCGATCGGTCACCGGTCACCTGGCAGCGGTGACCGAGATTTCGGCGGCCTTCACCGCGGTGCGAGCCGACCGAACCGGTACCGGCGAGGCCCGACTTGCCTTCGCACCCACCACCTTGGCGGGCGCCGCCCCGAGCACAACGCCCCTCCCATTGGCGGGCCCGGGGATGGTGGGCAACGCCAAGGTGATGGTGGCCGTGGATTCCAGTGGCCGCCCGATGATCGGCCCGGGTGGCTGGCTCATCGGAAACGGCATCGAGCCCGGCCAGAACGGCGGGCTGCTGATCGGCAACGGCGCCGACGGCGGCCCCGGCCAGAACGGCGGCAACGGTGGATTCCTGCTCGGCAACGGCGGCAGGGGCGGAGACGGTGTCGAAGGCGTGAACCGTGGCCTCGCAGGCAACGGCGGCAACGGCGGTTTGCTCGGTAACGGCGGTGACGGCGGCGATTCGGTGGGCGGCGCAGAAGGTGGAAAGGGAGGTGACGCCGGGCTGATCGGCAACGGCGGCAACGGCGGCGTCGGTAGTTCGAACGTCATCTCCGCGGGCGGACAGCTCGCCGGCGCCGGCCGTGGCGGCAACGGCGGCAACGGTGGCCTGCTCGTCGGATCCGGGGGTGACGGCGGTCGAGGTGGCAACGGTAACGGCGGATCTCCCGACACGGCCGGCAGCCATGCCGCCGACGGCGGAAACGGCGGTGCCGGTGGGGTTTTCGGAAACGGCGGCCGTGGCGGCGACGGCGGTGACGCCGTCAACGACGCCGACAACACCGACAACGGAAATGCGTTCGGCGGAAACGGCGGAAACGGCGGCTCGACCGGAGTCGGGACCGGCGGTGCCGGCGGACATGGCGGGAAGGCAACCGGAACCGACGACGCGAACGGCGGAAGGGGTGGCAACGGCGGCAACGGGCTCGCCGGCGGCGGCAACGGCGGTGACGGTGGCGACGCAAAGAGCTCTTCGGGCCGCCCCACCGGCGGACAAGGCGGTCAGGCCGGTACCGGCGGGTTGGGCCCGGACGGCAATGCAGGCAGCCCCGGCAATGCGACCAACCGGTCGGCCACCCGCGAGAACGGGAGCAACCGGGTCACCGGCCGTTCGACGCTCAAACGCAGCGCAGACACGGCCGGCGGTCCCGCGTCGTCCACCTCGAAGAGCAGCGACGCCACGAGCGGTGGCGGCGCCGCCGGTACTGATTCGGAAGCCAAAGACAGCGAGTAGCCGCTGAGGTTGCGGCGTCTTGACACCGGGGACGCCGCAACCGCCTCAGAAATCCAGGCCGAGGTCGAGCACCCGCACCGAGTGCGTGAGCGCTCCGATCGCGAGGTAGTCGACGCCGGTGCCGGCATAGTCCGCCGCGGTGTCCAGCGTCAGCCCGCCGGAGGACTCCAGCAGGGTCTGCGGCGCCCGCGCGTCGCGGCGCTGCACGGCCATCTGGGTCTGCCACACCGGGAAGTTGTCCAGCAGCACGAGTTCGACACCCGCGGCGAGCACCTCGTCGAGCTGCTCGAGCGAGTCGACCTCGACCTCACACGGGATGCCGGGGGCCTCGGCGCGCACCGCCTTGAGCGCGGCGACCACCGAGCCCGCCGCTGCGACGTGGTTGTCCTTGATCAGCGCCGCGTCGCCCAGTCCCAGCCGGTGGTTCACCCCGCCGCCGACGCGTACCGCGTACTTCTGCAGCAGGCGCAGACCGGGCAGGGTCTTGCGGGTGTCGCGGATCTTGGCCTTGGTGCCCGCCACCGCGTCGACCCACGCGGCGGTCGCGGTCGCGACCCCGGACAGGTGGCACAGCAGGTTGAGCATGGTGCGTTCGGCGGTGAGCAGTTCGCGCGTCGGCGCCTCGACGGTCAGCACCGTCTGCTTGGCGTCGAGGTGTGCGCCGTCGGCGACGCGGTCCAGCACGCGGTACCGTCGGGGCCGATCACCGCGTCGAGCACCAGCAGCGCGACGTCCACACCGGCGATGACGCCCGGTTCGCGGCTGACCACGGACGCCGTTGTCGTCGCGGCGGCGTCGACCGTGGCCACCGTGGTGACGTCGGGGCCGTAGGCGAGGTCTTCTTCGATCGCGCGGGACACGGCCGCCTTGGCCGCGGCGAGTTCGGCAGCAGAAAGTGTCATGAGCACACCGCCGTCGGGATCTCGACGGCGACGTCACCGTCGTGGATGCGGACTGTCATCGAGACCTCCTGGGTGGGGTCGGTATCTGGGAAGTCACCGCGGTGGTGGCAGCCCCGGCTCTCGGTGCGGGCCGCCGCCGCGGCGATCACGGCGCGCGCCGCCGTGGTGAGCGCGGCGTCCTCGAATCCGGTGCGGGTACGCGGGGCCACGGCGCGTGCGAAGTGAAGGGTCTCCGCCAGCCGGTTCAATCCCGTGGCGTCGCGGACCACCGACGCGTGCGCGGACATCGCGGCCTGCAGTGCGGCCCGGTCCACCACGTCGCGCCGGATCTCCTGCGGCGCCGCGGCGTGCACCGGGCCCGCCTGCGCGGCGTGTGCCGCGGCGGCCCGTCCGGCCCGGCCGCCGACCACCAGACCCTCCAGCAAGCTGTTGGAGGCCAACCGGTTTGCGCCGTGCATGCCGGTGCGTGCGACCTCGCCCGCCGCGAACAGCCCGGGCAGATCGGTACGTCCGTGCACATCGGTGACCACCCCGCCGCAGCTGTAGTGTGCGCCGGGCACGACCGGGATGGGGTCGCGTGCCGGGTCGATGCCCACCGCGGCGCAGGCCGCGGTGACGGTCGGGAACCGGTTGGCGACGTCGGCAACTCCGCGCGCGTCGAGGTACACGCACGGATCACCGGTGGCGGCCAGCCGTGCGTCGATCGCCGCGGCGACGACGTCACGCGGGGCCAGGTCACCCATCGGGTGCACCCCGTCGGTGACCGAATTACCGTGTGCATCGACGAGAATCGCGCCTTCTCCGCGCAACGCCTCGGTGATCAGCGGGCGGCGGCCTGCCGCCGCTGCATCGAACAGCATGGTGGGGTGGAACTGGACGAACTCGAGGTCGCGCACGGCGACACCGGCCCACAGCGCCAGCGCGATGCCGTCGCCGGTCGAGCCGACCGGGTTGGTGGTGGCCGAGTACAGATGGCCCAGACCGCCGGTCGCCAGGATCACCGACGGCGTGTGCAGGATGCCCGGCCCGTCGTCGTTGTGCACCAGCACCCCGGTGACCCCGGTGTCGTCGCGCAGGATCCGCAGTGCCACATGGTTGTGCCGAACGTCGAGGTGCGCGGCCGCGTGGTCGAGCGTGCGCTGCACCTCGGCGCCGGTGGCATCGCCTCCGGCGTGGATGATCCGGCGTCGTGTGTGTCCGCCCTCGCGGGTCAGGGCCCACTGCCCCGGCACGGACTCGTCGAACAGGGCACCGTGGGCCACCAGATCGCTGATCGCCTTGGCGCCGTCGGCGACGATCGATCCGACGGCCTCGGCGTCACACAGCCCGCCGCCCGCGGCGAGGGTGTCCGCCACGTGGGCGTCGATCGAATCGTCGTTCGTCGGAAGGACCACGGCGATGCCGCCCTGCGCGTAGAACGTCGCGGTCTCGCTCACCTTGCTGAGCACCGTGACTCGCAGGCCCGCGCGGTGCGCCGCCAGCGCGGCGGCCAGGCCGGCGACGCCGGTGCCGATCACGACGACGTCGGCTCGTTGCTGCCAGTACGTCGAGGTGCCGCAGGCGAACCCGCGCGCGCCGGTCATTCGCCGCCGCCGGGTTGACCGATCTCGATCATCCGCTGCACGCTGGCTCGGCCGAGGCGCGCGGTCTCCTGGTCCACGTGCACCTCGTCGGCGCCCTCGACGAGGCACCGCAGCAGCGCGGCAGGGGTGATCATCTTCATGTACCTGCACGAGGCCCGGTCGTTGACCGCGAGGAAGTCGACTTCTGGTGCGGCCCTGCGCAACTGGTGCAGCATGCCGATCTCGGTGGCGACCAGTACCTGCCGCGCGGCGGTTTCCCGCGCGGCGTCGAGCATGCCGCCGGTGGACAGGATCTTGACGCGCTCCTCGGGGACCGCGCCCTCGCCGGCGAGGTAGAGCGCCGACGTGGCGCATCCGCACTCGGGGTGCACGAACAGCTCGGCGTCGGGATGCGAGCGGGCCTGGGCCGCGAGCTCGTCGCCGTTGATGCCCGCATGGACATGACATTCACCGGCCCACACGTGCATGTTCTTGCGGCCGGTGACCCGCCGGACGTGGGCGCCGAGGAACTGGTCCGGGCAGAACAGCACCTCGCGGTCGGCCGGGATGGAGGCCACCACCTCGACGGCATTCGACGACGTGCAGCAGATGTCGGTGAGCGCCTTCACCGCGGCGGTGGTGTTGACGTAGGAGACCACGACGGCGCCCGGGTGGTCGTCCTTCCAGGCCTGCAGTTCCTCGGCGGTGATCGAGTCCGCCAGCGAGCAGCCCGCCCGCTGATCCGGGATCAGCACGGTCTTGTCCGGGCTGAGGATCTTGGCGGTCTCGGCCATGAAGTGCACGCCGCAGAACACGATGGTGTCCTCGGGCACCTCTGCCGCGATGCGGGACAGTGCCAGCGAGTCGCCCACGTGATCGGCGACGTCCTGGATGGCCGGGAGCTGGTAGTTGTGCGCCAGCAGGGTCGCGCCGCGGAGGTCGACGAGCCTGCGGACCTCCGCCGCCCACTGCTCGTCGCCATCGATGCCCGAGTAGCCGCCGGGGCCGTCGACGATCCGGTCCGCGAGCGCCCCTTCGGGCATTCCGTTGAGCACGGTCACCGTGGCCTCCTCATCGAAGTCAAGGTTTTCGACTTATAATCGAAAACATGCCCCATGGTAGCACCGCCCACGAAGTGCTCGCCGTCGTGTTCCAGGTTCGCGACCTCGACACGCGTCAACCCTCGCTGAATGTGCTGTTGTGGCAGCGCGCACTGGATCCCGAACGCGGCAAGTGGTCCCTGCCCGGCGGCCGGCTCGGCGACGACGAGGACCTCACCACCTCGGTCCGGCGCCAGCTCGCGGAGAAGGTCGACCTGCGTGAGGTCGCCCACCTCGAACAACTCGCGGTGTTCTCCGATCCGAGGCGCGTGCCCGGCGAGCGCACCATCGCCTCGACATTCCTCGGCCTGGTGCCCTCCCCCGCCACCCCGGCCCTGCCCGACGACACCCGCTGGCATCCGGTGCACGAACTGCCCCGGATGGCGTTCGACCACGCACCCATGGTCGAGCACGCCCGCACCCGCCTGATGGCCAAGCTCTCCTATACCAATATCGGATTTGCCCTGGCGCCAAAGGAATTCGCCATCTCCTCGTTGCGCGACGTGTACAGCGCGGCGCTCGACTACCAGGTGGACGCCACCAACCTGCAGCGCGTACTCGAACGTCGCAAGGTGATCACCAGGACCGGGACGACGGCGCGATCGGGCCGCAGCGGCGGGCGCCCGGCGGCGCTGTACCGGTTCACCGAATCGCGCTATCGGGTCACCGACGAGTTCGCCGCGTTGCGGCCGCCCGGGTGAGTCGACTGGACTCTTAGACCTTTCTTAAGCAAGAATGCCCGGATGGACCTGGCCTGTGCCGCGAACGCCGGCGTCGCCGAATGGATCGGCCGCGCACTCCACGAGGAGCTCGACCGCGACGCCAGGCCCGGCCTTCCCGGTGAAGATCCGTTCTATCTGCCGCCCGCGGGCTACCACCACGCCGCCCCCGGCACCGTGCTGCGCAGCCGCGACGTCGAACTGGCCTTCCTCGGACTGGTCCCGCAGGCCCTGCACGCCACCCAGCTGCTCTACCGGTCCACCGACCGCAACGGCGCGCCGGCGGCCGCGGTCACCACGGTGATCATGCCGCCCGATGCGCGGGCCGACTGCCCGATCGTGTCCTACCAGTGCGCGATCGACGCGATCTCGGCCTCGTGTTTCCCGTCGTACGCCCTGCGCAGGCACGCCAAGGTGACCGGCGGCCTCGCGCAGTTCGAGCTGCTGCTGATCACCGCGGCGCTGGCCGAGGGCTGGGCCGTCTCGGTCCCCGACCACGAGGGCCTCGACGGTATGTGGGGCGCGCCCTACCAACCCGGGTACCACGTGCTCGACGGACTACGCGCCGCGCTGAACTCCGAGCACCTGCCCCTGACCGACGCATCGCCGATCGGCCTGTGGGGATACTCCGGCGGAGGTCTGGCGAGTGCATGGGCCGCGGAGATGAGCGGCTCCTACGCACCCGAGCTCAACATCGTCGGCGCCGTGCTCGGCTCCCCCGTCGGCGATCTGGGCCAGACGTTCCGTCGGCTCAACGGCACGGTGTTCTCCGGGCTGCCTGCGCTCGTGGTCGCCGCCCTCGCCGACATCTACCCGGGCCTCAACCGTGTCATCGCCGAACACGCCACCACCGAGGGCCGCAAGCTGCTGCGGCGGCTGCACGACATGAGCACCGTCGAAGCCGTGCTGCGGTTGGCCCGCACGGACATGGACGACCTCGTCGACCTGCCGCTGGAACAGATTCTCGACAGCCCCGAGGTCACCGAGGTCTTCGACGACATCAAACTCGGTGTGGCCACGCCGAATCCGCCCGTGCTGCTCATCCAGGCCGTGCACGACGAGCTGATCTCGGTGGAGGCGATCGACGAACTCGCCGAGAAGTACATCACCGGCGGGGCCTCGGTGACCTATCACCGCGACCTGTTCAGCGAGCATCTGCTGCTGCATCCCATGTCGGCCCCCATGGCGCTGCGCTGGTTGACCGACCGCTTCGCCGACCGTCCGCTGCGCGCCAACCTGGTGCGCACCAAGTGGCCCACGCTGCTCAACCCGGTCACCTACATCGGGATGGCGCGTCTGGCGGGGATCGCCGCCAAGGTGGTCACCGGGCGCGCATTGCGCAGGCGCCCGCTGTAGCGGGTTCTCAGGGGTGCGGCTGCGGCGGGGTGACCATCGGCGGCAGCACCGGATAGACCGGGGCCTCGACGGGCGGCCAGGCGCCAAGATCGTCGCGGGAGGTGGACACCGCGATGAGCGCATACACCAGGGCCGCGACCGCGGCCGGGAACAGGATGGTCGCCGCGACCTGCAGCGGCGTGTGGCCGAAGAACACCGGCGGCGCCTCGACGACGTAGTGCACGCGATGCTCCGGGGTCACGGGCGCGCCTGCGACGTCGATCGAGCCGTAACGCGCGTGCACCAGCAGGGCGCCGACGCCCGCCGCGGCACCGGCCGCCGCGGCGCACCCGACCACCAGGGCCGACACCAGCACCGGGCCGCGATGCGCGCGCCACTGCCACAGCGCCACCGCCG
This sequence comes from Mycolicibacterium goodii, assembly GCF_001187505.1. Next base: position 5,102,149 of record NZ_CP012150.1, read on the forward strand.
CGATGACGGCGAGGACCACGAGCAGACCGGAGAACATGAACGCCGCGGTGAAGAAGTGGTCGGACTCGGCGCCGAGATACCCGTGCGCGCGGTCGCCGCTTCGGGTCAGCGCGACCACGCCGTGGATCGGCGGCGCCAGCACCGACCACAGCACGCCGAGAAGAACCCCCGCGGCGGTGAGCGCCGCCACCACGATGACCGCGGCCCGTGCGCGGGAGACCCGGGGGCCACCCACGGGCCCGCCGGGCACCGCGGGCGCGTGGGAAGGGGCGTGATCGGGGGCGGGGGACACGCCGATCCGGGGATCCCCGCTCATCGCCGGAGATCCAGGTCGGTCGAGTCGACCTGCCCGTGCCGCGAGCACTTGGCCCACCAGCCGTCGGGGCGCACCTGCACGATCATCCGGCGGCCACACTCGGCGCAGAACCGCGGCGGTTCCAGGCCCAGCTGGGCGGCCGTGGGCAGCGCGCTGCCCGCCGGGCCACCGGTGTAGACGTTGTAGACGCCCGCGCCGACCGGAGCGGGAAGCGCCGGGGTTTCCTCGATCATCACCATCCCGTTTTACAGGGTGGCGTTGAGAGCCTTGATGGGCATCTGCAAATCGTCGAGCAACTGCAGGTCGGCCTCGGCCGGGCGACCCAGCGTGGTCAGGTAGTTGCCGACGATGACGGCGTTGATGCCGCCGAGGATGCCCTGCTTGGCGCCGAGGTCACCCAGGGTGATCTCGCGTCCGCCCGCGAAGCGCAGCATGGTGCGCGGCAGCGCGAGCCGAAATGCCGCGACGGCCTTGAGCGCCTCCGAGGCGGGCAGCACCTCGAGGTCACCGAACGGGGTGCCAGGGCGCGGGTTCAGGAAGTTCAGCGGGACCTCGTGCGGATCGAGTTCGGCGAGGTTCGCGGCGAACTCGGCACGCTGCTCGAGGGTCTCCCCCATGCCGAGGATCCCGCCGCAGCACACCTCCATGCCCGCCTCGCGGACCATGTTGAGGGTGTCCCAGCGCTCCTCCCAGGTGTGGGTGGTGACGACGTTGGGGAAGAACGACCGGGCGGTCTCGAGGTTGTGGTTGTAGCGGTGCACGCCCATGCCCGCCAGGCGCTGCACCTGTTCCTCGGTGAGCATGCCCAGCGAGCAGGCGATCTGGATGTCGACCTCGTTGCGGATCGCCTCGATGCCCGCGGCGACCTGCGCCAGCAGCCGCTCGTCGGGACCGCGCACCGCGGCGACGATGCAGAACTCGGTGGCACCGGTCTTGGCGGTCTGCTTGGCGGCCTCGACCAGGCTCGGCACGTCGAGCCATGCGCTGCGCACCGGCGACGCGAAAAGCCCCGACTGCGAACAGAAGTGGCAGTCCTCCGGGCATCCGCCGGTCTTGAGGCTGATGATGCCCTCGACCTCGACGTCGGGTCCGCACCACTTCATGCGCACCTGATGGGCCAGCGACAGCAGATCGTCGAGGCGATCGTCGGGCAGTTGCAGCACCCGCAGCGTCTGCTCCCGATCGAGGCCGATGCCGCGCTCCAGAACCTGTTCACGGGCCACGTCCAGTACGTCGCCCAGTACATCCATGCCGTTGCTGGCCGTCTGCGTCACGGGCTGTCCTCCTGCGGTGGGTTGGTCGGCGAGCGACCGCATCGGCCGCTGAACGGTGTTCAGGTTACTTGAACGGTGTTCAGGTTAAGATACGCGTGTGCAACTCCACAAACCCGACGTGGTGGCTGCGGCGACGAAAATTCTCGACGACCACGGCATCGCCGACCTGACCATGCGCCGCCTGGCCCGCGAACTCGACGTCACGCCGGGCGCCCTGTACTGGCATTTCGCCAACAAACAGGAACTGCTGGGGGCAGTTGCCGACCACATTCTGCAGGCCGCCCGGGTCGGCACCGACAACCTCGGGTGGCGCGAACAGATCCACGAATCCTGCCGGGCGCTGCGCGATGCGTTGTTGTCGCACACCGACGGCGCCGAACTGGTCTCGTCGAGTTTCGCGTCCGGGCAGTCGGTGGTGGTCACCGAGGTCGTCGAGCGGCTGGCCTCGGCCGCGCGCGGCGCAGGCGTGCACGACGCCGACACCGGCGCGGCCGCGCGCACGGTGGTCTATTACGTGCTCGGGTTCACCGTCGACGAGCAGTCCAGGTTGCAGTGGGACGCCGTCGGCGCACTGGGCGACGACCAGTCGGTGCTGACGCGCGACAGCACGCGCCAGTTCCGCTTCGGACTGCAACTGCTCATCGACGGGCTGGCCGCCCACGGCGGTGCCGACAGCGAATTCACCACTGCGGAGCGGTTTTCCGACCGAGCATCACATGCCGCGGGAGACCACGGCGTCGAGCGCGGAAACTGACGCCGGCTCGCCGGTGATCTCCACCGAACCGCCTCGGTTCCAGGCCCACAACGCCAGGTCGGCGACCGTGCCGCGCACCGTCGCCGACGCGAGCACCACCTGGTGGTCCTGACTGCGGACCGCACGCGGCCAGTCCCCCGCCGCGCCGACGTCGACCTGCCAGCGCTGCCCGGTGTCGGTCGCGACGAACTCCACCACCGCGGCCCGCCGATAGCTCGATCCCGCGGGCCGCCAGGCCCACATGACGTCCACCGCATGGTCGACGGCCCCCGCCGCGACGTCGGCGGCCAGCGCCGAAATGGGCAGGCCCGCAGCGATTTCGGCATCCACCCGGTGCATCGTCGCCTCGTAGGTCTGCATCCGCCTGGTGAAGCCGACCGTCTGCTCCGGTGGCCACCACGACCACCTGGTCTCGGCGTCGTCGAGCCGGCGCAGTTCGGCCAGCAGCGCATTCGTCGCACCCTCGCGCAGCGCCAACAGGTCGGCCAGCGATTCGGGGCGCGCCGGCTTCGACCGTTCGACCGCGGCGACCCCGTCCTCGGATGTCACGTTGCGGAACAGCACCGCGGCCCAGAACAGGTGCACCTCGGTCAGATGCCACAGCAGATCCGACGCGGTCCAGTCCGGGCACGTCGGACAGGGCGCATCGGCTGGCGTGTGGGACAGGACCTCGGCGAACCGCCGGGCCTCGGCATCGATGATCGCGAGCCGGTTCACGGCCCCAGCATGTCACCCGATCGGGTGTTCTGTCCGCTTGTCACCGTTCCAGTGCCGCAGACCCGTGACGGTTCCGGTGATGTCGCGGGGCCGCCCGGCGATGCGCAGGGCCGTCGCCAGCCGTGCGGGTGCGATGCGCCGGGCCAGCGTGACGTGCGGGGTCCACTGTCCCGGTCCGGTGTGCGGCAGCGCCGACGGTGTCATGAACGGCACGCACGCCCGGTAGACCTCGACCTGCAGCTCCAGCAGTGCGACCGTGGGCACCAACAGCCGCGCCAGCACGTCGGCCGAGCGCCCGAAGATCAGCGTGGCGCCGAGCTGGCAGGGCAACGGAAGCCGGTCGATGACGGGGCGCAGGATCGGTTCGACCTCGGCGTCGATGTGCTGGGCGACCGCCAAGGTGGCGTGGGGCCGGCCTGCGGGGGCCTGACTCGGGATCCCGGCGTCGCGCAGTGCGTCCCAGATGCGCCGCACCGTCGCCTCGGTGTCCTCGTCGAAGACGAGTTCGACGGAGTGCACCATCACCTGCTCCTCCCGCGGGCGTCAGCTCAGGCTCGTGATCCAGTCTGCGTCAAACGCCGCCGCGCTCAAATCTTCGAAACGCCCGGGGGTGGCGACACCGACCCCGGCGGGCAGCACCGCGCGCACCGGTGCGAGGTCGGCGAGAGCCTGTCGGTTGTCCAGCTCGGCCACCCCGGGATTCTGCGGCCAGGCCCCGATCACCAGGCCGGCGCACGAAAGTTGTTGATGGGCAAGCGCTTCCAAGGTCAACGCGGTGTGGTTGAGCGTGCCCAGCCCCGCGGACACCACGACGAGCACCTGCGCGTCGAGGTCGCCCGCGAGGTCACGCAGCGTGACGCCGTCAGCGCCCAGCGCGACGAGCAGGCCGCCGGCGCCCTCGACCAGGGTCAGCCGACCGGGGCCGTCGACCGCGCGCACCGATTGCACGAGTTCGGTGCGGGTGGGCAGCGCCGCACCGGCCCGGCCCGCGGCGGCGACCGGCGCCAACGGTTCGGGGTAACGCCATCCGCCGTGCAGTGCGGTGACCCCGGACAGCCGGCGGACCTCGCCGAGATCGTCGTCGCCGTCGATGGTTCCGGTCTGCACCGGCTTGCACACCGCGACGTCGCGGCCCGCGAGCCGGGCCGCGCACGCCAGCGCGGCCGTCGTCACCGTCTTGCCGACACCGGTGTCGGTGCCGGTCACCGCGAGCACCGTCATGCGCGCGCGGCGGCCAGCACGTGGGTGAGCACCTGTCGCGCGATGGTCATCTCGTCCTCGGTCAGCGATGCCCGCGCCGTCAGGCGCAGCCGCGAGGTGCCCACCGGAACCGAGGGCGGGCGGAAGCAGCCGACGCGCACACCGCGGTCGAGACACGCGGCGGCGGCACCAACGGCGACGTCCGGGTCGCCGAGAATCACCGATACCACCGCCGAGTCGGGTGTTTCGGTGACGCCCGAGATCGCGGCCAGTTCCGCGGCACGGTCCAGCACCGCGCGGGCGCGCTGCGGTTCGGCGATCAGCACCCGCAGCGCGGCGGCCGCGGCGCCGACGGCGGCCGGCGCCAGACCGGTGTCGAAGATGAACGAGCGCGCCGTGTCGACGAGGTGCGCGCGCACCGCCTCGGGGCCGAGAACCGCGCCGCCCTGGCTGCCGAGCGCCTTCGACAGCGTCGTCGTCACCACGATGTCCGGGGCGCCTGCCAGACCGGCCTCGTAGAGCAGGCCCTGACCACCCGGACCGCGCACCCCCAGACCGTGGGCCTCGTCGACGAGCAGCAGCGCGCCGTGCCTGCGGCACACCGCGTGCAGGTCCCGCAGCGGGGCCAGGACACCGTCGGCGCTGAACACCGATTCGGTGACCACGACGGCGCGGTCCTCGGAGCGGGCCGCCAGTGCCGCGTCGACCGCGTCGACATCGCGGTGCGGCGACACCACCACCCGGGCCCGGGCCAGGCGGCACGCGTCGACCAGCGACGCATGCGACAGCGCATCGGAGACGATCAGCGAGCCCGGCCCGGACAGCGCCACCAGCGCGCCCAGGTTGGCGGTGTAGCCGGAGGAGAACACCAGCGCCGATTCGGCACCGAGGAACGCCGCAAGCTCCCGCTCGAACGCCTCGTGCAGCTCGGTGTTGCCGGTCACCAGGCGCGAGCCGCCCGCACCCGCGCCCCAGGTGCGCAGTGCCTCGACGCCGCCGTCGAGCACCGCGGGATGCTGCGACAGACCCAGGTAGTCGTTCGACGCCAGGTCGAGTTCGGCCCCGACGGGCGGACGGACCCGCAGTTCACGGCGCAGCCCCTCGGCCCGGCGGCGTTGTTCGACGTCGGCCAGCCAGGCCAACGGTGAAAGACCTGTGCGGGTCACGGGCTCTCCCTCGGTGTGGGTGCCGGCGGGCCGGTGGGTGCCGACAATTGAACACGTCGGCGGGCCGACACTTGAACACCGTTCAGGTTAATGCACGCGCGACGCCGACCATGCCCGCGGTGATCTGGGCGACCTCCTCGGCGGTGCAGATGAAAGGCGGCATGGCGTAGATCAGCTTGCCGAACGGGCGCAGCCACACCCGGTGTCGCAGCGCCGTCGTGGTGGCCAGTGGCATGTCCACCGGTTCGCGCATCTCGATCACGCCGATCGCGCCGAGAACGCGCACATCGGCCACGCCGCGCAGGTCGCGCGCGGGCTCAAGGCCGGTGCGCAGCCCCTCCTCGATCGCGGCCACCTGAGCGCGCCAGTCGCTGTTGATCAGCAGTTCGACCGCCGCCACCCCGACCGCGCAGGCCAGCGCGTTGGCCATGAACGTCGGGCCGTGCATGAGTGCCCCCGGTTGGCCCGAACTGATGGTCTGCGCGACCCGCGCCGTGCACAGCGTCGCCGCCAAGGTGATGTAGCCGCCGGTGAGCGCCTTGCCCACGCACATGATGTCGGGGCTGACCCCGGCATGCTCGGCGGCGAACAGCTTGCCGGTGCGCCCGAAACCGGTGGCGATCTCGTCGAAGATGAGCAGCACGTCGTGGCGGTCGCAGATGGCGCGCAGATCCGCCAGGTACCGCGGATCGTGGAACCGCATACCGCCCGCGCCCTGCACTACGGGTTCGACGATCACCGCGGCGAGTTCGTCGGCGTGCTCGGCGAGTTGCCGCTCGAACGCCGCGGAATAGGCCCGGTCGTAGTCCCGCGGCACGGCCGCGGCGAACTCCTGCGCCACCAGCACATCGGTCCACAGCGAATGCATGCCGCCGTCGGGGTCGCACACGCTCATCGGGGTGAAGGTGTCCCCGTGGTAGCCACCCCGCCACGTCATCAGGCGGTGCTTGGCGCCGCGGCCCAGGCTGCGCCAGTACTGCAGCGCCATCTTGACCGCGACCTCGACCGAAACCGATCCGGAATCACTGAAGAACACGGTGTCCAGGCCGTCGGGGGTGAGCTCGACGAGCAGCTGCGCCAACCGGGCCGCGGGCTCGTGCGTCAGGCCGCCGAACATGACGTGGTTCATGGTCGCGAGCTGGCTGTTGATCGCCCGATCCAGTTCCGGATGGCCGTGGCCGTGCACCGCGGTCCACCACGACGCCATGGCGTCGAGGACGTCGATGCGCGCGCCGTCGGACGGGTCGATCACCGTCAGCCAGGCGCCCTTCGCGCCGACCGCCACGACCGGCGGGAACGCGTCCGCGTCGATCCTGCTGTACGGGTGCCAGATGTGGGCGGCGTCGATGGCACTGATCTGCGCCGGGGTCAGGTCGGCCACAGACCGGGAGCCTAGCCCTTTGCCCGCGGGCGTGATGAACGCGTTCCGGATGTGAGCAGACCCGGGTTCTTAGGTAAATTGACCTCGATCATGATGACCCTCTCCCCGACGCGGCCGGCGCCGCTCAGTCGCGATACGCGCGCCGCAACGCCGTCAATGGGGACCCGGAAGTCCGGTTTCTACCGTCACGATCTCGACGGCCTCCGCGGCGTCGCGATCATCATGGTGGCCGTCTTCCACATCTGGTTCGGCCGCGTTTCCGGTGGTGTCGACGTGTTTCTCGCGCTGTCCGGGTTCTTCTTCGGCGGCAAGATCCTGCGCACCGCACTGGACCGGTCCACGCCGCTGCGGCCGCTGTCAGAGGTGGTCCGCCTGGTGCGGCGGCTACTTCCCGCACTGGTCGTCGTGCTCGCCGCTGCCGCGGTCCTGACCATCCTCATTCAGCCGGAAACCCGGTGGGAAGCGTTTGCTGACCAGAGCCTGGCAAGCCTGGGCTACTACCAGAACTGGGAGTTGGCGAACACCGCAGCGGATTACCTTCGCGCCGGTGAGACGGTCAGCCCGCTGCAGCACATCTGGTCGATGTCGGTGCAGGGCCAGTTCTACATCGCGTTCCTGGTGCTGATTCTCGGGTTCGCCTATCTGTTCCGGCGGCTGTTCGGCCGCCATCTGCGGACCTTCTTCATCGTGCTGCTCGCGGCGCTGACCATCGCGTCGTTCGTGTACGCGATCATCGCCCACAACACCGATCAGGCCACCGCCTACTACAACAGTTTCGCCCGGGCCTGGGAATTGCTGTTGGGTGCGTTGGCCGGAGCGCTCGTGGGTTTCGTGCGGTGGCCGATGTGGCTGCGCACCGTGGTGTCGGTCGTCTCGCTCGGCGTCATCCTGTCCTGCGGCTGGTTCATCGACGGGGTCAAGGAGTTCCCGGGCCCGTGGACGCTCGTGCCGGTCGGCGCGGCGATCCTGTTCATCCTGTCCGCGGCGAACCGCACGGGTGATCTGAAAACGGCGGGCCGCCTGCCCGCGCCCAACCGCCTGCTGGCGACGGCGCCGTTCGTCGCGCTGGGTTCGATGGCCTACTCGCTGTACCTGTGGCACTGGCCGCTGCTGATCTTCTGGTTGTCGTACTCCGGTCACACCGAGGCGAACTTCCTCGAAGGCACGATCGTGCTGCTGGTGTCGGCGGTGCTGGCCTGGTTGACGACGCGCTACATCGAGGAACCGTTGCGCGCCCAAACCAACCGGGCCCCGGCTCCGGTGGCCGTGCCGCTACGGGCCCGGCTGCGCCGTCCGACGATCGTGCTCGGCTCTGTCGTCGCCCTGCTCGGTGTCGCGCTGACCGCGACGTCGTTCACGTGGCGCGAGCACGTCACCGTGCAGCGCGCCAGCGGCAAGGAACTGTCCGGGTTGGCGGCGCGGGACTATCCGGGAGCGCGCGCCCTGATCGACCACGCGCGGGTGCCCAAGCTGCCGATGCGGCCGACCGTGCTGGAGGCCAAGGACGACCTACCGATCTCGACGACCGAGGGCTGCATCAGCGACTTCGCCAATGTCGGGGTGATCAACTGCACCTACGGCGACAAGAACGCCACCCGCACCATCGCGCTGGCCGGCGGGTCCCACGCCGAGCACTGGATCACCGCGCTCGACCTGCTGGGAAAGCAGCACAACTTCAAGATCGTCACCTACCTGAAGATGGGTTGCCCGCTGACCACCGAAGAGGTGCCGCTGGTCAGCGGCGACAACCGCCCCTACCCCAAGTGCCACGAATGGAATCAACGGGTGATGGCGAAGTTGATCGCCGACCATCCCGACTTCGTGTTCACCACCTCGACCCGCCCGTGGAACATCAAACCCGGTGACGTGATGCCCAGTACGTACCTCGGCATCTGGGAGGCGTTCTCCGACAACAACATCCCCGTCCTGGCGATGCGTGACACACCGTGGCTGACCCGCAACGGCAAGCCGTACTTCCCGGCCGACTGCCTGGCCGACGGCGGCGACGCCGTCTCCTGCGGGATCAAACGATCCAAGGTGCTCTCCGACCGCAACCCCACACTGGATTATCTCGATCGGTTTCCGCTGATGAAGCCGCTCGACATGAGTGACGCGGTGTGCCGTCCGGACTACTGTCGGGTGGTGGAGGGAAACGTCCTGTTGTACCACGACTCTCACCATCTGTCCGCAACCTACATGCGCACCATGACCAACGAACTGGGGCGCCAGATGGCGGCCGCGACCGGTTGGTGGTGACCTCCGGTGTCCGATCCGACTTCACGACCGGCGACGCCGGTGCCCATGGTGTGGCCCGGGGAGGCCTACCCGCTCGGCGCGACCTACGACGGAGCCGGAACGAACTTCTCGTTGTTCTCCGAGGTCGCCGAACGTGTCGAACTGTGCCTGATCGCCAAGGACGGCTCCGAGACCAGGATCAACCTCGAAGAGGTCGACGGGTACGTGTGGCACGCCTACCTGCCGACGATCTCACCGGGGCAGCGCTACGGCTTCCGGGTGTACGGCCCGTGGGACCCGTCGCAGGGTCTGCGCTGCGACCCGAGCAAGTTGCTGCTCGACCCGTACGGCAAGTCGTTCCACGGTGACTTCGACTTCACCCAGGCGCTGTTCTCCTACGACCTGAACGCCGACCCACCCGGCACCGGCGAGCCGCCGCGCGTCGACTCGCTGGGGCACACCATGACCAGCGTGGTGATCAACCCGTTCTTCCAGTGGGGATCCGACCGCGCCCCCAAGACCCCGTACCACGACACCGTGATCTATGAGGCGCACGTCAAGGGCATGACGCAGACCCATCCGGGTATCCCCGATGCGCTGCGCGGCACCTACGCGGGCCTGTGCCACCCGGTGATCATCGACCACCTCAAGTCGCTCAGCGTCACCGCGATCGAATTGATGCCGGTGCACCAGTTCATGCACGACCACCGTCTGCTGGACCTCGGGCTGCGAAACTACTGGGGCTACAACACCGTCGGCTTCTTCGCGCCCCACTTCCAGTACGCGGCGACCCGCAACGCCGGCGGCGCGGTGGCCGAGTTCAAGACGATGGTCAAGGCCTTCCACGACGCGGGTATCGAGGTGATCCTCGACGTCGTCTACAACCACACCGCCGAGGGCAACCACCTCGGCCCCACGATCAACTTTCGCGGTATCGACAACGCCGCGTACTACCGCCTGCTCGACGGTCAACCCGAGTTGTACAAGGACTTCACCGGCACCGGCAACAGCCTCAACGCCCGGCATCCGCACACCCTGCAGCTGATCATGGACTCGCTGCGGTACTGGGTGCTCGACATGCACGTCGACGGCTTCCGTTTCGACCTGGCCTCCACGCTGGCGCGGGAATTCTATGACGTCGACCGGCTTTCGGCGTTCTTCGATCTGGTGCAACAGGATCCGGTGGTCAGCCAGGTCAAGTTGATCGCCGAACCATGGGATGTCGGCGAGGGCGGCTACCAGGTGGGCAACTTCCCAGGTTTATGGACCGAGTGGAACGGGAAATATCGCGACACTGTGCGTGATTACTGGCGGGGCGAGCCCGCAACCCTCGCCGAGTTCGCCTCGCGACTGACCGGTTCCTCGGACCTCTACGAGGCGACCGGTCGGCGTCCGAGCGCGAGCATCAACTTCGTGACCTGTCACGACGGATTCACCCTCAACGATCTGGTCTCGTACAACGAGAAACACAACGAGGCCAACGGCGAGGACAACCGCGACGGCGAGAGCCACAACCGGTCGTGGAACTGCGGGGTGGAGGGTCCCACCGACGATCCCGACATCCTCGCGCTGCGGGCCAAGCAGATGCGCAACATCATGGCCACGCTGATGCTCTCGCAGGGCACCCCGATGATCGCCCACGGCGACGAGATCGGCCGGACACAGTTGGGCAACAACAATGTCTACTGCCAGGATTCGGAGGTGTCCTGGATGGACTGGTCGCTGTGCCAGAAGAACGCCGACCACCTCGAATTCACCCGCAAGGTCGTGGCGTTCCGCAAGCAGCATCCGGTGTTCCGGCGGCGCCGGTTCTTCGAGGGCGAGCCGATCCGCAGCGGCGACCAGGTGCGCGACATCGCGTGGCTGACCCCGGCCGGAACGGAGATGACCCCGGAGGACTGGGGCTCGGGCCTCGGCACGTGCGTGGCGGTGTTCCTCAACGGTGAGGCGATCCCCACCCCCAACGCGCGCGGCGAGCGGGTGGTCGACGACTCATTCCTGTTGTGCTTCAACTCCAATGACCATCCGCAGGATTTCGTGACCCCGAACGGCGACTACGCCACCGAGTGGACCGCCGACATCGACACCGCCGATCCGGTCGGCAACTCCGACCTTGTGGTCAGGGCCGGCGAGAAGGTCTCCATCCGGCCGCGCTCGGTCCTCGTCCTGCGTAAGACGGCGTGACGATGACGCGCCCGGTGCTCTCGACGTATCGGTTGCAGATGCGCGGGGACTGCTGCACGTTCTCTGATGCGGTGGATGTCCTCGACTATCTCGACGACCTCGGCGTCTCCCATGTGTATCTGTCCCCCATCCTGACCGCGGCCGAGGGCTCGACGCACGGCTACGACGTCACCGATCCCACGACCGTCTCCCCCACCCTCGGCGGACCCGAGGGTCTGCGGCGCCTGTCCGAGGCCGCCCGCGCCCGCGGCATGGGTCTGATCGTCGACATCGTCCCCAATCACGTCGGTGTGGCCCGCGCCGACGAGAACCCATGGTGGTGGGATCTGCTCACCCACGGGCGCGAATCCCGCTACGCGGATTTCTTCGACATCGACTGGGATCTCGACGTCGACGGCCGGACCGGCCGGATCGTGTTGCCGATCCTGGGATCCGACGACGACGTCGCAAACCTGACGGTGGACGGGGACGTCCTGCGGCTCGGGGATCTCGTGCTTCCTATCGCGCCGGGCACCGGTTCGGGCACCGGTGCCGAGGTGCACGACCGCCAGCACTACCGGCTCATCGGGTGGCGGCGCGGGATCTGCGGATACCGCAGATTCTTCTCCATCACCTCGCTGGCGGCCCTGCGCCAGGAGGACCGCGCGGTGTTCGACGCGACCCACACCGAGGTCAAGAGATGGTTCGACGAAGGGCTCGTCGACGGCGTGCGCATCGACCATCCGGACGGATTGACCGATCCCGCAGGCTATCTCACGTGGTTGCGGGAGATCGCGGGCCCCTCGGCGTGGATCGTCGTCGAGAAGATCCTGGCCCACGACGAGGCCCTCGACACTGCGCTTCCGGTCGCGGGCACCACCGGGTACGACGCGTTGCGCGAGACCGGCGGTGTGTTCATCGATCCCAGCGGGGCAGGCCCGCTCGACGAACTGTGCGCCGGTGTCGAGGTGGCCGCCGAAGCGGTCTCCGAACACGCTCTGAAAAAGACCGCCGTCACCGACATCCTGGGCAGCGAACTGGCCCGGGTGTGCCGGACGATCACCCGCGCCACCGGCAGGCAGGATTCCCGGCTACCCGACGCGGTGGCGGCACTCGTCGCCAACATCGGGGTCTACCGCTGCGACTACCCGGCCCTGTCCGCGCTGCTTCCCGTGGCGCTGGCCCGGACCGCCTCGGCCGCACCGGATCTGGCCGAGGCGTTGGATACGGTCGCCGCCGCGCTCGCGACGGATGCGGAAGCCTCTGCGCGGTTCAACCAGCTGTGCGGCGCGGCCACCGCGAAGGCCGTCGAGGACTGCCTGTTCTACCGCGACCCGCGCCTGGTGAGCCTCAACGAGGTCGGCGGCGAACCCGCGCTGTTCGGGGTGAGCACCGCCGAGTTCCACCAGCGCGCAGCCACCAGGGCGCGATACTGGCCGACCGCGATGACGACGCTGTCCACCCACGACACCAAGCGCGGTGAGGACGTGCGCGCCCGCATCGGTGTGCTGTCGCAGGTGCCGAGCCTGTGGGCCGAACTGGTCTCACAGTGGAACTCCGTCGCTCCCTCTCCTGACGAGGGCACGGGACTGTTCCTGTTGCAGAACATCTTCGGTGTCTGGCCGAGCGACGGGGTGGTCACCGACGAGCTGCGCGAGCGGCTGCACGGCTACGCCGAGAAGGCGATGCGTGAGGCGGGCATGAAGACCTCGTGGAACGATCCGAACACCGCGTTCGAGGATGACGTGCACCGGTGGGTGGATGCCGTGCTCGACGGACCCGTCGGGGCCGGGTTGACCGAGCTGGTCACGCGCCTGCAGCGGCACGCCCGCTGTGACAGCCTGGGGCAGAAGCTGCTTGCGCTCACCGTCCCCGGCGTGCCGGACGTCTACCAGGGCACCGAGCTGCCCGAGGACAGTCTGGTGGACCCCGACAACCGCAGGCCCATCGACTACGGCACCCGCCGTGCCGCCCTGCAGGACGGCACGGACGCGAAGCTGCGGGTGACCACGGCGGCGCTGCACCTGCGCCGCGAACGGCCGCAGACCTTCCCTGTCCGGCGCCCACACGCCGCTGCGGGCCGACGGCGCCGCCGCGGCGCATCTGATCTCCTACCTGCGCGGCGACGACGTGGTCGTCGCGGTCAGCCGGTGGACCGTGTCACTGGACGAAAGTGGCTGGGGTGACACGACATTGACGCTTCCGGCTGGTGAGTGGACCGACCGGATCGGCGGACGCCGCTGGAGCGGGACGATAGCGGCGGGCGATCTGTTCACCGATCTGCCGGTGGCACTACTGGAGCGGCTGACATGACCGAATTCGCGGTGTGGGCGCCCCTGCCCGACGTCGTGCGCCTCGACGTCGAGGGCACGGTGCACGATATGACCCGGTCCGATGACGGCTGGTGGCGCGCCGAGGTCGAATGTGCCGACGATGCCCGTTACGGTTTCATCCTCGACGACGACCCGAGGGCGCTGCCCGACCCGCGGTCGGCCCGCCAACCCGACGGCGTGCACGAACGCTCCCAGCTGTGGCGGCCCGCCCCCGACGCCTGGACCGACGTGGACTGGCCCGGTCGATCCATCGCCGGCCGGGTGATCTACGAGCTTCACATCGGAACCTTCACGCCGGCAGGCACATTCGACTCGGCCATCGACAAGCTCGACCACCTCGTGGATCTCGGTGTCGACTTCGTCGAACTCATGCCGGTCAACGCGTTCAGCGGGACGCACGGCTGGGGTTACGACGGTGTGCTCTGGTATGCCGTGCACGAACCGTACGGTGGGCCCGACGGGCTCGTCCGGTTCGTCGACGCGTGCCACGCCCGCGGTCTCGGCGTGCTGATCGACGCGGTGTTCAACCATCTGGGGCCGTCGGGCAACTATCTGCCGAAATTCGGCCCGTACCTGTCGGCGGGCAGCAACCCGTGGGGTGCGTCGATCAACCTGTCCGACGCCGACGCCGACGAGGTGCGCGCCTACATCCTGGAGTGTGCACTGCGGTGGATGCGCGACTTCCATGCCGACGGACTACGTCTGGACGCCGTGCATGCGTTGATGGACAACACCGCGATCCACATCCTTGAGGAACTGAGCGCCGAAACCGACGCCCTCGCCGAGGAACTCGGCAGGCCGCTGTCGCTGATCGCCGAGAGCGACCTCAACGACCCGCGCCTGATCACACCACGCGACCGCGGCGGCTACGGCATCACCGCGCAGTGGGACGACGACATCCACCACGCCATCCACACCGCGGTCTCCGGTGAACGCCAGGGCTATTACGCCGACTTCGGCTCGCTGGAGACCCTCGCGACGACGCTGAAGAACGGCTATTTCCACGCAGGCACGTACTCGTCGTTCCGGCACCGCCGCCACGGCCGTCCGCTCGACACCGCGACCATCCCCGGCACCAGGCTGCTGGCCTACACCGTGACTCACGATCAGGTCGGCAACCGCGCGGTCGGCGATCGCCCGTCGCAGCGGCTCACCGCCGGCCAGTTGGCCGTCAAGGCCGCGTTGGCCCTCGGGTCCCCTTACACCGCAATGCTTTTCATGGGCGAGGAATGGGGGTCGTCGTCACCGTTTCAGTTCTTCAGCTCGCATCCCGAACCCGAACTGGCCAGGGCCACCGCAGAGGGCCGCAAGGCCGAGTTCGCCGAACACGGCTGGGACGCCGACGAGATCCCCGATCCGCAGGATCCGGCGACCTTCGAGCGGTCCAAGCTGAACTGGGACGAACTCGATCAGGGCGAGCACGCCCAACTGCTCGGCATCTACCGCGGACTCATCGAACTGCGTCGCACCGAGCCGGCCCTCGCCGATCCGTGGCTGGACCACATGCGCGTCGACTTCGACGAGACCGACCGGTGGATCGTGCTGTACCGCGGGGATTTGGCGATCGCCTGCAACCTCAACGCCGACCCGGTCACCGTCCCGGTCTCCGGCGAGCCGGTGCTGGCGTCGAGCACACCCGACATCACGGCCGACGCGACCACGCTGGCCGGACATTCTTTCGCGATCCTGCGGGTTGTCAACTCGTCATCCACAGCCGCACAGCCTGTGGATGACGCGCTTTCCGGATAGCCGACCGGCCGGGATGATTCCGGCCATGAATCTTCCAGAACCTCAACCCATCCCACCTCTGGAGACCGCGGCCGACCCGGTGTACTGCGCCGAGGACATGCGCAACCGGTGGCGGGCGCTGATCGGCCGACTCGGCTTCACCGAGCGACTGCTGTGGGTCAGTTTCGTCGGCGCCGATCGGTGTCTGTGCCGGACCATGAGCCAGGTCCCGCTGCAGTCCCGGCCGCAACCAGGGTTCATCGAGTACCTGGTGTCGCGGCTTCCGAAGCTGCTGGCGGACCTCGGCCCCGGCAGTACCGTCGCGTTCCTGCTCAGCCGGCCGGGACGCGGCCCGGTGTCGAATCTCGACCGGGTATGGGCCGGACTGCTGGTGAACACCGCCGACCGGTACGGCGTGGCGCTGCAGCCGATCTTCCGCGCCAACGACGAAGCCGTCGTCGAGGTGCCCGCGCCGTTGCGCGCGGTGGGCTGATCAGGTCAGGTAGCGGTACGTCGGCGAGCCCGGCTCGAGCAGTTCGACGTGGATGTCGGACTGCTCCATGCGGGCCAGCAGGCCTTCCAGGTCGGCGGCCGAGCTCAGCTCGACACCCACCAGGGCTTCCCCGGTCTCGCGGTTGTTGCGCTTGACGTACTCGAACAACGTGATGTCGTCACCGGGCCCGAGCACCTCATCGAGGAAGCGCCGCAGCGCACCGGGTTCCTGCGGGAAGTCCACCAGGAAGTAGTGCTTGAGGCCCAGGTGCACCAGCGAGCGCTCCAGCACCTCGTTGTAGCGCGAAACATCGTTGTTGCCACCGGAGATCAGGCACACCACCGTGGAGCCGGGCTCGATATCGGCCTCCAGCAGCGCCGCCACCGACAGCGCGCCGGCCGGTTCGGCGATGATGCCCTCGTTCTGGTACAGGTCGAGCATCGCGGTGCACACCGCGCCCTCGTCGACCGTCGTCAGCGACACCATGTCGCCGGCCGCCGCGAGCGCCTCGAACGGCAGCTGCCCGGCGCGCGCCACGGCCGCACCGTCGACGAACTGGTCGACATTCGGCAGCGTGACGGGCTCACCCGCCGACAGGGCCGCGATCATCGACGCCGCGCCCGCGGGTTCCACGCCGAGCACCGACGTGTTGCTGGTGCGCTCGGCGAGGTAGGTCGTGATGCCCGCGATGCAGCCGCCGCCACCGACCGGCACGATCACCAGATCGGGTTCGACGTCGAGCTGGTCGAGCAGTTCGGCGGCGATGGTGCCCTGACCGGCCATCGTGCGCAGGTCGTCGTAGGGCGGCACCAGCGTCGCGCCGGTCCGCGCAACGTCGTCGAGCGCCGCGGCGGCCGCGAGGTCGTAGGTGGCGCCGACGGCGATGAGCTCGATGAACTCGCGTCCGTGGTAGCGGATGCGGTCACGCTTCTGCTTCGGCGTCTTGGCGGGCACGTACACCCGGCCGTGGGTCTTCATGGTGCGGCAGGCCATCGCGAAGCCCTGGGCATGGTTTCCCGCCGAGGAGCAGACGACACCGGCCGCGAGTTCCTCCGGGGAGAGCTGCGCCATCAGGTTGAACGCGCCGCGCACCTTGTAGGACCGCACGGCCTGCAGGTCCTCCCGCTTGAGATAGACCCGCGCGCCGGTGGCCTCGGAGAGCCGTTCACACAGTTGCACGGGGCTCTCGGTGACCACGCCGGAAATTCGCTGAGCAGCCTCGTCGATATCAGCCGCTGACAGGTGTGCGGTCAGCTGGGTGAATCGGGAGCCGGTGCTCAGTTCGGTGCTCACCAGTCAATGGTGCCACCAACCTGCATTTTCCTTTAATCGGGGTGAGCCGGGGCACGGTGGGGCATGCCCGGGATGTGCACTTTCCGACGCCCGTGACGCCTGGTCGGCGCGGAGAACCACATCCGGTGTTTCGGGTAGCCGAAATCTATCTTGCGAGCTATCGTGGTGCCTATGACAGCAGCCGGGAACTTCCGCTTCGGCGCATCCCGGACGGAACGCGAGATCAGCGTCGCCGGGGTTGCCTGGCCTGCGTACAAGCTGATCGCTCTCGCCGTCGGGGCCCTGGTGCTCCTGCTCGTCGGAGCCGTGACGATGACCGCGAGCACCGCGGTGCTCTCGGCCGCCGCCGCGACCACCGTCACCTGGTTGGCCCTCGGGATGTCGTCGCGGACGTCCGACCGCTGACCGGTCACTGCTCCAGTAGCGCGCGCAGCCTCTCCAGGTCGGCCTGCACGGCAGCGACGTCGGCGTCGAACTGCTCATCGGACATGCCCGGCCGCCTGCGCACGGTGAACACCACCTCACACCGCGGTTCGTCGATCCCGGCGGGCACCACCCGCATCGGGTTGTAGACCCGCTCCCCCGACGGCAGCTCGACCACATGGTCGAGCACACCATGGGTGTTGGTCGGGGTGAAACTCACCCGCACGACCCCCATCGGCGAGTCGGCGATCCAGCCCTCCGGCGTCAACCGCAGCTCTCCCTGCGCCAAACCTGCTGCCCACCTTGACATTTGACCCGGGTCCGAAGCGAACGCATAGACCGCATCCGGTGGCACCTCGACCCAGACGCTGACATGTCTGCTGCGCATGGTCCTCAGCCTAAGGCGTGGACGAGACGTATCAGGCCGGGACGCTGCGGTGAATTCCGCACGTGCAGGCATCGATCGACGGACACGTGCACTGCATCCCCCACTCGACGATGGTGCGGGCCCGTGCCAGTGACGCCATCTGGGCGTCGATCTCGGCGAGCTTGGCCTGCGCGAGAGCGCGGGCCACCGGCCGCCCCGGTGTGTCGTCGTCCATCAGCAACGCGATCTCCTCGAGCGAGAATCCGGCGGCCTTGCACAGCCGGATGACCTCGAGACGCACCAGGATCGACTCGTCGTAGCGGCGCCGGCCGCCGGTCCGTTCCGGCGCCGGGAGCAGCCCGACCTTCTCGTAGTACCTCAGGGCCGTCGGCGCCACGCCCGTTCGGCGGGCGACCTCACCGATCGTCAGCCGGTCGGCCATCCTGGTCTCCTCGATCGTGCTTGACTTGGAGCCAACTCTAAGTTGTTGACTCGGCATATGCCACGAACAGACCACGCACTCGACGAACTACGCCGATCCCGATACGCCCTGCTTCGCAGCCATCGCCGCGACGGCACCGCCGTCGACACCCCCATCTGGTTCGTACTGCAGGACCGCACCCTGGTGTTCCGCACCAAGATCGGGCCGAAGACCCGACGACTCAGCGCGCATCCCGAGGTCACGCTGACCCCGTGCGACCACCGCGGCCGTACCACCGGCGCGACGCAGGTCACCGGGCGCGCCACACTGCTGGCCGGCGACGACGCGGACAAGGCCAACCGCGCCCTGCACCAGCGCTACGGCTGGCAGTGGAACATCGTGCCGCTGTTGCGGATTCCCGGCGTCACCAACGTGCACCGCGACCTTCCGCTGCGCGAGAAGCTGCGCCGCGCCCGCGCCCGCAAGCTGTGGCCCGACAGCGCGATCGTGCGCATCGACCTCGACGCATAGGCACAGAAACCCTCGCGAATGGGTCAGCCGAGGCAGCCCGGGCCGAGCAGCGCCTTGAGGTCGCCCATCAGCGCCGACGACGGTGTCACCCGCAGCGACTGGTCGAGCTCGAGCGTGGTGATCCGCTCACCGCTGATGAGCCGCAGGTGCACCTGCGATGTGCCGGGGTGATTGGCCAGCACCTGCTTGAGCGCGGTGACCTTGTCGATCGTGCACTGGCGGGTCGGCAGGCTCACCGCGAGCGGGCGGTCGGCCTGGGCACTCGTGAAGTCCGGCACGATCAGCTCGTGCGCGATCAGGGCGATCCGGTCGTCGCGCGCGGCGACCTTGGCCTTGACCAGCACGACCACGTCGTCGGCGATGTCGGCGCCGTACAGCGAGTAGGTCTGCGGGAAGAACAGCACCTCGATACCACCCGTGAGGTCCTCCAACTGGGCCGATGCCCACGGCAGACCGTTCTTGTTCACGCGGCGGTTCACCGAGGCGAGGATCCCGCCGACCAGCACCTGGGCGTCGTTGGCGACGTCACCGTCGAGGATCGCCGGGATCTGGGTGTCGACCTGGTTGGCCAGCAGATGCGCGACACCGTTGAGCGGGTGCCCGGACACGTAGAGGCCGAGCATCTCGCGTTCGAGCGCGAGCTTGTGCTTGTCCTCCCACTCCTCATCGGGCACCTTGATCGCGAACGCGGAGTACCCGGTGTCGGTGTCCGCTCCATCCCCGCCGAACAGGTCGAACTGCCCCATCGCCTCGGCCTTCTTGGTGCCGAGCACCGAGTCGACGGCGTCGGTGTGCACCAGGAACAGGCCCTTGCGGGGATGCCCCAGCGAGTCGAAAGCGCCTGCCTTGATCAGTGATTCGGTGACCTTCTTGTTGCAGGCCGTGATGTCGATCTTGTTGAGGTAGTCGGAGAAGTCGGTGAACTTGCCCTTCTCGGTGCGCGTGGTGATCAGCGACGAGACGACGTTCGCGCCGACGTTGCGGATGGCCCCGAGACCGAAGCGGATGTCGTCGCCGACCGAGGCGAAGTTGTGCTCGGACTCGTTGACGTCGGGCGGCAGCACCGTGATGCCGAGCCTGCGGCAGTCCGCCAGGTAGACCGCGGCCTTGTCCTTGTCGTCGCCGACCGACGTGAGCAGGCCCGCCATGTACTCGGCGGGATAGTTGGCCTTCAGGTAGGCCGTCCAATAGGACACCAGGCCGTAGCCCGCGGCGTGCGACTTGTTGAATGCGTAGCCGGCGAACGGGAGGATCGTGTCCCACAGCGCCTTGACCGCGGCCTCGGAGAACCCGTTGGCGGTCATGCCCTCCTTGAAGCCCTTGTACTCGGCCTCGAGCACCTCAAGCTTCTTCTTGCCCATGGCTTTTCGCAGCGCGTCGGCCTTGCCCATGGTGTAGGAGGCGACCTTCTGCGCGATGAACATGATCTGCTCTTGGTAGACGATCAGGCCGTACGTCTCGGCCAGGATCTCCTTGAGCGGTTCTTCGAGCTCGGGGTGGATCGGCTTGATCGGCTGCCTGCCGTTCTTGCGGTCGGCGTAGTCGTTGTGGGCGTTCATGCCCATGGGTCCCGGACGGTACAGCGCGAGCACCGCGACGATGTCGTTGAAGCCCGTCGGCTGCATGCGGCGCAGCAGGTCGCGCATGGGCCCGCCGTCGAGCTGGAACACCCCCAGGGTGTCACCGCGGGACAGCAGCTCGTAGGCCGCCGGGTCGTCGAGCGGCAGCGACTCCAAGTCGAGATCGATGCCCCGGTTGGCCTTGATGTTGGCGATCGCGTCGCCGATGATCGTGAGGTTCCGCAGCCCCAGGAAGTCCATCTTCAGCAGGCCGATGGCCTCACACGACGGATAGTCCCAGCCGGTGATGACCGCACCGTCCTGCGGGCGCTTCCACAGCGGGATCGCGTCGATCAGCGGCTCGGAGCTCATGATCACCGCGCACGCGTGCACGCCCGCGTTGCGGACCAGGCCTTCCAGGCCGCGGGCGGTCTCGTAGATGGTGCGGACATCCGGATCGGTGTCGATCAGACCGCGGACCTCGGCGGCCTCCTTGTACCGCTCGTGGTTCGGGTCGGTGATGCCCGAGAGCGGGATGTCCTTGGCCATGATCGGCGGCGGCAGCGCCTTCGTGATCCGGTCGGCGATCGCGAACCCGGGCTGGCCGAAATTGACCCGGGCCGAATCCTTCAGTGCCGCTTTGGTTTTGATGGTACCGAAGGTGATGACCTGGGCGACGCGTTCGCTGCCCCACTTGTTGGCGGCGTAGCGCAGCATCTCGCCGCGGCGCCGGTCGTCGAAGTCGATGTCGATATCGG
Source organism: Mycolicibacterium goodii (assembly GCF_001187505.1). Next base: position 5,123,261 of record NZ_CP012150.1, read on the forward strand.
GTGCCGACGGGCGCTCGGGGTTGAGGAACCGCTCGAACAGCAGGCCGTGCGGGATCGGGTCGATGTTGGTGATGCCGAGGGCATACGCGACGAGCGAGCCCGCCGCCGAACCACGGCCGGGCCCGACCCGGATACCGACCGAACGCGCGTAGTTGATCAGGTCGGCGACGATGAGGAAGTAGGACGGAAAACCCTTGTCGCAGATGACCTTGATCTCGTACTCGGCACGCTTGGTGTACTCCTCGGGCACCGGTCCGCCGCCGAACCGCCGCTCCAGACCGGCCGTCACCTCGTGGCCGAGCCACGACGCCTGATCGTGGCCCTGGGGCACCGGGAAGACCGGCATCCGGTCGCGGGGTTCCCACACGTCGGCGTAGGACTGAACGCGCTCACCGATCAGCAGCGTCGAATCGCACGCGCCGGGCACCTGGCTGTCCCACAGCGCGCGCATCTCCTCGGCGGACTTGAGGAAGTAGCCGTCGCCGTCGAACTTGAACCGCGTGGGATCCGACAGGGTCTTGCCGGTCTGCACGCACAGCAACGCCTCGTGGTTGCGGGCGGCTTCACGTGTGACGTAGTGGCAGTCGTTGGTCGCCAGCGGCGGGATGCCGAGCTTGCGCCCGATCTCCAGCAGGCCCTCCCGGACCCGGCGCTCGATGTCGAGGCCGTGGTCCATCAACTCCAGGAAGAAGTTCTCCGGCCCGAAGATCTCGCGCCATTTGGCCGCGGCCGCCAGCGCCTCCCGCTCGTGGCCAAGGCGCAGCCGGGTCTGCACCTCACCCGACGGGCAGCCCGTGGTGGCGATGATGCCCTCGGCGTGCTCGGCGATGATCTCGGCGTCCATCCGGGACCACTTGCCCAGCTGCCCCTCGAACGAGGCCAGCGAGGACAGCTTGAACAGATTGCGCAGCCCGGTGGCGTTCTCGGCCACCATCGTCATATGCGTGTACGCACCGCTGCCGGAGACGTCGTCGCCCTTCTGGCTCGGATCACCCCACGTGACGCGCTTGGTGTCGAACCGGGAAGCGGGTGCGATGTACGCCTCGATCCCGATGATGGGTTTGATACCCGCCTTGGTGGCCGAGTTGTAGAACTCGCTGGCGCCGAACATGTTCCCGTGGTCGGTCATGCCGATCGCAGGCATCTCCAGCCGCTGCGCCTCGGCCAGCATGGGGGCGATCTTCGCGGCGCCGTCCAGCATCGAGTACTCAGTGTGGTTGTGCAGGTGTACAAAAGACCCCGAGGACCGTCCGTCTGTGCCGCTCATAGGTCAGCCAGTCTATTGGCCGGCACCGACACTCTTCGGCGTGTCGCATCGCGTGTTTTCCGATCCGCCCTCATTCCGGCGTAACGAGGCGCGCCTCGAATCGGTCAGCAATCCACTGGCGATGGCATTTTCCAGTTGCTTGGTTACCAGCCTGCCGTCCGGGACGCCCGCGTATCCGCACCACAGTCCCACGCCCCACAGCATGGCGTGCAGCAACTGGGCGATCGGGGCCGGATCGGTGTGGGCAGGCAGTGAGCCGTCGACGACGGCATCGGCGACCACGTCGTCGAGGAAATCCCGGATCGCGCCCGCGATGGCGTTCGGCAGCGCGGGGTTTCGGCCCGCCTCCAGGCGGGCGTTGACCAGGAAGAGGGTCAGCGTGGGGTCGGTGTTCCAGGCCTCGCCGAGCGCGTCGAGCAGGGCCCTGAGCCGGTCCAGCGGATGTTCCTGCTGCTTTGCCGCGGCGATGCACTCCTGCACGACGGCGTTGCCCTCGTGCACGAGCGCGCCGAACAGTTCCTCCCTGGTGGCGAAGTAGTAGTTGAGCGTCGGCCTGCTCAGCCCGGACCGCCTGGCGATCCCCTGGAAGGTGAGCGCCGCGAAGCCACGTTCGTTGATGATCTCGCACCCGACGCGCATGATGTGCGCCCTGGTCTGCGCCGAATCCGCGCCCACCGGTCTGCCAGGTGCGCGACGCGGCCGCGGTTCCCCGGCATCGGTCATGGGCGAAAGCTATGGCATAGCTGTTGCTTCGTCAACCATCAGCCGGGCAAACAATTCATCCGGGATCAGGACGGAGTTGCGGGTTGCGTCTGCGGGGTGTCGGCCACGACGTCGGTTCTGCGGACCCGCAACGTCCCGAAAGTCATCACGGCCAGGGCCGTCCAGATCAGCGCGAAACCGATCCAGCGGCCCACCGGCATGGGCTCGTGACCGATGAACACGCCCCACACCATCTGCATCGCCGGGTTGAGGTAGAACAACAGACCCAACGTCACCATCGGCAACCGCTGCGCGGCCGCGGCGAACAGCAGCAGCGGAACCGCGGTCACCACACCGGACAACACCATCAGCACCGGATGCCAGGAATTCTCGGTGATGAAGTGCCCGCGCCCGAGCACCTCCAGGACGATCAGGTACCCGCCCGCCACGGGCAGCGCCAACAGGGTCTCGACCGCGACACTCACCCGCGGATCGGCCTGCACCACCTTTTTCACCAGGCCGTACACCCCGAACGACACCGCAAGCACGACCGCGATGTACGGCGGTTCACCGACCTCGACGGTCAGGATCGCGACCGCGACGATGGCCAGCGCGAGCGATACGCCCTGCCAGCGGTTGATGCGTTCGCGGAAGATGATCACCCCGAGCGCGACGCTCACCAGCGGATTGATGAAGTAGCCGAGCGCCGCGTCCACGACGTGGCCCGTGGTCACGGCGAAGATGTAGGTGCCCCAGTTGACCGAGATCAGCGCCGAGGCCGCGAGCAACTGCAGCCACGTGCGCCGCGACATCCTGCGAAGATCACCGAGCCTGCGCGCCAGGGCGACCACCAGCAACAGGAACACCGTGCTCCACACGATGCGGTGCGCCACCACCTCAAGCGCCCCCGCGGGAAGCAGCAGGACGAAGAAGCCGGGACACAGGCCCCACCAGATGTAGGCGCTCGCGCCGTAGAGCACCCCGGAGCGGTTCGGGGCACTCACAACGCGTGCCTGCGCAGAACGTCGAGCGCGTTGTCCAGATCGGCGGGATACGGGCTGGTGATCTCGACGCGCCTGCCGTCGGCCGGATGCGCGAAGGCCAGCGAGCGCGCATGCAGCCACTGCCGTTCCAGGCCGAGGCGCTTGGCCAGCGTCGGATCGGCGCCGTAGGTGAGGTCACCGCAGCAGGGGTGGTGCAGCGCCGAGAAGTGCACGCGGATCTGGTGCGTGCGCCCGGTCTCCAGTTCGATGTCGAGCAGGCTTGCGGCCTGGAACATCTCGAGCGTGTCGTAGTGGGTCACGCTGTGCCTGCCGCCCTCGACGACGGCGAACTTCCAGTCGTGGCCGCGGTGGCGGCCGATCGGGGCGTCGATGGTGCCGCTCGACGGATCCGGATGACCCTGCACCAACGCGTGGTAGCGCTTCTCCACGGTGCGCTGCTTGAACGCCCGCTTGAGCACCGTGTAGGCCCGCTCAGACAGCGCCACGACCATCACGCCCGACGTGCCGACGTCGAGGCGGTGCACGATGCCCTGCCGTTCGTGGATGCCCGAGGTGCTGATCCGGAACCCGGCGGCCGCCAGACCGCCGAGCACGGTCGGCCCGTGCCAGCCGACGGTCGCATGGGCCGCGACGCCGGGTGGTTTGTCGACGGCCACGATGTCGGCGTCGGAGTACAGGATGTCCATGCCCTCGATGTCGACCGGCGTGTTCTCGACCGGCGCGGGGGCCTCGGGAAGCCGCACCTCCAGCCAGGCGCCCGCGACCAGTTTGTCCGATTTGCCAGCGGGTGCGCCGTCGAGTTCGACCGCGCCCTCCTCGGCAAGGGTCGCCACGACCGTGCGAGACAGCCCGAGCAGCCGCGACAACCCGGCGTCGACACGCATTCCGCCCAGTCCTTCTGGGACCGGCATCGACCGGGTGGCCACTATGACGGCTCGGCCTGGTGGCCGACGGTGCTCGATTCGTCAGGGGCGGCCCCGGCAGATTCTCCCGGCTTTTCGGCCGGCTTCTCGGCCGCGTCGGTGGCGTCGGTGCCGGGACGCCTGCGGCCGACCGTGTCGAAGTCGAAGCCGAACAGCGACAGCGCGACCAGCAGGATCGCGCCCCCCACCACCGACGGATCGGCGACGTTGAACACGGGCCACCAGCCCACGGAGAAGAAGTCGACGACGTGCCCGCGCAGCGGGCCGGGCGACCGGAAGAACCGATCGACGAGGTTGCCGGTGGCCCCGCCGAGGATCAGCCCGAGCCCGAGCGCCCACCAGGGCGACACGAGCCGACGGCCCATCCAGATGATCCCGATCACGACGCCGGTCGCGATCAACGTCAACACCCAGGTGTATCCGGTCGCCATCGAGAACGCGGCGCCGGAGTTCCGGACCAGCGTCCACGTCACGGTGTCGCCGATGATCGACACCGGCTGGCCGGGGGTGAGCAGGCGCACGGCGAGCACCTTGGTCACCACGTCGAGGAACAGCACGACGGCGGCGACCGTCAACAACAGACGAAGCCGCCGCCTGGGCTGTGCGGGGGATTCGGCGTCCCCGGGTGCGTCGGTCACCGGCTCAACCGGGCCTGACGTTTCGTCATTCACTCAACCATCATCCCAAAGTGCCGATGCTGGACAATCTCGACCGTGACCCCACCCGCGCACGTCGTCCTCATAACCACCGGCGGCACCATCTCCACCAGCACCGACGACGCCGGGGTCCGGCGCCCCACCAGGACCGGAGCCCAGTTGACGGCCGGTCTGGCCGCCGCGGCCGGACCCGCGGTGGATGTGGTCGATCTCATGACCGTCGACAGCTCACATCTGACACCGGCCGACTGGGACCGCATCGGTGCGGCGGTTGCGGACGCGGCCACCTGGGCCGCCGGGATCGTGGTCACCCACGGCACCGACAGCATGGAGGAGACCGCGCTGTGGCTGGAACTCACCCACAGCGGCGACGTCCCGGTGGTGGTGACGGGCTCGCAGCGCAGCTCCGACGCGCCCGACAGCGACGGCTCGCGCAATCTGCGTGACGCCATCACGGTGGCCGTGGCCCCGGACGCCCGTGGGCTCGGGGTGCTGGTGTGTTTCGCCGGGACGGTCTGGCAGCCACTCGGCCTGCACAAGCGGCACACCGAGGAACTGGCGGCGTTCTCGGGTACCGCGGTCGGGACCGTCGTCGATGGGCATGTCGCGCTGACTCCCGGCAAGACCCGGCCCGCTCTCGGTGCGCTGTCGGCGGCGTCGGCGCCGCGGGTCGACATCGTCGCCGGGTATCCCGGCGCGGACACCGCGGCCCTCGACGCGTGCGTGGCCGCGGGCGCCCGCGGGATCGTCCTGGAGGCCATGGGCTCCGGCAACCTCGGGGCCGCCCTGACCGAAGGCGTCGAACGGCACCTGCGCGCGGGCGTCGACGTCGTGGTGTCCACGCGGGTGCCTGCCGGTGTCATCGGCCCCGACTACGGACCGGGACGGCGCCTGGTCGACGCGGGCGCGGTGGTGGCGCCGCAGCTGCGACCCCCGCAGGCGCGGGTGCTGCTGATGGCGGCGCTCGCCGCAGGGCGACCGGTGCGTGAGGTTTTCCGGATGTGGAGTTGACACCGGCAGCCCGATCAGAAACGTTGGAAACATGCGGTACCGCTTCGCAGTTCCTGTCGCGGCGGGCGTTGCCGGGGTGGTGCTGACCCTCGCGGGAGGTGTTTCGGGGGTTCCGTCCGCACTGGCCGATCCGCCTCCCGGCGCCGAGGCGATCGACTCCTATCCGGTGGCAGAGGGCAATTTCACCTCACCGACGGACTTCTACCATGTGTTCTTCCAGACCCCGGACGGGCGGCACTGCGGCATCGGACCCAACGGCGGCCCGATCGGGTGCGACGCCGTCCCGACCGATGCGCCGCCGGGCACCAACCAGACCGTGGTGCAGTACGGCGGCACACCCGCGGTGTACCGGCACTCCGACACGCCGACGTTCACCAGAGATGTCGACGTGCTGCCGGAAGGACACAAGCTCACGAACTGGGGCGCCACCTGCGGAGTCGGCTACCAGGGCACCGTCACCTGCCGTGGCTACGGCGGGCACGGCTTCATCCTGGCCGCCGACTACGGCGTGCTCTGGTAGTCGGCCAGCCCGTTGAGGTAGTCGGCCCAGTCGAGGCTGTCGATCGGGTCGGCGCGGCCGATGTCACCGCTGTCCTCGGGGAACGTGCGCGCGGGCCCCGGGCCTGAGGCTCGGGTCTCGAACCGCACGGTCATGACGCCGTGGCCGGCGCCCTGGACCCACCCGTGGCCCAATGCCGGATGCACGACGTCGTCGCCGATGCGCCAGCGGGTCGTCGGCTCGGCGGAGGGGGCCGTCGATTCGACGTGCGCAGCCGTGCTCCAGGCCTCGTCGGGTTGCTCCAGATCCGGGAACAGCGATTCCTGACGGGTCTCCGACAGACCCGAAAAGCCAACGCCGACAAGGCGTATCGGGCCGATCTCGACCGGATCCAGCAGGAGCCTGCGCGCGGTGCCGATCAGGGTCGCCGCCTCGGTCGTCGCGTAGGCCAGCGTGGCCGAGCGGGTCAGCGTGCTCATATCGGACTTCTTGAGCTTGACCGTGACGGTGCGGGCACCCCGGCCGTCCTTCTCCAGGCGCCGGTGCGCATGCTCGCCGATCGGGCCGATGGCCTCCTGCAGCTGTGCGAGCGTGGTGAGGTCTTCGGGGAAGGTCGATTCGGCGCTGATCTGCTTGGCCTCGGCGCGCTCGGCCACCGGCCGGTCGTCGATACCACGCGCCAACCGGTGCAGCGCGGGCCCGACCGTCGTGCCCAGCACGCTCGCGGCCTCGGCCTCGGTCAGCGCCGCGAACGCGCCGATGGTCTCGATGCCGATACGGTGCAGCCGGTCCTCGGCGACCGGGCCGATCCCCCACAACCGGCGCACCGGCAGACCGTGCAGCAGCACGGCCTCCTCCTCGCGGCGCACCACCCGGATCCCGTCCGGTTTGGCCAATCCGGAGGCGATCTTGGCGATCTGCTTGCCCGAGCCCGCGCCGACGGAGGCCACCAGACCGGTCTGGTGGAGAACCTTGGCGCGCAACCGCTCACAGAACGCCTCGACCTCGACCGCGTCGGCGCCGACCAGTTCGGCCGGTTCGCCGAACGCCTCGTCGAACGACAGCTGTTCGAGTACCGGCACGACGCTGCGCACCGTGTCCAGCGCGCGGCGGCTGGCGACGCCGTAGACCGCACCGCGAGGCGGCAGCACCACCGCGGGTGCACCGACCAGCCTGCGGGCCTGGTGCATCGGCATCGCCGAGCGGGCGCCGTACACCCTGGCCTCGTAGCTGGCGCCGGCGACCACACCGCGCCCGCCGAGACCGCCGACCAGGACCGGCCGCCCGCGCAGTGTGGGCCGGGTCAACTGCTCCACGGACGCGAAGAACGCATCCATGTCCAGATGCAGGACCCATCTGCGGCTCGCGCTGCGAGCGACGGTGCCCTCCATACCTGCAGATGCTATGGGGTTACTCTGACCAGCATGAAGCCGGATGACGTGCCGATCCGCGACGAGTCCATCCGCCTCGGCCAGTTCCTGAAACTGGCCGCGCTGATCGACACCGGGGCCGACGCCAAGGCCGTCATCGCCGACGGTCAGGTCACCGTCAACGGCGAGATCGAACTGCGGCGCGGCCGGCAACTGCATCCCGGCGACGAGGTGGCGCTGGGCGGGCGATCGGCGCGGGTGGCCGGCGGCTGAGGCGTCGAATATGGGCTTGTGTACCAAAAATCCCGGAAAACTCGCACACAAGCCAACGTTCGCGCGAATCAGGGCTTCGCGATCCGGGTCATCTCGACTCGGTAGCCCCGACCGACGGATCCGGTGAGGGTGTCACCGTCCCTGGCCACTGCGCCTCCCTGACCGTCCTGCTCGGGAACCACACCTTCCCGCAGCGCAATCGACGGATCGGTGTCGATCTTGAACTCCAGCGCGAGAAGCTCTGTGCCGATGAGGGTTTCGAACTCGTCCCGCCAACCGGCAGGCAGTTCGGGGATCGTCAGGCGCAGCCGAACCCGGTCACCCACCTCGAGCCCACCCTGGCGACGGAACTCCTGCAGCTCACGAACCAGGTCACGGGCCCAGCCCTCGGCCTCGAGTTCCTCGGTCACCGTGCCGTCGAGGACCACCAGCCCCGTGCCGTCGGGCAGTGCCGCGGTCCATTCCGGATCGGCCGCGACCAGCTTCGACGTGTACTCCTGCGGCTGCAGCAGCACCGGCCCGGCGGTCAGTGTGCCGTCGGGATTGACCACGCCCTCCCCGGCCTTGACGGCCTTGATCGCGGCCTGCACGTCCTTGCCGATGCGGGGCCCGGCGACGCGGGCGTTGACGGCGAGTTCGAACCGCCCGTAGGCGGGCACGTCGTCGCTGAGGTCGACCGCCTTGACGTTGAGCTCGTCGGCGATCAGGCCGGCGAACGGCCGCAGACTGTCCGGCTCCGGCACGGCGACAGTCAGTTTCGGCAGCGGCAGGCGCACCCGCAGCTTCTTGGCCTTGCGCAGCGACGAACCGACCGAGCACACCTCGCGCACCTGGTCCATCGCGGCCACCAGGTCGGGATCCTTCGGCAGCACGTCGGCCTGCGGCCAGTCGGTCAAATGCACCGAACGCTCACCGGTCAGCCCACGCCAGATCACCTCGGTGGCCAACGGGAGCAGCGGCGCGGCCAGCCGGCACGTCACCTCCAGCACGGTGTGCAGGGTGTCGATGGCGTCGGTGTCCTCATCCCAGAACCGCGAACGCGACCGGCGCACATACCAGTTCGTCAGCGACTCGGCGAACTGACGCAGTTCGTCACACGCACCGGAGATGTCGCACACGTCGAGCGCGGCCGTGAGATCGGCGCGCAGCTGGGCGAGTTTGGCCAGGATGTAGCGGTCGAGGACGTTGGTCGAATCGGTGCGCCACCGGCCCTTCTCCGGCGCGTACAGCGCCAGGAAGCTGTAGGCGTTCCACAGCGGCAGCAGCACCTGGCGCACACCCTCGCGGATGCCCTGTTCGGTGACGACGAGGTTGCCGCCGCGCAGGATCGGCGAGGCCATTAGGAACCAGCGCATGGCGTCGGAGCCGTCGCGGTCGAACACCTCACTGACGTCCGGGTAGTTGCGCAGCGACTTGCTCATCTTCTGGCCGTCGTTGCCCAGCACGATGCCGTGCGACACGCAGGTCTTGAAGGCGGGCTTGTCGAACAGCGCCGTGGCCAGCACGTGCAGCGTGTAGAACCAGCCGCGGGTCTGGCCGATGTACTCGACGATGAAATCGCCCGGGAAATGCGCTTCCTCGTGTGCAGTGCCGTCGAACCAGTCCCGGTTCTCGAACGGGTAGTGCACCTGCGCGTATGGCATCGACCCGGAGTCGAACCACACGTCGAGCACGTCCTCGATGCGCCGCATGGTCGACTTACCGGTCGGGTCATCGGGATTCGGCCGCGTGAGCTCGTCGATGAACGGCCGGTGCAGGTTGTCCGGGCGGACGCCGAAGTCGCGTTCGAGTTCGTCGAGGCTGCCGTAGACGTCGACGCGCGGATACGCCGGGTCGTCGGACTTCCACACCGGGATCGGCGTGCCCCAGTAGCGGTTACGCGAGATCGACCAGTCCCTGGCGCCTTCCAGCCACTTGCCGAACTGGCCGTCCTTGACGTGTTCGGGGTACCAGGTGATCTGCTGGTTGAGTTCCACCATGCGGTCACGGAACTCGGTCACCCGCACGAACCACGACGACACCGCCCGGTAGATCAGCGGGTTGCGGCAGCGCCAGCAGTGCGGGTACGAGTGCTCGTAGGTCTCGTGCCGCAGCACGACCGCGCCGTTGGTCCCCGCCGACCCGTCGCCGTTCTTCAGATCGCGGATGATCTGCGGGTTGGCGTCGAAGACGTGCTGGCCCGCGTAGTCCGGCACCGATTCGTCGAAGCGGCCCCTTGAGTCGACCGGGGTGACCGCGACGATGTCGGCGGCATCCGCGGTGGCCTTGTCGTCCTCGCCGTAGGCGGGCGCCATGTGCACGATGCCGGTGCCGTCCTCGGTGCTGACGAAGTCACCGGGCAGCACCTGAAATGCGTTGGCGGAGCCCATGAAATACGGGAACGGCGGCAGGTAGCGGGTGCCGAGCAGGTCGCGGCCGGTGAGGGTGGCCAGGACCGTGGGCTCCTCGCCCAGTTCCCTGGCGTACGCGCCGAGACGCGCCTCGGCCAGCAGGTAGCGACGCCCGTCGGCGCCCTCGACCTGCACGTAGGTGATGTCCGGGCCGACGGCCACGGCCTGGTTGCTCGGCAGCGTCCACGGCGTGGTGGTCCAGATCAGCAGGTGGCTGCCCGCCAGCGGGCCCTCGTCGATGCGGAAACCGACGGTCAGCGCCGGGTCCTGCCTGCTCTGGTAGACGTCGTCGTCCATGCGCAGTTCGTGGCTGGACAGCGGCGTCTCGTCGTTCCAGCAGTACGGCAGCACGCGGTAGCCCTCGTAGGCCAGGCCCTTGTCCCACAGCTGCTTGAACGCCCAGATCACCGATTCCATGAACGGCAGGTCCAGGGTCTTGTAGTCGTTGTCGAAGTCGACCCAGCGGGCCTGCCGGGTGACGTACGCCCGCCACTCGTCGGTGTATTTGAGCACCGAGGCACGGCACGCGTCGTTGAACTTCTCGATGCCCAGCTCTTCGATCTGGGCCTTGTCGGTGATGCCGAGTTGGCGCTGCACCTCCAGTTCGGCGGGTAGGCCGTGGGTGTCCCAGCCGAACCGGCGCTCGACCTTGTAACCGCGCATGGTGCGGTAGCGCGGGACGATGTCCTTGACGTACCCGGTGAGCAGGTGGCCGTAGTGCGGCAGACCGTTGGCGAAGGGCGGGCCGTCGTAGAAGACGTACTCCTCAGCGCCCTCGCGCCGCTGCACGCTGGCGCGGAAGGTGTCGTCCTTCGCCCAGTAGTCCAGCACCTCGAGCTCGCGCTCGGGGAAGTTCGGTGCGGCCGGCTTGGGATAGGCGGTCACTGAATCGTCTCCTGTGCCCACGTCGCGGTTTCCGGGACAGAAACCGAATGTCCAAGGCACGGGGACGACACGTCGCGCCGGTGCGCGAGCGCCGCGGTACCACCCCGCTTGCGCGCATCATGCGTGCGCGCCGCTCAACTGAAGGGCGATGACGGGCCCACCCGTTCGGTTCTACTGGGCTTCAGCTCATGCGATGAAGCTGTTCTTCCGAAGGCTCCCCGGTGATTGGCCGGATCAGTGCCGATGCACCGATTCTAATGAGTGACGCAAATCGATTCGAACGCCCTACCCGGACGTCACCTCGATCAGCGCGAGCGGGAATTGGTCGGCGAGTTCCTCGATGGTGTACCGGTCGAAACTGCGGGTGTCGTACGACCAGTCGATGCGCAGATGCGAATCGGCGACGTGGTCGACGTGGACGCACAGGCCGTACTCCCCGACCGTCGCGACGCCTGCGGTGTTGATCCGCAGGGACACGTCGGCGCGCGGGCGTTGCTCTGCTGTGCTCACGGTCGAGCGGGCGGTCGCCAGCAGTTCGACTCCCGACAGGTCGCGGCGGGACACGCACGGGACCACGACGCGGCGGCGCGCACCGGCCTGCTCGGCGCTGTCCAGATCGACGGCGAGCAGGCCTTCTCCCATCGTGCGCGCGACGGCGCGGCCCAACGCCGCGAGGACGATCTCTTCGGTGGTGCAACCCAGCGCGTCGCGCGCGCCGTCGAGTTCGCCTGTCAGCACACCGCCGAGCGACGTCGACATCATCGACGTGTCGGCGGGGCCTGCCGGACCGGCGGCGTCGTGATCAGCAATCCAGCTCCGTACACCCGACGTGCCGGCCAACAAAGGGGTAGCCATGCCGACAACGGTAGCTAATCTGTCCCAGATTTGGGAGACCTGTGCCAAAACTCTGACACGCTTGTCAATTAAGAAAGTGTTTCGCGGCGCGACTTTGCCACTGCGATCGTCGCCAATCGGCCGAACTGGGGTTTATGGTGTGTGAGTGCCACGGACCGACGAGAACGGCCGCCAACTGAAGGCCTTGCTCGATTACCTGCTCGACGGAGACATCGACGCCAAGGCGATCTACACCGCCCTCGGTGTGTCGAGCAGCACCTACTACCGCCGCATCAAAGAAGCCGATTATCCGAATGCCGAGGAACTGCGGCAGGTCGCGGACCGGTTCGACCTCAGCTATCCCGACCTGCAGATCCGGTTCGGCCTCATGAGCCGCCAGGAGGTCTGGCACTACGTGGAGTCGTCCCAGGTCATGGTGGCGCCGGTCGAGACCGCCACCCTGGTCAGGCGACCCAGGAAACTCTCCGAGCTGTCCCCGCGTCTCGACGCGCCTCCCCTGTAGTCCCCGTTGCCTAGCCGCAATCCCCGCCGAGGCGAACTCCGATGTCCGTAGCCATTCTCATCGCGATCACGTTGCTCTGTGTCGCGTGGAGCCTGTGGATCCGACGTGTCACGTGGACCTGCCGTTGGGAGGTCGCCGCGACCCTCAACGTCGCGCTGCAGGGCCTCGCGGTGCTGCTGATGTCCCCGTTCGCCTCCGAAACCCTCGGACAGTTCCTGTACGACCTGACCGGCAAATGGAACGTCGAGGACTACATCGGCCACGACTGCTACATCGTCGCGGCGTCGGCCGTGGTGTACAACGCCCTGGGGCGTCTGCAGGACGACCACGCGATGCAGCTGTCGTTCAAGCAGTACGTCGAACGCCCCGCCACGATCTGCATCCCGCTGTTGCTCGCGACGTTCTCGCTGGGCAACGGCGCCGCGGTGTACCGGCCCGATTTCTTCCAGGTGCCCACCGACGCGTGGCTGGGCGTCTACTGGACGATCCTGTGCACCGTCCTGATTTACCTGTTGGTCTACGGGGGCAGGGCGATCCTGATCCTGCGCCGCGATCCCCGGTCCCGGCGGATCGCCAACATCTATCTGGTGGCGTCGGTCAGCGGCATCATCGCGTGTGTGGTCCGCCTCGTGACGACGTTCCTGCCGGAGTTGCAACCGGTCGAGAACGGCAGGCTCGTCTGGGTGTTCGCCTGTATCTGCGGGGCCGTGTTCGCCCTTGCCTCGGCACACTCCTGGCGGATCAAGACCCGCTGGCTCACCCCGTCCCGCTGAGCCGGCCGGTGATACCGAGGGCGTGACTCAGCCCGCGACCGGCTTGGAAACCTCGTACGGCGCGGCGCCCAGCTCGGGCACCGGCCGGAAACCGCGCTCGCGTGCCCTGGCGACGTCCTTGCGGATCAGCGCGTGCAGGCCGACGAAGGCGCCCATGTCGAATACCATCGGCGTCAGCAACCGGTTGTGGACGAAGCCGACCGCGAGGCCGCTCGCCGGATCCGCCCAGCCCACCGAGCCGCCGAGCCCGACATGACCGAAGCCGGCCATGACCCCGAACGGCACCGTGTGATAGCCGAGGTGGAAGGCCAGGGGCACACCGATGTTGCGGTCCGGGCTGAGGCTGCGCCGACCGGTCAGGCCGGCCACCGTCGACCGGGACAGGAACTCGGCACCGTCGAAGAACCCGCCGTTGGCGATCGCACCGTACACCTTGGCCAGACCCCGGGCCGTCGCGACACCGTTGGCGGCCGGGATCTCCGCATCCAAAAACGGCGTGTCGCCCTGCATCAGCGACATCACGCCGGGACAGTACGTCGACCCGAAGAAACCGGAGAACTGCAGCGACGCGAACCGGGGCGCCAGGAAGTCGAACACATGGTTGGGCCAGGTGCGTTGCGGCGCGAGGATCTGCGCGGCGCGGGTCGGCGCCCCGATCGGCGGCCTGCCCAGGTGGATGCCGTCGGTGTTGAGCGGTTCGGCCAGTTCGGTGCGGAACAGCTCCCGCATGCCCTGTCCGGTGACCGCGCGCACCAGGCCCGACACCAGCCAGCCGTAGGTCAGCGCGTGGTAGGCCGACTTGCCGTAGAGCAGCCTGCTGACGGGCGTGGCGGCGATCCGCGCCTCCATCGCGCGGTGGTCGAGCAGGTCGGCCTTGCTGACGCCGTTGAGCTGGCTGAGCCCGGCGCGGTGCTGCATAACCTCACGGACGGTGATGTGGCCTTTACCCTTGGCCGCGAATTCCGGCCAGTACGCGCTGACCGGGGTGTCGTAGTCGATCAGACCGCGGTCGGCCAGCCGATGGATGACCGTCGACGCCAGCCCCTTGGTCGCGGAGAACACCATCGCACCCGTGTCGGCGGTCCAGTACTCGGTGCCCGCCCGGTCGGAGTAGCCGGTCCAGATGTCGACGAGCGGTAGACCGTCCTGGTAGACCGCCAGCGCTCCCCCGCCGAATCGGCGACCCGGGAACAGCTGCGCGAAGGCTCGGGCCGTGCAGGCGAATCGCGGATCCGCCGCGCCTTGTACGCCGTGTGGGAGCGCCGCGCTGCGCTCCCGGTTGTGACCGGACACACATCAAACTTACCTGGAGCGCTGGCAAATTCTCCATAAGTTACCTAACTGTTAACCAAGCCGCGGTCAGTAACGTCATTTGATGGGCTTTTCATCGGCTTGAAATCCGTCCCGGCCCCGCATCATCCCCGCGACCCCTGATCACCGCGGATCCGCGCGATGACGCCGAACCGGGTGCCGAGCTCGGCCGTCAGCACACACCGTTGTGGCGCACCGACTTTCCCAGGATCCAGTCCCGGCAAATCACAGACTTGACTTTCCGGGTGGCCGCGGCGTCGAGCCTTCCCTTTGCAAACGTCTGCAGTCGGGCGTTGGCGATCGTCGGCTGGCTACCGGCGCGAGCCTCGCCACCGAAGGTCGCGGGCCCAGCTGCGGCAACCGTTCAGGCGCTCGTTCACTGCGCGGCGTCGAGGATCTCCTGGGCCGCGAGTGCCGGGGTGAGCTCGCCCTCGCGGACGCGTCGTTCGACGTCATCGCGGATCCGGCGGACCTCGGGATGGCTCATCACGCGGTCGAGCACGGCGTCCCGCACCATCGACCAGGTCCACTCGACCTGCTGAGCACGCCTGCGGGCGTCGAACTCGCCGGCCTCCTCGAGCACCTTGCGGTGTTCGACGACGGTGTCCCACAGTTCCGTCAGTCCGGTGCCCTCGACCGCGCTCATGGTGAGAACAGGTGGGCGCCAGAGGGTTTCGCGAGGATAGATCAGCCGTATCGCCCCGGAGAGCTCGCGCGCGGCGGCCTTGGCCTCCACCGCGTGCTCACCGTCGGCCTTGTTCACGACGATGACGTCGGCGAGTTCGAGAACACCCTTCTTGATGCCCTGCAGCTGATCGCCCGTGCGCGCCAGGGTCAGGAACACGAACGTGTCGACCATGCCCGAAACCGTCACCTCGGACTGCCCGACACCGACCGTCTCGACCAGGATGACGTCATAGCCCGCAGCCTCCAGCAGCACGATGGTCTCGCGGGTGGCCTTGGCGACGCCGCCGAGCGTTCCCGACGTCGGCGACGGGCGGATGTAGGCGTCCGGATGAACCGCCAGCCGCGACATGCGCGTCTTGTCGCCAAGGATCGAACCGCCGGTACGCGTCGACGACGGGTCGACGGCGAGCACCGCGACGCGGTGCCCGGCGGCGATGAGGTGCATGCCGAGCGCCTCGATCGTCGTCGACTTGCCCACGCCGGGCACGCCCGTGATGCCGACGTGCATCGCCGAACCGGCCTCGGGCATCAGGTCGAGCAGCAGCTGCTGGGCCTGTTGTCGATGGTCGGCCCTCGTCGACTCCACCAGGGTGATGGCCCGCGCGAGCGCGGAGCGGTCGCCGTCGCGGACGGACTGCGCGAGCTCGGGGATGTTGATCGCCTTCACTGGCCCGTCTGCCTAGCTGAGCTGGTAGCCGAGTCGCTCCGCGAGCTTCTCCAACAACCCGGTCGCGGCATCGGCGATCACCGTGCCCGGCGGGAAGATCGCCGTGGCGCCGGCGGCGTACAGCTCGTCGAAGTCGCCAGGCGGGATCACGCCACCCACCACGATCATGATGTCGGGCCGCCCGACCTCGGCCAGCGCGTCGCGCAGTGCGGGCACCAGCGTGAGGTGGCCGGCGGCCAGCGACGACACGCCCACCACGTGCACGTCGTTGTCGGCGGCCTGGCGGGCCACCTCCTCCGGGGTGGAGAACAGCGAGCCCACGTCGACGTCGAAACCGATGTCGGCGAACGCGGTCGCGATCACCTTCTGCCCGCGGTCGTGCCCATCCTGGCCCATCTTGGCCACCAGGATGCGCGGCCGCCTGCCGTCGGCCTCGGCGAACTTGTTCACCAGCTCCGTCGCGCTCGCGATGTTGCTGCCCTTTCCGATTTCGTCGCGGTAGACCCCGGCGATGGTACGGATCTCCGCCTGATGGCGACCGTAAACCTTCTCCAGGGCGTCGGAGATCTCCCCGACGGTGGCCTTGGCCCGTGCCGCGTCGATCGCCAGCGCCAGCAGATTGTTGCCGAGTCCGTCCTGGCCGGCCGGGCCCGACGCCGCTGCGGCGCGGGTGAGTTCGTCGAGCGCGGCCCGGGTGGCCGCCTCATCCCGCTCGCTGCGCAGCTGCTGCAGCTTGGCGATCTGCTCGGCGCGCACCCGGCTGTTCTCGACCTTGAGCACCTCGATCTCGGTGTCCTCGCCGACCTGGTACTTGTTGACGCCGATCACCGGCTGCGCGCCGGAATCGATGCGCGCCTGGGTGCGAGCGGCGGCCTCCTCGATGCGCAGCTTCGGGATGCCCTCGCTGATGGCCTGCGCCATGCCGCCGTGCTCGGCGACCTCCCTGATGTGGGCGCGGGCACGTTCGGCGAGGTGGTGCGTGAGCCACTCGACGTAGTACGAACCGCCCCACGGATCGATCGGACGCGTCGTGCCCGACTCCTGCTGCAGCAGCAACTGTGTGTTGCGGGCGATGCGTGCCGAGAAGTCGGTGGGCAGCGCGAGCGCCTCGTCGAGGGCGTTGGTGTGCAGCGACTGGGTGTGCCCCTGCGTCGCGGCCATCGCCTCGATGCATGTGCGGGCCACGTTGTTGAACACGTCCTGCGCCGTCAGCGACCAGCCCGAGGTCTGCGAATGTGTCCGCAGCGACAGCGATTTCTCGCTCTTCGGCTCGAACTGGGCCACCAGCTCGCTCCACAGCAGGCGGCCGGCACGCAGCTTGGCCACCTCCATGAAGAAGTTCATCCCGATGCCCCAGAAGAAGCTCAGGCGCGGCGCGAACTTGTCGATGTCCAGGCCCGCGTCGAGACCGGCCTTGATGTACTCGACGCCGTCGGCCAGCGTGTAGGCCAGCTCGAGGTCGGCGGTCGCCCCGGCTTCCTGGATGTGGTAGCCGGAGATCGAGATCGAGTTGAACTTCGGCATCTTCGCACTGGTGTAGGCGAAGATGTCGGAGATGATCCGCATCGACTCCTTGGGCGGGTAGATGTAGGTGTTGCGGACCATGAACTCTTTGAGGATGTCGTTCTGGATGGTCCCGGCCAGCTTCTCCGGCGGCACGCCCTGCTCCTCGGCGGCGACGACGTACAGCGCCAGGATCGGCAGCACCGCACCGTTCATCGTCATCGACACCGACACGCTCGACAGATCGATGCCGTCGAACAGCTGCCGCATGTCGAGGATGGAATCGATTGCCACACCGGCCATTCCGACGTCACCCTGCACGCGCGGGTGATCCGAGTCGTAACCGCGGTGGGTGGCGAGGTCGAACGCGACCGACAGGCCCTTCTGGCCCGCGGCCAGGTTGCGCCGGTAGAACGCGTTGGATTCGGCGGCCGTGGAGAAACCGGCGTACTGGCGGATGGTCCACGGCTGGTTGACGTACATCGTCGGGTAGGGGCCGCGGATGAACGGCGGTGCGCCGGGGAAGCTGTCGAGCGGATAGCCGGCCGCCGCCGCGGCGTCCCGGTCAGCTGCGATGTAGACCGGCTTGACGTCGATGCCCTCCGGCGTCGACCAGGTCAGCTGGTCGGGGGTGTAGCCGTGCGCCGACGCGGCCGCGCCCACCTGCGCGTCGACGGCCTCTGGTGTGGCAGGTGTGGGCGTCGCCTCCCCGTTCAGGGGTACCTCGGCGAAGCTGCGGATCTGCGATCCGGTTGTTGCGGTCATCTCAGGCCCCCAGTCCGGTGAGCAGGTTCGACAGGACGTCCACGGCGTTGATCTTCGCCGTGAGGTACCCGTCGGGTTTCGAATCGGCTTGGGCCACGGCCTTTTCCGGCCCGGCCAGCAGCACGTTCCGCACGCCTGCGGCGCGGGCGGCGGCGACGGTGGCCGACGCGTCCGTGCCGTAGCGGGTGTCGGTGCCGCACAGCACCGCGACGGTGGGCGAACCGGCCTCGGCCACCGCAGCGGCGATGCCCGACGCGTCGACGGTGCCCGGGTTGACCGCCTCGATGCCGCCGGACGCCAGCAGGTTCGACGCGAACGTGGCCCGGATGTTGTGCTCGGCCAACGGGCCGAGCGGCAGCAGCAGCACCCGCGGCCGCGCACCGGTCCTGGCCATAAACGCATCGGAGCGGTCCCGCAGCGCCTCGAAGCCCGCGGCGTACCGTTCGATCGACGCGATCGCCGAATCTCCCTGCGGCAGCGGCTGTTCGGCCAGGTTCGGGAACTCGTTGACACCGGTGATCGCGGTCCGCCGGTGCGCGATGTCGTCGGCGCGACGGGCCGCCACCTCGGCGATCCGCTCGGCGAGGAAATCGCGCGCGGCGGCGAATCCGCCGCGCCGCTCGATGTCCTGGAAGTGCGCCCAGGCCTGCTCGGCGAGCTGGGCGGTGAGGTCCTCGACGTACCACGATCCGCCCGCGGGGTCGAGCACCTGTCCGATGTGCGACTCCTCGAGGAGCAGCAGCTGGGTGTTGCGCGCGATGCGGCGGGAGAATGTGGCCGAGGTCCCCGGGAAGCCGTCGGGGATCGCAACGTCGAACGGCAGCACCTGAACGGTGTCGGCACCGCCGACGCCCGCCGAGAAGGCCGCCAGGGTGGTGCGCAGCATGTTCACCCACGGGTCGCGCTGCGTCATCATCGGCAGCGAGGTCACGGCGTGGATGGTGGCTGCGCCTGCGGGGGCGTCACCGACCACCTCGGCGACGCGGGCCCACAGCCGGCGCGCGGCGCGGAGCTTGCCGATGGTGATGAACTGGTCGTCGTCCGCGGCGTACCGGAAGCTGATCTGCCGCAACGCATCCGACACCGCGAGGCCGCCCTCGACAAGGATGCGCAGGTACTCGACCGCCGCGGCCACCGACGCCGCGAGCTCCCACGAGGCGCTCGCACCCTTGTTGTGGAAGGCCGGGCCGTCCACCGTGATGGTCCGCACGTGGCCGGTGTGCTCACCGGTCTTCTTGGCGACGGCGAGCAGGTCGGCGTCCGTGGTCGCGGCGCGCCCCGACAGCGGCGCGGTGAGCGAATCGGCGCCGAAGTCGATCGACAGCCGGGACCGCTGCTCGGTGTCGAGCCCGGAGATGAGGCTCAGCACCGCATCGGCCGTGGCGGTCAGGTCGTCGCCGGTGTTCTCGAAGATCACCGGGACCAGATCGAGGAAGACCCCGTCGAACAGCTGGTTCAGGTCGGCCGGCGCGACACCGCCACTGCCGATCCTGACCGCGAGCGCGCTGGCGCCCTCGGTGAGCGCGAGCAGCACCGCGCCGTTGTCGACCTTCACATCGGTGCCGGCGCCGAACGCGGGAAATCCCTCGACGACCTTCCAGCCCGACTTGACGTCACGCAGCGCGTCGCCGCCGCGGATGAACGGCCACTGCCCGGGAAGGGCGGGCTCGTCGAGTTCGTCGAGACGCGTGTAGAGGGGACGGATGGCAAAACCTTCGTAGGTCTGCGAATCCAGTTGGCGTTCCGGCTCCGGCCCGAGTTCGTCCGGCTCGCGCCGACTGCTCTTTGCCAGCACACCGGCCACCGCCGTTCGCCACCTGTCGCGATCAGCTTCGATCGCACTCGACCCCTGTAAAGACACCCGCATCTCCTGTTGTCGCAGCGTGTGACCTACCCGCTTGACCCTCAGGCTAAATGATCGTCCTCACGCCCCCGACCGCCGGGCAGCCCAGTTTTGGGCCCTTCGCAGCCTCGGCGAAAGAAAGGTGTCGCATTGGCCCCGTAGTCTGGATAACCGTGAAAGCCGTAGTCAGCACACTTCGCAGCATCCGTGCTGCCGTACTGATGACGGCTGCCACCCTCTCGACACGCCGCATCGTGACGATCCTGAGCGGAATTGTGATTCTCGTCGCAGTGGCGTTGCTGGTTCCGCTTCCCACGGCGATGCAGATGCGCGACTGGGCGACGTCGGTGGGACCGTGGTTTCCGCTGGCCTTTCTCGGTGCGCACATCGTGGTGACGGTGTTCCCGTTTCCCCGCACGGCCTTCACACTCGCGGCCGGTCTGCTGTTCGGACCCGCGCTCGGCATCGCGATCGCCGTGCTCGCCAGTGCGGTCAGCGCGGTGCTGGCGCTGCTGCTCGTCCGCGCCGTGGGCTGGCAGTTGAGCCGGCTGGTGCCGCATCCGCGGGTCGACCGGCTCGACGCGCGGCTGCGTCAACGGGGTTGGCCGGTGATCCTGTCGACCCGGCTGATCCCGGCCGTGCCGTTCTCGGTGCTCAACTACGCCGCGGGCGCATCGGCGGTGCGGGTGCTGCCGTACGCCCTGGCGACCCTGGTGGGCCTGCTGCCCGGGACCGCGGCCGTGGTGATCCTCGGCGACGCCCTGACCGGCAATGTCAGCCCACTGCTGTTCGTGGTGTCGGCGTGCACCGCCTCACTCGGCGTGGCCGGTCTGGTGTTCGAGATCCGCAGTCACCGCCGCGAGCAGCGCACCGCACCGGGTGCGGCCGCCGACACCGCCGCCACCAGCATCTGAACGTTCACGCGTTGGCCCGCGGACCCTTCACCGTCAGCGCCGCGTAGGTCGCGGCGAACCCCGCTGCGGGGATGGCGTTGACGGGCTTGTCGTGTGCCCGGATGTGCGCGCCGACGGCCAACACGAAGTACAGCGTGAGCATCGCGGTGGTGAGCCGGCCCAGCGCCGGGTACCGTCCCGCCGCAAGCAGGCCGACGGCCGACGCGGCCTTGATGGGCGGAAAGATCCACCGGATGCGTTGCGGCACACCGAGATCGTCGAACGCCTTCACCACAGGCGCAGCCTTGAACGCACACGCCGCGGCGTCGCCCGCCTGGATCAGTGCGAGGACACCGAAGACCTTGGGAAGCGCCATGTGCTCACGCTAATCGACGGGTGCGCCGCGTCAACCCCTACTGACCCGGGTCGGCGCGGTGCGCCCCGCCCGCCCAGTCCGGTGTCGGTGGCACACCGAGGGCCGGGTTCGGGTTGACCCCACCGAGCGGCGGTGTCGCCGGCGAGGAACCGAGGGTGGGCGTGCTGGTGCGGGCCTCGGCCTCGGCCTTGGCCACCGCGCGGGCGATCTCGGGATCGGTCTCGGTGTTGAACCAGTCGGCGACCTCGTCGCTGTCGTCCTCGGTGGTCGGGGCATCGTCGACCGGCGACGGGGTGTACCGGAACACACCGTCCTCCCCCGGCGCGCCGAGCATCTTGGTGAATCCCTGCAGCGCCGAACCGAAGTCGGACGGCACGATCCACACCTTGTTGGCCTCGCCCTTGGCCATCTGCGGCAGGGTCTGCAGGTACTGGTAGGCCAGCAGTTCCGGGGTGGGACGCCCGGACTTGATCGCCGCGAAGGTCTTCTCGATGGCCTTGGCCTGGCCCTGCGCCTGCAGATAGGCCGCGGCCCGTTCACCTTGGGCCCGCAGCATGCGGGACTGGCGGTCGGCCTCGGCGGCCAGGATCGCGGCCTGCTTGGCGCCCTCGGCGGCCAGGATCTGGGCCTGCTTCTGGCCCTCGGCCTGCTTGATGGCGGCCTCGCGGGAGCCCTCGGCGGTGAGGATCATCGCGCGCTTCTCGCGGTCGGCGCGCATCTGCTTTTCCATCGAATCCTGAATGCTGGGCGGCGGGTCGATGCTGCGCAGCTCGACGCGCGCCACCCGCAGGCCCCACCGGCCGGTGGCCTCGTCGAGCACTCCGCGCAGGGCCGTGTTGATCTGGTCGCGCGAGGTCAGGGTCTGCTCCAGCGTCATGCCGCCGACCAGGTTGCGCAGCGTCGTCGTGGTCAGCTGCTCGACGCCGACGATGTAGTTGCTGATCTGGTACACCGCGGCCTGCGGATTGGTGACCTGGAAGTACACCACCGTGTCGATCTGCACGGTCAGGTTGTCCTCGGTGATCACCGGCTGCGGCGGGAACGACACCACCCGCTCGCGCAGGTCGACCCGCGCACGGATCTTGTCGATGAACGGAACCAGCAACGTCAGCTGCCCGGACACGGTCTTGCTGTACCGCCCCAGCCGTTCGATCACCGCGGCCTCGGCCTGCGGGATCAGCGCGACCGATTTCGCCACGACGATGATCGCGAACACCACGAGCACGACCAGCAGGACCAGGCCTGCCACCGCACCTTCCATCGGTTTCCCCTCCTGCGGTCAGCTCTGCTGTCAGAGCGTCTTGAACACCACCGCGGTCGCCCCGTCGATCCGCACCACGGTGACGCGTTCGCCGGGTTCGTACACATCGTCGTCGTTCAACGGCCGCGCCGTCCAGACTTCGCCGTCGAGTTTGACCTGGCCCTGATGGCTCGCGACGCGGTCCAGGACCAGCGCAGGCCTGCCCTCGAGGGCCTTGACCGGCTCGGGCAGCCCCTTGCCCGCCTCGAACCGCCGCCGCAGCGCGGGCCGCACCAGCACCAGCAACAGCACCGAGACCACCAGGAACACCAGCCCGTCGGCCCAGATCGGCCAGTCGAGAAGCGCGCTGGAGCCGGTCGCCGCGAGCGCCCCGCCGGCCAGCATGAGCAGGAACATGTCCCCGGTGAGCGCTTCCGCCCCGGCAAGACCCAACGCCAATATGAGCCAGATCAGCCAGTAGGGCATGCGGCCACCCTAGCGAATTCAGCCCGTTTCGCGTGCGACAACTACACTGCCTTCCATCATGTGGTGTCCAAGTGCAACGCTTTCGATGTGGGCCAACGCGTGGCTGGCCGGCGTCGCCGCCCCCGACGATGTCCTCGACGCGCTATCGCTGTGGGCACCAACGCATTCAGTCACGGCATACGATTCGGCCGCCGCCGGCCGCACCGGACTGCCCTGGCCCGAGCTGGAGGATTCCGGTTCGGTGTCGCTGCTGCAGACGCTGCGCACCGCCGTCGGACGCACCTCGTCGATGCCCGCGATCACGATCGCCCAGCCCGTGCCCGGTGACGTGCGGGGTCTACCCGCGGGCACCCAGTTCCAGCGGGACGCGCTCGCGGTCGGCGAGGCCGTCGTCGTGACGCACGACGACCTGGACGGCGTTGGCCTGGTTCCCGAGTTCACCTACGACGAATTCGGTGACACCGATCTGGATTCGGTGTTCGAACCGGAGTCGCGGTTCGAGCCGGAACCACGCGCGCTGTCGTGGACCGTGTACTCGGTGCCGCGGATCCCGGCGGGTCCGTACATCGGACTGGGCGAGGCCGAGTATGAGCTGCGCGACGCCGTCCGATCGGCGGCCGACGCACTGGTCACCCTGCGCGCCGGGGTGGGATTCGACGCCGAGGATCCGCGTGGGATGGTCGAGCAGATCCTCGCCGCGGGGCGCGCGCACCGCATCCCGGACCACGCGCCGACCCGGGCCGTGCGGGTCCTGGAGAACGCCGCGCACGTCGACGCCATCATCGCGGTGAGTTCGGGGTTGATCCCGAGCGGTCTGCAGAGTGCGTCGGAGGTGCAGATCGCCGACGAAGCGCTGCGTCCGCTCAGCCGCGTGGTCCGCACGGCGCGGATGGCCGCACTGGAGGCGATCCTGCACTCCGCCTGGCGCGGCTGACGGGTCTATACGGGTCTATTCAGTGCCGCAGCACTGGGTCTATTCAGTGCCGCAGCACTGGGGCGAGCACGGCGCGCCGTTGACGCTGAACCCGTAGCCCGGCACCGGATCCGGGCCCGGCACTCGCTGCACGGGACCACCGGAGCGCAACTCGTCGATCAGGCTCACCGCCAGGCGCGCGTACCGCGGATCGGCATTGGGTGTGGTGGCCCGCACCATGGTGACACCGGCCTCGTCGGCCTGCTGTTTGAGTTCGGTGTCGAGGTCCCACACGACCTCGATGTGGTCGGCGACGAAACCGACGGGGCACACGATGACTGCGCGAGTCCCCCGCTCGGCCAACACATTCAGATGATCGGCGACATCGGGTTCGAGCCACGGGATCTGCGGTGGCCCCGACCGCGACTGCCACACCTGGTCGTAGTCGGTGTAGCCCGCGGCGTCGGCGACCAGGCGGGTGGCGTAGCCGACCTGGCGGCTGTAGAGCCGCGGGCCGTGGCGCTCGTCGGCCGCGATGGGGATCGAATGGGCCGTGAACACCAGCCGCGCCTGGTCGCGCAGGTCCGCCGGCAGCGACTGCGCGGCCGCCTTGATGCCGTCGGCGAACATCTCGATCAGCAGCGGGTGGTCGAAGTAGTGCCGCAGCTTGACCAGCTCCGGTGCCCCGGGCCCCACCGCGGACCTGGCCCGGGCGATGTCCTCGACGTACTGCCTGCAGCTCGAGTAGCCGCCCCATGCGCTCGTGGTGAACACCGCCGCGCGCCGGATTCCGTTGTCCCGCATGGTCGCGACGGTGTCCTCGACGTACGGGTCCCAGTTGCGGTTGCCGAAGTAGACCGGCAGATCGCCCAGCTGCAGGCGCAGCTGGGAGATCAACGCGCGGTTGATGCCGTTGATCGGCGAGACGCCGCCGAAGTGCAGATAGTGCTCTGCGACCTCGGCGAGCCGCTCGGTCGGGATGCCGCGTCCCCTGGTCACATTCTCCAGGAACGGCATCACCTGCTCGGGAGCCTCCGGGCCGCCGAAGGACAGCAGCAGGACGGCATCGAATTCCATCGCGTGCGCGCCGGTCAGAGCAGCTGGGTGCTGGCGCCGCCGTCGGCGAAGATCACCGTGCCGGTGGTGGCCGGCAGCCAGTCCGACAGCAGCGCGCACACGGTCTTGGCGACCGGCGTCGGGTCCTTCATGTTCCAGCCGAGCGGGGCCCGCTGATCCCAGCCCTCTTCGAGCAGCTGCATCTGCTGACCGGCCTCGTCGCCCAGCGCACCGCCGACGATGGCGCTCATCGCGAGCGTCCGGATCGGGCCTGCCGCAACGAGATTCGAGCGCACGCCGACCTTGCCCGCCTCACGCGCGACGAACCGGTTGACCGATTCGAGCGCGCTCTTGGCCACCGTCATCCAGTTGTAGGCAGGCATCGCGCGGGTGGGGTCGAAGTCCATGCCGACGATCCCGCCGCCCGAATTCATGATCGGCAGAACCGCTTTGGCGAGCGAGGCGTAGGAGTACGCCGAGATGTGGATGCCCTTGGACACGTCCTCGTACGGCGCGTCGAAGAACGGGTTGATGCCCATTCCGGTCTGCGGCATGAAGCCGATCGAGTGCACGACGCCGTCGAGTTTGTTGCCCTCGCCGATCTCGGCGGTGATCCGGTCGGCCAGGGTCGACAGGTGCTCCTCGTTCTGCACGTCGAGTTCCAGTAGCGGCGCAGGCTTGGGCAGGCGGTCGGCGATGCGCCTGACCAGCTTCAAGCGGTCGAACCCGGTCAGCACCAGCTCGGCGCCGGCCTCCTGCGCGACCTTGGCGATGTGGAACGCGATCGACGAATCGGTGATGATCCCCGTGACGAGGATGCGCTTGCCTTCGAGTAGGCCTGTCATTTGGTGACTCCTTGTGGGCGAGAAATCTTATGGGTCAGGGCTTTTGGGCTGTCGGCTAGTGGCCCATGCCCATGCCGCCGTCGACCGGGATGACCGCGCCGGCGATGTATTTGGCGTCCTCGGAGGCCAGGAAGCTGACCGCGCCCGCGACGTCCTCGGCGGTGCCGACCCGCTTGGCCGGGATGAAGTCGAGTGCGCCCTGCTGGATGCGCTCGTCGAGGGCGCGGGTCATCTCGGTGTCGATGTAGCCGGGGGCCACCACGTTCGCGGTGACGTTGGCCTTGGCCAGTTCACGCGAGATCGACCGGGCCATGCCGATCAGCCCGGCCTTGGCGGCGGCGTAGTTGGCCTGGTTGCCGATGCCCCACATGCCCGACACCGACCCGATGAAGATGATGCGGCCGAACCGCTTGCGCTGCATGCTGCGCGACGCCCGCTGGGTCACCCGGAACGCACCGGTCAGGTTGGCGTTGATGACCTCTTGGAACCGCTCCTCGGTCATCCGCATGAGGAATGCATCCTTGGAGATGCCCGCGTTGGAGACCAGCACCTCGACCGGGCCCTGATGCTCCTCGACCTCGGTGAAGGCGCGGTCGACGGCGGCGTTGTCGGTGACATCGCACTGCACCCCGAACAGTCCGTCCGGGGCACCGGAGCCGCGGTGGGTGACGGCCACCTTGTGCCCGTCGGCGGCCAGCCGTTGCGCGATCGCCAGGCCGATGCCGCGGTTGCCGCCGGTCACCAACACCGAGCGGGAGACGAACGCCGGGCGACCCCCGGAAGCTGCGCCCGCGGTGTCGGCTGGATTGTCAGTCACAGTCATCCTCTGTTCCTCGCGTCGGAGCGTCTTCGCCCGTCAACTTAACGTGTTGGCTGGGCAACCCAGAAATCGCCCGAGGGTCCTCAGGCGCGAAACCGAGCCCGTCAGCCGGGCAGGCGACGGTTGATCAGAAGCGCCGCCACGCCGGCCAGCGCCAGGATCAGCGCGCCGAGTCGCAGCCAGCCGACGCTCGCGTCGCCCTTGATGGTCTCGTAGCCGATCTGCTGCTGCAGCGAGGTGAACACCGCCTTGAGCTGCTCGAGGCTCGACGCCGTGAACGCGTCACCGCCGGAGAGCTGCGCGATCTTCTCCAGCATCTCGTCGTCGACCGGAACGGGCTGGCGCTGATCGTTGATCTCGACGTAGCCGTACGGCGTGCCGAAGGACACCGTCGAGATCGGCACCCCCTGGTCCTTGGCCGTGCGGGCCGCGGTGAACGCGCCCTTGGGGTTGTCGGGGTTCGACGGCACCGTCTCCTTGCCGTCGGACATCAGCACGATCCGCGCGGGCGGGGGCTCGTCCCCACCGCCGATCACCGCGCCGACGGTGGCGATGGCCTGCAGCGCCGTGAAGATGCCCTCACCGGTGGCGGTGCGGTCGGCCAGCTGCAGCTTGTCCAGGCCGTTCTTGGTCGCTTCGCGGTTGGTCGTCGGCTGCACCAGCACGGTCGCCGTACCCGCGTACGCGATGAGCCCCAGGTTGATGCCGGGGGTCAGCTGATCGGCGAACTGCTTGGCGGCCTCCTGCGCGGCGACCAGGCGGCTCGGGGCCACGTCGGTGGCGCGCATCGACTGCGACACGTCGATGACGAGCATCACCACCGCGCGGTTGCGCGGGATCCGCACGTCGTGCGTCGGGCCCGCCATCGCGATGGTGAACAGCACCAGCGAGCACACCATCAGGATCGCGGGCAGATGCCGCCACCGGGTGGGTTGTTTGGGTGCGACGCTTTCCAGCAGCTCCATGTTGGCAAAGCGCAGGATCCGCTGCTGCCGGGCGCGCTGCACGATGATGTAGAGCGCGACCAGGCCCACCACGACGATCAGGAACAGGAACCACCAGGCGTGCGCGAAGCCCGAAAGGCTCATCGGGCCGAGTAACGGTAAAGTCATGTCCTACTTGTCATTTCGGTTGCGTGTTTCATCTTCGCGCAAGCGCATGGGGATCATCGGCCGGCCAGGGCACCGCGCCTGCGGTTCGCCACGAACCGCATCACGTCGGCGATCCAGTCGCGGTCGGTGCGCAGGCTCAGCAGCGGCGCACCGCAGCGGCGCAGCGTGCGGGCCACCTCTTCGCGGTGCGCGGCGGCGGCCTGCTCGAAGTCGTGCCGCAGCTGCTCGTCGACGGTGAACTCGCGCGTGACACCGGTTTCGGTGTCCTGCAGGATCACGTCGCCGACCGGGGGTAGCTCGACGTCGCGCGGGTCGAGCACCTCGATACCGAGCACCTCGTGGCGGCCCGCGATGGCCCGCAGCGGGCGCATCCAGTTGATGGGCCCGAGGAAGTCACTGATGATCACGGCCATGCCGCGGCGCCGTTCGGGCCGCCGCAGCTCGTCGATCGCCGCGGACAGGTCGCCGCGCACTCCGGTCGGCGCCTTGGGCGTCGTCGCGATCGCGCGCAGCAGTTCGCGTTCGTGCATGCGGCCGCTGAGCGCGGGCACCCGGCGTATGGTGTCGCCGTTGGCGATCACCGCGCCGAGGCGGTTGCCGCCGCCGCTGTTGAGGAACGCGATCGCCGCGGCGGCCGCCACGGCGAGGTCGCGTTTCTCGCAGCCCGTGGTGCCGAAGTCCAGGCTCGCCGACATGTCGACCACCAGCCAGGTCTCCAGCTCGCGGTCGGCGATCATCTGCCGCACGTGCGGTTGCGTCGTGCGCGCGGTGACCGACCAGTCCATCCGGCGGACGTCGTCGCCGGGCTCGTACAGCCGTGACTCGCCCGGCTCGGAACCGGGGCCGGGCAGCAGGCCCAGGTGGTCGCCGTGCAGCACACCGTCGAGCTTGCGCCGGACGGTCAGCTCAAGCTTGCGCAGCGCGGCCGAGAGCGCGGGGTCGCGGATCTCGCCACGCTGCAGCGATGGCAGGTCGACCGTGCGGCCTGCTGTCGGGCTCACCGACCGCTGGCCGCTGCAGCCGCGGCGGGAACGGCGGGCGGAACCGAATGGCCTTGCTGCGGAAGGGCATTCACCTGCGGCAGGGCGACCGTCTGCAGGATGCGGTTGACCACGGTCTCCGAGGAGATCTCGTCGGCGAGCGCGTCGTAGGTGAGCACCAGCCGGTGGCGCAGCACATCCGGGATGACCTCAACGACATCCTGCGGGATGACGTAGTCACGGCCTCGCACCAGGGCCAGCGCGCGTGCCGCGGAGATGATGCCGAGCGACGCACGCGGCGACGCGCCGTAGGCGATCCAGGCCTTGGCGTCGGGCATGCCGAACTTCTCCGGCTCGCGGGTGGCCGTCACGATGCGCACGACGTAGTCCACCAGCGCGTGGTGCACGAAGGTGTTGGCCGCGACGTCCTGGAGGCGCAGCAGGTCGCCGGTGTTGAGGATCTGCTTGGGCTCCGGCGGCTTGACGCCCATCCGGTAGATGATCTCGCGCTCTTCCTCGGGCGACGGGTAGTCCACGTTGAGCTTGAACAGGAAGCGGTCGCGCTGCGCCTCGGGCAGCTGGTACACGCCCTCCTGCTCGATCGGGTTCTGGGTGGCCATCACCAGGAACGGGCTGGGCAGCGGGAACGTCTTGCCGCCGATCGAGATCTTGCGCTCGGCCATGATCTCCAGCAGCGCGGACTGCACCTTGGCCGGCGCGCGGTTGATCTCGTCGGCGAGCAGGAAGTTCACCACGGCCGGGCCGAGCTCGATCTCGAAATCCTCTTTGCCCTGCCGGTAGATGCGGGTGCCGACGATGTCGGTGGGCACCAGGTCGGGGGTGAACTGGATGCGCGCGAACGTGCCGCCGACCACCTTGGCGAACGTCTCGACTGCCAGGGTCTTCGCGACGCCGGGCACACCTTCGAGCAGGACGTGTCCCTTGGCCAGCAGGCCGACGAGCATGCGCTCGACGAGCTGGTCCTGCCCCACGATGATGCGCTTGACCTCGAAGATCGCGCGTTCCAGGGTGTGCACCTCGGCCTGCAGACCGCCGTTGTTCACGGGCTGCGGCGTAGCCTGCGCGGCGTGAGCGCCGGTCGGCCCGGGCGGAAAGCCCGACGCGGGGGTCGAACCGGGGTAGCCGGCGCCCTGCGGCGGTCCACTCGGTGACGTCATCAACTTCCTCCACAGTGTCGTCTGCGTTGTCTGCGTCGCTCGTGCGTCACGGCTACCGAGTAGCTCGGCAAGTAGCTCTGCAAACAGCTGGTCGTAACCGGGCACTCACCTGCCCGACGTCAACTATTCCAGGCACCTCGAGATCCGTCGACGCTGGCCGTAACTGCTCAGCTTCCCCTCAGGATTCGATGATGCGGGCCGCGTACGGCTGCAGACCCGATGTGCGCACCGGGCTGACGGTCACCTTGTCGGCGCTTCCGGAGGCTTCGAGCATCTTCCCGCCGCCCAGATACAGGGCCACGTGCTGGCTTCCGCCCGGACCCCAGAACAGCAGATCACCGCGCTTGGCCTGGTTCACCGGGACCTTGCGCCCGGTGTTGTACTGGTCGCCCGAGTACTTGGGGATCAGCACGCCGACCCCGGCGAAGGCGAACTGGGTGAAGCCCGAGCAGTCGAAGCCGACGATGTTCGCACCGGAGTCGATGCCGCGGCTCGGGCCGTTGGGCTTGCCGCCGCCCCACGAGTACGGCACGCCCATCTGCGTGGCACCGCGACGGATCACGTACTCGATCGCCTGCGGTCCGCGCACCCGCCCCGGCGCGACGCTGGCCGCGGCCGGGGTGTCCTCGACCAGGCCGAGGCTGGCCAGGAATTTGCGGCCCAGGCCCATGGTGACCTGGGTGGCCTGGGCGGTCGCCTGAAGCGACGCGTTGGCGATCGCCAGCGGGTCACCCGGCGCGCCCGCGCTGATGAGTTTGGGCAGCGTCGGGTCCCACTGTCCGTCGTCGGGGGCGGCACCGGCGGGTGCCACCAGGGCGACGGCGGTGAGGGCGACCGCGACGACGGCGATCAGGGCGCGTAAGACCAAGGAGCGCAAAATAATCCCATCAGTATTCGATGAGCCGGGTGACGTACGGGGTCATACCGCTGGTACGCACCGGCGAGACTTTGACGTGCGAGCCGGTATAGGGGGCCTCGAGCATCTGTCCGTTGCCGAGGTACATCGCGACGTGCTGGCTTGCGTTGGGGCCGTAGAAGATCATGTCGCCGCGGCGCATCTGTGACGACGGGACCTTGCGGCCCGCGTTGTACTGCGAGCCCGAGTAGTGGTCGAGCTTGATGCCGACGCCGGCGAACATGTAGAGCATGAGGCCCGAGCAGTCGAAGCCGACGGTGCCCGCGCCCGAGTCGATACCCCGGCTCGGGCCCGCCGCGTTGCCGCCGCCCCACGAGTACGGCACGCCCATCTGCGACATGCCGCGCCGGATCACGTATTCGACGGCCTCGCGACCGTAGACGCGCGGGATGGCGCCGTTGGTGAACCCCGTCGGCGTGGGCAGGATGCCGAGCTTCTGCAGGAACGACCGGCCCATGTCCGCGGTCGCCTGCGCCGAGGTCGACATGATGCCGAGGACGGAGTTGATGATCGCGATGGGGTCGCCGCTGACGAAGGCGCTCGGGATGGCGGGCAGTGTGGGGTCCCACACCGTGTCCCAGTTCTGGCCGGACGGCGCGGGCCCCGCCGGCGCCCGGTCCCAGTCCCCCGCCGCCGGTTGCGGATTCGGCTGCGCGGCGGGTGCCGGTGCGCCCGGCGCCGCCGCAGGCGCTGCCGCCGGTGCGGTGCCCGTGGGCGCCCTCGTGGGTGCGCTCGTGGTTGCCGACGCCTTGCGGACCTGGTCGAGCCGGGCCTGCGCGGCCGCCCGTTCGGCGGCCAGGCGTTCCAGCTCGCCCTGCTGGGCGGTGAACGTCTGCTGGGCCTGCTTGAGCGCGTCGACGGCGTTGTCCTGGCTGCCCTCGGCATCCCGCGCGGCCTGATCGGCCTTCTCCTTGGCCAGGCGTGCCGCGGATTCCCGGTTCACCTGTTCGGTGCGGGCGCGCTGCAGTTTGGCCATGATCTGCTGCGAGCCGGCGATGAGCGCCTGACCGGTGGCGGCGGTGTCGACGATGTCCGACGGATCCGATGCGGTGAGATACGAACGCGACGGCCCGTGGATGTAGGTGGCCGCCGCGAACGAGTCGAACCGCTCCTGCGCGGCCGCGATCGCCGCGTTGGCGTCGGCGACGCCGCGCTTGCTGGCCTCCAGTTCGCGCTGGGCGGCCGCCGCGGCGTCGCGCGCGGCCTGCACGTCGACGATGGCCTTGTTGACCGTCTCCTGCTGCGCCTGGATCGCCGCACCGAGTTCCTGCAGCTTCTGGTCGGCGGAGGCGACCGCGGCGACGAGCGTGGCGAGGTTGTCGGGATCGGCCGGTTCGGCGGCCGCGGGGCCACCGCCGTACAGCGCCGTTGCCAGAAGCATCCCGACGACGAGTGGGACGGCGCACACGCGACCGTACAGACGGGTCGCGGAGGCGCGGACGTTACGTCTCATTCGACTAGGTCTCCTATGGCTCAGCCTCGGCCTACCGGCAGATTTGCCAGGCACCTTGCGCAGAAGTCACACGAAGCACATCTACAACAAATGGCACCGAATGAACCGTACGTCACTACTGACGCTAAAGAAACTTTAGTCACAAATTACAAAATTGTAATTGCGAATATCGTGACCAATTGGTGATATTCGGAGTTATTCCGAACTAATGTTCGATTGGCGCAGCGCCGCTTGCGGATTGGTCGTCGCGGTCGCCCGGAGCGGCCAATCCTTTGCTGCGGACCTGTAATACGCGCGTGAGCACCGCCGCGGCCGCGACCCCGAGGACAAGCACGATCGTGAGCGTCATCCACGGGAAATCCGGCTTCTGGATCTCGGCGAGGAAATTGTTGGCCGACAGCACGGGATCGCCGGTCTTGGCGACATCCTGACCGGCCTCCAAAGTCACCCGGTCGAATGTCGTGCTGTACGTACCGGCGAACGACGGGCTCAATGCCAGCACGGTTGCCCCGGGATTCTCCTGCGCCACCTCCGTGGCGATGTCCCGAAGCGGGGTGTCGATCGCGGGGTTGCGCGGCAACGCCACGATCTTGAGGTCGATGCCCTCCTGGCGCGCGTTGGCCACCACCTGCCGCAGACCCTCGACGGCCTCCGGCGGCGCGGCGACGCCGTCCTCACGCACATCGGCCTGGACGGCCGCCATGCACTTGGCGACCCCGTCCGGCTGTGCCGGGTCGATTCCGGCGACGTCGCACACCTCTACCGGGACGTAGGCCGGCAGGAACGGGATGACATGCGGTCCGGTCACACGGGCACGGTACGCCGTCGCGGCACAAGAGACGGAATCGACACGGGCGATCGTCATCTCGCCGAGCACAGGCCGTCATGCGGGCGTGATGTCGCGACGCCGCGAACCCGGCAATCCGATTCCGGTGCGCCGGAACCGGTCCCGCACCCACGCCTTCTGACGACCGGCTCCCCCGGGATGACAGGGCGGGTACCGGGAGGGAAGACTGGACCTGACCTGGGCGCTATGCAGGACAAGCGTACTGTTAGGATCAGGTCGCCGCCGACACAGCCCGTCGCGGCGAGATCGAGCCGGGAGTTGATGTGAGCAGCGAAAACACAGGAAAGTCGTCCCTTAACTCGTTTGGTGCCCGCGACACCCTGACCGTCGGGGACCAGAGCTACGAAATCTATCGCCTGAACGCGGTGCCCGGTACCGAAAAGCTCCCCTACAGCCTCAAGGTGCTCGCGGAGAACCTGCTGCGCACCGAGGACGGGGCCAACATCACCAAGGATCACATCGAGGCCATCGCGAACTGGGATCCCAGCGCCGAGCCGAGCATCGAGATCCAGTTCACGCCCGCGCGCGTGATCATGCAGGACTTCACCGGCGTCCCCTGCATCGTCGACCTGGCCACCATGCGTGAGGCCGTCGCGGCCCTCGGTGGCGACCCGAACAAGGTGAACCCGCTCGCACCGGCCGAGCTGGTCATCGACCACTCGGTGATCCTCGACGTGTTCGGCAACGCAAGCGCCTTCGAGCGCAACGTCGAACTCGAATACGAACGCAACGGCGAGCGCTACCAGTTCCTGCGTTGGGGCCAGGGCGCCTTCGACGACTTCAAGGTGGTACCCCCCGGCACCGGCATCGTGCACCAGGTGAACATCGAGTACCTGGCCCGCACCGTCATGGTCCGTGACGGCGTGGCCTACCCGGACACCTGCGTGGGCACCGACAGCCACACCACCATGGTCAACGGCCTCGGCGTGCTGGGCTGGGGCGTCGGCGGCATCGAGGCCGAGGCCGCGATGCTGGGCCAGCCGGTCTCGATGCTCATCCCCCGCGTCGTCGGCTTCAAACTGACCGGCGAGATCAAGCCGGGCGTCACCGCCACCGACGTGGTGCTGACGGTCACCGACATGCTGCGTCGCCACGGCGTGGTCGGTAAGTTCGTCGAGTTCTACGGCAAGGGTGTGGCCGAGGTCCCGCTGGCCAACCGCGCCACCCTGGGCAACATGAGCCCCGAATTCGGTTCCACCGCAGCGATTTTCCCGATCGACGAGGAGACCATCAACTACCTGCGGCTCACCGGCCGCACCGACGAGCAGCTCGCGCTGGTCGAGGCTTACGCCAAGGCCCAGGGTATGTGGCACGACCCCGACCGCGAGCCGGTGTTCTCCGAATACCTCGAGCTCGACCTGTCGACCGTGGTGCCGTCGATCTCGGGCCCCAAGCGCCCGCAGGACCGCATCGAACTGACCGACGCGAAGAACGCCTTCCGCAAGGACATCCACAACTACGTCGAGGAGAACCACCCGGCGCCGGAGACCAAGCTCGACGAGGCCGTCGAGGAGTCGTTCCCGGCCAGCGACCCGGTGTCGCTGTCCTTCGCCGACGACGGCGCGGTCGACATGCGCCCGTCGGCGGCCAACGGCGCCACGGGCCGGCCGAGCAAGCCGGTGCTGGTGCACTCCGAGGAGCGCGGCGACTTCGTGATCGACCACGGCGCCGTCGTCGTCGCGGGTATCACCTCCTGCACCAACACCTCCAACCCGTCGGTCATGCTCGGCGCGGCGCTGCTCGCCAAGAAGGCCGTCGAGAAGGGCCTGACCACCAAGCCGTGGGTGAAGACCAACATGGCGCCCGGCTCGCAGGTGGTCACCGACTACTACAACAAGGCCGGTCTGTGGCCGTACCTGGAGAAGCTGGGCTACTACCTCGGCGGCTACGGGTGCACCACCTGCATCGGCAACACCGGCCCGCTGCCCGAGGAGATCTCGAAGGCCATCAACGACAACGATCTCGCGGTCACCGCGGTGCTGTCGGGCAACCGCAACTTCGAGGGTCGCATCTCCCCCGACGTGAAGATGAACTACCTGGCCTCGCCGCCGCTGGTGATCGCCTACGGCATCGCGGGCACCATGGACTTCGACTTCGAGGCCGATCCGCTCGGCCAGGACAGCGAGGGCAACGACGTCTTCCTGCACGACATCTGGCCGTCGGCGCAGGAGATCGAGGAAACCATCGCGTCGTCGATCAACCGCGACATGTTCACCGAGTCCTACGCCGATGTGTTCAAGGGCGACGACCGGTGGCGCTCGCTGCCGACGCCGGAGGGCGACACCTTCGCGTGGGACCCGAATTCGACGTATGTGCGCAAGGCGCCGTACTTCGACGGCATGCCCGCCGAGCCGGAGCCGGTCAAGGACATCAAGGGCGCCAGAGTTCTTGCGCTGCTGGGCGATTCGGTCACCACCGACCACATCAGCCCGGCCGGTGCGATCAAGCCGGGCACCCCGGCCGCGCAGTACCTCGACGCCAACGGCGTTGAGCGCAAGGACTACAACTCGCTGGGGTCGCGCCGCGGCAACCACGAGGTGATGATCCGCGGCACGTTCGCGAACATCCGCCTGCGCAACCAGCTGCTCGACGATGTGTCGGGTGGTTACACCCGCGACTTCACCCAGGATGGCGGGCCGCAGGCCTTCATCTACGACGCGTCGGAGAACTACAAAAAGGCGGGCATCCCGCTGGTCGTGATCGGCGGCAAGGAGTACGGCTCCGGCTCGTCGCGTGACTGGGCCGCCAAGGGCACCGTGCTGCTCGGCGTCAAGGCCGTCATCACCGAGTCGTTCGAACGCATCCACCGCTCGAACCTGATCGGCATGGGCGTGATCCCGCTGCAGTTCCCCGCCGGAGAATCTGCGTCGAGCCTCAAGCTGGACGGCACCGAGACCTACGACATCGAGGGCATCGAGGAGCTGAACTCCGGCAAGACGCCGAGGACCGTGCACGTCACGGCCACCAAGGAGGACGGTTCCAAGGTCGAGTTCGACGCCGTCGTCCGCATCGACACCCCCGGTGAGGCCGACTACTACCGCAACGGCGGCATCCTGCAGTACGTGCTGCGGAACATGCTGAAGTCGTCGAAGTAGTCTGCCGGAACCACGATTGGTGACACAGGTCGGTTGCGAGGAGTGATCACGTGCCCCGGGTGACCGACGACCATCTGGCCGCGCGGCGCCGTCAGATCCTTGACGGCGCCCGCCGCTGCTTCGCCCAGTACGGCTACGAGAGCGCGACCGTGCGGCGGCTCGAGGACACCATCGGGCTGTCGCGCGGCGCGATCTTCCACCACTTCAAGGACAAGGACACCTTGTTCTTCGAGCTGGCGCGGGAGGACGCCGAACGCATGGCCGAGGTCGCCGCGCGCGAGGGCCTCATCCAGGTGATGCGGGACCTGCTCGCGGCGCCCGAACAGTACGACTGGCTGGCCACCAGGCTGGAGATCGCGCGAAAACTCCGCAACGATCCCGATTTTCACCGCGGCTGGGCCGAGCGCTCGGCGGAGCTGACGGCAGCCACCACCGAACGCCTGCGGCGGCAGAAGCAGGCCGGCCGCTTGCGCGACGACGTGCCGAGCGCCGTGTTGCACATCTATCTCGACGTGGTGCTCGACGGCCTGGTGGCCCGCCTCGCCTCAGGCGAAGATCCCAAGAATCTCAGCGCTGTGCTCGACCTGGTCGAGGCCTCGGTGCGCCAACAACCCAAACCGGATCCGGGCGTCGCCGCCGGGTATCACTCATCCGAGGAACCCTGACGCCGACCCGAATCGGTTTCCCCCCAACACAACCTGCTCAGGCCCGCTGCTTGCTCCGATGGTTCGGGCCGCCGCGGCTACGCATCGCGGTACCCGATTCCCGCAGCAAGCTGTGAATGGAGCCGTAAGAACGGCCGGTCCTCGCAACGAGCGAACGGATACTCGCCCCGTCCTCGTAAGCGCGTCGCAGCTCGGTCAGCAGCTCATCTCGGTTCGAATACGAATCCTTCATGACACCTCCCCGCTTTCGATCTCCCGACGCATACCCAGAGTAGGAACCCGTCACACCCGCGCGGCGTGAATTGTTCAACGAATCAGTATTTACGCGTCCGAAAATCCGGAGTGGCCCTGCGCTTTCCGATCAGGCGAGCTCGATCAGATCCCGGTATTCGTCCGACCAGAAATCTTCGGTGCCGTCGGGCAGCAACACCACCCGCTGCGGGTCGAGCGCCTCGGCGGCGCCCGGGTCGTGCGTCACGAGCACCACCGCCCCCTCGTAGCTGCGCAGCGCGTCGAGCACCTGTTCGCGCGACGCCGGGTCGAGGTTGTTGGTCGGCTCGTCCAGCAACAGCACGTTCGCCGTCGACGCCACCAGGCCCGCCAACGCCAACCGGGTCTTCTCGCCGCCCGAGAGCGTGCCCGCGGGCTGGTCGAGTTGCGGTCCGGTGAACATGAACGCGCCGAGCAGCCCGCGCAGGTCCTGCTCACCGGTGTCCGGCGCGGCGTGCCGGATGTTCTCCCAGACGGTGGCCTGGTTGTCGAGGGTGTCGTGCTCCTGGGCGAAATAGCCGACCTTGAGACCGTGGCCCGGTGCCAGGTGGCCTGCGTCGGGCTTCTCGGTGCCGGCGATCAACCGCAGCAGCGTGGTCTTGCCCGCGCCGTTGAGGCCGAGCACCACGACGCGCGATCCGCGGTCGATCGCCAGATCGACGCCGGTGAACACCTCCAGCGACCCGTAGGTCTTGGTCAAGCCCTTGGCCACCAGCGGCGTCTTGCCGCACGGCGCCGGGGTGGGGAACTTGATCCGGGCCACCTTGTCGGCCACCCGCTCTTCGTCCAGTGCCGCCATCATCCGATCGGCGCGGCGCAGCATGTTCTGTGCCGCAACGGCTTTCGTGGCCTTGGCGCCCATCTTGGCGGCCTGCGCGCGCAGTGCGCCGGCCTTCTTCTCGGCGTTGGCGCGTTCCCGGCGGCGGCGCTGCTCATCGGTGGCCCTGGCGTCCAGGTACTTCTGCCACCCCATGTTGTAGACGTCGACCTCGCCACGCACCGCGTCGAGGAACCAGACCCGGTTGACCACCTCGTCGAGCAGCTCGACGTTGTGACTGATCATCACCAGACCGCCGGTGTGGTTCTTGAGGAAGTCGCGCAGCCACCCGATCGAATCGGCGTCGAGGTGGTTGGTGGGCTCGTCGAGCAGCAGCGTGGTGGCCGACCCCGAACCGGTCTCCGAGGCCGCGAACAGGATGCGTGCGAGTTCCACCCGGCGCCGTTGACCACCCGACAGGGTGCGCAGCGGCTGGGTGAGGACCCGCTCGGGCAGACCCAGGCTGGCGCAGATCCGGCCGGCTTCGCTTTCCGCGGCATACCCGCCGAGGGCCGCGAAACGCTCCTCGAGCTGACCGTAGCGGCGTACCGCCTTGTCGCGGGCCGCGTCGTCGGCGACCTCGGCCATCAGCGCCTGCTGCTTCTCCAGGTCGGCCAGCAGAGTGTCCAGGCCGCGCGCCGAGAGCACCCGGTCGCGGGCCAGCACCTCCAGGTCACCCTCCTTGGGGTCCTGCGGCAGGTATCCGATCTCACCCGTCCGGGCGACCGTGCCCGCGTACGGCTCGCCCTCCCCGGCGAGTATCCGCATCGTCGTGGTCTTCCCCGCGCCGTTGCGACCGACCAGGCCGATCCGGTCGCCGGGTTGCACACGCAACGCCGCCCCGTCGATGGACAGCAACGTGCGCGCGCCGGCGCGGACCTCCAGGTCCGTTGCGGTGATCACGCAGATACTCCTGAAAAAAATGAGGGCAGGGCCGAACCCGTACGGTGGGTGGCTGGTGAAAGGCTAGTTGCTGGTGCCGGGGTGAAGCCAATTGATTTGACCGCGCTCACACGTCGTCGGTGAACCGCGGCGCCCGCTTCTCCTTGCGGGCCGCCACCGCTTCCTCGAAATTGTGGGTCAACAACCGCACATAGAGCTGCCCCAGCCCTTCGGCCTGCATGTGTGACTCCAGCGATCCGGCGTCCAACCCGCTCCACAGGGTGCGCTTGGTCAACTCGGTGCCGGGCCGCGAGTACGCCGCGATGCGCGCGGCCATGTCGTAGCAGGTCGGCAGCAGGTCCTGGGCCGGGACCCGGCGCGAGACCAGGCCGATGCGTTCGGCCTCCTCGGCGTCGACGTCCCGACCGGTCAGCATGATCTCGAACGCGCGCGAGGACCCGATGGCCCGCGGCAGCAGATAGCTCAACCCCAGCTCGCTGGCGGTGAGGCCGTTGTTGATGCCCGCGGCGCGGAAGTACGCGTCGACCGAGGCCACCCGGATGTCGGCGGCCAGCGCCAGGCACAGCCCGCCGCCGATGGCGGCGCCGTTGACGGCCGCGATGACCGGCTGGTGCAGCCGGCGCAACGCCAGGATGACGTCGTCGAGCACCTCCATCGAGCGCAGCCCGAAGGCGGGGCGGGTCAGGCCGTCCACATGCGGCACCGAGCCTGCCGACTTGTGATCGGCACCGGAGGAGAATCCGGCGCCTGCACCGGTGAGCACCACGACGCGGACCTCGTTGTCGTAGGTGATCGAGTCCAGCGCGGACTTCAGCGGCACCATCACGTCGAACGCCATCGAGTTCATCCGCTCGGGGCGGTTCAGCGTCACCAGCGCGACCCCGGGCCGCGGATGGTCCACCAGGACGAAGCCGTCACCATCGGTCACGGCTTGCACCCTAGCGTGGGCTGATCAGCCCTGGTTCTCTTCCTGGGCGGCGATGGCGGCGTCGATGTCGAACTCCTTGACCTTCTGCACCAGGTCCTCCAGCGCGGCCGGCGGCAGCGCCCCGGCCTGGTTGAAGACCAGCTTGCCCTTCTTGAAGGCCATCAGCGTCGGGATGGACCGGATGTCGGCCGCGGCGGCGAGCTGCTGCTCGGCCTCGGTGTCCACCTTGGCGTAGACGACGTCGGGATGCTTCTCCGACGACGCCGCGAACGTCGGGGCGAAGGCCTTGCACGGGCCGCACCAGGAGGCCCAGAAATCCACCAACACGATCTCGTTGTCGTTGATGGTGTCGTTGAACTCCGGTGCGGTGATGTCTCGGGTAGCCATGTGTTCCTCAACGTTTCTTGTGGGCGGACTGTTCCTTTCCCGCGAGCGTAGGCGGCCGCTGCTGCCATTGCCGGAGTTCTCGGTCCACACGCCGGGCGGGCCGGTCCAGAGGAACCTGCGCCACCAGACACTCAACCTGCGGGCCCGCCGCTCCCGATCAACTCCAGCGCCCGCTCGCGGGCACGATCGGCGTTGGCAAGCAGGCCGCCTCTGTGCCGGGGCCACCAGAACAGCTCGGCAGCCAGCAGCACGAGGTACACGCAGGAGGCGATCACCTCGCGGGTGGAGCCGAACGTCGCGTCCCACACCGCGGTCCCGATCGCGACGACCAGGACGAGCGGCACCACCCACCGGAACTGCCGGCCGGTCCGCGCAGCGTCGTGCATACCGTCGGCGTAGTCCACCACCGGACGCGCCAACCCTGTGTCGTCGATCCGTCCGCCGCATCGGGTCACGCTCGCGACCCGCACCCGCCGCGTACCGGTCAGCGCCGATGCGCCCGGCCAGTATCTGACCATCCGCCGACCGAGCCAGACGCCGTAGACCGCCGCGATGATGCCGAACACCGCCAGCCCGGCGAACCACAGACCGGAATCCAGCCACGCCAGCAGGCCGAGGAAGATGCCGGCGCCCAGGCCGACCATGACGCCCCGGCTTAACGCACCGCCGCGCCACACGAAGGCGGGGACGGTGAGCATGGGCTCAGATTAGAAGGCGGGCCCTGGCTGCGATGCTGCATCGCGCTTACGCCCGCCTTCGATGTCCGGAACGAGCGGCATGTGTCACCCGCCGGACGATGTCATGGAGCTAGACGGTGAAACCGAGCGCCCGCAGCTGCTCGCGGCCGTCGTCGGTGATCTTGTCCGGTCCCCACGGCGGATTCCACACCCAGTTGATCCGCAGTTCGTCGACCAGACCGGCGCCCACCAGCGCGGTGCGCGACTGATCCTCGATGACGTCGGTGAGCGGGCAGGCAGCCGAGGTCAGCGTCATGTCGATCATCGCGACCTTGCCCGATTCGCCCTGCTCGACATTCATGCCGTACACCAGGCCAAGATCGACGACGTTGATGCCGAGTTCGGGATCGACGACGTCGCGCATTGCCTCTTCGATGTCGAAGAGCAGCTCTTCGGAAGCAGGCTGGCTCATCGTGTGTCCTCCCTCTCGCCGGCTTGCGCCAGCGCTCCGTGTGATGGCCGGGTCTGGGCCACGGCGGCTTTGAACGCCATCCAGCCCAACAGCGCACACTTCACGCGCGCCGGATACTTGGCGACCCCGGCGAACGCGATGCCGTCGCCGAGTACATCCTCGTCCCCTTCGACGGTGCCGCGCGAGGACACCATCTCGGTGAACGCGTCGACGGTCTTGAGCGCATCCCCCACGCTCTGGCCGATCACCTGATCGGCCAGCACCGAGGTGGCCGCCTGGCTGATCGAACAGCCCTGGCCGTCGTAGGACACGTCGCGCACGCTCTCGCCGTCGTCGCTCAGCGCGACACGCAGCGTCACCTCGTCGCCGCAGGTGGGGTTCACGTGGTGCACCTCGGCACCGAACGGTTCCCGCAGTCCGCGGTGATGCGGATGCTTGTAGTGATCCAGGATGACTTCCTGGTACATCTGCTCAAGTCTCACGAGAAGAACTCCACGGCACGCTTGACGCCCGCCACCAGGCGGTCGACCTCGTCGAGGGTGTTGTAAACCGCGAACGATGCCCGTGCGGTGGCCGCGATGCCGAACCGGCGGTGCAACGGCCAGGCGCAGTGGTGCCCGACGCGGACCGCGACGCCGTCGTCGTCGAGGACCTGGCCCACGTCGTGGGCGTGCACCCCGTCGACCACGAAACTCACCGGTGACCCGCGGTTTTCGAGCGATTGCGGTCCGATGATGCGCACCCCGGGCACGCCCGCGAGTCCTTCGAGCGCCGCGGCGACCAATTCGGCCTCGTGCGCCTCGACGGCGGGCATGCCGATGTCGGTCAGATACCGGGCGGCCGCGGCAAGTCCGACCACCTGAGAGGTCATCGGGGTGCCTGCCTCGAAACGCTGCGGCGCAGGCGCGAACGTCGTCTTCTCCATCGTGACGGTCTCGATCATCGAGCCGCCGGTGATGAACGGCGGCATCGCATTCAGCAGACCCTGCCTGCCGTACAGCACACCGATACCGGTGGGGCCCAACATCTTGTGCCCCGAGAACGCCGCGAAGTCGACGTCGAGGGCGTGGAAGTCGACCGGTTGGTGCGGCACCGACTGGCAGGCGTCCAGCACGGTCAATGCGCCGACGGACCGAGCCCGCGACACCAGTTCGGCGACCGGCGCGACAGCGCCGGTGACGTTCGAATGATGGCTGAACGCAACGACTTTCACGCGCTCGTCGAGCTCCAGCGAGTCCAGGTCGATACGACCGGCCTGATCACCTGAGTCGGTGACGCCGTACCACTTCAGCGTCGCACCGGTCCGCTCGGCGAGTTCCTGCCACGGCACCAGGTTGGCGTGGTGCTCGATCTCGGTGGTGACGATGACGTCGCCGGGGCCGACCGCACGCTCGAAACGCTTGTCCCCCAGCACGTAGGCGACCAGGTTGAT
This sequence comes from Mycolicibacterium goodii, assembly GCF_001187505.1. The sequence goes on from NZ_CP012150.1 coordinate 5,165,908, forward strand.
GCCCTCGGTGGCGTTCTTGGTGAACACCAGCTCGTCCGGGTCGGCGCCCACGAACGCCGCGATGTCGGCACGGCCCTGCTCGTAGGCGTCGGTGGACTCCTCCATCAACTGGTGCGCTCCGCGGTGCACCGCGCCGTTGGATGTCAGCAGGAATTCACGTTCGGCGTCGAGCACCTGCAGCGGCTTCTGCGACGTCGCCCCGGAATCCAGGTATGCCAGTTGCTGTCCGCCGCGCATCACCCGACTCAGGATCGGGAAGTCGGCCCTGACCCGAGCGAGATCGAAAGTCTGCGCAGACGCCGTCATCCACCTGCTCCTCGCGTGCGCGCCATCTCAGGCTCCGACGGCTTGCGTGAAGCGCACGTATCCGTTCTGCTCGAGCTCGTCGGCGAGTTCCGGACCTGCCGATTCGACGATGCGCCCACCAACGAACACGTGGACGAACTGCGGCTGGATGTAGCGCAGGATGCGGGTGTAGTGGGTGATCAGCAGCACGCCGCCGTGGGTGGCCTCGGCGTAGCGGTTGACCCCTTCGCTGACCACGCGCAGCGCGTCGACGTCCAGGCCGGAGTCGGTCTCGTCGAGGATCGCGATCTTGGGCTTGAGCAGCGACAGCTGCAGGATCTCGTGGCGCTTCTTCTCACCGCCGGAGAAGCCCTCGTTGACGCTGCGCTCACCGAACGCCGGGTCGATGTCCAGGTCGTCCATGGCCGACTTGACCTCTTTGACCCAGTGCCGCAGCTTCGGGGCCTCTCCGCGCACCGCCGTCGCGGCCGTACGCAGGAAGTTCGACATCGACACCCCGGGGACCTCGACGGGGTACTGCATCGCCAGGAACAGCCCGGCGCGGGCCCGCTCGTCGATGCTCATGGCGAGCACGTCCTGCCCGTCGAGCGTGATCGAACCCGACGTGACGGTGTACTTGGGGTGCCCGGCCACCGCGTAGGACAGCGTGGACTTGCCCGACCCATTGGGGCCCATGAGGGCGTGGGTCTCCCCCGAGTTCACGGTCAGGTTGACGCCCTTGAGGATCGGGATCTCCTCGGTCCCCTCGGTGGCGGCCACGCTGACGTGGAGGTCCTTGATTTCCAGGGTGCTCATCAGTGCTTGATTCCTTCGGTTAGCTCAAGTTCGTGTTCGATGGCCTCGGTGAGGCGGTCGCGGACGGCGGGCACGGCGATCTTCTGGATCAGCTCGCCGAAGAACCCGCGCACCACCAGACGGCGCGCCTGGTCCTCGGGAATGCCCCGGGCCCGCAGGTAGAACAGCTGCTCGTCGTCGAATCGGCCGGTGGCACTGGCGTGTCCGGCGCCGACGATCTCACCGGTCTCGATCTCCAGGTTGGGCACCGAATCGGCTCGCGCCCCGTCGGTGAGGACCAGGTTGCGGTTGACCTCGTAGGTGTCGGTACCCGACGCCTCGGCCCGGATCAGCACATCGCCGACCCACACGGTGTGGGTGTCGGGCTTGTCCGAGCCCGGATCGCCTTGCAGCGCACCCTTGTACGTCACATGCGAACGACAGTTCGGCTGGGCATGGTCGACCAGCAACCGCGATTCGAAGTGCTGTCCGTCGTCGGCGAAGTACAGGCCGAGCAGTTCGGCGTCGCCGCCGGGTGCGGTGAACCGCACGCGCCCGGTGAGCCGGGCGACGTCGCCGCCGAGGGTGACCGCGAAGTGGCGCAGCACCGCGTCCTTGCCCAGCGTGGCGTGGTGCATGCTGACGTGGACGGTGTCGTCGGCCCAGTCGGCGATCGACACCACCTTGAGCGTCGCGGCGTCGCCGACGACGAATTCGACGTTGTCGGCGTAGGTTCCGCTGCCGCGCTGGTCGATGACGACGACGGCCTCGCCGAGTTCCTCGACCCGGATCTGCAGGTGCCCGTAGGCGGTGTTGCCCGCACCGGGACCGTCGATGGTGATCTCGATGGGCTCCTCGACCTGCACATCACGGCCGACGGTCACGATCGTCGCGTTGCCGAACGACGAGAACGCCTGTGCCGCAACACGGTCGGCGGGCACGCCGCCCTGGCCGAGACGCTCGTCGCCACGCTGCACGGTCTCGACGGTGACGCCGGGCCGCTCGCTGACCTCGATGAGCGCGCTGCCGGTCGCCTTGCCGTCGGCACCGGCGGTGCCGTTGTGCAGGCCGCGCAGCCGGCGCAGCGGCGTGAACCGCCAGATCTCGTCGCGGCCGTGCGGTACCTCGAACGCATCGACCTCGAAGGAGGTGAAGATCTCACCCTTGTTCAGGTTGAGCACCGAGCCGTGCTTGGCGGTGCCCTCGGACGCCTGTGTGAGTTGCGAAGCCACTAACCCACGGCCCCTTCCATCTGCAGCTCGATGAGCCGGTTGAGTTCGAGCGCGTATTCCATGGGCAGCTCTTTGGCGATGGGCTCGACGAAGCCGCGCACCACCATCGCCATCGCCTCGTCCTCGGTGAGGCCGCGGCTCATCAGATAGAACAGCTGATCCTCGCTGACCTTCGACACCGTGGCCTCGTGACCCATCGTCACGTCGTCCTCGCGGATGTCGACGTACGGGTAGGTGTCGCTGCGGCTGATCGTGTCCACCAGCAGCGCATCGCATTTCACGCTCGAGCGCGATCCGTGCGCCCCCTTGTTGACCTGGACCAGGCCGCGGTAGGAGGCACGGCCACCGCCGCGGGCCACCGACTTGCTGACGATGTTGCTCGACGTGTTGGGCGCGAGGTGCAGCATCTTGGCGCCGGTGTCCTGGTGCTGGCCCTCCCCGGCGAACGCCACCGAGAGCACCTCGCCCTTGGCGTGCTCACCGGTCATCCACACGGCCGGGTACTTCATGGTGACCTTCGAGCCGATGTTGCCGTCGATCCACTCCATGGTGGCGCCTGCTTCGGCCCGCGCTCGTTTTGTGACCAGGTTGTAGACGTTGTTCGACCAGTTCTGGATGGTCGTGTAGCGGCACCGGCCGCCGGCCTTGACGATGATCTCCACCACGGCCGAGTGCAGCGAGTCGCTCTTGTAGATCGGCGCGGTACAACCCTCGACGTAGTGCACGTAGGCGCCCTCGTCGACGATGATCAGCGTGCGCTCGAACTGGCCCATGTTCTCCGTGTTGATCCGGAAGTAGGCCTGCAGCGGGATGTCGACTTGCACACCCGGCGGGACGTAGATGAACGAGCCACCCGACCACACCGCGGTGTTCAGCGCCGAGAACTTGTTGTCACCGGCCGGGATGACGGTGCCGAAGTACTGCTTGAAGATCTCCGGGTGCTCGCGCAGGCCCGAGTCGGTGTCCAGGAAGATCACGCCCTGGCTCTCCAGGTCCTCGCGGATCTGGTGGTACACCACCTCGGACTCGTACTGTGCGGCCACACCCGCCACGAGGCGCTGCTTCTCGGCCTCGGGGATGCCCAGCTTGTCGTAGGTGTTGCGGATGTCCTCGGGCAGTTCCTCCCACGAGGTGGCCTGCTTCTCCGTGGAGCGCACGAAGTATTTGATGTTGTCGAAGTCGATGCCCTCGAGGTTCGAGCCCCAGCCCGGCATCGGCTTCTTGTCGAAGGTGCGCAACGCCTTCAGGCGGATGTCGAGCATCCACTCCGGCTCGTTCTTCTTGGCCGAGATGTCGCGCACGACCGCCTCGTTGAGACCGCGCTGCGCGCTGGCGCCCGCGACGTCGGAGTCCGCCCAGCCGTAGCCGTACTTCCCCAGGGACGCGATGGTCTCTTCCTGGGTCAGTGGTGCTGTCTCGGGGGTGGTCGTCATGTCGACGCTCCTTGATCGATCGGGGTGGTCGTCCGGGCGCGGGCTGTGCTCCGGACGTCGTTCTGGTCGCCTGTGTTCTGTGTGTGCTGCTTGTTGTCCAGCGGATCCAGGTCCAGCGGTACGTGGGTGGTGCACGCGCAGTCGCCGTTGACGATCGTCGCCAGGCGCTGCACGTGGGTGCCGAGGATCTCGGCGAACGCCTCCCGCTCCGTCTCGCACAATTCCGGGAACTCCTCGGCCACATGCGACACCGGGCAGTGATGCTGGCAGATCTGCACGCCCCGGATCGGCCCGCTGACCGGCGCCGTGGTGGTCGCGTAACCCGCCCTGGTCATCACGTCGGCCACCCGCTCGGCAGTCTGTGCAACGTCACCCGACCCCGCGGTTACTCCCGCCAGGATGGTGTCGATGCGGCGGCGGGCGAACGTGCGCACCGCCTCCTTGCCGCCGATCTCCCGCAGTTGCCGGATCGCGGCGACGGCCAGGTCGTCGTAACTGTGGCCGAGCTTGGCCCGGCCCGCGGCGGTCAGCCGGTAACGCTTGGCCGGGCGGCCCCGCCCGGTGTGCTGCCAGGCCGCCGCGGCGCTGGCCTGCGCGTCGCCCGCCTCGATCAAGGCGTCGAGGTGGCGGCGCACGCCTGCAGCGGAGATGCCGAGCCGCTCACCGATCTGGCCCGCGGTGATCGGGCCTTCCAGCAGAAGCTTGATGATGGCCCGTCGGGTGTGGCCGTCCGCGGTGGACACCGCACCGGCGACCACGTCACCGTGGACCACATCGCGGGGAATCGCATCGCCGAGACCCACGCCGGCAGGGTCCGACGGACCGGCGGCAACCGGGGTCGTCCCACTTCGGCGTAATTTCACAACACCATTGTGACGGAATTCCCGCAACGGTTCCAGCAAGGGCACCCTTACGTGATCTGGGCCACCGTCACCCGGCAGGAGTCGTATCCGGCGCCGGTTACGCTGCTGTGATGGCCAGCCGCCTGTCGTCCTTCAGCTCGTCGATCGCCCGGTGGCACGGCGACGAACACGCGGTCGCCTCACCCCTCGACGATGCCGAAATCCTCGCGATGCGCCGCACCCGGCTGTTCGGCGCGAGCGGGACGGTGCTGATGGCGATCGGTGCACTCGGCGCGGGCGCCCGCCCGGTGGTGCAGGATCCGACCTTCGGGGTGCGCCTGCTGAACCTGCCCTCGCGGATCCAGACGGTCTCGCTGACGATGACGACGACCGGCGCGGTGATGATGGCCCTGGCCTGGCTCATGCTCGGCCGGTTCACCCTGGGCCGCCGGCGCATGTCCCGCAGCCAACTCGACCACACGCTGCTGCTGTGGACCGTGCCGCTGCTGATCGCGCCGCCGATGTACAGCCGCGACGTGTATTCCTATCTGGCGCAGAGCGAGATCGCGATGCTCGGACTCGACCCGTACCGGGTGGGGCCCGCAACGGGCCTCGGCCTCGACCACGTGTTCACGCTGTCGGTGCCCAATCTGTGGCGCGAGACGCCCGCACCCTACGGTCCGCTGTTTCTGTGGATCGGCCAGGGAATCTCGGCGCTGACCGGCGAGAACATCGTCGAGGCCGTCATGTGCCACCGGCTCGTCGTCCTGATCGGCGTCGGGCTGATCGTGTGGGCGACCCCGCGACTGGCCCGCCGGTGCGGCGTCGCCGAGGTCAGCGCGCTGTGGCTCGGCCCCTGCAACCCGCTGCTGTTCATGCACCTCGTGGCGGGTATCCACAACGAGGCGCTGATGCTGGGTTTGATGCTGGCGGGAACCGAGTGCGCGCTGCGCGGCATCGACACGGCCCATCCCCTGCTGCCGCGCCCGCTGGCCTGGCCCGGCTCGCTCGCACAGTGGCAGCGCTGGCAGCCGATGGCGATGCTCGTGCTCGGTGCCGTGCTGATCACGATGTCCTCGCAGGTCAAACTGCCGTCGCTGCTGGCGCTCGGCTTCGTCGCGATGGCCCTGGCCTGGCGCTGGGGCGGCACGGTCAAGGCGTTCCTGCTGTCCTGCACGTCGCTGGGCACCATCGCGCTCGCGGTGATGGTCGCGATCGGCTGGGCCAGCGGCCTGGGTTTCGGCTGGCTGTTCACCCTCGGCACGGCCAACGTGGTGCGCAGTTGGATGTCACCGCCGACGCTCATCGCACTGGGCACCGGTCAGGTCGGGATCCTGCTCGGGCTGGGCGATCACACCACCGCGGTACTCGGCCTGACCCGTGGCATCGGTGTGTTCATGATCTCGATCCTGGTCAGCTGGCTGCTGTTGGCGGTGCTGCGCGGACGCCTGCACCCGGTCGGCGGCCTCGGCGTCGCGCTCGGCGGGACCGTGCTGTTGTTCCCGGTGGTGCAGCCCTGGTACCTGCTGTGGGCGATCATCCCGCTGGCCGCCTGGGCGACCCGGCCCGGTTTCCGCGGCGCCACCATCGCGATCACGCTGATCGTCGGGATCTTCGGGCCGACGGCCAACGGTGACCGGTTCACGTTGTTCCAGATCGTGATGGCGACGCTCGCCAGCGCGGTGACCGTGCTGCTGCTCATCGCACTGACCTACCGGCGGCTGCCGTGGCGGCCGCTACCCGAGCCGCCCCCGCGACCACCAGCGCAACCGGCCCAGGCCGGCGACGCCTACGCTGAATCCCCGTGACACCGCGTTCCGGGCGCTCCGACGCCGCCGCCTCACCACCTTCGTCGGACGTTCCTGTACTGCTGCGCGGGGTCACCAAGCGGTACGGGTCGACCACCGCGGTGTCCGAACTGGACCTCGAGGTCCGGCGCGCCGAGGTGCTTGCCCTGCTCGGTCCCAACGGCGCGGGCAAAACCACGACCGTCGAGATGTGCGAGGGCTTCGTGCGCGCCGACGCGGGCACCATCCGGATCCTCGGGCTCGACCCGATCGCCGACAACGCCCGGCTGCGCGAACGCATCGGCGTCATGCTGCAGGGCGGCGGCGGATATCCGGCCGCCCGGGCCGGGGAGATGCTCGACCTGGTCGCGTCGTACGCCGCCGACCCGCTGGATCCGGCGTGGCTCATGGACACGCTCGGGCTCACCGATTCGGCGCGCACCACCTACCGTCGGCTCTCCGGCGGCCAGCAGCAGCGACTGGCGCTGGCGTGCGCCGTGGTGGGCCGCCCCGAACTGGTGTTCCTCGACGAGCCGACCGCCGGGATGGACGCGCACGCCCGGATCGTGGTGTGGGAGTTGATCGATGCGCTGCGCCGCGACGGCGTCACCGTGGTGCTCACCACGCATCAGCTCACCGAGGCCGAGGAGCTCGCCGACCGCATCGTGATCATCGACCACGGGGTCGCGGTGGCCACCGGTACACCGGCCGAGCTCATGCGCAGCGGCGCCGAGAACCAGTTGCGGTTCAGCGCACCCCGCAAGCTCGACCTGGCCCTGCTGGTCGCCGCGCTGCCCGAGGGCTACAAGGCGGTCGAGGCCGCGCCGGGCGAATACCTGGTCGAGGGCCACATCGATCCGCAGGTGCTGGCGACGGTGACCGCGTGGTGCGCCCGCGTCAACGTGCTCGCCACCGACATGCGCGTCGAACAGCGCAGCCTCGAAGACGTGTTCCTCGACCTGACCGGACGGGAGTTGCGATCGTGACGAGCCCATCGGCCAACCGGTTCGCAACCGGAACCTTCTCCCCCGATCCGCGGCCCGCCACGGTGCCGAAGATGCTCACCGCGCAGTTCGGCCTCGAGCTGCGGCTGCTGCTGCGCAACGGCGAGCAACTGCTGCTGACGATGTTCATCCCGATCACGCTGCTGATCGGTCTCACGCTGCTGCCGCTGGGATCGTTCGGCGACGACCGGGCGGGCGCGTTCACGCCGGCCATCATGGCGCTGGCGGTGATCTCCACCGCGTTCACCGGCCAGGCCATCGCGGTCGCCTTCGACCGGCGCTACGGCGCGCTGAAACGCCTTGGCGCCACGGCACTTCCGGTGTGGGGCATCATCGCGGGCAAGTCGCTGGCCGTGGTGGCGGTGGTGTTCCTGCAGGCGATTCTGCTCGGCGCGATCGGCGTCGCGCTGGGTTGGCGTCCCCCGCCTGCGGGTCTGGCGCTGGGCGCGGTGATCATCGCGCTCGGCACCGCCGGCTTCGCCGCGATGGGCCTGCTGCTGGGCGGCACGCTGCGCTCGGAGATCGTGCTCGCGCTGGCCAACCTGCTGTGGTTCGTGTTCGCCGGTTTCGGCGCGCTGACCCTGGAGACCGAGGCGGTGCCCTCGGCGCTGGCCTGGGTGGCACGCCTGACCCCGTCGGGCGCGCTGACCGAGGCGCTCAGTCAGGCGATGACACTCTCGGTGGACTGGTTCGGGCTGGCGGTGCTGGCGGTGTGGGGCGCGGTGTCCGCGGTGTGCGCGTTGCGCTGGTTCCGGTTCACCTGAGCCCCTACTACAAGGTGTAGTTAAGCGTCATCTACGATCGGCCCGTGTCCGTCGGACGAATTTTCCTGCGACTGGTCGACCTCCTGCCCCTGCCCAGCCTCCGGGTTCAGCGCCTCGTCGCGTTCCTGGTGATCCTCACGCAGGGCGGTATCGCGGTCACCGGCGCGATCGTCCGCGTCACCGCATCGGGCCTGGGCTGCCCGACCTGGCCGCAGTGCTTCCCGGGCAGCTTCACCCCGGTGCCGCATGCCAAAGTGGCCGTGGTGCACCAGGCCGTCGAATTCGGCAACCGGATGATCACCTTCCTCGTGGTACTCACCGCCGCGGCCGCCGTCCTGGCGGTCACCCGGGCGCGGCGCCGCCGCGAAGTGCTGGTCTACGCGTGGCTCATGCCCGCGTCGACCGTGGTGCAGGCGGTCATCGGCGGCATCACGGTGCTGACCGGTCTGCTGTGGTGGACCGTGGCGATCCATCTGGTGGCCTCGATGACGATGGTGTGGCTCGCCGTGCTGCTCTACGTCAAGGTCGGCCAACCCGACGACGCGGTCGCCGGCCCACGCGTGCCGAAGCCGCTGCGTCAGTTGACGATCCTCAGCGCGGTCGCCCTCGCCGCGGTACTGGTCACCGGCACGCTCGTCACCGGCGCAGGCCCGCACGCCGGCGACAAGAGCATCGACGCCCCGGTTCCGCGGCTGCAGGTGGAGATCACGACGCTCGTGCACATGCACTCGTCACTGCTGATCGCCTACCTCGCCATGGTGGTCGCGCTCGGTTTCGGGCTGGCCGCCGCGCATGCGGGCCGGCCGGTCATGGTGCGGCTCGGCGTGCTCGTGGCCGTGATCTGCGCCCAGGGTCTCGTCGGGGTGGTGCAGTTCTACACCGGCGTGCCTGCGGCACTGGTGGCTGTGCACGTCGCCGGCGCCGCTGCGTGCACCGCGGCCACCGCGGCGCTGTGGACCTCGATGCGGGAGCGCATCCCGGCGTCCGTTCCCGCCGCTGTTGACTGATCACAAATCCGACGCCGTCTGGCACGCATGGTGTGATCGGTGTGAGTGATTCACACCGCTGCTCTACGCTGACGACATGGGATCCGGCCTGAGCGCGCACGCCCGTCGCGCGGCGATCGCCGCGCGCATCCACACCGACCGCGAGGTCGACTTCACCTCCCTCGCCGACGAATTCGGTGTATCGGCGATGACGATCCGCCGCGACATCGAGCGGCTCGAAGACCAGGGCATCGCCCGCCGGGTACTCGGCGGTGCCATCGCGTTCGGCGGCAAGGCCACCGAACCCTCGTTCGCGGCGCGGGCCGGCGAATCCGCCAGCGAGAAACTGCACATCGCCAAGGCTGTCGCCGATCTGCTCACCCCGGAAGAGACCGTGATCCTCGACAGCGGCAGCACCGTGCTGGCGGTCGCGCGGGCGATCCGCGGCCGCGAGCTGGGCCTGACTATCATCACGCCGAGCCTGCTGGTGGCCGTGGAGCTGGCCGACGAACCCGACACCACGATCCTGCTGACGGGGGGCAAGGTGCGGCCCGGCGAGCTGAGCCTGATCGGCGCCGAGGCCGAGGATTTCTACCTGCGCTACAACTGCGACACCTATGTGATGGGTATCGCCGGGGTCGACGGCAAGCGCGGCGCCTCGGAGTACCACCGTGAGGAAGGCAATGTGAAGCAGGCCGCGATGCGCTCGGCCGACCGGGTCATCGTGGCCGCCGACTCGACCAAGCTGGGGCGCGTGCAGCTGACCAATGTCGCACCGGTGTCGAGCATCTCGGTGCTGGTGACCGACGGTGCCCCGACCAATCCGACCGTCAAGGCGCTGGAGGCTGCGGGCGTGCAGGTGGTGTGTGTCAACGCCAGGTCAGCGTCGGCGCGCTGACACCGGGTCCCCGTCGATGCGCGGCCGGGTCACGTCGGCGCCTGCCTCCTCGGCGATCAGTGCACCCGCCGCCCAGTCGTGGACCGCGAGGTCACCCTCCACGAAGGCGTCGAGGCTGCCCTGCGCCACCAGGCACAGGTCGACCGCGGCCGCCCCGAAGCGGCGCATGTCGGTGTACCCGGCGACCAGTGCGTCGAGGTCACGCAGTTGGCGACGGCGCCGGGCCGGGTCGTAGGACAGGCCGGTACCCACCAGCCGGGCCGTGGTGTCGATCAGCTGCAGCGGCAGCGGCGCCGCCTGGGCCGTCGAATCGACCTGTGCGCCTTTGTCTTTGGCCGCACTCCAGGTGGCACCCAGGGCCGGGGCGCACACCGCTCCGGCCAACCAGGCACCGTCGGTGACGCGCCGCACCGCCACCGAGGTCGCGAAGTACGGTATGCGCCGCGTGTAGTTGGTGGTGCCGTCGAGGGGGTCGATGACCCACTGCAGCGGGCCGGTGCCGACGTGCTCGGCGATCTCCTCGCCGAGCAGCGAGTCCTCTGGCCTGGCGTCACGCAACACCGACCGCACGGCCTCCTCGGCCGCGTGGTCGACCGCGGTCACCACATCCCCGGCCGCGCCCTTGGTCGTGGCCGCCACCAGCTCGCCGAGACGCCGCAGGCACACGTCGGCCCCGCTTTCGGCAGCCTGCACGGCCAGCCGACGCAGCTCCTCGGTCGCGGGGCCGGTCATGTCACAGGGTCTTCCGGAATGTCTTGACCGCGTCCATCAACTCGGCCACCCGCGGGGTGACCGCGCGGTTCTCGAAGCGGCCGTCCTCCTTGAAGTAGGTGCCCACCACCGCGCCGTCGGCGATCGCGAGCTGCTCGGCCGCGTTGTCCGCCCGCACCCCGGTGTTGACGAACACCGGCACCTCGCCTGCGGCGTTCTTGACCACCTGCAGGGCCTGCCGGTCGGTCGAGGCGCCCGCGGTCAGGCCCGAGACGCAGATCGCGTCGGGCTTGGTCGCGAACACGGTCGTCGCGGTGATCGAGGCCAGATCGCGGTCGGCGAGGTAGACCGCGGACTCGGGGACGATGTTGAACAGCAGCTTGACGTGGTCGCCGCCGATGCGGTGCCGATGCCGCGCGACCGCACCCACGTTGGTGTTCCACAGACCGAAGTCGCTGGCGTAGACACCCGTGAAGATCTCCCGGACCCACTGGGCACCGGTGGCCACCGCAAGGTCGATCGACGCCCGTCCGTCCCACAGCACGTTCACGCCGTACGGCACCGAGATCTCGGGCAGCAACTCCCCGATGATGCGGGCCATGGCGATCGCGGTGATCGGCTCGGTCTCGGTGAGGTACGGCAGGCTGAACTCGTTGGAGATCATGACGCCGTCGACGCCGCCCTCCTGCAGCGCCGCCAGCTCGCTCTTCGCCCGGTCGACCACCGCACCGATCCCCGCAGCGGAGTCGAATCCGGGATCGCCGGGCAGTGCCGACAGGTGCAGCATCGCGATCACGGGCTTCTGCACAGCAAATACGTCATCGAGCCAACTGGTCATGGGGCGCCTCTCACTTCGGCAGACAGAACAGACGTAATGTTACTAAATCACATTATCGCGAGAGAAATTCATGACTTCACGTGATTGTCACACAGATCCTGTGAGAATCTAACAGCATCGAGGTAGGGTGATCCCACTTGTCATCCCACCACGACAGAGAGGACGGCATGCCGGATTTCACGATCGGGGTCGATGTCGGCACCACGGGGACCAAGACCGTCCTCGTCGCCGTCGATGCGGCGCGGATCGTCGCCCAGGCCACCGGCGAGACCACCCTGCACGCCGACGCGCCCGGGCGGGCCGAGGCCGATCCGGCACAGTGGCTCGACAACGTGCACGCCGGTATCCGATCGGTGCTGCGCGATTCGGGCATCGCGCCCGCCCGGGTCGGGGCGGTCGCCACCACCGGCATGGTCCCCGCCGTGGTCCCGGTGGACCTCGACGGCACCCCGGTGCGTCGCGCGATACTGCAGAACGACGCGCGTGCGACGCGCGAGATCGAAGCACTCAAGGCGCGCATCGACGACGAAACCGTCCTGGCCGCAACCGGTTCGGCGATCACCCAGCAGTCCGTCGCGCCCACGGCGCTGTGGCTGCGCGACAACGAACCCTCGGAGTGGCAGCGCACCGCATCACTCGTCGGCTCCTACGACTGGGTGTTGACGGCCCTGGGCGCCGCACCGCACGTCGAACTCAACTGGGCCATCGAATCCGGCCTCGGGACACTCGACGGCAACCGCTTCGACCCGATGTTCGACGCGGCCGACCTGCCGACCGACCTTGTGCCGCAAGTGCTCTCGCCCGGGCAGCAGGCCGGGGAACTGAGCCAGGCGGCCGCCGAGGCCACCGGCCTGCCCGCCGGACTGCCGCTGATCGTGGGCGGCGCCGACCACGTCCTGTCGGCATACGCCGCCGGCGTGAACCGCCCCGGCGACTGGCTGGTCAAGCTGGGCGGCGCCGGGGACATCCTGGCCGCCAGCGACAGTCCCGTCGTCGATGCCCGCCTCTACCTCGACGCGCACCCGGTACCGGGCCGCTGGCTGCCCAACGGCTGCATGGCGACCAGCGGCAGCCTCATCCGCTGGTTCCAGACCCTGTCCGGCGGCATCGACCTCGTCGCCCTCGACGACGAGGCCGACACCCGCTCCCCCGCCGAAGTGCTCTGTCTCCCATACTTTCTCGGAGAGAAGAGCCCGCTGCACGATCCGGATCTGCGTGGCGCATTCGTCGGCCTCGACCTGGCCCACACCCGCGCCGACATGTACCGCTCGGTCCTGGAGGCCATCGCGTTCGGCTTCAGACACCACACCGAGGTGTTCGCCGAGATGGGCGTCGACCTCACCCGCGCCATGGTCACCAACGGCGGCAGCCGCTCGGTGCTGTGGAAGCAGATCCTCGCCGATGTGCTCGGCACCCCGCTGACGCCCATCATCGGCCACCCGGGCGCCTCGCTCGGCGCGGCCGTGATCGCCGCGGTCGGCATCGGCCTGCTCGACGACTGGGACAGCACCCAGGCCTTCCAGACCCTGGGCGAACCCGTCATCCCCACCCCTCGGCACGTCGACCGCTACGCCGAGGCGTACACCGAATGGCGCAGCCTCGGCGACACCCTCACCCCCGTATCCCACCGCATGGCGCGAAAGGCCCGGTCATGAGCACCCCCACCGACAGCAGCACCGACACCGTCGTCGTCACCGGCGCCGGATCCGGCATCGGCCGCGCGATCGCCACCACCCTCGCCCAACGCGGCTGGCGCGTGGTCGTCACCGACATCGACGCCGCGGCGGCCCAGGAGACCGCCGCGGGCCTCACCGGCAGCGGGCACGAATCGGCCCGGCTCGACGTCACCGATCCCGCGCAGTCCTCGGCACTCGCCGACGATGTCGCCGACCGGCTCGGGCTGCACGCCTGGGTGAGCAACGCCGGTATCTCGGCGATGGCCCAGTTCGTCGACGTCTCCCCCGACCAACTCGGCCGCAGCCTCGACGTCAACCTCAAGGGTGTGTTCTTCTGCGGTCAGGCCGCGGCCCGCGCGATGATCCGCACCGGAGTGCGCGGCACCATCGTCAACACCGCGTCGATGGCCGCCAAGCAGGGCCGGGTACCGTTCCTCGCGGATTACGTCGCGTCCAAGTTCGGCGTGCTCGGCCTCACCCAGGCGATGGCGTACGAGCTTGCCGCACACGGCATCACGGTCAACAGTGTCTGCCCCGGCTTCGTGGCGACGCCGATGCAGTCACGGGAATTGGAGTGGGAGGCGAAACTCAGCGGCTCGACACCTGATGGCGTGCGCCGGTCCTGGATCGACGCGACGCCGCTGGGCCGCCTGCAGACTCCCGACGACGTCGCCCGCGCGGTGGCGTTCCTGGTCTCCGAAGATGCCCGCTTCATCACCGGAGAAGCGCTGTCGGTCAACGGCGGTGCCTACATGGACTGAGCCTGCTCGCCCGTCACGCTCAACTGCCCATCCCCACCAGAAAAGCGAGAACAGATGAAGATTCCACAACTGCGCCGGCGCCGCTGGCTGCCGGCGGTCAGCTCGATCACCGTGGCGGCCTGCCTCGTGCTGTCCGGCTGCGCCGGAACCGGTGGCCCCGCCGACGACGAAGCCTCCTCCGGTGTCGGCGATGTGCCCACCGACACCTCGGCCACCGTCCGGGTGCTGATGGAGAACGTGCCCGACACCGACATCGTGCAGGGCCTGGTCGGGCAGTTCAACCAGAAGTACCCGGACATCAAGGTCGAGATCGAGACCATGACGTTCGACCAGATGCGCGACCGGCTGGTGTCGTCGTTCCAGGCCGCGCAGCCGGCCTACGACCTGATCGTGGTGGACAACCCGTGGATGGACGACTTCGCCGACGCGGGCTTCCTGCAGCCGCTCAACGACCGCATCGCCGCGACCACCGGCTTCGACCCGGACGACTTCTTCCCGTCGCTGACCGACATCACCGACGTCGACGGCACCACCTACGGCGTGCCGTTCTACAACTACGCGCTCGGCTACATCTACAACAAGAACGACCTGGCCGCCGCCAAGGCGTCGGTGCCTGCCGACCTCGACACCCTGGTGCGCACCTCGCAACAGCTCAAGACCGCCGACCGGGCCGGTATCGCGATGCAGCCGCAGCGGGGCTACAAGATCTTCGAGGAATGGGCCAACTGGCTGTTCGCCGCGGGCGGTTCCATCTACGACAAGGACGGCAACCCGACGCTGGACACCGAGCAGGCCGCCCGCGCGCTCGACGCCTACATCGAGACCTACCGCACGGCCGCGCCGGCCAACAGCCTGTCCTGGGGCTTCGACGAGGCGTTCCGGTCGGTGTCCAGCGGCAAGGCCGCATCGATGGTGGGCTACAACTGGAACCTGCCCGCGCTCAACGACCCGACCGGGGCGTCGGGTGAACGCGCCGGACAGTTCGCGCTGGCGCCGATTCCCGGCGGCAAGTCGGCACTGGGCCTGTGGAGCTGGGCCATCCCGGCCAACTCCGCGGCCTCCGACGCGGCGTGGGCGTTCATCTCCTGGATCACCTCGCCGGAGATCGACGCCGAACGCGTCGCCAAGGGCGGTGCGGTGGTCCGCAAGAGTTCGCTGACCAACCAGAAGGTGCTCGCCGAGGGCTACGGTGAGGAGTACTACCGCACGGTCGGGGAGATTCTCAGCGACGCTTCCCCGCTCACCCAGGGCAAGGGCGGCGAGGAGATGATCCAGGCCGTGGGCACCGAACTCAACGACGCCGTCGCGGGCAACAAGAGCGTCGCCGACGCGCTGCGTGACGCCCAGGCGGCGGTGGAGCGAATCCAGAAGTGACGGTGCGGGATCCGGCGGCCACGTCGAGGAGGGGTCGCAGATGAAGTTCAAGTACGGCATGCTCATGCCGCTGCTGGCCCTGTTCGCCGTGGCCGTCGGATTCCCGCTGTGCTACGCGGCATACCTGTCCGTCACCGACTACAGACTCACCGACCGCGAACCCCCCGATTTCGTCGGCACCGCGAACTTCGCGAGGGCACTGACCAATTCGGCCTTCTGGGAGGCCTTCGCGACCACCTCGATCTACGTGGTGATCGCCGTGTGCGGCGAACTGGTGCTCGGTTTCGCCCTCGCGCTCGCCCTGCACCAGCAACGCTGGGCCAAGGACCTGTCCCGCGCAATCGTGCTGGCCCCGATGTTCATCACCCCGATCGCGGTCGGCCTGATCTTCCGGTTCCTGCTCAACGACCAGATCGGCGCCGTCCCCGCCCTGCTGCACGCGATCGGGGCCGACTACGACTTCTTCGGCGCGGGCCGGGCGCTGTTCACGCTGGCGTTCATCGACATCTGGCAGTGGACGCCGTTCATGGTGCTGCTGATCCTGGCCGGGCTGGAATCCATGCCCAAACAACCCATGGAGGCCGCGCGTGTGGACGGCGCCGGGCCCGTCTACCGGCTACGCCGGGTGCTGATCCCGATGCTGGCGCCGGTGCTGACCGTGGCGGTGCTGCTGCGCGGACTCGACGCGCTGCGGGTCTTCGAATACGTCTACGCCACCACGCGCGGCGGACCGGGCACCGAAACCCAAACCCTGCAGTACTACATGTATCTCGAAGGCATCCAGTTCTTCCGGCTGGCGCAGGCCAGCGCCATGGCCTTCATCGTGCTGGTGCTGGTCCTCGCGGTGATCGTGGTGGCCTTCCGGACGATGGAGCGCACCCGCGAAAGGACGCCCGCCCGATGAGCCGGCCGCGCTGGTTGGAGACGCTGCGCATCACGGTGCTCACCGCGGCGTTCCTGTTCGTGCTGTTCCCGATCCTGTGGGTGGCGCTGGCGAGTTTCAAGTCGCCCGCGCAGATGTCCGAGCCGTTCCTGTTCGTGTTCCGCCCCACCATGGCCAACTGGCAGGCGGTGCTGGAATCCGGCATCTTCGCCGCGGCGGGCCGCAGCGCCGTCGTCGGCGTCCTCACCGTGGGCATCAGCCTGATCGTCGGCAGCATGGGCGCCTACGCGATCGCGAAGTACCGGGCCGGCGGGTCACTCACCCGCTTCGGCATGCTGGCCGCCCAGGTGGTGCCGCCCGCGGTGATGGTGTTCCCGTTCCTCACCATGGCGCACGCCCTGCGGATGACCGACACGTTGGCGCCGGTGATCTTCGCGCACCTGTCGTTCGTCCTGCCGCTCGTCACCTGGTTTCTGATCGGGTTCTTCGAATCCGTGCCGCCCTCGCTTGAGGAGCAGGCCCGCGTCGACGGGTTCACCCGCTGGCAGGCGTTCCGGTTGGTGGTGCTGCCCCAGGTGTATCCGGGCATCGGCGCCGCGGGCATCTTCGGCTTCACGCTGTCGTGGAACGACCTGTTCTACGGCCTGATCCTGGCGCCGGGCAACGCCGCGATCCTGCCGGTGGCGATCGCGAACTTCAACACGTTCCGCGGCGTGCAGATCGGAACCATGAGCGCGGCGATCATGATCGCGATCATCCCGGTCGTGATCGCCAGCTTCTTCATCCAGCGACGCCTGGTCCAGGGGATCAGCGGCGGCGCGGTCAAGTACTAGACAAGCGAGGTTCGGACAATGGCATCGGTGACCTTCTCCAAGGTCGAAAAGGTCTATGGCGCAGTCACGGTCGTCAAGGATCTCGACCTTGAGCTCGCCGACGGCAGCCTGACGGTGCTGGTCGGGCCGTCCGGCTGCGGCAAGACGACGTCGCTGCGCATGCTCGCGGGCCTGGAACCGGTCACCTCGGGCACCATCCACATCGGTGACCGCGACGTCACGACACTCGAACCGCGCGACCGCGATATCGCGATGGTGTTCCAGAACTACGCGCTGTACCCGCATCTCACGGTCCGGGAGAACATCGCGTTCCCGTTGCGCGCCACCAAGGTTGCCCGCACGGAGGCGTTGAAGCGGGCCGACGACATCGCCGAGTCGCTCGGTCTCGGCAAGCTGGTGTCACGCAAACCCAAGGACCTCTCCGGCGGTCAGCAGCAGCGGGTCGCGATCGGCCGGGCGATCATCCGCGAACCCGCGGTGTTCCTGTTCGACGAGCCGCTGAGCAACCTCGACGCCAAGCTGCGCGTGGAGACCCGCACCGAGCTGCTGCGCCTGCAGCGCAGGCTCGGCATCACGGCGTTGTACGTGACGCACGACCAGGAAGAGGCGATGACGCTGTCGGACCGCATCGTGGTGATGCGCGACGGCCGCATCGCCCAGGCAGGCCCGCCCGAGCAGGTGTACCGCAGGCCCGCCGACACGTTCGTCGCGACCTTCGTCGGTAGTCCCAAGATGAACCTCGTCGACGGCGCGGTCAGCGGCGGTGAACTGCGCACCGAGACCGGTCTGCGCATCCGGGTCGGCGGACCGGACGCCGCCGCGGTGACGATCGGTGTGCGCCCCGATGATCTGATCCTCACGCCGGTTCCGGCATCGGAGGGACCCACCGTCGAACTGGTGGAGCTGCTCGGGCCCCGCGCGATCGTCACCGTGCGCTGCGGGGAAACCCGGCTCACCAGCGTGGTGGACGCGCCGTCGCTGGCCGAGATCCCCACCGGCACAACGGTCGAACTCTCCGCGCGCGATGTGCACCGGTTCGACGTCGCCACCGGGACGCGGCTGCCGGACTGAACCGGCGGAGTTCAGGTCCTCCGGTGCGACAACGGCCCGAGCCCGAACCGCTCCAGCGCGCGCTCCACCCCGAGCGCGAATTCGCGCTCGGCACCGGCACGTTCGTCGGTGCCGAGCTGACGAAAACCCAGTGACGGTTCGACGAGTTCGAGCTCCAGCAGCCGCGGATCGTCCGGCCCGCCGATCACGTCGACCCGCGCGTACAGCAGATCCTCGGGTTCGATGTCGAACAACTGCGTCACGGCCCACACCGCCAACCGGCCCACCCGCCACACCTGCTCGTCGGGGTCGGCCGGCGACAGCGTCTCCTGCGCATAGGTTCCCGACGGGTCGAACTCGGGGGTCTGACCGGGCGGCGGCAGCAGCGGACCCTTGGTGAAGGCATGCGACTGTTCACCGCCGAGGAACACCAGCGCGGTCTCCCCGTCGGCGATCCGGGGATCGTAGGGCTGTGTGAGCACCGCCCGGCCCTGCCGCTGCAACGCCACGGCGTGCGCGAGCGCGGCCACCCGGTCGGCGAATCGCAGCGCACCGGCCGAGCCTGCACCGACCGCGGGTTTGACGACGATTTCGCCGTCCAGGCTCGCCGGGATCTGCACCTCGTCGTCGACGGCGAAGTACCTCGTCGGCACCACCGGCACACCGAGGCGGGCCAGATCGTCGAGATACCGCTTGTCGGTGTTCCATTCGACGATCTCCGGCGCGTTGAGCAGGTTGCGCACCGAACGGGTCCACGACAGGAACTCCGGCAGCCGCTCGGTGTAGTCCCAGGTGGCCCGCAGGATCACCAGATCCGCCGCGAGGGTCTCCGGGTCATCCCAGGACAGCCAGCGGGCATGCAGACCGCGGTGCCGCAGCGCGGCCACCAGCCCGTCGTCGTCGCCGTCGCCCTCGGGCAGCGCCGCGCAGGACGCGAGGACGACGCGGGGATGGAACACATCCGGACGGGCGAGCTTCACGAGTGGATGATAGGTGGCGTGTATGCCATCGAAGTCGCCGAGACCGGCGGACCCGAAGTCCTGAACTACGTCGAACGTCCCGAGCCCTCCCCCGGGCCCGGCGAGGTGCTGATCAAAGCCGACGCGATAGGTGTCAACTTCATCGACACCTATTTCCGGTCGGGGCTGTATCCGCGTGAGCTGCCGTTCGTCGTCGGCGCCGAGATGTGCGGCACGGTGGCCGCCGTCGGCGACGACGTCGCGGCACTCAAGGTCGGTGACCGCGTGGTCACGGCCAACGCGGTGGGCGCCTACGCCGAATACTGCGTGGCCCCGGCCGATTTCGTGGCCTACGTTCCCGACGGGGTCGCCCCCGAGGACGTCGCCTCGGCACTGCTCAAGGGCATGACCGCGCACTACCTGCTGAAGTCGACCTATCCGGTGCAACCGTCGGACACCGTCCTGGTGCATGCGGGTGCGGGCGGCGTCGGGCTCATCCTCACCCAGTGGGCGACCAGCCTCGGCACCCGGGTGATCACCACGGCGTCGACCCCTGAGAAGGCCGAACTGTCGCGGAAGGCCGGTGCGGTCGAGGTGCTGGAGTATCCGGACCCCGACGATCCGAAGGCGTTCGCCGCCCGCGTCCGCGACCTCACCGGCGGCGCCGGGGTGGCCGCGGTGTACGACGGCGTGGGTGCGTCGACGTTCGAGGCGAGCCTGGCGAGCCTGGCGGTGCGCGGCACCCTGGCGCTGTTCGGGGCGTCCAGCGGCCCGGTGCCGCCGTTCGACCCGCAACGCCTCAACCAGGCGGGTTCGGTGTTCCTGACCCGTCCGACACTGGCGCACCACACCCGCACGGCCGACGAGTTCTCCTGGCGTGCGGGTGAGCTGATCGCCGCGATCGCCGACGGATCCATCAAGATCACCGTGGGCGGCAAGTATCCGTTGGCCGAGGCCTCCCGGGCCCACACCGACCTGCAGGGCCGCAAGACCGTGGGGTCGATCGTGCTGATCCCGTAGTGGCGCGGGGGCGGTGACCCGTCGCGGGTCGCCGCCCCCGGCCACCGGACAGCCTGCCTCAGAACAGGGTGGGCAGGGCCAGCGCCGAGTCGATGGCCAGCGCGCAGAACACCACCGCCAGATAGTTGTTGGACTGCAGGAACAGCCGCAGCGGCTTGACTGGCTCGCCGCGTTTCACCCCCGAGTACAGCTGGTGGGCCATCACCAGGAACCAGGCACCGGCCAGCAGCGCCACCGCGCCGTACAGCCATCCGGTGGCCAGCGCCAGCGCCAGCGTGGTGAGCACCGTCAGCCAGGTGTAGATGAGGATCTGGCGGGTGACCACACGTTCGGTGGCGACCGCGGGCAGCATCGGCACACCGGCGGCCTTGTAGTCGTCCTTGTAGCGCATCGCCAGCGCCCAGGTGTGCGGCGGTGTCCAGAAGAAGATGATCAGGAACATCACCAGCGCGGGCCACTGGATGGTGCCGGTGACCGCCGACCAGCCGATCATCACGGGCATGCAGCCGGCCGCACCGCCCCACACCACGTTCTGCGAGGTGCGGCGCTTGAGCAGCAGCGTGTAGACGAAGACGTAGAACGCGATGGTGGCGACCGCGAGGATCCCGGACAGCAGGTTGGTGGACACCCACAGCCAGCAGAACGACGTCACCGTCAGCACCAGGCCGAAGATGAACGCATGCCGCGTCGGCACGGTCGCCCTGGCCAGCGGTCTGCGCGCGGTGCGCTTCATCACCTTGTCGATGTCGGCGTCGGCGACACAGTTGAGCGTGTTGGCGCCCGCCGCGGCCAGCATGCCGCCCACCAGGGTGTTGAGGATCAGCAGGGGGTCAACGGTGCCCCGGTCCGCCAACAACATCGCCGGGATGGTCGTCACCAGCAACAGCTCGATGACCCGCGGTTTTGTCAGCGCCAAATAGGCCAGAAACGTGGTCCGGATTCGGCGTGGCGTCCAGCTGATGAGCCGGCGCTCGCGAATGCTCACGCAAATAACTCCTCAGTGGCGTCACGTGGCTTCTACTACAGACGATGGTAGACGGCCGGGGTGGAAGCGCCGAATCGCAGGGGTCGGTTCGGGGTCGGCGGGGAGAAATTCGGGTAGATGAATTCCCAGTGATCGCGGACGGCCAGTCTGCGTTGGATGAGCCGACTCCCACTAGGGTGTTTGGTGAAGAAGCAAGTCAAGCCTGAGCACAGAGCAGAATTAGGAGTGAGTCGTGACCACGGCCGAAGAGATCACCGCTCTCACCCAGCCCAACCACCCCGACGATTGGACCGAACTCGACACCCTCGCGGTCGACACGGCCCGGGTGCTGGCGGCTGACGCGGTCCAGAAGGTCGGCAACGGCCACCCCGGTACGGCGATGAGCCTGGCGCCGCTGGCCTACACGCTGTTCCAGCGCCAGATGCGTCACGACCCCAGCGACACCCACTGGCTGGGTCGCGACCGTTTCATCCTGTCCTGCGGGCATTCCAGCCTGACCCTGTACATCCAGCTCTACCTCGGCGGGTTCGGCCTGGAGCTCTCCGACATCCAGTCGTTGCGCACCTGGGGCTCGAAGACCCCGGGTCACCCGGAGTTCCGCCACACCAAGGGTGTGGAGATCACCACCGGGCCGCTCGGCCAGGGTCTCGCCTCGGCCGTCGGCATGGCGATGGCCGCCCGCTACGAGCGCGGCCTGTTCGACCCGGACGCCGAACCCGGCACCAGCCCCTTCGACCATCACATCTACGTCGTCGCTTCCGACGGCGACATGGAGGAGGGGGTGACCAGCGAGGCGTCGTCGCTGGCGGGCACCCAGCAGCTGGGCAACCTGATCGTCATCTGGGACGACAACAAGATCTCCATCGAGCACAACACCGACATCGCCTTCAGCGAGGATGTGGCCGCGCGCTACCGCGCCTACGGCTGGCATGTGCAGGAGGTCGAGGGCGGCGAGAACGTGGTCGGCATCGAGCGGGCTCTCGAAGAGGCGCGCAAGGTCACCGACAAGCCGTCGTTCATCGCGCTGCGGACCATCATCGGCTACCCGGCGCCCAACAAGATGAACACCGGTGGTGTGCACGGCTCGGCGCTCGGCGCCGACGAGGTCGCGGCCACCAAGAAGGTCCTCGGCTTCGACCCTGAGAAGACCTTCGAGGTGCGCGACGAGGTCATCACCCACACCCGTGAGCTGGTGGCCCGCGGCAAGAAGGTCCACGACGAGTGGCAGGTCGACTTCGACGCGTGGGCCAAGCGCGAACCCGAGCGCAAGAAGCTGCTCGACCGGCTGCTCGCCAACGAACTGCCCGAGGGCTGGGACGCGGACCTGCCGCACTGGGACCTCGACGCGAAGCCGATCGCGACGCGCGCGGCATCCGGCGCGGTGCTCGCGGCCGTCGGGCCGAAGCTGCCGGAGCTATGGGGCGGCTCGGCCGACCTCGCGGGCAGCAACAACACCACGATCAAGGGCGCCGATTCGTTCGGCCCGCCGTCGATCTCGACCGAGGACTGGAACGCCGCCTGGTACGGCCGCACACTGCACTTCGGTGTGCGCGAGCATGCGATGGGCGCGATCCTGTCCGGCATCGTGCTGCACGGTCCGACGCGCGCCTACGGCGGAACATTCCTGCAGTTCTCGGATTACATGCGGCCCGCGGTGCGTTTGGCCTCGTTGATGGACATCGACACGATCTACGTGTGGACCCACGATTCGATCGGTCTGGGCGAGGACGGTCCCACGCACCAGCCGATCGAGCACCTCGCGGCGCTGCGGGCCATCCCGCACCTGTCGGTGGTGCGCCCGGGTGATCCCAACGAGACCGCGTACGCGTGGAAGACCGTGCTGGAGCGCGGCGCAGGCAGCGGCCCGGTCGGCATGATCCTGACTCGCCAGCCGATCCCGGTGCTGGACGGCACCGATCCCGAGGGCGTGGCCCGCGGCGGCTACGTGCTGGGCGGCACCCCGGAGAAGAACCCGGATGTCGTGATCATCGGCACCGGTTCGGAGCTGCAGCTCGCGGTGGGCGCGCAGAAGCTGCTGGCGGACAAGGGAATCACCGCCAGTGTGGTGTCGATGCCGTGCGTCGAGTGGTTCGAGTCGCAGCCCAAGGAGTACCGCGACTCGGTGCTCCCGCCCGCGGTGTCGGCGCGGGTGGCGGTCGAGGCTGCTGTGGCGCAGAGTTGGTACAAGCTGGTCGGCGACACCGGCGAGATCGTCTCGATCGAGCACTACGGCGAGTCGGCCGACGACAAGACGTTGTTCCGCGAGTTCGGTTTCACCCCGGAAGCGGTGGCCGCTGCGGCGGAGCGATCGCTCGAGAATTGATCGGGCACCGAACAACTAGCAGAAGAGGCGAAACATGGCTCAGAACCCGAATCTCGCGGCGCTGAGTGCCGCGGGCGTATCCGTGTGGCTCGACGACCTGTCGCGTGACCGGTTGCAGACCGGGAACCTCACCGATCTGATCAACACCAGAAGCGTTGTCGGTGTCACCACCAACCCGTCGATATTCCAGGCCGCGCTGTCCAAGGGCACCGCCTACGACGCCCAGGTCAAGGAACTCGCCGAGCGTGGCGCCGACGTCGACGCCACGATCCGCACCGTCACCACCGACGACGTGCGCAACGCGTGCGACGTGCTGGCCAAGGAGTACGAGGCCTCCGACGGTGTCGACGGCCGGGTGTCCATCGAGGTGGACCCGCGGCTCGCGCACGACACCGACAAGACGATCCTGCAGGCCATCGAGCTGTGGAAGATCGTCGACCGGCCCAACCTGCTGATCAAGATCCCCGCGACCATGGCGGGCCTGCCCGCCATCACCGCGGTGATCGCCGAGGGCATCTCGGTCAACGTCACGCTGATCTTCTCGGTCGAGCGGCACCGCCTCGTGATGGACGCCTACCTCGAAGGTCTGGAGAAGGCCAAGGAAGCCGGACACGATCTGTCCAAGATCCATTCCGTCGCATCGTTCTTCGTGTCCCGGGTGGACACCGAGATCGACGCGCGCCTGGACAAGATCGGCACCGAAGAGGCGCTGGGGCTGCGCGGCAAGGCCGGTGTGGCCAACGCCCGGCTGGCCTACGCGGCCTACGAAGAGGTGTTCGGCAGCGATCGGTTCGCGAAGCTGAAGGCCGACGGCGCCCGGGTGCAGCGTCCGCTGTGGGCCTCGACCGGCGTCAAGAACCCCGAGTACTCCGACACGCTGTACGTCACCGAACTCGTGGCGCCCAACACGGTCAACACCATGCCGGAGAAGACGCTCGAGGCCGTCGCCGATCACGGCGAGATCACCGGCAACACCATCGCCGGCACGGCCGGGTCCGCGCAGGAGACCTTCGACAAGCTGGCCGCGATCGGGGTCGACCTGCCGGATGTGTTCAAGGTCCTTGAGGACGAGGGCGTGGAGAAGTTCGAGAAGTCGTGGCAGGAACTGCTCGACGCGACCCAGGGCCAACTCGACGCAGCGAAGAAATGACCGCGGTCAACGACCGGCCGGGCATCGCCTGGCACAACCCGCTCCGCGACAAACGCGACAAACGCATGCCCCGCATCGCGGGGCCGTGCGGGGTGGTGATCTTCGGTGTCACCGGTGACCTCGCACGCAAGAAGCTGATGCCGGCCATCTACGACCTGGCCAACCGGGGCCTGTTGCCCGCGTCGTTCGCGCTCGTCGGTTTCGCGCGCCGCGACTGGGAGGACGAGGATTTCGGCCGGGTTGTCTATGAGGCCGTCCGTGAGCACTCCAGAACCCCGTTCCGCCAGGAGGTCTGGGACCGGCTGGCGGAGGGCATCCGGTTCGTGCAGGGCACGTTCGACGACGACGCCGCGTTCACCCGGTTGGCCGAGACCCTCGAGAAGCTCGACATCGAACGCGGCACCGGCGGCAATCACGCGTTCTACCTGTCGATTCCGCCGAACGCGTTCCCGGTGGTGTGCGAGCAGCTGCGCAAGTCGGGGCTGGCCAAACCGCGCGACGGCCGGTGGAGCCGGGTGGTCATCGAGAAGCCGTTCGGCCACGACCTGAAGACCGCACGTGAACTCAACGCCGTGGTCAACAGCGTGTTCCCGGAGGAGTCGGTGTTCCGCATCGACCACTATCTGGGCAAGGAGACCGTCCAGAACATCCTGGCGCTGCGCTTCGCGAACGCGCTGTACGAGCCGATCTGGAACAACAACTACGTCGATCACGTGCAGATCACCATGGCCGAGGACATCGGCCTCGGTGGCCGTGCCGGGTACTACGACGGCATCGGTGCCGCGCGTGACGTGATCCAGAATCACCTGCTGCAACTGCTGGCACTCACCGCGCTGGAGGAGCCGGTCAGTTTCAGCCCGCACGAACTGCAGACCGAGAAGATCAAGATCCTCTCGGCGGTGAAACTCGCCGAACCACTCGATGAGACGACGGCCCGTGGCCAGTACGCCGCGGGCTGGCAGGGTGGCCAGAAGGTGGTCGGCCTCCTCGACGAGGAAGGGTTCGCCAAGGATTCGACCACCGAGACGTTCGCGGCGATCACCCTGGAGGTCAACACCAGGCGCTGGGCCGGGGTGCCGTTCTACCTGCGCACCGGAAAACGCCTGGGGCGGCGGGTCACCGAGATCGCACTGGTGTTCAAGCGGGCCCCGCATCTGCCGTTCGACGCGACCATGACCGAGGAACTCGGCCAGAACGCGCTGGTGATCCGGGTGCAGCCGGACGAGGGCATCACGTTGCGGTTCGGGTCGAAGGTGCCCGGCAGCGCCATGGAGGTCCGTGACGTCAACATGGACTTCTCCTACGGTTCGGCCTTCGCCGAGGATTCCCCGGAGGCCTACGAACGGTTGATCCTCGACGTGCTGCTCGGCGAACCGTCGCTGTTCCCGGTGAACGAAGAGGTCGAATTGTCCTGGGAGATCCTGGATCCGGTACTCGACTACTGGGCGGCCAACGGCAAGCCCGAGCCGTACGAGTCCGGTACCTGGGGGCCGCCGTCCGCCGACGAGATGCTGCGGCGCACCGGCAGGGAATGGAGACGTCCGTGACGAATCGAGGGCTCAGATGATCGTCGACCTGCCCGACACCACCACCAACGACGTCAACAAGAAGATCACCGGCCTGCGCGAGGAGGGCGGCGCCCTCACGCTCAGCCGGGTGCTCACGTTGGTGATCGCGCCGCACACCGAGGACCTGGTCGAGGATTCGATCGAGGCGGCCAACTTCGCCAGCCGTGAGCATCCCTGCCGGGTGATCGTCGTCGTCCCCGGCGACCGTGCCGCCGAGACGCCGCGACTGGACGCGCAACTGCGGGTCGGACACGACGCCGGTGCCGGTGAGGTGGTGGTGCTGAAGCTCTTTGGCGAACTCGCCGACCACTCCGCGAGCGTGGTGTTGCCGTTCCTGCTGCCCGACACCCCGGTGGTGGCGTGGTGGCCCGCCGTCGCCCCGGCGGTTCCTTCCGAGGATCCGTTGGGCAAACTGGCCATCCGCCGCATCACCGACGCCACCAACGGCAACGATCCGCTGGCGTGCATCAAGAGCCGGCTCAAGGGCTACACGCCCGGCGACACCGATTTGGCGTGGAGCCGGGTCACCTACTGGCGGGCGCTGCTGGCGGCCGCGGTCGACCAGGAGCCGCACGAGCCGATCACCTCGGCGGTGGTGTCTGGGCTCAAGGACGAACCCGCCCTTGACATCCTGGCCGGCTGGTTGGCCGGCCGGATCGACGGACCGGTGACCCGCGCGGTCGGCGACCTCAAGGTCGAGCTGAACCGGCCCAGCGAGACGGTGACGCTGTCGCGGCCACAGACCGGCACCACCGCGACGATCAGCCGCACCGCCAAGCCGGATGCGCTGGTGCCGCTCGCCCGCCGCGAGGCCAAGGAGTGCCTCGCCGAGGACCTGCGCCGCCTCGACGCCGACGAGATCTACCGCGAGGCCCTCCAAGGAATCGACAAGGTGCAATACGTATGAGCGACACCGTCATCGAACGCCACCCCGACACCGCGTCGCTGGTCACCGCGGCGGGAGACCGCCTGGTGGCCGCGATCACCTCGGCGGTCGCCGACCGTGGTCAGGCCACGATCGTGCTCACCGGCGGTGGCACCGGCATCGGCCTGCTCAAGCGGGTCCGCGAGCGCAGCGGTGAGATCGACTGGTCGAAGGTGCACATCTACTGGGGCGATGAGCGTTTCGTGCCGCAGGACGATGACGAGCGCAACGACAAGCAGGCCCGCGAAGCACTGCTGGATCACATCGACATCCCGGCCGTCAACGTTCATGCGATGGCGGCGACCGACGGCGAGTTCGGTGACGACCTCGACGCCGCCGCCGCCGGTTACGCACAGTTGCTGTCGGCGAATTTCGACTCGGCGGTACCGGAGTTCGACGTGCACCTGCTCGGCATGGGACCCGAGGGACACATCAACTCGCTGTTCCCCGACACCGACGCGGTCCGCGAGACCCAGCGGCTGGTCATCGGCGTCGCCGACTCCCCCAAACCGCCGCCGCAGCGAATCACGTTGACCCTGCCCGCGGTTCAGAACTCGCGCGAGGTGTGGCTGGTGGTGTCGGGCGAGGCGAAAGCCGAAGCCGTGGCCGCCGCTGTCGGCGGGGCCGCCGCCGTGGACATCCCCGCGGCGGGCGCCGTGGGCCGCAAGCGCACGGTGTGGCTGCTCGACGAGGCCGCCGCTTCCAAGCTGTAGCCACACCACCCCGCGGTCATCCGCTGTTGCGCAGTGCGGTGGCCAGGCCGCTCATGGTGAGCAGGATGCCGCGCTGCACCAACTCGTCGGTATCGCCGGAGCGGTAGCGCCGCAGCAGTTCGACCTGCAGGTGGTTCAGCGGTTCCAGGTACGGGAACCGGTTGAACACCGAACGCGCCAGCGCGGCGTTGTCGGCCAGCAAGTCGTCCTGCCCGGTGATCAGCCGGTGCATGCGGATCGTGCGGTCGTGCTCGGCGACGATCTTGTCGAACACCCTGGCCCGCAGCGCGGTGTCGTCGACCAGTTCCGCGTAGCGCGCGGCCAGTCCCATGTCGGCCTTGGCCAGCACCTGGGCCATGTTGGACAGCACCGTGCGGAAGAACGGCCACCGCCGGTACAGGTCCTGCAGCACCTTGAGGCGCTCGCCCTGCGGATCGTTGCCGATCCAGTTCTCGAACGCCGAACCCGTTCCGTACCAACCGGGCAGCATGACCCGCGACTGGCTCCAGGCCAGCACCCACGGGATGGCGCGCAGATCGGCGATCGAGGTCGTCGGCTTGCGCGACGTGGGGCGGCTGCCGATGTTGAGCGCGCCGATCTCGCTGACCGGCGTCGAGGTCTTGAAGTATTCGACGAATCCCGGTGTCTCGTGCACCAATTCGGAGTATGCGCGCTGCGCGAGCGCGGCCAGTTCGTCGAGGACCGCATAGGCCGGCTCGGCGTCCTCCCCCAGCCCTTCGACGTCGAGCAGGCTGGCCTCCAGTGTCGCGGCCAGCAGCGTCTCGAGGTTGCGGTGCGCGATGCGCGGCTCGGCGTACTTCGCCGCGATGACCTCGCCCTGTTCGGTGATGCGCAACGACCCCGCCACCGCGCCGGGTGGCTGCGCCAGGATGGCGTCGTAGCTCGGGCCGCCGCCGCGGCCCACGGTGCCGCCGCGTCCGTGGAAGAGCCGCAACCGGATTCCGGTCTTGCGGGCGGATTCGACGAGGTCGAGTTCGGCGCGGTAGAGCGCCCAGTTCGCGGCCAGGTATCCCCCGTCCTTGTTCGAATCGGAGTATCCGAGCATGACTTCCTGGTGCCCGTCGCGGGCGTCGACCATCCTGCGGTACACCGGCAGGTCCAGCGCCGCCTCCAGGATCGACGAGCCCCGCTGCAGGTCGTCGATGGTCTCGAACAGGGGGACGACGCCCACCGGGGCGTAGCCGGTGGCGTCCGAGATGTCCAGCAGGCCCGCCTCTTTGAGCAGCACCGCGGCCTCGAGCAGGTCGGACACCGACTGGCACATCGAGATGATGTAGTTGGGCACCGCCTGCGGGCCGAACACCTTGACCGCGCGGGCCGCCGCGGCGACGATACCGAGTTCCTTGCGCGCCAGTTCGGACAGCTCGGCGCCGTCGCGGATCAGCGGGCGGCGTGTCGCGATCTCACCGGCCAGCAACTCGACACGCTGCGGTTCGGACAGCGAGGCATAGTCGGGATGCACCCCGGCCCACGCCAGCAGCTCGGCGATCACCTGCTCGTGCACATCGGAGTTCTGCCGCATGTCCAGCCCGCACAGGTGGAACCCGAAGACCTGCACGGCTTCTCGCAGCCGGCCCAGCCGGTCATCGGCGAGCACCCCGCTGCCGTTGCTGCGCAGTGAGTTGTCGACGACGTCGAGATCGGCCAGGAACTCCGCGGGCGTCCGGTACCGCTGCAGGCCCAGGTCGAGTTCGTGTTCGGGTTGCTCGTCGAGGATTTCGCGGGCGGTGGCGGTGAGCCGCGCGTGGATCACCCGAAGCGCCCGCCGGTACGGCTCGTCGGCGCGGGCCGGTTCGTGGCAGGCGTCGGCCAGGGCCGCCAACGCGGGGGTCACCTTGACCAGCCGCGCCGACATCGACAGTTCCTGTTCGAGCGCGGTGATCTCGTCGAAGTAGTGCTCCAGCGCGACGTAGGCCGCGCGGCCGGTCGCGTGGCGCACGACTTCCGGTGTCACATTGGGATTTCCGTCCCGGTCACCGCCGATCCAGGAACCCGGCCGCAGGATCGGCTCTGCCAGCAGGTGCGCCCCGGGCCACCGTTGCCGCAGTGCGTCGCGCACCTCGGCGTTGACCTGCGGGATGACCTCGAAGAACGCGGCCTGGTAATAGCGCAGGCCGGTCTCGATCTCGTCGGAGATCTTGAGCCGCGACAGCCGGATCAGGGCCGTCTGCCACAGGGTGAGGATGTGGCGGCGCAGTTCCACCTCGATGTCGCGGTTGTCCTCGGTGCGGGTGTGGCCGTGCAGGCGCAGCCGCATCAGCTCGGTGATGCGGTGCTGGGTCTCGAAGACCGTGCGGCGCCTGGTCTCGGTCGGGTGGGCGGTGATGACCGGCGACACCAGCGCACCCGTCAACGCGTCGGCCACCCTGGCCGCGTCGAGATCGGCGGCGTCGAGCTTGCGGTAGGTCGCGGCGAGACTGCTGTCCTGCGGCGGTTTTCCGGCCGCGACGTGCACGGCGCGGCGGCGCTCACGGTGGATGTCCTCGGCCACGTTGGCCAACAGCGCGAAATGCGTGAACGCCCGGATCACCGGGATGGCTTGGTGCACATCGACACCGCGGAACAGGTCGGCCAACTCGGTTCGGTCGATCTCCGAGCGGCGCACCCGGAACGATTCCACCCGCGCCCGCTCGACCAGGTCGAACACCTCTTCGCCGTTCTGCTCACGCACGGTGTCACCGAGGATCGCGCCGAGCAGCCGGATGTCCTCGCGCATCGGTTCGGTGGCATCACGTCCGACGGGGGTGCGCAGGACCGACCCGAACGGTGCGAGGGCGGTGTCATTCGAATCGGCCATGTGACAAGTATCGGGGTGCGCCGGACCGGGCGCAGACCGGGCACTCCGAACTTGGCACCGCGAACGTGCGTGTTTGCCGGTGGACACGCCGGGTTTTGTCAGCACTCGGCGCACGCTCGTCGGCACCGAGCGTGCGTCCCCTCGACGGACCGGTCCGCGCTCACATGAGCAAAAAATTGCGCGGATGTTGACGACCTCACAAATCCCTCCATAACGTGATCGGCGTCATCTGCGGCCGACACCACCGACTCGCCGCAAGCAAGGAGGAAACGTGAGCTTCGCAAAAGCCCTGTCAGGAATCGCGCTCGGGGCTGCAATGGCACTGTCGTTCACCGGTTGCTCGGTGCCAGGTGACAATGCGGCCCAGACCACGCCCGTCGGGGACGGCGCCCTGAAGATCGGCTTCAGCCAGGCGACCCAGCAGAGCCCCTTCTATGTCGCGCTCACCGACGCGGCCAAGGCGCAGGCTCAGGCGCAAGGTGACGAGTTCTTCTACGCCGACGCCAACGGCGACATCACCAAGCAGAACAACGACGTCCAGGATCTGATCACGCGCGGCGTCAACGTGCTGGTGATCAACCCGGTCGACCCGAAGGGCATCACGCCGTCGCTCGCCGCGGCCGAGGCCGCGGGCATCAAGGTGGTCACCGTCGACCGCCCCGTCGAATCCGGCGCGGCGGCGTTCGTCGGCCGCGACAACAAGGCCATGGGCGAGCTGGTCGGCAAGGCCGCCGTCGACACGCTCGGACCGGCCGGCGGCAAGATCATCGAAATCCAGGGCGACGCGGGTGGTGCGGTCGCCCGCGACCGTCGCGACGGCTTCCAGGCGGCGGTCTCGGCCCAACCCAACATCACCATCGTCGAGGGTCCGTACTGCGACTACACCAGGTCCAAGGCGGTCACCGCGATGCAGGACCTGCTGCAGGCCCATCCGGACCTCAAGGGTGTCTACGCCCAGAACGACGACATGGCGCTCGGCGCCATGCAGGTGCTGACCGAGAACCACCGCACCGATGTCAAGGTCTTCGGGGTGGACGGGCTGATGGAGGCGGTACGGGCCATCGCCGACGGTGACCAGTACATCGCCACCGCCCTCAACGACCCCAACAGGGAAGGCCAGCTCGCCATCCAGACCGCGGCCAAGGTGGCCCGCGGCGAGTCGGTGCCCGAATTCGTCGATGCCGGAACGGGTCTGGTCGACAAGTCCAACGCAGCCGCACTGGTGGGTCAGTCGACATTCGCCGCCGAATGACCACCGATCGACAGTCCACCCACGATCCCGCAAGGAGACATTCTCGATGACAACCGAGGCCCCCACCCCGACCACCGTGCCTGCGCCGGCCACCCTGCCGCCCAGCATGACCGCGGCCGTCATGTATGCGCCGGGTGACATCCGCGTCGAGCAGGCGCCGGTGCCGCGCCCTGGGCCCGGTGAGGTGCTGCTCAAGGTCGCGGCCTGCGGGGTCTGCGGCTCCGACATCCCCAGGATGCTGCGCAACGGCGGTTATGTCATGCCGATCATCTGCGGGCACGAGTTCTCCGGCTGGGTCGCCGAACTCGGCGACGGCGTCGACGGATTCGACATCGGCGAGCTCGTGTCGGTGCCCCCGCTCATCCCGTGCCGCCAATGCGACTTCTGTGCCAAGGGCGCATTCGGGCTCTGCGAGAACTACGACTACTTCGGCAGCAGATCCGACGGTGCCTACGCCCAGTACGTGGTCAGCCCGGTCGGCAATCTGCTGAAGCTGCCCGCAGGCATCGACCCGCGCGCGGCCGCCATGCTCGACCCCGCGGCGATCGCACTGCACGGCCTGTGGAAGACCGATCTGCGGGCCGGACACCGCGTGCTGGTGATCGGCGCGGGCCCGATCGGGCTGTTCGCGATCCAGTGGGCGAAACTGCACGGCGCCAACCAGATCGTGGCCGTCGACCTCAGTGAGGAGAAGGCCGCCATGGCCCGCGAGGCCGGCGCGACGCACGCGGTGCAGGACGTCGAAGAGGCGCGCGCGATCGGCGGACGCGGCTTCGACGTCGTGCTCGAGTCTGCCGGGGTTCCCGCGACCGCGAACATGGCCGCCAACCTCACCGGCCCGCACGGGCACGCGGTCTTCGTGGGTATCCCGCACGCGCCGGTGACCCTGGAGAAGGACACCTTCAACCAGTTCATGCGGCTGGAAACCACCCTGCACGGTTCGTGGAACTCCTTCTCGGCGCCGTTCCCCGGCGACGAGTGGCGCACCGCCGCACAGATGATGGCGGCAGGAAAACTCAAGTGGGAGTTCATGATCACCCACGAACTGGGGCTCTCGGAGCTGCCGCGGATGATGCAGCAGCTCGGTGACCGCTCGGTCTTCTCGTCGAAGGTTCTGTTCCTGCCCAACGAGGTCTGACACATGGGAATTCTTCTGACCATCGACCTCGGCACCGAGGGCGCCCGCGTCGGGGCCTTCACCGAGGACGGCACCGCGCTGGGTTCGACGCACCGGCCCTACCTGACGCACCATCCCAGACCGGGCTGGGCCGAGCAGGATCCGCGGGACTGGTGGGCCGCGATCACCGCGGCGACGCGGGAGCTGCTGGCCGGTGAGCTGTGCCGAGCGGCGGGCCGGGTGGTCGCCGTGGCCGCGTCGACCACCGCGTCCACGGTGGCTGTTGTCGACGCGGCGGGCACACCGCTTCGTCCGGCGATCCTGTGGATGGATGCCCGTGGTGCCGCGGAATCCGAGCAGACGGCGCAGCTGAGCCTGCAACATCCGATCCTGCAGTGGTCCGGCGGTTCCGACGCGGCGGAATGGCTGCTGCCCAAGGCGATGTGGCTCAAGAAGCACGACCCGGAGGCCTACCGGTCGGCGGCGCGCATCGTCGAGGCCGTCGACTACCTCACCTTCCGGTTGACGGGTCGATGGGTCGGCTCGCAGATGAACGCCGTGTGCAAGTACAACTACGACACCCTCGCGGGCCGCTTCCCGGCCGAACTCTATGCCGCGCTCGGCATGGACGACCTCATCGAGAAGCTGCCGGACGAGATCGTTGCGGTGGGCGGTGTCGCGGGCACGCTGTCGGCCGCGGCGGCCGCCGACCTCGGTATCGACGACGAGCCGGTGGTCGCGGTGGGCGGGATCGACGCGCACGTGTCGCTTCTGGCCTGCGGCGGCAATGTGGACGGCCTGGTGTCGCTGGTGTCCGGCACCTCGTCGGCGATCGTGACCGAGGTCGACCGGCCCACCAATTCCAACGAGGTGTGGGGCCCGTATCCCGAGGCGCTGAATCCGGGCAAGTGGCTGGTGGAGGGTGGTCAGGTCACGAGCGGTTCGGTGCTCAAATGGACGGGTGAATCCATCATGGGAGTGCCCCGCGAGGAGCTGGCCGGGCTGATCGAACAGGCGGCCGCGGTGGATCCCGCTGCCCATGGCCTGCGTGCGCTCGACTACTTCATGGGCAACCGCACCCCGCACCGCGAGGCCCGCCTGCGCGGGGCGGTGATCG
This sequence comes from Mycolicibacterium goodii, assembly GCF_001187505.1. Next base: position 5,200,007 of record NZ_CP012150.1, read on the forward strand.
GTCTGACGCTCGGCACCACCAAGGCCGAGCTGTATCGGGCGATGGTCGAGGCCGTCGCGTGCGGCACCCGTAGTGTCATCGACTCGTTCGAGCGGTCCGGTGTCCCCTGCACGCGCCTGGTGTTCTCCGGCGGCATCGAACGGAACTCGTTGTGGCAGCAGGTGACCATCGACGTGCTCGGCAGGCCCGCCGAGCTGGTCATCGGGGAGAACCTCACGCTGCGGGCGTGCGCGGTGATCGCGGCGACGGGCGCAGGGATCGTCCCGAGCTTGACGGCCGGGTCCCGGCTGTTCGCGCCGCGGGTGCGGATGCTCGAACCCGATCTGCAGCGAAGTGTCCGCTACGAGCAGACCTTCGACGATTACCAGCGGCTCACCGCGGCGTTGCGGCCGATCATGTGTGACACCGTCGACGGCGGTTCCGACGCGGCGGCGGGCGCCCGCGCGGCTTTCCGGGTGGTGCGGTGATGCTCACCGACAAAAGCCACACCGACCTGTTGATCTATGTCGCGCAGTGCTATTACGAGCAGGGCCGCACACAGGAGGACATCGGGTCCGAACTGCACCTCACCCGGTGGAAGGTGGGGCGACTGCTCGACGAGGCGCGCGGGGCAGGCCTGGTCGAGATCAGGATCGTGCATCCGCAGGCGCGCCGCACACACCTCGAGGTGGCGATGCGCAGCCGATACGGCCTCCGCGAATGCGTTGTGGTGCCGGGCCCCGACGCCCCGGACACCGAGGGGCGGCACGTCGCCACGGCAGCGGCGAACTATCTGAAGGCCAACTCCTCCTGGATCACCACGCTCGGCGTCTCATGGGGTAACACCCTGCAGCACATCGCCGCCGTGTTGCCCCCGGGATGGACCAGCGGTATCGAGGTGATCCAGGCCAACGGCGGCGTCAGCCGATCGGTACATCCCACGAGGGCCGCCAACATCGTCACCAGCATCGCCCACAGCGGGCACGGGCGGGCCACACTGTTGCCCGTTCCCGCGATCGTCGAACGCATCGAGACGCGAAATGCGTTGTACGCGGAGGGCTTTGTCGAGGACGTGCTGTCCCGGGCGCGCAAGGCGGATGCCCTGCTGTTCTCGCTCGGGGCGCTCGGCCCCACGTCGGTTCTGGTGGAGTCGGGCGCCATCACGCCCGCCGAACTGGGGCTGCTGGAATCCGCGGGTGCCTGCGGCGACGTTCTCGCGCACTACATCACCTCCGACGGTGAGATCGCCTACGACGACATCGACAAGCGGACGGTCGGTCTGAGCCTCGACGACGTCCGCAACGCCAACTGCGCCATCGCGGTGGCCGCGGGCAGACGAAAGGTGCCCGTGGTCAACGGTGCCTTGGCCAGCGGGCTGTGCTCGGTCCTGATCACCGACGAACCCACGGCACAGGCCGTGCTGGACCACGGCACAGGCCGTGCTGGAGCATTCTCATGACGACCGGTCACAACACGGAATCGACAGTTTCGCACCAGGCTGCGGACACCGGGCGGGTTGGCGGGAACGACCTCGCGGTGCGCATGCACGACATCGTGAAGACCTTTCCCGGCACCAGGGCGTGCAACGGCGCGATGCTCGAAGTGGCCCCCGGCGAAGTGCATTGTCTGCTGGGCGAGAACGGTGCGGGCAAGAGCACCCTGATGAAGATCCTCTCCGGTTCCTACACACCGGATTCCGGGACGATCACGCTCGACGGGGTCGAAACCTCGTTCAGTTCACCGGTCGACGGCGTCCGGGCCGGGATCAGCACGATCTACCAGGAGCTGGATCTGGTACCGGACCTGACGGTGGCGCAGAACCTGTTTTTGGGCCACGAGCCGAGACGCGGACCGTTCGTCTCCCATCGCAAACGAGATCGGTTGGCGCAGGCGGCGATCCACCGGGTCGGAGGCAGCTTCGCGCCGTCGGATGTGGTCGCGAACCTGTCCGTCGCCGATCAGCAGCTCACCGCGATCGCAAAGGCGCTCACCACCGATGCCAGGGTCGTCATCATGGACGAGCCGAGCGCCGCGCTCACCGATCACGATCTCGCCGCGGTGTTCCGCGTCATCCGCGAGCTCACCGCGGCGGGCAAGTCGGTGATCTACATATCGCACCGGCTCGACGAGGTGAAGGCGATCGGCGACCGCGCGACCGTGATGCGCGACGGCTCGACCGTCGGCGTGTTCGACGTCGCCGCCGTGACGAAAGACGAACTGGTCGAGGCCATGATCGGCCGTGGCCTGCAAGCCCTGCCGCCGCGGCGCCCCCGCCCCGACCAGGCAAGAACCCAGCTGCTGGAGGTTCGTCGCGCCGCGATTCCCGGCATCCTGGACGTCTCGGGCATCACCGTCGGGCACGGAGAGATCGTCGGGCTGGCCGGGCTGGGAGGCGCGGGCCGATCCACGTTGCTGGCCACCCTGTTCGGCGACCGCACCGCCACGCTCGATCTCACCCTCGACGGTGCACGACTGGACCGACTGACCCCGCGGCGCGCGGTGGCTGCCGGCATCGGCCTGGTGCCCGAGGACCGCAAGAGTCAGGGCCTGTTTCTCGAACAGTCGATTCTGCGCAACGCCGGGATCGCGGCGCTCGCTCCGTTCGGCATCAACCCGTTGAAAGCCGCCCGGCAGCTGTGCACGCCGCCGCTGCAACGCCTGGGTGTGAAGTTCGCCGGCCTCGATCAGCCGGTCGGTCAACTCTCGGGCGGCAACCAGCAGAAGGTCGTGCTGGCCAAATGGATGGCCCGCGGAATCGACCTGCTGCTGCTCGACGAACCGACCCGAGGGTTGGACATCGGCGCGAAAGCCGATCTGTTCGAACAGGTTCAGGCGCTGGCCGAGTCCGGTGTCGGGGTGCTGATGGCATCGAGTGAATTGAGCGAGCTCACCGAGAACTGCGATCTGATCTGGGTCATGCACGAAGGCAGGAACATCGCGGCCTTCGACCCGAGAACCACATCAGCTGCGGACATCGCCCGCTGCGTCGTCACAGGAAGACACGACAATGACTGACCTCATCGAGGAGACCCCCTCCGCATCCACCGCGCCCGGTTCCGGACGCACACGGCGCCAGAACATCATCGTGCGTTTCAATCTGCTGTTCATCTTCGTCGCGTTGTTCGCCGTCGCCTCCGTCACCGCGCCGCAGTTCCTCACCTCGCAGAACCTGGCGAACCTGCTGCAGCAGTCCAGCCTGACGGGCATCGTGGCGATCGGGATGACCGTCGTCATCCTGACCTCGGGCATCGACCTTTCGGTGGGAAGCGTTGCGGCGCTGTCGGGAATGCTGGTCGCGATCCTCATCGGACTGGGAATCGCGTGGCCGCTGGCCATGCTGGTGGCGATCATGAGCGGGCTGATCCTCGGCGGGATCATGGGCGGGTTGAGCGCCTATCTGGCGCTGCCCGCGTTCATGGTGACCCTCGCCGGGATGCAGAGCATCCGCGGACTGACCTTCCTGACCACCAACGGCACCCCCACGACCGCCGAAATCCCCATCGGCCTACGGTTTCTGGGCGCCGGATCGGTGGCAGGCATTCCCGTCGTCGGCCTGATCTTCGTGGCCACCACGGTGATCGTGGGTCTGGTGCTGCGCCGCACGACCTTCGGTGAGCACGTCTACGCGGTGGGAAGCAACGCCAAGGCGGCGCGGCTGTCCGGCCTGCCGGTGCAGCGCATCACCACCGCGGCATATGTGATCTGCAGCGGCCTGGCCGCGCTCACCGGGGTGCTGCTGACCGCACGGCTCACCATCGGCCAACCCACCGCCAACACCGGCCTGGAACTCGATGCGATCGCCGCGGTGGTGTTGGGCGGCACCAGTCTGTTCGGCGGGAAGGGCGGCGTCATGGGCACCTTCATCGCCGTGCTGCTGCTGTCGGTGCTGCGCAACCTGTTCAACCTGCTGGGTTTGAGTTCGTTCTTCCAGATGCTGGTGACCGGGCTCATCCTGGTCGCGGCCCTGATCATGAACTACGTGCTCGACCGCCAAGCGAAAACCTCCTGACACCCGACCCGAAGGACCCGAACCTGATGACGACTGAACCGACCACCGCCGAGATCGCGGCGTTGATCGACCACACCCTGCTCAAACCGGAGGCCACGGCGGCCGATGTCGACGCGCTCGTCGCCGAGGCGCTGGAGCTGGGGACGTATTCGGTGTGTGTGTCACCGTCGATGCTGCCGATCGAGATCCCTGCCGGGCACGATCTGAAGGTGGCCGCGGTTTGCGGCTTTCCGAGTGGTAAGCACAGTTCGGCGGTCAAAGCCGCCGAGGCCGCGGAGGCGGTGCGGCACGGCGCCGACGAGATCGACATGGTGATCGACATCGGCGCCGCCAAGGCGGGAGCGTTCGACCGGGTGGAGGCCGACATCGCCGCGGTGCGGGCGGCCGCTCCGGCGCCGACGGTGCTCAAGGTGATCATCGAGTCGGCCGCCTTGACCGATGACGAGATCGTCGCGGTGTGCCGCGCGGCCGTCGCGGCGGACGCCGACTTCGTCAAGACGTCGACGGGGTTTCACCCCTCGGGCGGTGCCACCGTCGACGCGGTGGCGCTGATGGCCCGCACCGTCGCCGACGCCGGACTCGCGGTCAAGGCCTCCGGTGGTGTGCGCACGCTGGAGGCCGCGAAGGCCATGATCGCCGCGGGCGCGACGCGGCTGGGGGTTTCGGGATCCCGTGCGCTGCTCGGCGCCGCGCAGGCGGCGCCGGCCTCCGGCTACTGATACCGCAGCGGCGGATGTGGTGTGCGTCGGCGCGCTCGGTCACCGGGACCGGCGCCCGGCGCAAGCCCGGGCGGGATCAGACGTTGTACTTGATCTGCAGCGCCACCCCGACGATCGACACCAACCAGATGCCGACCACGAAGAGGGTGAGCCGGTCGAGGTTCTTCTCGACCACCGTGGAGCCCGACAGGCTGGACTGCACACCACCGCCGAACAGGGTGGACAGGCCGCCACCCTTGGCACGGTGCAGCAGTACCAAGAGCACGACCAGGACGCTGGTCACGACCAGGACGATCTGCAGGGCCAATTGCATGGCCGCAAGACTACCTGGTGGCGCCGCCCACCCTGTTCAGGGGGTTACGTCACGGAAGCGGTCCGCCCGCGGCGATCGCGGACAGCGTGGCGAACTGCTCGCCGTCCAGGGACGCCCCGCCGACCAGCGCGCCGTCCACATCACCCTGGGACACGATCTCGCCGACGTTCTTGGCATTGACCGAACCGCCGTAGAGCACCCGCACGCCCGCAGCGATCTCGGGTGACGCCAGGTTGGCGAGTTCGTCCCTGATCGCCTTGCACACCTCCTGCGCATCGGCCGCGCCCGCGACCCGGCCGGTGCCGATCGCCCACACCGGTTCGTAGGCGATGACCGTCTGGCCGATCTGCTCGGCCGACAGGCCCTTGAGCGAGCCGCGCAGCGAGTTCACGTTGAACTCGACGTGGTTGCCCGCCTCGCGGACCTCGAGTTGCTCGCCGATGCACACGATCGGGGTCAGCCCGTGCTTGTGCGCCGCCTTGGCCTTTGCGGCCACCAGCGCATCGTCCTCACCGTGGTAGGTGCGGCGCTCGGAGTGGCCGACGACGACGAACGTGCAGCCCAGCTTGGCCAGGAACGCCCCGCTGATCTCGCCGGTGTAGGCGCCCGAATCGTGCTGGGACAGGTCCTGCGCACCGTAGGTGAGCCGCAGCTTGTCCCCGTCGACCAGGGTCTGCACACTGCGCAGATCGGTGAAGGGCGGGATGACGGTCACATCGACCTTGTCGAAGTACTTGTCCGGCAAGGCAAATGCGATCTTCTGCACCAGGGCGATGGCCTCGAAGTGGTTGAGGTTCATCTTCCAGTTGCCCGCGATCAACGGCTTACGTGCCATGGTTCACGACTCCAGAACTTGGATGCCGGGCAATTCCTTGCCCTCGAGGTATTCCAGCGACGCACCACCACCGGTGGAGATGTGCGAGAAACCGTCCTCGGGCAGGCCGAGCTGACGCACGGCGGCCGCCGAGTCCCCGCCGCCGACGACGCTGAACGCGCCCTTGCCGGTGGCGCCGATGATCGCCTCGGCGACACCCTTGGTGCCCGCCGCGAACGCCGGGAACTCGAACACGCCCATGGGGCCGTTCCAGAACACGGTCTTGGCGTTGGACAGCAGCGCGGTGAACCGCTCCACCGATCCCGGCCCGATGTCCAGACCCATCTTGCCGTCCGGAATACGATCGGCGGGAACGGTTTCGGCTTCGGCGTCGGCGGCGAACTTGTCGGCCACCACGATGTCCACCGGCAGGTGGATCACGTCGGCGTACGTGTCGAGCAGCTTGCGGCAGGTGTCGACCATCTCTTCCTGCAGCAGCGAGGTACCGACCGAAAAGCCCTGTGCGGCAAGGAATGTGAAGCACATACCGCCGCCGATGATCAGGCTGTCGGCCTTGGTCGCCAGATTCTCGATGACCGCGAGCTTGTCGGAGACTTTCGAACCACCGAGCACCACGGCGTACGGACGGTCCGTCGAGCTGGTCAGCTGCTCGAGCACCTTGACCTCGGCGGCCACCAGCGTGCCCGCGTAGTGCGGCAGCAGCGTCGCCACGTCGTACACCGAGGCCTGCTTGCGGTGCACCACACCGAAACCGTCGGAGACGAACACTCCCGGTGAACCGTCGGGCCCCTCCACCAGCGCGGCGAGGGCCTCGGCCAGCGCGCGGCGCTCGCCGTCGTCCTTGCTGGTCTCGCGCGGGTCGAACCGGATGTTCTCCAGCAGCAGCACGTCGCCGTCGGTCAGCCCCTCGGCGCGGGCCAGCGCATCGTTGCCGACGACATCACCGGCGAGCTGCACGTGCCGGCCCAGCTTCTCCGAAAGCGCCGCCGCGACCGGCGCGAGCGACAGCTTCGGGTCCGGCTCCCCCTTGGGGCGACCGAGATGCGCGGTGACGATGACCTTGGCGCCCGCCTCGGCGAGCGCCTTGAGCGTCGGCACCGACGCGATGACGCGTCCCGGGTCGGTGATGTTGCCGTCCTCGTCGAGGGGGACGTTGAGGTCGGAGCGCACCAGCACGCCCCGACCTTCGACCCCTTCGGCGAGAAGCTCGGAGAGTGTCTTGACAGACATCGCGATCAGAGCGACTTACCGACCAGGGCAACCAGATCCGCGAGGCGGTTCGAGTAGCCCCACTCGTTGTCGTACCAGGAGACCACCTTGGCCTGGTTGTCGATGACCTTGGTCAGCCCGGAGTCGAACAGCGAGCTGTGCGGGTCGGTGACGATGTCGCTGGACACGATCGGCGCGTCGTAGTACTTCAGGATGCCCTTGAGCGGGCCTTCCGCGGCGGCCTGGAACGCGGCGTTGATCTCCTCGGCGGTGGCCGACTTCGAGATCTCGGCGGTCAGGTCGGTGACCGAGCCGGTGGGGATCGGCACCCGCAGCGCGTAGCCGTCCAGCTTGCCCTTGAGCTCGGGCAGCACCAGGCCGATGGCCTTGGCGGCGCCGGTGGAGGTGGGCACGATGTTGATCGCGGCGGCGCGGGCGCGACGCAGGTCCTTGTGCGGACCGTCCTGCAGGTTCTGGTCCTGGGTGTAGGCGTGCACGGTGGTCATCAGACCCTTGACGATGCCGAACTCGTCGTTGAGCACCTTGGCCAGCGGGCCCAGGCAGTTCGTGGTGCACGAGGCGTTGGAGATGATGTTCTGGCTGCCGTCGTACTTGTCGTCGTTGACGCCGAGCACGATGGTGATGTCCTCGTCGGTGGCCGGCGCGGAGATGATCACCTTCTTGGCGCCCGCATCCAGGTGGCCCTTGGCCTTGGCGGCGTTGGTGAAGATGCCGGTGGACTCGACGACGACGTCGACGCCCAGGTCGCCCCACGGCAGGGCCGCCGGGCCCTCCTTGACCTCGAGCGCCTTGATCTTGGTGTTACCGATGACGATGGTGTCGTCACCTTCGAGGCTGACCTCCTGGGGCAGACGGCCCAGGATCGAGTCGAACTTCAGCAGGTGGGCCAGCGTCGCGTTGTCGGTGAGGTCGTTGACCGCCACGATCTCGATGTCGGTGTTCTTGCCCTCGGCCTGCTGCGTCGCCAGGGCCCGGTAGAAGTTGCGCCCGATTCGGCCGAAGCCGTTAACGCCTACCCGGATGGTCACGTTTTTCTCCCTATATTCGACGGTGAACTCCTCGCCGCCAGCCTAATGGGGCGGTATCCGCCGTGTGCGGCGTGGTCAGTGCAGTCCGGCACTCAGCCCAGCACGTGCCGCAGCGCGACCTCCAGATCCGGGTGCCGGAACCGGTGCCCGGCCCGGGTGAGCTCGGCACATGCGACGCGCTGGTCGGCCAGCACCACCTCGCGGGCGCCCTGCTCACCCAGCAGCAGCCGCGGTAGCGCCGCGGGCACCCGCAACACCGTGGCCGGCAGCAAGGGCCGGTGCACCACCCGGGCCAGCGTGCGGGTGTATTCGCTGTTGCGGACCGGTTCCGGGGCGACCGCGTTGACCGGCCCGGTCAGGCCGGCGTCCCACAGCGCACGGTGGTAGATGTCGACCAGGTCGTCGATGCCGATCCACGACAACCACTGGGTGCCGTCGCCGACGCGGCCGCCCAGACCCGCCCGGAACAACGGCGCCAGCACGCGCGGCATGCCGCCGCGTGGTGTCTGCACCACGCCGGTGCGCACCCGCACCACGCGCACCCCGGCCTGCTCGGCCGGGGCGGTCGCGTCCTCCCACTCGGCGACCACCTCGGCGAGGAAGCCGTCACCGCGTTCGGCGTCCTCGGTCACCACACCGGCGGTGTCGGTGCCGTAGAAACCGATCGCCGAGGCGCACACGAATGTCCGCGGCCCACCCGTGGCGGCGAGTTCGGCCAGTCGCCGCGTCGGCCCGACGCGGCTGTCGCGGATCGCGCGTCGGTGCGCGTCGCCGAACCGGCCCGCGATCGACGCGCCGGCCAGGTGGATCACCGCATCCACGCCGGCCAGCAGATCCGGATCGGGGTGGACGGGATCCCAGCGCCGCTCGTCGGCTTTCGTCGCAGCGCGGCGCACCAGCCGGATGACGTGGTGTCCCCCGGTGGTGAGGAACGCCGACAGCGCGGTGCCGACCAGCCCCGAGCTGCCAGTGATCGCGACGGTCAAAGGTTGCAGGCCGTGTGCGCGGGCCCGCCGGTGGGCCGCGAGGTCGTCGGCGAGTTGCCGGTGCCGGTAGGCGAACATGGCCCGCAGCGCCCGTTCCGGGACGTAGGTCTGCACCCGGTCGGTCATGCGGGTGCGACCGTCGCCGATGTCGTCGAACTCGTGGATGTGACGCCAGCGCAGCACGGCGCGGACAGGCAGCGACGTCACACCGTCGGCCCCGATGGTGTCCACGAAACACCGTGGCGGATCGTAGGATTCCGCCACATGCCGGGCCACCCAGGTGAGCCCGCCTGGTAGTGCGAGACGGGCCTGCCCGTCGGCGAGCGACCCGGCCTCGGCCTGTATCCGCAGCGGCTGCCACGGTGGGAACAACCGGTGGATCGCCCCGGGACGGGCGTGCCAGGCGAACACCTCGTCACGCGGCGCCTCGATCACCGTCGTGAAGAGGTGCTCACCGCGCATCATTCGGGATCGCAATCCCGTTGCGGCGCGGGAACACTGACGTCCATGACCGGCGGCTACGCGTCGTCGAGCAGATCCGGGGTGACGGCCGACTCGGTGTCGGGGATGCCCTCCTGCTTGGCCTTGCGGTCGGCCATCGACAGCAGGCGCCTGATCCGGCCGGCCACAGCATCTTTGGTCATCGGCGGATCGGCGAGGCGGCCGAGTTCCTCCAGCGACGCCTGGCGGTGCTCGACGCGCAGCTTGCCCGCGGCGGCCAGGTGGTCGGGCACGCTGTCGCCGAGGATCTCCAGCGCGCGTTCGACGCGTGCCGCGGCGGCCACCGCCGCGCGTGCCGAGCGGCGCAGGTTGGCGTCGTCGAAGTTGGCCAGACGGTTGGCGGTCGCCCGGACCTCGCGGCGCATGCGCCGTTCCTCCCAGGTCAGCCGGGTGTCCTGGGCGCCCATCCGGGTCAGCAGCGCGCCGATCGCCTCGCCGTCGCGCACCACAACGCGGTCGCTGCCCCGCACCTCGCGGGCCTTGGCGCTCACGCCGAGCCTGCGCGCCGCGCCCACGAGGGCCAGCGCGGCCTCCGGGCCGGGGCAGCTGACCTCGAGCGCCGAGGAGCGTCCGGGTTCGGTGAGCGAACCGTGCGCGAGGAACGCGCCACGCCACGCCGCCTCGGCGTCACCGACGCTGCCGCCGACGACCTGCGCGGGCAGCCCGCGCACGGGGCGTCCGCGCAGGTCCAGCAGGCCGGTCTGGCGTGCCAGCGCCTCACCGTCGTTGGCGACGCGCACCACGTACCGGGTGTTCTTGCGAATACCGCTGGCGGACAACACATGAACCACCGCGTTGTACCCGTAGAGGTCGTAGATGTCCTTACGCAGCCTGCGGGCGATGATGCCGAGGTCCACCTCGGCCTCGACCACCACACGGCCGCCGACGATGTGCAGCCCACCGGCAAAACGCAGAAGCGATGCCACCTCGGCGCGGCGCGCGCTGACCGAATTGACCACGAGACGGCTCAGCTCGTCCTTCACCTCGGCTGTCATCGCCACGGGGCATCCCCTCTCGATCTATCCGGTGCCTGATCACGACGCGCGGCGTCGACCGATCGGGCGGTGGGCGTTGGCACAGTCCGTTCCTGCACGCTCGTACCGGGTGCAGACGCACGCAACCGGACCCCCTCCAGTGCCGCGGCCAATCTCGCCGGGTCATGTAAAGGTGTACCAGGTCGAGATACGTCAGCAAACTCGACTCGGGCCTGGAGAATGTTGGCCGTGCGGCTGAGCTGCTCGCGTTCCCGGTCGCTGGGAACGCGACTGGCATCGACGATGATGTCATGGACGCGGAAGTCGGGTGCATGCTGGCTCAGCACATGGATGTGGCGCTCGGCCGAGAAGCCTGCCGTTTCGCCGGGTTCGGCCGCGAGATTCAGCACCAATGCCCGCCGGGCACTGGTTTCGCGCAGCGCCGCCGCCAGCTCGGGCACCAGCACGTGCGGGATCACACTGGTGAACCACGACCCCGGCCCGAGCACCACCAGATCGGCCGACATGATCGCCTCGATCGCCTGCCGGGTGGCGGGCGGGTCGCCCGGCAACAGCCGGACGCGGCGAACCTTGCCGACGGTGGTGGCGATCGCCACCTGGCCGCGGATCACCCGGCTCATGCGCGGATCGGACTCCAACCCGGCCACGTCGGCCTCGATCTGCAGCGCGATCGGGCACATCGGCAGCACCCGGCCCTTGACGCCGAGGATGCGGCCCAGCTCGTCGAGGGCGGCCACCGGATCGGCCAGCACCTCGTTGAGCCCGGCGAGGATCAGGTTGCCGATCGGGTGACCCGCCAGGGCGCCGCTGCCCCCGAAGCGGTGCTGGATGATCGTGGCCCACAGCCGACCGTGCGGGCTGTCGGATGCCAACGCCGCCAGCGCCATTCGCAGATCACCCGGCGGCACGATGTCGAGTTCGCTGCGCAGCCGCCCCGACGATCCGCCGTCGTCGGCGACCGTCACGACCGCGGTCACATGGGGCGTGAGCCGGCGCGCGGCCGACAACGTCGCGTATAACCCGTGCCCTCCCCCGAGGGCGACGATGCGTGGTGTCATTCGCGACCCAGGTCTCGGTGGAGCACCCGCACGGTGAGCCCGTCGCCGCCCTCGAGGCGCTCGGCCAGGGCCTCGGCGATGGCGACGCTGCGATGTTTGCCGCCCGTGCACCCGATCGCGACGGTCATATAGCGCTTCCCCTCCCGACGGTATCCGTCGATCACCACGTCCAACAGCCGATGGTAGGTGTCGAGGAACTCCAGGGCGCCCGGTTGACCGAGCACGTAGTCGCGGACGTCGGGATGTTGGCCGCTGTGCGGGCGCAGTTCGTCCACCCAGTGCGGGTTGGGCAGGAACCGCACGTCCATCACCGTGTCGGCGTCCATCGGCAGCCCGTACTTGTAGCCGAACGACTCCACGGTGATGTTGGTGTATGCCACGGTTTCGCCGCCGAAGGCGCGTTCGATGCTCTCGCGCAGCGCGGGCACCGGAAGCTTCGACGTGTCGATCACCAGATCGGCCGCCGCGCGTACGGGCGCCAGCATGGCCCGCTCGGCCGCGATGCCCTCGGCGAGGGTCTGGGTGCCCTGCAACGGGTGACTGCGCCGGTTCTGTTCGTAGCGGCGCACCAGGATGTCGTCGGAGGCCTCCATGAACAGCACGCGCGGGGTGATGTTGCGGGTGGCCAACTCGTTGCGCACCCAGTCGAGATCGCCGGTGAACCCCTTGGAACGCACGTCCATGACGACCGCGAGTTGGGTGATCCGCGAGCCGGCCGCCAGGCCGAGGTCGACCATCCGGGCGATGAGTTCCGGCGGCAGGTTGTCGGCGACGTACCAGCCGAGGTCCTCGAGCACCTTGGCCGCGGTGCCGCGCCCGGCGCCCGACAAACCGGTCACCAACACCACGTCGATGCCCTCGGGTGACTCCACGCCGTCGGTGTCGGGGACGCCGCCCGACGCGCCCCCCGATGTGCCCCGGTGCACTGCTTCGCTCATGAACGATCGGCCTCCGGGGTGCCCCCAGCCCTCATACCCGGTCCACCTGATGCTCGCTCCCGTTCATCCCCGACGCCGTTGCGTGTCGATCATCCTCGCTATCGGGGGCGGGTGCCGCCGAATGCGGGTGCGCGGGTGCCGGCGGGTCCCCCGGTTCGGGTGCGGTGCCGTTATCGGGTGCGGTGCCGTTCTCCGGTGGCACGCCCAACGCCTCCTGCACGGCGCGCGCGGTCGCGACGCCGATGCCGGGCACCGCGGTGATCTCCTCGACGGTGGCCTCCTTGAGGCGCGCGACGGACCCGAAGTGCGCGACGAGGGCCTTACGACGGTGCTCGCCGAGGCCGCGCACCGAGTCGAGCGCAGAGGCCGTCATCCGCTTGGACCGCTTGCTGCGGTGATAGCTGATGGCGAACCGGTGGGCTTCGTCACGAACCCGCTGCAACAGGTACAGGCCCTCGCTGTTGCGCGGCAGGATCACCGGGTCCGGCTCGGACGGCACCCAGACCTCTTCGAGCCGTTTGGCCAGACCGATCACCGCGACGTCGTCGACGCCGAGTTCGTCGAGCACCGCGGCTGCCGCGTTGACCTGCGGTGCGCCGCCGTCGACGACGAAAAGGTTGGGCGGGTAGGCGAATCGGCGCGGTCGCTGATCGCTGCTCGGATCGGGTTGCGCGTCGGACACGTGCCGCAGGAACCGGCGCCGCGTCACCTCGGCGATCGATGCCACGTCGTCGGACCGGCCGCCGCCCGCGGCCTCGCGGATCGCGTAGTGCCGGTAGTCGGACTTGCGCGGCAGACCGTCCTCGAACACCACGAGCGAGGCGACCACGTCGGTGCCCTGCACGTGGCTGATGTCGACGCATTCGATGCGCAGCGGCGCATCGGCCAGACCGAGCGACTCCTGAATGCTCTGCAGGGCTTCCGATCTCGCGTTGAAGTCGCCCGCACGCTTGAGCTTGTGCTGAGCGAGGGCCTCCTGCGCATTGCGCTGCACGGTGTCGGCCAGTGCCCGTTTGTCGCCGCGCACGGGCACCCGCAGGCTCACCCGGGACCCGCGAAGCCCGGAAAGCCAGGTGGCCAGCTCGTCGGCGTTGGGCGGCAACACCGGAACCAGCACCTGGCGCGGCACCGGGTTGGTCACCTCGTCGCCGCCGATGTCGCTGGCGCTGCCGAGTTCGGCCTGCTCACCGTAGAACTGGGTGAGGAACTGCTCGACGAGCTGTTCCTGACCGGACTGTTCGGGACCTGAGCCACCGGTCGCCTCCGGCTCCGAGGACTTCTCCACGATCCAGCCGCGCTGGCCGCGCACGCGCCCGCCGCGCACGTGGAACACCTGCACGGCGGCTTCCAGGTCGTCGTCGGCGAACGCGACGACGTCGGCGTCGGTGCCGTCGCCGAACACCACGGCCTGTTTCTCCAAAGCCCGTTTGAGCGCCGAGATGTCGTCCCGCAGGCGTGCCGCCCGCTCGAAGTCCAGTTCCTCGGCGGCGGCCGTCATCTGCTGCTCCATGTCCTTGGCCAGCCGGTCGGTCTTGCCCGCCAGGAAGTCGCAGAAGTCGCCGACGATCTGCCGGTGCTGCTCGGCGCTGACCCGGCCCACACACGGCGCCGAGCACTTGTCGATGTAGCCGAGCAGGCACGGCCGGTCGATCTGCCTGTGCCGCTTGAACACTCCCGCCGAGCAGGTTCGGGCCGGGAACACCCGGGTCAGCAGGTCGAGGGTTTCGCGGATGGCCCACGCGTGCGAGTACGGGCCGAAGTACCGCACCCCCTTGCGCCGGGGACCGCGGTACACCATGAGCCGCGGATACTCCTCGTTGAGCGTCACGGCCAGCACCGGATAGGACTTGTCGTCGCGGTAGCGGATGTTGAAGCGCGGATCGAATTCCTTGATCCAGTTGTATTCGAGCTGCAGCGCCTCGACTTCGGTGGTGACCACGGTCCACTCGACGCTGCCCGCGGTCATCACCATCTGCCGAGTGCGCGGCGCCAGGCTGGAGATGTCGGCGAAATACGAGGTCAGCCGGCTGCGCAGGCTCTTGGCCTTGCCGACGTAGATGACCCGGCCGTGCGGGTCACGGAATCGGTAGACACCCGGCTCGACGGGTATCGACCCGGGCGCGGGCCGGTACGTCGCTGGATCGGGCACGGTTTCCAGGTTACTGCCGCTATCCGACGGAACTCCGCTACCGTCGAGGTGTGCGATTGCTGGGGTCCGCGCGTGCGGTCATCGCCCTGCTCAGTGGCGCTGTGTTGATCGTGGCGGGCTGCTCCGACGGTCCCGAACGCCCACGTCGACCTGTCGCAGGTCCGTGCGAGATTGTGTCGAACGGCACACCCGTACCAAAACCTCCCGCGGCGCCGCAGCCGCCGCCGGGGGCACCGACGCAGAGCGCGCAACGCGACATCGCCACCCAACCGGAGGTCGCCACCGGGTACCGCACCGACATGACCGCGGTGCGCACGGCGTCGTACGCGGTGGCCACCGCCAACCCGCTGGCGACCGAGGCCGCGTGCAAGGTGCTGCGCGACGGCGGCACCGCGGCCGACGCGCTCGTCACGGCGCAGGCCGTGCTCGGCCTGGTCGAGCCGCAGGCGTCCGGTATCGGCGGCGGCGGGTTCCTGCTCTACTACGACGCGGCCGCCGACTCGGTACGCGCGTTCGACGGCCGCGAGACGGCGCCCGCCGCCGCCACCGAGAACTACCTGCGGTGGGTCTCCGACACCGACCGCACCGAACCGAAACCCGATGCCAGGGCCTCGGGCCGGTCGATCGGCGTGCCCGGCATCGTGCGCCTGCTCGACGTCGTGCACCGCGATTACGGCAAGCTGGCGTGGCGCGATCTGTTCGACCCGGCGGTCAACCTCGCCGACCGCGGCTTCGACATCAGTCCGCGCCTCGCCGCGGCGCTCGTCGACGCCGCGCCCGCGCTGCGGCTCGATCCGGCCGCGTCGGAGTACTTCCTCAACCAGGACGGGACACCCAAGCGGGTCGGCACCCGGCTCACCAACCCCGCCTACTCGAAGACGCTGGGCGCCATCGCATCCGACGGGGCCGACGCGTTCTACACCGGCGACATCGCGCGGGCCATCGTCACCGCGGCGGCCGACCCGGCCGGCGGGCGCACGCCGTCGCTGCTCACCGAGGCCGACCTCGCCGGCTACACCGTCAAACCGCGTGAACCGCTGTGCACGACGTACCGCGGCCGCGACATCTGCGGTATGCCGCCGCCGTCGTCGGGCGGCATCGCGGTCGCGGCCACCCTCGGCATCCTCGAGCACTTCGCGATGGGCGAGTACCGGCCCACCGATCTCGACCTCAACGGCGGCAGGCCCACGGTCATGGGTGTGCACCTGATCTCCGAGGCCGAGCGCCTCGCCTACGCCGACCGGGACCGCTACGTCGCCGACACCGACTTCGTCCCGCTGCCCGGCGGATCCCCGGAGACGCTGTTGGACAACGCCTACCTGACCGGGCGGGCCGCCCTGATCTCCAAGGAGCGCACCATGGGCACCGCGCAGCCGGGCAGCTTCGGGCCGCCGGTCACCGCTCCCCCGGTTCGCGAACACGGCACCAGCCAGGTCAGCATCGTCGACAGCTTCGGCAACGCGGCCGCGCTGACCACCACGGTGGAATCGGCGTTCGGGTCGTTCCACATGGTCGACGGGTTCCTGCTGAACAACCAGCTCACCGACTTCTCCGCCGAACCGGTCAGCCCCGAGGGCACGCCGATCCTCAACCGGGTGGAACCGGGTAAGCGGCCACGCAGCACCATGGCGCCCACGCTGATCTTCGACCAGCAGAACGGCAGACGCGGTCCGCTCTACGCGGTGCTCGGCTCGCCCGGCGGGTCGGTGATCATCCAGTTCGTCGTCAAAACCGTTGTCGGCCTGCTCGACTGGGGTATGGACCCGCAGCAGGCGGTGTCCATGGTGGACTTCGGCGCGGCCAACACCCCCAAGACCAACGTGGGCGGTGAACACCCGAACATCGACACCGCCGACAACGGCGCGCACGACGCGCTGGTGCGTGGTCTGCGGGACATGGGCCACGATGTCGACCTGGCCGACCAGTCCAGCGGGTTGTCGGCGATCATGCGCACCGAACCCGGCTGGATCGGGGGCGCCGATCCACGTCGCGAAGGACTGGTGATGGGTGATCCGCAATGACGGGTACCCCGGTCACCATGGACGTGATGCGGCTGTCCCCGGCCGACTGGCGGTTGTTCGCGGCGATCCGGTTGCGCGCACTCGCCGACTCGCTCGGCGTCGACGACCCGCACTACCGCCAGGAGGCCCGGTTCACCGCGGGCAACTGGCGTCGGCGGCTCGCCGAGCACGCCCAGTTCGCCGCCGCGGCCGACGGGCGGGTGCTCGGCCTGATCGGCGCGCAACACCAGAACACCGACACCATCTACCTGTACTCGCTGTGGGTCGATCCGGCGGCGCGCAACTGCGGCGTCGGCCACCGGCTGATCAGCGCCGCCGTCGACTGGGCCCGTGACTGCCGGGTCCAGACGATCCGGCTGCGGGTGGCCGCCGACAACACCGTCGCCCGCGGCATCTACGAGAACCTGGGATTCGGGGTCTGCGACGCCGGCGGCGCCACCGAGGCACCCGAACTCGCCATGGCCCTGTCCGTCCGGTGACGTCGGTCAGGTGAGGTTCAGGCCAGATCGGGCCGGTACTTGGCGAGCAGTTCCCTTGCGGTGTCCATCGACTCGACCGCACGTTCCCGGTCGATCGCCTGGATGGCCATCACCGCGATGTACTCGTCGTCGGGCAGGTCGACGCGCGCCCAGCGCGCGCCCACCGGAAAGGACAGCCCGGCGACATCGGACCACGGGATGAGCTTGTACCCCAGGATGTTCCGCACCGACATCCCCGACGGTCCGATCCGCAGGCGGGGACGCGCGAACATCAGCACGGCCCCGGCGATCACGGCGCCGAGCAGGCCGATCGCCACCTGATCCTGGGTACGGAAGAGGACGCCGGTGGAGCCGACCTTCAGCAGTGCGCCCACCGTGACGTGTGCCGCGAAGATGACCAGCGCCGCCGCATACGCGAAAATCGGTGTGCGGTAAGGCCTGATCTGCACATCCCAGGTCTCGTCCGCCATCTGTGAGGCCATCTGCGCCGTCACGCGCGGGCGCGCAGCTCGCGCAGGGTCAGCGCGGTGGACAGCGCCGCGGCGGCCGCCTGCGCACCCTTGTCCTCGGTCGAGCCGGGCAGGCCCGCCCTCGCGCGCGCCTGCGCCTCGTTGTTGGTGGTCAGCACGCCGTTGGCCACCGGCTTGGACGCGTCGAGCGACACCCGGGTCAGGCCCTGCGTCACGGCGTCACACACGTAGTCGAAATGCGGTGTCTCACCTTGGATCACCACACCGAGCGCCACCACGGCGTCATGGGTCTCGGCCAAAGCTTGTGCGACAACCGGGATCTCGATCGCGCCGAGCACCCGCGCCACCGTGGGTTCGGGGATACCGGCGTCAGCCGCGACCTTGCGCGCACCGTCGAGCAGCGCGTCGCAGATCTCGGTGTGCCAGGTGCTGGCGACGATGCCGAGGGTCAGCGACGAGGCGTCGATCTGGGGCAGATCGGGAACACCGACGCCGCTCACTGCGCCTCGCCCGAATCCGTCGGCCTGCGATCGCCCAGCAGGTACACCGCCTCGTCGTAATCGTCCATGCTCACCGCTTCGTCGTAGTCGTCGAGGCCGACCAGATCATGACCCATCCGGTCGCGCTTGGTCATCAGGTAACGGATGTTCTCCTTGTTGGCCCGCACGGGCAGCGGCACCCGCTCGATGATGTGCAGGCCGTAGCCGTCGAGACCCACCCGCTTGGCCGGGTTGTTGGTCAGCAACCGCATCGACCGGATACCGAGGTCGACGAGAATCTGTGCCCCGATGCCGTAGTCGCGGGCGTCGGCGGGCAGGCCCAGCTTGAGGTTCGCGTCGACGGTGTCCTCGCCCGCGTCCTGCAACTGATAGGCCTGCAGCTTGTGCATCAGACCGATGCCGCGGCCCTCGTGACCGCGCATGTACAGCACCACGCCGCGACCCTCCCGCGCCACCATCGCCATCGCGGCGTCCAGCTGCGGGCCGCAGTCACAGCGGCGGGATCCGAAGACGTCGCCGGTGAGGCATTCGGAGTGCACACGCACCAGCACGTCGTCGCCGTCGCTGCCCGGCCCGGCGATCTCACCGCGCACCAGCGCGACGTGTTCGACGTCTTCGTAGATGCTCTTGTAACCCACCGCACGGAACTCGCCGTGGCGGGTGGGGATCCGGGCCTCGGCGATGCGCTCGATGTGCTTCTCGTGCTTGCGTCGCCATTCGATGAGGTCGGCGATCGAGATCAGCGCGAGGTCGTGGTCGTCGGCGAACACGCGCAGTTCGTCGGTGCGCGCCATGTCGCCTTCGTCCTTCTGGCTGACGATCTCGCAGATCGCGCCCGCGGGCTGCAGACCCGCCAGCCGCGCCAGATCGACCGCGGCCTCGGTGTGCCCGGGGCGGCGCAGCACGCCACCGTCCTTGGCGCGCAACGGCACCACGTGCCCGGGCTTGGTGAAGTCGTCGGCGACGCTGTCCGGATCGGCGAGCGCGCGCATCGTGGTGGCCCGGTCCGATGCCGAAATGCCGGTTCCGACATCCTTTTTCGCATCGACGGTGACGGTGTATGCGGTGCCGTGCTTGTCCTGGTTGACCGCGTACATCGGGAGCAGCCCGAGCCGGTCGCAGATCTCGCCGTCCAGCGGCACGCACAAATAACCGGAGGTGTAGCGCACCATGAAGGCCACCAGTTCGGGCGTGGCCTTCTCGGCGGCGAAGATCAGGTCGCCTTCGTTTTCCCGGTCCTCGTCGTCGATCACCACCACGGCCTTGCCCGCCGCGATATCGGCTATCGCCCGCTCGACGGAATCGAGCCTGGTCATAATCGCCACCTTGCCTGTGTCATGCCTGTCCGGGCGGAATACCGACGGGGAGTCCGCGCTGCCGACTCCAGTATGAACCACCGGAAACCAGCGGTTACACGAGCACTTACCGACCGGTTCCCGACATCAGCCGCTCAACGTATTTCGCGATGACGTCCACTTCGAGGTTCACCGTCGTGCCGACCTCGGCCGCACCGAGCGTGGTGAGCTCGCGCGTGGTGGGGATCAACGAGATCTCGAACCAGTCATCTCCGATGCCGGAAACGGTCAACGACACGCCGTCGACGGTGATCGATCCCTTCTCGACCACATACCGCGACAGCGCCGACGGCAGCGCGACCCGCACCACCTCCCAGTGCTCGTGCGGCGTGCGCGAGATCACAGTTCCGGTGCCGTCGACATGGCCCTGCACGATGTGCCCGCCGAGTCGGCTGTTGACCGCCGCCGCGCGCTCCAGGTTGACCCGGTCGCCCACGTTCACCCCGGCCAGGGACGACCGGTTGAGCGTCTCCCCCATGACATCGGCGGTGAACGCGCCGTCGGGCAGCACGTCCACCACGGTGAGACACACGCCGTTCACCGCGATCGAATCGCCGTGTCCCGCGTCGGTGGTGACGACGGGTCCGCGGATGGTCAGGCGGGCCGAGTCGCCCAGTTCCGCCTTGTCGACCAGGACGCCCAGTTCTTCAACGATTCCGGTGAACACGCGACCAGACTATTCAGTCGACGGGCCGTCGGAGAAAGCAGTCGGTCACAGCGAGCCTCTACGATGCAGTTATGCAGACGCGCCCACGCTTCGCAGTCCAATCCTTGTTCGCCGTCCTTGCCACCGCCGCCGCGCTGGTCGCGGGATGTTCGTCGTCGTCGCAGACCTCGGACGCGCCGCTGCCCGACGGTGCCGCGCTGCTGCAGGAGTCGGCGTCGAAGACCAAGACGCAGCAGAGCGTGCATCTGCTGCTGACGGTGCAGGGCAAGGTCGACGGGCTGCCGGTCGAGAAACTCGACGGCGACCTGACCAACGCGCCTGCCGTGGCCGCCGAGGGCACCGCCGATCTGATCGCGTTCGGCCAGAAGATCGCCGACGCCAAGTTCGTCATCGCAGACGGCAATCTCTACGCCGCGCTGACCCCGGGCGACCCGCTGTCGAACTACGGCGCCGCGGCCAACATCTACGACGTGTCGGCGATCCTGAACCCGGAGACCGGCCTGGCCAACGTGCTGGCCAACTTCTCCGACGCCAAGGCCGACGGGCGCGAATCCATCAACGGCACCGAGGCGGTCCGGGTGAAGGGCAACGTGAGCGCCGATGCGGTCAACAAGATCGCCCCGGCGCTCAAGGCCACCGGCCCGGTGCCCGGCACGGCGTGGATCACCGAGGACGACAAGACGCTGGTGCAGGCCCAGTTGGAACCCTCGCCGGGCAACACCGTCACGATGACGCTCTCGGACTGGGGTAAGCAGGTCAACGTCACCAAGCCAGCGGCCTGATGACGGGCGCGACTGCGGTGCGTTCCCGCGGGAACCGCAACATCGCGATCAGCGCGGGCAGCCTGGCGGTGCTGCTCGGCGCGCTCGACACCTATGTCGTGATCACGATCATCGTCGACATCATGGCCGACGTCGGCATCGCGATCAACGAGATCCAGCGGGTCACCCCCATCATCACCGGGTACCTGCTCGGCTACATCGCCGCCATGCCGCTGCTGGGCCGCGCATCCGACCGCTTCGGCCGCAAGATGCTCATCCAGGTCGGCCTGGCGGGCTTCGCGGTGGGATCGGTCGTCACCGCGCTGTCGAGCGATCTGACGATGCTGGTGATCGGCCGTGTCATCCAGGGCTCCGCGAGCGGTGCGCTGCTGCCGGTGACGCTGGCGCTCGCGGCCGATCTGTGGTCGGCGCGTAATCGGGCCTCGGTGCTCGGCGGGGTCGGCGCCGCACAGGAACTCGGCGCGGTGCTGGGTCCCATGTACGGCATCGCGCTGGTCTGGCTGTTCAACCACTGGCAGGCGGTGTTCTGGGTCAACGTGCCGCTGGCCGTCATCGCGATGGTGATGATCCACTTCAGCCTGCCCGCCAGACAACAGGACGAGGAGCCGGAGCGGGTCGACGTCGTCGGCGGTGTCCTCCTCGCGATCACCCTCGGTCTCACCGTCGTCGGCCTGTACAACCCCGAGCCCGATGGCAAGCAGGTGCTGCCCAGCTGGGGACTTCCCGTGCTCGCGGGCGCGCTGGTCGCGGCGGTGGCGTTCTTCGCATGGGAGAAGGTCGCCAAGACCCGGCTGATCGACCCGGCCGGGGTGCGCTTCCGGCCGTTCCTGGCCGCGCTGGCCGCGTCGCTGTGTGCCGGCGCGGCGCTGATGGTGACGCTGGTCAACGTGGAACTGTTCGGTCAGGGCGTGCTCGGCCAGGATCAGGACCATGCGGCGTTCCTGCTGCTGCGGTTCCTGATCGCGCTGCCCATCGGCGCGCTGATCGGCGGTTGGCTGGCCACCCGCATCGGTGACCGGCTCGTGGTGCTGATCGGTCTGCTCATCGCCGCGGGTGGCTTCGTGCTGATCTCGCACTGGAGCGTCAACGTGCTGGCGGAGCGCCACAACCTGGGGCTGTTCACGCTGCCGGTGCTGGACACCGACCTGGCGATCGTGGGCCTCGGCCTCGGCCTGGTCATCGGACCGCTGACATCGGCGACGCTGCGCGCCGTGCCGCCGGCCGAGCACGGCATCGCGTCGGCCGCCGTGGTGGTGGCCCGCATGGTCGGCATGTTGATCGGCATCGCCGCGCTGGGCGCGTGGGGTTTCTACCGGTTCAACCAGCACCTGGCGACGCTGGCCGCGCGTGCCGCCGGGGACGCGGGCAACCCGATGTCACTGGCCGAGCGGTTCGCCGCGCAGGCCGTGCGGTACCGCGAGGCCTACGTGATGATGTACGGCGACATCTTCCTGAGCGCGGCGGTCGTGTGTGTCATCGGCGCGCTGCTGGGCCTGCTGATCAGCGGTAGGCATGAGCACGTCGACGAGTTCGAACCGGTCCACGCACCGGCAGACGACGTTGACGACGCTCCGACCGAGATGCTGGATCTCCCGACGCAGGTGCTCTCGACCCGGCCGTCGGAAACCGGCGATGAGGGGTCAGGACGCCACCGGGCGCCCTGACCGCCTACTGGGGTCGCGTCAGCAGCGTTCGACACCGCGCTGGAGGCGCCGTGGTGCCTCCAGCGGCGTCTCGGGCACCTGCGGCTGCGCCGGCCGGGTCGGCAGCACCACCCGCAGCGGGGCGCACACCACCGACCGGATGGTGCCGACGATGGCGCTCGGGCTGGATGGGGAGACGTTGAGCCAGGCTTGAAGTGTGGTCACGCTCGTGTCCTTTGCTCGTGTTCATCTGGCGCATACGACAGTGAACGCGCGTCTGGTACGAGTGTACCGAGGGTCGGGCCCGAGTAGCCCGGCCCGTCAGTTCGGGACGAGGCTGAGCAGGACGTCCGGGCCGATCGTCTCGACGCCGTCGAACCGCCAGCGTTGGGCGTGCCCGATGCTCGGCACCCCGACGTCGTCGACGGCGGTGATGGGTCCGCCCAACAGGATCGGCGCCACGTACGCCAATATGCGGTTCACCACACCGGCACGCAGGAACGCCCCCGCGACGGTCGGACCGCCCTCCAGCAGGATGTCGGTGCGGTCCGACAACGCCTGGATCACCTCGTGCGGATCGTGGGTGCGGATCACCATGGTGTGCGAATCGTCGTTGAGCACCTTGGCATCCGAGGACACCTCGCGCCTGCCGACGACGACGCGCAACGGTTGACGGTCGGCGAGGCTGCCGTCGGGCAACCGCGCCGTCAGCGACGGGTCGTCGACCGACACGGTGCCGGTGCCCACCACGATGGCGTCGGCCGCCGCGCGCCTGCGGTGCACGTCGGCCCGCGCGGCCGCACTGGTGATCCACTGACTCGACCCGTCGGCAGCCGCACTGCGGCCGTCCACACTCGTCGCGAATTTCCATGTGACGTGCGGCATTCCGGTGCGTTGCTTGTGCAGCCACTCACGCAGCGGTCCGCTGGACACCTCGTCGCACAACACACCGGAGGTCACCTCGACACCGGAGGAGGCCATCCGCTGCGAGCCTCCGGCCGCCACCGGGTTGGGATCGTCGAGAGCATAGACGACACGCGAGATGCCCGCCGCGACAAGACCTTCCACACACGGCGGGGTGCGGCCGTGGTGGTTGCACGGCTCGAGGGTGACCACGGCGGTGCCGCCTTCGGCCCGGTCACCGGCCGCCCGCAAGGCCATCACCTCGGCGTGCGGCCCGCCCGTGGGCTGGGTGCCCCCGACCCCGGCGACCTGACCGTCGCGGTCCAGGATCACCGCCCCGACCGGCGGATTGGGATAGGTAGACCCCTTGACCTGTTCGGCCTGATCGATGGCGAGCCGCATCGCGGCCTCGACCGAAATGCTCACAACGACAGGTGTTTCGAGGCGCCCGCCGCCTGCTGGCGCAGGGCCTTGACCGCCGCCGCCGGATCCTCGGCGCTGTACACCGCCGACCCGGCCACGAAGCAGTCGACACCGGCCTCGGCGGCCTGTTCGATGGTGTCGGCGTTGATGCCTCCGTCGATCTCGACGATCACCTTCAGTTCACCGGAATCGATCAGGCGACGCGCGGTGCCCACCTTCGCCAGCACCTCGGGGATGAACTTCTGCCCACCGAAACCGGGCTCCACCGACATCACCAGCAGGGTGTCGAACTCGCGCAGGATCTCCAGGTAGGGCTCCAGCGGGGTGCCGGGCTTGACCGACAGGCCCGCCCTGGCGCCCGCCGCCCGGATGTCGCGGGCCACCGCGACCGGGTTGTCGGTCGCCTCGGCGTGGAAGGTCACGTTGTAGGCGCCAGCCTCGGCGTAGCCGGGCGCCCAGCGCTCGGGGTTGTCGATCATCAGATGGCAGTCCATCGGGATGTCGGTGACCTTGAGCAACGATTCGACCACGGGCAGCCCGAGCGTCAGATTGGGGACGAAATGGTTGTCCATCACGTCGACGTGCAGCCAGTCCGCGCCACCGACCGCCGCGACCTCGTCGGCCAGTCGCGCGAAATCCGCGGCGAGAATCGACGGCGCAATCAGGGGTTCTGCCATGGCGTCAGCCTAACAACGCGGTGACGACGCGTTCCCGGCGATCCTCGGTGCGCTTCAGGACCCAACTCTGAGCGCCGCAGCGAACATCGCGTCGGTGCCGTGGCGGTGCGGCCACAGCTGGACGTGCGGGCCGTCGCCGAGATCCCCGACCGGAGCGAACAACGGCCTGGTGTCGACGGCCGTCACCGGATGCCTGCGCACCGCGTCGGCCACGACGCCGACCGTCTCGGCCAGGTGCGGCGAACATGTCGCGTACAGCACCACCCCGCCGGGCCGGGTCAATCGGATCGCCGCAGCCAGCAGCTCGCGCTGCAGCCGGGTCAGCGCGGCGACATCACCCGGTTGGCGGCGCCAGCGTGACTCGGGGCGGCGCCGCAGCGCCCCCAAACCGGTACACGGCGCGTCGACCAGCACGCGGTCGAAACCGGGTTCCAGTCCGGATTCCCGGCCGTCCACGCGGTGCACCTGCACACCGAGTCCCCTGGTGTTCTCCTCGACCAGGTCGGCGCGCCGTTCGGCGGGTTCCACCGCGGCGACCCGGGCGCCCGTGGCCGCGCCGATCGACGCGAGCAGCGCGGTCTTGCCACCCGGTCCCGAGCACAGGTCCAGCCACCGGCCGTGGTCGGGGCCGTCGACCTCGGCGAGCGTGAGCGCGCGCGCCACGAGTTGGCTGCCCTCGTCCTGCACCTGCGCGGCGCCGTCGCGCACGGCGGGCACCCGGCCCGGATCTCCCCCGCTCAGGTACACCGCGTACGGCGAATAACGGCCGACGGTGCCGCCGGTCTGCTCGGCGAGTTCCTCGGCGGTGATCGCGGTGGGCCGGGCGGCCAGGTGCACGGCGGGCCGCGCGTCGTCGCTGGCGAGCAGCGCGTCGAGTTCACCGGCCGCCGCCCCGAGCGCATCGGTGAACGCCTGCGCGATCCACCGCGGATGGGCGTGCACGAAGGCCGTGTGGCCCACCGGGTCGGTGTCGGCGGACGGCGCGAGCTCCTCGATCCAGCCCTGCTCGTCGCGGCCGGAGATGGTGCGCAGCACACCGTTGACGAATCCGGCTCGGGCCGAATCGAATTCGATGCCGGCCTGCTCGACGGTGGTGGACACCGCGGCGTGCGGTTCGACCCGCGTGCGCAGCAGTTGATAGGTGCCGAGCCGCAACAGGTCCAGCAGGATCGGATCGATGCGCTCGGTGGGCCTGCCCGCGGCGCGTTCGATGACCGCGTCGAGCAGGCCGAGGCTGCGGCACGCGCCGTAGGTCAGCTCGGTGGCGAACGCGGCGTCGCGACCGTCGATACCGCGCTCGCGCAGCAGCGCGGGCAGCGCGAGGTTGGCGTACGCGTCGCGTTCGGACACCGCGCGCAGCACGTCGAACGCGACCCGGCGGGCCGGGTCGAGCGGTTTGCGTCGCGGCGGGCGTTTGTGCTGCGGCCGATCGCGTTTCACGAGGCACGCACCGGTTCTTCGAGACGGGCACCGCGGGCCCAGTCCGAGGCGTTCATGAGCTTTTTGCCGGGCGGCTGCACCTGGCCCAGCCGCACCGGATGCGATCCGGTGCCGACGTGAACGCTGTTGCGGCCCACCCGGATCTCACCGGGCTCCAGCGCCCCGGCCTGCTCGGCGTGACTGTCCTGGGTCACCGGGCCCAGCTTGACCCGCAGGTCGCCGATCATGGTCCACGCGCCCGGGTTCGGGGTGACCGCGCGGATGCGCCGGTCGACGACGTGTGCGGGCAGATCCCAGCGCACGCGCGCCGATTCGACGGTGATCTTGGGGGCGATGGTGACGCCCTCGGCCGGTTGCGGCACCGCGGTCAACGACCCGTCGGCGATGCCGTCGATCGTGCGCTCCAGCAGTGCCGCACCCGAATCGGCAAGGCGGGCAAGCAGATCACCCGCGGTGTCGGTGTCGCGCACGGTCTCGGTGACCACGCCGTACACCGGTCCGGAATCCAGCGCGGGTTCGATCTGGAACGTCGTCGCACCGGTCACGGTGTCGCCGGCGGCGATCGCGGCCTGCACCGGCGCGGCACCGCGCCACGCGGGCAGCAGCGAGAAGTGCAGGTTGATCCAGCCGTGCCGCGGCACCGCGAGAATCCGTTCGCTCAGCAGCGCTCCGTAGGCCACGACCGCGCAGCAGTCCGGTGCCAGGTCGGTGAGTTCGGCGACGAACTCGTCGCCGTTGGGCCGCTGCGGGCGCAGCAGCGGGATGTCGTGTTCGAGCGCCAACCGGGCCACCGGCGACGGCGTGGGCTTACCGCGTCGGCCGGCGGCCGCGTCGGGCCGCGACAGCACCGCCACCACGTCGTGACGTGGAGATTCGATCAGCCGGCGCAGCGACGGCAACGCGGGTTCGGGGGTTCCGGCAAAGACGAGGCGCACTGCGCCAGTCTAGGGAAGCCCCAAGCCGCCTCACCGCGGTGTCTGGTAGTACTCCCGCTCACAGACGCCGGCCGCCGACGCCACGTACATCCACGGGATGCTGCCGACCATGCGGTTGAGGGTGGCCACGGCGTCGTTGTAGTACTGCCGCGCGAATGCCAGCTTGTTCTCGGTGTCGGCGAGGTTCTGCTGCAGGTGCAGGAAGTTGTTCGACGAGCTCAGGCCCGGATGCGACGAGCCCAGTGACAGTACACCCGCGATCGCGGTGTCGAGTTGGCGTTCGGCGGCGCTGCGCTGGGCCACCGAGGTCCCGGCGGTCGCGGCGGCCAACGCCGCGCGGGCCGCGGTGACCTGGTTGAGGATCACCTGCTCGTGGGCGGCGTAGGTCTGCACGGTGTGCACCAGGCCGGGGATCAGCGCGGCCCGTCTGGTCAGCTCGACGTCGATACCGCTGAGCGCTTCGGCGACATGCACGTCGGCGGCGCGAAGCCGGTTGTAGCCCACCACGAAACCGATGAGCACCGCCACCGCGAGCAGCAGTACCACCACCAACAGCACGGTCACCACGAACCGCCTCCTCCCCCGCCACCACCGCCGCCGCCACCGCCGCTGGACCCGCCGCCCGAGGACGAGGACGACGAAGACGACGACTGCGACGCGGTGTATGCACTCATCGACGACGATAGCGCCGACTCGAAGCTGTCGAAGCTCGCGGCGGAACCGCCCGAGAAACCGGAGCCGCTGTCGGACGACGACGAGTGGTACCACTGCGGTTGGGGTGCAACGGTACCCATGGTGTCCTGGTACTTCTTGGCCCACAGCGCCGCGGTTCCCGCCGCGACCGCGTACGGGAGGTAGGCGATGTAGGTGTCTTGACGCGCCGCGAAGTCGAACCGGGTCTCGGCCAAATCCGTCGACAGCAACCGGTGGAATCCGCCTGCCCTCGACCACAATTGGCGACCGGCCGGGGTGCGGCGGGTGCCCAGGCCGCCGAGCCACGAGCCGACCGAGAACACGAAGAACGCCGCACACGGCAGGCCCGCCGTCGTGGTCGAGATGCCGAACCACAGGCAGAAACCGCTCAGTGCACCGACGAACGCGATCAGGTTGGCGACCCGCAGCCACAGTTCGTTGCGGCGGCGAACCATGAGCCCGCCGTCGAACGCCCATCTCTTGACCTCGGCCGTCATGTCGGTCTTGGCCCGGTTGAGTTTCTTGCCCGCCGTCACCGAACCGTCCGCCCGGAACGTCGCACCCGGGCTCATCACCTTCAGGGCGGAGCCGACCGCGATGCCGACCTCGTCGACGTCGGCCCACGCCGCGGCAGGGGCCATCCCCCGGATGCTCCAGCGGCTTTCGCTCTCCTGCTGCAGTGAGATCAGGCCGCGGTCGGCGAGGTGGAACAGCGTGGCGGTGAGTCCCGTGGCGGGCACGGTCTCGGTGCGGATGAACTCCAGCTGCACCGGGCCCAGCCCGTCCGGTGGTGCGTACTGCAACGGGAATCCGGGCGACGGTTCGATCGTGGTCCGCAGCCACAGCAGCGCCGCCAGCGCGGCCAGCACCGTCAGGCCGGCGATGGTGACCAGCCGCGGGACCGACCGGCCCAGCACGGGATCCCACGCGTAGGGCCACGGCAGTTCGACCTGCGCCGGTGTCGGCACGTCCACCCCCGCGCGCACGGTCACCGGGGTTCTCGGGTCGAGGTTGGCCGCCTCGATACGCACGGTGTCACCGGCGACCGTGAGGTCACACGGTGTCCCGACGCCGTAGCCGACGCTGCACTGGGCCCCCGTGGCGTCGCCGGGCAGCGTCACCGCGATGTCGGCGTGCAGGATGCGGTTGTTCCAGGCGGGGGCGATCACGTTCCAGTAGAAGGCTGTTCGGGCCTGCGGGTCGCCGGTTTGCCCGGCGAACCGGCGGTCGGCGCCGACGCTGCCCGCATCGAGCACACCCGGGATCGTGTAGCGGATCTCGAACACGTGGCTGCCGTACGGCAGCGTCGAGTCGGGGTCGCCGATCTTGGCGACCCGGAAGCGTTTGTTGTCGGTCCACAGCAGCTCGTAGGGCGCCGGCAGGCCGTCGAGGTCGATCGACAGGATGTCGGGTACCTGGCGGACCCGGGAATCGTTCTGGTTCGCCACATCCCAGTACCGGAAGATGCCGTGGCGTCCGCTCGGGAAGTCGGCGGTGATGGTCTCCACGGCCGTCAACTCGCCGTCGGCGGCGACGCTGAAATCGGCACGGTAGTCGGTGATCACCACGGGGTCGTCGACGTTCGCGACGTCACCGCCACCGCCGTCGAAGAGCACCGGCCACACCAGACCGAACACGATGAGCGCCAAGGTGAACGTCCACGCCAGGACCCGTCGCACGCCGCCTCCTGTCCGTATCATCCGGTTGTCATCCGGTTCGCGGCCCCGCGGCGCGGAGCGTGCGCATCAGCCTATGTGCAACGGGTCGATCTGGACGCGAGATGGCTCCTGGTCGTGGCGCGCGCTGAGCACCGCGGTCGCGCGGCGCAGCGCGGCCGCCAGCGCCAGGCCGCCGCTGCGCGGCACCCGCACCAGCATGCGGCTCACCTCGGCGTCGGCCTCGACCCCGGGTGGCCTGCGCGCCCCGAACGGCAGGTCGACGGGCCCCAACTGTTCGGCGCCGTCGGGCAACTGGGCATGTTCCAGCAGCGCCGTCACCGCCTGCGGGGTGCCGTCCACCGCGGCCATGTGCACCGCGGGTGGCAGGCCGACCTCACCGCGGCTGTCGAGTTCGGCCTCGGCGTGGCCTGCCGGATCCCAGCGGATGAGCGCCTGCACGGTGGGCAGCGCCGATTCCGCCACCACCGCGACGACACCACCGTCGCTGCGGGGCCGCACCAGCGCCGCGGCCGCCATCCATCGGCGCAGCGTGTCCTCGGCGGCGCGCAGGTCCTGCCTGCCCAGCAGCGCCCACGCGTCGAGCAGCAGGGCCGCGCCGTAGCCGCCGTCGGCGGCGGGCTCGGCGCCCGGTGTGCTCACCACGAGCGCGCGGTCACCACGCACGTCGGAGACGACGCTGTCACCGCCCGAGGTGATCACCGGCGTGCCGGGGAACGCCCGCCCGAGCTCCTCGGCGGTGCGTCGCGCCCCCACCACGACCGCGCGGACCGCATCGGAACCGCAACGCGCGCAACGCAACGCGGGTTCGGCCCGGCCGCACCACCGGCACTGGGCGGCGGCGCTGTCCCGGTCGGGCAGGGCCAGCGGTCCGGTGCAGTGCCTGCACCGGGTGACGGTGCGGCAGCGGGCACATGCCAGGGCGGGCACGTAGCCGCGGCGCGGCACCTGGATGAGCACCGGGCGGTCGGCCTCGAGCGCCGCCCTGGCGGCCTGTAACGCCATCGACGGCAGGCGCGCGCTGTGCGCCGCCGGATCGCGCTCCTGCTGAAACCCGCTCTCGTCCAACGCGACGACGCGCGGTGCGACGGCCCGCACCGTCGCGCGGGTCGCGACCAGATCGTGCGCCCAGCGGGTGCGCACCAACGCCTGCGCCTCCGCGGTGCGCGCATAGCCGCCGATGATCGCGGCACAACGCAATTGGTGCGCGCGGAGCATGGCGACCTCGCGGGCGTGCGGATAGGGGGCGCGTGGTTCGGCGAGGTTGTCGTCACCGTCGTCCCACACCAGGATCAGCCCGAGATCGGCGACCGGCGCGAAAACCGCGCTGCGGGTGCCGATCACGACGCGGGCGTTTCCGCGCAGCGCGGCCAGCCAGCGCCGGTACCGCGCCGACGGGCCGAGTCCGGCCGACAGTGCGACGACGCGCGACTCGGGCAGGTGCGCGGTGACGGCGGCGTACAAGGCGTCGACGTCCCGCTGGTCGGGCATGATCGCCAGCACGCCCTGGCCCGCGTTCACGGTCGTCGCGGCGGCCTCGGCCAACCGGTGCGCCCACCGCTCACCGGGCAGCGCCTGCCACACGGCGCGCGCCGCGCGTCCCTCTCCGAGTGCGGTGAGGAACTGTTCGCCGCGCGCGTAGCGCGCCCAGCCGCCCGGGTCGACGGCGACCGCCGGGATCGGTTCGGGTTCTCCGACAACCTGTTTCTCCACTGTGGCGTGCCGCGGTGGGATCGCCAGCCGCAGCACGTCGGGGCGGGTGCCCGCGTAGCGCGCGGCGACGGCGTCGACCAGGCGCCGCACATCGGTGCTCAGCACCGGTTCGGGTGAGACCACCTTGTCCAGCCAGCCCAGCTTGCCCTCGTGCTCGGTGTCGGATCGGCGCTCCAGGATGAACGCGTCCACCAGCCGGCCGTGGAAGCGCACCTTGGCCCGCACACCGGGTTGGGCGTTGTCGGACAGTTCCTCGGACACCAGATAGTCGAACTCGCGGTCGAGGTGCGGCACCGACAGCATCGGCAGCACCCGCGCGATCGGTTCGTGTTCGGCGGCTCGCCGGGTGAGGGTCACTGCGCAGGTGTCCCGCGACCGGTGAACAGACCCGCGGTGATCAGCAGCAGCGACGCCGCGTACGCCCACCAGATCGGCACGGCCAGCGCCTGGTCACCGCGCACGAATTCGCTGATGCCGATCATCGCGTCCGACACCGCGAAGCACACCGCACCCGCCGCGGTCCACGGCGTCGGCAGCCCGGCCAGCAGCGCCGCGCTCACCATGGCACCCAACACCGCGATGTAGGCCGTCACCGGCACGGCCATGCCCTGCTCGACCAGGCGCGGCCAGAACCACGCCAACAGCGCCAGGCACGCGACGATGGTCACGGCCACCGCGATCAGCCGGCCGCGGGAGCGTCGTGCGAGCGGCACCAGCGCGGCCAGGAAGCACAGGTGCGCGATGAGGAACGCCGCCAGACCCCCGACGAACGACGGCGCCCACCACGGGATCGCCAGCAGGAAGTCGCCGACGGCCGAGCACAGCAGCGCGGCGACCAGCCAGCGTCGCTCGCGGCGGATCGGATGCGTCAGCGCGGCCGCGGCCAGCAGGATGGCCGCGAGCGCCTTCACCGCGGGCTGCGCGGCGAACTGGCCGGTCAGCGCGGCACCCGTGGGCAACCGCAGTGCGGTGACGACGAGGAAAACGCCGTAGCCTGCGCCGACGACCGCGGCAGCGCCCCACGGCCACAGTGTCACGCGGTGTGCGTACGGTGTCGGTGTGTCTGTTGCTGACGAGAAACCGGCCCTCGATGCCATTCTGCAGAAGGTACTGGAGCTTGTGCCGTTCCAACTGTCCACCGCCGATGGTGTCGAGGTGGCGCGCCGCAAGTTCAGCGAACTCCCGCGCGCCGAGATCCATCCCGAGCTGAACGTGCACGACCGCACGATCGACGGCCCGGCCGGCCCCATCCCGGTCCGGGTGTACCGCCCACCGACATCCGACGACGTCACACTGCCGATCGTGCTGTTCTTCCACGGCGGCGGCTGGTCCGTCGGCGACCTGGACAGCTACGACACCACGGCGCGGCGGCATGCGGCGGGTGCCGAGGCGGTCGTGGTGTCGGTGGATTACCGCCTGGCGCCCGAGCATCCCTACCCCGCCGCGGTCGACGACGTGTGGGCCGCCACCCAGTGGGTTGCCGGGCACGCCGCAGAACTCGGTGGTGACGCCGAGCGGCTCGCGGTCGCCGGGGATTCCGCGGGGGGCAACCTCGCCGCGGTGGTCGCCCAGCTGGCGCGTGACACCGGCGCACCGGCGCTGCGGTTCCAGCTGCTGTGGTACCCGGCCACCACATGGGACACGTCGCTGCCTTCGTTCAGCGAGAACGCCGACGCCCCGATCCTGGCGATCGACGCGGTCAAGGGGTTCTCGGCCTGGTACGCCGGCCACGTGGATCTGTCCGATCCGCCTGCCACGCTGGTGCCTGCCCGGGCCGCCGACCTGTCCGGTCTGGCGCAGGCCTACATCGCGGTGGCGGGCCACGATCCGCTGCGCGACGACGGTGTGCGCTACGGCGAACTGCTGGCCGCGGCCGGGGTTCCCGTCGAGGTGCACAACGCCGACACGCTCGTGCACGGCTACCTCGGCTACTCGGGCGTGGTGCCCGCGGCCACCGAGGCCTTCGACCGCGGGCTCGCCGCGCTGCGCGCCGCGCTGCACACCTGACGGAATTTCCGGTCGGTCAGAACGCCGGGGACACGTCGCCGCCGGGCCAGCGCTGTTTGATGAAGTCGCGGGTGGCATCGCTGTGCAGCAGCTCGTCGAGCTTGACGATGTCCGGATCGTCCTTGTTGTCCTCGCGGCTGACCAGGAAGTTCGCGTACTGGTTGTCCTCCAGCGATTCGACGATCAGCGCGTCCTTGAGGGTGTAGCCGGCGTCCAGGAAGTAGTTGCCGTTGAGGATCGCGAGGTCGACGTCGGGAACCGCCTTGGCCTGCAGATCCGGTGCGGCCTCGATGAATTGGAGGTTCTTCGGGTTGCCGACGGTGTGCACGTTCACCGGCCCGTCGGTGGGCAGCGTCACCAGGTGTTCGGAGGCCAGCAGGGCCAGGGCACGGGCCTGGTTGGAGCCGTCGTCGGTGATGCTGATCTTGGCGCCGTTCGGGAGATCCTTTGCGCTGCGGTACTTCTCGGAGAACGCGGCGTAGGGCTCGATGTGCACGCCGGGGAACGCGTGCAGCTGGTAGCCGAAGTCGGCGATCTGCTCGTCGAGGTAGGGCTTGTGCTGGAAGTAGTTGGCGTCGATGTCACCCTCGGACAGCCAGCGGTTGCCCAGTGAGTAGTCGTCGAACACGCGGATGTCGAAGTCCAGCCCGGCGTCCTTGGCCTGGCCGTTCTTGATGAACTCGAGGATCTCGGCGTGCGGCACCTGGGTCGCCGCGACGGTGAGTTTCTTCTCGCCGGATCCGCGCAGCCAGACGAATCCGGCGACGACGAGCACCACGACGACGACGGCCGCGATGCCCAGGTACAGCGGGGTTTTCCGCTTGGGCGGGCCGTCGATGTTCTCGGATGTGGACATGGATGTACTTCCGTTTCTGTCGGTGAGATGGAGCGGACGGGAGGCTATGCGGTCAGGTGCTGCGATTCGCCGGCGTCACGGCCGGTGCGCCGGGCGCGGTGGTCGGTCCTGCGGGCGAAGTAGTCGCCGACGACCTGGAAGATCTGCGCGAACACGATGAGCAGCAGCACGGTCGACCACAGCACCGGGCCGTCGTACGAGCGGGCACCGTAGCGGATCGCCAGATCGCCCAGCCCGCCGCCGCCGATCACGCCCGCCAGGGCCGAGAAGCCCAGCAGCGCAATGATCGTGATGGTGAGCCCGGCGATGATGCCGCTGATCGCCTCGGGCAGAAGGGTTTTCGTGATGATCTGCCATCGGGTGGCGCCTACCACGCGCGCCGCGTCGATCTTGCCCGAATCGACATCGCGCAGTGACGATTCCACGAGCCGCGCCAGAAACGGGACGGTGCCGATGGTCAACGGCACCATCGCGGCGACCGTGCCGAGGCTCGAGCCGACCAGCAGCCGGCCCAACGGCCACAGCGCGATCACCAACACCAGGAACGGCAGGGAGCGCGTGACGTTCACCACGACACCCAGCGAGCTGTTGAGCCAGCGGATCGGGGCCAGCCCGCCCGGCGCGGTGGCGTAGAGCAGCACACCGAGCGGGATGCCGAGCAGCACCACGAAGAAGAACGGCACGAACACCAGTTGCAGGGTCTGGCCGATGGCCACCGGCACCGCGTCGGTCTCGAACAGGATCGAGTCGTCGAACCACTGGCGCAACGCGCTCACACCAGGCTCCGCTGCGGGCTCACGGCGGTCATCCCGTTGCGCTCGAACCATTGCACGTAGTCGTCGACGCGTTCGGTGGCCGAGTGGTCGATGCCGGTGAGCGCGAGTTGGAACTGCGACACCTGCTGTCCGCCGAGTCGGAGCACCTCACCGTCGAGGATGCGCACGTCGGTGTCGAGATCGCGCGCCAACGCGCTGAGGAACGAACCCGACGCGTCGGCGCCGGCGTGGACATTGAGGATCAGTTCACCGCCGGTGGGCGGCGGCGGGTCGCCAAGGGGAGGCAGCAGGCCCGACGCCGGGTCTCCCGCCACCTCGGCCAGGGTGCCCTGCGCGACGACGCGGCCCTCGCTGAGCACGGTCACCCGGTCGGCGATCTGACGCACGATCGACAGGTCGTGGGTGATCAACAACACGGTGACGTCGAGTTCGTCGCGCAGGCTGGTCAGCAGGGTCAGGATCTCCTGCGTGGTGGCGGGATCCAGGGCGCTGGTGGGTTCGTCGGCCAGGATGACGGTGGGGTGGGCCGCCAGGGCGCGGGCGATGCCCACGCGCTGCTGCTGGCCGCCCGACAGTTGCGCCGGGTAGGCGTCGCCGCGGTCCGGCAGCCCGACCAGCTCGAGCAGTTCCTGCGCCCGGAACCACCGCTTCCTGCGGTCCCAGCCCGCGATCTCCAGCGGGTACTCGATGTTGGCGCGTGCCGTGCGGTTGTCGAGCAGGTTGGCCGACTGGAACACGTTCCCCAGCCGGCGCCGGGCGCCGCGCAGTTCCTTCTCCGACAGCGCGGTCAGGTCCTGCCCGTCGAGCACGACGCGGCCGCGGGTGGGGCGTTCGAGCAGCGCGATGTTGCGCACCAGGGTGCTCTTACCCGATCCGCTGCTTCCCACGACACCGAGGATCTCGCCCTGGTCGACGGAGATCGACACGCCTTCGAGAGCTCGCGTCGTTCCGTAGAACTTCGTGAGGTCTTCGGTGTAGATCGACATCACTCACCTATCTGCCCGTCTTTCGAACGGAGCGAACTGTAAACGGTTGGAACGTTTCAATCCAGGGTTGTGCTC
This sequence comes from Mycolicibacterium goodii, assembly GCF_001187505.1. The sequence continues at coordinate 5,235,824 of NZ_CP012150.1, forward strand.
ATCGCACTTTTATTGCGCCGACCGACGCAAAACTGCCCAATTTCCGAAGAAATTGGGCAGCTCTACGTTGCTCGGCGGAAAAATTACACCGGGATCACACCGAGGCCTTGAGGTCGTCGACCTTGTTGGTCTGCTCCCAGGGCAGCTCGATGTCGGTGCGGCCGAAGTGGCCGTACGCGGCGGTCTGGGCGTAGATCGGGCGCAGCAGGTCCAGGTCGCGCACGATCGCGGCCGGACGCAGATCGAACACCGTCGAGATGGCCTTCTCGATGCGGGCCGGGTCGACGGTCTCGGTGCCGAAGGTCTCGACGAACAGACCGACCGGGGCGGCCTTGCCGATCGCGTAGGCGACCTGCACCTCGACGCGCTGGGCCAGGCCCGCCGCGACGACATTCTTGGCGACCCAGCGCATCGCGTAGGCGGCCGAACGGTCCACCTTTGACGGATCCTTGCCCGAGAAGGCGCCGCCACCGTGGCGGGCCCAGCCGCCGTAGGTGTCGACGATGATCTTGCGGCCGGTCAGGCCCGCGTCGCCCATGGGGCCGCCGAGGACGAACTTTCCGGTCGGGTTGACCAGCAGGCGGTAATCGGAGGTGTCGAGCGTCTCGTGGCCCAGATCGGCGAGCACGGTGTTGACGACCTTCTCGCGGATGTCGGGCGTGAGGGTGCCGTCCAGGTCGACGCCGTCGGCGTGCTGGGTGGACAGCACGACGGTGTCCAGCCGCACCGGGGTGGTCCCGTCGTACTGGATGGTGACCTGGGTCTTGCCGTCCGGACGCAGGTAGTCCAGGACGCCGTTCTTGCGCACCTCGGTGAGCCTGCGAGCCAGGCGGTGGGCCAGCGCGATCGGCAGCGGCATGAGTTCGGGGTGTCGCCGATGGCGTAGCCGAACATCAGGCCCTGGTCGCCGGCACCCTGCAGGTCCAGCGGGTCGGCCTTGCCCTCGACGCGGGTCTCGTGGGCCGTGTCGACACCCTGCGCGATGTCCGGCGACTGCGCGCCGATCGCGACGTTGACGCCGCACGAGGCACCGTCGAAGCCCTTGGTCGACGAGTCGTAGCCGATCTCGAGGATCCGGTCGCGCACGATCTTGGGGATGTCGGCGTAGGCCGTGGTCGTCACCTCACCGGCGACGTGCACCTGGCCCGTGGTGACCAGCGTCTCGACGGCGACGCGGGACTTGGGGTCCTGCTCCAGCAGTGCGTCGAGCACAGAGTCGCTGATCGCGTCACAGATCTTGTCGGGGTGCCCTTCGGTTACCGACTCACTGGTAAACAGGCGACCTTTGCTCACGGTCCGCGTCCTTCCCTCGAAAATCTCAAACTAGTTAGTCGGGCGAACATGAGTTCTGCCCTGTTGCACCCAAGCGCCTGGGACGCTGACGCGCAACCCTTTCGCGCACCTGGATGCTGGTCCTGTTATGTGGTCCCCGCTACCCGTCCTGGCTCTTCAGGAAGGCCGCAATCGAGTCCACGATACGGGTGGCCATCAGCGTCTTCGAACCGTGCTCCAGCGCGGACTCGGTGCCATCGGCGCTCAGCAACCATCCGTCGTTGTGGTCGACCTCGAATGCCCTGTTCTCCCCTACGGCGTTGACGACCAGCAGGTCACAGCCTTTACGCTTCAGTTTCGCCCGCGCGTGGAACAGCACGTCGCCGTTGGCGTCGCCGGTTTCGGCGGCGAATCCGACGATCGCGCGCATGTTTGGCAACTGTCCCTCGGCCCTCGCGCGAACCGCACCGGCCAGCACGTCGTCGTTGCGGACGAGATCGATCGAGCTGGGTTCCGAGGCGCCCTTCTTGATCTTGGCCGCGGCCACCTGCGCGGGACGGAAGTCCGCGACGGCCGCGGCCATCACCAGGACATGCGCGTCGGGGGCGTGCTTGGACACCGCGTCGCGCAGCTGGGTCGCCGAGCCGATGTGGACCATCTCGACTCCCGCCGGGTCGATCAGGCCTGCGGTGTTGCCCGCGATGAGCGTCACGTCGGCGCCGCGCTGGGCCATGACCCGCGCCACGGCGTAACCCTGCTTGCCGGAGCTGCGGTTGCCGATGAAGCGCACCGGATCGATGGGCTCACGGGTGCCACCGGCGGTCACCAGGGCCTTGACGCCGGACAGGTCGTACGGGAGTGCGTCGGAGCGTTCCAGCAGCAGCTGGGCGAGCGTGGTGATCTCTTCGGCCTCGGGCAGGCGCCCCGGGCCGCTGTCGGCGCCCGTGAGGCGGCCTGCGGCCGGTTCCAGCACCACCGCGCCGCGACGACGCAGCGTGGCGACGTTGTCGACGGTGGCCGGGTGCAGCCACATCTCGGTGTGCATCGCGGGCGCGAACATGACCGGACATCGCGCGGTCAGCAGCGTCGCGGTCAGCAGGTCGTCGGCGCGTCCCGCGGCCGCCCGGGCCAGGAGATCAGCGGTGGCGGGTGCGATGACGACGAGGTCTGCTTGCTGGCCGATGCGGACGTGCTGCACCTCGTGGACGTCGGTGAACACGCCGGTGTGCACCGGGTTGCCGGACAGCGCCTCGAACGTCGCGGCGCCGACGAAGCGCAACGCGGACTCGGTGGGCACGACCCGCACCGAATGTCCGGCCTCGGTGAGTTGACGGACCACCGTGCACGCCTTGTAGGCGGCGATTCCGCCGGCGACGCCGACGACGATTCGGCTGCGCGCGCTCACGAACCGACCCTCGCCCGGTTATTCGCCTTCGGTGTGCTCGAGGAGGTCCCCGTGGATCTCGCGCAGCGCGATCGAGAGGGGCTTCTCCTGCAGGCCGGGCTCGACCAGCGGGCCGACGTATTCGAGGATGCCGTCGCCGAGCTGGTTGTAGTAGTCGTTGATCTGGCGGGCCCGCTTGGCCGCGTAGATCACCAGCGCGTACTTGCTCGACACGCGCTCGAGCAACTCGTCGATGGGCGGGTTGGTGATGCCCAGCGGCGTGTCGTAGGCGCTGGCGGCGGACGAGTCGATACCGAGGTCGTCCACAGCGTTCAGCTGCGCATCGGCGTGCGAGGTGCTCACGAAAAAGTCTCCTGGCGGTTGTGGTTACGAATGCCGTGAATGCATTTGTGAACAGCGTTGCTGGTGGCTCACAGACCCAGTTGCGCCCGAGTTCGTCGGTCGGCACGGTGAGTCATCGACTGTCCACCAGCAAGGATACCAATTCCGCGCATGCCGAATCCAACTGCCGGTTCACCACGACCCGGTCGAAATCGGATTGAGCAGCCATTTCGGCCCTGGCGGTGTCCAGGCGTGTGGCCATCACCTCGGGCGTTTCGGTGCCGCGGCCGGACAGGCGGCGCACCAGTTCGTCCCAGCTCGGCGGGGCCAGGAACACCGATACGACCTCCGGCATGGCCCGCTTGACGGCCCTGGCGCCGGCCAGGTCGACCTCGATCAGGACCGGCCGGCCCGCCGCGGTGGCGGCCCGCACCGGCGCGGCCGGGGTGCCCGAGCGGTGCAGCCCGCCGTGGATCTCCGCCCATTCGAGCAGTTCCCCGTTGTCGATCAACTGCTGGAAGCGTTCCGGGGTGACAAAGGTGTAATCCACGCCGTCGACCTCCCCGGGACGGGGCGCCCTGGTGGTGACGGACACGGAGAAGTACAGGTCAGGGAGCCGCTCCCGCAGACAGCGGACCACGGTCGACTTCCCGACAGCTGAGGGGCCGGACAGCACGACGACCCGAGCCCTGCGTGCGGGCTCATCGGTCGCGCGATGTCCGGCCCCACGGCCGACAGTCAATCTGCGCGCCTTAGGACTGGTCGAACTTCTCCAGCAAGGCCTTGCGCTGGCGATCGCCGAGGCCGCGCAGACGGCGGGTCGGGGCGATCTCCAGTTCGGTCATGATTTCCTGCGCCTTGACCTTGCCCACCTTGGGCAGAGCCTCCAGCAGCGCGGAAACCTTCATCTTGCCGAGGACCTCGTCGGTCTCGGCGTCGGTGAGCACCTGCTTGAGGTTGGTGCCGCCGCGCTTGAGTCGATCCTTGAGCTCGGCTCGCGCTCGACGTGCGGCAGCAGCCTTCTCCAACGCTGCCGCGCGCTGTTCGTCGGTCAACTGGGGAAGGGCCACGGGTTCCTCCGTCTCCTGGCGATCTTCTCGGCCATCACTTGATTTGTCTCGGCTGGAGCACAAACACAGCCAGCGACGACGACCGTACCCACGCAAGCTGACGAAAGCTAACCCCACCCCCTGGTTACAGCGCCAAAAGCCCAGCGTGTAGTGCACCTCGGCGCGCGCCCCCGAACCGTCGTCCGCGCGTCCGGTCGGCGCCGCGATTTCGGCGAATTTTCGGATGTTTTTGCACGTCAACGGTTTTCGTCGGGGCACCGCGCGCGCCCAGGAGCCGGCGGTGCCCCGGTCGGGTGCGGGTGGATGGGGCCGCGACCGGCTGTGAAGAAAATTTTCGCTGGTCACGGCGTGTCGGGCGTGTCGAGGCGCTGACGGGTGGGTCAAATCACGCGGTCGAACCACCTATCGACGACACAACTGACCCATAGCAGATACACAGATCAGCTAAATAACCTTCGCTCATCGGGGTCATCGAACCCGCGACGAAGGGAAGCCTGACATGAACTTCAAGCGCCTGACCTGCACTTTTGCGGTGATCACCGCCGTCGGCGCCGGGCCACTGGCGGTCGGCGCGGGCGTGGCGGGTGCCGAACCCGGCGGACCAGCATGTGACTTCGGCCGTTGTCAGGGCCCGGCCGGGCCGGGAAACGCCGGTCCGGGCGGGCATGACCCGGGCGGGCCGGGCGGCCCGATCGGCGCTCCCGGACACCCCGAGGGCCCCGCCGGACCCGCAGGTGACCGCGGTGGACCGGGCGGTCCCGGCGGGCCGGGCGGTCCCGGCGGTCCGGGCGGTCCCGGCGGTCCGGGCGGTCCCGGCGATCGCGGAGAGGCCCCGCCCGCTCCCCCGCCCGCACTGGCCTGGCGCGGCATCGACCAGGGCCGCCGGGACCACCAGCCGTTCAACTACCGCGGGCACTGGGTCACGCCGTTGTTCAACCCCGTGTTCAACAACTGGGGGTTCTGGCTTTTCGGCATCTGGATCCCGCTGTGATGGCGTGCGCCGCAGAACAATTGGCGAGCTGACCTGAATCCCGTTGCGCGCCAGCGGGTCCAGACACACCGGTTGGCGGCAATCACCGTCGGTTGCGGTCACCGGCCCATACCATGGGTGCGTGTCCCGGTGCCTGCGCGTCGCGTTCGTCGCGCTGTTCATCGCCCTCGGCACCAACGTCGCCGCGCCGGCATGGGCCTGCGGGTGCGGTGCCTACATCCCGGACAACGCCCACGCGGCGGTCACCGACGAACGTGCGCTGATCACCTGGGACGGCAGCACGCAGAGCATCCTGATGTCGTTCACGGTGCGGGGCGGCTCGGACCGGGCCGAGTGGGTGATGCCACTGCCCGCGGCCGCGCAGGTGACCCTCGGTGACGCGGCGGTGTTCGACGAGCTCGCGCGGATCTCCGCTGCGCGCATCGAGTACCGGGATTCGTGGTGGCCGACGTTCGACTGGTTGCGCGGGTCTTCGGACCGGGTTGCCGATGCGCGTGCCGGGGCTGCCGACGGCGCCGTCACCGTGCTCGGCAGCCAACAGATCGGCCCGTTCACCGTCACGCGCCTGGCGGCCGGGGATCCGGTGGCGTTGGCCGCGTGGCTGACCGACCGCGGGTTCCCGTACCCGCCCGGGCTGGAGCGCAACATCGCGCCGTACCTGGCCGAGGGCTGGGAGACCGTCGCAATCCAACTCACCCCCGCGGCGCCGGGTGAGCAGCTCGCGGGAGACCTTCAGCCGCTGCGGTTGTCGTTCACCTCCGACACCGTCGTCTACCCCATGCGCCTGTCCCGCGCGGCCGTCGGCACACAGTCGGTCGATCTGTATGTGCTCGGCGAGCACCGCATGGACCCGTCCGCGACGCCCGTTCCCGGGCGGCTGCCGACGCTGGAGTTCTCCGGCCCGGTCGACGCCTCGGCCGTCGCGCCCGCCCTGCGGCCCTACCTGGAATCCGGTTCGTACCTGACCCGTTGGAGCGACCGGATCCCGCAACCGGATCTCATCGACGGCGACTACGTGTTCACCCGGGCCGACACCGACACGGTCTATCAGAAGGTCGTGGTGCTGACCCGCGACCACGGCGCGGTCAGCGGGTTCGTCCTGTTGGCAGGCGCCGGGGCGGCCGCAGTGCTGACGATCGTCGGTGCGGTCGTGTTGCGGCGCAGACGGATCGGACAGACCGCCCTTCCGGCTCAGGCCCAAGCTCAGGCCCAAACTCAGGCGAGGTAGGCCACCTGCTCGCGCAGGCGCTCGGCCGCGGCGCGCACATCGGCGACCGCGGGACCGGCCCGCAGCACCTCGCGGGAGACCGCGGGCAACAGCCGCCGCGCACCGCCGAGGCCGCCGAGCGCCTCGGGTCTGCCGCCCTGCGCGCCGACGCCGGGCACCAGGACCGGACCGCGCAATGCGTGCAGGTCCGGCGGTTCGGCCACGGTCGCTCCGATGACGACCCCGAACGGTCCCAGCGGATCACCGTCGCGGGTCGCCGGATCCGCCGCCCGGTTGGCCCGCGAGACCGCGTCGACGATGGACTGGGCGACGGTCACATCGCCGGCCATGGCGCGTTGCAGGCCGACGCCTTCGGGATTGGAGGTCGCGGCGAGCACGAACACCCCGCGGCCGTTGGCCGCGGCGGTGTCCAGAAGTGGCTGCAGCGAGCCGAATCCGAGGTACGGCGACGCCGTCACGGCGTCGGCGGCCAGTGGTGAGTCACCGGCCCACGCCGCGGCATAGGCCGCCATCGTGGAGCCGATGTCGCCGCGTTTGGCGTCGGCGAGGACCAGCACACCCGAGCCGCGCAGGGCCGCGATGGTGTCCTCCAGCACCGCGAAACCCGCCGAGCCGTACGCCTCGAAGAAGGCCACCTGTGGTTTGACGATCGCGAAGTCGGCGAACGCCGCCACACAGATTTCGCAGAACGCGCGCAGGCCGTCGGGGTCGACGCTCAACCCCCACGCCTTGAGCAGCTCGGGGTGCGGGTCGATACCGGGACACAGCGGCCCGCGCGCCGACACCGCGGCGTCGAGCCGCTGCCCGAAACCCGTCATGACCGGCGCGACCCCAGTTCACTGTGCAGCTCCTGCAGTGACATCACGTCGATGTCGCCGCGGATACCTGCCTCGATGCCCTGCACCGCGGCCGAGGCGCCCTGCACGGTGGTGACGCACGGGATGTTCATCGACACCGCGGCCGAACGGATCTCGTAACCGTCGACGCGCGGACCCGAGTTGCCGTACGGCGTGTTGATCACCATGTTGACCTCGCCGGCCTTGATCACCTCGACCGCCGAGGGACGCGGATCGGTCGGGCTCGGTTCCTCATAGTGCTTGCGCACCTCGTCACACGGGATACCGTTGCGGCGCAGCATCTCCGCGGTGCCCTCGGTGGCCAGCACCCGGAAACCGAGGTCCGCGAGGCGTTTCACCGGAAACACCAGCGACCGCTTGTCGCGGTTGGCCACCGACACGAACACCGTGCCCTCGGTCGGCAGCGAGCCGTATGCGGCGGTCTGGCTCTTGGCGAACGCGGTGCCGAAATCGTGGTCGATGCCCATGACCTCGCCGGTCGACTTCATCTCCGGCCCCAGCAGCGAATCGATCTGCGCGCCATCGGCCCTGCGGAACCGGTGGAACGGCAGCACGGCCTCCTTTACCGCGACCGGCATGCTGCGGCCCACGTGCGCACCGTCGCCGCTCCTGCTCAGCAGCCCCTCCTCGCGCAGCTGCGCGATCGTCGCACCCAGCATCACCCGGGCGCAGGCCTTCGCCAGCGGAACCGCGGTGGCCTTGGACACGAACGGCACCGTGCGGCTCGCGCGGGGGTTGGCCTCCAGCACGTAGAGCACGTCGTCCTTGAGCGCGTACTGGACGTTGAGCAGACCGACCACGCCGATGCCGTGGGCGATCGCCTCGGTGGCACGGCGGACCGCCTCGATGTCGCTGCGGCCCAACGTCACCGGCGGCAGCGCGCACGCCGAGTCGCCGGAGTGGATGCCGGCCTCCTCGATGTGCTCCATGATCCCGCCGACGTAGACCTCGGTGCCGTCACACAGCGCGTCGACGTCGATCTCGATGGCGTCTTCGAGGAACCGGTCGACGAGCACCGGGTGTTCGGGTGAGAGCTGCGTGGCCCGGGTGATGTAGCCGCGTAGGGTCTCCTCGTCGTAGACGATCTCCATGCCGCGGCCACCGAGCACGTACGACGGCCGGACCAGCACCGGATAGCCGATGTCGGCCGCGATGCGGCGGGCCTGGTCGAAGCTCGTCGCGGTGCCGAACCGCGGTGCGGGCAGACCCGCGTTGGTGAGCACCTCGCCGAACGCGCCACGATCCTCGGCGAGGTCGATGGCCTTGGGGCTGGTGCCGACGATCGGCACGCCCGCGTCCTCCAGGCGCTTGGCCAGGCCCAGCGGGGTCTGCCCGCCGAGCTGCACGATGACACCTACGACACCGGGACCGCCCTCACCCGAAAGCGATTCGGCGTGGTAGACCTCCAGCACGTCCTCGAAGGTCAGCGGCTCGAAGTACAGCCGGTCGGCGGTGTCGTAGTCGGTCGAGACGGTCTCGGGATTGCAGTTGACCATCACGGTCTCGAAACCGGCCTCGCTCAACGTCGTCGCGGCGTGCACGCAGCTGTAGTCGAACTCGATGCCCTGGCCGATGCGGTTGGGCCCGGATCCCAGGATCAGCACCTTGGGCTTCTCGGTCTGCGGCGCCACCTCGGTCTCGGCCGCGGGGTCGAGTTCGTAGCTGCTGTAGTGGTAGGGCGTCTTGGCGTCGAACTCGGCGGCACACGTGTCCACGGTCTTGAACACCGGGTGGATCCCGAGCCGCTGACGCAGCGCGCGCACGCCGGCCTCACCGGCGAGTTCGGGCCGCAGGGCCGAGATCTGGCGGTCCGACAGGCCGCTGTACTTGGCGCGGCGCAGCAGCGGCGCGTCCAGCACGGGCGCCTGCACCAGTTCGGCGCGCAGGTCGACCAGTCCGGCGATCTGCTCGACGAACCACGGGTCCACCCCTGAGGCCTCGGCTACCTGCTCGACGGTGGCGCCGAGGCGCAGCGCGAGTTCCATGTCGTAGATGCGACCGTCCATCGCGGTCCGCAGGTTGGTCAGCAACTGGTCGACGGTGGTGTCGGGGTCGGGCGCGGTCCAGAACCCGGCGCGGCTGGTCTCCAGCGACCGCATGACTTTGCCGAGAGCCTCGATGAAGTTGCGGCCCAACGACATCGCCTCACCGACCGATTTCATGGTGGTGGTCAGCGTGGCGTCGGCGCCGGGGAACTTCTCGAACGCGAACCGTGGCGCCTTGACCACGACGTAGTCCAGCGTCGGCTCGAAGCAGGCCGGGGTCTCCTTGGTGATGTCGTTGAGGATCTCGTCGAGCGTGTAGCCGATGGCCAGCTTGGCGGCGATCTTGGCGATCGGGAACCCGGTGGCCTTCGACGCGAGCGCCGAGGACCGCGACACCCGCGGGTTCATCTCGATGACGATGAGCCTGCCGTTCTTCGGGTTCACCGCGAACTGGATGTTGCAGCCGCCGGTGTCGACGCCGACCTCGCGCAGGATCGCGATGCCAAGGTCGCGCATCTTCTGGTATTCCCGGTCGGTCAGCGTCATCGCGGGCGCGACGGTCACCGAGTCGCCGGTGTGCACGCCCATGGGGTCGAAGTTCTCGATCGAGCAGACCACCACGACGTTGTCGCGGCCGTCGCGCATGAGCTCGAGCTCGTATTCTTTCCAGCCGTAGATCGATTCCTCGATCAGCACGTTCGCCGACGGTGATGCGGCCAGGCCGTCACCGGCCATGCGCTCGACGTCCTCGGCCGAGTACGCCATGCCCGAACCGAGGCCGCCCATGGTGAAGCTGGGCCGCACGACGACAGGCAGGCCGAGCTCGGCGACCGTCTCGCGGACCTCGTCCATCGTGAAACACACACGGCTGCGGGCGGATTCGCCTCCGACCTTGGAAACGATGTCCTTGAACTTCTGCCGGTCCTCGCCGCGCTGGATGGCGTCGAAGTCGGCGCCGATGAGTTCGACGCCGTAGCGCTCCAGCACACCGTTCTCGTGCAAGGCGACCGCGGTGTTCAGCGCGGTCTGCCCGCCGAGGGTGGCCAGCAGCGCGTCGATCTTGTTGCCGCGCGCGGCCTGCTGGGCGATCACCTTCTCGACGAACGCGGGGGTGATCGGTTCGACGTAGGTGTTGTCGGCGTACTCGGGGTCGGTCATGATCGTCGCCGGGTTGGAGTTCACCAGGCTCACCTGGATCCCCTCCGAGCGCAGCACGCGGCAGGCCTGGGTGCCCGAGTAGTCGAATTCACAGGCCTGGCCGATCACGATCGGGCCCGACCCGATGACCAGTACGTGGTTGAGATTAGAGCGACGTGGCATTGAGCGCACCCCCAGTCCGGCACGAGCGTGCGTGCATGCAGATGAATTGACGGCGTGGCGCGCGACAGACCCGCACGCTCGCGGTGTTAGAGAGGTGGGTCACGGGCGGTGCTCCCCCGCCATCAGGTCGATGAACTGATCGAACAGGTACTCCGCATCGTGCGGACCGCCCGCGGCCTCAGGGTGGTACTGCACCGAGAACGCGCGGCCGTCGACCAGCCGAACCCCCTCGACCACACCGTCGTTGGCGCAGGTGTGGCTCACCTCGGCGGTGCCGAACGGCGTGTCGAACTTCTCGCCGGCCTCACCCTCAAGCGCGAAGCCGTGGTTCTGCGCGGTGATCGCGACGCGGCCGGTGATGTGGTCGACGACCGGGATGTTGATCCCGCGGTGCCCGAACACCATCTTGTAGGTGGACCGGCCCAGTGCGCGGCCCAGGATCTGGTTGCCGAAGCAGATGCCGAACAATGGGATTCCGGCCCCGAGCACCTCGCGGGTGACCGCCACGATGTGGTCCGCGGTGGCCGGGTCGCCCGGGCCGTTGGACAGGAACACCCCGTTGGGCTTGAGCTCGGCGATCTGGTCGAAGGTCGCCGACGCGGGCAGGACGTGGGTGCGGACCCCGCGTCGCGCGAAGTTGCGCGGCGTGTTGGTCTTGATGCCCAGGTCCACGGCCGCGACCGTGAAGCGCTGCTCGCCCTCGGCTGCCCCTTCGGCCTCGACGACATAGGACTCAGCGGTGCTGACCTGGCCCGCCAGATCCGCGCCCAGCATCGACGGCTGGTTGCGGACGCGTTCGAGCAGTTCGTCGATGTCCGCCAGCACATCTCCGGAGAACACGCCGGCCTTCATCGACCCGCGCGTGCGCAGGTGGCGCACCACCGCGCGAGTGTCGATGCCGGCGATGCCGACGATGCCCTGGGCGACCAGTTCGTCGTCGAGGGTGCGGGTGGCCCGCCAGCTCGATGCGCGCGGCGAAGGGTCACGCACCGCGTAGCCCGCGACCCAGATCTTGTCGCCGCGACTCTCGGCGTCCTCGTCGTTCCACCCGGTGTTGCCGATCTGCGGTGCGGTGGCCACCACGATCTGCCCGTGGTAGCTCGGGTCGGTGAGCGTCTCCTGGTAACCCGACATGCCGGTGGAGAACACGGCCTCGCCGAGCGTCTGCCCTACCGCCCCGAACGAGACCCCGGTGAAGACGCGACCGTCCTCGAGCACCAGGACGGCCTGCTCGCCGCCCCGCCTTCCATTGCGCGTCATGCGTTTTCCTCCAGCCAGCGGTTCAGCTCCGCGCGCACGTCAGCGCGGAACCCTGTGTCGATCTCGACACCCGACGGCAGCCGCCACCGGATCACGAGAATGCCGTCGTGTGTCAGCGCCTTGCCCGCGATGGCGCGCTCGGTCCGGATCACGACGATCGACTCGTCGGGGATCCAGATCGGCCCGGCACCGGTGCGCTGCACCATGATTCCCTCGGCGTAGCGCGTCAAAACGGCCTTGGCGCGAAATCCCAGATCGCCGACGGCGACCTTGTCGTTCCAGTGCGGCACCAGCGTGGTGCCCACGTAGAGCCCCTTGGTCGGGGCCACGATCGCGGGCCCGACGGTGTCGGGCAGCGGGGGCAGCGTCCCGATAAGCTCCACCTGCCGCTGCGCACGGTGCACCCAGCCACGCAGCATCTGGCGGATGAGGAACGCGACCAGCACGACGAGCAGTGCCGCCATCACCAGCGAGGCGATGAGCGTCGGTGTGTTCACAGTACCGAGCCCCCACCTGCCGGAGCAGACTTGCCGTCACGCGCGGTGACCCGGCCGCGCAGCAGCGTGGCGGTCACCGTGGCAGGCAGGGTCATGGTCTCGAACGGTGTGTTGTCCGAGCGGCTCGCGAGTTCGCCACCCGCCACGGTCCAGCTGGCGTCGGGGTCGACAACGGTCAGGTTGGCCGGTTCGCCGACCTCGAGCGGGCGGCCCTGATCGGGCAGGCCGACGATGCCCGCGGGGGCCTCGCTCATCACCTTGGCCACACCGCGCCAGGTCAACAGGCCCGGGCGCACCATGGTCTGCACCACCACCGACAGCGCGGTCTGCAGGCCGAGCATGCCCGGACGGGCGACCGAGAACTCGCAGCACTTCTCATGCTCGGCGTGCGGGGCGTGGTCGGTGGCCACGCAGTCGATGACACCGTCGGCCAGGGCCTGGCGCAGGGCCTGCGCGTCGGCGGCCTCGCGCAGCGGCGGGTTCACCCGGTTGCGCCCGTCGTAGCTCTCCAGCCGCGAATCGTCGAGCAGCAGGTGGTGCGGTGTCACCTCGGCGGTGATCGAGATGCCTTGCGCCTTGGCCCATTTCAGCAGTTCGACGGTGCCCGCGGTGGAAGCGTGACAGATGTGCACGCGGGCACCGGCATCGCGCGCCAGCAGCGCGTCGCGCGCGACGATCGACTCCTCGGCGGCGCGTGGCCAGCCCGCCAGCCCCAGCCGGGCCGCGTTGGGGCCCTCGTGCGCGACGGCGCCGACGGTGAGCCTGGGTTCCTCGGCGTGCTGGGCGATGAGCACCCCGAGGCCGGTCGCGTACTCCAGCGCCCGGCGCATCACCAGCGGGTTCTCGACGCACACGCCGTCGTCGGAGAACATGCGGACCCGACCCACCCCGGCCGCCATCAGCCCCATCTCGGTGAGCTGAGCGCCCTTGAGGCCCATGGTGATCGCCCCGACCGGGTGCACGTCGACCAGGCCGACCTCCTGACCGCGGCGCCACACGTGGTCGGTGACCACGGCGGTGTCGGCGACCGGATCGGTGTTGGCCATCGCGAACACCGCGGTGTAGCCACCCAGTGCGGCTGCCGCGGAACCGGTTTCGATGTCCTCGGCGTATTCGCGCCCGGGCTCGCGCAGGTGGGTGTGCAGGTCGACGAAACCGGGCAGCAGCACCTGGCCGCTGGCGTCGATCACATCGGCCACATCGGGGATCGCCAGATCGCTGCCGATCCCGACGATCTGGCCGTCGTCGACGAGGACGTCGACGGGCTCGCCCTCGCCGTAGAGCCGTACTCCGCGGATGGCCACCGGCGGGTTGAAAGTGTGCTCACTCATACGCTGATCGCCTCCCGGTCCGCGCCGACGAGCAGATGGAACAGCACCGCCATCCGCACGTGGACACCATTGGAAACCTGTTGCAGTACCGCGGATTGCGGTGAATCGGCCACCGGGAACGAGATCTCCATACCGCGCACCATCGGCCCGGGGTGCAGCACCACCGCCCGGTCCGGCAGCATGGCCTGGCGCTTCTCGGACAACCCGTAACGCACCGAGTACTCGCGCGCGGACGGGAAGAAGCTGCCGTTCATCCGTTCGGCCTGCACGCGCAGCATGAGCACCGCGTCGGCCGCGGGCAGTTCGGCGTCGAGGTCATAGGACACCGTCACCGGCCAGTTCTGCACGCCGACGGGAAGCAGCGTCGGCGGGGAGACCAGCACCACCTCGGCGCCGAGGGTGTGCAGCAGCGTCACGTTGGATCGGGCCACCCGGCTGTGCAGCACGTCCCCGACGATCACCACGCGCCTGCCCTCGATGCCGCCGAGGCGCTGCCGGATGGTCAGCGCGTCGAGCAGCGCCTGGGTGGGATGTTCGTGGGTGCCGTCGCCTGCGTTGATCACGCTCGGCCCGCCGCCGCCGTCCTCGACGGTCCACTCGGCGAGCTGCTTGGCCGCCCCCGAGGCCGGGTGGCGGATGATCAGCGCGTCGGCGCCCGCGGCGCGCAGGGTCAGCGCGGTGTCGCGCAGCGATTCGCCCTTGGCCACCGACGACCCGGAGGCGCTGACGTTGATCACGTCGGCGCTCATCCATTTGCCTGCCACCTCGAACGACACCCGGGTGCGGGTCGAGTTCTCGTAGAACATCGTGATCACCGTGCGCCCGCGCAGCGTCGGGAGCTTCTTGACCTCGCGGCCCAGCAGCGCCTCACGAAAGCGGTCGGCGTCGTCGAGGATCGCGGTGGCGTCATCGCGGGACAGGTCGGCCGCCGACAGCAGATGACGTGTCGTCATTTCGAGATCACCACTCCGTCGCGGTCGTCGTGTTCGCTCAGCAGCACGTGCACGCTCTCGCTGCGCGAGGTCGGGACGTTCTTGCCGACGTAGTCGGCGCGGATCGGCAGCTCGCGGTGCCCGCGGTCGATGAGCACGGCCAACTGCACGATGCGGGGCCGTCCGATGTCGCGCAGCGCGTCCAGCGCCGAGCGCACCGAGCGGCCCGAGTACAGCACGTCGTCGACCAGGATCACGATCGCGTCGTCGACACCGCCTGCGGGGATGGACGTGGCGGCCAGCGGACGCGGCGGCTTGAAATTGAGATCGTCGCGGTACAGCGTGATGTCGAGTGCGCCGTGCGGCAGGTCCACGCCGGCGAAATCCTTGATCTTGGCGGCCAGCCGGGTGGCGAGGATCACGCCGCGGGTGGGGATGCCCAGCAGCACCACCCGGGTGCGCTCGGCGGGATCGTCCAGAGCGGTTTTCTCGATGATCTGATGGGCGATGCGGGAAACTGTCCGGCCGACGTCCGCCGCGGACAGCAACTCCCGGTCGGTACTTGAAGAGCCCATGATGAACCCAGACCTCCTTCTCCGCCTCGCTGGACGGATCGTTAAAGGACGTCGAACTGCCGGGCAGCTTAACAGAGCCGCAGTACGCTGGGGAAAATGACAGGCCCCACCGGATCCGAGTTCGACTTCGATGCGCTGTACCGCGGCGAGAGTCCCGCCGAGGGTGTGCCGCCGATCACGTCGGTGCCATGGGACACCAAGGCACCCAAGGAATATGTCGTCGCCTGGGAGCAGGCCGGTCTGGTGCACGGGCACGTACTCGACATCGGATGCGGCCTGGGTGACAACGCCATCTACCTCGCACAACGAGGCTACCGCGTCACCGCACTCGACATTTCGCCGACCGCGCTGATCACCGCCGAGCGGCGCGCCGCCGATGCGGGCGCGGACGTCACGTTCGCGGTCGCCGACGCGACCCGGCTCGACGGGTACGACGACGTGTTCGACACCGTCGTCGACAGCGGCATGCTGCACTGCCTGTCCGACGACGCCAAGCGCAGCTACGCCGCCGCCGTGCACCGGGCCACCCGCGACGGGGCGACGCTGCTGCTCGGAGCGTTCTCCGACGCCAACCTGAGCAACGACAACTGGCGGGCCGCTGCGGTGTCCGAGGACACGCTGCGCAGCGTGCTCGGCGACGCCGGATGGGACATCACGTCATTGACCGCCGAGACCATCCGGATATCCGGGGCGGTGGTGGCCGGGCGCGACGAGGCCGATGAGTTCGACGCCGTGTGGTGGAAGTTACAGGCGCGGCGCCGTTAGCGGCGCCTTCGACCAGGCGGGCAGGCGTGAACCGCACGCCGGTGCGCACTGACTACGCTGACCCGGGTGAACCTCGACGGCAATCAGACCTCCATCCGTGAGGCGATCGACGCGGGCCTGCTGGCCGGCGCGGTGACGCTGGTGTGGCAGGCGGGCAAGGTCCTGCAGGTCAACACGCTGGGGCACCGTGATGTCGAGGCACGGCTGCCCATGCAGCGCGACACGGTCTTCCGCATCGCGTCGATGACCAAGCCGGTGACCGTGGCCGCCGCGATGGCGCTGGTCGAGGCGGGCAGGTTCGCCCTCGCCGATCCGGTGACGACGTGGCTGCCGGAACTGTCGAACATGCGGGTGCTGCGCGAGCCGCGCGGCGCCCTGGATCAGACCGTCCCGGCGCGACGGCCCATCACGTTCGACGACCTGATGACCCACCGCAGCGGGCTGGCGTACGTGTTCTCCGTGCTGGGCCCGCTGGCCTCGGCGTACGGCAAGATCTCGCAGCGCCAGGATCAGGACCGGTGGCTGGCCGAGGTGGCGAACCTGCCGCTGGCGCACCAACCGGGCGAGCGCCTCACCTACAGCCATTCCACCGATGTGCTCGGCATCGCGCTGTCGCGCATCGAGGGCAAGCCGCTCTCACAGGTGCTCGCCGAGCGGATCTTCGAGCCACTCGGCATGACCGACACCGGGTTCTCGATCGACGCCGCGGCGCGTCGCCGCGCGGCGACGATGTACAAACTGACCGCCGACAACACCCTGACCCACGACGTGATGGGGCCGCCCCCGATCGCCGACCCGCCGTTCTGCGCCGGTGGCGCCGGCCTGTTCTGCACGGTCGACGACTACCTGAAATTCGCCCGCATGCTGCTCGGCGGCGGCACCGTCGACGGCGTCCGGGTGCTGTCCGAGGAGTCGGTGCGGATCATGCGCACCGACCGGCTGACCCCGCAACAGAAGCAGTACGAGTTCCTCGGCGCCCCGTTCTGGGTGGGCCGAGGGTTCGGGCTGAACCTGTCGGTGGTGACCGATCCGGCCAAGTCGCGGCAGTTGTTCGGGCCAGGCGGGCTCGGCACGTTCAGCTGGCCCGGCGCCTACGGCACGTGGTGGCAGGCCGATCCGTCGGCGGATCTGATCCTCATCTATCTGATCCAGAACTTCCCGGATCTCGGTGTCGATGCCGCCGCCATCGCGGGCAACACGTCGCTGGCCAAACTGCAGTCGGCGCAACCGAAGTTCGTCCGCCGGACGTATCAGGCGCTCGATCTGTAGATCGACCGCACCGCAGTCCGTCCCACCCGAGTTCGCCACGCGGGACGGCGACGTGCCCTAGTTTGGTCCCATGGGACAGCCGACAGTGCTCATCAGCGGCGCGGGAGTGGCGGGTGCTTCCCTTGCGCACTGGCTCGCCGACTACGGGTATCGCGTCGTCGTGGTGGAATCCGCACCGGCGCTGCGATTGGGCGGCCAGACCGTCGACCTGCGCGGCGCCGGCCGCGACGTCGTCACCCGGATGGGGTTGCTGGACAAGATGCGTGCGCGCTCACTGGATCAGCGTGGGGCCGCCTGGATCCGCAGCGACGGCAGGCGCCGCGCCGAGATGCCGGTGGAGGCCTTCGGCGGCAAAGGCCTGATCTCGGCGCTGGAGATCCTGCGCGGAGATCTGGTCGAGGTGCTCTACAACGCCACGAGCGCCCGCGCCGAGTACCGCTTCGGCACCCGCATCACCGACATCGACCCGTCGGGCGCCACGCTCAGCGACGGCACCCGCGTCGACACGGACCTCATCGTCGGCGCCGACGGACCCCATTCCGCGGTCCGCAGAATGGTTTTCGGCAAGGAGGAACAGTTCGTCACACTGCTGGGCGGCTACAACGCCTGGTTCACCGCGCCCGACACCGTGGGTCTGGACGGGTGGTATCTGATGTACCAGGCACCCGGCCTGAACGCGTCGATGCGGCCGTCGCACGATCCGGCGTGGTGCAAGGCGGGCCTGGCATTCCGCTCGGAGCCGGTCAGCTACGACCGGCGCGATCCGGCAACGCAATTGGCGTTGCTCAACCAGCATTTCGCCAACGCGGGCTGGCGCTGCGCGGACCTGCTGGCGGCCGCCGCGGTGGCCGACGACTTCTACTTCGACGCGTTCCTGCAGGTGCACATGCCGACGCTGTCACGCGGTCCGGTGACCCTGGTCGGCGACGCGGGCTACTGCGCCTCCCCGCTGTCGGGGATGGGCACCAGCCTAGCGCTCGTCGGCGCCTACGTCCTGGCAGGCGAACTGGGACCCGCCGACCTGTTCACCCACGCGAAGCTCGGTCTGGCCCTGTCCCGCTACGAGACGACCATGCGGCCCTACATCGAACGGTGTCAGGAGTTGCCCACCGGCATCGACGGGTATCTGCCGAAGTCCGCGCTGGACATCACGATCTACACCCAGGTGATGAAGTGGATGCAGCGCAGGCCGTTCCGGTCGTTCGCCGAACGCAAGTGGTTCACCACGGCCGACGCGATCGAACTGCCCACCTACCCGGCGGCGTCGCAGCACCGGCACTGAATCACCCGGTGTCGGGCTCGAGGTGCTCGGGGCCGTTCGCGGGCAGCGCGGCGGCCAGTTTCTGTTCGGCCATCCGGTAGAAACCGTCGAGCGCTGACTCGTCGATGCTCAGGTATTCGCTCACGACGTCGGGGGCCACGCCCGCGTCACGCAACCGAAGCGCCAGGGAATACGGCAACGGCAGCACCCGCAGCGCCCGCTCCCTGGCCTCGCGGAGGTCGGTCATGGCACCAGGATGCGACCGAACCCGCGGCACGGATCGAGTACCCGGTTACTCGAATCTGCGGTGCTGCCGCTTGACGAGGTCGATGAGCTCGGCGCGCGAGCCGGCCCCGGTCTTCGACATCGCGCGGTAGACGTGCCCCTCCACGGTGCGCACCGACAGCCGCAGGCGTTGTGCCACCGCACGACTGGACACCCCCGCTGCCAGAAGGGCGACGATCTCGCGCTCGCGGTCGGTCAGCGGTAGGTGCTCGGCACATGCCAGCACGGTCGGTGTCGCGGCGCCGCCGCACCGTTCGGCGAGCGCCTCGGCGCGGTGTGCCAGACCGAGCGCCGAGCCGCGCCGGTTCTTCCTGCGGTGCACCATCGAGGCGTGGGCGGCGGCGTCGGCGGCGGCCACCAGGTCCCCGATCCGCTCGAGTTCGGTCGACACCTCGCCGAGCGCGTCGGCGTCCTCGCGGCGCAGCGCGTTGGCGAAGGCCGCGGCCGCCGCGGCGCGTGGGCCGTCGACGTGTGCGGACAGTTCCTGGAGCCGTTGCGCGCCGGAGGCATCGCCGAACTGGGCCGCGGTCTGGCGGCACAGCACCTCGGCCGCCCACTGCCCGTGGTCGGCGGCCACGTCCGCCGCGGCCAGCGCGTGTTCGGCGGCCTCCGAGACCGCGCCCTGCGCGGCCGCGACCCATGCGTGTACCAGGGCGTGCTCGTAGTGCAGGTATCGCCAGCCGGGATGCCTGCGCTCATCGATCCCGACCAGCGTCGCCGCATCCGCCGAACCGCGCATGGCCAGCGCGGTCGCCTGCGGTAGCGAGAACCGGTAGGCGAAGCCGTTGGTGTCACCGGCCGCCCGCATCAGATCCGCAACCGTGCCCAGCTTTTCGCAAGCCACGTCCAGCCTGCCCGCCGCGAGTGCCGCACGGCCCGCCACCGCGGTCCCGAACAGCTGTGCCGCGCCGGGTAATTCGGCGGCGTAGGCGTACTGCCGCTCGGCCTCGTGCACGGCATGGGCGATCTCACCGGCGAGCATCAGCGCGCCGATGTGGGCGTCGGCGATCACGAACCGCACGTGCGCCGCGTCGAAGCCGCCCTCGGCGATGCGATAACCGTTCTCGGCCGCGCGCACGGCGTCGTCGAGGCGTCCGGCGTCGCCCGCCGATGTCGCCGCGGCCCACTCGGTCACCGCGCCGACCACCGCGGGCAGCGCCGCGGTGTCCAGTCGGTCCGCGGCGGTCGCGGCCGTGTCCGGGACGCCGACGGCGGCGCCGTAGACGACGTCGAACGCGTCGAGACACTGCCGGGTGTGCGCGGGTGTGTCGGCGGCGGCCGCGGCGACGATCGACCGGGCCCCTTCGGGATCGGCCAACGCCCACAGACGGTTGCACGCGCGCAGGAACGCCAGACGGGCCCGCCCGGCGTCGGTGAGCCCGGACGCGTCGACGGCGGCGAGCACCGCATCGGACTGCTCGCCGCGACTCAACCAGGACAACGCATGGGCCTGAACGAAATTCGACTCGGGGCCGCCGCCCGCGCGCACCGCGGCCGCCGCGAGCCGCTCGGCCAGCTCCAGGTCGGCCAGGGCCACCGCCCCCTGGGCGGCCCGGGTCAGTAGGTCGGGGTCGGCGGGCAGGTCCGATTCGAGGGTGAGCGCGGCGCGGCGCACCACCACACGCATCTCGTCGCGATCGCCGCCGCGGGCGAGTTCGGAGGCCACCAGCCCGCGCAACCGGCGCAACCGGGTCGCCAGGGCGCGATTACGACGGATCTCGGCGTACAGCGGGTGCGCGGCCCGCACCTCGACGCCGGTGTCGAGCGCGTCCAGGGTGATCAGGCCGCGCCGTTCGGCCTCGTCCACCGCGGCGGGTTCGGTGATGGTGGTCAGTGTCCGCAGCGGCATCGGCTCGGCGACGGCCAGGATGTCGACGACCTCGCCGACGGCCGTCGGCAGCGCGCCGATTCGGTCTTCGATCAACTCGACCAGACCGGGCGGCAGCACCGGATCCCCGGTCCAGCGCCAGTAGCCGTGCCTGCGGGTGAGCCGCCCGTGCGTCACCTCCTGTTCGACGATGTTGCGCAGGTACAGGATGTTGCCGCGGGTCAGGCGCCACAGCCGCTCGGCGGCACCCGGATCGACCGGGCCGCCCAGCGCGGCGATCAGCAGGTGCGTCGACTCCGCGCGCGAGCACGGTTGCAGGTCGAGCCGTTCGAAACCACCGCTCCTCCACACACCCTGCACCGCGTCGGGTACCGCGCTGCCGTCACGCACCGTCAGCAGCAGCTTCGCGGCGCGCCTGGCCACGATCTGCCGCAGCACGAACGCCGAGAGGTCGTCGAGGTGGTGGGCGTCGTCGACGGCGATGACCGCGGGCCGGTCCGCGGTCGACCCCGACGTCATTGCGTCGATGACCCGCCCGACGAGGGCGCCGGTGTCGGCGTCGGCGGTACCGACCCACCGCGCGAACGCTCCCAGCGGCAGGCCACCGGCCACGGATGTCCCGACGACCCAACGGGTTTCATGCCCTGCCGCGGCCATCGCGGCGAGGGCTTCGCGGGCGATGCGGCTCTTGCCGACCCCGGCGACGCCGTGGATCACGATCCCCGCCAGGTCGGCCGACGTCAGCGCGGCGTCGATCAACCGCGTTTCCTCATGCCGCCCGGTCAGCGGCCAGGCGAGTCGCACGGATCGAGACTAAGCCGCCCCGAGGTCGTTAGCAAAGGCAACGAGCGGCTTGAGCCGGTATCACCCCGCGCGCGTCAACGCCTGGCGGGCGTAGGCACGGACGTCGGCGTCGGAGTCCTCGAGCGCGCCGGTCAGGGCGTCGCGGGCACCGGATTGCGTGTCCGCCCACCGGCTGAGGCTCAGCACGGCGGCCTTGCGCACGTCCAGGTGCTGATCGGTGAGCGCGCGCGACAACGCGGGCACAGCAACCGCGGGTTCGGCCCCGGCCAGTGCCCGTACCGCGCCCTGCCGGATCTGCCACGCCGACTCGGTGAGCGCCTTCTCGACGGCGACCACGTCGTCGGCGTCGCATCCGACCGCGCCGAGGGCCGTCAGCGCCGCGGCGCGCACCAGCGGGTCCGCATCCTCCAGCAGCGCACGCACGGCGTCCGCGCCGGTGCGCAGCGTCGCCAACCCGCCGAGCGCGGCGATGCGCACCTCGCGGTTGTCGTCGGCCGTGGCGGCCGCGACCCCGGTCGCGTCGTCGACCGACACCGACGCCCGCACCGCCTCGATCCGCACCCGGTGGTCGGGGTCGGTGAGCGCCGCACGGTAGGCCGCAGCGTTGCCGACCCGCCGCGCACCGAGCACGTGCACCGTGACGGCGCGGACCACGGGATCGGCCGACGTCAGCCGCACCGCGAACATCTCGGGCCCGGGCAGCACCTCGACCAGTTCGCGCACCACGTCGGCGGCCTCCAGGCGCACCCCCGCGTCGGCGTCGGCGAGCGCGGCGACCAGCGCATCCCGGTAGCCGTCGGGCAGGTGTTCACCCAGGGTCGCCACCGCGGTGCGGCGCACCCCCGGGTCGGGATCGGCCAGGAACTCGTCCAGGTCGGTCAGGGTCGGCTCCTCCATGGCCAGCACGGCCGCGATACGCGGCGACGGCGGCTGCGCCGGTGCCGCGTCGCGGATGCGGGAGTGTTCCACCGCGGGTGCCCGGCCCCCGGACAGCTCGGGTTGGCGCACCTCGCGGGCCGGATGCTGCGACGGAAGATGGTCGAGTTCGGGGACCGGCACGAAATACGGTGCGACGGGACGCTTGACGAACCGCATCCGGCCGTCGCGGTCCTTGTAGAGGTTGAGGTGGTAGCGCCACTGTTCGTCGTCACGCTGCGGCAGATCGGCGCGTTCATGATAGAGACCCCACCGCGATTCGGTCCGCGTCAGCGACGAGCGTGCCGCCATCTCGGCGCAGTCGCGGATGAACGACACCTCCACCGCACGCATCAGTTCGTGCGGCGTCCTGGCGCCGATCTCTTCGATCTCGGCGGCCATCCGCTCGAATGTCTCTACCGCGATCGACAGTTTGGTCGCGGTCTTCGGCGGGGCCACATAGTCGTTGACGAAGCGGCGCAGCTTGTATTCCACCTGCGGCTGCGGCGGGCCGTCGGGGTGGCGCAGCGGACGGTAGATCAGCTCGTGCGCCTCGACGATCTGATCCTGCGGAAGTTCCTGCGGGGCAGGCACATCGGCCAGGCTGGACGCGGCGTGCGCACCGGCGAGATCACCGTAGACGAATGCGCCGATCATGTAGTTGTGCGGCACACACGCCAGGTCGCCCGCGGCGTAGAGCCCGGGCACCGTGGTGCGGGCGTGCTCGTCGACCCACACGCCGGAGGCGGAATGGCCTGAGCACAAACCGATCTCGGAGATGTGCATCTCGATGTCGTGGGTCCGGTAGTCGTGCCCGCGGTTGGCGTGGAAGGTGCCGCGGGTGGGCCGCTCGGTGGTGTGCAGGATGTTCTCCAGCGCCGTGATGGTCTCGTCGGGCAGGTGGCTGACCTTCAGGTAGATCGGCCCGCGCGCCGATTCGATCTCGCGTTTGACCTCGGCCATCATCTGGCCGGACCAGTAGTCGGAGTCGACGAACCGCTCCCCCAGCGCGTTGACCTGGTATCCGCCGAACGGGTTGGCCACATAGGCGCACGCGGGCCCGTTGTAGTCCTTGATCAACGGGTTGACCTGGAAGCACTCGATTCCGGACAGTTCGGCACCCGCGTGGTAGGCCATGGCGTAGCCGTCCCCGGCGTTGGTCGGGTTCTCGTAGGTGCCGTACAGGTAGCCGGAGGCGGGCAGCCCGAGGCGCCCGCAGGCGCCGGTCGACAGGATCACGGCCTTGGCCGCGACGACGACGAATTCGCCGGTGCGGGTGTTGAACGCCGCAGCGCCGACGGCCCGCCCGTCGTCGGTGAGCACGCGCACCGGCATCAGGCGGTTCTCGATGCGGATCTTCTCGCGCATCGAGCGTTGCCGCAGCACCCGGTAGAGCGCCTTCTTGACGTCCTTGCCCTCGGGCATCGGCAGCACATACGACCCGGACCGGTGTACCCGGCGCACCGCGTACTCGCCGTGCTCGTCCTTCTCGAACTTCACGCCGTAGCGTTCCAGCCGCTGCACCATGGCGAAACCGCGGGTCGCGGTCTGGTACACGGTGCGCTGGTTGACGATCCCGTCGTTGGCGCGGGTGATCTCGGCGACGTAGTCCTCGGGTTCGGCCTTGCCGGGGATGACGGCGTTGTTGACGCCGTCCATGCCCATCGCGAGTGCACCGGAATGCCGCACGTGGGCCTTCTCCAGCAGCAGCACCCGGGCGCCGTTCTCGGCCGCGGTCAACGCGGCCATGGTGCCCGCGGTGCCGCCACCGATCACCAGGACGTCGCAGTCGATGCGGGCGGCGTCGGTGACCCGGGGTGCGGTGAGCGCCGAGTTCGACGGCCCGGCCGGTGATGCTGTCGTTACGGTCATGATTGCTCCAGTGCGGCAATGACGTCGGCGCGCAGCGACGAACGGTCGGGGTGCTCGGAACGCGGCTGCGGCACGTCCACGAGTGCCCGCAGCGGTTGGCCGGCCCGGCCGAGCACCGCGATGCGGTCCCCGAGTGTCAGCGCCTCGTCGACGTCGTGGGTGACGAACACGATCGTGGTGGGGTGTGCCCGCCATGTGTCGATCAGCAGTCGCTGCATCGCGGCCCTGGTGCGGGTGTCCAGCGCGGCGAAGGGTTCGTCCATCATCACCGCACGCGGCGCGCCGGCCAGGCCGCGGGCCAACTGGACGCGTTGCCGCATGCCGCCGGACAGGCTCTTGGGCAGGAAATCGGCGAAACCGGTCAGCCCGACCTCGCTGATCCAGCGCTCGGCCCTGGCCCGGCGCCCGGCCTTGGGTTCACCCCGAAGTTGCAGCGCCAGTTCGATATTGGACCGTACGGTGCGCCACGGCAGCAGCGCACTGTCCTGGAACACCATGCCGCGGTCTCGTGAGGTGGTGGTCACCGGGAGCCCGTCGGCCAGCACGCGGCCCGCATCGGGTCGGAGCAGTCCGGTCAGGGCGCGCAGGATCGTGGACTTGCCGCATCCGGACGGGCCGGTGAGCACGAGGATCTCGCCGGGCCGCACGGTGAGGCTCAGATTGTCGATCACCGGTGTCCCCGTGTAGGACAACCGGACACCGTCGAGTTCAAGACGCATGCCTGTGGCCGTTGCGGTACCGGTCGTTTCGGTGACGCTCATCGTGCGTTCTCCTCACCGCGCGGCAGCCAGCGCGTGACACGGCGGCCGATCAGTTCCACCGCGGCCGCGGTGGTGAACCCGAGCGCACCGATCGTGATGATGCCGACGAACACGTCGGGGTAGTTCAGCACGGTGTAGGCCTGCCAGGTGCGGTAGCCGACGCCGAGACGCCCCGAGATCATCTCGGCCGAGATCACGCAGATCCATGCCACGCCCATCCCGACCGACAGTCCGCCGAACAGCCCGGGCAGGATGCCCGGCAACACCACCTGCCGCAGGACGTCGAGGCGTCCACCGCCGAGGGTGCGCACCGAGTCCTCCCAGATCGTCGGCAGCGCCCGGACCGCGTGGCGCACGCTCACCATGATCGGGAAGTACGCCGCGAGGAACGTGATGAACACGATGCCGGCCTCGTCGGTCGGGAACAGCAGGATCGCGACGGGCACCATGGCGATCGCCGGGATGGGTCGGGCCAACTCGGTGAGCGGGCCGAAGATGTCGGCGAACAGCGCCGAGCGGCCCAGCAGGATGCCGGTGACCACACCGAGCACCGCGGCCAGGCCGAACCCGGTGAGGATCCGGATCAGCGACTGCGCGAGGTCGAGCCAGTACTCGGGCGTGCCCAGCCGGTTGCCCAGTGCCACGGCCACCTCGGTGACCGTCGGCAGCGTGTCGAACCGCAGACCCAGCCGGAAGTCGTTGGCGGTCAACAGCTGCCACAGCGCGATCGCGGCGAGCACCGAGGCGGCGCGCACCAGTCGGCGTGGCCACGGCGAGCCGGTGCGCCGGGTCACGGTCGTCGGCTGCGGTGCCGCAGCGGGGACGGCGGGGATGTCGGCGCGGTCGGCAGCGAGGTCGGCGGTGGTCACAGCACACCTGCCAGTGCGCTGCGGTAGTCGACGATGGTGCTGCCCGGATGCGCCGCGACGTAGCGCTGGGCGCCCGCTGGGGTGCCGAACGGCAGGTGGTCGGTCCCGGCCGCCCCGGGTTGGCGCACCCATACGGCCTTGTCGGCGAACCACCGGGTGCCCAGTTCGGTGTCGGGCACGTAGGCGGTGCGGACCTTCTCGCCGCGGGCCTGCGCGTCCCGGATCGCCTTGAGCAGGCAGTTCGGCGAGGAGGCCGCGATGGTGGTGTCGGACCCGTCGAGCCACAGTTCACTGGCGGTCGCCGGATCGTCGACCGCGGTGTCGCAGATCTGGTCGTGTCCGCCGAGCGCCGACGGGTTCACCGTCGACTTCAGCGCGGTGTCGTAGTCCTGTCCGCGTTCGGCGTATGCCTCGCGCAGCGGGCCGTCCTGGACGAAGCCGTCGATGTCGAGGTCGGCGAAGGTGTCGATCGATTTGAGGTAGGGCACGTCACCTTTGAGCGCCTCGATGAGCGAGGGCTTGAGGGTCGGGTCGAACGAGGTGCCACCCGGGCCGTTGTAGAGGTACACCACTTCCTGGGGCAGACCGCTGCCCTCGGCGACGATGCGGGCGGCCTCCAGCGGTTCGGTGTTGAGGAACTCGGTCGCGTCGAGCTGGGCCTGCAGGAACGCCTTGAGCACCTCGGGGTGCTCGGCGGCGTACGCGCGACGCACCACCACGCCGTGCAGCGTCGGGTAGTCGAGCTCGGCGCCGTCGTACAGCAGTTTGGCCTTGTTCTGGTGCACCAGCAGTCCCGGCCATGCCACGAATTGGGAGAAGGCCTGCACCTGACCGGATTCCAGTGCGGACGCGCCGACCTGGGGTTGCTGATTGAGCACCTCCACCCCGGTTCTAGGGTCGATGCCTGCCCTGCTGAGTGCCTGCACGAGCATGCCGTGCCCGGCCGAGCCGACGCTCGCCGAGATCTTCTTGCCCGCCAGGTCCGACAGTTGTTGTGCCGGTGAATCGGGCGGCACCACAACCATGTTCAGCGCGCCCTTGGGGTTGTACCCGGTCACCGACACCATCTCGGTGCTGGCGCGTTCGTTGGCCTGGGTCTTGGATCCGTTGATCAGCATCGGGTAGTCCCCCATCGACCCGATGTCGATCTTCTCGGCCACCATCTGCGCCGTGATCGGGGCTCCGGTGTCGTAGTCCTGCCACGTCACGTTGTACTCGGTTCCGGTGTCTGCGGTGATATCGGAGAGCCGCTGCTCCAGGAAACCCTTGGCGCGCAGCAGCGTTCCCGCGGTGACGGTGTTGATGGTCTTGGACTGGTATCCGATGACCACGTCCACGGTGTCGGCGGATCTGGTCGCCGAGTCCAGTGAGCAGCCCGCTGTGGCGAGCACCAGGCCGGCGGTGAGGGTGATCAGGGCCGTTTTCACGTTCACCTCTAACGGATCAGATAGGGCATGTTGACGGTCACCGCGCCGGTGGGACACCGCGCCGCGCAGGGCCCGCAGTACCAGCATTCGTCGACGTGCATGTAGGCCTTGCCGTTGTGCGGATTGATCGCCAGCGAGTCGAGCGGGCACACGTCGACGCACAGCGTGCACCCGTCGATGCACAGCGATTCGTCGATCGTCACCGGGACGTCGGCGCGCTGGTTGACAAGTGTCATGTGTCTCTCCTGAACAGGTTGCCGCGCATGGTGATTCGGTCGCCACGCATCCGGATGTATTCGAGGTCGACGGGTCTGCCGTCATCGAGGCTGGTGAGGCGTTCGGCCATCAGCAGGGCCGAGCCGTTGGGGACCTGAAGGGTGGCCGCCGAGTGCGGGTCGGCGGAGACCGCCTCAAGGGCCAGCGTCGCGCCACCCAGGCGCTGCCCGCTGACCCGTTCGATCAGCGCGAAGATGTCGTTGGTCTCCAGGTCGTAGCCGATGACCTGCGCACCGATGTCGGGCACCAGGTAGGTCAGGTCGAGCGACAACGGGAGGTCGCCGAGGTAGCGCAACCGCTCCACGAAGACCACCTCGGCCCCCGGGTCGAGGCCGAGTTTGCGCGCGACCGCGGGCGGCGCAGCGGGCCGCAGGGCGGCGCGCACCTCGTTGCGGACCTCGCCGTAGTCCTTGAAGGTCTCCTTCAGGCCGACCAGCGCGTCGAGGCCGTGGTCGAACTTGCGGACGGCCACATGCGTGCCGACCTTGGTGCCGCGCTCGATGAGTCCCTCGTGCTTGAGGACGGCCAGCGCTTCACGCACGGTGTTGCGGGAGACGAAGAACTCGGCGGCCAGGTCGGTCTCGGAGGGCAGGCTGTGTTCATAGGCGCCCTCGTAGATCTGGTGGCGCAGGACGTCGGCCACCTGGCGGGCCTGGTCGGCGCGGGGACGGCGGATCGGTGAGACGGCAGGGGTATCGGGCTGCGACACGCCCATCACGGTAAATGCGGTTTTCGCACCGCCCGGCGCGGCGAGGCCGGCTCATCGGCAGGCCGGACGATTGCGCCGCCGGGATGGCGCTCTCACCAGGTGGAACCGTGCGCAGCCGCGGGCATTGCGCCACCTGGTCGGCGGCGCGAAATTTACAATCCGGCTGAGCGTAAATCTGCCGTGCCCGCCGTAGGCCCGACGCCCCTCTCTCAGCCTGCCACCACGTGGTGCACACCGTGTGGAAGCGGGACATGTTGCACTGCAGTCAATCCCGGATCGTCGTCCGATCCGACGCGGTACACCTGCAGCCCGGAGCCGCGGCCGCCGGGCCCACCCTCGAACACGGTCGCGATGAAGTACCGTCCGGTGGAATCGAATGCGCCGCCCTCTGGCAGGACGCCGTCGAGGCGGTAGTCGCCGACCTTGCTCAGCGCACCGGTGTCGCCGTCGAGTCGCAGCAGACTGACCGTCGCGTGGTCGTCGTGCAGCGGCGACCCGGCGGGCACGGCGGTGCCGCGCATGTTCACCGTGGCCACCCATCGGCCGTCCGGGCTGATCGCCAACCCTTCCGCCGACTTGTCGGATTGCGCGGTGCCGATCTTCTGCGGTTGATCCGTGCCGGGCTCACCCATCCGGATCACGCTGAGCGTGGAGCGATCGCCGGGCAACCGCTTGTCCAGGTCCGTCGCAGTGAGGTCGCGGCCCCAGTCCGACGTCAGATAGTGGCGTCCGTCGGGGGTGAACCGGCCCACGAACGGATCCACCCCGGTGCTGACGGGTTCGCCCCATGGGCGAACGCCGGGCCGGCCGGCAATGGTGGTGTCAACCGTGAAGAAGGCGACCCGGTTCTGGCTGTCGATGTTCACCGCCAGGGCACGGCCGCTCGGATGCCAGTGCACGTTGGTCGCAGTGACGCCGCCGCGTGCGTTGTCGGCTTCGCCGTCCGTCCCGGGGTGTATCCCGAGGTCGGCCAGATCGAATTCCTCCACCGCGCCGAATCCGTCCGGTGTCCACCGAACGAGTTGCAGCAGCGAGGCCTGCGCCGTATTCGACACCACCGCGACGTGACTGCCGTCCGGATGTACGGCGAGCGCCTCGGGTGATGGCGCGATCGTGGTGACGTCGCCGATCGCCGGGTCCTGCCAGTTCGAGAGGTCGACCGCAAAGAGCCGGTCCCCGGCGGCCAGTTGCTGGGCCGTGGTTTCGCCGGGGTTGCGGGGCCTGAGTCGTTCGGTCACGAATGCTGTTGTGCCGTCCGGTGATAACGCGAGGACTTCCGGCGCGGCGGTCACCGAGTTCGACACCTCGACCTGCGCGGTGGTCACGGCGCCATCGTGCACGCTGACGGTGCTCAACAGGTCTCGATGGCCCGCCGAGGCGGGAGCCAGGATGCCGTCGGCATAGGTACTCGCCAGATGGTCGCCGTCGGAGAGCGTGACAAGACGTTCGATCGTGACCGCCGACTCGCCTTCGGGCGGATTCGCGCAGGCAACGGCGACGACGGCGGTCAAACAGATGGCAAAGGGGCGCAGTGCGGTCATGCCACCAGCCTCGGCCCTTGCTGATTCAGTATCAATCGGTAGTTCAAGGCCTGTGATAGGCAGATACGATCACCGGCATGGACTTGCGTTCGGTCGAGTGCTTCATCCGCGTGGCCGAAACGCTGCATTTCGGCCGGGCGGCCACCGATTTGCACCTGAGCCAGCCGGCACTGAGCCAACGCATCCGCACGCTGGAGCGCGATGTCGGCGCGACGCTGTTCGATCGCGACCGTCGCGGTGTCCGATTGACTGCCGCCGGGCAGGCCTTCCTCGCGCCTGCCCGCGCCATGCTGGCCCACGGCGCACACGGCATCGACGTCGCCAGGCGGGCCGAACAAGGCAGGCACGGGCGTCTCCGTCTCGGCTTCACCGTCGTGGCGTCCTACACCCGCTTACCGCGGGCCGTGCAGCGGTTCCGCAGTGCCTTTCCGGACGTCACCATCGATCTGCTCGAGGTCAACTCCCCCGCACTCGAAGAGGCGCTCGACCGCGGCCAGATCGACGTCGGCGTGCTGCATCCTCCGTTGGGGTTGGCGCAGTTGCGGTATCAGGAACTTCCCGAAGAACCACTCGTGCTGGCGTTGCCGACCGACCATCCACTGTGCGGGCACCCGACGATCGGTTTCGAAGATCTGGCCGGTGAGGCGTTGTTGGCCGCGCCGCGAAGCGTCGGTCCGGTGCTGTTCGACAGACTCGTCGGCTGCTTCCGCAGCGCCGGGGTGGAACCCGACATCGTGCAGGAAGCCACCCCAGTGACGACGCTCGCCGGCCTCGTCGCCGCGGGCGCAGGCATCGGCTTCGTCACTCGCGGCGTGGCGGCGGCCAGTCGGCCGGGCGTCGTGTTCCGCGAAGTGGTTGGGGCGCCCGGGATTCCGATGGCGATCGCCTGGACCGCTCCGGAGCCTGCGCCGACGGCCCTGCGGTTTCTCGACGTCGTCGACGAGGTGTGGCGAGACCCTCAGTAACCCGGAGCCGGCGCAATGGGCGCAGGTCCATGACGCCGCGCCGTCGGTCAGCTTTCCGGTGTTCCCGCGCCCCGCACGGCCTGCGACGCCGCCCTGATCTGGGGCGTCACGAGCATCACCTGTCCGAGCACCCCGTTGACGAACCCGGGCGACTCATCGGTGGAGAGCTCCTTGGCCAACTCGACCGCTTCGTCCACGGCGACCGGTTCGGGTACGTCCTCGGCGTGCAGCAACTCCCACACCGCGACGCGCAGGATCGCCCGGTCCACGGCGGGCAGGCGCTCCAGCGTCCAGCCCTGCAGGTGGGCCGAGATCAGGTCGTCGATGTGGGCGGCGTGTTCGGTGACCCCGCGGGCCACCGACACGGTGTACGGGTTGAGCGGGGCGACGTCGTCCTGATCCTCGGCGAGCGCGGCTCGCGAATCGGCAACCGCCTCGGGTGTCAGGCCGCGCGCCTCCGCCTCGAACAGCAGGTCGACAGCGCGTTTGCGGGCCTGGTGACGGCCCCGGTCACCACGACGGTCAGGCATTCACCCGGCCCAGGTAGCTGCCGTCGCGGGTGTCGACCTTGAGCCGGTCGCCGGTGTTGATGAACAGCGGCACCTGGATCTCGGCACCGGTCTCCACGGTGGCCGGCTTGGTGCCCGCGCTGGACCGGTCGCCCTGCAGGCCCGGCTCGGTGTGGGTGACCTCGAGCTCGACCGACACCGGCAGTTCGAGGTACAGCGGGGTGCCGTCGTGGAACGCGATCTGCACCGGCATGCTCTCCAGCAGGAAGTCGGCGAGCCGGCCGACCAGCGACTCGGGCAGCGGATGCTGCTCGAAGTCCTCGGAGTCCATGAACACGAAATCGCTGCCGTCGCGGTACAGATAGGTGGCGTCGCGGCGGTCCACGGTCGCGGTTTCGACCTTCACACCGGCGTTGTAGGTCTTGTCGACCACCTTGCCGGACACCACATTCTTGAGCTTCGTCCGCACGAACGCAGGGCCCTTACCCGGCTTGACGTGCTGAAATTCGACGATCTGCCACAGTTGCCCGTCGATCTGGAGGACGAGTCCGTTCTTGAAGTCGGCAGTCGATGCCATGGTCGGTGTAGCTCCTAGCTTTCTGTCACACGATGGCCAGTTCCTTGGGGAACCGGGTAAGCAGTTCAGGTGCGGCGTCGCTGATGTTGTGCGCGAATCCGTCCACGACACCCTCGGCGCTTGCACCGCCGGGCACCACCAGTGTGTCCTCGATCCGGACACCGCCGCGGCCCGGCAGGTACACACCAGGCTCCACGGTCACCGCAGAGCCAGCAAGCAGTGTACCGGCGGCGACGGAGTTGACTCCCGGCGCTTCATGGATCTGCAGTCCGACGCCGTGGCCCAGGCCGTGGTTGAAGTACTCACCGTACCCGGCGTCGACGATCACCTGGCGCGCGGCCGCGTCGACCGCCTTGAGTTCGACACCGGGCGCCACCGCGTCGCAGCCCGCCGCCTGGGAGGTCGCCACCAGTTCGTACAGGTCGAGTTGCCACTGCTCGGCCCGGCCCAGGATGAACGTGCGGGTCATGTCGGAGTGATAACCCGACACCAGTGCGCCGAAGTCGATCTTGACGAAGTCACCGGCCTGCAGGACCGCGTCGGTGGGCCGGTGGTGCGGTATCGCCGAGTTCGCGCCGGTGGCCACGATGGTCTCGAAGGACGGGCCGTCGGCGCCGTGGTCGAGCATGAGCGATTCCAGGTCGCGTCGCACCTGGATCTCGGTGCGCCCGGGCCGCAGCCCGCCGCGTCGCAGCAGATCGGTCAGCGCGGCGTCGGCGGCCTCACAGGCCAGCCGCAGCATCGCGATCTCGCCGGCGTCCTTGACCTCCCGCAGCGCCTCGACGGTGCCCGCGGCCCGGACCAGTTCCAGGTTCTCGCCGGCGGCCTCGGTCAATGCCCGGTGGGCTTCCACGGTCACCACATGGCTCTCGAAGCCGAGACGACGCACCCCCTCGGCGGCCCCGCGGGCCACCAGGTGCGGGCCGCAGGCCCGCTCGATGGCCACCTCGGCGTCCGGGGCCTGCTGCGCAGCCTGGGTGCGATAACGCCCGTCGGTGGCCAGAACCGGTGTGGCGTCGCCGACACGGATCAGCAGTGCCGCATTGGATCCGGTGAATCCGGACAGGTAACGCACGTTGACCAGGTCGGTCACGAGCATGGCGTCGAGATCCGCGGCGGCCAGGCGCTGCCGTAGCCGCTCCCTGCGCTGGGAAATAGTCACGGTGTGTGACGCTACTCGCTACGCTGTGCCCCCATGAGCAAGTGGTTACTGCGCGGAGTGGTGTTCGCAACGGCGATGGTCATCGTGCGCCTGCTACAGGGAGCACTGGTCAACGCCTCGCCGGGCAACGCCATCTGGTTCAGCACCGGGCTGCTGGTCCTGTACTCGATCGGCGTTGCGGTATGGGGGCTCGTCGACGGGCGCGGCGACGCGCGCAGCAACCCCGACCCGGATCGCCGTGCCGACCTTGCGATGACCTGGCTGGTGGCCGGTCTGGCCGCGGGCATCCTCAGCGGCGCGGTGTCGTGGTTCATCGGGCTGTTCTACAAGAGCATCTACACCGAGGCCCTGCTCAACGAGGTCACCACGTTCGCCGCGTTCACCGCGCTGCTGACCTTCCTGGTGGCCGTCGCGGGTGTGACGATCGGCCGCTGGACGGTCGACCGCAAGGCGCCGCCGGTCACCCGCACCCGCCACGGACTGGCCGCCGAGGAGAACACCGACACCGACGTGTTCGCCGCGGTGACCGCCAACGGTGCGCAGGAGCATACCGGGCAGACCACCGACACCACGCCGACCACCGAGTACCCGGACCGGCCGCAGCCGAGCTGAATTCGCCGAAAAGCGTTGCGGTGGCGCGGGACTCAGTCCCGCGCCACTTCTGCGTAGGCCGCCGCCAACAGTGCCGGATCGGGACCTTCCAGGCGACCCGGTTTCGCGAGACCGTCGAGCACGACGAACCGCAGGACCCCGGAGCGGTTCTTCTTGTCGCCTGCCATGTACTCCAGCAGCTGGGGCAGCGCATCCCCGTCGTAGCTGACCGGCAGGCCAAGCGCGGTCAGCACCGACCGGTGCCGGTCGGCGGTCTCGTCGTCGAGGCGCCCGGCGAGGCGCCCGAGTTCGGCGGCGAACACCAGGCCCACCGACACCGCGGCGCCGTGGCGCCACTTGTAGCGCTCGCGCCGTTCGATGGCGTGCGCCAGGGTGTGCCCGTAGTTGAGGATCTCGCGCAGCGCCGACTCTTTCTCGTCGGCGGCCACCACGTCGGCCTTGACCGCGATCGCCCGCCGGATCAGTTCCGGCAGCACCGCACCCGTCGGGTCGATCGCGGCCTCCGGATCGGCCTCGATCAGGTCGAGGATCACCGGGTCGGCGATGAAACCGGCCTTGACGATCTCGGCCATGCCGGCGACGATCTCGTTGCGCGGCAACGTTTCCAGCGTCGCGAGGTCGACCAGGACGGCGGCGGGCTGGTGGAACGCGCCCACCAGGTTCTTGCCCGCGTCGGTGTTGATGCCGGTCTTGCCGCCGACGGCCGCGTCGACCATGCCCAGCAGCGTGGTGGGGACGTGCACGATGTCGACACCGCGCAGCCACGTCGCGGCCGCGAAACCGGCGACGTCGGTGGCGGCTCCCCCGCCCAGGCTCACCAGCGCGTCCTTGCGCCCGATCCCGATGCGGCCCAACACTTCCCAGATGAAGCCGACGACGGGCAGTTCCTTACCCGCCTCGGCGTCCGGGAGTTCGATGCGGTGCGCGTCGATTCCCTTGTCGGCCAGATGCGTTCGGATCACCTCGGCGGTCTGGGTGAGCACCGGCTGGTGCAGCACCGCGACCTTGTGCCGTCCTTCGAGCGTGCGGCCCAGATCGTCCAGCAAACCGGTCCCGATGAGCACCGGGTACGGCCGGTCGACCTTCACCTCGACGATTACCGGCTCAGTCATTGTGTCGCTCCACATTACGGGCGGCCAGGGCCGCAGGGGTGGGTGTCGCCTTGTCAACTGTGGTCTTGGTCGCTGCCCGTGCGCCCGGATCGCCTCCGGGGCGCGTGTCGGCCTGCTTGTCGGCGGCAGGCTCGGCGGCACCGTCCTTGGCCGCGCTCGAGCGCCGCCACGGGGGACGCCGCCTGCGCCGCGGTCTGCCGGCCCTGACGGCGCCGGCCGCGGTGACGGGCTTGGCCCGCTGCGGATTCTCCATCCGCGCGACGATCGTGCGGACCACGGCGCCGGGATTGCGCCGGTTGGTGTTGACGCGGATCGTGGCGACCTTGCGGTACAACGGAACCCGCTCCGCCATCAGCCTGCGGTACTTCTCGGCGCGGTCCCCGCCCGCCAACAGCGGCCGGACCGTGCTGCCGCCGGTGCGGCGCACCCCCTCGGCGGCGCTGATCTCCAGATACACCACGGTGTGCCCGGCGAGTGCCTCCCGCACCCCCGGGGTCGTCACGGCGCCGCCGCCCAGCGAGAGCACGCCGTCATGGGTCTGCAGCGCCGTGCGGATGACGTCCTCTTCGATCCGGCGGAACTCCTTCTCGCCGTCGGTCGCGAAGATGTCGGCGATCGTGCGGCCGGTGGTCTCCTCGATCACCGCGTCGGTGTCGAGCATCGACACGTCGAGCGCCTTGGCGAGGCGGCGGCCGATCGTCGACTTGCCCGAACCGGGCAGGCCGACCAGTACCGCCCGCGGCGCCATCAGCTCGAAGCCCGCGCCGCCGGTTCGCGTTCGGCGACGGCACGCAGGTAGGCATCGATGTTGGCCCTGGTCTCGGCCAGCGAATCCCCACCGAACTTCTCCAGCGCGGCACGCGCCAGCACCAGCGCCACCATGGTCTCGACGACCACACCGGCGGCGGGCACGGCACACACGTCCGACCGCTGATGGATCGCGACGGCCTCCTCGCCGCTGGCCATGTCGACGGTGGCCAGTGCGCGCGGCACCGTCGAGATCGGTTTCATCGCGGCACGCACCCGCAGCGGCTGGCCGTTGGTCATCCCGCCCTCGAGGCCGCCGGCGCGGTTGGTCGAGCGCAGCACACCGCCGGGACCGGGGTACATCTCGTCGTGGGCGACGCTGCCGCGGCGGCGCGCGGTCTCGAAACCGTCGCCGATCTCCACGCCCTTGATCGCCTGGATGCTCATCACGGCCGCGGCCAACTGGCTGTCGAGCCGGTTCTCGCCACTGGTGAACGAGCCGAGCCCCACCGGCAGGCCGTCGGCGACGACCTCGACGACCCCGCCGAGGGTGTCGCCGTCACGCTTGGCGGCCTCGATCTCGGCGATCATGAGTTCCTCCGACGCCTTGTCGAA
The DNA here is from genome assembly GCF_001187505.1 of Mycolicibacterium goodii. Next base: position 5,271,749 of record NZ_CP012150.1, read on the forward strand.
CGCGCGCACCGGGCTGTCGTCGATGGCGGCGAGATCCGAGAACTGCGGCGCCGGACCGTCATAGGGTTTCGACGCGCCGATCGAGATGACGTGCGAAACCACCTCGACGCCGAGCGCCGCCCGCAGGAACGCGCGCGCCACGGTGCCCGCGGCGACGCGCGCGGCGGTCTCGCGGGCGCTGGCGCGTTCGAGCACCGGTCGCGCATCGTCGAAGCCGTACTTGAGCATGCCTGCGTAGTCGGCGTGCCCGGGGCGCGGACGGGTCAGCGGCGCGTTGCGCGCGACGTCCAACTCGGCCGGGTCGACCGGGTCCGGGGACATCACGGTCTCCCACTTCGGCCACTCGGTGTTGCCGATCTCGATCGCGATCGGGCCGCCCAGCGTGCGACCGTGCCGGACCCCGGCCAGCATGGTGATTTGATCCTGCTCGAACTTCATCCGGGCGCCGCGGCCGTAGCCGAGGCGGCGCCGCTTGAGCTGCGCCCCGATCTCCTCGGAAGTGATGGGCACGCCGGCCACCATCCCTTCGAGCATGGCCACCAGGGCGCGGCCGTGGGATTCACCAGCTGTGGTCCAACGCAACACGGGTGCCATTCTCCCACGTCGGGTTTTGCAGAAAGAAATCCGTGCCGGCCGGGGCTTTGTTCACAGCAGCACCAGCCCGACCGCCGCGGCCGAGGCCACGCACATCGACGGGCCGTGCGGAACCGTCGTCGCCCCGCGGACCGCGGCGCCGAGCGCCACGGCCCCGGTGAGCAGCGGCGCCCCCAGCGCCGCGAGCCACCACACGTCGGGGCCGAACATGCCGGTCAATGCGCCCAGCCCGACCGCGAGTTTGACGTCGCCGCCGCCCAGCGAACGCGGCGAGAGCAGATGCGCGGCGAGGTACACCGCGCTCAGGGCCGCCGCGCCTGCCAGTGCGGCGGGCCCGCGGCCCGCGGCGGTGGCGCCGATGAGGACGAGCACCGCGCCGGGCAGCGTGAGCCAGTTCGGCAGGCGGCGATGCCGCAGGTCGTATCCGGACAGGGTGATCAGCCAGGCGGCCACCAGCACCGCTGCGCCGTACCCCGCGACGCCGGAATCGGCGGGAAAATCGCCGAGCGGCAGGACCATCCTCCGAGGCTAAGGCTGCCCCAGCGCCGCTCTCATCGCCTCTTTGGGCGCCGGCATTCCGGTGAACAGTTCGACCTGGGCGTAGGCCTGGTTCAGCAGCATCTGCAGACCGCTGATCACCTCGCCGCCCGCGGCCGCGACCGCGGCGGCCAGCGGGGTCGGCCACGGGTTGTAGATCGCGTCGAGCAACCGCGGCACCGCAGCGAGGGTGGACGCGTGGGCCGCGGCGGCGTCGGCGGGGATGGTGCTGACCGCCGCGCCGGCCTGTGCGACCGCGTCGGCCAGCGCGGGTCCGGTGATGTCGCACCAGTCGCTGTGCACGCCGCAGCGGGCCGCCAGGTCCATCAGGGCGGCGGCCTTGTCGGCGTTGCGCGCGACGATCGTGATGCGCTGGACGCCGAGTTCGGCGAGGCCGACGACGGCCGCGGGCGCGGTGCCGCCGGAGCCGATGACGAGCGCGGCATCACCCGCGGTGCCGAGCGCGCCGACCACACCGTCGACGTCGGTGTTGTCCGCACGCCACCGCCGGTGTCGGTGCGCACCAGGGTGTTGGCCGAACCGACCAGCTGGGCGCGGTCGGTGTGCTGGTCGGCGAACTGCAACGCGGCGAACTTGCCCGGCATCGTGACCGAGAACCCGACCCATTCCGGCCCGACGCTCTCGACCAGACCGGGCAGTTGTTCGCCGGTGCACTCGATGCGCTCGTAGGTCCAGTCGGTCAGGCCGAGGGCGCGGTAGGCCGCCAGGTGCAGCTGCGGGGACCGCGAGTGGGCGATCGGTGAGCCGAGGACGGCCGCCTTGCGGGGCTCACCTGGCACTGTCGAGGACACCGTTGTGTTGTGCGATCTCGATGTTGGCCAGGTGCTGCTCGTAGTCACGGGTGAACAGCGTGGTGCCCTGCATGTCGATGGTGACGAAGTACAGCCAGTCCCCCGGCTCGGGATGCTCGGCGGAGCCCAGCGCGTCGGTACCCGGTGAGCAGATCGGTGTGCGCGGCAGCCCCTCGGAGGCGTAGGTATTCCACGGGGTCACCTGCGCGCGGTCGGCGTCGGTGGTGGCGACCTCCTGGCGGTCCAGCGAGTAGTTCACCGTCGAGTCGAATTCGAGTTTGCGGTGCTCGGCCAGGCGGTTGTAGATCACCCGCGCGACCTTCGAGAAGTCCTGCGGTTTCGATTCCCGCTGCACCAGGGAGGCGACCGTGAGGATCTCGTAGGGCGACATCTTCATCGCGGCGGCCGTGTCGAGCAGACCGCTGCTGGTGTACACCGCGGCACTGGCCGCGATCAGGTTGGCCAGGATGTCCTGCGCCGAGGCGTCGGGGTCGATGTTCCAGGTGCCAGGGGCGATCAGCCCTTCCAGGCGCCGGTGGTCGGCACCCATGGCGGCCACCGGCTGCGTCGCCCATGGCGGCACCGACAGCGCCGCGGGGGGTACCGAACCGGCCGCCGCGCGCAGGTCCTCCACGGGTACGCAACGCTTCTCGCCGTCGAGTTCCACGCACGACGCCTGTGAGATCAGGCTGAAGATCCCGTCGGTGACGGCGTTGGTCTTCACGTCGGCGATGTCGTCGAGCTGCCGCCCCTCGGGGATGGTCAGTTTGCCGACCCGGTTCTGCGGATCCGCAAGCCGCTCAACGGCATTCGCCGCGGGAATCTCGGTGCGCACCTTGTAGAAGCCGGGCTGGATCGCCGAGATGGCATCGTTGCCCTGCGCGGCCTCGACGAACGACTTGACGGTCGCGATCACCTTGTTCTCCACCAGCGTCTCGCCGATCGCGGTGGTGGAGTCGCCGTCGTGCACCTGGATCACCACGTCGGCCACACCGTCGCCGGCGTAGTCGTTGGTGCTGCCCGACATGCTGTGCCACAGTTTGGATCCGAGGAAGACCGCACCGACGGCCACCACGATCAGCAGCGCCAGCGACAGGGCCCGCGTCAGCCGGCGCTTGCGGTCGTTGCGGGCCTTGCGCGCCCGCTCGGCCCGGCTCATCCCGCGACGTGGTGGTCCCACCGCGACCGGCCGCGCCCGCTCGGCACCCCAGTCCTCAGCCATCCGTGCCCTCTCTGCGTGCGGCCAGTGCCGCGCGCCGCTGATCGAGCCAGCCCTGCAGGATTCCCACCGCGGCTACCTGGTCGATCACGGCTTTCTGTCCTCTTGCCCGTACTCCCGCTTCGCGCAACGACCGTTGCGCTGACACAGTAGTGAGCCGCTCGTCGGCCAGCCGCACCGGTGTCGGTGCGATCCGCCGCGCGAGTTGCTCGGCCACGTCGACGGCGTCGTGGGCCGACGCGCTCGCCCGATCGCCGAGTGTCCGTGGCAGACCGACGATCACCTCGACCGCCTGGTACTCCTCCACCAGCGCCGTGAGCCGGCGCATGTGCTTGCCGGTCCTGTCGCGTTTGTCCCGGGCGACGGTTTCCACCGGGGTGGCCAGGATGCCGTCGGGATCGCTGCACGCGACGCCGATGCGGACGGTGCCGACATCGATGCCGATCCGTCGACCGCGGCCTGGATCGTCCGCTCCGGGACGGTCAGGCAGCCTGTCGTCGGTGCCCATCCGAGCTAGCTCCGGCCGATCTCGGCGCGCAGCGCGGCCAGTGCCGCATCGATACCGGCAGCCCCCTTACCGGAACCCTGTGCCAGATCGGTTTTGCCGCCGCCGCGGCCGTTGACCGGAGCGGCGAACTGCTTGACCAACTCGTTGGCGCGCAACCCGAGATCCTGCGCGGCCGGGTTGACCGCGACCACGAACGGCACGGTGTCGTTGTCCCCATCGGCGATCAGGGCCACCACGGCGGGCTCGGAGCCGAGCTTGCCGCGGATGTCGCCGACCAGGCTGCGCAGGTCGTTGGCCGACATGCCGCTCGACATCCGTTGTGCCACCAGGCGCACCCTGCCGACCGTCTCGGCGCCGGCGACCGCGTTCGCCGCGGCGGCCCTGGCGTTGGCCAGGCGCATGCGGTCGAGTTCCTTCTCGGCGGCCCTGAGCCGCTCGACGAGGTTGGCGACGCGGGCGGGCACCTCGTCGGAGGGCACCTTGAGGCTGGAGGCCAGGCCCGCCATCAGCGCGCGTTCCTTGGCGAGGTGGCGGAACGAGTCGAGACCGACGTACGCCTCGACGCGGCGCACCCCTGAGCCCACCGAGGATTCGCCGAGGATCGTCACGGGTCCGATCTGCGCCGAGTTGTGCACGTGGGTGCCACCGCACAGCTCGAGCGAGAACGGTCCGCCGATCTCGACCACCCGGACCTGGTCGGGATAGCGCTCACCGAACATCGCCATGGCGCCCATGGCTTTGGCCTTCTCCAGTTCGGTGGTGAAGGTGTGCACCTCGTAGTCGGCTTCGACGGCCTGGTTGGTGACCTCTTGGATTTCCGTGCTCTGGCTCTCCGTCAACGGGCCCTGCCAGTTGAAGTCGAACCGCAGGTAGCCGGGGCGGTTCAGCGAGCCGGCCTGCACCGCGTTGGGGCCGAGCACCTGGCGCAGCGCCGCGTGCACCATGTGGGTGCCGGAGTGGCCCTGCGTCGCGCCGCGGCGCCACCTGGGATCCACCGCCGCGGTGACGGTGTCGCCCTCGACGAACTCGCCGGATTCCACGTTGACCCGGTGCGCCCACAGCGTTCTGGCGATCTTCTGCACGTCGGTCACGGCCGCCCGCGCGGTCGCCGAGGATCCGGTGCCGCTGATGGTGCCCTCGTCGGCGATCTGGCCGCCGGCCTCGGCATAGAACGGCGTGCGGTCCAGGATCAGCTCGACCCGGTCGGCGTCGAGGCCCTCGTGCGAGACCACCGGGACCCGCCTGCCATCGACGAAGATGCCGAGAATCGTTGCCTCGGAAGCCAATTCATCGAAGCCGGTGAATTCCGTAGGCCCGGCGTCGACGAGTTCGCGGTAGGCGCTCAGATCGGTGTGGGCCTGCTTGCGGGCGGCGGCGTCGGCCTTGGCCCGCTGCCGCTGCTCGGCCATGAGGGTGCGGAAACCCTCCTGGTCGACGCTCAGCCCGGCCTCGGCGGCCATCTCCAGGGTCAGGTCGATCGGGAAGCCGTAGGTGTCGTGCAGCGTGAACGCGTCCGAACCGGAAAGCACCGTGGCGCCGGACTTCTTGGTGGCCCGCGCAGCCTCCTCGAACAGCTTCGAGCCCGAGGCCAGGGTGCGGTTGAACGCGGTCTCCTCGGCCACCGCGATCCGGTTGATCCGCTCGAAATCGGCGACCAGTTCCGGGTACGACGGGCCCATCTCGTCGCGCACCGTAACCATCAGATCGGCCATGACGGGCTGCTCGACGCCCAGCAGCTTGGCGGCACGGATGATCCGGCGCAGCAACCTGCGCAGCACATAGCCGCGGCCTTCGTTGCCCGGGCTCACCCCGTCGCCGATGATGATCGCCGCGGTGCGGCTGTGGTCGGCGATGATGCGGTAGCGCACGTCGTCATCGTGGTTGCCTGCGCCGTAGCCGCGCGGGGCGATCGAGGCCACCAGGTCGATCACCGGGCGCACCAGGTCGGTCTCGTAGACGTTGTCCACGCCCTGCAGCAGGCAGGCGACCCGTTCGACACCCATCCCGGTGTCGATGTTCTTGCGTGGCAGCGGCCCCAGGATCTCGAAGTCCTCCTTCGAGGTGCCCTCACCGCGCTCGTTCTGCATGAACACGAGATTCCAGATCTCGATGTAGCGGTCCTCGTTGGCGACGGGGCCGCCTTCGACGCCGTACTCGGGGCCGCGGTCGTAGTAGATCTCCGATGACGGGCCGCACGGGCCGGGGATGCCCATCGACCAGTAGTTGTCGGCCATGCCGCGACGCTGGATCCGCTCGGGCGGCAGCCCGGCGATCTCCTGCCACAGTCCCGCCGCCTCATCGTCGTCGAGATAGACGGTGGCCCAGAGCCTTTCGGGATCGAATCCGTATCCGCCGTCGTCGACCGAGTTGGTCAGCAGCGACCACGCCAGCTCGATCGCGCCGCGCTTGAAGTAGTCGCCGAAGCTGAAGTTGCCCGCCATCTGGAAGAAGGTGTTGTGGCGGGTGGTGATGCCCACCTCGTCGATGTCGGGGGTGCGGATGCACTTCTGCACGCTGGTGGCGCGGTCCCACTCGGGGGTGCGCTGGCCGAGGAAGTAGGGCACGAACTGCACCATGCCCGCATTGACGAACAGCAGGTTGGGGTCGTCGAGGATCACCGAAGCGCTCGGCACCTCGGTGTGGCCCGCCTTCACGAAGTGATCGAGGAAGCGCTTCCTGATCTCGTGTGTCTGCACGTTGCTCGTGTCCTCATGTCGTCGATGTCTGCTGGTCGATCGGTCGGAGTAGTACCGGCGGGTGCCCGGACAGGGTTCCCGGCAACCACTGCGCTGCCGGACCGGCGACTATTTCGACCGCTTTACATTACCGGGGGCCGCTTTCGCCCTGAACAACGCGAACCCGAACTGCGGATCCGGCCCGTTCCCGGCCCAGTTCCCGGTCCACTTTGAGGCAACCCCATCAGGCCCCCAGGAAGCTCAGTCGCACCGAGCGCTGCGGATTGTCCCGGTTCAGGTCAACGAGCACAATGCTCTGCCAGGTTCCCAGCAGCGGACGTCCCTGCTGCACCGGCACGGTCACCGACGGTGACACCAGCGCGGGCAGGACGTGATCTGCGCCATGCCCGAAGGAGCCGTGGGCGTGCCGGTACCGGTCGTCGCGCGGCAGCAGTCGCTCCAAGGCGTCCACCAGGTCGTGGTCGGAACCGGCGCCGGTCTCGATGAGGGCCAGGCCCGCCGTCGCGTGCGGCACGAACACGTTGCACAGGCCGTCGCAGCGTGAACGACAGAATTCGCGCACCTCGTCGGTCAGATCGACCAGCGGCCGCCGCGAGGTGTCGACATCGATCACAGTGCTGTCCATCCACCCAAGCCTACGGAGACGGGTCGGACTTCTCCGGAAACCGTTGCCAGCCGCGGGGGCGCGGAGGATGGTGGGAACCACCGGTGGCGCCACCGGGGCGCCGCCCTCGGCAGAAAAGGGGTGGACCGTGTTCGCACGCTCAACCACGATCACGGCGCGCGCCGACCGACATGCCATCAAAGCGGGAATCGACTACATCCGTGACCGGGTCATGCCCACTCTTGAGACCACGGCGGGATGTGTCGGCCTGTCGCTCATGGTCGACCGGGACTCCGGCCGCAGCATCGTCACCTCCGCGTGGCGGTCCGAGGAGGACATGGAAGCCAGCGCGTCGGTGCTGGCGCGGCTGCGGTATCGCGCCCTCGAAGCGTTCGCCGCCACCTCCGCCACGGTGGACGAGTGGGAGATCGCCGTGGTGCACCGCGAGCAGTACAGCGCGCCGGGAGCGTGTGTGCGGGCCACCTGGCTACGCACAAGGCCCGAACTGTTCGACCGCGCCATCGACTACTACCGCAGCGCGGTGCTGCCCGCATTGGAGGAACTGGAGGGCTTCTGCAGCGCCAGCCTGATGCTGGACCGCGCGACCGGCCGGGCGGTCTCCTCGACCACCTTCGACAGCCAGGCCGCGATGGACCACAACCGCGACCAGGCCAGATCAATGCGCACCACCAGGCTGCGCGACCTGGGCGCCGATCAGCTCGACGTCGGCGAGTTCGAGTTGGTGCTCGCGCATCTGCGCGTACCGGAAATGGCCTGAACCGATTCGTGAACGGAGTCCAGGCTGCCGTTTACGCCGCCGACAGCCGGGGTATCTCACCTGCACCCCACCAAGCCCTGGAGGAAAAATGACCATCACCGGCATCATCAGCGCCATTCTCATCGGCATCGTCGTCGGCGTGATCGGGCGTCTCGTCGTGCCAGGAAAGCAGCCGATCGGCTTCCTGGTGACAATTCTCGTCGGCATCGTCGCGGCGTTCATCGGTACCGCGATTGCCCGCGCAATGGGGATCCCGACCGCCACCAGCGGCATCGACTGGCTCGAACTGCTGGTCCAGGTCGTGGTCGCCGCGATCGGCGTCGCCATCGCCGCGGCCATCATGGGTCGCCGCACCGGGATGTTGGGCCGGCGCCGCTCCGGCCTGATGCGCTGACCCGCAACCCGATCCCACCGAACGGTCCCGGCTCGCCACGGCGGGTCGGGACCGTTGCTGTCCGCAGACGTGTTCGGCGCCAGACCTTTTGCGCTGTCAGCGGCGCCTGCGGATGATGGCCCGCAGCTTCTCCAGCCGGGCGGAGATCTCGCGTTCGTAGCCTCGGCCGGTGGGCTGGTAGTAGTCGACGCCGATCAGCTCATCCGGTGGATACTGCTGGGCCACAACGCCGTCGGGATGGTCATGGGAGTACCGGTAGCCGACGGCGTTGCCGAGTTTGGCGGCCCCCGAGTAATGGCCGTCGCGCAGGTGCGGCGGGACCAGGCCGGCCTTTCCGGCGCGGATGTCGTTCATCGCCGCACCGAGAGCCGTCGTGACGGCATTGGATTTCGGTGCCGTCGCGAGATGCACGGTCGCGTGCGCCAGCGTCAGTTGTGCCTCCGGCATGCCGATCAACTGCACGGTCTGCGCGGCGGCCACGGCCGTCTGCAACGCCGTCGGGTCGGCCATCCCGATGTCCTCGCTGGCCAGAATCATCAAGCGCCGGGCCACGAATCGCGGATCCTCACCCGCGACGAGCATCCGCGCCAGGTAGTGCAGCGCCGCGTCGACGTCGGATCCGCGCACCGATTTGATGAACGCGCTGACGACGTCGTAGTGCTGATCGCCGTCGCGGTCGTACCGCACCGCGGCCTTGTCGAGCGACTGCTCGATGGTCTCGACGGTGACCTTGTCCCCCGGTTCGGCCGCGACCTCCAGTGCGGTCAGCGCGCGGCGCGCGTCGCCCGCCGACAGCTGCACGATCAGCTCGACGGCCTCGTCGGTCACCTCCACCCGATTGCCGAGGCCCCGCTCGTCGGTGATCGCGCGCCGCAGCACGGCCTCGATGTCGGCCGGTGTGAGCGGCTGCAACTGCAGGATCAGCGACCGTGACAGCAGCGGCGCCACCACCGAGAACGACGGATTCTCCGTGGTGGCCGCGACGAGCAGCACCACGCGGTTCTCGACGGCGGCCAGCAGGGCGTCCTGCTGTGTCTTGGAGAACCGGTGCACCTCGTCGATGAACAACACGGTCTGCTCGCCGTGCACGGCCGAGCGGCGGGCGGTGTCGATGACCGCGCGGACCTCCTTGACCCCGGCCGTCAGCGCCGACAGCGCCTCGAACCGTCGCCCGGTCGCCTGCGAGATGAGCGACGCGAGCGTGGTCTTGCCGGTCCCCGGCGGACCGTAGAGGATCACCGACGCCGCGCCGGAGCCCTCCACGAGCCTGCGCAGCGGCGATCCCGCCTGCAACAGATGCGACTGCCCGACGACCTCGTCGAGGCCGGCCGGGCGCATCCGCACCGCCAGCGGCGACGACGGTCCCACCGCACCGGGTGCCGCCGAGCCGGCGTCAGCGCCGGGACGCACACCGGGTAGATCGAACAGACTGTCGGACACAGTCCAGGCATACCACTAGGCGGGCGCCGTCACGAAGTCGATGAGCTCTTCCACGCGGCCGATCAACGCCGGTTCCAGGTCGTTCCAGTCGCGCACCCGGCCGCGGATGCGCTGCCACGCCTGCGCGATGTCGGCCTGGTCCCGGTGCGGCCAGCCCAGCGCCTGGCAGATGCCGTGCTTCCACTCGATGTTGCGCGGAATCCGGGGCCACGCCTGCAGGCCCAGCCGGGCCGGTTTCACGGCCTGCCAGATATCGATGAACGGATGCCCCACCACCAGCGTGTGCTCGCCGCCCGGCCCGCCGCGGACGGCCTGCATGGTTCGGTCGGCGATCCGCGCCTCCTTCGACCCCTCGACCAGATGGTCGACGAGCACGCCGAGGCGCCGCCCCGGTTCCGGTGCGAACTCCGCGACGATGTCGGTCAGATCGTCGATACCGCCGAGGTACTCCACGACCACACCCTCGATGCGCAGATCGGCGCCCCACACCTGCTCGACCAGCTCGGCGTCGTGCCTGCCCTCGACGTAGATCCGGCTGGCCCGCGCCACCCTGGCCTTGGCCCCGGGCACCGCAACCGAACCCGAGGCGGTACGCGCCGGGGCGGCTGCGCGTTTCGGCGCGGTGAGGATCACGGGTTTGCCGTCGATGAGGAAGCCAGGACCCATCGGGAACGCGCGGACCTTGCCGCGGCGGTCCTCCAACTCGACCCGGCCGCCCTCGACGCGGACCACCGCGCCCACCCAACCGGTCTGGGCGTCCTCGACCACCAGGCCCATCTGCACCGGATGCTCGGTGGACCGGGCGCGTTTCGGCGCGTGCGGGTTTCGGGTCAGGATGTCGGAACCGTAGCGATCTGTCACACCGGCGATCCTAGGAACGGCGGCGGCGCCCGCCCCGGCCGCGACATGCCGCCGTCATGACACCGTGACCGTGTTGTTAGCGGGCCGGCGGCCGAACACCTGCCTGCCGTCGCGCCACAGTGCGACGCCGACATGCGCGACGCTCTCCGGCGCCCCGGGTGGGAACCGCCGTACCCGTCGCAGCGACGCGGTCAGCGGCCTGCCCACCTCGATGGTGACCGCCTGCAGGCCCAGCACCGCTGCGGGGTTGGTGGACACCAGGTCGACTCCGCGGCTCAGCGCGACGCCGTGCTCGGCCGCCAGCACATGCGGCGCCGAATGCAGGGCCGACGGCAGGTAGTCCGAGCACAGCACGTCGCACGCGCCCGCCGCGATCGCCTCGGAGGCCAGCACGTTTCCCGACGACGTCGACCGGCCCCGCAGCGCGTTGGGGGCGCCCAGGACGACTTTCATACCAAGCGCGTTCGCCCGCTGCGCGGCGGCGAGGGTGAGCGGGAACTCGGCCACCGAGGCGCCGAGCGCGAACGCCTCCTCGATGTGTTCCACGGTGCGGTCGTCGTGGGTGGCCAGCACGATGCCGCGCTCACAAGCCAGTGCGGCGACGGCCTTCCGGCGCTCGGTGGTCCGGCTAAGCTGTGCGTCGTCGACGGTGAACACCGCCTTGACTTCGTCCTCGGACACACCCCAGTCCTGCGCGTAGAAGGCCTGCGTCTCGGCCAGCGACGAGAACCTGCTGCGGTCCACCGAGGTTTCGATCATCGAGATGAGCGCCACCCGCGAGGAGACCGCGAGCACGCCGCGCAGCGCGTCCACCGATTGTTCGTCGGTGAGTTCCACGCGAGCGTGAATGCGCCAGTCGCAGCACAGATCCGGTGCGAGTTGCTCCAGCACGCCGGCCAGCACCGTGGCGTCGGCGATGGAAAGGCCCTTGCGGGGCGACTCCTCGCAACGGGCGGCCACACACACCGTCGCCAGACCCGCCGCGGCGCATTCCGCGTCGAGCACCGAGATCACCGAGGCGTGGTCGAGGGTCACCGTGGCGCGTGGTTTGCGGCGTTGCTGCAGGTTGTCCAGATGCAGGTCGACACCCGCGGGCACCAGGTAACGATCACCCGCCTCGGCGGCGTCGGGTTCGATCGCCTCGACGAGACCGTGCGCGTCGAGCGTGACGACCGCATCGGCGATCGCATCGCGGCCACCGCCCGGGATGACGGTGACGCCCTCGATCACGTTGTGTGCCATTCGATTTCTCCCTCTCGCAATTCGCCGACCGCCGATGCGATCGCCGTGAGTGAACTGCCGCACGCGGCCGTGACGACCACCGCCGCACCGCTTTCGGTCAGCTGCCGCAGCCAGTCGGTCAACACCGTTGCCGGCGCGTGCCGTTCGGGTTCGTCGAGCACGACGAACGGACGGCAGGCCAGCATCGCCGCCGCCAGTGCCACGCGGTGGCGGCCGTCGGTGCGCAACCGGCCCAGCGGCAGGTGAGCATGGGTGCCGGCCCCGAGCCGGGTCAGACCGGCGACGGCCGCGGTGTGTGTGCATCCGGCGGCGCGGGCGACCGCCGCCGCGGCGGTCAGGGTCGGCGCCGCGGCCGGGGCGCCGTCGAAGGCGGCGAGGGTGCGGGCGCGCAGCCAGGCCACGGTCCGTGCGTCGGCGGCGGTCAGGTCGACCGAGCCCCGGCCGCCCAGCCCTAGGCTCACGGTGCCGCCGTCGGGGCGGTACACGCCGGTGAGGCATCGGGCCAGGGTGGTGCGCCCCGACCCGGGGGCACCCTCGACGAGGGTGAGATGCCCTCCCGTGGCGAAGATCTCGGCCCCCCGCAGGACCTCGGTGCGGTCGAACCGCTTGGACAGCCCGGTCGCGGTGATGGTCGCGGTCATGTCAGCCTCGAAGACACAAGCAGCTGGGTGTAGGGGTGCCGGGGATCTTCGAGCACCTGCTCGGTGATGCCCTGTTCGACGATGCGGCCGTGATGCAGCACCACCACCCGCGACGCCAGGATCCGCACCGCGGCGAGATCGTGCGAGACGACGATGGTCGCCGACCCCAGCGATGTGGTCACCTGCGCGAGGACCTCGAGCAGGTCGGCCTGCACGGACGGATCCAGGCCCGTGGTCGGCTCGTCGAGCAGCAGCAGGCGGGGCGGGTCGACCAGTGCGCGTGCCAGTTGCACACGCTGCTGCATGCCCCCGGAGAAGGTGCGCAACGCGTCGTTGTGCCGTTCCGGGCGCAGCCCGAGCTGGCCGAGCAGTTCGCCTACCCTGGCATGAATGTCGGCATACCGGCGGCACCCACCTCCGAGCAGTCGCTCGGCGACGTTGGATGCCGCGCCGAGTCGCGGGTACAGCCCGGCGGCAAGCGCGTTCTGGTGCACCATCACCACGGTCGACCGTTTGCGCGCCGCGGTGCGCTCCTCGGTGTCCTGCCTGCCGAACCATTCGCCGTCGCCGTCGATCACCATCGACCCGGATTCCGGGACCAAGTCCAGGTGCAGGCAACGCATCATCGTCGTCTTGCCGGATCCGGACTCGCCAACCACGCCGAGCACCTCGTGCGGCCCCACCTCGAACGACGCATCGTGTACCGCCACAACCGATCCGCAGACGCGGCACCGGTTGGTGCCCGCCTGCTCACCGGTCGACTCGACGCACCGCGCGCAACCCGGGCCGAAGCGGTGCGACAGCCCGGCGACCGTCACCAGGGGTGGCGGCGGGTACAGCGCGACGTCCGGGGGCGCGACGGCATCGGCGGTCATCGGGACGCCGCCGCATCGGCCCGGTGCGCGCAGGCGTCGGTGTCGCTGCAGCACCAGACCGGTTCTCCGGCGGGGCCGTCGGTGGGCACCCGGTAGGACGAGTCGCTGCCGCACCGGTGGCATGCGGCGGGCGCGGTCTCGGGCTCCAGATCGATGTCGTCGAATGCCAACGGCTGCACCGACGTGTACGGCGGCAGTGCGGTCAGCCGGGCCCGTCGTCCCGCGCCCATCAGGATCGGGTGCGGGCGCCGGTTCAGCCGCAGCACGTCGTATCGAGGGATGGGGCTGGGGCTCATCAACCGGACACCGTCGACCAGCACCGGGTGGTCGGCACCCGTGCGCGGTCCGCCCAGGCGGGCCTGGTCGTCGTAGAGGTCCAGCCAGGCCGGGGTGTAGTCACGTTCGGCGTGGCACCGCAGTGCGGCGAGGTCGTCGGGCACCACGCGCCGCAGCGGCTCCGGGTGCGGAACCTGCAGTACCAGAACCTGATCGGGGCGCAGTGCGATCTCGGGGATCCGGTGCCTGCTCTGGATGATGGTGGCCGCCGAGGTGCTCGTGGTCGCCGCGCACCCGGCCGAGGTGCTGATCAGGTTCCGCATGCCCACGGCGTTGACCGACATGTCGTCGCCCTGGTCGATCACCTTGACGGTGTCGCCGGGACCCACGAGCGACAACGTCACCTGCAGTCCGCCGCTGCCCCATCCGCGGGCCACCGGCATCTCGCGTGAGGCGAACGGCACCTGCCATCCGGGGATCGCGAGTGCTTTGAGGATCGCGCGCCGCACATTGCGTTTGGTGTCCTCGTCGAGGTAGGCGTACGCCTCGCGTCTGCCGTGCTCGGCGGCGAGGGCGGCCACCGTCGGCGGCTCGGTGGTCATGGCTGCTCCTTGGCTGCGGCTTGGGAGAGGTAGGCGGTGAACCCCGCGTAGTGCGGCAATCTGAGGTGCTCGACGAACCCGTTGGTGGCCGGACCGTCGGTGGCGGCGATGATGGTCTGTTCGTCGAGGGTCAACGGTTCGGCCAGGTCCCCGTCCGCCAGGATTGCGGCATCCAACAGTGCCAGTGCGATCGCGCGCCGTTCGACGGTGCCGACGGTGGCTCCCCAGCCGACGGCCAGTCCTGGGCGCCCGTCGACGTCGGCGTCGAGCACCACCTCGACCTCGGTGATCGGCACCTCCGCGACCGCGATGGGGTTTCCGCTGCGCGGGTGTGGAATCCGCACCGTCGCCACCGCCGCGGTGAGTTCGACCAGTACCGCCTCCTGCCTGCGTCCGAGGATCATCGCGGCGAGGGAGACCAGTGCGCCGGTCTCGCCACGGGCGAGGATGGCCAACCGATTGGCACGGCTGTGCGGCGGCACCAGCACCGCACGTGCCGGGTCGTCGCCCGCGCCGGACTGCGGTGGCGCGGCCATCGGCGCACCGTCGATCAGATCCCGTACCCGCGGCGTGTCCGAGCGGCGCGGGGTGTCCGGCGCGGCGACCTCGGGCCCCGACGGGTGCACGTCGTCGGCTCGGCCCGCGACCGGCCGATCGTCCCAGACCAGTTGGCGCGACATGAGTTCCGGTGCGAACCCCAGCCACTGACCGCCGGGGATCTGCGGGTAGGCCGAGGACAACCTGCGGGTCAGCACGACGTCGTGGTCGCGCACCGCAAGTGCCTCCACGTGTGGTTGCGTGGCGGCCCAGACCCGCAGGATCGAGACGGCATGGGCCGGGTCGCCGTGCGCCTGGTCCAGCGCCCGCCGGGCGGCCGCGGGTTCCCACAGTCCGGCCTCGGCACAGATCTGTTCCTCCAACAGGGTGGTGTCGACCTCGGTGCCGGGCCGCGCCGGGCGGGCGAGCGACCGCGCGGCGTCGAGCGCGTCGCTCTCGTGCATGCTCGCGTACATCAGCCCACCTCGTGGATCGAGACGCTGCGCGGCAGCCCGATCAGGCATTCCGCGGTGGCGATGAACACGTCCACACCGGTGGGCGGGGCCGCGTTGGCGGCCGCGAGAGCATGTGTCGCGATGCTGTCGAGCGGCAGCTGAACCGTTGTCGGCGAGGCCAATCCGGGACCCGACACGGACACCGGGCGCAGCTGCCCGGTGGTCGCGATCACCAGCGTCGCTCCCGCCTCGGGCACCCGCCGGGTTCCGCGCCGGGCCTGGGTGATCGCCGTGGCGGCAGGCCCGTGCACCAGCACCCAGTCGGCGGTCTCCGGCGCACCCCGCCCGGCCCCCGTCGCCGCCGAGACCATGGCGGCGGTGCGCTCGGCGGCCGCACCGCCGCAGCGGCCGAGTGTCAGGCCGCGGTCGAGCATGGCCAGCAGCACCGCGGCCGCGCGGTCGAGCTCCGGGTGCCGGACCGCCCTGGTGCGGTGGGGCACCGAACCGGTGTGCCGGGTGCGCACAACGCCCGCATGCACGCCAGGAACGTGGTGCGGCTGTCGTGGACGGTGTCCCATCTCATGGCTGCTCCATCCGCGTCATCGCAACCGTGTTGGCGCGTTCTCGGTCACGGGCGGCTTTGTCCTGCCTGCTTTTCCGGTACAGCTCGTCGACCCGCCCGGCGAGGCTGCCCTGGCGTGCGGCTTCGGCGTCGCAGATGGCCGCGGCCACCGCACCGGTCGGGTCGTATCCGGCGCGCACACCGTCACCGCGGACACCGCCGAGTTCGACGGTGCAGCGGGTGAGCGCGACGTGTCCGAGCACCACCGTGGTGTCGCCGGGGCCGGGCACGGGCACGCGCACCGGCGCACTCACCGATTCGGGTCCGGCGATCACCGCGACCGCGACTCCGGCGCAGGCCAGGATCTGGTCGGCGAGCTGTTCGAGCGTGTCGCCGCAGGCCGACGCGAGCGCCTCCATCCTTGCCTCGGGCGTCATGTGAGGTCCACCGTGAACTGGACGTGGTCCCCGCGGAACCGGTGTTGCACGGCGGCGACCGGACGGTCGCCCTGGTCGACGTTGAGGCCGCGCATCTCCAGGATCGCCGCGCCGATCCTGAGCTGAAGTTGTTCTGCCTCAGCCGGTTCGGCGAGGCTCGCGACGAAGGTCCGCGACGCGCGTTGCATCCGGACCCCGTAGTGCTCGTCCAGGTGATCGAACAGTGAGGTGTCACCGGCCCAGCGATCGGGCACGTCGGGGAACCGCTCGAGCGGGATCGTGGTCGCCGACACGGTCCAGGGTTCGTCGTCGACGAACCGCAGGGTGCGGCACACGAACAGCGGACCGGTGGTGCGCAGGTCCGCTGCCGGGCCGGATGCCCGCCCGCCGGTGACGATCTCGGTGTCCAGCACCCGCACCGCGACCCGGTGGCCGAGTTCACGCATGGTGCGGGTGAAGCTGGCGTCGCGTCCGGCCGACATGTCGTAACGCAACCTCGGTGTCGCGACGAAGGACCCCTTGCCGCGCACGGTGTCGATCAGACCGCGCTGGCTGAGTTCGTCGAGCGCGCGGCGGACGGTGAGGCGGTTGACCTCGAACTCCCTGGAGAGCTCGGCTTCGCTGGGCAGTTTGTCGCCCGGTTTCGCCTGCGCGGCAAGCCGGGTCGCCAGCAGATCGCTGAGTTGCCGGTACAGCGGCTGCCCGGCGTATCGGTTGATGGTGTCGGCATGTCCGGTCGTCACCGGCCACCTCCCAGTACCCGTCGGCGGATCTCCGCCGAGATCCGTTCGAAGAGCACCACCACGGCGAGGATGGCCAGGATGATGGTGGCGGCCTCGTCGTAGCGCAGCAGGGTCATCGAGGTGGCCAGTTCGATCCCGATGCCACCGGCGCCCACCAGACCAAGCACCACCGAGGACCGCGCCGAGGATTCCAGGGCGAACATCGAAGTCGTCACGAACGACGGCATGCAGGCCGGAAGCACACCTCCCACAAGGATTCCCGAACGCGGCGCCCCGAGCGCACGCAGGCCCTCGATCCGGCCGGGATCCAGGTCCTCGATGCTCTCGGCGAAGAATCGACCGCAGAAGCCCATCACGTCCACGGCGATCGCCAGCACGCCGGCCTCAGGACCCAGCCCCACCGCGATCACGAAGATCAGCCCCCACACCAGATCCGGGATGGTGCGGCAGATGGTGATGACACCGCGGCTCAGCGCGTACAGCACCCGGTGCGGGGTGACGTTGCGGGCCGCCAGCACGGCCAGCGGCACACTGAGGACGACCCCGATGAGGGTGCCCAGCAGGGCCATCTCGACCGTCACCAGCAGGGCCTTGAGGATCGGGCCGAGGCGGTGGGTGTCGGGCGGCACGGCGTCGGCGAGGAAATCGCCGAGGCGGAACACGCCCTGGGCCAACGAGTCCGGGCGCACGGTCGCGCCCTGGGTCCACCCGTGCGCCAGCAGACCGCCCACCACGAGCACGATGACCAGCGTCATCCAGTTCGGCCGGCGCAGGCGTGGTGGCGCGCCCGCGGATCCGGTGACCGTCCCGGGACTCACGCCGGGGCTCACGTTGCGTCCCCGGCGAACACCGAAGCGAGCCGGCCCGCGTCGCAGTCGGCGGCCGCGCGGTCGAACACCACCGCGCCGTCGCGCAGCCCGACGACGCGGTCAGCGTAGCGCAGCGCCAGGTCGAGCTGGTGCAGCGCCATCACGACCGTGACGTCGCGTTCGGCGGCGATGTCACACATCAAATCCAGCACCGTGGTGGCCGAGACCGGGTCCAGACTGGCCACCGGCTCGTCGGCGAGGATCACGCTGGGTCGCTGCATCATCATCCGGCCGATGGCCACACGTTGCTGCTGCCCACCCGAGAGGGTGTCCACCCGGCGGTCGGCGAATGCCGCCAGCCCCACCCGTTCCAGGCTTTCCATCGCCTCACGACGGACCGCCGCGGGGCTGGTGACCGGCCACGCACAGCGTGTCCCGTACCGGCCCATCGCGCCGTGGACGACATTGTGGAACGCCGTGAGGCGGGGAATCAGATGGAACCGCTGGAACACGAACCCGACGTCGCGCCGGATGCCGCGCAAGTTGCGGCGCGAGGCCGCCGTCACGTCGGCGCCTTCGATCGCGACGGTCCCGCCGGTGGGTTCGACGAGCCGGACCAGACACCGCAGCAGCGTCGACTTCCCGGCCCCGTTGGTGCCGATCAACGCGACCTTCTCGCCCTGCCGCACGCTCAAGCGGACACCGTCGAGCGCGTGGGTTCCGTTGCGTCCGTACCGGACCCGCAGGTCCTCGACCGCGATCGCGGGAGTGGCGCCGGTGTGGGTGCGGTCCGTTTCGGTCAACCGCGGGTGCGTCACCATCAGTTGCCCAGGAACTGCGAGAAGTCGTCGACGCCGACGGCCTGATACATCGACCGCACCCGGTCGTAGTCGGCATCGGTGACGTCCACCAACTTGGCGTTGGCGAACTTGGCGTTGTCCTTGCCCTCCAGCATTGCGTCGAGCAGTTCGTCGAAGTGCTCGCGGAAGGTCGTCTGGATGGTGGCGACGGTGCCCGCATCCAGGCCTTCCCGACCGACCAGCAGGTCCGGCGGCAGGATCGGGCCCTCGGCGAGCAGGCGGTAGTCCTCGGGGTTGTCCTCGGCCATGAACTCCTCGTAGTCGTGGCAGCCGATTCCGACCGCGGCGACGTCGCCGCGCTTGAGCGCGGCGTGCACCGCGTCGCCGACGGTCAGCACCTCGACTTCGGTGGTCGGGTCGAGCCCGGCATCCTTGAGCATCTGGGACGGCCCGAGATGACCGCTGGTGGAACCGATGTCGGACATCGCCACCTTCTGGCCGCGCAGCTGGTCCAGGTTGGTCACGGCACTGTCGGCCCTGGTGTAGATGCACGAGTGGTAGCCGTCGCGCTCGATCGCCACGATGGGTTGCGCGCCGGTGCGCTCGTGGATCACGACATACTCGGCGGGCCCGGTGAACACCACATCGACGCGGTCGGCCGCGAGCGCGGCGGCCGCCGCGGTGCGATCGTTGACGGCGAAGAACTCGACGTCGAGGCCGGAGTTCTTCTCGAAGGCCTCCTCGAAGGCCCCGTACTCGCGCTGCAGTTCCTCCAGCCCCTGCAGATCGGTCACGGCGAGCCGGACGGTGTCCGGCCGGCTCTCGTCAGAGGAATTCTCGCCGCAGCCGACCAGCACGGCGGCTGCGGACAGCAACGCGACTGCCCCGGTGACAATCCTGCGTCCGGACATCGGATTTCCCATCTTTCGGCTCTGGTGGCGCTCGGTGTCTACATGTCTAGACAGCGACTCCGAACTGCGGGTGAACGACAATCGACGCGTGCCGCAACGTCTTACGGACAGCTGTGGTGGCCCGGTGTCAGAGCGTGAACTCGTCGAAGCGCACGACGCGGTGGTCGGCGCTGTTCAAATCGACATACCAGCTCGTGACGGTGCCTCTACCGGTGTGCAGCGCGTGGAAGACGACGAGGTTGCCGTCGGCCACGAAGGGCTGCGGCCTGCCGGCCTCGTCACACCGCGGCGCCAGGATCGGCAGCACCGGCGGCAGTCCACCCGGATTGCCTTGCCGCACCACATCTTCGGTGTTCCACGGCGCGGACGGCGCGGGCCTGGTCCTGCCGGAGCGCGGATGGAAGGCACCGAAGCTGTTGCCCGTGTTCGAGCCCTCCAGGTAGTGCACACCGGCCGGGGAGACGAATCGGTTCCACAGGTGGTTGTGCCCGCTGTAGACGAGGTCGACGCCGGCCTCTTCCAGCAGCGGGACCACGTCACGCAGCAGGATGTTGTCGGCAGCGGGATAGTCATATCGGATGCCGACGAGCGCGCCGCCGCCGTCGTACTCGGCCGTGGCCGCCGGATGGGTGAAGTGCGGCATCGTCGGCCCTCCGGCAGCGGTGTGTCCGGGATGCCAACTCAAGGTGACGACCGGGCGAACCGTCAGGAGGTGACCTCATCGATCACGGTGTGCACGAACCGCATCTTCTCCAGCACCGCGGGCGGCAGCACGAACGGGTAGAGATCGTCGTGCCCCATCGACCGGTTGACCATGTTCAGTGACCACGCCAGCGGCAGCCACAACTCGATGATGGTGTCGAACGCGCTGGGCCCGAGGGCGCGGCGTTCGAAAGTCGCTCCGGCCGGGGCGAACCCGAACGCCGCGGCGGTGTCGAGGGTGTCGCGGATGTGCAGATAGTGCGCGAACGTCTCGGCCCAGTCCTCGGCCGCGTGCATGGTGGCGTAGGAGGACACGTAGTCGTCCTCCCAGCCGTCCGGCGGTCCGTCCTGATAGTGGCGGTCCAGCGCGGCCTGATAGTCGGCGTCGGGATCGCCGAACAGTTCGGTGAACTTCGCGGTGTAGTCGGACGACGGCGCCACCAGGCGGTAGAAGTAGTAGTGCCCGATCTCGTGGCGGAAGTGCCCGAGCAGCGTGCGGTACGGCTCGTCCATCGCGATGCGCAGCTGCTCGCGGTGCACGTCGTCGCCTTCGGCGAGATCCAGTGTGATGACGCCGTTCTCGTGACCGGTGAACACCTTGTCGAACTCGCTGGAGAGCAGATCGAACGCCAGCCCGTAGTCCGGGTCCTCGGCGCGGCTGACGATCGGCAGCTTGAGTTCGTGCAGTTCGACGATCAGGCGGCGCTTGGCGCGCTCGGCGACCGCGAACGCCGCCATGGCCTTGGTGTCGCTGTCGGCGGGGCGGGTCCGGGTCAGCGCGCACGACTCGCAGAGTTCGTCGCCGTCGCCGATGCGCACCAGCCAGTTGCATTCGGCGGCATAGAGATTGGCGCACAGCTTGTACTTCTGTTCGTCCACCGCGCCCGCGTGGTCGCTCTGCTCGCTCTCGGCGATCACCAGCAACGCCATGTCGCTCAACGAGAATCCGAGGGCGCTGCCGCAGGACAGGCACAGCGAGTTCTCGAATGCCAGCCGCTGACCGCAGTTCGGGCAGGTGAAGTCACGCATGCAGCAAACCCCCTTCGCACGGCGCCACGTCGACCGATACCTCGATGACACTACTCTCCGAGTCGGTGTAGATGATGCCCCGCAACGGTGGCACATCGGCGTAGTCGCGGCCGAAACCCGCGACGATGTACCGCTCGTCGACCATCTGGTCGTTGGTGGGGTCCAGCCCCAGCCAGGTGTCCTGCGGGGTCCACACCGACGCCCAGGCGTGGGTCGCGTCGGCGCCGATCATGCGTTGCCTGCCCGGCGGCGGGTCGGTGGCGAGATAGCCCGACACGTAACTCGCGGCGAGCCCGTTGGCGCGCAGGCACGCGATCGCCAACCGCGCGAAGTCCTGACAGACCCCCTCCCGCGCCGCGAGCACCTCGGCGACCTGCGTGGAGATCGTCGTGGAACCCGACCGGTAGGTGAAATCGGTGTAGATGCGGTGGGTCAGGTCACCCAGCACCTCGATGAGCGGACGGCCCGGCACGAAACTGGGGGCCGCGTACTCGCGGACAGCTTCGGTGATCTCCGGGGGCTGCAGATCGAGGGTGAACTCCGCGGCCAGGGCCGCCTCGCCACCGAGCGGACGCGCCAGTTCCCACGGCGCCTTCGCCGAGCGGCCGGTGTAGTGCACGGGCGCGGGCGGATCGACCTCGACCACCGAATGGCTCGTGATGCTGAGCATCCGGTGCGGCGTGGTCACATGGAAGTACGAGCTGATGTTGCCGTAGATGTCGCGGCTCGTCGAGCTGTCGGCGGCCTCGGGTTCGATGAGCAGTTCGTGCGACAGGCGGCGCTGCCGGTCGAGTTCGCGCGGTGTGAGGAACCCGCGCCCGTAGGAACTCGAGACGACATCGGAGTACCGGTACACGGTCCGGTGTGTGATCTCGTAGCGGCGGGTGCCCCCGCCGTCGGACGCGGCGGTCACGGCAGGATCCTCCGCTCGTCGGGGCCCCACAGCGGCTGCATGACGCCGGGCAGCGACAGATGCGTGGCGGTGATGGCGCTCGCCAGGTCGCGCAGCCCGGCGTGGATGCCGTCGAGCAGATCGGCGAGCTCGACACGCCTGCCGCCGGTCACGGTCTCCAGGTCGGCGGGGTCCAGGCGCCTCAGCCGCGTGGCGATCTCCTCGACCAGCCGCTCGGGCCGTGACGATCCCGACGACCCGGGCAGCGTCTTGAGCTTGGCACGCAGCCGTTCCAGTTGGTAGATCAGCGATCTGGGGTTCTCCGCGTCGAACAGCACCAGCTCGGTGATGCCCGCCACGCTGATGCGGCCCGGGTTGCGACGCCGGTAGATCACCGAGGATTCACAGGCCACCAATGTCGATTCGGCGACGGTGTGTTCGGCGGCGGGACTGTGCACCTGGGTGAACGTCGCACGCAGCAGCGCGGTGATGTGGAGTCCGCGTTCGACGCGTTTGCCGATGTCCATCATGGTCCAGCCGATGTCCTGCACCATCGATTCGGCGGCCACACCGCTGAGCGCGAGCATGCCGGCCAGTGTCTGGCTGTGGGCGTTCGCCAGATATGCCTCACCTGCCGAATGTGATTCCGGCGGAGCCGAACTGGCGCGCAGCACGGCACGTTCGACGCCGGCCAGCACCATCCAGGTGTCGTTGGACATCTGGTCGCGCACGGACCGGGCGGCCAGGCCGAGGCGTTCCACCGACTGGGCCAACGAACCGGGCCGGTGCCGGTCGGCGGTGGCCGACCACAGCGTGCTCGGTGCGGTGGCGATGATTTCGTGGTCGTCGTCGCCCACGCCGGTGTCGGTGCCCGTGATGGCACCGAGGGCCCCGAGAAGTACCGGGACACAACGGCTTTCCTCGAAACCCTGCCGGTAGCGGTACTCGTGGTAGCGCTCGCGGGTCACGTTGAGCAACCGGGCCGCGCTCTCGGCCCGCTCGGCGTATCGGCCCATCCAGAACAGATCCGACAGCACGCGTGGCGAACTCACCGCGCGGGTGGGGCTCGGCCGGGTGTCCGGCGCCACCAACTCGACCGGGGCCTGGATCCGCTCGGCCATCACCCGGTCCGGCGTGCGCACCCAGATATCCTTGGCTGCAACGGTATTCATCCGGTACGCCGCGTTCCCGGGCGCCACCAGACAGCCCAGACCCCCGACCATCGGCGCATACCCGCCGCGCTGGGCGACGGTGAACAACCGCATCCCCACACCCGCCGAGGACAGTCCAGAACTGCGGTGGTCGACCGGAGCCGTGGAGTACCGCGGCAGTTGCTGGCCGACCCACTGCCACGGCGTCGCCTCGATGCGCGCGGCCAACTCGTCGCGCTGCGCGGCCGACAGTTCGGGACCCACGATCGGTTCGCCGCCGTTCACCGGGCGGATCAACAGCGACCCCAATTCGGTGAGCAGATGCGAACGTTCGATGTCGATGCCGCCCCAGTACAGCGGTGCGGTGTCGAGCCGCGGGGTCTCGTCGAGCAGCAGTTCGGCGAGTTCCGGCAGGAACCGCATCAGGCCGGGGCTTTCCAGAATGCCGCTGCCCAAAGTGTTGACCACCGTCACCGCACCGCGGCGCAACACCTCGACCAACCCCACGACGCCGAGCCGGGATTCGGGACGCAGATCCAGCGGGTCCGCATAGTCCGCGTCGACGCGGCGCAGCACCACGTCGACACGCTTGAGCGTGCCCAGCGACCGCATCCACAACTTGCCGTCCCGTACCACCAGATCGGCGCTCTCGACCAGCGGGAAGCCGAGCAGCCCAGCCAGATACGCCTGATCGAACGCGGTCTCCGAGTGGATGCCCGGACTCAGCACGACGACCACCGGTTCCTCGGCGGATTCGGGCGCGACGTCGATCAGCGCGAGCCGTAGGGCCTGCGCCCACGGCGACACCGGCCGCGGCGCCACGCGCTCGTACAACTCCGACACCGCGTGCGCGATGACGCGGCGGTCGGCCAGGGCATAGCCGGCGCCCGACGGGGCCTGCGTCCAGTCCGCGTTGACCACGAACCCGCCGTCGTCGCCGCGGCTGATGTCACACCCGTGCAGGAAGAGTTGGTGCCTGCCGGGCACCGTGATGCCGTGCGCGGCCCGCAGATAGCCGGGATGGGAGAACACCAACTGGGCGGGCAGCACCCCGCTGGTGATCGCGCGGCGTGGGCCGTACAGGTCGGCCAGCACCGCGTCGAGCAGGCGCGAGCGCTGCACCAGACCGGCTTCCAGCACGTCCCATTCCTCGGCGGAGATCACCATCGGCAGCGCGTCGAGGTGCCACCGGCCCGGCATCGCCGCACCCTCGCCGTCGGTGACGACCTCACCGTGCCGGTCCACCTGGATGTAGCCGATGCCGTCGGCGTCGACGAGGGCGTCGACCTGCTCACGCAGCCGGTCGAGGCCCCGACGCCCACGGTCGGAGACACACTCGGCCACCTCACGCCAGGCCGGGCGGACCTCGCCCGCGGTGTCGACGAACTCGTCGTACGCCGTTGTGGTCGCCGAGTCCCGCACGTCGAACAGGGCCCGCTGCAGGCGGGCGCGGCGGTATTCCTCCAGCACCCCGTCGACATCGGGGACGCCGGCGGTCGGGGTGGGCTGAGGTGAGCCGTTCGCGCGGAGAACCATCAACGAAGAACGGTACGCACCCGGCGCAGATCGAGGATGCCCGGTGCACCCACATCGGTGGACTGGCGTGCCCGGCGCTCCCGGATGACCGACATGTCGATCCTGCCTGGCGTGAACCCGGTGGCCTCGAACCGTCTGCCGCGCCGCGATTCTGCCTCGACCGCGTTGATCGGCGGGCTGTCGTAGGACCGCCCACCGGGATGGGCGACGTGGTAGGTGCAGCCGCCCTTGGACATGCCGGTGGCGGTGTCGATCAGCTCGAACCGCAGCGGACCGTCGACCGTGATCGACGGGTGCAGCGCGCTGGGCGGCTGCCACGCGCGGTAGCGCACACCGCCCACCTGCGCGTCGGGTTTCTCGGTGGCCAGCAGCGGGATCGGGTGGCCGTTGGCCGTCACCACGTGGCGGTCCCGGTCGGCACCCACCAGACGCACCTGCAACCGCTCGACCGACGAGTCGACATAGCGCGCGGTGCCGCCGGACGTCGACTCCTCCCCCAGCACGTTCCACGGTTCGATCGCCCCGCGCAGCTCGAGTTCGACGCCGTCGAGCACCGCGGTCCCGATCCGCGGGAAGCGGAACTCGGTGAACGGGTCCAGCCAACTCGTCTCGAAGTTCATCCCGTGGGCGCGCAGATCCGCCGCCACATCGGCAATGTCGCGGATCAAGAAGTGCGGCAACAGGTATCGCCCGTGCAGGTTGGCACCGTGCCGGATCAGCGGAGCCCGCAGCGGTTCGTCCCAGAACCATGCCACCAATGACCGCACGAGCAGCGACTGCACCATCGCCATCTGGTGGTGCGGCGGCATCTCGAAGCCGCGCAGCTCCAGCAGGCCGAGGCGCCCGCGGGCGCCGTCGGGGCTGTAGAGCTTGTCGATGCAGAACTCGGCGCGGTGGGTGTTGCCGGTGATGTCCGTCAGCAGGTGGCGCAACGCCCGGTCGACCACCCATGGCTGCGACGCGTCGCCCGCGGTGAGCCGGTGGATCTCGGCGAACGCGATCTCCAACTCGTACAGCGCCTCGGCGCGCCCCTCGTCCACCCGCGGCGCCTGTGAGGTGGCCCCGATGAACCGGCCCGCAAACAGATACGACAGTGCGGGGTGGCGCTGCCAGTAGGTCAGCAGCGAGACCAGCAGATCCGGTCGGCGCAGCAGCGGCGAGTCCGCGGGCGTGCCGCCGCCCAAGGTGATGTGGTTGCCGCCGCCGGTGCCACCGTGGGTGCCGTCGACGTCGAACGACTCGGTGCACAACCGCGCGAGGCGGGCCTGCTCGTAGAGGGTTTGCAACTGCTCGTCCTGCTCGGCGAAGCTCGCCGTTGGCGCCACGTTGACCTCGATGACTCCCGGATCGGGGGTGATCGTCGTCGACGTCAGCCGCGGATCGGTCGGCGGCCCGTACCCCTCGATGACGACGGCGACGCCGACCGCGGCCACCGCGGCCTCCACCCGGGCGACCAGGTCGACGAAGTCGTGGAAATGCTCGACCGGCGGCAGGAAGACGTGGAGGAACCCGTCGCGGATCTCGGCGACCAGTGCGGTGGGCGGTGCACCGTCGGCGTCCACGACCACCGCCGTGGTGCCGCCGGCGTGAACCGCGGGTGCGTACCCGGCAGTCAGCGGATCGGCCTCGTAGGTCGGCCGCGGCGGACGCCAACTGATCGAGTCCAGCGGCAGGCGCAGCCCGGCGGGTGAATCGCCGTCGAGCAACACGATGCGGCCGCGCCGCAGCGTCCAGTCCGCACTCGCCCAGCCGCCTCCGTCGTCGGCGCGGTGCAGCGGCAGGACGTGCGCGGCCGGCTCGGCGACCGCGGTGTCCAGCCGCGCCAGCAACTTCGCTCTCGCGTCGGCGCCGTCCTCGGCGAGGTCCTCGTCGGCGCCGACCGGATCGCCGGCGGGAAGCCGCACGGCCGCGGCGAGTCGGCTCAGCGGATCCTCGTAGGCCGGGCGCACCTGCGAGGCGGGCAGGCCAAGGCCCGCGGCGATCTCCGACAACACCCGTTCGGCGGCGTCGGCGGTGACGGCCGGGGTGTCACCGGACCAGGGATCGGCGAGCAGGCGCGCGTCGTTCCACAGCGGTTGCCCGTCGGTGCGCCAGTGGAGCGCGATCTGCCAGCGCGGCAGGGGCTCACCGGGATACCACTTGCCCTGGCCGCGTTGCACCAGTCCGCCCGGCGCCCACACCTTCCTGAGCCGGGCGGCCAGCGCCGAGGCGCGTTCGCGTTTGTGCGGTCCGTCGGCGGCCGTCGTCCACTCGGGGTCCACGGCGTTGTCGATCGAGACGAACGTGGGTTCGCCGCCCATCGTGAGTCGCACGTCGGCGTCGGCCAGGCGCCTGTCCACCCGGGCGCCGAGTTCGGTGATCGACGCCCACGCGGTGTCGGTGTAGGGCAACGTCACCCGCGGGTCCTCGTGCACGCGGGTGACCACGTTGGAGAATTCCAGGGTGGCTTGGCACGGCCCGGTGGCCCCGGTGATCGGTGCGGCCGACGACGGATGCGGCGTCGCCGACAGCGGGATGTGTCCCTCTCCGGCGAACAGCCCGGAGGTCGGGTCCAGGCCGATCCAGCCCGCTCCGGGCACGTAGACCTCGGCCCAGGCATGCAGATCGGTGAAGTCGGCGGCCGGACCCGTCGGCCCGTCGAGGGCCACCACATCGGACGCCAGCTGCACGAGGTAACCGGAGACGAACCGGGCCGCGAGCCCCAGCTGCCGCAGGATCGAGACCAGCAGCCAGGCCGAGTCGCGGCACGACCCGATCCCGGTGCGCAGCGTGTGGTCCGGGGTCTGCACCCCCGGTTCCATCCGGACGCTGTAGCCGACGTCGGCGTTGACGGCACGGTTGAGCGCCACCAGGAACTGGATGGTCGGCGTGCCAGGCGGCATGGTGAAATTGCTCACCCACGCACGGCACAGGTCCCCCGGACCGGCGCCGTCGCCGTCCTCGTCGACGGGACGCAGGTAGGGCTCGAGATCTTCGCGCAGCGCGCCCGGATACCCGAACGGGAACGTCTCGGCGTAGTCCTCGATGAAGAAGTCGAACGGGTTGATCACCTTGAGGTCGGCGATCAGGCCGACGGTGACCGTGAGCTCGCGCGCCCGGTCGGGGAACACCAAGCGCGCCAAATGGTTTCCGAAGGCGTCCTGCTGCCAGTTGATGAAGTGCTCGGCGGGTTCGACGGTCAGTGAGTACGCCTCGATCGGGGTGCGGCAGTGCGGCGCCGGACGCAGCCGCACGACATGCGGATGGACCTCGACCAGGCGGTCGAACGTGTAGCTGGTGCGGTGCTCCAGCGCCACTTTGATACCCATCCGCAGATCCCACCACAAGGTGCAGGTCCCCGCATCGCACGCGACATCGGCGCGACGGTCGGGGAATTCTGCAGGTTCACCCGTACGGTGGGAGCGTTGTCGCCGGTTCGATGTTGTTCGATGCCGGTTGATGCGCCCGGTGAGCTGACCGATGAAGGGATGTGGCAGCGGCGGATGTGGAGCACGGTGCTGGTGATGGCCGTCGTCGCCGGAGTCGACCCCCTGCGCATCGGCGTGGTGGCCTACATGTTGTCCCGGCGTCATCCCATGCGGTTGCTGCTCCCATTTTTCGCGGTGGCCTTCGGTCTGAACGTCGCGGTGGGCGCGGCCGTGGTGTTCGTGTTCAAGAACACCTCCGACGACGGTGGTGGACAGGCGCTCTCGCCCGTCGCCGAGATCGGCATCGGTGTGGCCGCGCTGCTGATCGCGGCGCTGGTGGCCACCGGCGCCGCCGCGCAGGTGCTCGACCGGCTCCGTCGCCGACGCGCCCCGGTGCTCGCGGGCGGTGGATCCGGCCCGCCCGAGCCGGGTGAGGGACCGGCTCCGCCACCGCTGGACTCACTGCCGATCGTGTCGAAGCTGCCGGAAAGCGTCAAGGCCGCGCTACGCGGCGAGGCGGCCTGGGCCGCAGCGCTTCTCGGTCTGAGCAACGGTTTCCCGACGCCGTACTACCTGGCCGCCATGGCCGCGGCCCTGACATCGGGCGCCGCGGTCGGTGAGCAGATGGCCGCGCTCGTGGCGTTCAACATCGTCGGGTTCGCCGCGGCGCTGATCCCGATCATCAGCTTCTGGATCGCACCTGTGGCCACCCGCTCCGGCGTCGAGCGGATCTATGCGGCCATGAAGGCCCATCAGCGGCTCGTGATCACCGTGATCGCCGCCGCCGTCGGCCTGTTCTTCGTGGGCCTCGGGTTGAGCCACCTGTAGGCGTCAGCCCCGGTCGACCCGGACGGCGAGCTCATCGGGCGGCACCAGATGGCCGTCGTCACAGCGGATCTGCACGCTCGCGTACGCACCGCATCCCTCGTGCACGAGGCGCAACGGCGAATCGGTCGGGATGTGCTTGCGGCCCCACTCGAACAGCGACCACACCACGGGCATGAAATCGCGGCCCGCCTCGGTGAGCACGTACTCGTCGCGGACCCGCTGACCGGGCTCCTGATAGGGCCGGCGTTCCAGCATCCCGGCCTCGACGAGGTCGGACAGCCGGGCCGAGGCCGCGGCCTTGGTCACCCCGACCCGGCGCCAGAAATCCTCGAACCGTGTGGTGCCGTAGTAGGCCTCCCGCATGATCAGCATCGCCGATTTGGCGCCGACCAGGCCCATCGCCTTCTCGATCGGGCACCGCCCCACCGCCGACCAGGCGTCACGATCGGCGAGCACACCTTGCAGCATTCCCACGGAATCAATCCCATCCCTGAGTTGTTCTTACTATACCCAGGTGGTATATCTGGGTACATCTAAGAATACTCAGCGTTGAGCTTCAGGAGGCAATGATGTCCGGATTTGCCGACCGCGACGCGGTCATCGTGGGCGCCGTACGCACCCCCATCGGAAAAGGCAAGGCCGGCGGCGCGCTCCACGACGTGCTGCCCGCGGATCTGCTGGCCCACAGCCTGCGGGAACTGATCGAGCGCACGGGCATCGATCCGGTCCAGGTCGACGACGTGATCGCCGGTGCCGTCACCCAGGTCGGCGACCAGGCCGTCAACATCGCCCGCAACGCACTGCTCGGCGCCGGGTTCCCCGAATCGGTGCCCGGCACCACGGTGGACCGCCAGTGCGGCAGCAGCCAGCAGGCGATCAGCTTCGCCGCGCAGGGCGTGCTGGCCGGGGCCTACGACATCGTGATCGCCGCGGGCGTCGAGTCGATGTCGCGCGTGCCGATGGGCACCTCGGTCCTGCCGGGCAGCAACCCGTTCGGTCTCGCGTTCGGCGAACGCTACTCCGACGGTCTCGTACCACAGGGCATCAGCGCCGAACTGATCGCCGCCAAATGGCAACTGTCCCGCGCCCAACTCGACGAGTTCTCCGCGGCCAGCCACGAAAAGGCCGCGCGCGCAACCAAAGACGGCCTGTTCGAGGCCGAACTCGCCCCGATCGCCGGGCTGGCCACCGACGAGATCATCCGCCCCGGAACCACCGTGGAGACCCTCGCCGGCCTCAAGCCCGCGTTCTACCACGAGTCGTACGCGGCCCGGTTCCCGCAGATCAAGTGGGAGATCACCCCGGGCAACTCGTCACCGCTCTCGGACGGCAGCGCCGCGGTGATGATCACCAGCGGTGCGACCGCCAAGCGACTCGGGCTCAAGCCGCTGGCGCGCATCCACACCACCACGGTGGTGGGCTCGGATCCGCTCTACATGCTCACCGGCGTCATCCCCGCCACCGAAAAGGTGCTGCGCCGGGCGGGTTTGACGCTGGCCGACATCGATCTGTTCGAGGTGAACGAGGCGTTCGCGCCCGTTGTGCTCGCCTGGGCGGCCGATACGGGTGCCGATCTCGCCAAGACCAACGTCAACGGCGGGGCGATCGCCATCGGTCACCCGCTGGGCGCCAGTGGTGCGCGCATCATGACCACGCTGGTCAATGCCCTGCACCAGCGGGGTGCACGCTACGGCCTGCAGACCATGTGTGAGGGCGGCGGCATGGCCAACGCCACCATCATCGAGCGCCTTTGATTTCTCCGCCGACGAACAGAGAGACGACAGATGACACGAGTTCTGGTGACGACGGCCAACGGTGACACCGGCCGCCCGATGGTCGAGTATCTGCTGCGCACGGGATTCGACGTCAGGGCCATGGTGCGCAGCGACGACGCACGGGCACAACGCCTGCGCGATGCCGGGGCCGACGTCGTCGTCGGCGACGCGCTCACCCTCGGCGACGTGCGGGCGGCACTCGGCGGTGTGCACCGCGCCTACTTCAACTTCCCGGTCGGCGAGGGCCTCGTCGAAGCGGCGGTGATGTTCGCCCAGGCCGCCAGGGAAAACGACGTGGAACTCGTCGTCAACATGTCGCACATCCAGTCGCGGCCGGCGGCCCGAAGCAAGGCGACGCAGAATCACTGGCTCTCCGAGCAGGTCTTCGCCTGGTCGGGTGTGCCGACCACCAATCTGCGGGTCACGTTCTTCATGGAATGGGTGACCTACATCGCCGGGTTGATCCGGCATGACCGCTACGTGCTGCCGTTCGACGCCGACAGTCGCTTCGCACCGATCGCCGGGCGTGACATCGCCCTGACCGCCGCCGCGATCCTGGCCGCCCCCGAGCAGCATGCTGGACACACCTACACGCTGACCGGGCCGGTGGAGTTCAGCCACGCCGAACTGGCCGCCGAGGTCGGCCGCGTGCTCGGCAAGGATCTGCCGTACGAGCAGACCACCGTGCCGACATTCCTCGAACTCCTCGGAATCCCGGACGACACCGCCAAACTCGTTCATTTCGAGGCCGTGACGGTCGATCAGCGTGAGGGCCGCCTGGCAGGCGTCACCGACACGGCGCCGACGCTGATCGGGCGGCCGCTGCGCACGGTCGAGGACTTCCTCGGCGAGAACCGCGCACTCTTCGTCTGATTTCGGTCAGGATCACCCGACGACGTCGCCGACGAGAGCACCCGCCAGGAACGACGCGTAGCCGCTGTCCTCGACCTCGCGGCAGTACCGCTGATACACCTGCCCGCCGCCCATGTACACCAGGAACGCCTCGGGCTTGCCTGGCACGTTCTCGCCGAGGAACCACGCCTTGGCCTTCTTGCCCTCGGTGTACATCACGGTGGCCTTGCCTGCCCGCTCGGTCTCCTCTGCCCACCATTCCTCGGCTTCCCGCGTGGCCTCCAAGCGGTCCACCCCGTTCTCTTCGGCCCAGCGCAGCGCGCGCTGCAACCACTGCGCACCCAGCTGGATCGGGACCACCAGGTTCGAGTACGGCGTCTGCGGTCCGAGGGACATGAAGAAGTTCGGGAAACCGTGCACCCCGATGCCCAGGTTCGACCGCAGCCCGTCGCGGGCCCACCTGTCGCGCAACGTCATCCCGTCCCGGCCGACGATGTCGATGAAGGTCAGCGTGCCGGTCATGGCGTCGAACCCGGTCGCGAAGATCAGCACATCGAGTTCGTACTCACGCTCCCCCACTTTGACACCGCGCGGTGTGATCTCCGTGATGGGCTCCGACGCCACGTCGACGAGGTGGACGTGATCCAGGTTGAACGCGTCGTAGTAGCCGTGGCCGGTGGGCACACGCTTGCCGTTGAAGGAGTAGTTCTTCGGGCACAGCAGCTCGGCGGTGGCAGGATCCTCGACGATCTCGCGGATCTTGGACCGGATGAAGTCCGACGCGAGCTCGCTGGCCCGGTGATCGGTGGCCAGATCGTTGAAACACTCGTTGGCGAAATGGAATCCGCCCTCGTTCCACTTGGCTTCGAAGATGCGGCGCCGCTCGTCGTCGTCGACCTCCAGCGCGCTGAACTGTGCGGGTTCCATCGCGACCCCGAACGGATGGTTGGCCGCCCTCTCGAACACCGCGTCGTAGTTCTCCCGCAGCCACTGCATCTGCTCAGGGGTCACCGGATCGTTCGTGGTCTCGACGATGAAGTTCGGGGTGCGTTGGAACACCACGAGTTCGGCGACCTCCCGCGCGATCGCCGGCACCACCTGGATGCCCGACGCACCGAGCCCGATCAGACCTACCCGCTTGCCGGACAGGTCGACGCCGTCGCGCGGCCAGTGGGCGGTGTGATACCGCTTGCCGGCGAACGTCTCGATGCCCGGGATGTCCGGATAGATCGCCTGCGACAGCACACCCATACCGCTGATGAGGTACTTCGTGGTCAACTGCGCACCGCCGGTGGTGGTGACGACCCAACGGTTGGCGGGCTCGTCGTAACGCGCCGATTCGACACGGACATTGAGCCGGATGTCGCGACGCAGATCCAGACGGTCGGCCACGAAGTTGAGGTACTCAAGCACCTCCGCGCCCGCGGGGTAGCGCTGTGTCCAGTTCCATTCCTCGCGAACTTCTTTCGAGAAGGAGAACGAGTAGTAGCTGTATTCGCTGTCGGTGCGCACACCGGGATAGCGGTTGGCCCACCAGGTTCCGCCGATACCGTCCTGGGCGTCGAGCACCACGGTGCGCAGGCCGATCTCACGCAGGTGGTGCAGGATCGCCAGACCGGAGAATCCGGCGCCGATCACGATCGCGTCGAAGGTGTCGGGTTCGTGGGTGTTGGTCATCATGACTCCTTCGGATCAGACGGCGACGGGTCTGGTGGCTCGATACCAGGCCGACATGGCCACGATGGCCGTGTCGGCCTCGGGGAGCGCACCGGCTTGCAGCGGGAAGACGTGCTGCTGACCGGATGCCACGTCGAGCGTGACGTCGACACCTGCGGCGCGGGCCTTCTCGGCGAGCCTGGTGGCGTCGGCGTACAGCGATTCGGTGTCCGACACCGTGATGTAGAGCCGAGGGAAACCGGTGAAGTCGGCGTACAGCGGGTTCACCAGCGGGTCGGTCGGCGACGCTCCCCCCGACAGGTAGCGGTCGATGTTGCCCTGCAATCCCTCTCTTGTGATGAGGAAGTCGGTCGCGTCGTTGGATTCGATGGTGCTGCCGCTGTTCTCCATGTCGAGCCACGGCGAGATCGTGATGACGCGACCGGGGACGGGGGAACCGTCGCGCAGCAGCCGCAGCGTGGTGGCGACGGCGATGCTCGCGCCCGCGCTGTCCCCGACGAACGTGATCCGGCTCGCGTCGATGCCGTCGGCGATCAGCGACTCGAAAACCGCTGTCGCGTCGTCGATCTGGGCCGGGTACGGATGCTCGGGCGCCAGCCGGAAATCCGCGACGAATGCGTACGCGCCGAATGCACGGGCCAGGTGCCCGGCGAGTTTGCGGTGACTCGCCGAGGATCCGAGCGCGAACCCGCCGCCGTGCAACACCACGAGCATCTGCCGGGGGTCGGCGGCCAGCGGCTTGACGAGTATCCCTGGCACACCGCCCATCCGGGTCGACGCATAGGTGACGTCTTCCGGTTCGGCGGTCACCCGCTGCCAATCCTCGAACACCCAGCGCATCAGCCGCAGCGACATGTCGGGGTTGGCGACGAACTCCTCGGTCCACTCGGCGTAGATGCCGCCAAGCGGGTCATTGGGTTGGTTTATCGACATGGCCGAAGTGTGTGCCCGATCACCACCGGCGTCGATGCGGTGTCGCAAAATGACGCACCCGTGTGTCACTGTGACCCACTGCCCCGGGCGGGGCCGGTCGATCCCGTTGCCTTGACCCGGATGTCCACCACAGAAAGGCAGTGGAGATGAATCGGTTGGACGGCAAGGTCGCCATCGTCACCGGGACATGCCGCGGTATCGGCCATGCGATCGCCGACGCTCTTGCGCGCGAAGGCGCCATCACGGTCGCGACCGGGCGGTCGAAGACCGACGAAGCACCCGGCCCCCGCTCGGCCGCCGTGGTGTACCGCCAACTCGACGTGACCTCCGAGGAGGATTGGGATTCGGTGGTCGCCGAGACCGTCGAGCAGCACGGCCGCATCGACGTGCTGGTGAACAACGCGGGCATCATCGCCTACCAGGGGTTGCACGAACTCACCGTGGCGGAGTGGAATCGCGTGATCGCCACCAATCAGACCGGCACCTGGCTCGGGATGCGCGCGGTGATCCCGCACATGGTGGCCCAGCGCGGCGGTTCGATCATCAACATCTCATCGATCTGGGGTTCGGCCGCGGTGGCAGGCGCGCACGCCTACCACGCCACCAAGGGTGCGGTGCGCAACATGTCGAAAAGTGCGGCGATCAGCTACGCCAAGGACAATGTGCGGGTCAACTCCGTGCACCCCGGGTTCATCCGCACACCGTTGACCGATGCACAGGAGCCCGCCATCAACGACTACGTCGTGAGCCAGACCCCCATGGGCCGGGCGGGCACCCCCGACGAGATCGCCAACGGTGTGGTGTTCCTGGCCTCCGACGAGGCCAGTTTCGTGACGGGTTCGGAACTGGTGATCGACGGCGGGTACCTGGCCCAGTGACCGCGCCCGATCCGGGCCGTCAGCCCGAAAGGTGGTACGTCTTCATCTTTCGGTGAATGGTCGCCCGCGAGACGCCGAGCAGCTCGGCGGCTTTGGATCGGTTGCCGCCGGCCTCGTGCAAGGCCCGGCGGATCGCCTCGATCTCGGTGCGCTCCATCAGCGTCCAGGCGCGGCGGGTGCGCAGGGCGTCGGGCAGGTCGTCGACCTGCACGGTGCCGCGCTTGCCCGACGCGATCACCTGGTCGACGACGCCACGCAGTTCGACGAGGTTCTCCGGCCACCCCGCGGCCTCAAGAGCTTGTCGCGCGGTATCGGAGAGGGGCAGCCGTGTTCCCTGCACACGTTGGGCGACAAGAGAATTCCACAATACGCCGATGTCGGCGGCGCGTTCCCGCAGCGGCGGCACCCACACCATCGGCACGCCGAGGCGGTTGGCGACCGATTCCGCCTCGGACCGGTCGGCGGCCGTGAGCGTCAGCACCATCGGGACCTTCCCCCGACGTGCGTCGATCAGCGCCCGCACGGCCGCGAGCACGTGACGGTCGACGTGTTCGACCCCGCGGATGATCACCGGGCCCGCGGCCACCGCGTCGGCAAGGCGCTGCAACCAGACCTGGTCGCCGACGATCTGGCGTTCGGCACCGTGCACCACCGTCGTCGCACCGCCCGGCGCACCGGCCGCGAACGGCTTGCCCAGGGCCAGTGAGGTCTTGCCCACGCCCGGCTCCCCCGCCAACAGCACGACCTCGCGGTTGGCGATGTGTCTGCTGACGTGGTGCGCGGCGGCGCGCCACGACTTCGACTGCCCCACCAACCCACCGGATACCGAAACAGCTTGGCTGGAACTCGATCTCGGTGCGGGACGCAGCGCGGCGACCACGCCCGCCCCGTCGTCGAGCGCGGTGATGTCGATGGTGGTGGGGCCGACGGACAGTTCGGCGGTCAGCTGAGTCCCGCGCCGCAGGCCGGCGCACAGATGGTTGATCAGATCGACATCGGTCTGGGTGAGTTCACCGGCCCGGCGGCTGCGCATCGTCAGCCCGTCCGGTCCGAAGGCGACGACGGGACCGGCGTGCCGGGCCGAGGATTCCAAGAACGCCGCGAGCATCGCCCGGGCACCGGGCTGCGCCACGTCGAGCACATGCTGTTCGAGTTGGGCGGCAACGGAATTCGTCAACGGCACCAGCAGACCGCTGCGCTCGCTGAGCATCGTCGAGACGGTCACCACCGCGAGCAATTTGCCGGAGATCGGGTGCCACACCGGTGCGCCGGTGCACACCGCGGTGCGGTAGATGTCGGCGAAATGTTCGGCGCCTGCGATCTGCACGCTCTTGCCCGCCGCGATGACCGTCCCGACGCCGTTGGTGCCGACCGTGTCCTCGGCGAGCACGGCGCCTCGCACCGTGCCGAGTTTGTCGAGATGGCTCATGGCCGACGGGTCCTGCGACCAGCGCTGCAGGATGCGCCCCTGGGCGTCGGCGAGCAGCAGGCCCATCCCGGAGCCGCCGAGGTCCTCGGCCACCCGCGCCATGGGCGCCTGGAACATCTCCACCAGGTGGTTGTCGAGCAGATCCTCGTCGACCTGCGGCACGTCGCGGACGTTCGCCGGTGTGCCCAGCGCGGCCTTGGAGCGCACCCACGATTCCAGCAGGTCTGCCGGTACGGCGCGGCCCGGTTCGGACGCGGTCAGGAACTGCGCGCGGATGTCCTCCATGCGGGCTTCGTTGCGCCGTGTCGACACCATCACTCCTTGCGTCACGCGAACTCCGTCGCTGAACCGACATGTCGGACGGCGTCGAGACTGCCTATGAGTGCGATCTGGATCACAGAGTTTACCGTAGTCAGCTCGGCGCCCCCGGCCGGAACTGTCTCAAAAAGAGTCAGTCGGGGCCGCCCCTGGCACTGCGCACTACCTTCGCCACCATGACGACCACGTTGGCCGGCCCCCATACCGCGGCATCAGTGCACGGTCACCCCGTGCCCACCGGACTGTTCATCGACGGCGACTGGCGCACAACGGATTCCCGTTTCGCAGTGCTCGATCCGGCGACCGCGCAGCGCATCGCCGAGGTCGCCGACGGCGGTGTCGCCGACGCCATCGCGGCGCTCGACGCGGCCCATGCGGCGCGCGACGGGTGGCGTCGAGTCACCCCGCGGGCCCGCGCGGACCTGTTCGCCGAGGCGCACCGCCTGCTGCTGTCGCGCGCCGAGGCCTTCGCTGCGGTGATGACCGCCGAAAGCGGGAAACCCCTTGCGGAATCGCGGGCCGAGTTCACCCTCAGTGCCGAGTTCTTCCTCTGGTACACCGAGCAGATTGCCCACCTGCACGGCACCTACGCGCCCGCGTCGCACGGCGGCTACCGCGTCGTCACCACGCACCAGCCGGTCGGTCCGGCCCTGCTGATCACCCCGTGGAACTTCCCGATGCTGATGATCGCGCGCAAGGCCGGGGCGGCCCTGGCCGCGGGTTGCCCGGTGATCGTGAAATCGGCCAAAGAAACACCCCTGACCTGTGCATTGTTCGTCGAGACCCTGCGCGACGCCGGATTCCCGGCGGGTGTGGTGAACCTTGTGCACACCACGTCGTCGGCCGCGGTGTCCGCCGCGCTGATGGCCGATCCGCGGCTGCGCAAGGTCAGTTTCACCGGCTCGACCGGGGTCGGGTCGACCCTGCTGGCGCAGGCCGCGCCGGGGATCGTCAACGCGTCGATGGAGCTGGGTGGTGACGGGCCGTTCATCGTCCTCGAGGACGCCGACGTCGAACTGGCCGCGCAGCAGGCCGTGGTGTGCAAGTTCCGCAACGCCGGGCAGGCCTGTGTGGCCGCCAACCGGATCATCGTGCACCGCGCGGTCGCCGAGGAGTTCACCGAACGTTTCGTCGCGCTCACCGAGCGCCTGCGGGTGGGCAACGGCTTCGACGACGGTGTCGATGTGGGACCGATCATCTCGGCCCAGCAGCTCGACGGGGTCTCGGCGCTGGTCGACACGTTGCGCGGGCTCGACACCGAGCTGCTCACCGGCGGCGACGCGCTGCCGGGCGACGGTTTCTTCTTCGCGCCGACGGTGTTTCGCGTTAACGGGCGCCCCGCCGAGTTGTGCAGCCGCGAACTGTTCGCTCCGGTTGCCACCATCTACGAGGTCGGGTCGACCTCGGAGGCAATCGAATTCGCCAACGGCACCCGCTACGGCCTGGCGGCCTACGTGTTCACCCGTGACCTGTCGCGCGCCGTGGCGGTCGGCGAACGCCTGGACTTCGGCATGGTCGGCATCAACCGCGGCATCATGGCCGATCCGGCCGCCGCGTTCGGCGGTGTGAAGGCGTCGGGCCTGGGCCGCGAAGGCGGCCACGACGCGATCTATGACTACCTGGAGCCGAAATACCTTGCGGTCACCGTCGACGAGAAAGCGGGCCTGGCATGAACACCCCGGTTGTCACCGCATTCCAGACCGGCACCGACCGTACCGAGAACAGTCTGGGGCTCGGCCTGTTGCGCCAGCCCGCAACGGTGCTGTTCGGGCCGGGGCAGCGCAGGCAACTGCCGCGCCTGGTCGCGTCGATCGGCAGGCGGGTGCTGATGGTCACCGATGCGCGCATGGCCGCGAGCCCCGAATTCGCTGTCATCACAGACGCGTTGGCCGCCCGCGGCGTCGCCGTCGAAGTGTATGCCGGCACCGAACCGGATCTGCCGCGGCGCAACGTCACCGACATCACCGAGCGGTTCGGGCGCGACGACCTCGACGTCATCGTGGGTATCGGCGGCGGGTCGTGCATGGATCTGGCGAAGGTCGCCTCCGTCGTCCTCGCCCACGGCGGCGACGTGCGCGACTACTACGGCGAGTTCCTGGTCCCGGGACCCGGATGCCCGGTGATCACGGTCCCCACCACGGGCGGCACCGGCGCGGAGGTCACCTGCATCTCGGTGATCTACGACGAGGACAAGGGCATGAAGGTGGGTGTGGCGAGCCCGCACCTGGAGGCGACGGCGGCGGTCATCGACCCCGAACTGACCCTGACCTGTCCGCCGGGGCTGACCGCGGCCGCCGGTGCGGACGCCCTGTCGCATCTGATCGAGTCGTTCACCGGGCGCGCGAAGAATCCCGGCCCGGATGATCTCGCGACCAAGCTGTACGCGGGTAAGAACCTGCTGGCGGATACCTATGCGCGCACCGGGCTGGCGCTGCTCGACTCCTCGCTGCCCGCGGTCGCGTCACGCCCCGACGATCTGCAGGCCCGCTCGGACACCCTCTTCGGCGCCTACTGCGCAGGCATGGCCATCAACACCGCGGGCACCGCGGGTGCACACGCCATCCAGTCGCCGATCGGCAACCTCACCCACACCCCGCACGGCTTCGGCATCAGCGCGCTGCTGCCGTACGTGATGCGCTACAACCTGCCGACCCGGGTGCCCGAGTTCGCCGAGATCGGGCGCATACTCGGGGTCGTGGGCGACACCGACTCGCAGCTGACCCAGGCCCGGCGGGCCATCGAGCGGATCGAGCAGATCCTGGCCACCCTCGGCGCTCCGCTCGATCTGCGCACGCTGGGCCTGCAGCCCCGCGACTTCGGTTTCGTCGCCGAGCAGGCCATGCTCGCCACCCGCCTGACCGCCAACAACCCGCGGGAACTGTCCGTGGACGCGGTGCGCGGCATCCTCGAACGCGGCTACGACGGTGACCGGTCCTGGTGGCAATAGCATCCGAGAATCGCCGCTGCGCGGCCCTGCTGGGCGCCGGCTCGATCGGCGTCTCGTTCGCGATCCTGTTCGCCACCAAGGGTTTTGCTGTCGGCGTGTTCGACCCGGATCCCGCTGCACAGCCACGCGCGGCCGCCGAGCTCACCCGCAGGCTCGATCAGCTGCGGGCGTTCGGCCAGTTGGACGAGGACCCGGAGCGCGTCACCGCGCGGATCCGGTTCACCACATCGCTTCCGGACGCGGTCACCGGGGCCGGTTTCGTGCAGGAGTGCGCGCCGGAACGCGCCGAGGTCAAGGTGCCGCTGCTGCGGGAGGCCGCGTCTTTCACCACCGACGATGTGCCGCTTGCCAGTTCAAGCTCGGCGATCGTGCCCAGCACATTGTGCGCCGACCTGCCCGAGGACGTGGCCCGGCGGGTGCTGGTCGGGCATCCGGGAAACCCGCCGTATCTGCTGCCCGTGATCGAGGTGGTGCCCGCACCCGTCACGGCGCCGCGGATCGTCGACGCCGCGGTGTCGGTGTACCGCGCGGCGGGTATGCGCCCGGTGCTGGTGCGCAAGGAGGTGGAGGGATTCGTCTTCAACCGGTTGCAGGGCGCGCTGCTGCGTGAGGCCTACTGCCTGCTGCGCGACGGTGTTGCGACCGTCGACGACATCGACGAGGTGGTGCGCAGCGGGCTCGGCCGGCGGTGGAGTTTCATGGGGCCGTTCGAGACGAGTGATCTCAACACGCGCGGCGGCCTGGCATCGCACGCCGAGAAGATGGGGCCGGCCTACCAGCGCATGGGCGCCGAACGCGGCCAGCACGACCCGTGGACACCGGATCTGGTCGCCGAGGCCACCGCGCAGCGTCGCAAGCTGCTCGACCTCGCCGATTGGGACGCCCGCGTGCTGTGGCGCGACGAGCAGTTGCTGCGCCTGCGGGCGATCTTCGACTGATCATCTCCGCCGAAACGACATTCCAGCAGGCGGGTACTCGCAGTCTGCCTGCTGGAATGCGGTTTCGGCCTTGGATTCAGGCGCGGATCAGCTCGAACAGCGGGATCTGGCGCGTGGTGTTGGCCTGGTATTCGGCGAACACCGGCGCGAGCTCCACGATCTTGGGGTACGTCGCGACACGTTCGTCATCCGGCAGTTCGCGCGCGACGACGTCGTAGGCGTCGGTGCCGATCTCGATGTGGGCGTTCGGGTTCGCCCGCAGGTTGTGCACCCACGCCGGGTGCTTCGGCGCACCGGCGTACGACCCGACGATGAGCACCTTGCCGTCGACCGGCAGGTACGCCAGCGGCGACACCCGTGTCTGCCCGGATTTGGCGCCGGTGGTGTGCAGCAACAGCAGCGTGCCGTTCTCGAACGGTCCGCCGACCTTGCCGCCGTTGGCCCGGAACTCCGCGACGACCTTGCTGTTGAAGTCGTCGAGCGCCGCGGCGTCGGAGTACAACTTTTCCCTGTCGATCTCGTCGGTCATGTCTGCACAAGCCTTCCTGTCGTGGGCCGTATTCCCGTCGCCGTGGCGGAAAACCGAACTCAAGCCTTGAGCTTGACCTCTTCCCTGGGTTTGGCGTCGATCCCGGACTCCTTGCGCTGCTGCGGCGTGATCGGCGCGGGCGCATCGGTCAGCGGGTCGACCCCACCACCGGACTTGGGGAACGCGATGACCTCACGGATCGAATCGACCCCGGCGAGCAGCGCCGTGATGCGATCCCACCCGAAGGCGATACCGCCGTGCGGCGGGGCGCCGTAGGTGAACGCGTTGAGCAGGAACCCGAACTTGTCCTGCGCCTCGTCGTGGTCGATGCCCATCATCGCGAACACCCGCTCCTGGATGTCGCGGCGGTGGATACGGATCGAACCGCCGCCGATCTCGTTGCCGTTGCAGACGATGTCGTAGGCGTCGGACAGCGCGTTGCCGGGATCGATGTCGAACGTGTCGACCGATTCGGGCTTGGGCGCGGTGAACGCGTGGTGCATCGCGGTCCAGGCGCCGGAACCGACGGCGACGTCGCCTGCGGCCGTGGCCTCGTCGGCGGGCTCGAACATCGGGAAGTCGACCACCCAGGTGAACGCCCACGCGTTCGGGTCGATGAGGTCGAGGCGCTTGGCGATCTCGATGCGGGTCGCGCCGAGCAGCGCCCGCGCCCCATTGGCGGTGCCCGCGGCGAAGAAGATGCAGTCACCCGCATTGGCGCCGACGTGGGCGACGAGGCCGTCGCGTTCGGCGTCGGACAGGTTCTTGGCCACCGGTCCGCCGAGCGTGCCGTCCTCACCGACGAGCACATACGCCAGACCCTTGTGGCCGCGCTGCTTCGCGAACTCCTGCCAGCCGTCGAGGGTGCGGCGCGGCTGCGATGCGCCACCGGGCATCACCACCGCGCCGACGTACGGCGCCTGGAACACGCGGAAGGTGGTGTCCTTGAAGTACTCGGTGCACTCGACGAGTTCCAGGCCGAAGCGCAGATCGGGCTTGTCGGAGCCGAACCGGCGCATGGCCTCCTCGTAGCTGATCCGCGGCAGCGGCAGCGGCAGGTCGTAGCCGATCGTGGCCCACACGGCCTTGAGGACCTGCTCGGAGATGGCGAGGACGTCGTCGGCCTCGACGAAGCTCATCTCCATGTCGAGCTGGGTGAACTCGGGCTGGCGGTCGGCGCGGAAGTCCTCGTCGCGGTAGCAGCGCGCGATCTGGTAGTACCGCTCCATCCCGGCGACCATCAGCAGCTGCTTGAACAGCTGCGGGCTTTGCGGCAGCGCATAGAACGAGCCGGGCTGCAGCCGCGCAGGCACCAGGAAGTCGCGGGCGCCCTCGGGCGTCGACCGGGTCAGCGTGGGGGTCTCGATCTCGACGAAGTCGTGCTCGGCCAGCACCGCGCGGGCGGCGGCGTTGACCTTGGACCGCAGCCGCAGCGCGTTCCCGGGGCCTTCGCGGCGCAGGTCGAGGTAGCGGTACTTCAGCCGCGCTTCCTCACCGGCGGTCTCGTCGAGCTGGAACGGCAGCGGTGCGCTCTCTCCCAGCACGGTCAGCTCGGTGGCGTTGACCTCGATCTGGCCGGTGGGGATCTCGGGGTTCTCGTTGCCCTCGGGGCGCACCTCGACGACACCGGTCACCGCGACGCAGAACTCGGCGCGCAGGCGGTGCGCGGCCGCGAGGACCTGTCCTTCCTCGAGCCCCTCACGGAACACCACCTGGGACACCCCGGACGCGTCGCGCAGATCGATGAAGATGACGCCGCCGTGGTCACGGCGACGCGCCACCCATCCCGCCAGCGTCACCGTCTGACCGGCGTCGGCGGGCCGCAACGAACCGGCGGCATGACTGCGCAGCACGAAGTACTCCTTGTGAAGACGGGTGGGGACGAATGATCAGTCTAAAGAGTCGGTCGGCAGGCTCCGACGCCGCGCTGGCGAACATCGGTCCCTGGCCCGGACCGACACCTTCCCCGCAGTGCATTCGCCACGAGTCCCACCCGTCAGTGCGTCCCCTCCCAGGCCTCGCGCCGCGGCGCGTCGGGATCGGCGACGGTGTCGTCACGCGTCGAGCGGATGACACGCGTGAGGCGGCGCTCACTGTCGTAGAACGGCCAGTCCGCGATCTCGGCGCGGGCGAAGTCCAGCCACGTGCGCTGCATCCGCCTGCCGACGGACGGCGGGAGGTGTCTGCCCAGCGGATGCAGCTTACGGCCGAGGTAGGAGCCGTAGCTGTGGTGGACGTGCACGATCTCGCTGCCGTGCGTGGCGCCGAGGCCGAGGGCCCGCAGTGTCCAGGTGGCGTGGTCGAACCGGTACACGTGCGTCGGGGCGTGGGCGCTGTAGGCATCGTTGAACGCCCACGTCGGCGCGCCGAACATGACGTCGGATCCGAACGCGATCAGCGCACGCCGGCGCGGGTAGGCCGGATACGCCGCCAGGATGTGCTCCCTGGCCGCGGCGTGGTTGCGCAGGAAGTAGCCCTCCACACCGGCCACGGTGGTCGGCAGCATCGGCGGCTTGCCCCAGGCGAACATCGACGCCTCGTGGCTGTTGGTGCCGATGATCAGCGGAACCGGCAGCACCTCACCCGCGCGTGCCGCGTCGATCGGGTGGCGCGGGAGCAGATCCGTGCCGTGGGTCAGGCCGTACGCGAGCGTCGGGGTGCGTTGCACGCTCTCCAGCTGCACCTGCCCCGCCGCACGGCGCAGTCGTCGTTGCGGCAGCCCCCGCAGCTTCGCGGCGTCCTCACCGACCAATTCAAGGAAGCGGTGGGCCTGCTCGGCGCGGACCTCGCGGTCGGCGATCAACGGCAGCGCCGGACTCTGCGCGATGGCGCGGACGAACAAGCCCTCGGCGGCGGTGCTGGCCAGCAGCGCCAACACCGATGTCGCACCGGCGGATTCACCGAACACCGTGACCCGCTTCGGGTCGCCGCCGAATGCGGCGATGTTGTCCCGGACCCAGCGCAGCGCCGCGATCTGGTCGCGCAGGCACAGATTGTCGTCGAAGTCCGCCCCGAGATCACCCAGCTCGAACCCGCCGAACACGCCGATCCGGTAAGTGACATTGACGACCACGACGTTGCCGTTGGCGGCCAGCCGCGAGCCGTTGTACAGCTGGAACTGGCCCGCGCCGTAGACGAACGCCCCACCCGGGATCCACACCATCACCGGCAGCGCGCCACCGGTGTCGGGCGACCACACCGTGAGGGTCAGACAGGCCTCGTCACGCACCTTCGGGTCGTCGCGCCCACCACCGACGAAGGAGCGGCCCTGCAGCGGCAAAGGGCCGTGCTCGACGGCATCGCGGATGCCTGACCACGGTGTGAGCGGTTGCGGCGCGCGGAA
This sequence comes from Mycolicibacterium goodii, assembly GCF_001187505.1. The sequence continues at coordinate 5,316,246 of NZ_CP012150.1, forward strand.
CCGCAGATCCCCGACGGGTTGTTGGGCATAGGGGACCCCCCGCCAGACGCTGACACCGCCCTCGAGCGTTCCGCGCAGCTGCCCCAGCGAGGTGTGGGCGATGGTCGAATGTTCCGCGACGACGGACACGCCTGAATCGTAGTGTGGCAAGCTGAACGAGCAGGATAACGGCGCGAGCGCAGAGGCGACGGAGCGATGCGATGACCTTCAACGAGGGTATGCAGATCGACACGAGCACCACCTCGACCAGCGGTGGGCGCCGTGGTCCCGGCCGCGGAATGGCCATCGGAGGAGGTGTCGGCGGTCTGCTGATCGTTGTGCTCGCGTTGTTCCTCGGCGTCGACCCCGGCCAGGTGTTGCCCCAGCAGCAGCAAATGGACACCGAGGGCGCCGAGGCCGGCGGTTTCGATCTGAGCCAGTGCAAGACCGGCACCGACGCCAACAAGATCGTGCAATGCCGAGTGGTGGCCACCGGCAACTCGGTCGACGGCGTCTGGCAGCAACTGCTGCAGGGGTACCAACGACCGCAGGTGCGCCTGTTCACCGGCCAGGTCGACACCGGTTGTGGCCCGGCGACCAGCGACGTGGGCCCGTTCTACTGCCCGGTCGACCGGACCGCCTACTTCGACACCGACTTCTTCGACGTGCTCACGACGCAGTTCGGCTCAAGCGGTGGCCCGCTCGCGCAGGAGTACGTGGTGGCGCACGAGTTCGGCCACCACGTGCAGAACCTGCTCGGCGTACTGGGCCGGGCGCAGCGTGATCCGGAGGGCGCCACCGGCACAGGCGTGCGCACCGAACTGCAGGCCGACTGCTACGCGGGTGTGTGGGCCCACTACGCCTCCGTCACCCGCCAGGAGAGCACCGGCGTGCCGTTCCTGAACCCACTGAGCGACAAGGACATCGCCGATGCGCTGTCCGCCGCGGCGTCGGTCGGCGACGACCGTATCCAGCAGTCCGCCACCGGGCGGGTGAACCCGGAGGCCTGGACGCACGGCTCGTCGGCGCAACGGCAGAAATGGTTCACCGAGGGCTACCGGACCGGTGATCCCAACAAGTGCGACACGTTCGCGACCAACGATCTTGGCTAGGGCGAAGACTGCGGTCGACGCGATCGCCGAACGCTACCTCGACACCTACGCGCGCCTGGACCCCTGCGCGGCAACCGAGTTGGGGATCACCGGACACGACGACGAGATCACCGACTACTCCCCCGACGGCGTGGCGGCCCGCGCCGAGGCGGCCCGTGCCACGCTGCGCGAACTCGACGGTGCCGAACCGGTCGACGAGGTCGATGTCGTGACCGTCGCCGCGCTGCGGGAACGTCTGGGCATCGCGGTCGAATTGCACGATGCCGGCCTGGATCTCGGTGAGCTGAACGTGATCGCGTCGCCGCTGCAGTCGATGCGCGACGTGTTCGACCTGATGGCCACCGACACCGCTGACGACTGGGCGGTGATCTCCGCGCGTCTGGCCAAGATTCCCGAGCGGGTGGAGAACTACGCCGACGCGCTGCGGGCCCGGGTCACCGCCGGTGACCCACCGGCGATCCGCCAGGTGCAGCGTGGCATCGCGCAGACCGAACAGATCCAGAAGCTGTTCGTGGACATGGTGTCCGACGCCCCGGAGTCCGCACCGGTCGACGAGTTGTGTGAGCGCGCCGCGTCCGCCGCCGACGCGTATCTCTACCTCGGCACGGTGCTGCGCGACCTCGCGCCGCGGGCGCGCAAGGACGATGCGTGCGGCCGCGATGCCTACCGCCTGCTGTCGCGGGCATTCCTGGGCACCGAGGCCGACCTCGACGAGTCCTACGAGTGGGGCCTGAACCTGCTCGACGCCATCGTCGCCGAACAGGAGTCGATCGCCCAGGAGCTCTACCCGGGCGCCACCGTCGCCGAGACGTTGCGCCGCCTCGACGAGGAGCCGCGCTACATCGTCACCGGCACCGACGCGCTGCAGGCGTGGATGCAGGACCTGTCCGATCGTGCCGTGGAGTCGTTGGCCGGAACCCATTTCGACATCGAGGGCCCGCTGCGCAGGCTGGAGTGCCGGATCGCGCCGACCCAGACCGGCGGCATCTACTACACGGGCCCGTCGGAGGACTGGAGCCGTCCGGGCCGGATGTGGTGGTCGGTGCCGTCGGGCGTCGACGAGTTCCACACCTGGCAGGAGACCACGACCGTCTTCCATGAGGGTGTGCCCGGCCACCATCTGCAGATCGGTCGCGCGGTCGCACTGGCCGACCGACTCAACCGGTGGCGCCGGCTCGGCTGCTGGGTGTCCGGCCACGGCGAGGGCTGGGCGCTGTACGCCGAACGCCTCATGGCCGAACTGGGCTGGCTCGACGACCCGGGCAACCGCATGGGCATGCTCGACGCGCAGCGGTTCCGGGCCGCCCGCGTCGTCATCGACATCGGTGTGCACTGCGGCCTCACCGCCCCCGACGGCGAGGTCTGGGACGCCGAACGCGCATGGAACTTCCTGACCTCGCATTCGGCGATGGCCGAGGAGAATCTGCAGTTCGAACTGGACCGTTATCTCGGCTGGCCCGGCCAGGCACCGTCGTACGCCATCGGGCAGCGCATCTGGCACGAACTACGCGAGGAGAGTTTGCGCCGCGGGCTCACGATGCGCGAATTCCACAGCCGCGCGCTGGATCTTGGCGGGCTCCCGCTCGATGTGCTGCGTTCGGCCCTGGCAGCCTGATCCCGCGCCGGGGACACTGAACGGCATGGACCCAACCGCCGAGCCCATCGAACCCGACACCAAGGACTGGACCTGGGTGCTGCAGCGACCGTGCCCGGAATGCGGGTTCGATCCGTCGAGCGTGCACCACACCGAGGTGGCGGGCCGCATCCGTGACGACGCCACCGCGTGGGTGCAGCGGCTCACCCGCTCGGGTGCCGCTGTGCGCACCAGGCCCGGCATGTGGTCGGTCCTGGAATACGGCTGCCACATCCGCGATGTGCACCGCATCTTCGATCACCGGGTGCGGTTGATGCTCACCGAGACCGACCCCCGGTTCCCGAACTGGGATCAGGACGCCACCGCCGTCGCCGACGACTATGCCTCGCAGGATCCGGCGGTGGTCGCCACCGAGGTGTACGACGCGGCCACGGTCGTCGCCGACACCTATGACGGGGTATCCGACGACGCCTGGTCACGGCGCGGACTGCGCAGCAACGGAAGCGAATTCACGGTTGCCTCCATCGCGCTGTACCACCTGCACGATATCGTGCACCACGCCAACGACGTCGCGGGGTTGTGAGGCGGCTCCACAGCCGCTACAGCCGCGCGTGCACCGAGATGTCCGTGTCGACCGTGCGCAGCGGCCGGATCATCGCGTCCTGGCTGAACGATGCGATGAGCTCGCCCTCTTCGGTGTGCACCGTGCCACGCACATAGGACATCCCGGCTCCGACCTGCGTGCTCTCATGTGAGTACAGCAGCCAGCCGGCCCACGAGACCGGCTCGTGGAAGCTCACGTTCACCGTCATCGGCGCGGTGGACACCGTCAGATGCGCCTGCGCGGTGCCGATCCCCTGGTGCGCCCGCATGGTGGTGGAAATGCCAAGGTGGCCGGTGAAATACGCGAGGAGCGCCTTGGCCAGATCGTTGCGCTCGGGGATTGGGTCGTAGTGCAGCCACGCGTACAACTCGGGCGGGCCCACCTCGTCGGGGCTGTTGACGTCGAGGACGTCGACCAGGCGCAGTTGGCGTCCGTCCATGGGCATGTGGGAGACGTTGGCGTCGGCGGGGCCGGTGACCTGCGGGCGGGGCAGGTGGTGGCGGATCACGTCGGCCGACGGCACATCGGTGAGCACCGTGAACGTCATGCAGCGCTTGCCGTTCTGTGCGGCGGTGATGACGGCGGTCGCGGTCGACCGCCCCTCGCTGATGACGTCGAGGTCGAGTTCGACGGGCGGGCCGACCAGCACCGCGCGTGCGAACACGGCCTGCACCGAGCGCACCGACTTGTCCGGGAAGCGTTTGGCCGCAGCGACGATCGCCTGCGCGAGCACCTGGGTGCCCTCGACCACCTGACGCTCATCGGTGCTCGCGACGCCGGTGGGCGCGGCGAAGCGGTTCTCCCCTGCCGGTTCGGCCTCGAACAGGTCGAGCAGCATCCGCAGCGTCCATGGGGTGGCCTGCGCAGGCTCGGTGGACTCGGTGGTCATATCGTCCCTTTCTGTGCCGTCTGCATCACGGTTTCGGCGAACTCGCAGATGGTCTGGGGCGCCGCGAAATCGGCGAACCACACGTAGAACCGCTCGATGCCGGACGCGGCGAGTCCCGCGAAGTGGTCGCAGAGTGCGGCGGCGTCACCGCACACCAATCCGGACCCGAGGTGGCCGAACAGCCGCGTGCTGCGCTCGGTGACCGCGGCGGCGTCGGCGTCGCGTCCGACGAAGCCGACCATCTGTTGCAGCGACGCGCGGGCCCGGCCGACGCTCGGCAGCAGCTCGGGCAACCGGTCGAGTCGGTGGGACGGGATGTTCCACCAGTCGGCGTACCGACGTACCAGACCCATTGTGCGTCTGCCGGTTCCGCCGATGATCAGTGGAATCGCGTACTCCGGCGGTGGGATCTGCGCCCGCTCGCCGTCGGCGGCCCAGTAGTCCCGCAGCAGGGCCAGGTCACGTTCGAGGCGGTCGACACGCGCGGCGGCGTCGTCGCCACCGTCGATGCCGAACCGGGTGAACTCCTGCGGCCACGAACCCGAACCGAGGCCGAGTTCGAACCGGCCGCCGCTTGCTGCGGACAGCGTGACGGCCTGCTTGGCGAGCACCGCGGGATGACGGAACGCGTCGCACAGCACCAGGTGCCCGATGCGCAACCGCTCGGTGCGGGCCGCGACCCATGTCGCTATCGTCATCGCCTCCCAGATGCCCTGGTGCGTCGCACCCGGCGCCTCAAGGTGGTCGATGAACGCGATGCCGTCGAAACCGGCGGCGTCGGCCACCGTCGCCCGCTCGACGACGTCGCCGATCTGCATCCGCACCTGCGGCAGGAACAGGAACCACTCGGTCATCGGTACACCACAGTAATCACAATTCGTCTATTGCTTCTACAAAATCGGTAACGTCATTCTCGTCCAGTGCAGCATGACAAAGGCGCTGCCGCAATGGCCAGACCGGATCGACGATCCCATGCAGGTCATCGCGTGGTAACGTCATTACCGGTTTGGCCGAACAGCACTCTCCCAGGAGGCGAACATGCCCTCACGCATCGACTTCCCGGTGTTCGACGCCGAGAACAAGATCCATGCTGTGAGCGCTCCGCTCGCAGCACCCATCTACCAAGAGGCTGAGCCGAATCCATGACTGATGTGGCCAATCCGGAACAGATGCTGTTCGCCTCCACCGCACAAGCGTTCCTGGACAAAGAGGTTCCGCTCAGCCGTGTTCGCGAACTGCACGCCGACGGAACGTCTTTCGACCACCGGTGGTGGAGTCGCGCGGCCGAGCTGGGGTGGGCCGGGCTGCTGGTACCCGAGGAACTCGGCGGGGGCAGTGTGTCCGGCAACGGCGTCGCCGACCTGGCGTTGATCGCCGAGCGGGCCGGGCGCACCGTGGCCCCGGGTCCGCTGCATCCGGTGAGCGTGGTGCTGGCCGGTCTGGTGGAGGCGCCGCAGGGCCATACCGAGACCATCGAGGCCCTGATCGCCGGCGAGTCGATCGCGTCGTGGGCCACCTACGAGCCCGGGTCGGCGTTCGCCCCCACCGCGCCGACGGTGACCGCCACCCGCACCGAGTCCGGGTACCGCATCGACGGGGTGAAGGACCGCGTCGAGGCCGGCGACCAGGCCGGCCTGATGTTGGTGGTCGCCCTGCTCGACGGGCTGCCGCGACAGTTCCTGGTGGCCACCGATTCACCCGGTGTCACCGTCACCGCGCAGAACTCGTTGGACCTGGTGAAGCGTTATGCCCGCGTGGAATTCGACGCCGCCACGGTCGACGAGTCCGCCGTCGTCGGCACTGCCGAGCAGACCCCGGCAATCATCGAGCGTCAGCGGCAGATCGCGCTGGTGCTGCAGTGCGCCGAGACCGTCGGAATCCTGGACGCCGTGCTGGCCATGACCAATCGGTGGCTGCTGGACCGCAACAGCTTCGGCCGTCCGCTGGCCTCCTATCAGGCGCTCAAGCACCGCTTCGCCGACATGAAGATGTGGTTCGAGGCCGCCCGGGCCACCACCGCCGGTGCGGTGGCGGCCGTGGGCGCCCGGTCAGACGCTGCAGAGTTTCTGGTCAGCGTGGCGAAGGCCTATGTGGGCGAACGCACTTCGGTGATGTTGCAGGACTGTGTACAGCTACACGGCGGCATCGGCGTGACGTGGGAGCACGACCTGCACCTGTATCTGCGTCGGGCATCGCTCAACCGCGCCATGTTCGGCGCACCCGAGGACCACCACCGAGCGGTGTTCGAACTGAGCCGCACATCCCGGCCCGAGGAGGCCCGAGCATGACCGACACCGCGCTGACGACCGGAACCCAGGAGTCTGTGCAGGACTTCGCCGCACGCGCCCGCGCCTGGTTGGCCGAGAACATGCCGCGCATCGACCCGGACCACCCGCCGTTCGCGGTCCGCGCCCACCAGGAGTCCTGGGACCGCGCCAAGGAGCTCCAGAAGCGTTTGTACAGCGGCGGTTTCGCCGGGATCTGCTTCCCGCGCGAGTACGGCGGACTGGGCCTGGACCAGGCCTATCAGAAGGCCTTCAACGCCGAGGCCCGCTGCTATGAGATGCCGCTGATCCTCAACACCCCGTCGTTCACCATCTGCGCCGCGACCATCCTGGACATGGGCAGCGAGGAGCAGAAGCGCGAGCGGATCTCGGCCGCCATCCGCGGCGAGGAGATCCTGGTCCAGCTGCTCAGCGAACCCAGCGGCGGATCGGATCTGGCCGGGGTGATCACCCGTGCCGATCGCCGCGGCGACAAGTGGGTCATCAACGGCGCCAAGACCTGGAGCACCAGCGCGTTCGCAGGCGACTACGGCCTGATGCTCGCCCGCACCAACTGGGACGTGCCCAAACACCAGGGCCTCACCATGTTCCTGGTGCCGCTGAAGGCCCCCGGCATCACCATGCGCCGGATCAAGGAGGTCAACGGCAACGAAGAGTTCTGCGAGGAGTTCTTCGACAACCTCGAACTCGGTGACGACGCCGTCGTCGGCAAGGTCGACGACGGCTGGACCGTGGCGTCCAGACAGTTGTTCCACGAACGCCGCGCGGTGGGCGGCGGATCGGAGTTCGCCAGCGGCACGGGGGCCGAGAACGCCAACGAGATGCCCCCCGACCACGTCGGCCTCGCCGAGGCCGTCGGCCGCGTCGACGATCCGTTCATCCAGAACCTCGCCGGCCGTGCCCTGGTGCGACGAACCGTCAAGGCGCAGTTGATCGACCACGTCGCGCAGGCCATTGCGACCGGCGCCCTGCCTCCGACCGCGGGCACGCTGATCCGGCTGTTCCACGCCGAGACCACCGAGTTGGAGATCGACACCGCTGCGACCATCGCGGGCACGGCAGCGGTGGTCGACGAAGGCGGAGATCTCGACGGCATGCTCGAGATCGGCGTGCGCTATCTGTCGCGGCAGACCGGTTCGCTGGGCGGCGGAAGTTCGGAGATGGCCCGCAATGTCATCGGCGAGCGCGTGCTCGGCTTCCCGCGCGAGTACGCCGCCGACCGCGGCGTCCCGTTCAAGGACGTCAAGCGCAACAAGAGCTGAGCGCCATCATCCGAGCCCCACTCGCACGCGCAGTGCCCCGGAAGCGGAAAGACACTGGGCGACGCGAGTTCAGAACAGCGCGGCCTGCACCGGCTCGGGGCGGGTGACCTCGGGCGGCGGCGCCTCCGCTGCGGGCATCCGCGGCTGGCCGGTCAGCCCGTGCTTGACGATCAGCGGTTGCACGCGGTCATGCAACATGTGGCGGTACTCGGCGGGCAGATAGGCTCCGCGCCGGTAGAGCTGGCGGTATCGCCAGACCAGATCGGGATGCGACCGGGCCAGCCACGACATGAACCAGCCCCTGGTGCTTCCCCGCAGATGCAACCCGAACGCGGTGACGCTCGTGGCGCCCGCGTCGGCGATTCGCCCAAGGAGGTCGTCGAGATGTTCGGCGGAATCGGTGAGATACGGCAGAACCGGGGACACCATCACGTGACACGACAACCCCGCGTCGCGGATCGCCGAGATGAGCGCGAGACGGGCCTGCGGTGACGGGGTGCCCGGCTCGACATCGCGGTGCAGGTCGGCGTCGCCGATCGCCAGCGACACCGCGACGCTGACCTCGACGCGGCGGGACGCCTCGGCGATCAGGCCCAGATCGCGGCGCAGCAGCGTGCCCTTGGTCAGGATCGAGAACGGCGTGTACGAGTCGGCCAGTGCGGCAATGATTCCCGGCATCAGCTCATAGCGGCCCTCGGCGCGCTGGTACGGATCGGTGTTGGTGCCGAGCGCGACGGTCTCATGCGTCCACGACGGACGCCGCAACTCACGCCGTAGCACCTCGACCACGTTGGTCTTCACCACGATCTGCCGGTCGAAATCCGCGCCGGGATCCAGATCGAGGTACTCGTGCGTCGGACGGGCGAAACAGTACCGGCAGGCGTGCGTGCACCCGCGGTACCCGTTGACCGTGAACCGGAACGGCAGTGCCGAGGCCGCAGGCACCTTGTTCAGCGCCGACTTGCACAGCACCTCGTGGAACGTGATGCCGTCGAACTCCGGGGAGCGCACGCTGCGGACGAAGCCGACCCGAGCGAGACCGGGCAACGCCCCGTCGTCGACCCGCACGGCCTGCTCATCCCAACGCACACCACCATCGAACATGCGTTCGACATCGATGTCAAGAAGCCACGCGCGTCGGAGCCGTCGGTGCGCGCCTCGGTCACATCCGATCGGTCAGGACAGGACCGACCCCTGCGCGGCACACGTCGATTCCCGCACCACCAGGACCGGTTTCGTGCGCCGTTGGGCAGGTGGAGCACCCGCGAGCACCTCGGCGAGCAGCTGCACCGCGTCGCGCCCCATGTCGAAGGCGTGCGATTCGATCGAGGTCAGCGGGACGTGCATCTCGGCGGTCAGCGCGATGTTGTTGAACCCGACCAGGGAGACGTCGCGACCCACCCGCAGGCCGCGGTTGCGGATCGCCCCGGCCGCCCCGATCGCGGCGAAGTCGTTGACGGCGAAGATCGCGGTCGGCGGTGCGTCGCTGTCGAGCATGCGGTCGGCCGCATAGTGCCCGCCCTTGCTGTCCAGACCCGAGTACACGATGAGGTCCTCGGGCACCTCGATCCCGGCCTCGCGGAAACGGTCGACGAAGCCCGCGGGCCGGTCGATGCCGGTGCTGGCGTGGGACAGCCCGGCGATGATGCCCACCCGGCGGTGCCCCAGCTCGAGGAGGTGTGCGGCCGCCAGGCGGCCGCCGAGGTAGTTGTCGCAGGTGGCCGCCGGATACTGCCCGACACTGCGGTTGACCAACACGAACGGCACTTCGCGCCGGGTCAGCTCCTCGAGCACGCTGTGGTCGTCGGCACGCGCGTCACCGAGGATCAGGCCGTCCACCCGGCGGTCCAGCATCATCTCGATCCGGTTGCGTTGCCGATCCGTCTCGTCCTGGGTGTTGGCCACGAACGCGGTCAGACCCCGTTCCGCAGAAGCGGATTCGATGCCCTCGTACACCGTCGCCAGGACGACGTCGGTGAGCCTGGGCACCAGAACACCCACCAGGTTGGTGCGCCTGGTCCGCAGGCTCGCGGCATGCGGGTTGGGCCGGTAGTTCACCTCGGCCGCGCGCTTGCGGATCCGCTCGGCCGTCGCTCCCGACGCCGCGCGTTCACCCTCGCGCATGCCGTTGAGCACCCGTGCGACGGTCGAGACGTGCAGGCCGAGATCATCGGCGATCGATTGCAGTGTCGGCTGCTTCGACTTACCCACCCATGCCCTTTCAGTTTGCTGGGGAGCGTCCGCCGGAGCACCCCTTGACAGTGACGCATCCCACGGAGCAGTATAGCCCGAACGTTCGGCCCGAACGTTCGGGCAAAAGGGCCGGGCGTGTCCGTACCCGTTCACAAATCCATTCCAGCCGAGAAGAGGACCCGTTATGCCTGATCACAACGAGCATCGGTTCAGCCCAGCACGCGTGGCGGTCGTGCAGTTCAACCCACAGGTCGGCGTCGACAACCTGAAGGCGAACTCCGAGGCCGTCCACGAACGCCTCCAGCGGGCGGTAGCTGAGGGTGCCAACCTCATCGTGCTGCCCGAACTGGCCACCACCGGGTACACGTTCGAGTCCCGCGACGAGGCCTACGCGCACGCCGAGCCGGTGCCCTCCGGTGCGACCGTCGCAGGCTGGGTCGAATTCGCCGCCGCCCACGACGTGTACATCGTCGGCTGCCTGCCCGAACTCGACGGCGTCGAATTGTTCGACACCGCAGTCCTCGTCGGCCCCGACGGATACATCGGTAAATACCGCAAGACACATCTGTGGAACGAGGAGAAGTTGTTCTTCTCGCCCGGCAACCTTGGTTATCCGGTGTTCCACACCCGCATCGGCCGCATCGGCCTGCTGGTCTGCTGGGACATCTGGTTCCCCGAATCCGCCCGCATCGTCGCCCAGCAGGGCGCCGACATCATCTGCATCCCGACGGGCTGGGTGTGGACCCCACCACCGTTGTACGACGCCAGCGGCACCTGCATGGCCGCGTACCTGACGATGACGGCCGCCCACGTCAACAACGTCTTCATCGCCACCGCCGACCGGATCGGGACCGAGCGCACGTCCGGATTCATGGGCAACTCGCTCATCGCGGGCACCAACGGCTGGCCCATCGACCGGATCGCCGGTCCCGACGAAGACACCATCCTCTACGCCGACATCGACATCACGGCATCGCGTGGCGCGGCCATCTGGAACCAGTTCAACGATCTTCACCGCGACCGGCGCACCGATCTCTACGATCAGCTCCTCGGATACCGCGGCGGCCAGGCGCTCCCCCGGTAGGCGCACATCATGATGACCGCTCCGTCCACGCGTCTGTCCGACGCCGCGCTACCCCTGTGGCCTCTGGTCGCCGCGATCTGCCTGTTCGCCGCGCTGTTGTGGAGTGGCAACCTGCAAGCCGTCACCCCCATGCTGGCGCAGATCGCCTCGGCGGCAAGCGAACCCACGTTCTACTCGAACGCCTTTGCCGGCGTCGGCCTGATCGTCGGTGGCGCACTGGCACATTGGCTGCACAAGCGCAGACATCCGCTTCAGGGATTCGCGCAGGCCTGCGGATCCGGCATGTGGGTGCCGATGCTGGCCAGCGCCATGCTGGGTGTCGCGACCAGCAACCTGCTGTGGGGGTGGACCCTGTCGGCGGGTATCTGGCAACCGCTGTTCGCACCGTTCGTCTCGGTATCGCCGACCGTGGTGCTGATGTTCGGCGCCGATGTCCGGACCGTGCTCACCGGCGGTCTGCTCGGCGGCCTGGTGACCCCGCCGTTCTCGGTGCTCGGCGCGAGCGTCGTCTGCCCGCGAATCGGCCTGCCGCCGGTCGTCGGGGTCACCGGCGGGATGGCGCTCGCGGCGGTGGTCGCGTTCGTCGTCTGCCGTCGCCTCCCGTGGTTGCCCGCACCCCTGGATTTGCGCTCACCGCAACCCACCGTCCCCGCAGGCAAACACGGACCGGTCTGGGTGATCCGCCGCAGTCTCGCCGACTTCTCCGAGGCGCCGTTCTTCGGAAGCGAATGGGCGAGCATCGGTCTCATCGCGGGCGCCGTCGTCGCCCACGCGATCGATCCCGCCGCCGTGGCGTACGGATCGGGACTGCTCCCCCAGATCCTCACCGCGCAGGCACTCACCGCGCTTCTCGCCGTGCTGATTTGGCGGACCGCCTGGACGCGGCGCCCGTTCTACCCGACCTTCGTTCCCGTCGTGTCGGTCGCACCGGCCTGCGTGCTGGCGTACGGCGGAACCGCGACGTCGGTTCTGGCCGGCGCGCTGCTGGGTGCGCTGTTGGGTCCACCGATCGCCGCGTGGATCTCGACGCGGTTACCCGACGATTTCCATCCGTTCATCGGCAACGTGACCGCCATGGCCGTCGCCACCGCGCTGATCGTCCCTTCCCTGCAACTACTTCCAGGATTGTCGACACCATGACAGAAACAACCGACTCGACCGCGTTGGCCGGATTCTTCCGGGACCACGACGTGCACTCCCTCGCAGAGGACCTGCGCAGCAGTCGCACCACGAGCGTCGAACTCGTCGAACACAGCCTCGCCGCCATCGCCCGGCTCGATCCGATTCTCAACGCGTTCACCGCGGTCGACGCAGAGGGCGCACTCGAGGCCGCTCGTCGCGCCGACGACGAACTCGCCCGAGGCCACGACCGCGGTGTGCTGCACGGCATCCCGGTCTCGATCAAGGACCTCATCGACGTCGCCGGTCAGGTCACCACACGGGGTTCGACCGTCCATCCCGGCCCGGCCGCCGCCGACGCCGAATGCGTACGCCTGCTGCGCCGCGCGGGAGCGGTGATCGTCGGCAAGAATGTCCTGCACGAGTTCGCCTTCGGCGCCACGGGCGACCGATCGGCACACGGCGCGTCCCGAAATCCCTGGAATCCCAGCAGGATCAGCGGCGGCTCGAGCGGAGGCAGTGCGGTGGCGACCGCAGCGGGCATGGTCCCGCTGGCAGTCGGCACCGATACCGCAGGCTCCGTCCGTCTGCCCGCCGCACTGTGCGGGGTTCTCGGGTTCAAGCCGGCCTACGGGGCGATCCCGGCGCGGGGGGTGTGGCCCCTGGCGGCGTCGCTGGACCACGTGGGGGTGTTCGCCCGCACCGCGGCAGGCGCCGCGGCGGCCTACGCGGCCATGTCCGGTCGGTCACCGGCACCGGCCCGGGCACAGCGGGTCGCCTGGCTGGACCCCGCCTGCCTCGGCCCGTGCGACCCGGCGATCGTCACCGCGTTGTTCCAGACGCTACGCGACGCGGGCATCGCGCTCGACGGGACCGTCGGACTGCCGTTCGCCCCAGGTGAGGTGTTCGCGGCCCTCAGCGTCCTGCAGTCCAGCGAGGCCTACGCCGACCACACCGCGGAGGTCGCCGAGCATGCCTGCGACATCGACCCTGAGGTGCTCGGCCGTCTGCTGCGCGGACGGGATACGCCCGCATCCGAATACGTGCGCGCCGGCCGCGAACGCGACCGGTTGCGTACGGCGGTCGACGACCTGCTGACCCGTTACGACATTCTCGCGATGCCCACCGCGCCGACCGTCGCGACCGAGATCGACCAGCGCGCACACGAGATCGACGGGCACAGCGTCGAGGTGCGCTCGGCACTGCTTTCGCTGACCTGCCCGTGGAACCTGACCGGGCATCCCGCGCTCAGCGTGCCCGCGGGCGTCGTCTCGGATCTGCCCGTGGGGTTGCACCTGGTCAGCCCGCCCGGCAACGAGGGCATGCTGTTCGACCTGGCCGAGCGGATCGAAAAGCTGTGACCACCGCCTACACCCCGATACTGCCGCTCGGACCCGACACCACCGGGTACCGCCGGCTCGACATCGGCGGAATCCGCACCGTGGGTGCCGCGGGCCGGCAATTTCTCGACGTCGCTCCCGAGGCCATCGAGCAGCTGGCCTTCGAGGCCTACCGCGATGTGTCACATCTGTTGCGCACCAGCCATCTTCGGCAGGTCGCGGCGATCCTCGACGATCCGGAGGCCTCACCCAACGACCGCTATGTCGCCACCGAACTCCTGCGCAACGCGAGCGTGGCGGCGGGCGGGGTGCTGCCGATGTGCCAGGACACCGGGACCGCGATCGTCCACGCCTGGCGTGGCGGGCACGTCCTCACCGACGGCCGTGACCCCGAACATCTTTCCCGCGGTATCGCGCGTGCGTACACGACACTCAACCTGCGGTATTCGCAGCTCGCGCCGATGTCCATGTTCGACGAGCGCAACACCGGCACCAATCTGCCCGCGCAGATCGAGATTCTCGCCGAGGGCGACGATGAGTACCGATTCCTGTTCATCGCGAAAGGCTGTGGCAGCGCGAACAAGAGCTTCCTGTTCCAGGAGACGCCGGCGCTGCTCACCCCCGATGCGTTGCTCGAGTTCGTCGTGGCCAGAGCCGCCGAGATCGGCACCTCGGCCTGTCCGCCCTACCATCTGGCGGTCGTGATCGGCGGCACGAGTGCCGAATTCGCGCTCAAGACGGTCAAACTGGCTTCCGCCCATCATCTCGATGCGCTGCCCGCCTCCGGCTCGGGAACCGGCAGCGGTTTCCGGGACCACGACTTCGAGCAGAAGATCCTCATCGCGACACGGCAACTCGGGATCGGGGCACAGTTCGGCGGCAAGTACTTCTGCCACGACGTGCGGGTGATCCGTCTGCCCCGGCATGCCGGTTCACTGCCCATCGCGATCGGGGTGTCGTGCGCGGCCGACCGTCACATCCTGGGCCGGATCAGCCGGGACGGGGTGTTCCTCGAACAGCTCGAAACCGATCCGGCCCGGTTCCTGCCCGACGTCGCCGATTTCGGCGACGACGAGGTCCGGATCGATCTGAACGTGTCGATGGCGCACACCCTGGCCCAACTGTCGGCCCACCCGGTCGGCACCAGGGTGTCGCTGACGGGCACGCTGGTCGTGGCGCGCGATATGGCACACGCGAAGATCCGTGAGCGCCTCGACGCTGGTGAACCACTACCGGATTACCTGCGCCGCCATCCCGTTTACTACGCCGGGCCGGCCAAGACACCGACCGGCCAGGTGTCGGGCTCCCTGGGCCCGACGACCGCCGGGCGGATGGACTCGTACGTCGAGCAGTTCCAGGCCGCCGGTGGATCTCTGGTGATGCTTGCGAAAGGCAACCGCTCGGATGCGGTCCGTCGTTCCTGTCAGGCCCATGGCGGCTTCCATCTCGGCTCCATCGGCGGCCCCGCGGCCCGGCTCGCGCGTGACTGCATCACCTCGGTCGAGACCCTCGAATACGGCGAACTCGGCATGGAGGCCGTGCTGCGGATCGATGTCAGGGATTTCCCCGCCTTCATCGTCATCGACGACAAGGGCAACGACTTCTACCGCCGTCCACCACTACTAACGATCGGATCAGCACCACGATGACCACCTCCGAAACCCTCGCAGAGCCACTCCACCTCACCTTCGAAACCTCGGACACCCGGCTGAGCGCCGAGGTCCGGCCCGGCCATGGCACACCGGTGGTGATCGTGCCCGGCGTCATGGCCGACGCCTCGACGTGGCGGCCGGTGGTCGGCCACATCGACCTGCCGAATCCCGTCGTCACCCTGAACCGGCGTGGCCGCGCGACGAGCGGTTCCCTGGGAGCGCGGTACTCGGTCGCCGTCGAGGTCGACGACCTACGTCGGGTCGTCGGCGCGCTCGGCGCGGTGCACCTGGTGGGCTGGAGTTACGGCGCACTCATCGGATTGGAGGCCGCGCTCGGATACGATCCGATCCGGTCGGTCACCGCGTACGAACCCGTCGGCCGCCCCTTCGCACCGCAGGCCGTCGCACCCGTCCGCGCCGCCGTCGCGGCGGGTGACCTGGACCGCGCCGTCACGCTCGTCAACACCGACGTGTCCGGATTCTCCGAGGACCACGTGGCCGACCTGCGCCGCAGCCCGGCCTGGGATGTGCTGCGGCCGCTCGCGCGACCGCTCGGCGAGGAACTCGCCGCGATCAACGCATACCAGCCGTTTTTGGGCGACTACCGCCGCCTGAGAATCCCCGTCGCTCTCGTCCTGGGCGCACGCAATGAGGGTAAGGCGCCGTACGGGACCGCATTCGCCCCGTTCGCCTCCGCGTTGCCGCAGGCCCAGTTGATCCGTCTGCCCGGGCAGGGACATCTGGCCCACGTGGAAGCACCGGCCGACCTGGCCGAGGCCATCTCCGCCGCCGTCCGGCGGGCCGAGGCAGCCAGCTAGCGACCGGGTGCGCCGGTGCCGCGGTTTCGGATACGGCACCGGCGCGCGCCGAGGGCGCGTGCCCAGTCAATCCGACGCCGGGGCGGAAGCGGAACCGTCCGACGCAGACACCCCTATCGAACAACAGTTCGATAGGGGTGTCAAGCCGCTCTCAGATGCTGGGAAACCTCAGGTCACCAGTTGCCGAGCTGGCACCGCGGGCTGTACGGGTGGTCGTTCTGCACGGCGATCTGGCCGTCGACGGCGATCTCGCAGTGCGCGTTCGGCGCACCCCGGCCACCGTGCGTGGTGCTGGCGACGGTGAAGATCGCCCACTGCGGATCGGCCAGCGTGGTCTCGAAGACCCACGGCGCGTCCGGAGCGACGTTCACCTCGGCCTTCTGCAGATAGGCGTACGGATCGGCGTCATAGGCCGCCTTGTCCGCAGGCTGCGTCGCCAGGTAGTAGAGGTCGAACTCGTAGGGGGCACCCGACGTCAGCGTGTAACGAACCTGGTGGCCCTGGCCCTCGGGCTCCGCATGCGCCGTTGCCTGACCCACCACCGCAATGGACGCCGCCGCCGCCAACGCCGCGGCACCGACCCTCGTTGTCACGTTTCGCATGTTCGTCATATCGACGCAGGCTACCCGCCCGTTACACAGGAGACGCGGGTGTCTCGGGCCCGAAAACCAACGGCAAACCAACCCCATGTCATGTCGAGGTTAATTTGTTCGTCACACATAGACATTTGGCAGTAACACCGGCGCTCTAACGTCCCGATTCGACACCAGCACAGTGTGTTTAACCTCCTGCACCGCGGCCGAGGCGATCGGCCCAATATGCGCTGCAATCAACGGGAAAGGTTGTTCATGCGAGTTCGAGGACGTGCCGCGATCCGGCGTTCGGCGTTGGCCACCGGAAGCGTTATCACCGTTGCCGGCCTGTTGTTGACCGGGTGCGGAAGCAGGGCGAGCGAAACCGACTCAGCAAACGCCCAATCATGTGTCGACACGTCGGGCCCCACCATCAAGGTGGGTTCACTGAACTCGCTGTCGGGCACCATGGCGATCTCCGAGGTGACCGTGCGGGACGCCATCAAGCTCGCGGTCGAGCAGATCAACGCCGACGGCGGCGTGCTGGGCAAGCAGATCGAACTGATCGGCGAGGACGGCGCGTCCGAGCCCACCGTGTTCGCCGAGAAGGCCGAGAAGCTGATCAGCAGCGACTGCGTCGCGGCGGTGTTCGGCGGGTGGACCTCGTCGAGCCGCAAGGCCATGCTGCCGGTGTTCGAGAGCGCCAACGCTTTGCTGTACTACCCCGTGCAATACGAGGGCCTCGAGTCCAGCAAGAACATCTTCTACACGGGCGCCACCACCAACCAGCAGATCGTGCCCGCGCTCGACTACCTCAAGGAGAAGGGCGTCAAGTCGCTGTACCTGGTGGGCAGTGACTACGTCTTCCCGCAGACCGCCAACCGGATCATCAAGGCGTACGCCGAGGCCAACGGCATCGAGATCAAGGGCGAGGACTACACGCCGCTGGGCTCGACGGACTTCTCCACCATCATCAACAAGGTCCGCGGCTCGAACGCGGATGCCGTGTTCAACACGCTCAACGGTGACTCCAACGTCGCGTTCTTCCGCGAGTACCGCAATGTCGGCCTCACCCCGGACAAGATGCCGGTGGTCTCGGTGTCGATCGCCGAGGAAGAGGTCGGCGGCATCGGTGTGCAGAACATCGACGGGCAGCTCACCGCATGGAACTACTACGAGACGATCGACACCCCGGAGAACAAGGCATTCGTCAAGGCCTACAAGGACTTCGTCAAGGATCCGAAGAAGCCGACCTCGGATCCGATGGAGGCCGCGTACGTCTCGGTCTACCTGTGGAAGAACACCGTCGAGAAGGCACAGTCCTTCGACGTCAAGGCAATTCAGGACAACGCCGACGGTGTCAGCTTCGACGCTCCCGAGGGCAAGGTGACGATCGACGGTGAGAACCACCACATCACCAAGACCGCACGCATCGGCGAGATCCGTCCCGACGGCCTGATCTACACGGTGTGGGAATCCAAGGGCCCGATCGAGCCGGACCCGTACCTGAAGTCCTACCCGTGGGCCGCGGGGCTGTCCAGCTGATCGGGCACACAGGACAGGATCTGACAACGGTATGGATATCCTGATCGGCCAGCTGGCAACGGGATTGAGCCTCGGCTCGATCCTGTTGCTGGCCGCACTCGGCCTTTCTCTGACGTTCGGCCAGATGGGCGTCATCAACATGGCGCACGGCGAGCTCATCATGGCCGGCTGCTACACCGCGTACGTGGTCCAGCAGGTGATCACGAGCGCCGGTGCGTCGCTGCTCATCTCGCTTCTCATCGGGTTCCTCGTCGGCGGCGCGATGGGTGCCCTGCTGGAGGTGACGCTGATCCAGCGCATGTATCACCGCCCGCTGGACACCCTGCTGGTCACCTTCGGCGTCGGGCTGATCCTGCAGCAGATCGCCCGCGACATCTTCGGTGCCCCCGCGGTGAACGTGGTCGCCCCGTCGTGGCTGTCCGGTGGCGTGGAGATCCTGGGCGCTGTCGTGCCCAAGACCCGCATCTTCATCCTGGTCCTGGCCGTGGTGTGCGTCGCGATCCTCGCGACCGTGCTCAAGGCCAGCCCGATGGGGCGTCGCATCCGGGCGGTGGTGCAGAACCGCGATCTGGCCGAGACCAGCGGCATCTCGTCGCGCAAGACCGACATCACGACGTTCTTCATCGGATCCGGTCTCGCGGCCGTCGCCGGCGTCGCGCTCACCCTGATCGGCTCGACCAGCCCGACCATCGGCCAGAGCTTCCTCATCGACGCGTTCCTCGTGGTCGTGGTCGGCGGGCTCGGCCAGATCAAGGGCACCGTCATCGCGGCGTTGACGCTGGGCTTCCTGAACTCGTTCATCGAATACAACACCACGGCATCCCTGGCCAAGGTGATCGTGTTCGTGATCATCGTGATCTTCCTGCAGGTCCGTCCCCAGGGTCTGTTCACCGTTCGGACAAGGAGTCTCGTATGAGAGCGATTCTCGGACGCTGGCAGACCTGGGCCGGCTTCGCGGTTGCGGCGGTCGTGTTGTTCGGGGTGGCCCCGGCGGTGCTGTCGGACTTCCGGCTCAGCCTGCTCGGCAAGTTCCTGTGCTTCGCGATCGTCGCGGTCGGCATCGGATTGGCCTGGGGCCGAGGCGGAATGCTGGTTCTCGGCCAGGGCGTGTTCTTCGGCCTCGGCGGCTACATGATGGGCATGCACCTCAAGATCGCCGACGCCGAGATCCGCGGCGACGCAGTGCCGGACTTCATGCAGATCGCCGGGGTCCGCCACCTGCCCGGCTACTGGACGCCGTTCGCCTCCCCCATCTTCACACTGCTGGCGATCCTCGTCGTCCCGGCCGGGATCGCGGCACTGCTTGGCCTGGGAGTGTTCAAACGCCGCGTCAAGGGTGCCTACTTCGCGATCCTGTCGCAGGCGCTCGCCGCGGCGTTGGCGATCCTGCTGGTCGGCCAGACCAGTGTCGGTGGCAGCAACGGGCTGAACAACTTCCGCACGTTCTTCGGGTTCAACCTCAACGATCCGGTGAACAAGCAGATGCTGTACTTCATCGCCGCGGCCACGCTGTTGATCGTCGTCGCCGTGGTGCGCCAACTCATGCACAGCCGCTACGGTGAGCTGCTGGTCGCGGTGCGGGACGGTGAGGAACGCGTACGCTTCCTCGGCTACGACCCCGCCAACATCAAGGTGGTCGCCTACACGCTCGCCGCGTTGTTCGCGAGCATCGCCGGTGCCCTGTTCACCCCGATCGTCGGGTTCATCGCACCGTCGCAGGTGGGCATCGTCCCGTCGATCGCGTTCCTCATCGGCGTGGCCATCGGCGGCCGCACCACACTGCTGGGGCCCGTGCTCGGAGCGATCGGCGTGGCATGGGCGCAAACCCTGTTCTCCGAACGCTTCCCGTCGGAATGGACCTACGCGCAAGGCCTGCTGTTCATCGTCGTCGTGGGCTTCTTCCCGGCCGGCCTCGCGGGACTCGGTGTGGTGCTGCGCCGTTGGCGGCGCACCAAATCGGAGCCGAAATCGACCGGGCCCGAACCGGAATCCGCAGCCGACAGCGATCCCGACCCCGAAAAGGTAGGTGCCGCGTCATGACCGAAGAAGCCGTGAAAGAACCCGTCGCGGGCGGCAACGCAGGCATGGGCACCGAGTACCTCGAAGTGCGTGGTCTCACAGTGGATTTCGACGGTTTCAAGGCCGTCAACGGCGTCGACCTCACCCTGTTCCAGGGAGATTTGCGCTTCCTCATCGGCCCCAACGGCGCAGGCAAGACCACGGTCATCGACGCCATCACGGGCCTCGTGTCTGCCACCGGGTCGGTGAACAAGTCCGGTGTGGACCTGCTCGGCAAGAAGGTGCACCAGATCGCCCGCCTCGGCGTCGGCCGCACCTTCCAGACCGCCAGCGTCTTCGAGCAACTCACCGTGCTGCAGAACCTCGACATCGCCGCGGGTGCGGGCCGGTCACCGTGGACGTTGCTGCGCCGTCGCCGCGAGGTGCTGCCGTCCATCGAAGAGGCGCTGGAGACCACGGGCCTGGCGCATCTCGCCGACAAACCGGCGGGTGTGCTCGCCCACGGCCAGAAGCAGTGGCTGGAGATCGGCATGCTCCTGGTGCAGAACGCCGACGTGCTGCTACTCGACGAACCCGTGGCGGGCATGAGCCACGAGGAGCGTGAGGAAACCGGAAACCTGTTGCGCCGCATCGGCGGTGCCCGCACCGTCGTCGTCGTCGAACACGACATGGACTTCATGCGCGCATTCGCCACGTCGGTGACCGTGCTGGCCCGCGGTCAGGTGATCGCCGAAGGCACGGTCGCCGAGGTGCAGGCCAACCCGAAAGTGCAAGAGGTCTACCTGGGAACGGCCGCGGCCGGTGTGGAAGGAATCGCCTGATGCTCGAACTCGTCGATGTCCGCACCGGGTACGGACGCTCGGAGGTGATCCACGGCGCCAGCATCGAGGTGCCCGCCGACGGGGTCGCCGCGGTGATGGGACACAACGGCGCGGGCAAGACCACGCTGCTGCGCGCGGCGGTCGGTCTGCTCAAATGCTCTTCCGGCAAGGTGCTTTTCGACGGCGAGGACGTCACCAAGCTGCGGCCCAGCGCCCGGGTGGCGCGCGGCCTGGCGTACGTGCCGCAAGGACAGCAGTCGTTCGGCCAGCTCACCACGGCCGAGAACCTGCAGGTGGTCGCCGACGGCCGCAAGAACGGCGAGGCACTGATCGCCGAACAGCTCGACCTGTTCCCGGCGCTCAAGGAACTGCTGAACCGGCGGGCCGGCCTGCTGTCGGGTGGCCAGCGCCAACAGCTGGCGATCGCGCGTGCGCTCATCACCAGTCCCAAGACGCTGATCCTCGACGAGCCCACCGAGGGCATCCAGCCGTCGGTCGTCGCCGAGATCGAGGCCGCCATCACCGCGCTCACCTCTCGCGGCGACCTCGGAGTGCTGCTGGTCGAACAGCACATCGGGTTCGCACTCGAGTCCGCCCAGCGGTATTACATTCTCGAGGCGGGCCGGATCACCTCAAGCGGCACCGGCGGTTCGGCATCCGAGGCCGATGTCCGTGCCGCGATGGCCATATGAGCACCCTTGCCGTGCCGTTGCAGTTGCAGTTGCAGTTGCAGTTGCCGTTGCAGTTGCCGTTGCACCGCGAGCGTGCGTGTCTGCCACACGACGCGCCTGTCGCGGTCGGCAGTTCACGCACGCTCGCAGCGCGTGAGCGAGCATCCTCAACGCCGCTCGTAACGCAGTGGCGGTCCCGAGCGGGATTTTCCGCCGTGGCGTTACGAGCGGCGGATGAACGTGCGTCGCGGCCGTGTCAGGTCAGGTAGTCAGCACCGCCGACGTAGGCCATCTCGGGCGCATCGGGCTGCACAGCTGACCGCGTGATCTGGGCAGCGAACTCCTCGATGGTCGGAAGCGGGGCCTGCTCGCGACGGGTATCGACGGCGGTTGGATCCTTACGGTGCAGCAAGCGCACGATGATCGTCCCTTCGATCATGTCGCCGGACACCACCTTGAGGTCGATACCCCGTTGCGCCAGAGCGGGTTTGATCTCCAAGAGCGCATCCTCGCCGGCACGTTTGCTCTGTGCGATCGGTTCGTAGCCATCGGGGACCGGCCTGCCCGGATAGAAATGCGCCTGGTGACTGGTGACGAAGACGATCCGCCCACCGCGCCGCATCAACGGAACCGCCAACTCGACAAGGCGCAGTTGCGCATCGCGGTTCAGCCGCATCGCATAGCCCGGGTCGGCTCCACGCTCCAAACCGCCGGAGGCATTGAGCACGAGCAGGTCGAGCCCACCGAAGCCAAGCTTCGCCGTCAGCGTCTGCACCTGAGCGTCATCGCAGACGTCGGCCCCGGCGATCGACGCCTGTCCACCGGCCGCGCGGATCGCGTCGACCACGACATTGGCGCGTTTGGCCTTCTCGCGGTAGTTGACCAGCACATGGAAGCCCTCTTCGGCGAGCAGGCGGGCGACTTCGGCGCCAATTCCGCGCGAGGCTCCCGTGACCAGTGCGACGCGGGAGGCCGGTGTCGCCTGACCGTCCACGTTCACATCACTTTCGTACGTCTCCGCGCCCATGCGATACCCCTCAGTTACGGTCCCGAGCCCCTTAGATTTTCCTTACTTTACTCTTATTTTTCTTAGCCTTCGCGGGGTGCGAGGCGACGACGGGTCACTTCGCCGGTTCTCTGTGCACGCTCAACGCTCACGAGCGTGCGCGAACTGCTGCTTCGAGGCGGCGTGGCGTGCCGCAGACACGCACGGTCGCGGTGCCAAATGCGCGCCCTGCCCAGCGGTGCCAAGTGCGCGCCCGGTGCCCACGCCCAGCGCGCGCCCGGTGCCCAGCGCGGGGCCTGCGGGGCGGCGGCCAAAGAACAAGCTATCGGCCGAGGCGGGAAAGGACCTCGGCGACAATGGAATCCGCGGACACGTCGATCTGGTCACCGGTCGAGAGGTCCTTGAGGCCGATCGTGCCCGCCTCGATGTCACGATCGCCTGCGACGAGGGCGTATCTGGCCCCGGAGCGGTCGGCGGCCTTCATGGCGCCTTTGAGACCGCGATCGCCGTAGGCCAGGTCGACGCGGGCACCGCCGGCCCGCAGTTGCGCGGCAAGCTTGGCGAGCTCGAGTTTGGCGGCCGCACCGAGTGGCACGCCGAACACTTCGACCCCGCCGACCCCTTCGATGGTCACGCCCTCGGCCTGCAGCGCCAGCAGGGTCCGGTCGACGCCGAGGCCGAAGCCGATACCCGAGACGTCCTGCCCGCCGAGCTGACGCATCAGCCCGTCGTAGCGGCCACCGCCGCCGATCCCGGACTGCGCGCCCAGACCGTCGTGGACGAACTCGAACGTCGTCTTGGTGTAGTAGTCGAGGCCGCGCACCATCCGCGGGTTGATGACGTACGGCACGCCGAGCGCCTCGAGGTAGGACTGCACGGTCTCGAAGTGCTCTTTGGCCGAGTCGGACAGGTGGTCGAGCATGAGCGGCGCGTCGGCGGTCATCTCACGTATGTGCGGCCGCTTGTCGTCGAGCACCCGCAGCGGGTTGATCTCGGCGCGGCGCCGGGTCTCCTCGTCGAGGTCCAGCCTGAACAGGAAATCCTGCAGCAGCTCGCGGTAGGCCGGGCGGCAGGTGTCATCGCCCAGCGACGTGATCTCCAGCCGGAACCCGGAGAGCCCCAGCGAGCGGAAGCCCGCGTCGGCCACAGCGATCACCTCCGCGTCGAGCGCGGGATCGTCGACGCCGATCGCCTCAACGCCCACCTGTTGCAGCTGGCGGTAGCGCCCGGCCTGCGGGCGCTCGTAGCGGAAGAACGGCCCGGAATAGCTGAGCTTGACCGGCAGGGCGCCGCGGTCCAGCCGATGCTGGATGACTGCGCGGATCACCCCGGCGGTGCCCTCGGGCCGCAGCGTCACCGACCGATCGCCGCGGTCGGCGAAGGTGTACATCTCCTTGGACACGACGTCGGTGGACTCCCCCACGCCACGCGCGAACAGCGCGGTGTCCTCGAAGATCGGCAGCTCGATGTGGCCGTAACCGGCGCGGCGCGCCGCGGCCAGCAGACCGTCGCGGACCGCGACGAACTGCGCCGACTCCGGCGGCAGGTAGTCGGGAACACCCTTGGGTGCCTGGAACGCCACCGGCGAAGAACCGGGCGATGAACCTTCAGTCACAGAGTCAAACCTTCGAGGAATGGGTTGGTGCGGCGTTCGTGCCCGATGGTCGACTTCGGGCCGTGGCCCGGTAGCACCACGGCGTCGTCCTCGAGCACCAACAGTTTGGTCACGATCGATCCGAGCAGGTCGCGCCCGCTGCCTCCGGGCAGGTCGGTGCGGCCCACCGAGGACCGGAACAGCGTATCGCCCGTGAACACGAGATCCCGCTCACCGTCGGCCACCCGGAACGCCACCGATCCCCTGGTGTGGCCCGGGGTGTGGTCGACGGTCACGGCGATCCCGCCGAGGTCGACCGTCTCGCCGTCGCGTTCCAGTTCGATCAGCTGCCTGGGCTCGCGGAACAGCACGCCGAGCGCCGAGCTCGCCAGCCCGCCGAGGAAACCCCGCCCGATTCCCTTGATCGGATCGGTCAGCATGATCCGGTCCTCGGGATGGATGTAGGCCGGGCAGCCGTAGGTGTCGGCCACCTTCTGCGCCGACCAGATGTGATCGATGTGGCCGTGGGTCAGCAACACCGCCGCCGGGGTCAGCCGGTGCTGGTCGAGGATCCTGCGCAACGGACCCATGGCGCGCTGGCCGGGATCGACCACGATCGCGTCGGCCCCGGGACGTTCGGCCAGCACGTAGCAGTTGCACGCCAACATCCCGGCCGGAAAACCGGTGATCAACACACCGCCAGTTTCCCATGTCGACGGCGCGGCCCGTTTCCCGGTCGCAAACAGGACCGCTGCTGCTGATGCAGCAACAGGACCGCGGTTGCCGCGGGTCATCAGGGCTGCACTCAGCATCGCCTGGCACACTCGTTGCCGACCGATCCACCCACGAGATCCGGAGAACGAGGAGGACGCCCGCAGTGCCGACCAACGAACAACGGCGTGCGACGGCCAAGCGCAAGCTCGAACGTCAACTGGAGCGGCGCGCCGCGAGGGCGCGCAAGCAGCGCATTTTGACCATTGCGGGTTCGGTGGTGGCAGTGCTCGTCATCGGTGCCGTCATCACCACATTGGTGATCACCAACAAGGACAGCGGCGACACCACCGCCTCGGCCGCGACCACCAGCGCCGACGCGCCCGCCCAGCCTGCCGCCGACGGTCAGCTGCCCCCGTTCGTCGCGCCCGCCGACCTGGGCGCCAACTGCCAGTACCCGGCCGCAGGTGAGGCCAGCAAGCCCGTCGAGCCGCCGCGGTCGGGCAAGGTGCCCACGGACCCGGCGACCATCAGCGTCAGCATGGTGACCACGCAGGGCAACATCGGGCTGCAGCTCGACAACGCCAAGGCGCCGTGCACGGTGAACAGCTTCGCGAGCCTGGCGGCGAAGAACTACTTCAACGACACCCCGTGCCACCGCCTCACCACGGGCGGACTGTCGGTGCTGCAGTGCGGCGATCCGACGGGCACCGGCACGGGCGGCCCGGGTTATCAGTTCGCCAACGAGTACCCGACGAACCAGTACCAGCCGGACAACCCGGCGCTGCAGCAGCCGGTGGTGTACCCGCGCGGCACGGTCGCCATGGCCAACGCGGGGCCCGGCACCAACGGCAGCCAGTTCTTCCTCGTCTACCAGGATTCGCAGCTGCCGCCGAACTACACCGTGTTCGGCAAGATCGACGAGACCGGTTTGGCGACGCTCGACAAGATCGCCGCGGGCGGGGTCGAAGGCGGGGGCACCGACGGCAAGCCGGCGCTGAATGTCGAACTCAAATCCGTGGCGCTGGACTGATCCGGTCACGTGACCTTTCCGCCGAGCGACCCGCCGCCGTACCCGCCCTACGGCAGCTACCAGCAGGAGTACCCGGGCCACCCGCCCGGGTATCCGGGTGGGTATCCCGGCGCGTACCCCGCATATCCGGGCCCGCCGCGGACCAACAGCATGGCGATCGCATCCCTGGTGTGCGCGTTCCTGTTCGCACCCGCGGGCATCGTGTTCGGGCACATCTCGCTGTCGCAGATCAAACGCCGCGGCGAGCAGGGCCGCGGCCTGGCGATCGCGGGTCTGGTGCTCAGCTACGTGTTCACCGTGCTGACCGTGGTGGCCGTGGTCGTGTCGATCCTGCTGGCCATGGTGGCGGTGCAGACCGTCGAGCGCAGACCCGGCGGCCCGACGTACGACGCGGCGCCCGATAACGCGCTACCGGCGTTCGACCCGCCACCCAACCTCGGTGCGAACTGCCAGTACCTGCCGACCCAGGAACCGGCCGCGAAGCCGGCCAAGCCGCCCCGCTCGGGTCTCGTGCCGACCGAACCGGCGACCGTGTCAGCCGGTATCCGCACCAACCGCGGCAGCATCGGCCTGCGGTTGGCCAACGGGAAGGCGCCCTGCACGGTGAACAACTTCGCGAGCCTGGCGCAGCAGGGCTTCTACGACAACACCTCCTGCCATCGGCTCACCACCAGTGAGTTGTCGGTGTTGCAGTGCGGTGACCCGTCCGGTGACGGGTCCGGCGGGCCGGGCTACCGGTTCCCCAACGAGTACCCGACCAACCAGTACCGGCTGTCGGACCCGGCGCTGCGTGAACCGGTCGTGTATCCGCGCGGCACCGTGGCCACCGCCAACTCCGGTCCTGGCACCAACGGCAGCCAGTTCTTCCTGGTGTATCAGGACTCGCCGCTGCCGCCGACCTACACGGTGTTCGGGGAGATCGACCGCACCGGTCTGCAGACCCTCGACGACATCGCCGCTGCGGGTGTGGCCGGTGGCGGGGCCGACGGCGCCCCGGCCGAGCCGGTGACGATCACCGAGGCGAGCGTCGACTGAGCGGCGTCAGTGGGCGGCGTCAGTTGGCGAGGGAACCGCGACGCAGCACCCAGTACAGCCCGCCTGCCACCAGACTTCCTGAGAGCCAGGAGAAGTCGGTGTTGCCCAGCGAGGTGGCGATGGGCCCCTGCATGGCGGGCACCAGCCCGTACTGCCACGACCAGCCCGCCGCGATGCCCGCGGCCAGGCTCACCAGGCCGGGCGTGTTCCACCGCGCGGATTCCTCGCGGTACAGCAGGGTCACGTCGAGCGCACCGCGACGCAGGACGACGTAGTCGACGAGCATGATCGCCGCCCACGGGCTGATCCACACCAGGATGGAGACAAGCCAGTTGTCGAAGGCGTGCGCGAAGCTGTCCGCCCGCACGAACACCGCGAGGACGACGGACGCGACGACGCCGGCGAGTAGTGTGACCTTCCACCGCGCCATCCGCACCCCGATCGACAGCGCCGCCAGCGAGCACGAGTACAGGTTGAGGATGTTGGTCGCGATCGGGCCGTGCACGAGCAGCAGCAGTACCGGGACGGCCATGACGCCGAACGTGCTCACCACGAGAGCCGAAGGGTCACTGCCGGTTCCGGCGCTGGCCAGACACGCGCCGACCGCGGCCAGCCACACCGTCGGGACGTACATGCCCAGCGAGGACGCCCAGAACACCGAGCGCGACGACGCGCCGACGCGCACGAACCGGCTGTAGTCCGACGCGTACGGGATCCAGGTCAGACCCCAGCCGATCCCGATTGCCGTCAGCAATTGCGTTATCGCGGTGAACTTCTCGCCCGCCGCCATCGGCTGCCCGGCCAGTGACCACTGCACGTCGGTCGCCACGAACGCCAGGGCCGTCATCACGGCCATCACCACGGCCGTGGCCGGTACCGTGTACTTCTCGAAGCTGCGGATCGCGTAGAAACCGTACAGCGCCAGCGCCAACTGGATGAACATGATGCCTGCTGCGACAACCACTTCCAGACTCGTGCCACCCGTGATGCCGAACTCGGCGAACACCGCGAGCACCAAATCGAGGACCACCCACGTATTGACCCCGACCCATCCCATGGTGAGCAGGAACTGCACCACTGCGGGCACCCGTGCGCCCATGAGCCCGAACGCGGCACGGCCGAGCACCATCTGGTTGACCGCGGTGCGGTGCCCGATCACGTTGAACGCCCCGAATACCGCGCACCCCAATATGTTTCCGACCGCGACGACGATCAGTGTCTCCAGCAGGCTCAACCCCAGGGTGATACCGAGTGCGCCGAGCACCCAGTTGATCGGCGCGATGTTGGCGCCGCACCAGATCCAGAACAGTTCCCAGGGCGAGCAGTCGCGTCCCTGCGGCGTGATGGGTTCGATGCCGTGGGCGTCGAACGGCACTGCCGTGGCCGATTCTGCCGGTGGGGAATCCTCAGACGTCGGTACGGGTTCTACGGGTTCGGGGGGACGGGTGGACATCGCGGGCTCCTTCTCGTCGATTGCGCCCATCGAAACACCGCACCGATCTACGATCGAGTGTGCAAACATCCATGTTCCGCCCATCTGATTGGATGTACATACACCGATGTTGAGCCTCAGCGCGTTGCTGGACGATCCGGCGCTGGAGTTGACGCTGCTGGTTGCCGGATCGCCGAAAGCCGTCGACCGTGAGGTGCTGTGGCTGCACAACACCGAACTCCCTGATCCGTCGCCGTACATCCGGGCCACCGAACTGGTGCTCACCAACGGACTGTGGCGCAGCACAGTCGATTCCGCGACATTCGTCGATGCGCTGCTGCGGGCCCGCGCGGCCGGGCTGATCTTCGGGCTGACCGAGCAGACACCGGACGCGCCGGGCGACCTCGTCGACGCCTGCGCATGCGCCGAACTCCCCCTGGCGACGGTGTCGATCGCGGTGCCGTTCACCGCGATCACCCAGGCCGCCGCGCGCATCCAGTCCGACGCGCGCCAGGCCGCGCTGTCCAGACTGGTGCGACGCGGCAACGCCCTGGCCAGCTCGATCGCGAGAGGTGGTGGCGCCGAGGGCATTCTGGGTGTGCTGCGTCGTGACCACGACCTGCCGCTGCTGGTGGTGGA
Source organism: Mycolicibacterium goodii (assembly GCF_001187505.1). Next base: position 5,345,255 of record NZ_CP012150.1, read on the forward strand.
CCGACTGGGTCGGCGGCTTGCGGGTGACATCGGCGGCGACGCGGATGTCCAGGTCGCCGCCGAGGCGCTCAACCGCCACCCGCCGCCGCTGGAAGTCGAACTGCCCAGCGGGGATACGGCCGCGGTGTATCTCGTCGAGGGCGCCATGGGTGAGGTCGACGCAGGCCTGTTCTGCGTGCGGCCCCTCCCCTCGCTCAGGCAGGTGGAACGCGACGCGCTCGAGCAGGCCGCGCGTTATCTGAGCCTTGAGGTCACCCGACAGCAGGCGCTACAGGCCATCGAGTCCCGCTTCTCCAGCGAGTTGCTCGAGATGGTCCTCTCGGGTGCCGCGCGGGCCCGAGACGTGGCGGAACGGTTGCGCGCCTTCGGGATCGACCCATCATCCGCGCTGGCGGTGTACACGGTCGTGGTGGGCGACGGGGCGGTCCGCCCACCCGGATCCACCGACGAGATCGAGGAGTTCTTCAACACCCACAGCATCCCGGCCGTGGTGATCCCCGGCAGCCAGGACACCGTGGTGGTGTTCGGCTGGCACCGCGACATGGCACGCCTGGTGGGTCTCGCCGAGGAGCTGGTGCAAAGGTTGACCGTGCGTTTCCCGGCCGACCGGGCCGTGATCGGCGTAGGCGACCTCGCCGCCGACGCGAGCGCATTGCGGGAACCCCTCATCCGGGCCAGGGAGACCTGCCACGTGTTGCGACGTCGCACCGCCGAACCCAAGGTCGGCACCTACGCCGACATCGGGACCCATCGCATGCTGCTGGGGCTGCACGACCGCTCGGTGCTGCGACGCTTCGCCGACGACATCCTCGGATCGCTCAACCAGCACGACGAGCAGCACGGCACCGCGCTGGTACGCACTCTGCGCACCTTCCTTTCCAACGACGGGCACTGGGCCAGGACCGCGAGCGAGCTGTACATCCACGTCAACACGCTGCGCAACCGCATCACCCGGATCAGCGAGCTGACCGGGCGCGACGTCGCGCGCCTCGAGGACCGCGTCGACCTGTTCCTCGCGCTCGAGGCCGACGCGCTCGGCTAGCGATCACACCGGATTCACACCGAACAGGTCTCGGCGTCGACGTCGAACGTCAGATCGCCACCGCGGCGGCTCCGTGGTGCCACGGTGCACTCACCTCGGCACCTCTTCGCGGTGACGCGCGGCCTTCCACGCGGCGGAATTGGCGATGGTGGCCATGGGCGAGAGCATGGCGTGGTCGAAACCCTCCAGCGGATCACCGGTCGAAAGGCGTTGCGGAAGATCTGGATTGGCCAGCGCGCCGCGACCGATCGACAGCACGTCGGCGTGGCCGCCGTCGAGCACCCGGCCGGCCTGGCCCGGGTCGTGCATGCCGCCGTTGGCGATGACCGGCAGTCCGGTGACCTGCCGCGCCACGCCGGTGATGGTACGCCCGTCGTCGAGGCGGGCGCCCTCGATGAAATCTCTTCCCTCACTGGCGATGTGCAGGTAGTCGACGCCCGTGTCGGCCAGCGCGGTGAAGATCACCTGCGCGTCATGGGTTCCTCCGGGCCATCGATAGTGGAAGTCGTTGACCTTGGTCTGCGACAGTCGCACTCCCACCAGGAAATCGGGGCCAACCTCGGCACGGACGGCGGCCGCGATCTGCGCGGTCAGGCGGATGCGGTTGGTGACGTCGCCGCCGTACTGGTCGGTGCGGTGGTTGGTGTAGGTGGTGAGGAACTGGTCGAGCAGATACCCGTTGGCCGCGTGGATCTCGACGCCGTCGAACCCGGCGGCGCGAGCGCGTACCGCGGCGTCGGCGAAGCCCGCCACCACGGCCTCGATGTCGGCGGCGCTCATCTCACGTGGGGTGGGCCACGCACCCGATCCGCCGTACTCCGCGAGCGGGCTGCCGTGCGGTGGCACCGCCGACGGCGCGATGGTCGCAACACCGTGGGAGTTCCCCTGCGACAATGCGCCCGCGTGCATCAACTGTGCAACGATCGGCACGCCCGCGGCGTGCACGGCGTCGGTCACTGGCCGCCAACCGGCGACGTGGTCGTCGGTGGCCAACCCCGGCTGGTTGAGGTAACCCTGGCTGTGGGTCATATCGGTGTAGGTGCCCTCGGTGATCACCAAACCGAAACCGCCACGGGCGAATTCGGCGTAGTAGTCGGCCATCGCCGCGGTCGGGGTGCCGTCCGGTGACGCCGACACCCGAGTCATGGGTGCGACCGCCAACCGGTTGTCCAGTTCGATGGTGCCGAGGCGTGCGGAACTCAGTGCGGGATGTGCGCTGCTCATACGTTCACTTCTTTCGATGTCGGTGAGAGTTCGAGGGCCAGGTCGGTGACGCGCTCGCCGTTGATGGCATTGAGATCCATCGGGCATGCCGAGACCACCACGACGCAGTCCATGTCGGCTTCGAAGGTCACCGCGTCACCGGGGCGGCTAGCCGCGCGCAGCCAGGACAGGTTTCCGCCATCGGTCACCGGGATGTTCATGAAGATGTTGACCGGTTGCGGGACGTCGGTGACGCTGATGCCGATCTCGTCCAGCGCCTCGCGCAGATTGTCGGCGCACGATCGGTGTTCGGGGGCCCCGAGCATCCGGTAGCGCTCGCGGTCACAGGCCGCGATGAGCATGTCGTGGACGCCCGGTGAGGTGTCGGCCAGAAGCTTCAGGATCGGACGCCGCCGGTTGGTGACGAAGTGTTCCCCGACGGCCGGGAACAACCGGCCGGTCACCGTGCGGGTGTGCGACGCGCTCAGGTATTCGTCGGGATCACTTGCCGCGAAGGCGAATACGTCGCCGACCTGGGCGCCCTCGACATCGATCACCTGCACGCGGTCGCCCCGGTGCAGGACGACCGCGCGGGCCGTGCCTGCGGTCACCACGGTCGTCGTGTTCATCAACTCCATGGCTCCCATACAACGGTGTTGGCAGCCGACGCCCAATGTCGGAACATCCACCACTACCGCCGACCGACTGGAGATATCTCCATACCCCGTGCGCCGGCCACGCGCCTAGCGTTGCCGACCACGACCGCAGAGGAGAATCATGCACTGCTCGGACATCACGATCCTCGATGCGTGTGAGCTCACCGCACGCAAGGCATTCGGGTTGCTGAAGGCGGCCGTGGTGCCGCGACCGGTCGCCTGGACGTCGACCGTCAGCCCTGCCGGGGTACCCAACCTCGCACCGTTCAGCTTCTTCACGGTCGTGTCATCGCAGCCGCCCATGGTGCTGCTGAGCGTCGAGTACCAGCCCGACGGCCGGCTCAAGGACAGCGCCGCGAACATCGAGGCAACCGGGGAATTCGTGGTCAACATCGCGCCCGCCTCGATGGCGTCCGCGGTCGACGTCACCAGCGCGCAGGTCGATCCGGGGGTCGACGAGTTCACCCTGGCAGGCCTGACGCCCGCGCCGTGCCTGCACGTACTGCCGCCGCGGATCGCCGAATCCCCGATCAGCCTGGAATGCCGCCTGCACACCACCGTGCAGCCCGGAAGTGACCGGTTGATCATCGGCGAGGTCGTCGCGTTCCACCTCGACTCCTCGGTTCTGGATCCTGCGGGCCGGGTGGACACCGCCCTGCTCGATCCGGTCGCCCGAACAGCCGCCGATTTCGCACGGCTGCAACCACTCACCGCCAACCCCCAGGAGATGTAGTGTCCACGAACCCGTCAGGCAACCTGTCGAAGAACGTGCCGATCGACGACCGACCGCTCACCGCATTCCACAAGCGGCTCACCGTGTTCTCGGCGGGCGGACCGTTCCTGGACGGCTTCGCACTCACCATCATCGGCATCGCGCTGATCGGCCTGGTGCCCGCGCTGGACATGAGCACCGTCGACGTGGGCCTGGTGGGTGCGTCGGCGTTGATCGGGATCTTCGTCGGCGGCCTGGTGTTCGGCTATGTCACCGACCGGGTCGGCCGCAAGGTCATGTACGTCGCCGACCTCACCACGCTGGTCGCGGTGTCGATCGCATCGGCATTCGTGACCGAGGTGTGGCATCTGGTCGCGCTGCGTTTCCTGCTCGGTGTCGCGATCGGGGCCGATTATCCCATCGCCAGTTCTCTTCTCGCCGAATTCATCCCGACCCGCCACCGGGGCAGGCTGCTGGGCGCGTTGTTCGTGGTGTGGGCCGCGGGCGCCGCCGCGGCCGCCGCGGTGGGCTGGGCGCTGGCGACGATCGGCCCGGACGCCTGGCGATGGATGCTGGCCAGTCCCGCGGCGTTCGGTGTCGTCACCCTGATGCTGCGGGCCGGAACCCCGGAGTCGCCGCGGTGGCTGCTGGCCAGAGGACGCACCGAGGAGGCCCAGCGCGTGTGCCGCAAGGTGTGGGGTCCGGACGTCGACGTCGCGATGATCCCGGCCGAACCCGAGCCCACATCGTTCACCGCGCTCTTCCGCGGGATCTATCTGCGCCGGGTGGTCTTCGTCGGGGTGTTCTTCACCGCTCACGTGATCCCGCTGTTCGCGGTGTACACGTTCGGACCAGACATCCTGCGGGAGATGGGTCTCGGCGCGCACGGCAGCCACCACGTGTACATCGCCGAACTGGTGATCAGCGTGTTGTTCCTGGTGGGTGGTGTCCCCGGGCTGCTGCTGGTCGACAAGATCGGCCGAAAGCCGTTGCTGCTGTGGACGTTTGCGATCATGAGCGCGGCCTTCGTCGCGATGGCCGTGGTGCCCGGTGCGCCCGCCCCGGTCCTGTTCGCGCTGCTGGCGCTCTACGCCGTCACCTCCGGCGCCTGCAACTTCATCGAGATCATCTATCCCAACGAGCTTTTCCCCACCTCGGTGCGCGCGAGTGCAACCGGGACCGTCGTGGCGATCAGCCGTGTCGGTTCGGCGGTCAGCACCTTCGTGTTGCCCCTGGTGCTCACCGGCCCGGGGCTCGGCGGGGTGATGTGGCTGCTCGCCGGTGTCAACATCGTCGGCTTGCTGGTCACCGTCGTCCTCGGCGAGGAGACCCGGGGCCGCGCACTGTCAGAGACCTCGGCCGCCGAGAGTCTCACCACACCGGCCTCCCGACCCGCGCGTGTCGATGCATGACCACCGCAGCCGCTGGATCAGGCCGCGCTGGTGACGCGGTACACGTCGTAGACGCCCTCGACGTTGCGCACGACGCTCAGCAGGTGACCGAGGTGCTTGGGGTCGCCCATCTCGAAGGTGAACCGGCTGATCGCGACCCGGTCGTTCGACGTGGTCACCGACGCCGACAGGATGTTCACCTTCTCGTCGGCCAGCACCCGGGTGACGTCGGAGAGCAGGCGGTGCCGGTCGAGCGCCTCGACCTGGATGGCGACCAGGAACACCGAGGACGGTGACGGCGCCCAGTGCACCTCGATGATGCGTTCGGACTGTTGTTGCAGCGACTCGGCGTTGGTGCAGTCGGTGCGGTGCACGCTGACTCCCCCGCCGCGCGTGACGAAGCCCATGATGGTGTCGCCGGGCACCGGGGTGCAGCATTTGGCCAGCTTGGTCAGCACACCGGGCGCACCGGGAACGGCGACGCCGGTGTCGTCGTTGCTGCGCTGGCGGATCGGCATGGTCGCAGGCGTGGACCGCTCGGCCAGTTCGTCCTCGGCGGCCTCGTCGCCGCCGAACTGGGCCAGCAGGCGCTGCACGACGTGCCGCGCCGACACGTGTCCCTCACCCACCGCGGTGTAGAGCGCCGAGACGTCCTGGTAGCGCAGTTCGCGGGCCAGCGCCCCCATCGTTTCGGCGTTCATCAAGCGCTGCAAGGGAAGTCCGCCACGGCGCACCTCGCGCGCGATGGCGTCCTTGCCGGATTCGAGCGCCTCCTCGCGGCGCTCTTTGGCGAACCACTGGCGGATCTTGGTCTTGGCCCGCGGTGATACCACGAAGGTCTGCCAGTCCCGGGACGGCCCGGCGTTGGGTGCCTTGGAGGTGAACACCTCGACCACTTCGCCGTTCTCCAGCTTGCGCTCGAGCGCCACGAGCCTGCCGTTGACGCGCGCGCCGATGCAGCGGTGTCCCACCTCGGTGTGCACGGCGTAGGCGAAGTCCACCGGCGTCGACCCTGCGGGCAGGGTGATCACGTCACCCTTGGGGGTGAACACGAAGATCTCTTGGGTGGCAAGGTCATACCGCAGCGACTCCAGGAACTCGCCGGGGTCGGCGGCTTCTCGCTGCCAGTCGAGCAGCTGGCGCATCCACGCCATGTCGTCGATCTCGGCCGCGGCGTGACTGTGCGGAACACCGTTGCGGCCCTTGGCCTCTTTGTAACGCCAGTGTGCGGCGATGCCGTACTCGGCGGTTCGGTGCATCTCGCGGGTGCGGATCTGCACCTCCAGCGGTTTGCCCTCGGGCCCCACCACGGTGGTGTGCAGCGACTGGTACACGCCATATCGCGGCTGGGCGATGTAGTCCTTGAACCGGCCCGCCATCGGCTGCCACAGCGAGTGCACGACGCCGACCGCGGCATAGCAGTCGCGGATGTCGTCGCACAGGATCCGCACGCCCACCAGGTCGTGGATGTCGTCGAAGTCGCGGCCCTTGACGATCATCTTCTGGTAGATCGACCAGTAGTGCTTGGGTCTGCCCTCCACCACGGCGTTGATCTTCATGGCGCTCAGCGCGACGCCGATCTCGGCGCGCACCTTGGCCAGATAGGTGTCGCGCGACGGCGCCCGGTCGGCGACCAGCCGGACGATCTCCTCGTATTTCTTGGGGTGCAGGATCGCGAACGCGAGGTCCTCCAGCTCCCACTTGACCGTCGCCATGCCGAGCCGATGAGCAAGGGGGGCAATGACTTCCAGCGTCTCACGGGCCTTGCGGGCCTGCTTCTCGGGCGGCAGGAACCGCATGGTCCGCATGTTGTGCAACCGGTCGGCGACCTTGATCACCAGCACGCGCGGGTCGCGGGCCATCGCGATGATCATCTTGCGGATGGTCTCGCCCTCGGCCGCCGAACCCAGCACGACCTTGTCCAGCTTGGTCACCCCGTCGACGAGGTGCCCGACCTCGCTGCCGAAGTCCGCGGTGAGCGCCTCCAGGCTGTAGCCGGTGTCCTCGACGGTGTCGTGCAACAGCGCGGCCACCAGCGTCGTGGTGTCCATGCCGAGCTCGGCCAGGATGTTCGCGACCGCCAGCGGATGGGTGATGTAGGGGTCCCCCGACTTGCGCAGCTGGTCGGCGTGGCGTTTCTCGGCGACCTCGTAGGCCCGTTGCAGCAGCTGCAGGTCGGCCTTCGGGTAGATCTCCCGGTGCACCGCGACCAGCGGCTCCAGCACCGGGTTGATCGCGCTGCGCTGCGCGGTCATCCGGCGGGCCAGCCGCGCGCGGACACGGCGAGACGCACTGACGCGGGCCGACTCCGACGGCGTCGGCGTCGGCGACGGCGGCGACGACGGCGGGGTCGCAGGTTTGGCCGCAGGCTCCGCAGGAGGAGACTGCACGGCCTGACCCTTGCCTGGCTCGTCGACCATCGTTGTCACCTCCTGCAGCAACCAGAATTCGAGGATATCCCTCAGATGACGTGCAAGCTCCGTACGCCCAGAGGTGCCACCGCTTCGCGTCCGCGGAGCGCTTCGAGCTCGAGAACCACGCCCGCGCCGGTCACATCGGCGCCGCTGTCGCCCAGCAGCCGCGCGGCCGCGGCGAGCGTCCCGCCGGTGGCCAGCACATCGTCGATGATGACAACGTTGCGCCCGGCGATATCAATCCCCTCGGCCGGGATCTCCAGCGTTGCCGTGCCGTATTCCAGCTGGTACGTCGCACCGTGCACCGGTGGGGGCAGCTTGCCGCCCTTGCGGACCGCCAGCACGCCGGTGCCCAACCGCGTGGCCACCGCCGCACCGAGCAGAAAGCCCCGCGCGTCGAGGCCGGCGATCAGGTCGGCGCCCGACGCGATGTCGGCCAGCGCGTCGGTCACCACGCGCAGCCCGCGCGCATCGGCGAGCAGCGGCGTCAGGTCCTTGAACTGGATGCCGGGCTCGGGGAAATCGGCGACCTCGCGGGTCAGCGCCGCGATCACCCGCGACACCTCGGTGGCGTCCAACGGCCGGCTCATGTGCGCGTCATCATTTCGACAGCTTCCATCGGTCCATATTCCAGCCGGCGCCCCACCGGGTCGGGTTGCCGCTCACCGCGTACATCTTGTTCGACGTGAGCACCGTGCGCTGCTGGCGGTACAGCGGCAGGGTGGGCACGTCGTCCCACAGGATCGGCGCACCCTCGCCCAGGAGTCGGGCCACTTCCTTGGGGTCGGAGGTGACCGCGAGCGCGTCGATGATGCCGTCGATGCGCTCGTTGTTGTAGTTCGGCAGGTTGTTGCCGTTGCCGACGTGCAGGGTGTAGGCGTCGATCGCCGACGAACCGGACGATCCGGCGCCCGCGGCGCCTCCGGTGCTTGCCAGCAGCGCGTCGATCTCGTTGTTGCGCAAGGCGATCGGGCCCGCGGTTTCCGACCCGGCGTCCTGCACCGTGATCCCGGCCGGCGCACAGGCCTTCGCGATCGCCCCGACGATCGCGGCCAGCCGCGCGTTCGGGGTCTGGTATCCGATGCGCACCGTCAGCGGCCGGTTGTCGAGGGCGTCACGCGCGGCGTCGGGGTTGGCCACACCGAACCTGCCGCCCTCCCCTGCCCCTTCGGCCGCGCTGAACGCGTCCTCCGTCGCCGGGCTCAGCCGGGCGTTGGCGATCGGCATCTCGGCGTTGCGCGCGATCACGTCGCGCGGCGTGCACAGTGCGACGGCACGACGGGCCGGTGGTGCCGCCAACGGCCCGCCGGGCGCGAAGATGAGTTGCTCGATGCCGGCCGACGGGGTGTCGGTGCTGACGTAGTCGTCGGGCAGGTTGAGCAGACCCGAGGAACCGGTGGCGATGTCGACGACGTCGAACGAGCCCTCGTTGACCCGCTCCTGGATGTCGGCGCCGCGCGGCCACACGGTGATCGTGCGGGTGATGGCCGGGGTGCCCCACCACTTGTCGTTGGCGACGAGCACCACCGAACCGTCCTCCGACACCGACTCGAGGCGATAGGGCCCCGACGACGGGAAGTGCTTGAGGTCGAGGTCGGGTTTGAGGTCCCAGATCGTGTTCCAGGCCTCGGCGATGCGGTCGATCGCGTTGAGGTCGTTGGCCCGCAGCGCCCTGACCACGCCGCCGTCGCCGAGACCGAGTTCGTCGGCGATGACGTGCGACGGCATCAGCGACGTCGCGGCGAACAGGTAGCCGTAGTCGATGAACCCGCGGTCCTGCGCGAACGACACCCTGGCCCGCTTCTGCCCCGGTTCACAGTCCACCGAACCGATGTCGCGGTAGCCGGCGCGGCTCGCCGAGTCGAACCCGGGGAACCGCCCGGACTGCGCGGCCCAGGTCAGGACCATGTCGTCGCAGGTCACCGGCTTGCCGTCGGAGTACACGGCGTTGTCGTTGATGACGTAGTCGAGGACCAGCGGGGTGCGGCCGACGACGGACACCGTGCCGAAGTCGTGGTCGGCGACCACCTGACCGTCGGGACCGTGGTAGGCGAAGCCGGTGAGGGTGCGCGCGAACGCCTGCGGCCCGCCCGAGGCGGCACCCGCCACGGTGTTCGTGTTGTAGGTGGTCAGCGTGCCGTCGACGGCGTAGTCGATCTCGCCGGCCGAGCCGCTGCCGCAGCCGGTGAGCCCCAGACCCGCCAACAACGACACCACCACCAGCATCGCTGCGGTCCGCGCGCGGGCGGTGGCGCTCAGGTGAGCCATCCGGTCTACCGCCGGTTGGCCCGTTTACCCGACGGGCGGCCGGTCCTGGCTCCGGACGGGCGGGCACCCGGCGCCGGTTTGGCCGCAGTGGAACCCGACGTGACCGTGACGGCGTCGCTGTCGGCGGTGTCCTCGGACGTCTCCGACGCGACCGTGGCGGGCTTGGCGCCGCCCTTGCCGGGCTGACGACGGTTGAGCACCTTCTGTGTGTGCCTGCGCACCAGGTCGGTGCGTTCACGCAGCGACACCAGCAGCGGCGTCGCGAAGTAGATCGACGAATAGGTGCCCACGATGACGCCGACGAGCTGTACGAGGGCGAGGTCCATCAGCGTGCCGACGCCGAGCAGCCACACCGCGATGACCATCAGCGCGACGATCGGCAGCACCGAGATGAGGCTGGTGTTGATCGACCGCATGAACGTCTGGTTGACCGCGAGGTTGGCCTGTTCGGCGAACGTCCTGCGGGTGGTGTGCTCGAAGCCGTGGGTGTTCTCCTCGACCTTGTCGAACACGATCACCGTGTCGTACAGCGAGAAGCCCAGGATCGTCAGCAGGCCGATCACCGTCGCCGGCGTGACCTCGAATCCCACCAGCGAGTAGACGCCCGCGGTCACCACGAGGTCGAACACCATGGTCGCCAATGCCGAGATGGCCATGTAGCGCTCATAGCGCCACGTGATGTAGATGGCGGCAAGCACCAGGAACACCACGAGCGCGATCACCATCTTCTGGGTGATCTGACCGCCCCACGTCTCGGACACCGCCGAATCGCTGATGACCTGCTTGCTGGGCTGGCCGTCGGAACCCTTGGGCTGCAGGGTGTCGAACAGCGCGTTGCGCAGCTGCTCGGTCTCGGCGTTGCTGAGCGTCTCCGAACGGATCTGCACGGTCGCCGACCCTCCGCTGCCGACGGTCACCACCGACTCAGGGGCGCGGTTGAGCGTCCTGTTGAAGACGTCCTCGACCTGCTGCACGCTGATGATGCCCTGGGCGCCTGCCGCGGGCAGCGACACCTTGGTGCCGCCCTCGAAGTCGATTCCGAAGGTGAAGCCACGCAACAGGATGCTGGCCAGCGAGATCGCGATCATGATGCCGCTGACCGCGTACCAGAGCTTGCGTTTGCCGATGACCTCGAAGGCGCCGGTGCCGGTGTAGAGGCGGACGAAGAACCCGTGCTTGGGCAGGCCGGCCGAATCGGCCGTGCTCTCGATCGCCGCGGCCTCGACACCGGTGCTCTCGGTGGTGTCGTCTTTGGTCTGCTTGGCGGCCATGTGTCTAACCCCGTCCCGCGGTCGCATGCGAAACCTCTCGGCGCTCGCGGGCGATCTGCTGCACCGCGCCGAGACCGTTCAGCCCAGGTTTGCTCATCGTCGGCGACTTGGACGCCAGGTACACCAGCGGCCAGGTCACGAGGAACACGACGACGAGGTCGAGAATTGTGGTCAGGCCCAGCGTGAACGCGAAGCCCTTGACCTGGCCGATCGCCAGCACGTACAGCACCGCCGCGGCCAGGAACGTCACCGCGTTGCCCGACACGACGGTCTTGCGCGCGCGGACCCAGCCTCGTGGCACCGCGGACCGGAAGCTGCGGCCTTCTCGGATCTCGTCCTTGATGCGTTCGAAGAACACGACGAACGAATCCGCGGTGGTGCCGATACCGATGATCAGACCGGCGATACCCGCGAGGTCCAGCGTGTAGCCGATGTATCTGCCCAGCAACACCAGGATCGCGTACACCATCGCACCCGCCGCGACCAGCGACAGGGCCACGAGCAGGCCCAGCACGCGGTAGTACAGCAGCGAGTACAGCAGCACCGCCGCCAGGCCGATCGCGCCTGCGATCAGACCGGCCCGCAACGAGGACAGGCCCAGCGTCGCCGACACTGTCTCAGCCTCCGAGGATTCGAAGGACAGCGGTAGCGAGCCGTACTTGAGGACGTTGGCCAGTTCCTTGGCCGAGTCGGCGGTGAACTGACCGGTGATCTGGGTGTTGCCGCCGGGAATGGCCTCGCGGATCTCCGGTGCGCTCACGACCTTGGAGTCGAGCGTGAACGCGGTCTGCGTGCCGACGTTCGCGGCGGTGAAGTCCGCCCACGTCTTGGCGCCGCCGGACTTGAACTCCACGTCGACGACGTACTGGCCCTGCTGCTGGTTGAGCCCGGAGGTGGCGTTCTTGATCTCTTCGCCGCTCATGATCGACTTGTTGAGCAGGTACACCGTGGAACCGTCGGTGGAGCAGGTGATCAGCGGCAGGTTCGGATCGTCGTTGCCGGCGAGGATGTCGTCCTCCCCGCACAGGTTGGCCTGCACCTGCAGCCCAAGGATCTGCATCGTCGGGTCGGTGCTCTGCCGCCACTGCTTGGCCGTCGCGATGCGCTGGGCCATGTCGGTGTTCGCGCCGTCGGCGGGCGCGGGTGGCGCGGGCGCGGGTTCGCCAGGCTGGGGTGCGGGTGCGGGCGCCGGGGTGGGTTCGCCCGGCGTCGGCGCCGGCTCGAGCGGGTACGGCCGCGGCTGCGGCGCCGGTTGTTCACCGGCGGGCGGCGCTGCAGGCGGGGGTGCCTCGCCAGGCAGGGGCGCACCCGGCGGGGCCTCCTGCGGGGCTCCGGGCGGTGCGCCGGGCATACCCGGCAAACCTGAGAGACCGGGAAGACCGGGCAGTCCCGGCAGACCTGGCGCACCGCCGGGGGCACCGGGAGCACCGGGAGCGCCGGGGGCTGCAGGGGCACCGGGAGCACCAGCGGGGGGCTGTCCCTCCTCGGCGGGCGCCTTGGCCGGCATGGCGTGGATGACCGGTCGGATGTACAGGCGGGCGGTCTGCCCGAGGTTGCGTGCCTCGTTGCCGTCGTTACCGGGAACCGTGATGACCAGGTTGTCGCCGTCGATGACGACTTCCGAGCCGGAGACGCCGAGGCCGTCGACGCGGGCACTGATGATCTGCTGGGCCTGGTTCAGCGCATCCCGTGTGGGTGCCGAACCATCCGGGGTGCGCGCGGTCAGCGTGACGCGGGTGCCACCCTGCAGGTCGATGCCGAGCTTGGGCTTGGGCTGCTTGTCACCGGTCAGGAACACCAGTAGGTAGACGCCGACGAGCAGCACCAGAAAGAGCGTCAGGTAGCGCGCAGGATGCACCGGCGCCGAAGACGATGCCACGTTGTTTGGGTCTCCTTGAGATCAGTTCGTCAGCACGCAAAGGGTACGTGTTGCTCCTGAGTGGTCGGTTGGTCAGTCGTTCTTGTAGCCGTCCGTGTCGTTCGTGTGCTCGGTCAGCTCGTCGGTGCCCTCGTCGACGTCGGACTCGATACGGTCGCGCACGGCCAGCTTCATCCAGGTGGTGACCACCCCGGGAGCGATCTCCAGGTCGACGTAATCGTCGGTGATTCCGGTGATCGTGCCCTTCAGACCCGACGTGGTGTGGATACGGTCGCCGATCTTCAGCGAGTTGTGCAGGTCGATCGTGGCCTGCATGGCCTTCTTCTGACGCCGGGAGGCAAAGAACATGAAGGCGCCCATGATGATGAGCAGGGGCAGGAAAATGACCAGGTCCATAACAGGCTTTCGTGTCGATTCGTATCGGTCAGGGTGGCCGCACCGCAGCGAGACCGGCACCTCGTAGTTGACCAGTGTGCCATTGCAGCAGCACACCGCGGATGGCACGGTCACCTGTGGCAGCCCTCAAACCTCAGACGCTGCTCCTGCGTCGGTGCGCACACCCGCGGCGAACGACGGCGGAAAACCGCTACGCCGTCCCGTTCGAAGTCTAGGCTCGATCCGCGCCTCGATCCGCGCGCTGTCACGCCCCGTTTCCCCGGCCGAGGAGTCCGCCGTGAGCCACCCCGAACAGAGCCGCCATCTCGCCACCGCAATCCCTGGCCCCGGATCCCGGGCGCTGATCGACCGCAAGGGCGCTGCGGTCGCCCGCGGCGTCGGCACGACCATGCCGGTCTACGCGGCCCGCGCCGGCGGCGGCATCGTCGAGGACGTCGACGGCAACCGGCTGATCGACCTCGGTTCCGGCATCGCCGTGACCACCGTCGGCAACTCTTCGCCCAGAGTCGTCGAGGCGGTGCGTGCCCAGGTCACCGACTTCACCCACACCTGCTTCATGGTGACCCCGTACGAGGGCTACGTCGCGGTCTGCGAGCAGCTCAACCGGCTCACCCCGGTGCGCGGCGAGAAGCGCTCGGCGCTGTTCAACTCCGGGTCCGAGGCGGTCGAGAACGCGGTCAAGATCGCGCGGTCGCACACCCACAAGCCGGCCGTGGTGGCGTTCGACCACGCCTATCACGGCCGCACCAACCTGACCATGGCGTTGACGGCCAAGGTCATGCCGTACAAACACGGGTTCGGGCCGTTCGCGCCGGAGATCTACCGGGCGCCGCTGTCCTATCCCTTCCGCGATGCCGAGTTCGGCAAGGAACTGGCCACCGATGGCGAGCTGGCGGCCAAGCGCGCCATCGACGTGATCGACAAGCAGATCGGCGCCGACAATCTCGCCGCGGTCGTCATCGAGCCGATCCAGGGCGAGGGCGGCTTCATCGTGCCCGCCGACGGATTCCTACCGACGCTGCTCGACTGGTGCCGTAACAACGGTGTGGTGTTCATCGCCGACGAGGTGCAGACGGGTTTCGCGCGCACCGGCGCGATGTTCGCGTGTGAGCACGAGGGCATCGACCCCGACCTGATCGTCACCGCCAAGGGCATCGCCGGCGGTCTTCCGCTGTCGGCGGTGACCGGACGCGCCGAGATCATGGATTCCCCGCACGTGTCCGGGCTGGGCGGCACCTACGGCGGCAACCCGATCGCGTGCGCGGCCGCGCTGGCAGTCATCGAGACCATCGAGGCCGACGGCCTGGTGGCGCGGGCCCGGCAGATCGAGGGGCTCATGAAGGACCGGCTGGGCCGGCTGCAGGCCGAGGACGACCGGATCGGCGATGTCCGTGGCCGCGGCGCGATGATCGCCATGGAACTGGTCAAGGCCGGCACCACCGAACCCGATGCCGACCTGACCAAGGCGCTCTGCGCGGGCGCACACGCCGCGGGGGTGATCGTCTTGTCTTGCGGCACTTACGGAAACGTCGTTCGCTTCCTGCCGCCGCTGACGATCAGCGATGAACTGCTCAACGAGGGTCTGGATGTCCTCGAGGAGGTACTCCGCGGTGCGTGACAGCGCGCCCGACGCCGGGTGCGGTCAGTGCGCGGTGGTGTGCCCGCGGCCGAACAGCCCACCCCAGCGCCTGCGTCGCGGCGCAGGCATCGGCTGGGTCTCCTGCGTCGTCTGCCCAGCGGTGACGGGCACCTGGGTGGTGGGTGCGTGTGTCGACTCGGCAGGCATCTGTGTCATCTGCGTCGTGGGCGCGTCCACCATCGGCGTCTGCGCGCGCTCGGTGGCCAGCGGCCTGCGCGCATACGCGACGTCGCGCACGCTGCGCACCGACAGCCTGCCCAGCGCCATCGCGGACAGCAGGATGATCAACGCGCCGAGACCGCTGAAGTACGCCAACTCCAGGGTCACCCGCTTGGCATCGGTGACCGCAACGGGCGATCCGACGTCACCCAGTCCGAGCGGACCGGCCAGCGCCCGGCCGATGACGAACCACACTCCGCCGAGTGCGGCCAGCCACCCACCGAGCATCGCGCTGGCCCGGTTGCCCGACGTCAGCAGCAGAAAACCGCCGAGGGCCGTCGCCGCACCGGGAAGCACCTCGAGCCAGCCGCGCGCGGTGGTCCACGTCCACGGTTGATCCGCGCCGAACGAGAAGTCGAAGTACGGGCCGACGAACGGGATCAGTGCGCCATAGATACCCAACACCACCAGCAGCAATCCGCTGGCGGCGCCGCGGCTGCGCGGCATTGTCAGGCGACCGCCGCGGGTCTGTGATTCGGTCATGATGCCTCCTTTGACGAGACAGCGGATACCCGCCTGGTGAGCCGGTGAACCGTCGCCCCGCGCTCCGGCGCGACGGCCGGGCGGGCGGATCGCGGATTCACAGCATGTTGGCAGCTGCCACGCTGGTGACATCAATAAATTTAGCGTTTCTAACGTCATAGCCAGCTTGAGTACGCCGCGGCGCCCACCACGCCGTGAGCATCACCACCGTCGGCGGGCACGGTGATGTAAATCGCATCGAATGGAATGGTCATGACGAAATTAAGTTAGATAGATTTTCGTAGTAATTATCAGGCGTCAACCAGCGTCAACCGAATTATTTGTTTGCTCAGGGGATCTCATTATGTCGATAGAAACACGCGAGGACCGCTACAACCGGCGCCTTGCCCGCCTGTTCGAGACCGATCCGCAGTTCGCCGCGGCCCGTCCCGACGCGGCCGCCGCCGCGGCCACCGACAACCCGGAACTGCGCCTGCCCGCGGTCGTCAAACAGGTGCTCACCGGGTACGCCGACCGTCCCGCGCTGGGTCGCCGCGCCGTCGAGTTCGTCACCGGCGCCGACGGTCGCACCACCGCGCAACTGCTGCCCCGTTTCGAGACCATCACCTACCGCCAACTCGCAGGCCGCGTCCAGGCCGTCACCAACGCCTGGCACGGTCATCCCGTTGCCACCGGCGACCGCGTCGCCATCCTGGGTTTCACCAGCATCGACTACACGACCATCGACATCGCGCTGATCCAACTCGGCGCCGTGTCGGTCCCGCTGCAGACCAGCGCACCCATCGCACAGTTGCAACCGATCATCGCCGAGACCGAACCGAAGGTGCTCGCCGCGAGCATCGACTTCCTCGGTGACGCAGTCGCTTTGATCGAGGCGGGCCCCGCGCCGGCACGGCTGGTGGTGTTCGACTACCGGCCCGAGGCCGACGATCAGCACGAGGCGTACGAGGCGGCCAAGGCCGCGCTCGCAGGCACCGGCATCGTCGTCGAGACCATGGCCGACGTCCTCGACCGCGGCCGCTCGCTGGCCGACGCGCCGCAGTACGTGCCCGCCGAGGCCGACCCGCTGACCCTGCTGATCTACACCTCCGGCAGCACCGGCACCCCCAAGGGCGCGATGTATCCGGAGACCAAGGTCGAGACCATGTGGCGCACCGCCTCCAAGGCCAAGTGGGACGAGACCCAGGGTGTGCTGCCCTCGATCACGTTGAACTTCATGCCGATGAGCCACGTGATGGGCCGGGGCATCCTGTACGGCACCATCGCCAGCGGTGGCACCGCCTACTTCGCCGCCCGCAGCGATCTGTCCACCTTCCTGGAGGACCTCGCGCTGGTGCGTCCCACCCAACTCAACTTCGTGCCGCGCATCTGGGACATGCTGTTCCAGGAATACCAGAGCCGCGTCGACAACCGGGTGACCGACGAGGCCGACCGCGCCGCCGTAGAAACCGAGGTACTCGACGAGGTCCGCACCGAACTGCTCGGTGGACGGTACGTCTCGGCCCTCACCGGTTCGGCACCCATCTCGGCCGAGATGAAGAACTGGGTCGAGGACCTGCTCGACATGCACCTGCTGGAGGGTTACGGCTCGACCGAGGCCGGCGCGGTCTTCATCGACGGCCACATCCAGCGCCCGCCGGTGATCGACTACAAACTGGTCGACGTCCCCGATCTCGGCTATTTCGGTACCGACCGGCCCCACCCGCGCGGTGAGCTGCTGATCAAGTCCGAACAGATGTTCCCCGGCTACTACAAGCGCCCGGAGATCACCGCCGAGATGTTCGACGAGGACGGCTACTACCGCACCGGTGACATCGTCGCCGAGCTCGGCCCGGATCATCTCGAGTACCTCGACCGGCGCAACAACGTGCTGAAACTGTCGCAGGGCGAGTTCGTGACGGTCTCCAAGCTGGAGGCGGTGTTCGGCGACAGCCCGCTGGTGCGCCAGATCTACGTCTACGGCAACAGCGCGCGGTCGTACCTGCTGGCGGTTGTGGTCCCCACCGAGGAGGCGCTCTCCCGTTGGGACGGCGACGATCTCAAGGCGCGCATCAGCGATACCATGCAGGACGCCGCACGCGGCGCGGGGTTGCAGTCGTACGAGGTCCCGCGCGACTTCATCGTCGAGACAACGCCGTTCACGCTGGAGAACGGTCTGTTGACCGGCATCCGCAAGCTGGCGCGGCCGAAACTGAAGGCGCACTATGCAGATCGGCTCGAGCAGCTGTACGCCGATCTGGCCGAAGGACAGGCCAACGAGTTGCGCGAGCTGCGTCGCAGCGGCGCCGACGCGCCGGTGACCGACACCGTCAGCCGCGCCGCGATCGCCCTGCTCGGTGCGTCCGCCTCGGATGTGCGCTCCGACGCCCACTTCACCGATCTCGGCGGAGATTCGTTGTCGGCCTTGACCTTTTCCAACCTGTTGCACGAGATCTTCGACGTCGACGTGCCGGTTGGTGTGATCGTCAGCCCGGCCACCGACCTGGCGGGGATCGCCGCCTACATCGAGACCGAGCGCAGCGGTTCGAAGCGTCCGACCTACGCGTCGGTGCACGGCCGCGACGCCACCGAGGTGCACGCCCGTGACCTCACTCTCGACAAGTTCATCGACGCCGACACCCTCACCACCGCGCCCGGTCTGCCCCATGCGAGCACCGAGATCCGCACGGTTCTGCTGACCGGCGCCACCGGCTTCCTGGGCCGTTATCTGGCGTTGGAGTGGCTGGAGCGCATGGATCTGGTGGACGGCAAGGTGATCTGCCTGGTGCGCGCCCGCAGCGACGAGGAGGCACGTGCCCGCCTGGACGCCACCTTCGACTCCGGCGACCCGGAACTGCTCGGGCACTACCGGGCATTGGCCGCCGATCACCTCGAGGTGATCGCCGGTGACAAGGGCGAGGCCGATCTGGGGCTGGACCGTGGCACCTGGCAGCGCCTGGCCGACACCGTCGACCTCATCGTCGACCCGGCCGCGCTGGTCAACCACGTGCTGCCGTACAGCCAGATGTTCGGGCCGAATGCGCTGGGCACCGCCGAACTCATCCGGATCGCGCTGACCACCAAGATCAAGCCGTTCGTGTATGTCTCGACCATCGGTGTGGGACAAGGCATCTCCCCCGGCGAGTTCGTCGAGGACGCCGACATCCGGGAGATCAGCCCGACCCGTCGGGTGGACGACTCGTATGCCAACGGCTACGGCAACAGCAAGTGGGCCGGTGAGGTGTTGCTGCGGGAGGCGCACGACTGGTGCGGTCTGCCGGTTTCGGTGTTCCGTTGCGACATGATCCTGGCCGACACCACCTACTCGGGTCAGCTGAACCTGCCGGACATGTTCACCCGGCTGATGCTGAGCCTGGTGGCCACCGGCATCGCGCCAGGATCGTTCTACGAACTCGACGCGAACGGCAACCGGCAGCGGGCCCACTACGACGGGCTGCCGGTCGAATTCATCGCCGAAGCCATCTCGACCATCGGCTCGCGTGTGGTCGACGGGTACGAGACCTTCCACGTGATGAACCCGTACGACGACGGCATCGGCCTCGACGAGTTCGTGGACTGGCTGATCGAGGCCGGCTACCCCGTCAAGCGCGTCGACGACTACGCCACCTGGCTGGGCCGCTTCGAGACGGCGTTGCGTGCCCTGCCGGACAAGCAGCGTCAGGCGTCCCTGCTGCCGCTGCTGCACAACTACCAGCAGCCCGCACCGCCGGTGTGCGGTGCCATGGCACCGACCGATCAGTTCCGCACCGCGGTGCAGGACGCGAAGATCGGCCCGGACAAGGACATCCCGCACGTCACCGCCGACGTGATCGTCAAGTACATCAGCAACCTGCAGATGCTGGGTTTGCTGTAACCGACTTCCCCACAAGGGAAGAACCCCCCTGGCGTGGCCGCGGTCCCATGAGGACCGCGGCCACTTCAGTTGTTCGGCCGCAGCCTCTCATATCTGCCGTCCTCGACGGCGACGCTAATGACCGGACAGCGCGGCGGTCAATCGCCTGATATCACGGGGCCGCGGTCGATCCGCGACCCACGATGTGCGGCTCGTCGGGCACCACGACCCTTCTCGGTTGACCGCCCCCGACCATCGCGATCGCGAGCTCGACCGCCTCGGCGCCCAGCCGTTCGGTGGGCAGCCACACCGCGGTCAACGGTGGGACCAGATAACTCGCAAGGCTGTCGTCGTGCAGGGCCAGCACCGACATCTCGGACGGCACCGCGATCCCCCGCTGGTGCAGGGCCGCCAGGACGCCGACGGCCATCGGGAACGTCGCCGCCACGATGGCGGTCGGGCGAATGCCGCGCCCGAGTGCGCGCATGGCGCCCTCGAATCCGGCGGCATGGTCACGCTCGGCCAACTCGATCACCGCGCCCTCGACACCGGCCGCGGTGCACTCGCCGACGAAACCGTGCCTGCGGCGCACCATCGTGTCGAGCGTCGCCGGCCCGAAGACGCCGCAGATGCGGCGGTGTCCCAGTTCCACCAGGTGACGCACGGCCACGGCCGCGGCGTCGGCGTCCCGCAATACGACACTGGCCGATATGCCCCGCACCTGGCGGTTCACCAGCACCACGGTCTGCGGCACCTCCTGCACCAGCCGGCGCAGCGTCCGGTCCTCGATGCGGCCGGAGGCCACCAGGAGGGCATCGACGCTGCCGTGCATGAGCATCGAGGTCATGGTCTCGTGCGGGTCGCCCGCGGCGTGCGTGCCCAGCACCAGGCCGTAGCCGTGCTGCTTCGCCCGAGCCTCGACCCCGCGCACGATCGCCGCGTAGACCGGGCTGGTGAACCCGGGCAGCAGCAGGCCGAGCGCCATGGTGCGCGAGCTACGCAACCCGCGCGCCGCCGCGTTGGCCCGGTAGCCGATCTGCTCGGCGGCCTCGACGATGCGCTCGCGGGTGCTCGACGACGCGAATCCGCGCGGATCGTTGCGCAGCACCCTGGACACCAGGCTCGGGTCCACACCCACCATGTCGGCGACGTCGGCAAGTGTCGGCCGTCGCCGCTTCCCCGGACCCGTCACCGCCACCTCGTCACATCGTCTGCCATGGCTGACCCGAGCCTAACTGGCTGTAGGTCGTGTCAAGACTGTTGGTGGGTGCAAGGCACCGACATCCGGGATGCGGGTGTTGTGGGTTCGTGTGTGGTGTCGGTGGCTGGCCAGGGACTGACCGGGGGGCCGGGCGCCCACGTTGACGTATGCGACCTCGGCAGGGGTCATCTGGCGTCGTTCGGGCTGCCTTGGAGGCGAAGGGTCGGGTGCCAAGTTAGACGCGGCGTAACCTGCGGAGGTCCGCCATAACGCCGGCGGCATCTGATCCGGCCCTTCGTCCCGTCTGTTCAGCGTGGCACTGCCGACGGGACTTGTGAAGGTGGGATTGAGGCTGGTCCTTTCGTCGATGGCGAGGTTGGTCAAACCCAGCGGGCCGGGTCGTAGGCGGTGTGGTCGCGCACCAAGGCGTGGGCGATGCGGTTGGCACGGTGGGCCAGCGCACAGGCGATGACCCCGCCACGTTTGCCGCGAGCTTTGAGTCCGCCGGCGTAAGCCTTGGCCGCCGGTTCGGTCAGCCATAGGCCGAGGCCGAGGTCGATCAAGGCGCGGCGCAAGGCCACGCTGCCCTCGCGACTGATGCCGCCGTCACGGCGTTTGTGGGCGGATTCGTACTGCATCGGTGAGAGTCCCGAGGCCCGGTAGATTTGTCGCGGGCCGGGCCAACGGGACGGATCACCCAGGGCTGCTGCGTAATTGGCTACTCGCACCACACCCCAACCCGGAACGGTGGTCAGGGTGGCGAACGGGCTGCGCGGCAACAGCACTGCCAACGCGGCCTCAGCGGCCTGGATCTGTGAATCTAGGTCGGCGAGCAGGTTCAGGTCGGCGGCCAGGATCTGGCGGGAGATCGCCGCGTCCCGGGTAGGCAGCGCATCGCGGGCTGCGGCGACCAGCCGCTCGGCGACGGGACGGCGCAGCTGCAGGTCGCGTGCCGCGGCGAAACGGATCAGCCGATTCACTCCGAGGGCGGCCAGCCGGCAGGGGTCGGAGAACTCCGCGGCGACCAGCCGGCCGATCTTGGTGGCCAACACATCCGGCAGCGCCAGGGTCAGCCCAGGAAACGCCCGATCCAGCTGCCCGAGCAACTGATTCTTTGTCGCCGTGCGCGTGGTGACCCGCCGGCTTCGGTGTCCCGCCCAGGCGCTGAGCTCGCCGATCACGACATCGCGGTCGGCGATGGCGCGCCCGCGCCCGGCCAGCGCCAGCTCGGTGATCGCCTCCAGATCGATCACGTCAGTCTTGATCCGGCGTCGGCCCTGCGCGCGGCGCTGCTCGGCGACATGGGCGGGATTGAGCTCCAACACCTCCCAGCCATCGGGCCAGCGGTGATCAAGCACTGGGCGGTGATAGTGGCCAGCAGCCTCCACTGCCACCTTGACCTGCCCCGACACCGGAACTGCCGCCATCACGCTCGCCGCCGCAGCACCCAAGCCTGAGCGGTTCATCGTGAACTCTGTCGGGCTGACCAGCAGATGACGTGCAGCATCGGTCACCGAAAACAAGGCCGAGGTCTTGCCCACATCAACAGCAACGACGATCGTGGACGACGTGACTGGAGCACACTGCACAGACACAAAACACCTCCGGGGTGTGTCAGGAGGTCCCACGTGCGACAACACGCGGACCCCACAAAGGATCAGTTACAGATCCCTTCCTGACACCTCCGGAGGCATTTGAGAAGGACCAACTCGATCTATATCAACGCCGGGTTCACGTCGCAGTGGGTGTCTCACCGGCACGGGCCATCACCGTGCGGACCGGGGTGATGCCGGTGAACCGGGCGACGTCGTCCATGACCGCCGACGTCTCCGGGGCCGACAACGCCCGCATCATCGCGTCCCGGTCCTCGAAGTGACACAGGCAGATGGCGATCACGCCGTCCGCCTCGCCGCTGTCGGTCGCGAAATAGGCCTGAGCGGATCGCAGTCCGTGTGGGCGCCAGGCGCGTTCGACCATCGGCAGGTGGTGGGTGACGTAATAACCGCGGTCGAACCGGTCGTCGGTGGTGCCGACGTAGTGCACCAGCATCATGGTCATCGGTGCTCCCTCCCTCATGGGACGAGCCGGTTGCCGCCCTCTCCATCGAGACTAGGCACCGGGCCTGCGGCCCGAGGGGGTGTGTCTCGGCCCCGCAAGTGTCACAACAGGTTCCGGCCCTTTGTCTCCGGGCTCAACAATGTGGTGACCAGACCGATGGTGACCAGGATGACGCTGTACAACGCGAAGACCCACTCCAGGTGGTGGTCCGCGAGCCAGGTGACGACGTACGGCGCGGTGCCTCCGAAGAGAGCGACCGTGAACGAGTAGGGCACTCCGATGCCGGATGCCCGCACGTGCGTCGGGAACAGTTCGGCGAAGTAGGCAGGCATGATGCCGACGAACGCGCCGAGGAAGAACAGGGCGACCGAGGTCAGGACGAAAAGCCGTACCGGCGAGTTGTCGACGGCCGCCAGCAGCGGGAACGACAGGACCATGAACGCGACCGAGTAGGTGATGAAGATCGGTTTGCGTCCGTAGCGGTCGGACAGTTTGCCCCACAGCGGCAGCGTGGCCATGAAGACGAGATTGGCGGCGACGGTCGCCCACAACGCCGGACCGGCAGGGACGCCGCGCGAGCTGATCGCGAATCCCGACATCCCGATGGCCCACGTGTAGACCACGACGGTGCTCGCCAGGCTGAACCCGACCATTCTCGCGAGATTGGCCTTGTTCCTGCGCAATCCGCGGAGGACCTCGCGGGTGCCGACCGGCTGTGCCTGCGGCCCGGAATCCTCGGTGAGGAACGCTTCGGTCTCGGGCAGGCTGCGGCGGAGATACAGGCCGACGACGCCGAGCACACCACCGAGCAGAAACGGCAGCCGCCACGCCCACTGCTCCAGTGCCTCGGCGCCGAGCAGGCTGCTCGCTGCGGCGCCGATCAGCGACGCCAGCACGATGCCCGCCGTGACGGAGACGTACAGACTGGTCGACCACAGACCGCGTCGGGCAGGCGGCGCCACCTCGGCGATGTAGGTGTAGGACGCCGCGATCTCACCTCCGTGGGCCAGGCCCTGCGCGAGTCGCGCGACGATCAGGATGATCGCCGCCCAGGTGCCCACGTCGGTCTGGACCGGCGCCACGCCGATCAGCAGGCTGCCGGTTGCCATCAGGATCATCGACGTGGTCATCGAGAACCGGCGACCGCGCCGATCGGCCAACCAGCCGAACAGGAATCCACCGACCGGCCGCATGAGAAAGCCGACGGCGAACACCGCCAACGTGGACAGCATCGCACCGGCACCGCCGTCACCGACGAAGAACTGATGGGCGAAGAACGGTGCGAAGATCGCGTAGACACTCCAGTCGTACCACTCGAGGGTGTTGCCGACACCGGCACCGATCAGCGTCCGGAACCGTTGTTGAGTCCGATGTTCCTGCCGGATGGCGACATCGACCAGGTGGTCGTTGGGGATGGACATCTGACCTCCTCAGGGCAGCATGGATCACCACCGCGGCGTCCCTCGCCCGGTGTACGAATCGGATGTGTCAGCCGGGTGGCTGGTCTCGAAGTTCTGCGGCGCGCTGCACCGCGCGTACCGCATTGGTGTAACCGGTGCAGCGGCACAGGTTGCCGCTGAGCGCATCTCGAATCTCGGCGGCCGACGGGTGGGGCTCGCGCTCGAGCAGATCGGTTGCGGCCAGCAGCATGCCGGGAAGGCAGAAGCCGCACTGGAAGGCGTACTGCTCCATGAAGGCCTGCTGCACCGGGCCGGGTCGGTCACCGTCGGCCAGACCGGCGATCGTCTGCACGCGGGCGCCGTCGGCCCGGCCCGCCAGGATCAGACAGGTCTTGACGCAGCGCCCGTCCACCACCGCGGTACAGGTTCCGCAGTCCCCGTTGCGACATCCGGCACGCACCTCGGTCCGGCCGAGTTCCTCACGCAGCACATCGAGCAGAGTGAGGTCGGCGTCGACGGTGAGATGGGCGGGGCTCCCGTCGACCTCCACGCTGATGTCGACCGTGTCAGACATGTTCCGCTCCCTGTTCGACGGCCCGCGCGGCGACCTCAGGGGCCACCCGCCTCCGGTAGTTCCAATCGGCGCGCAGGTCCGACCAGCGTTGCGCGGGTGGGATGCGGTCGACATGTTCGGCCACCACGGCGCGCACCGCGTCGAGGTCCGGAAGTGGGATCCGCTGTGGGACTTTCGCCACGCCGCCGAGCACGACATGGCCGGGCAGTACCGCCGCGGCGGTGACGACGGGCCAGGATGACTCGGCGGACTTGAGTTTGACGTACCCGAATCCTGCTGTGGCCGGTCGTTGCATCGGCCTGGGTATGCGTACCGCGGCGACGAACTCGTCGGCCGCGAGATCCGTCTGCTCGGCGCCACGCAGAAACGCCTGGGCGTCCACGACCCGGGTGCCCGAGGTCGAGTGGATCAGCACCTCGGCGTCCAGCGCCACCAGGGCCGCCGGGATGTCCGACTGCGGACGCGCCGCGCACAGCGCCCCCACGATGGTGCCCTGGTTGCGGATCTGGATACCGCCGGTGATACCTGCGCACAACCGGTGCAGCAACGGCAGGTCTCGACGGACCTGCGCGGACTCCAGCACCTGCTGATAGCTTGTCAGTGCGCCGAATTCGACTGCGCCCTCGCGGTATTCGATACCGTCGAGATCGGCTTTCCCGAGGTCGACGACGTGGGTTGCGGTGATGTCGCCACGGACCAACGCCGGCACGGTCAGCGTTCCCCCACCGACGATCAGCGGGTCGCCGCCGCCTCCGACGATGTCGGCCAGGCTCTTGGCGACGTCGTCTCGGTTGCGCGGCAACACGATGCCGAAGGTGCTCATGTGTCGCTCCGCGACCCGCGCTCGGGGATCATGGCGAGAACCGTCGGTGGAGCCAGCGGAACGCTGGTCACCGCGGCAAGGGGTGCGCCCTGCCGGTGCAGTGCATCGTCGACCGCGTTGGCAACGGCGGCGAGCGCTCCCCCGACGCCGGCCTCACCGGCCCCCTTGGCACCCAACAAGGTGTGCGGCGAGCGGGTTTCGTGGTGCCCGATGACGAAGTCCGGCAGGTCGTTGGCACGCGGCACCATGTATTCCTTGAACGTGGGCGCGGCCGGAGATCCGTCGGTGTCGAATCGGCTGTCCTCGAACAGCGCGAGGCCGACGCCCATGGCGATCGCGCCCTGCAGCTGTCCCTCCACGAGCACGGGTTCGACGACGCGCCCGCAGTCGTGGACCGCGGTGACGGCCCGCACCTTGACCACTCCCGTCGCGGTGTCCACGTCGACCTCGGCCACGTACGCGCCGCTGGAGAAGTAGGGGTAGCTGTACCGGTACGCCGAATCGTCCACCGGTGTGGGGTGATAGCTGCGGGTGGACGACAGGTCGCCGTCGTTGGCGGCACGCGCACACAGTTGCGGCAGCGGCAGCGGGTTACATCCCGGGGCGTGCGCGGCGTCGTCGGCGAGCGCGACGTCCTGCGGCGCGCAGCCGAGCACGGTTGCGGCCGTGCGCCGCAATGCGTCGGCGACGTCGGTCGCCGCCAGCACCACCGCCGCGCCGCCGACGGCGACTCCCCGGCTGCTGGCGTTGCCGGTGCCGGGCGGGCACAGGTCGGTGTCGCCTTGGATCACCGCCACGTTCGCCGGTGTGGTACCCAGTGTTTCGGCGGCCAGCCGCGCCAGCGCGGTGTCGTTACCTCCGCCGGGGTTGGTCACACCGCTGAACACCATGACATGCCCGTCGCGGTCGACGCGGACCGTCGCGGCTTCTGGCGCGGCGGTGGTGGGCGTGACCCCCTCGGTCAGCCGGCCCGACGCGTGACCGCCGCCTTCCGGGGTGATCTCGAAGGAGATTCCCACCCCGCGGCGCACGGTGGACGTCGCAGGCCCCGGTGTCCCGGCCGGATCGGCGATCCGCAGGACCTGGTCGAGCACCGCATGGTAGTCGCCGCTGTCGATCTGATAGCCGCTCGGCATCCGATGCGGAAAAGCGTCCGTAGACAGAAGATTTCGCCGGCGCACCTCGGCGGGACCGAGCCGCAGCCGCCGGGCGACGAGGTCCATCACGCGTTCCATCACGAACACCGGGCCCTCCTTGCCGAACCCCCGGCAGGAATGCCACGGCGGCACATGCGTGGCCACCGCACGGGACCGGACGTCGATGTGCGGAATATCGTACGGTCCGGGAAAACTGGCGGCACTCACATAGGCCTGCCGCCAGCCCGGGGACACCGACCGCGCACCGACCGGCACCACCATGTCATCGGTGAACACATTGACGCGCCCGGTGTCGTCGAAACCCACCCGCACGCGGTGGATCTGCTCACGGCCGCCGCCCAGGAAGCATTCGGCCCGCGACTCGATCCATTTGACCGGCCGCCCGCACAACATGCTCAGCAGGCACACCAGCGGTTCCTCGACCGGCCCGGTCATCTTCAGCCCGAAGGATCCGCCGACGTTGGGGACGACGACGCGGATCGCGTCGAGCGGCAGCCGGAGCACCTCGGCGAGCTCGGCGCGCAACTGGAACGGCTGTTGGTGGGCGGCGTGGACGGTCAGCCGTTTGGTGTCGTCGTCCCAGCAGGCCACGTAGCCCCGGGTCTCCAACGGCGCGGTGGTGCTGCGGCCGACGGTGAACTCGGCGTCGAGGATGTGCACGGCCCGACGCAGGGCGGCCTCGGGGTCGCCGCTGCGAAAGTGGTTCTCGGTGACCAGATGATCGCGCTGATCGGCCGAGAGCGTCGGTGTGCCCAGGTATTCGCGGGGATCGGTCACCGTCGGCAGATCGTCGTATTCGACCGTCACCGCGGCCGCCGCGGCGCGTGCGGCGCGGGGATTTTCCGCCGCCAGCACGACAATCGGTTCCCCGACATAGCGGACCGTTTCGGTGGGCAGCGCCTGCAGCGCGACGTGGCGGGCCCCGAGCAGTTCGGGTTCGCCGAACTGGTAGGGCAGCGTGTCGAGGTGCAGTGCCGCCTCGGTGGCGTCGAGCACCCGCACCACCGCGGGATGGGCCTTCGCGGCGGACGTGTCGACCGACACGATCCGGGCGTGTGCGCGTGTGCTGCGCACCACGGCCATGTGCAGCAGCCCCTCGGCGCGCATGTCGTCGATGAATTGCGCCTGCCCCGTGGCGAATTCAAGTGCGTGCCGTTTGGGCCACCTGCCCGGGGCGGTCCTGGTGTCCATCGCTCTCCTCGTTGAGATCGAATTGGTGAGATCGAGCCTGCGGCCGTCAACCCTTCATGCGGGCGAGGCCTTCGAGCGCCAGGCCGTACCCGAGCAGGCCGTGCATGCGCTGGCGGAGGTCTTCGGTGAGCACGGTGCGGCTGTAGCGGCGCACCAGCCGCGGCTGCTTCATCAGCTCTGCGGCCAGCTCCCTGGCACGGCTCAACAGATCGGTCCGTGGCAGCACCTCGTTGACCAGTCCGATCTCGCGCGCCTCGGCCGCGCTCAATTGCTGCCCGGTCAACAGGAAGTACCGCGCCCTGGTGGGCCCCATCAGCATGGGCATCACGATGTGCATGCCGTCGCCCGGCACCATGCCGCCGGGGAAGTGCGCGGTGTCCTGGAAGTAGGTGTCGTCGGTGGCCAGCACGATGTCGGAGACCAGCGGGATCTCGGCGTGACGGACCGCGGGCCCGTTGATCGCGGCGATCACCGGGGCCTCGATGGACAGCAGGTTCGGCAGCAGTTGCTTGCCCTCCCATTGGATGGGGTCGTAGGTCTCCGGGGTCATGGTACGGCGGTTGGGGTGCTGGCCGGGGGCGATCGCCGGCCCGCTGAACGCCTCGCCGGTTCCGGTCATGATGACCACGTCGTTCTCGCGGTCACGCCCGATCTCCAGGAAGGCATCCTCGAATTCGTTGTGGGCCAACAGACTCCACTGCAACGGGCCACCGTTGGTGTGGAAGTGCAGTTCCAGGACGCCGTCGGTGCGCTCCATCCGGATGGTTTCGTAGCGGTCTTTGTACGACTCGAACGTGGTGGGCTTGCGGTCCAGGTGCGTCATCGCGGCGACGTGGTCGACTCTGGCGTGGGTCTCGGTCATCAGTTGGCTCCGTTCGTGTCGTCGAGAATGGCCACGGCGCGGGTCCAACCCGCCGAGGCCGCATGGATTTTCACCGGGAAGCAGGCGATGGTGAATCCGTGGTCGGGCAGTTGGTCGAGGTGGCGCAGCTTTTCGATCTGGCAGTACTCGGTGCGCCTGCCGGCTTTGTGGCCTTCCCAGATGATCGAGGCGTCACGGTCGCGGGCATACCGCTCGGCGACGTAGGAGAAGGGTGCATCCCAGCTCCAGGCATCCGTGCCGACCACCCGCACGCCGCGGTCGCACAGCCACAGGGTCGCCTCGCGCCCCAGGCCGCACCCGCTCTGCGGATACTCGGGCGTGCCGAACTTGGCACCCGCCGAGGTGTTGACCACCACGATGTCGAACGGCTTGAGCTCATACCCGATGCGCTGAAGTTCGCGTTCGATGTCGGCGGCGGTCGCGACGTAGCCGTCGTCGAAATGCCGGAAGTCGAGCTTCACACCGGGGCGCAGAAACCAGTCGAGCGGCATCTCGTCGATCGTGCGCGGCCGGCTGCCGTCCTCCATCATCGACGAGTAGTGCCACGGTGCGTCGACATGCGTGCCGTTGTGGGTCGACAGGTGAACGGTTTCCAATGCGAACGCCTCGGCGTTCGGCAACTCTTCGGGCTGCAGTCCGTCGTATCGCCGCTGCAGCATCGGCAACGTGTCCTGGTGGCTGGTGTACTCGATGGAGAACTCATAGCCCGGCGGATCGGCCGGGACGTCGTTCTCCAGGGACATCGATATGTCGATGAACCGGGTCATCGAAGACTCCAATTCCGCATCGGATGTGATGCGTCGAAGGCGAAAAACTATCTGTGGCGCAAGTTACCAACGCCAGAAAACCAGGGTCAAACGTTTGATATCAAGGCTGCGATGGCCGCGCCACCCGGCGCAGCACGCCGCCAGAGCCCGGTCAGAACAGAAGGCCGAGCAGCACGGACACCACGGCGAGCAACGGGAACGCGCCCTGGGTGAGCGCGGCCCGTGTCTTGTCCGGGGAACTGAGCAGCAGCACCGCGGCCGCCGCCAGCATCGAACCGGCGCCCGCCAGTATCAGCGCGACACCAACAGCGTTGTGCCCCAATACCATCGAGATGATTCCCACGGCCGTCACGACGGCGAGGAACAGGTTGTAGAAGCCCTGGTTGAACGCGAGTTCCCGGGTGGCCTCGGCCTCTTCTGCGGTGGTGCCGAAGGTCGCGCGGGTGCGCGGCGACGTCCAGGTCAACGACTCCATGACGAAGATGTAGACGTGCAACAGCGCGGCGAGTGCGGCGAATATCGAACCAGCGACGGTCACGGTCGTCAGTCAAACAGTCCGGCCTGACCGATCCCTGTGACCGGGGGCTGTAGTCCGAGATGTGTCCAGGCCAGCGGTGTGGCGACCCGACCGCGCGGGGTCCGCGCGATCATTCCGGCGCGCACCAGGAACGGTTCACACACCTCTTCGACCGTGGTGGCCTCCTCCCCGACGGCGACCGCGAGCGTCGAGACACCGACCGGGCCGCCGTTGAAGCTGCGGGTCAACGCCGAGAGCACCGCGCGGTCGAGGCGGTCGAGGCCGAGTTCGTCGACGTCGTAGACCTCGAGCGCGGATTTCGCGATGTCGCGGGTGATGATGCCGTCGGCGCGGACCTCGGCGAAGTCACGCACCCGGCGCAGCAACCGGTTGGCGATACGTGGCGTGCCGCGCGAGCGGCGCGCGATCTCGGCACCGGCCTCGGCCCCGAGTTCGATGCCGAGGATTCCGGCCGAGCGGGCCAGCACGCGTTCGAGTTCGGCCGGTTCGTAGAAGTCCATGTGCGCGGTGAAGCCGAAGCGGTCGCGCAGCGGACCGGTCAACGCGCCCGACCGGGTGGTGGCACCCACGAGCGTGAACGGTGCGACCTCCAACGGAATCGACGTCGCCCCAGGGCCTTTGCCGACGACGACGTCGACGCGGAAGTCCTCCATCGCGAGGTAGAGCATCTCCTCGGCGGGCCGCGCGATGCGGTGGATCTCGTCGATGAACAGCACATCGTGCTCGACGAGGTTGGACAGCATCGCCGCGAGGTCACCGGCGCGTTCCAGCGCGGGCCCGGACGTGACCCGCAGCGACGACCCGAGTTCGGCCGCGATGATCATCGCCAGCGAGGTCTTCCCCAGCCCGGGCGGACCCGACAGCAGGATGTGATCGGGGGTACCGCCGCGCCTCTTGGCGCCCTCCAGCACCAGTTGCAGCTGTTCACGCACGCGCGGCTGCCCGATGAACTCGCCCAGCGACCGCGGCCGCAGGCTGGCGTCGATATCGCCCTCGCCGACGGTCAGCGCCGGGGAGACCGCGCGTTCCTCGATGTCGTCGGCGTCGTCCTCGAACCGGCCCATGGCTACTTCTTACCCAACATGGACAGCGCCGCACGCAGCGCGGACGATGTGGTGGCCTCCGGATCGTTGGCGAGCACCTTGTCGGTGGCCTCTTCGGCCTGTTTGGCGGCGAAGCCAAGACCCACAAGGGCTTCCACCACCGGACCGCGGATCGCGTGACCGCCTGCGACCGCGCCGCCGCCGGGCGTGACGGGTCCGATCTTGTCGCGCAGTTCGAGCACCATGCGCTCGGCGCCGCGCTTGCCGATACCCGGCACCCGGGTCAGCGCGGTGACGTCACCGTCGGCGAGGGCCTGCCGCAGCGCCTGCGGGTCGTGGACGGCCAGCGTCGCCAGCGCGATCTTCGGTCCGACGCCGGACACCCCGAGCAGGGTGAGGAACAGGTCCCTGGCGTCGCCGTCGGCGAACCCGTACAGCGTCATGGAGTCCTCGCGCACGATCATCGCGGTGATCAACCGGGCCTCGGTGCCGCGCCGCAGCGTCGCGAGCGTCGACGGCGTGGCCATGACCTTGTAGCCCACGCCCGCCGCCTCGATCACGGCGTGATCGAGCGCGATGTCGATGACCTCACCGCGCACCGACGCGATCATGCCCGGGCCGCCTTGATCTTCGCCTGGAACTTGCGCCGTTGCTCCTCGGCCATCGCCTCGGCGGCCGCCATCCGGGCGATCATCGGGGCGCGCCAGCAGTGACAGATCGCCAGCGCGAGCGCGTCCGCGGCGTCCGCGGGTGTCGGTTTGGCTTGCAGTGCAAGGATTCTGGTGACCATCTCGGTCACCTGGGACTTGTCGGCCCTGCCGCTGCCGGTGACCGCGGCCTTGACCTCCGAGGGCGTGTGGAAGTGCACCTCGATATCGCGTCTGGCCGCCGCCAGCGCGATCACGCCGCCGGCCTGCGCGGTGCCCATCGCGGTGTTGGCGTTCTGGTTGGCGAACACGCGCTCGATGGCGATCACGTCGGGGCGGTGGGTGTCCATCCAGTGCTCGGCGGCCTCGCTGATCGTCAGCAGCCGTTTCTGCAGCGGTGTGTCGGCGGGCGTGCGCACCACGTCCACATCCAGCGCGATGACCTGCCTACCCTTGCCGCTCTCGATCATCGACAGACCACAGCGCGTCAGCCCGGGATCGACTCCCATCACCCGCACGCGAATCCCTTCGTCAGAACATCTGTTCGAGAGCCTAGCGTGCCGCACCGTCGGCCCCGGGCAGGGACACGCGTCAGATGGTGTACTGCCCCGACCGCCAACCGCCCGCCAGCTGCTCGGTCAGCTCGGCGATCCGCCGGCGCGAGCGGTACCAGCCCCGCACCAGTTCGGTGTCGACGGGCGTGCCGTCGCGTTCGATGCGGATCTTCCACCGGGCCCCGAGGAACTTCGCGGCGAGCCAGAACGGCCACCCGAGCGCGCACAGGGCGATCAACAGGAAACCGAGGCTGTCGAAGATCGCGTTCTCGATCACGGCGGTCACGCTGGGGAACGGCCACCAGCGCCGGTACACCGACCATTGCGTGCCGTGCGGGTCTGTCACCTCTGCCACGCGACAAACGTAATGTCAGAACCACGATCGAGAGACAAGACGCGCGAAAGGTGACCGGTGACCGTTCTGGACTCCCCCATCCCCCGTTTCCATCTGGCCATGCCCGTCGACGACCTCGACGCGGCGCGGCGCTTCTACGGCGAGGTCCTCGGACTGCCGCAGGGCCGAAGCTCCGAGCGCTGGATCGACTGGAACCTACACGGGCACCAGGTGGTCACCCATCTGGCGCCGGAGCGGGCGCGGCAGGTGCACAACCCGGTCGACGGGCACGACGTGCCGGTGCCGCACTTCGGACTGATTCTCACCGTCGAGGCGTTTCACGCACTAGCCGACCGGCTTCGTGCCGCCGACGCCACGTTCGTCATCGAACCGTACGTGCGGTTCGAGGGCGAGACCGGTGAGCAGTGGACGATGTTCCTGCTCGACCCGGCGGGCAACGCCCTTGAGTTCAAGGCGTTCGCCGATGATTCGCAGGTTTTCGCGGTCTAGGAGGTAGGAAATTGCG
This sequence comes from Mycolicibacterium goodii, assembly GCF_001187505.1. Next base: position 5,378,356 of record NZ_CP012150.1, read on the forward strand.
CGTGGTGATCGCCGGTGGACACGGCAAGATCGCACTCATCCTGGAGCGGCTGCTGGCCGACCGGGGTGACTCGGTGACCGGGCTGATCCGCAATCCGGACCACACGGCCGACCTGACGACCGCGGGCGCCGAGGCCGTGGTGCTGGATCTGGAGCGGGCCTCGGTCGCCGAGGTGGCCGACGCGGTGCGCGGCGCCGACGCCGTGGTGTTCGCCGCGGGTGCGGGGCCGGGCAGCGGAGCGGCCCGCAAGCAGACCGTCGACCGCGACGCGGCGATCCTGCTGGCCGACGCCGCGGAAGCCGCCGGGGTGGACCGGTATGTGATGGTGTCGGCGCTCGCCGCCGATGACCGCTCGCTCGACGACAACTACGACGAGGTGTTCCGGGCGTACATGCACGCCAAGTCCGAGGCCGACGCGAACGTGCGGGCGCGGGCCGGTCTGCGGAGCACGATCGTGCGCCCGGGTGGGCTCACCGACGACGCGGGCAGCGGCCTGGTGCGCATCGCCGAGTCCACCGGACGCGGCACCGTGCCGCGTGAGGACGTCGCGCGGGTGCTGCTGGCGGTGCTGGACGCGCCGCACACCGCGGGCCGCACGTTCGAGCTGGTCTCGGGTGACACCCCGATCGCCGAGGCGTTGGCCTAGACGGTATGGGTGGCGGTCACTCCTCGTCGAGCTGGGCGGCGACGTCGTCGGGGATGTCCATGTTGGTGTAGACGTCCTGGACGTCGTCGCTGTCTTCCAGCGCGTCGACCAGCTTGAGCACCTTGCGTGCCCCTTCGAGGTCCACCGGCACGGTCACCGATGGCTGGAAGCTGGCGTCGGCCGAGTCGTAGTCGATGCCGGCCTCCTGCAGCGCGGTGCGGACCGCGACCAGGTCGGACGGTTCGGAGATGATCTCGAACGAGTCGCCGAGGTCGTTGACTTCCTCGGCCCCGGCCTCGAGCACCGCCATCAGGACGTCGTCCTCGGTCAGGCCGTTCTTCTCCAGGGTCACCACACCCTTGCGGGAGAACAGGTAGGCCACCGAACCGGGGTCGGCCATGTTGCCGCCGTTGCGGGTCATCGCGACCCGGACCTCGCCCGCGGCGCGGTTGCGGTTGTCGGTGAGGCACTCGACGAGCACCGCGACACCGTTGGGGCCGTAACCCTCGTAGGTGATGTTCTGCCAGTCGGCGCCGCCTGCCTCTTCACCGGCACCACGCTTGCGGGCCCGCTCGATGTTGTCGTTGGGCACCGAGCTCTTCTTGGCCTTCTGGATGGCGTCGTACAGCGTCGGGTTACCACCGGGATCACCGCCGCCGACGCGCGCCGCGACCTCGATGTTCTTGATCAGCTTGGCGAACATCTTGCCGCGCTTGGCATCGATGACGGCCTTCTTGTGCTTGGTGGTGGCCCACTTGGAATGGCCGCTCATGCAGGTACGCCCTCTTTCCTGGTCGAACTCCGGCAGTCCAGTCTACTTGGGCGGTCAGGCGGTGCTATGGCCCCGCCCAGAGCGGGATCGGATCGTCGGGGTGATCGAGCACCTGGATCTGCCGCGCCGGTTCGATCACCGCGGTGCGTGGTACCAGCGTCACCGCAGCCATCCGGTCACCGTCGATCTCGAGCGTCGCCACGACGACCGCGGCGTCGGTGAGAGCGGCAGCCGCCGGTGAGCGGCTGTCGACGGAGATTCCGGTGTCCTCGACGGCGACGACGACGGCGGTCCGGGTCCGGCGGCCCGCGAGGATCGATGCCTGCTCGTGGCGGCGCACCGCGGTCATGGCGAGTCGCTCTCGGTCGACCCGCTGCGCGAAGGCGTCGGCGCGCAGGAGCGTGCGCATGAACCACCGGCTCATCCGCTCCGTCGTGGTCAGAGCCGACGCGACATCGAGCCCGGACGGTGTGTACGTCCACTCTCTCGGGAGCCAGGCGCCCTCCCCCGGCGCCTTCCAGTAGTACTTGCCACCGCTGACGTAGCGCCCCATGTGCACTACAGCGAGTCGACGAACAGCTTGTGGACGCGCCGGTCGCCGGTCACCTCGGGGTGGAACGCCGTCGCGAGCATCGGGCCCTGGCGCACCGCGACGATGTGGCCGTCGGCCCGCGCGAGCACCTCGACATCGCTGCCGACGCGCTCCACCCAGGGCGCCCGGATGAACACCGCGTGCACGGGCTCGTCGAGCCCGACGAAATCGATGTCGCCTTCGAAGGAATCGACCTGACGGCCGAATGCGTTGCGCCGCACCGTCATATCGATGCCCTTGAGCGGCAGCGCGGCCCGGCCCGGCACGCCCGCGTCGGCGATGTCGGTGGCCAGCAGGATCATTCCCGCGCACGATCCGTAGCACGGCATACCTTCGGCGATACGCGCGCGCAACGGTTCGAGCAGGTCGAACTCGCGCAGCAGGTGGCTCATCGCGGTGGACTCCCCACCGGGGATCACCAGCGCGTCGACGGTCTGCAGTTCGGACAGCCGCCGCACGGTCGACGCCTCGGCGCCGGCCTCGCGCAACGCCGCCAGATGTTCGCGGGTGTCGCCTTGCAGTGCGAGGACGCCCACGTGGGCGGTCATGACGTCTCCTCGGGCGTGAAATTGCGTTTGTAGCGGGTCAGGCCTTCCTGCATGACCGCGGCCACCAATTCGCCGTACTGGTTGAAGATCCGGCCCTGGGTCAACGCGCGTCCGCCGCACGCCGATGGCGACGACTGGTCGTACAGCAGCCATTCGTCGGCGCGGAACGGCCGCATGAACCACATCGCGTGGTCCAGCGACGCGACCATCAGGTGCTTGCGCGCATCGAGGTGGTTGACCTGGGCCGAGCCGAGCAGCGTCAGATCGCTCATATAGGCCAACGCGCAGATGTGCAGTACGTGATCGTCGGGCAGTGGGTCGCGGTGGCGGAACCACACCTGCTGCTGCGAGGCCTTGCCGGGCAGTTTCTGTACCCGGTCCCCCGGCACGATCCGGACGTCCCATTCGTCGAACTGCGCGAAGCCGGCGTCGTCGAACGCGCCGCCGGACCGGAACCCGGGCAGATCGTCGGGCGGCGGCGCATCAGGCATGGCGTCCTGGTGTTCGATGCCGGTCTGATCGATCTGGAACGACGCCGACATGCTGAAGATGGTCTCGCCGTGTTGGATCGCGCTGACCCGGCGGGTGCAGAACGATCCTCCGTCGCGGATGCGTTCGACGATGTAGATCGACGGCGCCCTGGCGTCACCGGGTCGCAGGAAGTAGCCGTGCAGGGAGTGCACCTGGAATTCGGGGGCGACGGTGCGTACCGCGGACACCAGCGACTGCCCGGCGACATGGCCGCCGAAGGTTCGCTGCAGAAAGCCGGATTCCGGGCTGAACACCTTCCCGCGGTAGATGTTGACCTCGAGCTGTTCCAGGTCGAGGATCTCTTCGATCGCCATCGCAGGCTATGGCCGTCTGCTCGTCGCGCAAGCGCTCACCGCGTCACCAGCCGCGTTCGGCGAGCCGGTGCGGCTGGGCGATCTCCTCGACGTTGATGCCGACCATGGCCTCGCCCAGGCCGCGGGAGACCTTGGCCAGCACATCGGGATCGTCGTAGAACGTGGTGGCCTTGACGATCGCGGCGGCGCGCTGTTCGGGGTTGCCGGACTTGAAGATGCCCGAACCGACGAACACCCCCTCGGCGCCGAGCTGCATCATCATCGCCGCATCCGCCGGGGTCGCGATGCCACCGGCGGTGAACAACGTCACCGGCAGCTTGCCGGCCCGGGCCACCTCGACCACCAGCTCATAGGGCGCCTGCAGCTCCTTGGCAGCCACATACAACTCGTCCTCGCTCAGCGAGGTCAACCGGCGGATCTCCCCGCCGATCTTGCGCATGTGCGTGGTCGCATTCGACACATCCCCGGTGCCGGCCTCACCCTTGGACCGGATCATCGCCGCGCCCTCGGTGATCCGCCGCAGCGCCTCACCCAGATTCGTCGCCCCGCACACGAACGGCACGGTGAACTTCCACTTGTCGATGTGATTGGTGTAGTCGGCCGGGGTGAGCACTTCGGACTCGTCGATGTAGTCCACACCCAACGACTGCAGGATCTGCGCCTCGACGAAATGCCCGATGCGGGCCTTGGCCATCACCGGGATGGTGACCGCCTCGATGATGCCCGAGACCATGTCCGGATCACTCATCCGCGACACCCCGCCCTGGGCGCGGATGTCGGCAGGCACCCGCTCCAGCGCCATCACCGCCACCGCGCCGGCGGCCTCGGCGATACGCGCCTGCTCGGGGGTGACCACGTCCATGATCACCCCACCCTTGAGCATCTCGGCCATCCCGCGCTTCACCCGCGCGGTCCCGGTCTGGTTACTCGAACCGTTTTGCGCCGCGGTTTCCACTGCTATCTCCTCCGAATTGCTACTAAATCAGTGTAATCGAGCCGGTAAAACTATTAAATCCGCAGGGCTGGCGCGGTCAGTCGATGACGGGCAGCTCGCCGAGCGGGCCCTCCCGTCCAGGTACCCGGGCGCCTCCGGACACCAGCTCGTTGGCCTGGGCCAGGCGGTCGCCGAGCTGAACCGGGTAGACGGCCTCGCCGCCGGCGACCAACTCGGCGATCATTGTCGCATCGCACCATCGGTGGCCGTGAATGTAGCGCCGTTCCAGCGCGGTGCGCCCCACGGCCGACGGCTCGAACCGGCGGGTGCGGTGCACGAAGAAGTACTCCTCGCTGCGCACCACCGATGCATTGAAGTCGATGATCTTCTCGCGCCGCCACACCGGGCCGATCAGTGCCGAAGGCTCGACCCGCAGCCCGGTCTCCTCGAACAGTTCGCGCGCGGCGGTCTCGGCGAGGTCCTCGCCCTGCTGCACGGCACCGCCCACCGTGAACCACCACCGGGGCGCTGGCACATCCGGATGCTCGCGCGCGGGATCGCTGCCGCGCAGCAGCAGCACGGCCCCGGTCTCGTCGAGCAGCACCACCCGCGCCGACGTGCGACGGCTCAGCGAGCCCACATCGGACTGCACCTCCGGCCGCTCGGCGATCTCGAAATACGTTGGGAGCGCGGCCCTTCCACCCAGCTTCAGCATGCGCACCGCGGGCCGCTCGCGCAGCGCGAGGGTGTCGCGCACGGCGTCGTTGTGGAACCGCCGGGCCAGCAGCACACGCGCCTCGGCGTCGGCCAACTCGGCCACCAGCGCGACCGGCAGGGCCGAGAGGTCGACGGCAGCCAGTGCGGCCGAGAGGTCGTTCTCGGCGGCCTCCCGCGCCGACCGCGGCGCACACTCGGCCGCGTCGGCCAGCTCGGCCAGTCGCCTGCCCTCCGGCCCCACCCCGTAGGCGTCGGCCGCGACGGCCCGGGCCACCACCGCGCGGCGTGCGAGCGCGCCGTCGAGGGCCTGCCACGACAGGTCGTACCGCACGTGCAGGCGGTCGAGTCGGTTCGCGGTCCGGTACGCCCAGCCGCCGAGCAACGCCAGCGCCACGACCAGGACGACCAGCAGGGTGATGACCATCCACAGCGCCATCAGACCGATTCCCCTGCCGTTTCATCGCGGCTCGCCGCGCCACTCAACTGCACCTTGATCCCCGCCCCGGACACCGTCTCGTACACCCGCATGATCTGCGCCGACACCACCGACCAGTCGTAGCGGTGCACCCGTTCGGACGCGCGTGCGATGTAGCCCGCGCGCAACTGGTCGTCCTCCAGTATCTCGATGAGCGCGGCGGCCATGCTCTCCGCGTCGTCGACGGGCACCAGCAGGCCCGCCTCACCGTCGGCCAGGACGCGCCGGAAGGCGTCCAGATCGCTGGCCACCACGGCGGTCCCGGCCGCCATCGCCTCGACGAGCACGATGCCGAAGCTCTCGCCGCCGAGGTGCGGGGCGCAGTACACGTCGGCGCTGCGCATGGCCGCGGCCTTGGTGGCGTCGTCGACCTGGCCGAGGAAGCGCAGATGCCCGGCCAGCGCGCCGGCCTGCTCGCGCAACTCGTCCTCGTCACCGCGGCCGACGATCAGGATCTCGATGTCGGCGAACCGCTCGACGAGTTCGGGCAGCGCCGCCAGCAGCACCGCCATGCCCTTGCGCGGTTCGTCGTACCGGCCGAGGAACAACACCGTGCGCCCGGGCCGCGGATAACCGTCGAGCAGCGGCGCCTCGGCGAAGGACGCGACGTCGACGCCGTTGGGGATCTCGACGGCGTCGGAGCCCAGCGCCTCCATCTGCCAGCGCCGCGCGAGGTCGGACACCGCGATACGGCCGACGATCTTCTCGTGGTAGGGCCGCAGGATCCCCTGGAACACGCTGAGCGTCAACGACTTCGTGGTCGAGGTGTGGAACGTCGCGACGATCGGCCCCTCGGCGGCCTGCAGCGCCAGCATCGACAGGCTCGGCGCGTTCGGTTCGTGGATGTGCAGCACATCGAAGTCGCCCTCGGCGATCCACTTCTTGACCTTGCGGTGCGTGGCGGGCCCGAACCGCAGTCGCGCCACCGAGCCGTTGTACGGGATCGGCACCGCCTTGCCACCGGAGGCGACGTAATCGGGCAGCTTCACGTGCGGCGAGGCCGGGGCCAGCACGCTCACCTCGTGCCCGGCGTTGCGCAACACCTCGGCGAGCTGCAGCACATGGGACTGCACGCCACCCGGCACGTCGAACGAATAGGGGCAGACCATCCCGATACGCATCTCAGGTCCCCAACCGTGCGCGGCGCTCGTCGGACAGATCGGCCAGCCACTGCGGCTGCAGCATGTGCCAGTCGGCCGGATATTTGGCGATGTTGTCGGCGAACCGGTCGGCGAGCGCCTGCGTGATCGCGGTGACATCGCCCGAGGCGGTGTCGAGCTCGGGATAGACGCGCATCCCCCAGCCGTCGCCCTCGAACCAGCAGTGCACCGGGAACAGGGCCGCACCGGTCTCGATGGCGAGCTTGGCCGGGCCGGCGGGCATCCGGGTCGGCTCACCGAAGAAGTCGACCTGAACACCGCTGCGGGTCAGATCGCGCTCGGCCATCAGGCAGATCGGCCGGTTGTCGGTGAGGCGCTCGGCGAGCACGTCGAAAGGCGGGCGTTCACCCCCGGTCAGCGGCAACACCTCGAAGCCGAGGCTCTCGCGGTACTCGACGAAGCGCCGGTACAGCGACTCGGGCTTGAGGCGTTCGGCGACCGTCGTGAACGAACCGTAGTTCTGCGCCAGCCACACCCCGGCCATGTCCCAGTTCCCGCTGTGCGGCAGGGCGAGCACCGCGCCGCGGCCTGCGTCGAGCGCCGACCACAGCAGTTCGATGTCGATGACGTCGAGCTGCTCCCCGAGCCGTCGGTGGTCCATCGCAGGCAGCCGGAAGGCCTCGCGCCAGTACCGGGCGTACGACGCGACCGACGCGCGGATCAAGTCGTCGGGCACCGCTGCGGGTGGCCTGCCGACGACGCGGGCCAGGTTGCGGCGCAGCTGGGCGGGTCCGCCGTTGCGGGACGCGTAGCGCGCGCCGGCACCGAACACGCCCCGCGCCACCGATTCCGGCATGGCGCGCACCAGCCGCCAGCCGGCCGCATACCCCAAGTCCGTCACCTGCCCGCCCAGCGGGATGCGGCCGGATCGCGTCACGGTTCGCTCGTCTCGGGTTTCTCGCCGCCTGCCGGGTGCAGCGGTTCCATCGCGCCCGGCGACGTGCGCACCGCGTGCACCCGCTGCAGCAGCGTCACGACGCTGGCGACCGCGAGCACCCACATCGCCACGTGCAGCGCCCACGGCAACGGGAAGAACGGCAAATCCGACAATCCGGCGCCGGCCAGCACGATCACCAGGCGTTCGGGCCGCTCGATGATGCCGCCGTCGCCGCGCAGCCCGCTGGCCTCGGCTCTGGCCTTGATGTAGGAGATCACCTGGGAGGTGACCAGGCAGATCAGTGTGGCGACCACGAGTGACGCGCTGTCCAGGCCGAACGCGGCCCACCACAGCAGTCCGGCGAACACCGCACCGTCACCGAGCCGGTCACAGGTGGCGTCGAGCACGGCGCCGAAGCGGGTGCCGCCGCCCTGTTCGCGGGCCATCGCACCGTCGAGCATGTCGGCGAGCACGAAGAACCACACGACCAGCGCGCCCCACCACAGCTGGCCGATCGGGAACAGCGTCAACGCCCCGATGACCGATGCCGCGGTGCCGACGAGCGTCACGATGTCGGGCGTCAGCCCGGCCCGCAGGGCCGCCTTGGCCACCGGCCGGGACAGCTTCACGTAGGCCGCGCGGGTCATCAGGTACACATTGCTCACGGTGTGTGCGCTTTTCCGTCTTTTCCGTCGTTGCCGGCCTCGACCTCGTCCTGGCGAACCCACTCGTCGGCCAGCAGTTGCCGGGTCTCCTTCAACAGCTGCGGGATGACCTTCGAGCCGCCGATGATGGTGATGAAGTTGGCGTCGCCGCCCCATCGCGGAACCACGTGCATGTGCAGGTGTTCGGCCAGCGAGCCGCCCGCCGAGGACCCGAGGTTCAGGCCCACGTTGAAGCCGTGCGGGCGCGACACCGCCTTGATCACCCGAATCGCCTTCTGCGTGAAGGCCATCAGCTCCGAGCTCTCCTCATCGGTGAGGTCTTCGAGCTCCGACACCCGCCGATACGGCACGACCATGAGGTGGCCCGGGTTGTACGGGTAGAGGTTGAGCACGGCATAGACCCGCCTGCCACGCGCCACCATCAGACCGTCCTCGTCGGACAGTTCGGGGATGTCGGTGAACGGCTCCGCCGAACCCGCCGAACCCGCCGACCCGCTCTCGCGCTTCTTCATCGGCGCTTCGGCGATGTAGCTCATGCGGTGCGGTGTCCACAACCGCTGCAGGTGATCGGGTTCGCCCACGCCGCGGTCCACGATCTGCCGCTCGTCAGGACCGGTCACATCCCCTGTCACTTCGCGGCGCCCGCCTTCACGTTCTCGGCGGTGGGCACCGAATTGTTGCGGTCGGCGATCCATTTCACGATCATCTCCACGGCTTCGTCGCGCGGCACACCGTTGATCTGGGTGCGGTCGCCGAAGCGGAACGACACGGCGCCTGCCTCCGCATCCTTGTCACCTGCGAGCAGCATGAACGGCACCTTCAGATTGGTGTGGTTGACGATCTTCTTCGCCATCCGGTCGTCGCTGGCATCGACCTCCACCCGCACACCGCGCGACTTCAGTTGCGCGGCAACCTCTTCCAGGTACGGGATGTGCGCGTCGGCGACCGGGATACCCACCACCTGCACCGGGGCCAGCCACGCCGGGAACGCGCCCGCGTAGTGCTCGGTGAGGACGCCGAAGAACCGCTCGATCGAGCCGAACAGGGCGCGGTGGATCAGCACCGGGCGCTGGCGGCTGCCATCGGCGGCGGTGTATTCGAGCTCGAAGCGGTCGGGCATGTTGAAGTCGAGCTGGATCGTCGACATCTGCCAGCTGCGGCCCAGCGCGTCCTTGACCTGCACCGAGATCTTCGGCCCGTAGAAGGCGGCGCCGCCCGGATCCGGCACCAGGTCAAGACCCGACGCCTCGGCCACCTCGCGCAGCGTCTCGGTGGCCTCGTCCCAGATCTCGTCGGAGCCGACGTACTTCTCCGGGTCCTTGGTGGACAGCTCCAGGTAGTAGTCGTCCAGGCCGTAGTCGGAGAGCAGGTCCAGCACGAACTGCAGCAGCCGGGTGAGCTCGTCACGCATCTGCTCACGCGTGGCGTAGATGTGCGCGTCGTCCTGGGTCATGCCGCGCACCCGGGTCAGACCGTGCACCACACCGGACTTCTCGTAGCGGTACACCGAGCCGAACTCGAAGAGCCGCAACGGCAGTTCGCGGTACGACCGCCCACGCGACCGGAAGATCAGGTGGTGCATGGGGCAGTTCATCGGCTTGAGGTAGTAGTTCTGCCCGGGCTTGCGCACCTCCCCGTCGGCGTCGTACTCGGCGTCGATGTGCATCGCCGGGAACATGCCGTCGGCGTACCACTCCAGGTGTCCGGAGGTGACGTACAGCTGCTCTTTGGTGATGTGCGGGGTGTTGACGAACTCGTAGCCCGCCTCCAGGTGCTTACGCCGCGAGTAGTCCTCCAGCTCGCGGCGCACCACACCACCGCGGGGATGGAAAACCGGTAGGCCCGAACCCAATTCGTCGGGGAAGCTGAACAGGTCGAGTTCGACGCCGAGCTTGCGGTGGTCGCGGCGCTGTGCTTCCTCGATGAGCTCGAGGTGACGGTCGAGGGCCTCCTGCGACTCCCATGCGGTGCCGTAGATGCGCTGCAGGCTCGCGTTGTTCTGGTTGCCACGCCAGTACGCGGCGCTGCTGCGGGTCAGCTTGAACGCCGGGATGAACCTGGTGGTGGGGATGTGCGGGCCGCGGCACAGATCACCCCACACCCGCTCCTTGGTGCGGGCGTTGAGGTTGTCGTAGGCGGTCAATTCGTCCCCGCCTATCTCCATGATCTCGTCCGATGACTGCAGGTCACCGGACTTGTCGTCGACGAGTTCGAGCTTGTACGGCTCGTTGGCCAGTTCCTCGCGGGCCTGGTCCTTGGACTCGTAGACGCGGCGGGAGAACAGCTGCCCGTCCTTGATGATCTGGCGCATGCGCTTCTCCAGGCGCTCCAGATCCTCGGGGGTGAACGGCTCCGCCACGTCGAAGTCGTAGTAGAAGCCGTCGGTGATCGGCGGGCCGATACCGAGTTTCGCCTGCGGGAACAGGTCCTGCACCGCCTGTGCGAGCACATGCGCGCACGAGTGGCGGATGACGCTGCGGCCGTCTTCGGTGTCGGCGGCGACCGGGGTCACCTCGACATCGGTGTCCGGGGTCCACGACAGGTCGCGCAGCCGGCCGTCGGCATCGCGGACCACGACGATCGCGTCGGGTGCGCCCCGGCCGGGCAGTTCGGCTTCGCGAACCGCCGCGCCCGCGGTGGTCCCGGCAGCCACCCGGATCGGGGCTGCGGGGGCGGAACTGGCGACGGCGGTCATCGGGGACTCTCCTATGGACAGGGGCTAGGGCGAACGCGACTATGCTATCGGGCTTGCTGCCCGGTGCTTGCCGGGGCGCGGCGTCTACGAGCCGATACCGACCGGGCTCTTGAGCCAGGACGGTTCGAATCCGACCAGGCCGCCCGCCCAGTACAACGCGCCGAGCCCCCACAGGGTGGCGACCACGATGGCGGTGGTGAACCCCGCGCTCAGCGCCTTGACGGCGATGTGCTGCCGCGAGAACCATTCCATGACCGCGTCGTAGCGCTCCTTGACGAAGTGCAGCGCGACCTTGGCGAACCGGAACTCGGTGGCGAGGATGGCCAGGCCGAGGAACACAATGGCCCAGCCCGGTCCCGGATACGGGATGGCAACGATGCCCGCCGCGAGCACGACCGCGCCGACGACGCCGATGACGATCCGGTAGACGAAGTTGGCCAGCGGCCGGTCGCGCAGTCGGTCACGCTGACGCGCCCAGCGTCGTTTGACCTTCGACAGGCTCTCGGAGACGTTCATGGCTGACCCGGTTTCAGCCGCACGAACAACGCCTCGGCCTCGGTGAGCACCTCGGCTCCGTCGCAGAGCCGGCCGGTGACGAAGATCTTGCGGCCCTCGATCCGGTCGACACCGGCGTCCACCTGCAGTTCCTTTTCGATCGGCGCGATCTTGCGGTAGTTGACGTGCAGATATGCGGTGCGCTGATACGGGCTGCGGGTCAGTTTGGCCGCCGTGAAACCCAGCAGTGAATCGAACATCAGCGACAACGCGCCCCCGTGGACGGCGCCGTTACGGCCGAGATGGAACCGGCGGAAGTACGCGGTCCCCGCGATCCGATCGTCCTCGACCTGCAGGTGCACCGGCACTGCGCTCACGTTGCCCCGGTTGGGCAGGTCGAGCCGGCGGCCCGACGGCGAAGTCCATTCGTCGGCGTCATACGGCGCGAGCAGCGCCGACACCTTCTCGATCAGTCCCGCGGCCTCGGTGAACACCTCGTCGGGAGCGTCGGCCGCCCTCGCGTGGTCCTGCAGGGTCCGCACCGCCTCGATGAACCTGCCGTAGTCGGGTCCCCCGCGTGTGGTGGGTTTCGGCGGGTTGAATCCCCCGCCGGGGTGCTTGCCCGCGGTCTCGATCGCCGGGCTGGTCTCTGGGCTGGTCTGTGGGGCCACGCTTCCACCGTATTGCCTGCACGTGTTTTCCCTTCCCATCGACCGTGCGCCGCGGGCGGGATGCCACCGTCGATCACCGCCCGGCACGCACGCTCGACGGTTCCGGAGCCTCGTCCAGCCCCTGCCGCACCACCGCCTGATCGAGCTGATAGGTCAGCACGGCGAGGGTGAACAGCCCGATGGACATGTTCGCAAGAGCGCCAAAACCTTCCGTGGCGAAGTCGACGAGTGCGTTGAGGAAGGTGAATGCCAGCGCCGCGTTGCGCAACCACCGCAGCGGCCACACCGCGTCGGTGCGACGCCGCGCGATCATGGCGGGCAGCGCCAACCCGGCCGTGATGACGGCCGTGCCGAGCAGGATCACCGACGACGGCGTGGCGCCGGCGATGTGGAACGTGATGTCGCCCTCTTCGAAGAGGTGATCGCCGATCACCAGGCCCAGCACCCCGAACAGCACGCCTGCCACCGCCCCGGCCACCAGCAGCCAGCCCACCACAGGAACCCATCGCGGGCTGCGGAAGAAGCCCGGGATCAGGCGGGGCGATGTCTGCTGCAACCGGTAGAGACGCTCGGGCGCGGGGTCGGCGGAGATCAGCAGCGCGCGGATGTGTGCGAGCTCGTCGGGATCGGCGCCCAGTTCGCGTGCCTGCTCGACGAGGGTGAGCCCGACGTCGCGGCGGTGCCGGGCCAACCCGCGGGCGACGCCGTCGGCGGCGATCGACGCGGCCGATGCGACGCACTCCCGCGCGGTGAACGGCCGGAATCCCCGGACCACCCGCGCGCCCACCAGGATCAGGACCACCAGGATGTACATGATTTCGGCGGCCGGACCGTAGAAGTAGTCGTTGTCCTTCGTGACGAACTTGCCGACCTCGTCGAGGAACAGGCCGAATCCGACGCCGCCCAGCACGACGGCGGCGATCCTGACCCCGAAACCCAGCGCCAGCCATCCGAGCAGCAACGCGACCATCATCAGCGCACCACCCCACAGCGCGTGCGCAATGTGCAGGGTGCCGCCGCCGATCTGCGGATAACCGGTGAGCTGCAGGTAGAGCCGGGTGAGCAGGATGGTGGCGATGGCGATCAGGACGAACGACTCGGCGGCACCTGAGCCCAGTACGTTCCGGGTGATCGGTCCGCGTCTGTCACGGGTCGTGGGCATCCATCCTCCTGCTGCCGTTGGCATGGTTGTACCGCACCGGGCCGCAGCGCACCCGCGGAACGCGGGCCGACACACCCGGATTGGGATGTTTGGGTCCGCGGGTAGTCGGGTACCCGCGGCTCGTTCAAGATCGTCATGTTCCAGGCCGGAAGGCGCTGACCAGCCCATGAGCTTCGTCGAGTTCGTCACGGACCGTTGGGCGGTCCTGTCGTTCCTCGCCTACCAGCACATGAGCCTGGTGGTGCAGACACTGCTGGTCGCCACGGCCGCGGCCCTGCTCGTCGGCGTGCTGATCTACCGCTCGCCGTGGGGCCGCGCGGTCGGCAACACGCTCACCTCGGTGGGTCTGACGATTCCGTCCTACGCGCTGCTCGGGGTCCTGGTCGCGGTCATCGGCATCGGGGTGCTGCCGTCGGTGATCATGCTGGTGTTCTTCGGGTTCCTGCCCATCCTGCGCAATGTCCTGGTGGGCCTCGGCGGTGTCGACAGCGCCCTCGTCGAGTCCGCGCGCGGCATGGGCATGAGCCGAATGACGACCCTGCTGCGCCTGGAGATCCCCCTGGCGTGGCCGGTGATCATGACCGGTGTGCGCGTGTCGGCGCAGATGTTGATGGGTGTCGCCGCGATCGCCGCGTACGCCCTCGGCCCCGGTCTCGGCGGCTACATCTTCTCCGGCATCTCGCGCACCGGCGGCGCCAACGCCACCAACTCGATCGTCGCGGGCACCGTCGGCATCCTCATCCTGGCCATCGTGTTGGACACCGTGCTCAACGTCATCACCCGCCTGACCACTCCGAGGGGGATTCGTGTCTGACCCGGCGCTTTCCGGCGATCCCATCGCCACCCAAACCAGCGGTGTGCGCATCCTGCTCGACGGCGTGACCAAGCGTTACGACGCGAAAAGCCCTGCCGCCGTGGACGACATCACCATCGAGTTCCCTGCGGGCGAGATCGTGATGCTGGTCGGCCCCTCGGGGTGCGGCAAGACCACCACGATGAAGATGATCAACCGCCTGATCGAGCCCACCGGCGGGCGCATCCTGATCGGCGACGACGATGTGACACACCGCGATCCCGACGGACTGCGCCGCCACATCGGCTATGTCATCCAGGGCGCGGGTCTGTTCCCGCACTACACCGTCGGCGAGAACATCGCGATCGTGCCGCGGTTGTTGAAGTGGGACAAGCGACGCATCGCCGAGCGCGTCGACGAACTGCTCGATCTGGTGAACCTCGAGCCCGCGCAGTACCGCGATCGCCATCCGCGCGAACTGTCCGGCGGCCAGCAGCAGCGCGTCGGGGTGGCCAGGGCGCTGGCTGCCGACCCGCCGGTGCTGCTGATGGACGAACCGTTCGGCGCCGTCGATCCCATCACGCGCCAGCACCTGCAGGACGAACTGCTCCGGCTTCAGGATGAACTCCACAAGACCATCGTTTTCGTGACCCACGATTTCGATGAGGCCGTCAAGGTCGGTGACCGGATCGCGATCCTCACCGAAGGATCCCGGATCGTGCAGTACGACACGCCGGAAGCGGTCCTGGCCAATCCGGCCAACGACTTCGTGCGCGGGTTCGTGGGGCACGGTGCGGCGCTCAAACAACTGACCCTCACCCGGGTTCGCGACGTCGAGCTGCACGAGGCGGCCGTCGCACATGTCGGTGATGATCCCGCCGATGCGATCCGTACCGCGCGAGGAATCGACCGTGAGCATGTGATCGTGCTCGATCGGCTTGACCGCCCGCTGCGGTGGATGTCGTTGGCCGAACTCGAAGACACCCGCTCGCTGGAGCACGTCACCCGTGACGACAACCTGGAAAAGGTCAGTACCGCATCGACTCTCAACGATGCGCTGGACGTCATGCTCACATCGTCGCACGGCGTGGTGGTGGTGACCGGGCGGCGCAACTCCTATCAGGGCGTCATCCGGGTCGAGACGATCATGGCCGCCATGCCCGATATGCAGACCACACCAACGGGGCCTGCGACGTGACCACCACCGCGCCCGACACCGAACGCCTGGCGTTGCCTGCCGAGCCCTCGTCCGGGCTGGGTCTGGGACGCTGGCTGGTCCAACCGCTGGTCTGCGTCGCCGCGGTGGTCGGTTCGCTGGTGTACGTCGAGGTGGCCGACGTCTCCGAGTCCGAGCGACGGGCGTTGGCCATCGGCAACCTGCTGACCCTGCTCCGCGAGCACATGGTGATCAGCGTCGCCGCAACGATTCTCACATGTGCGCTGGCGATCCCGCTCGGCATCGCGCTGACGCGGGGGTCGATGCGACGCTATGCGAAACCGATCATCACCCTGGCGGGTTTCGGTCAGGCCGCACCCGCGATCGGGCTCATCGCCCTGGGCGCGGTGCTGTTCGGCATCGGCACCGTCGGGGCGATCGCCGCGCTGACGGTGTACGGCGCGTTGCCGATCATCGCCAACACCGTGATCGGTCTCGACGGCCTCGACCGCCGACTCGTGGAAGCCGCACGCGGCATGGGGATGTCGTCGTTCTCGACCCTGCTCAAGGTGGAGTTGCCACTGGCGTTGCGCGTGATCGTCGCTGGCGTGCGCACCGCGCTGGTGCTCATCGTGGGCACCGCGTCGCTGGCCGCGTTCACCGGCGGCGGCGGGCTGGGACAGCTCATCACCGTCGGAATCCGGTTGCAGCAGACCACCACGCTGGTGGTGGGCGCGATCCTGGTCGCGTCGCTGGCGCTGTTCATCGACTGGCTGGCCCGCGTGGTCGAGATGCTCGCCGCGCCGAAGGGGCTGGGATGAGGATCGCCAGGTTCATTGCGGCGGCGCTCGTCGTCGCGACGGCGCTCGCCGGATGCGGGCTGCGTTCGGCCAGCGGCACCGTGCTCGACGCACGACCCGGCGCGATCAAACACTACGATTCACTCGACGGCGTGCCGATCACGGTCACCGCCAAGGATTTCACCGAACAACTGATCCTCGGCAACATGGTGTCGATCGTGCTCAACGCCGCAGGAGCCGAGGTCACCAACATGACGAACACCCCGGGCAGCTTCGGTGTCCGGCAGGCCATGCTCAACGGAAGTGCCACGGTGTCACCTGAATACACCGGCAACGGCTGGATCAACTACATGGGCAACGAGCAGCCCATCCCGGACCCGACCGCGCAATGGCGGGCGGTC
Organism: Mycolicibacterium goodii; assembly: GCF_001187505.1. The sequence goes on from NZ_CP012150.1 coordinate 5,394,760, forward strand.
AACGAGGCCGACGCGGTCAACAACCTCACCTGGCTGCCGCCCGCCCCGATGAACAACACCTACGCCTTCGCCATCCGCGACGCCGAGGGCCGGCGACTCGGCGTGACCAAACTGTCCGATCTCGCCCGGCTCCCCCGCTCCGAGTTGACGTTCTGTGTGGAAAGCGAATTCGCCAGCCGCAACGACGGTTTCGTGCCGATGCTGCAGACCTACGGGATGTCGCCCGACGGGCTCGGCCGGGTGACCCACCTGGACACCGGCGTCATCTACACCGCGACCGCCAACGGTGACTGCAACTTCGGCGAGGTCTACACCACCGACGGGCGCATCCCGGCGCTGAACCTGCGGGTGCTCGACGACGACAGGAAGTTCTTCCCGCTGTACAACCTGTCGGTTGTCGTCAACACCGATCTGTTGAACGCGCACCCCGAGCTCGGCGAGATCGTCGCCGAGCTCAGCCCGCGGCTCACCAACGAGACCATGATGGCGCTCAACGCGCGGGTGGACAGCGACGGCGACGACCCGGCCATCGTGGCGCGTGACTGGCTGGTCTCGGAAGGGCTGCTGAGCTGAGGCAGTCAGCGCACCACCGCCGGATGCGGGACCCGCGGGGCGCCCAGCATCTCGCGGTGTGACGGCGGAATCCGGCCGCCTTCGTCGGTGATCCCGTAACGCGTCGCCAGTTCGGCGCCGATCACCGTCTGCCCGGACAACTGTCCCAGGTTCGGGTCGCGGTACAGCGCGTCGATCAACCGGCCGGTGAACTCCGGGGTTTCGGCGTGCTCGGCGGTCTCGGCCAACGCTTCGGGGTTGCCGTCGAACGCCGCACGCAGTTTCTCGGTGAGCAGGATGCCCATCCAGATCGACACCGTCGACACCGTGGTGCCGCGGAAATCCACCGCCATGTCGGCGGCGAGTTTGTCCACGCCGGCCTTCTGCGCGCCGTACGCCGGGCCGTGCATGTAACACGCCGAGCCCGGCGACGACGTGAACGCGATCAGCCCCTTCTCCCCCGCGAGCAGAAGCGGCGCGGCATGCCACGACGCGACATATGCCGAGCGCAACCCAACGTCGAGCACATCGGCCAGTTCGATCGGCTTCTCCCAGAACGGCTTCGGGTTTACCAACGCGTCGTGGATCGCCGCGGCGTTGTTCACCAGCAGGTCAAGCCGTCCGGACTCGTCGGCGATGCGCCGGAACAACGCAGCCACCGCGGCGTCGTCGGAATGGTCAACCCGCACGGCGACACCGCCGGGCCCCGGATCGGTCACCGTCCGGCCCGTGAGGTACACCTTCCACCCCGCGGCGAGCAGGGCTGCGGCGATGCCGCGACCCGCGCCGCGGCTGGCTCCCGTGACAACAGCGACCGGCGTTTCCATGCCGACAAGTTACGTTGTGGGTTCCGATGGCGTGGGCGATGGTGCCGGCGATGGTGCAGGCGATGGTGCTGCTGTCGCGTCGATCGTCCGGATTGTCCTGACGTTTGACGAAACCGCAAATAAAGTTGCGGCCATGACCAGGTTTCTCGACGGATACCTCGAATCACCGCTCTCGGGTATCGCGCCGTGGGTGGTGATGGCGGTGCTCTCGACCCCAGGGCACTTCGAGCAGGCCGTGTGCGCCGCGCTGGGTCTGACCCTGTTGACCATGTGGATCAGCCGGCGACGTGGCGGCACCCTGCATGCGCTTGACCTCTACGGTGCGGCGTTCTTCGTCATCCTGGCCGTCGTCGGCATGATCGTCTCGGCGGACACCGTGGACTGCTTGCAGACCTGGGCTGGTGAGATCAGCAACATCGCGCTGGCGCTGTTCGTCATCGCGACGATCGCCGCCCGACGGCCGTTCACCCTGCCGTACGCCAAGGAGCAGACCCCGCAGGAACATTGGGACAGCCCGTTGTTCCTGCGGGTCAACTACGTCATCTCGGCGGTGTGGGCGGGCGCGTTCACGTTCTCGGTGATCATGGGGTTCGTCGGCAACGCCGTCCTGCACGATCCGGACAACTTCTGGACCGGTTGGGTGCTGCAACTGGCGTCGATCTTCTTCGCGGTCGCGTTCACCGGGTGGTACCCCGACCGCGCGGCGGCGGCATTCGCAGAACGGGCCGGTGAGACTCCCGAGAACCCGACGCAGACAGTTGCCCAGCTGTTCGACTGGTTGCCGATGTTCGTCCTGATCGCCGGGATCTTCGGCTGGGTCACCGACGCGCTGCCCGACGCGGTCGGGATCGCCATGATCATCGTGGGTATCGTCGGAAATACTCTGGCGGGCAAACTGATTCCCACGCGCGAGGACGCGCCGACCGAGCAGGCCTGATCAGCGGGCGATGACGGTCATCGGTGCGTCGGTCCCGAATCTGCCTGCGGCGCCTCGGTGCCGAGATTTTCGGGACGGATGGAGCGGTGCCCGGCGACCTGACCTGCGATGCCCTCCAGGCGTTGCAGGTGCTCATCGCCGAGCTCGACACCCAGTGCGCCGACGTTCTCCCGGAGGAACTCGACGTGGCGGGTGCCCGGGATCGGCACCACATCCTGTCCGCGCGAAAGCACCCAGGCCAGCGCCACCTGGCTGGGTCGCACACCCAGTTCACCCGCGACCTCGACGACGGTGTCGGCGAGCGCGCGGTTACGGTCGAACGCCACGTCGCTGAACCGCGGATGGTTGCGGTGGGTACCGCTGACGTCGTCGCGCGACTGCACGCGGCCGGTGAGCCAGCCGCGTCCCAGCGGCGAGTACGGCACGATGCCGATGCCGAGTTCCCGGGCGATCGGTGCGGTCTCGTTCTCGATGTCGCGGGTGAACAGCGACCACTCGTTCTGGATCGCGGCGATGGGATGCACGGCGTGCGCCCGCCGCAGCGTCTGCGGACCGGGCTCGGACAACCCGATGTGGCGCACCTTCCCGGCCTGCACGAGTTCGGCGAGCGCTCCCACCGTGTCCTCGATCGGCACCTGCGGGTCGACCCGGTGCTGGTAGTACAGGTCGACGTGATCGATGCCGAGCCGACGCAGCGACCCCTCGATCGCCCCACGCACGTATTCGGGTCTGCCGTCGAGCGCCCGGCCGTCCGGATTGGTGTCCCGGTCCAGCCGGTTGCCGAACTTCGTGGCGACGACCAGGGAATCCCGCCTGCCCCGGATCGCCTTGCCCAGCAGGATCTCGCTGTGCTCGGGTCCGTAGATGTCGGCGGTGTCGAACAGCGTCACCCCGAGGTCGATGGCCGCGTCGACGATGTCCTTGGCCTGCTTCTCGTCGTCAGGTCCGGCGCCCGCGCGAAAGCTCATGAACCCCAGTCCGATCGGCGACACCTCGGGTCCATGGGAGCCCAGCCGTCGACGGTCGGTGTGTAGTGGTGCCACTGTCATGGTCATCCGTTCTCTTCAGGTGGAAATGGTGCTGGGGACGAGCGGTCGGATCAGGATCCGTAGAAGGGCTCCCCGGACACCAGCTCGGACTCGCGACCGTCGACGCCCCTTGGCACATCGCCTTCGAGCGTCACCCGGTAGAGCACCCGGTCGTAGTCGAGATGTCCGGCGTCGGCGATCGCCAGGTGCGACGTCGCCCGGTTGTCCCAGAATGCGACGCTACCGGGCGCCCAGCGGAATCGCACGGTGTACTCGGTGCGGGTCGCCTCCTCCCACAGCAATTTCAGGATCGCCTCGCTCTGCGACGGTGTGAAGCCACGGATCTCCCGGGGCCCGCGGGTGAATCCCGGGCTGACGAACAGGGCCCGTTCTCCGGTGACGGGGTGAACCCGCACCGCGGGGTGGTAGGCCGCCAGATTGGCTTCACGCACCTTGCGGTCACGCTGGCTTCCTTCGGCCGCTCGCGTGTTGAACTGGTGCTTGATGTCGAGGGTGTCGACGAAGTTCCGCAGCTCCTTCGGCAGATTCTCGTATGCCGCAACGAGATTCGTCCACGCGGTGTCGCCGCCGAACGGCGGCAGGATGTGCGCGCGCAATATCGAGGCGGCAGGCGGGTTCACCAGCGCCGTCACGTCGGTGTGCCAGCTGCTGTCGTACGACGTGCGCTTGCGGCCCAACTGCCGCTCGTAGCGTCGGCTGTCGATCGGCAGGATCTCGGGGAAGCCCTCCGGCGGTTCCTCCTCGTGCGGATGCGCAGGTGTCACCTTGCCGAACCGGCGGGCGAACGCGATCTGCTCGGCGTGCCCGATCTCCTGGTCGCGGAAGAAGATCACCTTGTGGGTGTGCAGCGCGGTGCGGATTTCCTCGACCACGCTGGCTTCCAGTTCCTCGCGCAGATCGACACCGCGCACCTCGGCGCCGATGTAGCCGGCGAGCGGCACGATGTCCAGACCGGTGTCGGTCGGCGCGCTGTTCTCCTTGAGTTCGGTCATCAGGCGGTCCCCCTTTGTGGTGATCTGTCGTGATCGGTTGGCGGGCAGTGGGCTGTCCTGCCGCGCCACCTCAGCGTCGGTTCTGTCCGCCGCCACGAACAAGCGGGTTCGGCTACCGGAATCGTTCAGTGCGGCTTACGCGTCGGTGGAATGATCGACGCAGGCACAAAAGGACACCAGAATTACAACCGCGGTGATTTCTGCTGCACTCTTCACATCGCCGCAGGTCAACGGCGTATGGGCGGAGAATCTCCGCACCGCGGCACTGTGCTGGACCTCACTTCTCTGAGATCATTCGAGCCGTGAATTCGACGGACCTCACCAGCTCACCGCACGTCGATCTGATGCATGACCGCCGTGCGGTCTGTTGTCGCTGAACCTTTTCGCTGATTCCAGGCTGTTCCCGAGCTGATGAGGTCCCGATGACTGTCACCGCCGTTGTGCCGTCCGCCCCGAGTGACACCGGTGCGCGCCATGCTTGACCTGCGCCGCATGATGTTGCTGTCCGATCTGGCCGACCTCGGGTCGGTCACCGCGGTCGCCGAGCGTCGCAGCATCACCAGTTCCGCTGTGTCTCAACAACTCCGCGTCCTCGAAGAGGAAGCGGGCGCGACCCTGTTCCGCCGTGACGGCAGGACCCTGGGTCTGACGCGCAGCGGCCAGGTTCTCGCCGAGCATGTCCGGCGTGTCCTCGTCGCGGTGGACGAGGCCATGAGCGCGGTCGCCGAGACCAGAGACCGGGTGTCGGGGCAGGTCGCGATCGCCACGTTCAACATGGGCATTCCCACGTTCGCGGTGCCGCTGATGCACCGCCTCAGCGCGTCAGAACCCGACCTGCGCATCCAGGTGCAGCAGGAGACCAGTTCGGCCGCCATCCGTCTGCTCCGGCAGGGCGAGGTCGACGTCGCCCTCACGTGCCACTACGACTTCGTCGGGCATGAGCCCCCGGGCGGGCTCACCACGGTGCCACTGCTGTTCGAACCACTGGTCTTGCTGGCGCCCACGCACTCACACCTGCGGGTGCGCAAGCACGGGTTGTCGGCGCTGGCCGACGGGCCGTGGATCACCGGGCCGCAGAATTCCGGGCTCGGTGTCGCCGTCGTGCGGGCCGGTGAAAGTGCCGGTTTCACACCGCAGGTCAAGCACCGCGTCATCGGCGCCCAGAACATCTGCGATCTCGCGGCCACCGAGGTCGCCTCGGCCATCGTTCCGCGGTTGTCGGTTCCCGAGAAGTTGGAGGGGCTCATCGTGCCCGGTCTGGATCTCGGCGGACGCACCATCAGCGCGGTCGTCCGCGCGGGTCGCCAGCGTGACCCGAACATCGCCTTGATCATGCGCACGTTGCACGCCATCGCCGAGGACGCGCTGCCCGAACGCAAGTCCGGTGGCACGCTGGGTGTCGCGTCCTGAGGGTGGGCGTGCCATCACGGGTGACCTCGTGCTCGCCGATCTCGCACACGCACAGCAATCCCGCAGGGCGAGGCCGGTCGGAAGTCGGCAGAATCGGAAGAAGAATTTTCGACCGTGCCACCGGAACCGGCGGCACTGGGACCACCGGCGCCCGCGTCGCCCCGACCGGAAGCGAGTTCTCGATGGCCGACACCCACCCTGTTGTCGTGTACGGAACCGGAGCGATCGGCGGCGTCATCGCGGCCCAGCTCCGCCTGAGTGGTTTCGACGTGACCGCAGTCGCGCGTGGTGACCATCTAAGTGCCATCCGCACCGACGGGCTCAAACTGGTCACCCAGGCCGGTGAGCACACCGTGTCGCTGCCGGCCGCGGCCAACGCCGGCGAGGTCGACTGGGGCCCCGAACCGGTCGTCATCCTCGCGGTCAAAGGCCACCAGACCGCGGCCGCGCTCGACGATCTCGCGGCCCACGCCCCCGCGGACACCGCGATCTTCGCCGCGCAGAACGGCGTCGCCAACGAGACGGCGATCCTGCGGCGTTTCGCCAACGTGTACGGCGTCACGGTCATGCTGCCCGCGGCGCATCTGGAGCCGGGTGTGGTGGTGCAGCAAAGTCATCCGTTCGCGGGCATCCTCGATCTGGGGCGCTATCCGTCCGGTACCGACGCCCTCGCGGGCGATGTCGCGGCGATGCTGCGTGCCTCGCAGTTCCTGTCCGAGGTCCGCGCCGACATCATGGCGTGGAAACATCGCAAGCTGATCATGAACCTCGGCAACGGCGTCACCGCGGTCTTCGGGCCGGGCCCGGAGGCCGACGAACTCGCCGCACGGGCGCGCGCCGAGGCCGAGGAGATCCTCGCCGCGGCGGGAATCCCGGTGGTGCCTGCCGCGCAGGACGCCGAGCGGCGCGGCAGGTTCCTGGCCGGCCGGGTGCGTGACGACGTCCACGGTTCCACGTGGCAGAGCGTGGCGCGCGGCCACACCGAGGTCGAAACCGATTACTTCAACGGCGAAATCGCATTGCAGGCACGCCTGATCGGCCGGTCCGCGCCGGTCAACGAATATCTTCAACGCGTGACGGCCGAGCATGCCCGCAACGGTCGGCCACCGCGTTCCCTCGACGCCGCCGAGGCACTGTCACACATCACGGTCGGGGCGGGAGCCCCTGGGTCTCGGGCCCGGATGAAGATCCGATGACCTCACCGATCACCAAGCACCCCACGAGAAGCCGACATTCGGTCAACCCGTGACGGCACGGGAAGGATTGACCAGCAACACAGGGAGACATATGGATCTGCAACTGACCGGCAAGCGCGCGATCATCACGGGCGGCAGCAAGGGCATCGGCCTGGCGATCGCCCACGCACTGGCCGCCGAGGGCGTCGACGTGGTGCTCGCCGCGCGTGGCCGGGAGGCGTTGGAGAAGGCCGCCGTCGAGGTCACCGAACGCAGTGAGCGACGGGCCATCCCCGTCGTCGCCGACACCGCCGACGACGAATCGGTCAAGGCTCTTGTGGCCCGTGCCGTGGCGGAACTCGGTGGCGTCGACATCCTGGTCAACAACGCGTCGAACCAGGCGGTGGGCGCAGGGTTCCCCGATCTGGCGGGCACCACCGACGAGGCGTTCTGGGACGACGTCAACGTCAAGGTCGTGGGCTATCTGCGCACCGCGCGCGCCGTCGCACCCCATCTCAAGGCGCAGGGCTGGGGCCGCATCATCAACATCAGTGGATTGGGCTACCGGCAGACGCATTCCATCGTGCGCAGCATCCGCAACGTCAGCGTGGCCGCCCTGACCAAGAACCTCGCCGACGAACTCGGCCCGCACGGTGTCAACGTCACCGTCGTCCATCCCGGGCAGACCCGCACCGAGAGCAAGGCCGCCCAGTTCGAGGCCGCGGCCACGGCCGCCGGACTGGACGTCGCCGAATACGAGAAGCGGATCGCCGACAACGCCATCGGACGGGTCGTGGATGCCACCGAGGTGGCCGACGTCGTGGCCTTCCTTGCCTCGCCGCGCAGCGTGAGCATCACCGGGGACGCGGTCGCGGTCGGCGGTGGCCTGCTCGGCACCGTGAACTACTGACTCACCTGCACGGGTGTGAGACCTCAGCGAGTTTTCGGCGGCCGAACACCCGGGTGAACGCGCATCATGGGGCTATGGCGACGACTCGACGCATGGCCGGCGTGCTCGGCGTCGTCATTGTGGCCGCTGCCCTGACCGGGGCCCTCGGGACGGCCACCGCGAACGCGGCCGAGGAGTTCGCCTATCAGCCGTTGTGGCCGTTCGCCTCGCAGGCCGAGGCGGATACCTGGCTGCGCGAGGGCGCACCGGCCGGTCACGCCCCGTGGCACGCCGACCCGTCGGCCACCGCCTTGTCGTTCACGCGCGACTACCTGGGCTTCACCGAGATCGACCGGGTCACCGACGTCACCGAGCTTCCCGACGAGGCCTGGGTCGGTGTGGGTTATGTACTGCCCAACGACCGGCCGACGACGGCCGCCACGATCCACCTCGCCCGGTTCGGGCCTGCCCCCGGCGCGCCGTGGGAGGTGGTGGGCAGCCGCGATGACGTGCTCACGCTGACCGCGCCGCCGTACGGCAGCCCGGTCTCCACCGTGATCGACGCGGCCGGTGTGATCACCGGCGTCGACGAGAGCCTGCACCTGCGGGTCCACCAGAACGGCCCTGAGCAGATGCTCGGCGAACACTGCTGTGTGGCCGCCGGTGGCGAGGCCGCGCCATGGTCGGCCACGGTCAACACCACCGCGCCGCAACCGGGCGCGCTCACGCTGGTGGTGTGGACCGGCGGACATGTCGCGGAAGTGGAGAAGTTCGCCGTCACCGGCCTGCAGGCAGCGTGACATGCTGCCGCAAGCCGACCGGTGCCACCTATGAAAACGCTATGAAGGCGGTGAGCGGCCGTTGAATGCACGCGAGAATGGCGACGTGACGTCTGCGCAACTCAAGAGCCAGCGGCCGCGTCGCGCGATCCTGGGACAACTGCCCCGCATGTACCGCGCCGACGGGTCGCCGATCCGCGTGCTGCTCGTCGACGACGAGCGCGCGCTCACCAACCTCGTCCAGATGGCGTTGCAGTACGAGGGATGGGTGATCGACGTCGCGCACGACGCCGCAGGCGCCATCGAGAAGTACCGCGCCAACCGCCCCGACCTCCTGGTGCTCGACATCATGCTCCCCGACACCGATGGCCTCGGCGTTCTGGAGCAGATCCGCTCGTTCGACACCTACACGCCGACACTGTTCCTCACCGCACGGGATTCGGTGGCCGACCGGGTCGACGGCCTGACCGCTGGCGGCGACGACTACATGACCAAGCCGTTCTCGCTGGAGGAACTCGTTGCCCGGCTCAGGGGCCTGCTGCGGCGCACCGCCTACCTGACGCCTGCCGCCGACGAAACGCTGCGGGTGGGTGATCTGACCCTCGATGCGGCCGGTCACACGGTCACGCGTGGCGATACGCCGATCTCGTTGACCTCCACCGAGTTTGCGCTACTCCGGGCGTTGATGCGCAACCCGCGGAAAGCACTGAGCCGCAACGAGATCCTGCGGCAGGTCTGGGAGTACGACTTCGGCGGACGCACCAGCATCGTCGACCTGTACGTGTCGTACCTGCGCAAGAAGATCGACACCGGGCGGGAACCGATGATCCACACCGTGCGCGGCGTCGGGTACATGCTGCGACCGGCGCAATGATGCGTACCTGGAAGAGCTGGTCGCTGCGCCGACAACTGGTCGTGGGGGTCTCGCTCGTGGTGATGGTGGCGCTGTCGACGATCGGCGTGCTGTCGGTGCTGACGCTGCGGTCGTCGATGATGAACCTGATCGACAGCCAACTGACCGGCGCCGCCGACGGTTTCGGCAAGACCGTCACCAAATACCGGACCTCCCCGCTGCCCGGGGAGGACGAGGTGCCCCCACCGGGATCGATGAAACCGCTCATCCACGTCCTGGGCCAGGCCGAGGGCAACGTCATCGCCCTCATCCAGGACGGCGAGGTGGTCGATTCGGCGTTCTTCGCCGACGGCGACGCGAAGCCCGCCCCGCCCGAGGCCACCGCCGCGCTGAGGGACCTCGCCGCCACCGGGCCCACACCGCGCAACGTGGAAATCCCCGAGCTGGGGTGGTACCGGGTGGTCAGCCATCCCGGTGACGGTGACGAATCGCTCGTCACCGGGGTGTCCTACACGCCGGCGTGGGAGGCGATGATGCGGGTCACCGGCATCGTGTCCGCGATGACCGTCGTCGCGCTGATCCTCACCGCGATCAGCACCATCGCCATCGTCGGCATCGCGCTGCGGCCGCTGCGCCGGGTGGCCGCCACCGCTGCCGAGGTGGCGACCCTCCCCCTCGACCGGGAGAACCACGCCATCACCCCGCGGGTCCCGCCCGGCGACACCGATCCGCGCACCGAGGTCGGGCGCGTGGGCGACACGCTCAACCAGCTGCTCGACCACGTCGAGCGCGCGCTGGCCGACGTCGCGGCATCGGACCGGCGCATGCGCCAGTTCATCACCGACGCCAGCCACGAACTGCGCACCCCGCTGGCGGCGATCCACGGCTACGCCGAACTCACCCGCCAGGACAGTTCGGTGCTGCCCGAGACCACCGAGTACTCCCTCGCACGCATCGAGGCCGAGGCGCAGCGGATGAACGCGCTGGTGGCCGACCTGCTGCTGCTGGCGAGGCTCGACGAGGGCCAGGAACTCGACACCACCGAGGTCGACCTCTCCGAACTGGTCGCCGATGCGGTCAACGACGCCGCGGTGTCCGCGCCGAGCCACCACTGGTCGGTGCAGGTGCCCGACGATCCGGTGTGGGTGCGTGCCGATCACGCCCGGCTGCACCAGACGCTGGCCAACCTGCTGTCGAATGCCCGCGTGCACACCCCGGAGGGCACGGCGGTGCAGACGACGCTGGTCGTCCGTGGGAGCGGGGACACCAGCCATGCCGAGGTGACCGTGGCCGACAACGGGCCCGGAATCGACAACGACCTGCTGCCCCACCTGTTCGAGCGTTTCGTGCGGGCCGACAAGTCCCGCTCGCGCGCGGCAGGCAGTTTCGGCTTGGGTCTGTCGATCGCGGCGTCGATCGTGGAGGCGCACGGCGGCACGATCTCGGCGCAATCGCGTTCCGGACAAACGACTTTCACCATCAGTCTGCCGAGCATTCCGGCGGCCGCACCGCACAAGACGTCGGTTTAGCCTGCCTGCGTCAACCGCCCAGCCGCAGGAGCACCTTGCCGCTGCCGGTGGTGCGATCGGCGGCGACGGCCATCGCCTGGGCGGCGTCGTCGATCGGATAGCGGTGTGTGATCAGCGGGGTGACGTCCAGGCCGGCGTCGAGGGCCGCCACGGCGTCGGTGATCTCGTCGACGAACCGGAACGACCCGATCCAGGTGATCTCGCGGCTGACGAGATCACCCAGGCTCGCGGGCGCCGCCTGCCCCGGCAGGTTTCCCACCTGTACCACGACACCGTTGCGCGCCGTCGCGCGCAGCACGCCACCGAGCGCGCCGGCCACACCCGATGCTTCGAACGTCACCGCGGCGTCGGCGGGAAGTTGGCCACCGGCGGACAGGTTGACGACCTCGTCGGCGCCCATCGCCTTGGCGATCGCCAGTGGCGCGTCGACCACGTCCGCTGCCACCACGCGCGTGGCACCGGCGTACTTCGCGGCCGCCACCACCAGGGACCCGATGGGACCGGCCCCGTTCACCAGGACTTCGCGCCCGCGTACCTCACCGGCCCGGTTCACCGCGTGCATCGCCACCGCGAGCGGTTCGGCGAGTGCGCCCCGTGCCGTGTCTACGGTGTCGGGCAGCACCCGCACCTGTTCGGCGCGAACCACTTTCAGCGCGCAGAATCCGCCGTCGGTGTGCGGGTCGAATGCGGCGGAACCGAAGTATCCGCCCGATGCCGTCGCCGGGTGGATCGTGACCCGGTCGCCCACGCGCAGCCCGCTGACCCCGGCGCCGACGCGAGCGATGTGTCCGGCGACCTCGTGGCCCAGCACCATGGGGTGTCTCAGTACGGCGGTGCCGGTTCGGCCGTGGCGCCAGTACGAGATGTCCGAACCGCAGATCCCGCCCCACTCCATGGCGACGAGGACGTCCCCCTCGCCCGGTGTGGGATCGGGTAGTTCCTCGACCCGCAGGTCCTGGGCACCGTGCACCACAACAGCTTTCACAGCGCATCCTCCAGTTGCACCAGATCACGGCCGCGGGTCTCCGGGCTGAGCACCGCCGACACCAGGGTGATCACCGAATACACCACCAGCATCGCAGCGATCGGCCACCAGCTGCCGGTCGCCGCGGTCAGGCTCGCCGCGACCACCGGCCCGATGGCGGTGGCGAGGATCCCGCCGATCTCCTTTGTGAGGGCGAGCTGGGTGAACCGGGTCCGCGAGCCGAACAGTTCGGCCATCGTGACGCTCTCCAGCGAGAACAGGCCCAGCACACCGACATTGAGCGCGATCATCATCGACAGCACCATGATCAGGTCGTTGCCGCTCGTGACGCCGATCATCAAGGGGAACGCCAGGATCGCGGTCAGGGTCGTCAGCACGATGTAGATCAACCGCCGCCCGTACCGGTCGCCCAGCCAACCCACGATCGGGATGGTCACGAAGCCGATCAGCGAGCCGTACATGATCGCGCTGGTGGCCACCGACTTGTCCATCATCAGTGTGGTGGCGATGTAGCCGACCAGGAACGTCTGCACCAGACCGGAATTACCGGCCTGTCCGAACCGCAGGCCCAGTGCGACCAGGAACGCCTTGCCCTTGCGTTGGCGCAAACCCGCTTCCAGCACGCCCTGTCGGGACGCGACGGCGTCGAGTTCGTCGCGGGAGAGCGCGACACCGTCGACGACGTCGGGGCGTTCCTCGAACACCGGGCTTTCCTTGAGGTTCATCCGCAGCCAGATCGCGAAGAGCATCAGCACGAAGCTGAGCAGGAACGGTACCCGCCAGCCCCAGCTGAGCAGTTGCTCCTCGCTGAGCACCGCGAGCAGCACCGCCCACAACCCGGACGCGGCGAGGGTACCCGAGTTGGTGCCCAGGCAGACCAGTGACGCGATGATCCCGCGCCGTTTCGGCGGCGCGTACTCGGCGAGCATGGTTGTGGCTCCGGCGATCTCGGCGCCCGCACCGAACCCCTGGATCAGTCGCAGGACCACCAGCAGGATCGGGGCCATGATCCCGATGGTCGCGTGGGTGGGCAGGACACCGATCAGGGTGGTCGACGCGCCCATCATGGCGATGGTGATGAACAGGACCTTCTTGCGTCCGATGCGGTCGCCCATGCGCCCGAAGAAGATCGCCCCTGCCAGGCGCGCGACGTAGCCCACCCCGTAGGTCGCCATGGCCGCGATGAGGCCGATCGCCGGGCTCACGTCGGGGAAGAAGATCTTGTTGAAGACGATGGCGGCGGCCAGGGAGTAGAGCTGGAAGTCCATGAATTCCATTGCGGTGCCGAGCCATCCGGACACCGCCGCTTTGGCCAGGTCTGCGGTCGTCCTGGTCGCCGGACGTGCCGGTGAACTGTCGACGCTGTGGGACATCGGATGTGGTCCTTTCGAAGGTTCAGTTCGACCAGTCGGCGTACTCGGTCCCGCCCCGGGACCGCACCGCCGTTTCCGGCATCTTCATCAGCGCGAACACGCTGATCAGGATCAAGACCGCCACGTACACGGCCACCCAGACGTAGGAGCTGTCGCCCGCGATGAGCAGCGCCGCGGCGATGACGGTGAAGGGTCCGCTGGCGATCATGGCGCCGAACTGCCACACCACCGACACACCGCTGTACCGCACCGAGGACGGGAACAGTTCGGGGAAGTAGGAGGCCTGCGGGGCGTACGTCCCGGCGTGGCCGATCGCGAGTCCGGCCACCAACAGCGCGGCGATCACCACGAAGTTGCCGGTCCGCACGGCATGGAATGCGGGGATCAGCAGCACAAGGTTCAGCAGCGCCGCGGCGAGGTAGACGGGTTTGCGCCCGACCCGGTCGGTGAGCCTGCCCCACAGCGGAACCATGATCACCTCGGCGATGATCGCGATGATCACCGCGTCGAGAACGATTGCGGGATCGACGTTCTGGCTGCGTGCATAGGTGACCAGGAAGATCGTGTAGAAGGGGAACATCGCGGCTTCGACGAACTTGACCGCCATGCCGCCGATCACCTCGCGACGGTGGTCGGCCAGCAGGGTGCGCAGCGGTGCGGGGCGCCGGGCGCCCTGCTCCTTGACCGCCCGGAACGCCTCGGTTTCGGGTACCCGCAGTCTGATGTAGAGGCCGACGACAATCACCACCGCGCTGAGCAGGAACGGGATCCGCCATCCCCAGGACAGGAACATCTCGTCGTCCATCCGCGCCTGCAGCACCGCGAAGAGCGCCGTGGGAATGAGATAGGCGATGGGAGAACCGAGTTGGACGAAACTCGCGAAGTATCCGCGGCGCTGCGGTGGCGATGCCTCGGCGGTGAGCAGCACCGCGCCGCCCTGTTCACCGCCGACGCCGAAGCCCTGGATCAGGCGCACGACGATGAGGATCACCGCGGCCCACAGCCCGATCTGCTGATAGGTCGGCATGACACCGACCAGGAAGGTTCCGAGTCCGGTCAGCAGGAGCGTGAAGACCAGCGCCTTCTTCCGGCCGATCCGGTCACCGACGTGGCCCCACACGATCCCGCCCAGCGGGCGCGCGAAGAACCCGACCGCGTAGGTCGAGAAGGCGGCGAGGGTGCCCACCAGCGGGTCGACGTCGGGAAAGAAGATCTTGTTGAAGACCAGCGCCGACGCGGTGCCGTAGATGAAGAAGTCGTAGTACTCGGCGATGGTGCCGATCACCGAGGCGAGGACCGTCCGGCGCAGATTCGGCGTCGCACGGGTCGATGAGTCGTTCGGCGCTTCCCGCGCGCCGGCGTCCACGTTGTTGGTCATCGTGTGTTCCTTGCTGCTGAGACGGCTGGGCGGGCGTGCCCCACATGAGCGGATGTGAGCGGCGTTACTTACATACAAGCCCTGAGAGCCAAGCCTTGTCAACAGCGGGTTACGACATGGCCGCCACCGGCCGACGGGTCACTGCCAGACGGCTACCACTCGGCGGGTGGGGCGAGCGGTCGCGCCGTCGGCGAACAACTCCGGCGAGCGCGAGCGGATCTTCTCGATGTCGGTGAACACCTTGCGCAGGTGATCACGCAGCGCCGCGGTGGCCTTGTCGGCGTCACGGGCGTCGACCGCGTCGACCACCGCGGCATGCTCGTCGGTCAGCGACTGGATCGAGCTCTCACTGAGCATGCCGAGCCGGCGCGCCCGGTCCAGGTGCGCCTTGGCGGCCACGACGGTCCGCCACGCATTGGCGTGGCCACCGGTTGCGAGCAGCGACCGGTGGAACTGCTCGTCGAGCTCGAAGAAGGTGTTGATGTCGGCGGTTTCCCGCTGCGCGGCGATCAACGCCCGCAGTTCGGCGATCGCGCTACGGTCGGCCCGTTCGACGGCCGTCGGGATGTTGGCGAGCTCGATCGCCTCGCGGATGAACTGCGCATCGGCGACGCGTTCGGGGTCGATCCTGGCCACGAAGGATCCCAGCTTCGGGAAGATCTGCACCAGGCCCTCGTCGGCGAGCAGGATCAGGCTTTCCCTAACCGGTGTGCGGCTGACCGAGAGCTGCGCGGCGAGCTCGTTCTCCGACAACGACGCGCCGGGCGCCGACTCCAGGGTCACGATGCGTCGCCGCAGCTCGGCATACACGCGTTCACGGTTCGTACCCTGCTTCGGCGCCGTCATGGCGACAGCCTATTGGAATACCTGTCCTGTTGACAGATCTTGCTCGCCAGTACTTGTATGTAAGCATGAAGATCGTCGGCGCTGATGTGCTCGTCACGGCACCGGGGCGCAACTACGTCACCCTCAAGATCACCACCGACGACGGTCTGGTGGGTTGGGGCGACGCCACACTCAACGGCCGCGAACTCGCCGTGGCGTCCTACCTGCGCGATCATGTGTGCCCGCAACTGATAGGTCGCGATGCGCAACGGATCGAGGACACCTGGCAGTACTTCTACAAGGGTGCGTACTGGCGCCGCGGCCCGGTCACCATGACCGCCATCGCGGCCGTCGACGTCGCGTTGTGGGACATCAAGGGCAAGGCCGCCGGGTTGCCGCTGTACCAACTACTGGGCGGCGCCGCGCGCGACGGGGTGATGGTCTACGGACACGCCAGCGGCGCGAGCCTGGACGAGATGCTCGACGACTTCGCCGGGTACCTCGACCGCGGTTACCGCGCGGTGCGGGCCCAGTGCGCGGTGCCCGGCATGGGCAAGGTGTACGGCGTCCACCCGGGTTCGTCGCTGTACGAACCCGCATCGGCACATCTGCCGGCCGAGGAGAGTTGGGAGACCGGCCCGTACCTGCGGTTCGCACCGCAGATGCTCGGGGCCGTCCGCGAACGATTCGGCTACGACGTGCATCTTCTGCACGACGTGCACCACCGGCTCAGCCCGATCGAAGCGGCCCGGCTGGGACGCGATCTCGAAGAGCACCGACTGTTCTGGATGGAGGACCCCACGCCGGCCGAGGACCAGGAGGCGTTCCGGCTGATCCGGCAGAACACCACCACCCCGCTCGCGGTCGGCGAGGTGTTCAACTCGATCTGGGACTGCCAGCACCTGATCACCGAGCGCCTGATCGACTACATCCGCACCTCGGTGTCCCACGCGGGCGGCGTCACCCACCTGCGCAAGATCTTCTCACTGGCCGAATTATACGGTGTGCGAACAGGATCCCACGGAGCCGGAGATCTCTCCCCGGTATCGTTCGCCGCGGCATTGCACATCGACATGTCGGTGCCGAACTTCGGCGTCCAGGAGTACATGGGTCACGTCGAACCCGCCGAGGAGGTGTTCGGCACCAACTGGACGTTCCACAACGGGCTCATGCATCCCGGTGATGCGCCGGGCCTGGGTGTGGAGGTCGACGAGAAGGCCGCCGAGCGCTTTCCTTACGACCCGAAATCCCTTCCGGTCAACCGCAGAAGCGACGGATCGGTGCACGACTGGTGAGCAGGTTCGACGTGGTGGCACTCGGTGAGCCGCTCATCGAGATCAGCACCCGCGGCCAGATCGCACATGGGGTCGATTGCGGTTTCGCGGTGTCCGGGGACGTCGTGAACACCGCCACGGCCGCCGTGGCCGCGGGGGCGCGCGTAGCCGTCGTCGCCCGGGTGTCCGACGACGAACTCGGCACCGCGGTGATCGACCACCTCGACGAACTGGGTGTGTACACCGGACACATCAGACGTGACCGCAGTTTCCAGGGCATCTACGTCCAGCATTCGGATCCCTACGGTGACCGTCAGTTCTGCTACGCCCGAAGTGGTTCCGCCGGATCGCGATTGTCACCCGAGGATCTGCCCACCGGTGTTCTGGAGAGCGCGGGCGGTGTGGTGGTCAGCGGGATCACCGCGGCGTTGTCGGCGACCGCCCGCGCGACCGTGCTCGAGGCCGCTCGCCGTGCCGCCCGATTCGTCTACGACCCGAACTTCCGTCCGCGGCTGACCACCGCCGACCACGCCCGAGCCCTGCTGCGCGAACTGGCACCGCGGTGCGCCCTGGTGACCCCGTCGGCCCCGCACGAGTGTGCGGCACTGCTCGGCACCTCCGACGCGGCCGATGCCGCCGCCGAGTTGCGAACCTGCGGCGCCGCCGCGGTGGCGGTCACCTGCGGCGCCACGGGTGTCCACGTCGCCACCGAAACCGCGTACTGGCAACCGGCTTTCGCCGCGCCCCGCGTGGTGGATCAGACCGGGGCCGGAGACGTGTTCGCCGGTACCGTCACCGCGCGCCTGGCGCTGGGTGACGATCTGGCCACCGCGGTCCGGATCGGCGCCGCCGCGGCATCACTGGCCGTCGGCGGTGTCGGTGGCAGCGGCGGCATCGCACCCCTGCAGACCGTGCGCGCGCACGCCGAGGTGCTTGCGTGACGCCCCTCAAGCTCGACAGTTACGGCACGGCCACTCCCCCACAGCCGGACCCCCGGGGTCTGACCGTCGGCCAGGTTCACCTGGGTCTTGGTGCATTCCACCGCGCACACCAGGCGGTGTACACCGAGGACGCCATGCGGCTTTCCGGTGAGAACCATTGGGCGATCGCGTCGTTCACCCAGCGCAGCGGAGCCGCGGCGGCGCGCCTGGCACCGCAGGACGGCCTCTACACCGTCGTGGAACGCGGTGCGCGAGCATGCCCGCCGCGCATCGTCGGGGCACTGCGCGAGGTCGGCGACGGATCGGCCGACCCGGGCTGCGTGATCGATCGGATCTGCGATCCCGCCGTGCACGTGGTGACCCTCACGGTCACCGAGAAGGGCTACCGTCTCGACCCCGCCACCGGTGGGCTGCATCGCGGCGACCCGACGGTGGCTGCGGATCTCATGTCGGGTGCACCGCGGACCGTGCCGGGTGTGCTGGCACATGCGATCGCGCGGCGAGCCCGCTCGGGTGCGGGACCGCTCACCGTCATCTCGTGCGACAACCTTCCCCACAATGGACAGCAGTTGCGGCGGGTCGTGCACGAGTTCGCCGACGCGGCAGGGCTTTCCGCAGTCGAGAATGCCATGGTGGCGTTCCCGTCCACCGTCGTCGACCGGATCGTCCCGGCGACCACCGACGAGGACATCGCGGCGCTCGCCCGCAGTCTCGGGGTGCACGACGGGGCGCCCGTGATGTGCGAGCCGTTCAGCCAATGGGTCATCGAGTCCCGTTTTGCCGGGCCGGTTCCCGCGTGGTCGGCGGTCGGGGCGCAACTCGTCGACGACGTCGCGCCGTGGGAACAACTCAAATTGCGGACCCTCAACGCAGCGCACTCGACACTGGCCTACCTCGGGCTGCGGCTCGGGTATCGCTCCATCGCCGAGGCGGTCCACGACACGATGCTCGCGGATGTCTGCAGGCATCTGTTCGCCGAAGACGTGCGCCCGTCCCTCGAGGCACCCGCCGGGGTCGATGTGGTGGACTACGGCGAATCGGTCCTGGCCCGTTTCGCCAACACCGCTCTGCCGCACACCACCCTTCAGGTGGCATCCGACGGCTCGCAGAAGATCGGTCCCCGCCTGCTCCGCACGGTGTCGGCACGCGCCGCCCAGGGTGCGTTCGCGCGGTGGGCGGCGCTGGGTGTCGCCGGGTGGGCCCTGCACGTCGTCGACCCGGTCGACGCGGCCGGCCGACGCTCCGCACTGGCCGATCCGCGCGCCGATGAGCTCACAGACCTGACGTCCGGTCTGCCGGTCGGTGCGGCCGTCCGGCGACTGGTCGCCGAACCGTCGGTCGTCGGGGCCGAGACGGCACAGCAGGCCGAATTCGCCGACTACGTGGTCGACGTCGCCAAAGATCTGCACCGGCACGGCGCCGCCGCGCTGCGGGCGCAGGTCGGGCAGTGAAGCGAGGGTCTTCGCCCGCGCGGGCATGAACTGCGTCCCGGGGACGTTGACGCCACCATGGACATCGGTGACCTGCGCACCTTCGTATCGGTCGTAGAAGCCGGCGGGGTGTCGGCGGCCGCGCGTCGGCTCCATCTGAGCCAGCCGTCGGTGTCACAGACCATCCAGGCACTGGAGAAGCACCTCAACGTTCGACTGCTCACGCGCAGCAGCACGGGGGTTGCGGCGACGGCGGCCGGGACGACACTGCTGCACGAAGCACGCGCGATCATCGCCCGCTACGACCGGGCGCTGGCGACAATGTCCGCGCACGTCCCGACATCGGCACAGCGCCTTCGCATCGGTGTGCCGCTGGAGGCCCCGATCGGTCCCGTTTCGCGGGCCATCGCGGCGACCGCATCCGCGTTCCCGCAGAGCATGGTCGAGGTGGTTCACCTCTCGACAGCAGAACAGACGCAGGCACTGCGTGATGGCGAACTGGAGGTGGGGCTGGTCCGCGAACGCCCGGCCCAGACCTGGCTGGATGCATCGGTGATCCTGACCGAGCCGCTCGGCGTGTTGGTCAACGTCGAGGACGCCGCTGCTCTGGGCCTGCCGGACGGCGCGGTGCCGCTCGACCGCCTCGCGGGTGTGCAGTGGCTCGGGTTCCCCCGGTCGAGCAGCCCCGCCTGGTATGACGAGTTGACGGCGATCCTGCGCAGCCACGGCATCCAACCGGCTGCGTCCGAGATGTTCACCCAGCACCTGATTCCCGAGCTCAAACTCGCGGCGTTGAGCACCAGCGGCAGGTTCACGCTCGCCCCGCCCGGGCGGCGCCGGTCGCTGCCCGCGTCGGTGCGCTGGTATCCCCTGGAAGGCGCCCCACTGGTTCGGCGAACGTGGGCGGTATGGCCCGCCGCCTCGCAGCGGCGCGATGTCGGCCATCTTGTTGCGCAGCTGGAGGATTCGGCAAGCCCGGCGCGAACCGACGCTGCGGATTCCACCGGCTGAGAACGTCTAGTGCGCCCGGCGCCAGGCCAGCATGCCCTCCACTTCGGTGAAGTCGTAGCCATCGGTATCGGGATGGATCTCAGCGGTGAACAACGTGACCCCCTCGGCCACATACTCCTTGGCCTCGTCGGCGCCCGTCCACTGTACGGCCCGCTCGATCGTCGAGTGGTCACGCTCGACACCGTCGGCCAGCCGTTCGAGCAACCGGTTTTTCGTCCGGAACGATTCGATGTCGAGGAAGCTGTGCCAGATGTCGGCGTAGCGGGCAACCAGCGGCATGGTCCGACGTTCGCCGGAGCCGCCGATCAGGATCGGGATGTGCCTCAGTGGCGCAGGCACGAGCTGACCGAACCGATGGTCGATGCGCGCGAGACCCTCCTCGAACAGGTCCATGCGCGACGCGACGGTGCCGTACTCGTATCCGTATACGTCGTAGTCTTTTTCGTACCAGCCAGATCCGAGGCCCAGGATGAGTCGGCCGCCGCTGATGTGGTCGACCGTGCGCGCCATGTCGGCGAGCAGGTCCGGGTTGCGGTAACCGATACCCGTCACCAGCAGGCCGATCTCGGCACGGGTGGTGATCTCTCCCCAGGACGCCAGAGCGGTCCAGCCTTCGAAATTGTTGACGTCAGGTTGCTGGGGCAGCAAACGCGGCCCGCCGTCGACGATCTCGACTGCCGGACGGTGGAAATGGTCGTAGCCGAAGATCACATCGACACCCAGTTCTTCGGCATGCAGAACCGCGTCACGCCAGGTGCGGTAGTCCCCGACGCCGCCCGGCCACAGCTGGACACCGATCCGGATAACGTTCGAATTCGACTGTGTGGTCATCATTTTCCTCCTTCGGATCAGACCGCGGCGCCGCCGCCATCGACGTACAGCGTGGAGCCGGTGACATAGCTGGCGCGGGGCGAGGCGAGGAAGAGCACGGCCTGCGCGATCTCCTCCGGGCGAGCGGTGCGCCGGAGCGGGAGGCCCGCCGCGATGTCCTCGATCGACTCACCCCACTCGGCCAGCACCCCCTGGGTGCGCGTCGGTCCCGGCGATACGCTGTTGACCCGCACACCGCGCTCTCCGAACTCGGCGGCCCAGCTGCGGGTCAGCGAAGCCAGTGCGGCCTTGGTGGCGCTGTACACCGAAGCACCCGGCATGCCCTTGACCGCAGCCAGCGACGTGACGTTGACGATACTGCCGGCACCGCGCTGCAACATGCCCTTGGCCAAACCGGCCACCAGGAAGTACGTTCCGCGAACGTTGATGTCGAACATCGACTCGAACGACTCCACGTCCTGTGACACGGTCGGCGCCACGGGAAACGCTCCGGCGTTGTTGACCAGGATGTCCACGTCGCCGAGTTGGGCGGCGAGAGCCGTCACCGAATCCATGTCGCCGAGGTCGGCCTGGATGAACCGCGCGTCGTGGCCGATCTCGACCGTTGCCTTGGCGCCGCGTTCGGCGTCCCGTCCCACGACGGTCACCCGGGCGCCCTCGGCAGCCAGGAGCTTTGCGATCTCCAGACCGATTCCGGCGGTGCCGCCGGTGACCACTGCGTTGTGTGATTGAAGTTCCATGCCCCGTTCAACGGGGAACGTCCCGCCACGACTCCACGTTCGCCATACCGGATCGCTGTGGCGGCCATAGGCCCACGCAATGACCCCGGATCACACAGAAGGTCACGACGCCGACGCAGATGCCCGGGAGTAGGACCGCTCCAACGTGGTACGGGCGATGCCACCGGGGCCGGCGCCCGTTTCAGCAAGCACCAACCCGTTCGCTGACCAGATCGCGGACCGACCAGCGGTTCTGGCGAATCCGCCGCCGGTGCCGCCGGCGAAACTCGCCCTCACCACCGGCGCGTCACACACAGCAGCGATATTGCGCCCGCGGCGCTGCTGCTCAGCCAACTCCGTGTCATGGTGCACCACGCCACAAACGTAGACATCGACACCGACCGCGGCTGTACCTCGCACGTGGTCGTCGATTCCGGTGTCTCGGCAGATTCCCATGCCGACCCGCCAGCCGTCCACCTCGATGACGCGCGGCCCGTCACCGGGAGCGAAATGCCTGCATTCGTCGCCGCTCAAGAATGTCTTGCGATAGGCCACGCTCACACCGTCGCCGTCGACCTGCAACATCGCGATGAACCGGCTGCCCGACATTTCCACCGGAGCGCCGATCAACGCAACTGAACGTGTTGCTGCGCAGGCCTTTACCAGTTTCACCAGGCCGTCACCGGCGATGTTGACCGGCGGCGCGTCCACTCGATAGCCGGTCAACGACAACTCCGGGAACACCCTCAATTGAGCATCGGCCGTCAGGATCGACTCCACATGCGAGGCCGAGGGCCGCAGGTGCAGAAGACCGGTGCGCGATGGATCGCTTCCCACTCAGTCGACCCTCGCGGTGGTGTCAGTGACGACCCGCGTGTACAGCAAGACCGCGTTCGCTGCGAAAAGGAAGATGATGCGCGACGCGAGCGCCCGGATCGAGTCGTCGACACCGCCACCACGCTGCCCCCAGGGCGTCGCCGCGGCGCGCGCTCAGACGCGCTGCAACTCGACGACCGGGATGAGCCGGGTGGTTTTGCGCTGATAGTCGCCGAACTGCGGTTCCAGCGCCACCTGCTTGGCGTAGATCTCGTCGCGTTCGGCGCCGGTGAGCACCCGGGCCTTGACAGGGAAGGTCTCGGTGCCGAGTTCGACGACGGTGTCCGGATTGGCGACCAGGTTGTGGTACCAGTCCGGGTTCGTATCGGCGCCGCCCTTGCTGGCGAAGATGTAGATGCGGTCGCCGTCGAGCAGCGGCACCAGTGGCGCGATCCGCTCCTTGCCGGACTTGGCGCCCACGTGGTGCACCAGCACCAGGGGCTTGCCCTCGAAGATGCCGCCGGCCTTGCCACCGGTTTCCCGGAACTCCTTGATGACCGTGCGGTTCATCTCGTTGAAGTCGATGGCCTCTGTCATATCGCATCCTTTCGCCGTTGATCGCCCTGCCGATCAGTCCCCATCGCGCAACCACCTGGTCACGGCATACATTCCCGGAAATTGCCTGACCCGGGTTCAGTTCGCCTCGTCGAATCGCTGCCGCGCCGCGGCGATGTCCTGCTGGTGCCGCTCGGTCCAGTCGACGAGTGGTTGCACGGTTTCGTGCAGCGTGCGGCCCAGATCGGTCAACTCGTAATCGACCCGGGGCGGGACGACGGGGTGCACGGTGCGGCGTACCAGTCCGTCGCGTTCGAGCTGGCGCAGCGTGACGGTGAGCATCCGCTGACTGATGCCGTCGATCATGCGTTTGAGCTCGGTGAAGCGCATGGAACCGTCGTCGAGCAGGGCGATGATGAGCAGCGACCACTTGTCGGCGATGCGGTCGAGGATCTGCCGTACCTCGCAGTCCTCTCGCCGGTCCCATTGGAAAGCGTCCGGGCAGCAGTCGGTTCCCTGCGGGGAACCGGGTGAGTTCAAAGTGCCTTCTTCCGGCATCGCTCCATGGTGCCTGATGATGTGGTCAGTTACCAATAGGAACCAAAGGTGGGTGCATGACCTCTTTCAGCGTGAAAACAAGCTCCGGGGTTCGCGCGGCGTTGCTGCTCGCGACGCTGTGCGGCGCGGCCTTCCTCGAAGGCATCGACATCGCCATGTTCAATATCGCGCTGCCCACCATCAGGCAGGCCCTCGACCTGCCGACCGTCGAACTGCAGTGGATCGTCAGCGGATACGTCATCGGCTACGGCGGATTCATGCTCCTCGGTGGCCGCACCGCCGACGTCTACGGCCGGCGGCGGGTGTTCCTGACCGCGCTGGTCGTCTTCATCGCCATGTCGGCGCTGGGCGGTATCGCCCCCAACGGCGCGACGGTGATCGCCGTGCGGGTGGTCACCGGGATCGCCGCGGCATTCCTGATGCCCGCCGGACTCGCCATCATCACCACGAGCTTTCCGGAAGGGCCGCAACGTGATCGAGCTGTGCTGATCTATGCAGGCATCAGCGCGGCGGGGTTCTCGCTCGGACTGGTCGCCGGAGGTGTGCTGACGTCGTTCGGTTGGCGGTGGGTGTTCTTCGCCCCGGTTGCGCTCGCAACCGTCGTGCTGCTGCTGGCCATCCCGCTGATCCGCCGCGACGACGTCACCGCCAGGCGGTCCCTCGATCTTCCCGGCGCGGTGCTCGTCACCGGTGCCGTGGTCCTCACCGTGACGGCGATCGAAAATGCGGCCCACGGAACACTTCTCGGCTCACTGCCGTTCGCGATTGTCGCGGTGCTCCTGTTCGGGGGGTTCGGTCTGCGGCAGCGTGCTGCCGCCGAACCGTTGGTGCCGCTGGCACTGCTGCGGCCCGGCCCCCAGGTCAACGCCTACCTCGGGGCGGGCTGCCTGGCCGCCGGGTTCATGGGGTTCCAGTTCATCGTCGTGCTCTACCTTCAGGAGTTGCGCGGCTGGTCGACGATGTCCACCGCACTGGCATTGCTGGTCGTCGCGATCGACGCGATCCTGGCGCCCACCCTCACCCCGGTCATGGTGCGCCGCTTCGGCCTGTGGCGCGTCATCGCGGTCGGCATGGCGTTCGCCGCGCTGTCCTTCCTGCTGTTCCTCGGAGTGGAACCGGACTGGGCGTACCTGAGCATGCTGCCGAGCCTGTTGGCGCTGGGAATCGCATTCACCCTGGCCTACGGGCCGCTGACCATCGCCGCCACCGACGGCGTCGAGGAGTCCTCGCAGGGCCTGACCAGCGGCCTGCTCTACACGACCTTCCAGTTCGGCGCGGCGATCGGGTTGGCCGCGACCACCGCGGTGCAGGTCGCGGCGACGGCCGCCGGTACCGGTCAACTCGACTCGTACCGCATGGCCCTGGTGGTGCCGTTGATCCTGGGCGTGATCGGCGTCGTGGTGGCGCTGCCACGCGCGTGGCGGACCCCGCGGGAGTGCGCCGCCGCGACGGCGTAGGGCAGGCGGAAACCCGTCGTCGTGATTTCCTCATGGCGAACAGGTTTCGCGCCCGGTGAGATAAACCGTTGGGCACCGCCGACACCGGTCCTAGCCTCGGATCATGACCCGCCCGCGGCTGATCCTCAACGCCTTCACCATGAACACCGCCACCCACGTCGCCTACGGGGCGTGGCGCAACCCCGAGAACCGCAGCCTGGAGTTCGACCAACTCGACGCGTGGGTGGACCTGGTCAAGCTCCTCGAACGCGGTAAGTTCGACTCGATCTTCTTCGCCGACGTGGTCGGGCTCTACGACGACTACCGCGGCGGGTGGGAGACCTACCTCCGAGAAGGCCTGCAGATCCCCAATCACGATCCGTCGGCGATCGTTTCGGCCCTGGCGTTGTCCACCGAGCACCTGGGCCTGGTGATCACCAGTTCGGTGCTGCAGGATCACCCGTTCTCGTTCGCCCGCAAGATCTCCACCCTCGACCACGCCTCCAAGGGCCGCATCGGCTGGAACGTCGTCACCAGCGCGCTGCAGAACTCGGCACGCAACTTCGGCCTGGCCGAACGCGAGGAACACGACGAGCGCTACCAGTGGGCCGAGGAGTACACCGAGGTGGTCTACAAACTGTGGGAAGGCTCCTGGGACGACGACGCGCTGTTGCGCGACCGCGAACGCGGCATCCACGCCGACCCGGACAAGGTGCACAAGATCCACCACGTCGGCAAGCGGTACCGCGTGGAGGGCCCGCACCTGAGCTTCCCGTCGCCGCAGCGCACCCCGGTGCTGTTCCAGGCCGGAACCTCCACCGCGGGACGAACATTCGCCGCGCGGCACGCCGAAGGCGTGTTCATCAACGCGGTGTCGCCCAAGGGCGCCCGCGTGGTGATCGACGACACCCGTGACCGCGCCGTCGCGGCCGGACGCCGCCGCGAGGACATCAAGTTCTTCCAGGGCCTGTCGTTCGTCGTCGGCTCCACCGAGGCCGAGGCCAGAACCCGCGCCGCCGAACTCGACGAGTACCTCAGCATCGACGGTCTGATCGCACACCGCAGCGGCGGCATCGGCGTCGACCTCGGCGGTCTGGACCACCACACCCCCATCGGCGATCTGGCGCCCACCGTCCAGGGCACCCGCAGCACCATCGAGGCGCTCATCGCGGCCGCCCCGCCCGGCACCAACCCGACCATCGCCGACCTGGTGCGCCAGCAGCAGGAGTCCACCCGCATCGTCGGCACCCCCGAGCAGATCGCCGACGCGCTCGAGGAATGGCAGGACGCCGGCGTCGACGGGCTCAACATCCGCTACATCACCACGCCGGGAAGCTTCGAGGACTTCATCGACCACGTCGTGCCCGAGTTGCGGTCGCGCGGTCTGGCGCAGAGCGAGTACGCGCCCGGCACCCTGCGCGAGAAACTCTTCGGCGACGGCCCCTACCTGCCCGACCGGCACCCGGCACGGCACTGGCGCGGCCGGTTCAGCACACCGGATGTGGCCGTCCGAGCGGTCTCACAGCCGGGCTGAGCCGGTCGTACGGGAGAATCGGGGTCAGCATGACCGACTCCGACGATTCCCCCGCCGCCGGCCGCACCCGGCACATCATCCGGCTCACGCTGTTCGCGGCGTTGCTGATCGGGCTGTTCTACTTGGTGGCCGTCGCGCGCGTGATCAACATCGGTGACATCCGCGGCGCGGTGGCCGCCACCGGAGCGGTCGCTCCCCTGGTCTACGTCGTGGTGTCGGCGTGCCTGGGTGCGCTGTTCGTTCCCGGCCCCCTCCTGGCCGGCACCAGCGGCATCCTGTTCGGCCCGGTGCTCGGCACGTTCGTCACGCTGGGCGCCACCGTCGGCACCGCCACCGTCGCGAGCCTCATCGGTCGACGCGCCGGCCGCGAGAGCGCCCGCGGGGTGCTCGGCACCGAGCGCGCCGACCGGCTGGATCGCCAGATCGAACGCGGCGGGTTGTGGGCCGTCGTCGGGCAGCGGTTCGTCCCCGGCATCTCCGACGCGCTCGCCTCGTACGCCTTCGGCGCGTTCGGAGTTCCGTTGTGGCAGATGGTCATCGGCTCGTTCATCGGATCGGCGCCGCGCGCGTTCGTCTACACCGCGCTGGGCGCGTCGATCAGTGACCTCTCGGCACCGCTGGCCTACACCGCGATCGCGGTGTGGTGCGTCACCGCGATCATCGGTGCGTTCGCCGCGCACCGTGGGTACCGGTCCTGGCGCACCCGGCACCGGGACCCGGCCGATCGCGACGACCCGGAGCAGGCCCCGAAGACCGCGTGACTAACGGCCGAAACCGGCGTTGCGCAGCGCCTCGGCCATCGACCCCATCGGCTGGTCGCGGCGACCGGAGTTGCGGCCACGGTTGTTGCCGCCGTTCTTGCCACCATTGTTGCCACCGTTGTTGCGCCGGTCCCCGCCGCGGTTCTGATTGCCGCCGCGGTTCTGGCCGCCGTCGCGACGGTCGCCGCGCTTGCCCTTCTCGGGTTCGTCGTTGAGGCGCAGGCTCAGCCCGATGCGCTGGCGCTCCACGTCGACCTCGACCACCCGGACCTTGACCACCTGACCCGACTTGACCACCTCATGCGGATCGGAGACGAAACGGTCGGCCATCGCCGAGACGTGCACCAGACCGTCCTGGTGCACA
Source organism: Mycolicibacterium goodii (assembly GCF_001187505.1). Next base: position 5,422,543 of record NZ_CP012150.1, read on the forward strand.
CCCACGTCGACGAACGCGCCGAACGCCGCCACGTTGGTCACGACGCCTTCGAGGATCATGCCCGGCTTGAGGTCGGCCACCTTCTCGACACCGGCGGCGAAGTTGGCGGTGGAGAACGCCGGACGCGGGTCGCGACCCGGCTTCTCCAACTCGGCGATGATGTCGGTGACCGTCGGGAGCCCGAACCGGTCGTCGGCGAACTCGGCCGGCTTGAGGTTGCGCAGCGTGCGGGTGTCCCCGATCAACTCGGCAAGCGTGACGCTGGCGCGGTCCAGGATGCGGCGCACCACCGGGTAGGACTCGGGGTGCACCCCGGACGCGTCGAGCGGGTCCTCGCCGTCACGGATGCGCAGGAAGCCCGCGCACTGCTCGAAAGCCTTGGGGCCCAAGCGCGGAACGTTCAGCAGCGCCTTGCGGTTGCGGAACGGCCCGGTGCTCTCGCGGTGCGCGACGATGGCCTCGGCCAGTGATTCGGTGACACCCGAAACCCGGGCGAGCAGCGGCACCGACGCGGTGTTGAGGTCCACGCCGACGGCGTTCACGGCGTCCTCGACGACCGCGTCGAGGCTGCGCGCCAGCGAGCCCGGGGTGACATCGTGCTGGTACTGGCCGACCCCGATGGACTTCGGGTCGATCTTCACCAGCTCGGCCAGCGGATCCTGCAGACGGCGCGCGATCGACACCGCGCCGCGCACGGTCACGTCGAGATCGGGCAGTTCCCGCGCGGCGTAGGCCGAGGCCGAATACACCGAGGCGCCCGCCTCGCTGACCATCGCCTTGATCGGCGGATTGGCCCCGGACTTGCGGATGTCGGAGATGAGTTCGGCGGCCAGCGCGTCGGTTTCGCGTGACGCGGTGCCATTGCCGATCGCGACGAGTTCGACGCCGTGGCGGGCGATCAACGCGCCGAGCGTGGCCTTGGCCTGATCCCACTGCTTCTGCGGCTGATGCGGGTAGATCGCGCAGGTTTCCAGCACCTTGCCGGTGCCGTCGACGACGGCGACCTTGACACCGGTGCGGTAGCCCGGATCCAGGCCGAGGGTGGTGCGGGTGCCGGCCGGTGCGGCCAGCAGCAGATCCTTGAGGTTGCGGGCGAACACCGCGACGGCGTCCTCCTCGGCGCGCTGCCGCAGCCGGATCCGCGCGTCGACCGACGCCGAGATCATCAGCTTGGCGCGCCACGCCAGCCGTACGGTGGTGGACAGCCACGGCGTCGCGGGCGTCGACGAGGTCATGTCGATGCCGAGGGCCTGCGCGATCATTGCCTGGTACGCCTCGTCCTCGCCGCCGTCGAAGGTCAGCGACAGGGCCTGCTCCTTCTCGCCGCGCAGCACCGCGAGCACGCGGTGCGACGGCATCTGCTCCAACGGCTCGGAGAACTCGAAGTAGTCGCGGAACTTCTGCGCCGCAGGGCTTTTCGCGGCCTCTTCGGAGAACGGCGCGGTGCGCAGTGAACCGTCGGACCAGAACTTCTCACGCGTGGCGCCGACCAGCTCGGCGTCCTCGGACGCCCGCTCGATGATGATGTGGCGCGCGCCGTCGAGCGCGGCGGCGGCGTCGGCGACGTTCTCGTTGAGGAACTCACCGGCCACCTCCTCGGGCACCAGCGTCGGATCGGCCAGCAACCGATCGGCCAGCGGCTCCAGTCCGGCTTCCCTGGCGATCTGCGCCTTGGTGCGACGCTTGGGCTTGTACGGCAGGTAAATATCTTCGACCCTCGACTTCGTCTCCGCGGCGATCAGGGCGGCGCGCAGCTCGTCGGTGAGCTTGCCCTGCTCCTCGATCGAGGCCAGCACGGCCTCGCGGCGCGCGTCGAGCTCCCGCAGATAGGTCAGGCGCTCCTCCAGGGTGCGCAGCTGGCCGTCGTCGAGGCTTCCGGTGACCTCCTTGCGGTAGCGCGCGATGAACGGCACGGTCGAACCCTCGTCGAGCAGCTGGATGGCCGCGGCGACCTGGCGTTCACCGACGGACAGCTCCTCGGCCAACCGGGCGGTGATCGATCGGACCTCGCGCACGCGAGGAGCAGATCCGGACGGTGGCACGCGAGGAGCAGATTCGGAGGTAGGCACGCTCTGAGTCACGTCGCAGGACCCTACCGAATCCCGCTGACAACGCCGCGTCACGCCGACTGTGTGTCCGTCACCGGGGCGGTCACACCGCCAGGGCCTGCGGTGAGAGTTCCTTGAGCATGGCGTTCGCCCAGCGCATCTGCCGTAGCGACTGCGGATGGCACTGCTGGGTCAGGGCCAGCAGATCGTGGTCCTTGGTGGCCTGGGCGCCCTGTGCGAGCAGTTCCCAGTCCAGCGACACACCCGCGGCGATGCGGTGCACGCGGCGCAGATCGGCCAGCAGCAGCAGGGCCGGTTCCGGCCTTGTGCGCAGCGCGTCGCTGAGCTTCTCCTGCAGCCACCGCCTGGCGTGGATGCGGCGCGGGCCGGCGGGCAGCCGCACCCGGTACCGCCGCCCGTGCCGGGCCAGCAGCTCGACGTGCTCGTCGCACCAGCCGGCCAGGTCGCCGGCGATGTGGCAGATGTCCTGGTCGCTGTGGTGGCGGGCGGCGATCGCCCGCAGCGCGTGCGCGAGGTGGCGCTCGCTGCGGTGCAACTGGATGATCGGCAACGCGAGCTTGCTCATCTTTGCCTCCTGGTCAGAGTTGTTCGTCGGCGAGCGCATCGGGTGCGGCGGGTACCGGGCCGCGGTCGGTGCCCGCGCCGAGGCGACGCACCGACGCGGCCGCGGTCTTGAAGATCGGTTGTTTGGACACCGGGTCCCAGTCGGTGAGCGTCAGCTCGTTGGCCGCGCGGTGATGGCCGCCTGCCCCGCCGTCCCAGTACCCGTAGTGGAAGGGCAGGAACACCACGCCGCGGCGCGCGTCGGTGAGGCGCGCGGTGGCCGTCACGCAGCCACGCACCGTGCGGATCTCAACCCGGTCCCCCTCGACGATGCCCGCGCGACGCGCATCGGCGCGCGCCATCTCCACCCAGACCTCGGGCGCGGCGGCTTGCAGTTGCGGGGTGCGGCCCGTCTTGGTGCGGGTGTGGAAGTGGTACACCGTGCGGCCGGTGATCAACACGTACGGATACTCGGCCGACGGACGTTCGTGCGGCGGCACGTACTCGGCGGCCTTGATGATGGCCTTGCCGAACGGGTTCATGGCCCGGTACTCGGTGGGTTCCAGCGGCGCGCCGGTGATCAGGTCCTTGCCGTACGCCTCGCAGTAGTCGGGTGCGGCGAAGAACTTCCCGTCGGCGTAGAGACGCTCGGCGCCGTCGGGATGCTCGGCGTTGCAGGGCCATTGGATTCCGCTCGCGCCCCGCAACTTCTGGTACGTCAGCCGGGTGTAGTCGCACGGGCGCCCGGCGCTGCAGCGTTTCCACGCCTCGAACGCCTCCTCGGGTGTGTTCCACGTCGGCAGCGGTGCGCCGTCCTTGTCGCGGAAGTCCATTCGGCGGGCGTAGTCGAGGAAGATGTCAAGGTCGGACCGGGCCTGCCCGGGCGGGTCGATCGCCTTGTCCGAAATGTGCACCGTGCGATCGGCATTCGTGAACGTCCCGGTCTTCTCGGCCCACGCCGCGGCGGGCAGCACCACATCGGCCAGCTGCGCGGTCTCGGTGAGAAACAGGTCCTGCACCACCAGGAACAGCCGATCCTGCGCGAGGATCCGGCGGATGCGGGCCAGCTCGGGCAACGACACCGCGGGGTTGGTCGCGCTCACCCACAGCATCCGCAGTGACCCCTCTTCGGCGTAGCGCAACATCTGCATGGCATGGGTGGGCGGGGCGTAGTGCGGGATCGCCGTGACGTCCAGGTTCCACAGCGTCGCGAGTTCCTCGATGTGAGAATCGTTGGCCCAGTTGCGGAATCCGGCGAGGTCGCCGTCGGCGCCGCACTCGCGGGTGTTCTCGGCCGTGGGTTGGCCGTTCATCTGCAGCAGGCCGCAGCCGGGCCTGCCGAGCATGCCCCGCACCAGGTGGATGTTGTTCACCTGCACCGCGGCCGCGGTGGCCTGATGCGATTGGTAGAACCCCTGCAGCACGGTCGACATCAGCCGCTCGGCCGTGCCGATCAGTTCGCCGGCCCACCGCACGTCGTTGGCATCGACGCCACAGATCTCGGCGACGCGCTCCGGCGGGAACTCGGCGACGCGCTTGCGGAGCTCGTGAAAGCCGACCGTGTGCGCCTCGATGTAGTCGTGGTCCACCCAGTCGTGGTCGAGGATTTCGTGCAGAAGGCCGTTCATCAGGGCCACGTTGGTGCCCGGCAGCGGCGCGAGATGCACGGTGGCGTGCTCGGCCACCGGGGTGGACCGCGGGTCCACGCACACGATCGCCGGCGGGTTCGGCCCGGCGAGGCGGTCCAGCATGCGCATCCACAACACCGTCTGGGTCTCGGCGACGTTGTGGCCGTAGAGCGCGATGACGTCGGCGTGGTCGACGTCGGTGTAGGAGCCGGGTTGGCCGTCGCAGCCGAACGATTCCTTGAGCGCCTCGGCCGCCGTCGCGGTGCACAGCCGGGTGTTGCCGTCGACGTGGTTGGTGCCGATCGCGCCGTGCGCGATCACGCACTGCGTGTAGTACTCCTCGAGGAACAGCTGCCCGGAGGTGTAGAAGCCGATCGAGTTGGGGCCGCGCTCGTCGAGCAACTGCCTGCTGCGGGTGACGATGCGGTTCATCGCGGTGTCCCAGTCGGATTCGACCAGGGTTCCGTTGTCTCGCACGAGCGGTGTGCGGAGTCGGTCTTTCGAGTGGTTCGCCTGCCAGCCGTACAGATCCTTGGGGTCGAGACGGCCGTGGTTGATCCGGTCGCCGGGCCGGCCGCGCACGCCCACGATGCGGCCGTCCTTGACCGCGATGTCGAGTCCGTCGCCGTTGGAGTGCAGCACCGCGGCCGACTGCACCCAGGTGTCGACGTCGTCGGCGGTGACCCCACGTGTGAGGTACTGATCGACGCGCTGCGGCCACGGCTCGCCCGGCGCGTACGGCGTCCTGGAACCCCACGGATCCGAGATCCGGTCTGTGCGAGCCATGATCGTGCTCCTGCCCTGTCGCGTGTGCCACGCTTTCACGGGCCTACCCGGGCGATGACCACCTGAAACGGGTGCACAGCAACACCGAAGGATCGCTCGCGAAAAGAAAAACGCCGGCACTTGGCCGGCGCATGCGGTGAACCGCGAATATTTGTGGTGGTCCCGGCTGGGTTCGAACCAGCGACCTTCCGCGTGTGAGGCGGACGCTCTCCCACTGAGCTACGAGACCATTGGGAACGAGGAGGAAGACTAGCACGCCTGCCCCGCAGAACCGGAATCGCCTGCCCAGCGGCTTTCGATTGCCGGCGCGTGGGACTCGGACCGACCGGCGTCGCGCGGAGGTTTGACTGCGGGCGGCTGGGGTAACCAGTGGGACAGGTGTGACGCCTGTGGGCAAGGTCACACCCTCGGCGCGTGCCCACGCTCGATGCCGAAACCCGCCGATTCACCTCGACGGACGCGCCCCCGACCTGCCACGAAACATCGTTTTTGACCGCCCGTTCCCCGTTCGTAATGCGGATTTGTGCCTTTGAGCATCCGTCGACTAATGTTCTGCATCGCGACGGGCGACGATCTCGCTCGTGGCGCGCGGATGTAGCGCAGTTGGTAGCGCATCACCTTGCCAAGGTGAGGGTCGCGGGTTCGAATCCCGTCATCCGCTCGAAGGTGCGAAAGGCATCAACCCCCGCGGTGGAGTGGCCGAGTGGTGAGGCAACGGCCTGCAAAGCCGTGCACACGGGTTCGATTCCCGTCTCCACCTCCAACAGTTCGACCAGCGCGATTAGCTCAGCGGGAGAGCGCTTCCCTGACACGGAAGAGGTCACTGGTTCAATCCCAGTATCGCGCACCAGCATTACCGCAGGTCAACGGCTATTTCTGAATCAAGATCGGACGCTCGGGACCTAAACGGGACCTTACCGCAACTGCAGATTAGGTCCGGCCCGCCTCCGCTGCTGCAAACCGCCCGGCACGTTTGCGCGAATCCCCGCATCTGCCTACATTGACCCCGACGGCTCCCTCATCATGCGGGACAACGAGCAGACGGCGGCCTGGACCCCCGAGATCCACGAACCGTTTCCGACGCTGATCGGAGATGAGGGCGGCCTCTCGTGAGACCCGTCGTCCGGGGTCGGTGCCGGCTGGGCATGCACCCGTAATGTTCGCGCGGTGGCTGGGTGCGCGGGCAGCGGGCCAAGGCTGTGCTCGGCGCCGGCGTCACGGATGGGAGGCTGAACCTTCCGCGATCCGATAACGCGGTACCAACGCGGCGACGGTGTCTGCTAACCCCGCCGGGTAGTTGCGGACCCGCCTGGGGTCGGGCCGTGGTCCGACCGACTGTGCCTCGAACAGTGACACTGCACATTCGGTCATGCGGATGGCGTTCCCGAACGCGTCCAGCGTGACCTCCAACAGACCCGAGTCGTCCAATTCATCACCAGACACGCCGAACAGGTAGTCAGTCAGCCACTTGAACCCGTGCACAGATCCCGAGCCGAGCGAATAGAAGCTCTTGGCCCTGCGCGGGTGAATCACCTTGTCTAGTTCGGGGTCCGGTGTCCGCGGTAGGTGCTCGTCCATCCAGTCTTCCGCTCGTTCGACCAGTTCCAGTGGCCCAGGCGGCCCGATGAGAGCCTCCGCGGGCAGTGCGGCTATCTGCGCGTAGCGCGCGGCGGTGCGCTTGCGGTGCTGCTCGAACTTGGCCCGCTGAGCTTCGGCGAGCGGGTCGGTGCGCGCCGCCAGGGCCTCGGCCTCAAGCTTTTCGAATTGCTCTTGTCGTCCGCGTTCGCCCTTGATGAACCCGTAGCAACGCCGAATCCGTTCCTCCGTGTCCGTCTCGGTTATCAGCCATATGGTCTTGGCCGAGGACTCCATCGCGATGCGGCACAGCGCCGCTACGGCCGAGGAGCGAATTTGACCCTTCGTCAGCGCGAGCGCGATCACCTCGGCGGCCGCTACGAGGTGCTCGCTTGCGTTCATAGTTGGGTAGAGCGCAGTCGAACTGATCAAGTTCGGCTCGTTCTCTAGCGTTACCGCCGCATTGTCGCGAGCGAACCGGCTTTCTGGGTGCGTCGGGTTAGGCCTTAACCCCCACGCCATGAATGCGTGGGCCTGCTTCGCCCGTTCGCCCACGAATGCGATGTACATGGCCCGCTTCACCCGTGGCGCGTCACCTGGATACGCGCGCTGCAGAGCCTCCCAATCGGTTCCGGAGAAGTCAGGCCGCTGCGCGGGATCACCGGGTGCGGCCGGCGGCGGCATTCTGATTCCGAACGCCTCTGGGCCGAGTTCGCGATTGCTACTCTCTGCGCGACGTTGCCGCTCTCGGTCTTGGGCACGTTGCTTTCGCGCCTTCCGGTCCCCGTGCTTCCCCATCGGCCCGTCCTCTCCCGTTCGATGGCCGGGCGCCACGTTAACCGCGAGCACCGACAGGCCGACAGCTATCACCGTTCGAACCTTCCTAAGGGCCGTGGCAGATGGCGTTCCCCGGCCGGTCGCGATCCTGCGGCTTGACTTCGGTACATCTCGGATCGGGACCGCCGGGCGGGGCGAAGCTTCTGGCGCCTCTACGCGCGACGGCAAGCGACCTCAGTGCGTCGATGGTCTTTCGTGCTCTTGCACCACTGGGCGTCGTCTGAAATTGATCACTGCCAGATCGGTTGGACTAGCAGGGTGACTGCCAACGTCACTGCGCTGCCGCCTACGAAGTACAGCGCGCCAACAAGTATCGACTTTCTGTTTGCCCGCTTTCCTTCCGCGGCGACTTCAGTACGGATCTCGCTGCGTAGAACTTCGGCGATCGCGTCCTTCTGCGGCTGGGTAAGTGTCGCTTGCCATGAGGATGGGACCAGTGTGACCTGATTTTTGCCAGGGTGATGGGACCACCTGGATTGCCAGTTATGGGACCACCGGCGCGTCGCGTCGGTGGTCTTTTCATCTGTCCGTTCGATCGCCGTGACGGCTCAAAGTCACGGAGGTCGCCGGCATGGCTTTTCGGGAGGTCAGTGTGAACGAGATCAGGGAAGTGCTGCGGGTGTGGCTGGGGGTGGCGGGACTCCCGGCGCCGGGGTACCGCACCATTGCCGCGCATTGCGGCTTGGACCGCAAGACGGTGCGCCGCTATGTCGAGGCCGCCCAGGCGGCGGGTTTGCGTCGTGACGACGACGTCAGCGCGGTCGATGACGTGTTGATCGGGATGGTTGCCGAGGCGGTGCGTCCGGTGCGCCCCGATGGCCACGGGGTGGCGTGGGAGCAGCTGGTGGGGTTCGAAGATCAGATCACCGCCTGGGTGGGCGGCACCGGTGAGCATCGGCCGTTGACGGTGACCAAGATCCACACCCTGTTGGCCCGGCAGGGGTGCGTGGTGCCGTATCGGACGTTGCACCGATTTGCCAGTGAGCGTTGCGGTTTCGGCCGCAAAGACCTCACGGTGCGGGTTGCCGATGGTGATCCCGGAGTGGAGTGCCAGGTCGACTTCGGCTATCTGGGGATGCTCACCGACGCTGCTGACGGGCGGCGCCGCAAGGTGCACGCGCTGATCTTCACCGCGGTGTACTCCCGGCACATGTTCGTGTGGTTGTCGTATTCGCAGACTCTGGCTGCGGTGATCGCCGGCTGCGAGGCGGCCTGGGAGTTCTTCGGCGGGGTGTTCGCCGTGCTGATTCCCGACAATCTCAAGCCGGTGATCGCCGACGCGGACGCGGTCAACCCGCAGTTCAGCCAGGGCTGGCTGGACTACGCCGGTCATAGCGGGTTTCTGACCGACCCCGCCAGGGTGGCCTCGCCGAAGGACAAGCCACGCGTGGAACGCGCCGTGCAGTACGTGCGGCGAAACTTCTGGGACGGAGAAACATTCACCAGTCTGCAGCAGGCGCAGGACGCCGCCGCAGCCTGGTGTCGTGACACCGCGGGCACCCGCACCCACGGCACCACCTGTGCACGCCCGCTGGAGGTGTTCACCGACGAAGAGCAGCCCCGGCTGTTGGCGGTGCCGGAGGTCTATGACGTGCCGGTGTTCAAGAGGGTCAAGGTCCACCGCGACTTCCACGCCGAGGTCGCCAAGGCCCTGTATTCGCTGCCCGAATGCTGGATCGGTCAGTACCTGGACGTGCGCGCCGACACCGAGCTGGTGAAGTTCTATCGCCGCGGCGTGCTGGTCAAGGTCCATCCCCGCCAACCGGCCGGTGGGCGCAGCACCGACCCCGCGGATCTGCCCGAACACAAGACCGGCTACGCGCTGCGTGATGTGGCGGCGTTGATCGCCACCTGCGCCGCGCACGGCCCCAACGTCGGGATCTACGCCGAACGCATCCTCGATGACCGGCTGCCCTGGACGAAGATGCGTACCGTCTACCGACTGCTGGGTCTGGTGCGCCGCTACGGCGCCGACCGGGTCGAACAGGCCTGCTCGCTGTCGCTGGATCTTGATGTCGTCTCGGTGAACAAGATCGCCTCCATGCTCGAACGTGCCACCGAGACCAGCTCCCCGGCCCTGCCGAAGGCGGTCGGTCACACCGCGACCCGCTTCGCCCGTGATCCTTCCGAATTCAGCTCCACCCCAACACCATTGACCATCGTTTCCGAGGAGAACCGCTGACATGACCACCACCGCCCGTGGCGCTACCGATCCGGTCGGCGCTGATCTGCTCCGACTGCTCAAAGCCCTCAAGCTCGGTGCAATGGCTGACACCCTGCCCGAACGCGCCGCCTTGGCCCGACAACACAAACTCAGCCACATCGGCTTTTTGGAAACACTGCTGGCCGACGAGGTCTCCCGACGCGAATCCCGCTCCGCCGCGTTGCGGGCGGCCAAAGCCGGACTCGACCCGAGCATGCGGTTTGACACCTGGACCGCCCACGACGACCTGCGCTATGACCGCACCCTGCTCGGTGATCTCACCTCGCTACGGTTCCTGGACGCCGGCCAGTCCGCGATCGTCCTCGGGCCCGTCGGCGTCGGCAAGACCCATCTGGCAACAGCATTGGGCCACATGGCTATTCGCCGCCGACACACCGTCGTTTTCGGCCGCGCCGACAAACTGTTCACCCGGCTGCGCGCTGCACGCCTGGACCACACCGTCGATGCCGAGATCCGCCGACTGGCCGCCGTCGACGTTCTGATCATCGACGACTTCGCGCTACGACCCCTCGACGCCACCGAAACCAGCGACTTCTACGAAATCGTCGTCGAGCGCCACCGCGCCAAGACCACCATCATGACCTCGAACCGGGAGCCCGCCGAATGGCTGACCATGACCGCCGACACCCTGCTGGCCCAATCAGCCATCGACCGGCTGACCTCCGCCGCGCACACCCTGGTCATCGAAGGACCGTCCTACCGCCAACGAACCCGGCCCCAGCTTGACCCAGACCCTGCCGACAAGCATCCTCAATAACGCGCCACGGTGGTCCCATCCCCCTGGCAATCAGGTGGTCCCATCACCCTGGCAAGCGACAGTAAGCAGCGCTAGCTGTTCAGCCTTCTGAACATCGTCAGCAAGTTGTCTCGCCTTCGCAGCCCTAGCGTCAATCTCCGTCTGCACCAACGCCATCAGAACCGCTGCCTGCTGCAAGCTCTCGGCGATAGTCGCCAAGCGCGATTCCAGTGACTCCTCGGCCTCGGACTCGATCTCGGGTACCGATTCCGTTTTCCGGCGAGTGAGGACTCCCGCGAGGTAGGTAGAAATCAGGCCGACACCACCGCTGGCCAGGACGGCAATCAAAGGCTCGAACTCGGGCATAGCGGAAATTAGACTCCTTCACCCGCGTCAACCCCGCGAATGACGCGCCGACCAATCTCGTGTCCTTGCTGTCAGCCTCCCGTCGCGATCTTCGAAAGTGCCGCAGCGATGGCTTGGTCCCGCCCTTGTGCGGCGTGCTGGTAGCGCATCGCCGCCTGCGGTGTCGAATGCCCAAGGCGCGCCATCAATTCCGCAAGCGTCGCACCCGTCGCCGCAGCCAGCACCGCACGGCTGTGGCGGAGGTCGTGGAAGCGTAGATCGGGCCGCCCGGCCTTATCACGGGCCCGGTAGTAGTGACGGTTGAGCGTCACAGGCGCCAGGGGCCCGCCGTGGGCAGCCGGGAACAGCAGAGCGTCCGGTTCGGGACCGACATGGCTCGCTAGGTGCTGCTGGAGCACCGGCACAAGGTGCGGAGGGATCGCCACGTCGCGGGCGCCTGCATCGGACTTGGGTGTAGTGACCTTGAACTGTCCTCCCCCGACACGGACCACGCCGCGCTCCACACGGATAACGACCGTTTGATGAGGTGGTCCGTCACCTACGAATACTGGCCCGCGGATGACAGCGGATCGGGTGAAAAGTGAACACGCACTGAACTTTCGGCTAGCACGCCCGAACATGGCGTGATCAGGCGATACAGCCGCCGGCCGAACCCCTTGGCGCACACCATCGGCCGCATCCCTGCGCCCAGGTGTTTTGTCCACAAAATGGCGGGGGAGATGACCCCTAACCGGGCGGAGGTGCGGCGGGGACCGGGCAGAGATTTGACCCCACCCCCGGTGACTCATGGTCGTGAGGTGACGGTCTGATGGGCGACGTGGCGGTGTTACTCGCCCACCTGCGTTACATGAGGTTCAGCGGCCAGACCAAGCGAGGGTTGAGCACCAGTACCTGCACCGAGCAAACCCCAAGGAACAGAACCATCCCCGCCCAAAACGCATACCGGTCGGGACTCCTGTGTCGGCGCAACACCACCACCGCGCCGACGACGGTACCGAGGAGCCCCAGCACCATCGCGGTGCCCATCGCCAATGAGTAGAAGCCAACGGCTCCCAGAATCAGCGTGAGCACCGCGTACACGGCAAGGCCCGCCACAATGCCGAGGACCAGCCAACCTGCAATTGTCAACGCTCGCTTCATCGTCCACCTGTATTCGGTACGGCAATAGGCGGTAATCCTGGTGGCACCACCGGAGGCCCTACGTTGGGCACCACCCCGCGCGACTGCTGAATATTGTCGGCCAGGCGGTCAATGTAGGGCTGCCACGTCAGATTCGCTATACCCGTATACCCTGCCCTGAACGCCGGTCCAACCGGGAATGGCTGAGTGCCGGGGCCGGGGTCAGTGACGTGCGCGTTGATGCCTAGGTGAATCTCCCCGCCCTGCTCGAAGAACCGGAAGTGGATCGTGCTGCCGGGACCGTCCACATGTCCTGGGAGGGTTTCGAATTCGATGTTTATCTCCGAGCCAGTTTTTTCGGCCTGAGTGACCTTCACTGGGAAATTCGCCAGCTTGGCCCCGGCCATTTTGATTTCCAGAGGCAGCTCATCGCCCACCTTCGGGAACTGCTTGGGTGCTCCTCCCATCGGGAAGTTGCAGTTAAAGCAACGGTGCAGCTCGTTCCACACGTCATCAACCGTAATCCCTTCGCCCGCACTCTTGCCGCCGGAGACTTTGAGGTCGGTTGTCAGGTCTAGGTTGTAATCCCAGGGCTTCTCCGGCAGTGGGAACCGGGGCGACTCCGGTACCGAGCCGAAGCTAGCCGCCTGGACAGACGCCGCCTCGCCTTCATCGTCGAACCGGATTCCTTCTAGTTCGGTTGCCTTCGCCTGCAAGCGATCACTGACGAGCTTGTCGGTCTGTACGAGCTGCTGGGCGGCCCATCTGATGTCCTCGGCGTGCTCGGCCAGGGCCTTGTTCCGTTGGACGACTGTGGCGATGTCGTACTTGCGGGTGTCGGTCACTCTCAAGTCCTCCGCTACGCGGAACCCGTCGTTCTCGGCGGCGCTGATCGCCTCCACGGCTTTACCCTTGGCGGCCTTGATGTCGTGGCTGCCGTTTTCGGCGAGGTTTGCGGCCTCGCGCAGCACGTCGCCCTGGCGACCGACCACGGCGCAATCAGCGTTCACACGATCCATCGCCGCGTCCTTGGCGTCGCCTTCCCACGTGGTGCCGCCTGGTGCAGCGATGTTCTGTCGGTGCTGGTCAAACACCTGCTCAGACTGGGCGGCCGCCGCGCGCCAGGTGGAAGCCGCGTTCTCTAGCTCGGAGGTGTCCCAGCTTTCTAACTCCGACCTGGTGGGCAAACTCCCTGCCCCGGCTGTTGCCGACCCCACCACCGTTCCCCCTCTAGTAACACTTCTAGCGAGCTGAGACTAGTCAACGCCGAGCAAACGGGAAAGTGGGGTTCCCCACCGAGGGTCGCTGCTATCGCTGGCCCGTCCGATGGGCAGTACCCTGTAGCGCCCTTTGGAGCACGCGGGCGTTAGTACTATCAATCTCCGACTGTGATGCGGGGTCGTGATCGACGTTAGCCGCCGAGGCAAACCAGAAGATTGCGGGGATGACCGTGCCCAGCAGCGAGAAAATCGCTAAGAGCGCAAACCCGGTAGTGAATGGTGATCCGTCCCGGTTCGCCACCCGCGGGCGTCGCGGCGGCAGACGACGGCGGAAACTGCTGTACGGGAGCGTGGGCCTGACGTTGATCAGTCCATTGACGCCGTTGAACCAGCGCAGGGACGGTTCGCCATCAGGGTCGGGATACCAGCCCGCAGGGGTCGTTGGTGGCGGCGGCGGTACGCCGGTCACAACTGACCCAACCCAGCGAGTCGCCGCAGGGCGAGTTCGCTCATAGATGATCCCACTACATGCAGCAGCTTTGGCAGCTAACCGTTAGTGCGCACTCTAGCAACAACAACGGACTAAGGCCTCACTAGCAACGGTAGTAACCGCTGACGTGGGTCCCGTTCTTCTTCGTGTAACCGTTGACCCAAGTGCAGCCGACGTTGGGCACGCCCACGCTGGGAGCATTCGGCACATAAGGCACGTATGGGACGTTCGGCGCGTCGACACCGACACCAACGCCAGCGCCAACAGGCGGGGGCGCTACCGCAGGCGGCGGGGCGGGCGTAGGGCTGCCAGCCGTGTCAGACGGTTGCACTCCGGTGCAGTTAGGTGTGTAGTTCGGATAGTCAACGCATAGCTGCCGGTCGATATGCGTCCACATGCCCGTAACGCACAGAGAGTACGTGCCGTCCGCTTCGGGGTTGATCGCACCATCCTCACAATCGGCAGCTAAAGCAGTTGGAGCGCCGACAGTTAGCCCGCTACCGAGTGTGAACACCGCGACGGCAGCGGCCAACGCAAAGCGCATGATCCTCAATTTTGTCCTCGGTCCTCCCCGCCTTCACGGCCCGGTATCAGGCAGCAGCCAGTAATATCACAGCCGACGGCCCCGCCCCGCAAGAGCCACCAGCTAACGCCATCCGCTCAGAGGAGAATCAGCACCCGCCGAGGCGCCCGTCGCTGCAAGCAAACTTCCCAGCGTACATCCGAGCATATCGCCGTGATGCGGTTTCAGAAAACGAAACTCGGCGGTCGATGCACTCGTATTGCGTTGTTGCCCTTAGCGTTTCACGGCATTAACCTTCGGCCATGGGGTACACGGTTCCTGATCACCCACCGGACACACAGGCCGCGGCCCTCGATGTGATCGTGCGTTGGGCCGAGCATCTGCCGCAGCCGAACATCCACGCCGCGCTGCGCGAGCTCGCCATGGACCTCGACGCCGAGGCCGCCTTCGCCGGACTCGGCTGGGAGGACGCCCAGAGCCTGGCGAAGTGGGTCGTGATGACCGTGCTCACCGGCACCGAGATCCCCGCCACGGTCGACCCACCCTGGACCGATCCGGCCGCCGTGGCGCACAGCCTCGACATCTGCCGGCCGCTCGCCCGGCACGTGCGGACCTCGATCGCCGGGCGGTGACCCGCACACAGCCATTCGAACATATGATCGATGCATGGGTGACATGCAGGCGATCGGCTACGGCGGACAGCCTGTTCAACAGGTCTTCCGTGTGGTGCGGCCGCCGACGACCGTCCTCGTGGATCTCGTCGCCCTGTTCCCCCGGGAGCCGCACGCCGAGGGCCGGTACAACCCGTGCGGCCTGCAGATGAACCGGATCGTCGAGGGCAAGCTGACCTGCTGGGCGCTGTGCGAGCAGGGACAGTGGTGGGGCCTGGTCACCTACCCCATCCGCTACGGGGCCACCACGAAAACCGTGACGCACTGGATCCCGGCGTGGGTGCTCAAGCCGAAACACTGACCCGGCTGCTGTGGCTCAGCGTAGGACCCGCCGCTCGGTGCTCCATCGCCCGAGCGGCGAGCGCCAGTTGACCTCCACCCGCACCTCATCGCCGCCGGACCCGGGCAGTGTGATCTCCACCGCCGAGGACTGCGCACCATCGCCACGCGGCGCAGGCACCGAACTCACGGTCCGTTCGGCCGTGCCCGCGGCACCGGACGCGGTGACCGTCACCGAACGGGCGCCGTCGTGGCCGACGTTGACCACGCGGATCCGGTCGGCACCGGCCCGCTCGACCTCCCAGGCGACGAAGGAATTCTCGGAAGCCAACTCGTGGACGCGCGCCGTCTCGTGCCGAACCTGCTCGATGAGCGATTTGAGCTCAGCCTGGCCGGAAAGCTCGCGGCGCCGCAGAACCTCATTGCGCCAGGCGACCGCGATCACCAACAGCAACAACGGCCAGACCCACAGCACCAACCCGAACGACCGGATCACAAAGTCTGTCACCACGACGAAGAAGCCTACGGTCGACCGCAGACACCGGCAGCGGTTGACGGCCTGGCAAATATCGGAGGCGACCCGTCGGCGACCGGAGCTGCTCATGCGCGGGCCATCGTCACCGCGACCGGCGCCAGGCATGCCGGCGAGTCTCGGTTTACCCTGTCACGGGCACCGCTGGGCCCTGCCGCTTGTCGTCGTCATCGATACCGGAGAACTCATACATGGCCGTCGTCGTCGTAGGAAACCCCAAGCCGAACTCGCGCACCCGCGCGGCCGCGGAACTGATCGCCGAGAAGCTGACCGGCTCGGCGCCCGAGCACGTCATCGACGTCGTCGACCTCGGTGCGGGACTGCTGGGCTGGGGTGATCCGAAAGTCGCCGAGGCCAAGGAGATCGTGAAGTCCGCGGACGTTCTGGTGGTCGCCTCGCCGACGTACAAGGCCACCTACACCGGCCTGCTGAAGCTGTTCCTGGACCAGTTCGGCCAGGGCGAACTGGGCCAGGTCACCACCTTCCCGCTGATGCTGGGCGGTTCGTGGGCGCACGCGCTCGCACCCGAGCTGACGCTGCGGCCGGTGCTGGTCGAGATCGGTGCGAGCGTGCCCGCGCCGAGCCTGTACCTGCTGGACTCGGACTACGAGACGGCGGCCGAGCTGGACAGCTGGCTGCAGATCGCCCGCAAGTTCGTTCCGCAGGCCTCCTGACCGACGCCGAGAAAGGGTGATACCGCATGCGATATCACCCTTCGGAAGTGATCCCCGCCGGCAGAGACCACAAGATCCGCGCCGCCCGATTCCACGCCCACCGCCACAAATAAGACTTTGGCGAATTGTGGTGAACCTGTGAGCCTTTCGTGAGAAACCCGCCTTTCGGCCGGTCGCATGGGGCCCACCCGGACAACTCGTGGCAATACTGGAAGCTCCCCGCAGAACACGCCAGAAGGGAGCGCCGGTGGCCCATGAGACCGTGACCGAGCTCCCAGAGTGGGACGAGCACCTGCCGCACTTCTCGACGCGCGAAAAAGGCGACCGCATCACGACGCTGCCGTTCGGACCTGCAATGCTGACGGAGTTCGCGGTGCTCTCCGGTGCGCTGTACGTCCCCGCAGGCGTGGGCGGCGTGCTGTTCTTCAACTCATTGCATCAGCGCGGGTCGCACTTCATCTGGTGGCTGGGCGTGCTGTACATCCTCTACACGTTCCTGCCCCTGATCCTCTCCAGCATCGTCACCGACGAGGCCACCAAGGTGGTCGGGCAACGCTGGACGGCCAAACGCATCGCCGCGGTCCCGGCCTTCGTCGGTACCGGACTGGGGATCCTGGGCGCCGCAATCTGGGTCGGCGGGCCCACCGGCGGCTGGATCAGCCTGCTCGCCGCGGGATGCGGGGTCATCGCCGCGATCGTCGCGCTGTCGGCCTGGCGCGGAATCGGGTACATCAACAAGCGTCATGCCTGGATCAGCTGGATGCAGCAATACGGCACGCGCACACCGGGATTGCTGCGCAACGTCGAATTCCTCCGGAACTGGATCGACGGCAATCCGGTGTTCACCGTGGTCGTCGAGTTTTCCACCGAGCATGGCGCACAACGAGTCACGGCGAGCATGGTGACCACCACACGCCGGGTACCGCGTGCGGGAACCGCGATGGTGGTCACCCGCAGGCCGGGAGACACCGGAGCCGACGTGCTGATCGACCTCGACCACACTGCGCAGCCGCAGTTCGACCGCGACCACGCGAAGTACACGCAGCCCAGCGGAACCTAACTGGCTGTAGGTCGTGTCAAGACTGTTGGTGGGTGCAAGGCACCGACATCCGGGATGCGGGTGTTGTGGGTTCGTGTGTGGTGTCGGTGGCTGGCCAGGGCTGACCGGGGGGCCGGGCGCCCACGTTGACGTATGCGACCTCGGCAGGGGTCATCTGGCGTCGTTCGGGCTGCCTTGGAGGCGAAGGGTCGGGTGCCAAGTTAGACGCGGCGTAACCTGCGGAGGTCCGCCATAACGCCGGCGGCATCTGATCCGGCCCTTCGTCCCGTCTGTTCAGCGTGGCACTGCCGACGGGACTTGTGAAGGTGGGATTGAGGCTGGTCCTTTCGTCGATGGCGAGGTTGGTCAAACCCAGCGGGCCGGGTCGTAGGCGGTGTGGTCGCGCACCAAGGCGTGGGCGATGCGGTTGGCACGGTGGGCCAGCGCACAGGCGATGACCCCGCCACGTTTGCCGCGAGCTTTGAGTCCGCCGGCGTAAGCCTTGGCCGCCGGTTCGGTCAGCCATAGGCCGAGGCCGAGGTCGATCAAGGCGCGGCGCAAGGCCACGCTGCCCTCGCGACTGATGCCGCCGTCACGGCGTTTGTGGGCGGATTCGTACTGCATCGGTGAGAGTCCCGAGGCCCGGTAGATTTGTCGCGGGCCGGGCCAACGGGACGGATCACCCAGGGCTGCTGCGTAATTGGCTACTCGCACCACACCCCAACCCGGAACGGTGGTCAGGGTGGCGAACGGGCTGCGCGGCAACAGCACTGCCAACGCGGCCTCAGCGGCCTGGATCTGTGAATCTAGGTCGGCGAGCAGGTTCAGGTCGGCGGCCAGGATCTGGCGGGAGATCGCCGCGTCCCGGGTAGGCAGCGCATCGCGGGCTGCGGCGACCAGCCGCTCGGCGACGGGACGGCGCAGCTGCAGGTCGCGTGCCGCGGCGAAACGGATCAGCCGATTCACTCCGAGGGCGGCCAGCCGGCAGGGGTCGGAGAACTCCGCGGCGACCAGCCGGCCGATCTTGGTGGCCAACACATCCGGCAGCGCCAGGGTCAGCCCAGGAAACGCCCGATCCAGCTGCCCGAGCAACTGATTCTTTGTCGCCGTGCGCGTGGTGACCCGCCGGCTTCGGTGTCCCGCCCAGGCGCTGAGCTCGCCGATCACGACATCGCGGTCGGCGATGGCGCGCCCGCGCCCGGCCAGCGCCAGCTCGGTGATCGCCTCCAGATCGATCACGTCAGTCTTGATCCGGCGTCGGCCCTGCGCGCGGCGCTGCTCGGCGACATGGGCGGGATTGAGCTCCAACACCTCCCAGCCATCGGGCCAGCGGTGATCAAGCACTGGGCGGTGATAGTGGCCAGCAGCCTCCACTGCCACCTTGACCTGCCCCGACACCGGAACTGCCGCCATCACGCTCGCCGCCGCAGCACCCAAGCCTGAGCGGTTCATCGTGAACTCTGTCGGGCTGACCAGCAGATGACGTGCAGCATCGGTCACCGAAAACAAGGCCGAGGTCTTGCCCACATCAACAGCAACGACGATCGTGGACGACGTGACTGGAGCACACTGCACAGACACAAAACACCTCCGGGGTGTGTCAGGAGGTCCCACGTGCGACAACACGCGGACCCCACAAAGGATCAGTTACAGATCCCTTCCTGACACCTCCGGAGGCATTTGAGAAGGACCAACTCGATCTATATCAACGCCGGGCGAGCTCGCGCAGCACCAGATGAGTTGCGTCCCAATCCATGCACTTGTCGGTGACGGACTGCCCGTAGGTGAGCGGCTCGGCATCGGGGCTCTGGGCACCGCCGACGAGGAAGCTCTCCAGCATCACACCGCTGATCGGCTGACCATCGCGGACCATCTGGGCGACCTCGGTGGCGACCACGGCCTGGCGGATGTGGTCCTTGCCGGAATTGGCGTGGCTGCAATCGATCACGACCCGCCCGGGCAGACCGGCCTTGGTCAGCTTGGCCGCGGCGTCCTGCACCGATTCGGCGTCGTAGTTGGGTCCGCGGGTGCCGCCGCGCAGGATCACATGGCAGTCCTCGTTGCCCGCGGTGCTCACCACCGCACCCCGGCCCATGTCGTCCATGCCGAAGAACACGTGCTCGGCCGCAGCGGATTTCGCGCCGTCGACCGCAACCTGCACGTTGCCGTCGGTGCCGTTCTTGAAGCCCACCGGCATCGACAGGCCCGACGCCAGCTGGCGGTGCACCTGGGACTCGGTGGTACGGGCACCGATGGCGCCCCACGCGACGGCGTCGGCGATGTACTGCGGGCTGAGCGGTTCGAGGAACTCGCATCCGACGGGCAGGCCGATGTCGATGATGTCGAGCAGCAGCCGACGCGCGATGCGCAGACCACGGGCCACGTCGAAGGTGTTGTCCATGCCCGGATCGTTGATCAGGCCCTTCCAACCGATCGTGGTGCGCGGCTTCTCGAAGTACACCCGCATGACGATCTTCACGGTGTCCTCGACCTCTTCGGCCACCCTGACCAGCCGGCTCGCGTAGTCCAGCGCGGCCGCCGGGTCATGCACCGAGCACGGCCCCACCACGACCAGCAGCCGGTTGTCGCGGCCGGCGAGGATGTCGGCGACCTCGTCACGGTCGGCGGCCACCCGCTCGGCGCGCCGCGCACCGAGGGGGAACTCGGTGAGCACGTCGTGCGGGCTGGGGATCGCGCCGAAGCTGCGGATACGCCGGTCCGACGTCGCGGGCGGGTTGGCGATCTGCGCCAGATTCATGTTGTGGTGCCTTCCTGGGTGGTGGGCACCTGCTCGGTCCGGCGCCCATTTACGACGAAAGGCAGCGACCGATGGTCACTGCCTGGGGCTCCGGGTGGATGCGTGCGTGATGCTGCGCTTTATCGGCTCCGCCCGGAGCCTAGATAAAGCGCCAATACGAGGCGCGCACACCGATAGTCACGGGTCCAAGGTACACGAGGATCGCAAAGACCGGAAATCGCCCCGCAGATGCGCCTCACAAGCCGAAATTGTGACCGACGTTACGATCCGAACATGCCGCTGAGTGCCCGCATGCCCGAATTGGCCGCGTTCGACGTGCTGCTGGCGATCGCCCGCACCGGCAGCCTTGGCGCCGCCGGTCGCGAGCTGGGGCTCACACAGCAGGCGGTGTCCGCGCGGTTGGCGTCGATCGAGGCGCAGACCGGAGTTCGGCTGGTGCAGCGCAGCAGCCGGGGTTCGGCGCTCACCCCGGCGGGCGTGGTGGTTGCCGAATGGGCCGACCAGCTGCTGGAGGTCGCCCATCGCGTCGACGCCGGACTAGCCGCGCTGCGCAGCGAGAGCCACACACGGCTGACCGTGGCCGCCAGCCTGACGATCGCCGAACAACTCATGCCGCGGTGGCTGGTGTCGCTGCACGCCGAGGCGCGCCGGCGCGGGGCTCCCGCACCGGAGGTGATCCTCACCGCGGCCAACAGCGAGGAGGTGATCGCCGCGGTGCGCGACGGCTCCGCCGAGCTGGGCTTCATCGAATCTCCTGGGTCGCCAAGAGGTTTGCATACCCGCGTGGTGGCCCGCGACGAGTTGATCGTGGTGGTGCCGCCCGGGCACAAATGGGCCAGGAGGTCGACGCCGATCACCCCCGCCGAACTCAACGCCACACCACTGGTGTCCCGGGAGACCGGTTCGGGCACCCGCGACGCCCTGAGCACCGCCCTGCGTCGAGCACTCGGCGATACCGAGCAGGCCTCTCCCGCAATCGAGTTGTCCTCGGCGGCCGCGATGCGTGCGGCCGTCGCGGCGGGCGCCGGGCCCGCGGTGATGAGCCGACTCGCGGTGCAGGACGATCTCACCCTGGGCCGGTTGGTGGCGGTACCGGTCGAGGGACTCGATCTGCGTCGTGATCTTCGGGCCGTGTGGTCGGGCACCCGCACCCCGCCCGCCGGCGCGGTGCGCGAGCTGCTCGGCCACATCGCGACGGCCCGGTGAGCTCAGCCCGCCAGCAGGCGCCCGGACGCCACGCCGCGCACCGTGTGTGTGGCGACGGTGACCCACGCCGCCAGCAACCCGATGTAGAGCAGCATCGCAAGGCCCGAGAAGAGCACCAGGCCGGTGGCTGCCGACAGTGCGGACGCCGCGGTCACGCAGGTGCCGACCGGGAAGGTGAAACTCCACCAGGTCAACGTGAACGACAACCCGCGACGCGCGGCGTGCACCGTCAACGCCGCCGCGACCCAGAACACGAACGCGCCGAATCCGCCCATCACCAGCCCGTACACGATGCCGAAGCCGTGCAGCGCGCCGATCAGGGCCGGGTCGACGATCACCGAGGAGGCGTGGGCGGCAAGCAGATTCGCCGCGGTGACGGACTGGCCGACGACACCCAGCACGATCCAGACGGTCGGGATCGCCTGCACCTCGGGCAATCCGGAGTGCATCAACCGCGAGTAGACCATCGTGATGGTCACGAACCCGACCAGCAGGCTGAGCCCGAACATCGCATAGCACGCCATGAGCAGCGTTTCCCCGGCCTGGCCCGAGCCGAGGTGCTCGAGCAGCAACGCTCCGGTGGACGCCGAGACCATCGGCGGCACCACGGGCATCATCCAGGCGGGCACCGCCGCGGTCCCATGACCGGTCCGGGTGATCATCCGGTACGGGACCGCCACGGCGACAACGAGTCCGATCACAGTGCCGGCCACCCACAACGTGACCCCCAGGCAGACGGCGGCGGCCTGTCCGAGCACCGCCGGTCCGAGGAGCAGGGTTCCGGCGCCGACGGTGAGCAGCGCCATCGCCGGGGCGCCGTAGAACTGGGCCATGACGGGGTGATTCGCATACGCCGTGGCCTGGCGCCGGTGACGCAGCCAGTGCGTGGCGAACGCGGCGGTGAGAACGGCCAACAGGGTGGCGGCGAGCGCCCAGACCAGTGTGGCGAAAACGCGCAGGCCGGGCGCATGCACGGGCAGGGTCACCGCCGCGGTGGCGACGATGCCGGTGCCCATCACCGAAGCGAACCAGTTGGGTGTGATGTGGGCGAACATCGATGCGCGACGCGGCGTTTCGGTGCACCACGCGAGGTGGAACGGCCGTGGCGCGGCCACGAAGTCGGTGTCGGGGTCGAGGGTGACGTTGATGCTCACAGCTCGATGCTGCGCCCAACGCGGCGAGCGCGGTAGCCGCCGTGGGTTTGTGAGGCCACAAGGCCGGCTTGTGGGTCGATCTATACGTAGCGGTCGCGACCGGCAAGCGCGCCGCCCACCATCTGTACGAGGTAGACCGCCAGCACCAGGACCCAGGGCGCGGTCCAACCGCCCGTCACGTCGTGCAGCAGGCCGAAGGCGAACGGCCCGAAACCGGC
Organism: Mycolicibacterium goodii; assembly: GCF_001187505.1. Next base: position 5,445,190 of record NZ_CP012150.1, read on the forward strand.
GAGCAGATAGCCGAAGCCCTGCGCCATGCCGGAGAGTTTGGCGGTGTCGTCGGCGCTACGTGCCCGCAGCGCGATCACGGTGAGCGCCAACGAGAACACGCTCATCCCCAGACCCACCAGCACGGTCCACAGCAGCGGCGCGGCACCCGGGTCGATCAGCAGGCCGATCATCCCGGCGAAGCCAATCACACCCAGGCCGACGATCCACCAGGTCTGACCGGCCTGCCGTGCGGCCAGCGGCGCGATCACCAGGCTGATCGGCACCGCCAGCAGCGACGCCAGGCCCACCAGCAGTCCGGCGTCGGTCTTGTCGACGCCGCTGTCGATGAACACCTCGGGCAACCAACCCATCACGACGTAGGCCAGAAACGACTGGCACCCGAAGAACAACGTCACCGTCCAGGCCAGCGGATTGCGAAGCAGCGAGCGGCCTTTCCCGGACGCGCTCGGCGGTGCGGTGCGGGCACCGTGGATGCTGCGGGCGCCGATCAACCACATCACCAGGGCGAGCACCGCCAGCAGGGCCCAACTGCCGAGGGCCTGGCGCCATCCGCCGAGCATGTCCTGCAGCGGCGCCGTCGCCGCCGAGCCCAGCGCCCCGCCGCCCTGCAGCGCCGCGGTGTAGATGCCGGTCATCAGCCCGATGCGGGCCGGGAACGAACCCTTGATGACGACCGGGATCAGCACGTTCGCCAGCGCGATGCCGCCGGTGGCAACCAGCGTGCCGCCGAGCACCACGAGCGGGCCGTCGAGCACCCGCACCAGCAGGCCGACGCTGAGGACGCCCATCGCGACCGAGATCGCCCACCCCAGACCGAGTTTGCGCGCGAGCCACGGCGCCGCAAGGCCGGCCGCGGCGAAACACAACCCCGGCAGCGTGGTGAGCACGCCGGCCCACACCCCGGAAGCGCCCAGCGATTGGCGCATGTCTCCCAGCAGGGGGCCGACGCTGGTGATCGCGGGCCGCAGGTTCAGTGCCGTCAGCACCACGGCGACGGCCAGCAGCACACCGCCTGCGGCCATCACGGGCGCGCGGAACTCGGCGGCCCCGTCGATCTCGAGCTCCAGATCGTGCTCGTAACTGTCGAGAGAGTCCCTGGGCACGTTCCGGTTCACTCCGCTAGGGTGCCATACATCCCATCATTGGATGAAAGGGTAGTCCTGTGCCGCTCGCCACAACCCGACGGACGGGCCTGGTCGATCAGGTGATCGAGCAATTGCGCGCCTCGGTCGCCTCCGGGGAATGGCCCGTCGGAACCAAGATCCCCACCGAGCCCGAACTGGCCGACGCCCTCGGCGTCGGCCGCAACACCTTGCGGGAGGCAGTCCGCGCGCTCGCCCACAGCGGCATCCTCGAGGTGCGCCAGGGCGACGGCACCTACGTGCGGGCCACCAGCGAGGTCTCCGGCGCGCTGCGACGGCTGTGCAGCGCGGAACTGCGCGAGGTGCTGCAGGTGCGCCGATGCCTGGAGGTCGAGGGTGCGCGACTGGCCGCCACCGCCCGCACCGACGCCGACCTGGCCGAGCTGCGCGCGTTCCTGGACCGCACCGCGACCTGCGACCCCGCCGACTTCGTCCGCAACGACACCGCATTCCACCTCGCGGTGGTGCGCGCGTCGCACAACAGCGTGCTCATCGAGCTCTACCGCGGCCTCATCGAGGCCATCTCGGCCAGCGTCGCCACCGCGAGCACCCGGCCCAACGGCAAGGTCAGCCACCGCGGCCTGGTCGACGCCATCGCCGCGGGAGATGTCGCGCGGGCCGGACGCGAAGCCGGGGAGTTCCTCGACGCGATTCTGGCCGAGATGCCCGGCACGGAAGGCACCGCCTCCACATCGTGACATGTGCGCATCTGCGCAACTGTTGACATACTGGACGGGTGCGCTCACCCCTGCGGAATGCGACGTTCCGGCACCTGTTCACCGCTCAGGTGGTGGCGCTGCTCGGCACCGGACTGCTGACCGTCGCCCTGGGCCTGCTCGCCTACGACCTGGCCGGCGCCGACTCCGGGGCCGTGCTCGGCACCGCTCTGGCGATCAAGATGGTCGCGTACGTGTTCGTCGCACCCGTCGCGGGCGCGCTCACCGCGCGGGTGCGGCCCCGCACCCTGCTGGTGGCCACCGATGTGGTGCGCGCCGGGATCGCACTGACGTTGCCGTTCGTCGAATCCGTTTGGCAGATCTACCTTCTGGTGTTCCTGCTGCAATCCGCATCGGCCACGTTCACCCCCGCCTACCAGGCGCTGGTCGCCTCGGTGCTGCCCGATGACGACAGCTATACCCGCGCGCTGTCGATGTCGCGGCTTGCCTACGACCTGGAGTCCCTGGCCAGCCCGGCGTTGGCGGCCGCGCTGCTGACCGTGCTCCCCTATTCGGCGTTGTTCGCCGGGACCGTCGCGGGCTTCCTGTCGTCGGCGACGGCGATCCTGTCGACGCACCGCTGCGCGGCACCGCAACCGCCTGAGCCGCACCGTTTTTCCGAAAGATCGATCCGCGGCGCGCAAATCATGTGGCGCACAACCGAACTGCGCGCCCTGCTCGCGCTCAACGTGGCGGTGGCCGCGGCAACCGGCCTGGTGGTGGTCAACAGCGTGGTGTATGTCCGCACTCTGCTGGACTCGCAGGCGTCGGGATTGGCGGTGGCGATGGCGTACTACGGCGGCGGGTCGATGCTGGCCGCGCTTGCGGTCCCCCGGCTTCTGCGGCGGCGGCCCGAACGGGTCCTCATGCTCGGCGGTGCCGTCGCCGCGAGCGTCGGGCTCACCGGGACAACGCTTTTCCTGCTCGCCGCCCCTCGCGGCACGCTCGGCTGGTGCGTGTTGGCTACCCTGTGGGCGACCCTCGGCGCGGCCACCTCGGCGGTCAACACCCCGGCCGCGCGCCTGCTGCGCCGCAATGCCACACCGGGCGACCGCACCGCGGTGTTCACCGCCCAGTTCTCGCTGTCGCACGCGGCATTCCTGTTCACCTATCCGGTCGCGGGTTGGGTGGGCGCCACGCTCGGCCATGTCGCGGCCGCACTGATCCTGGCCGCGGTCGCTACACTCGCGACATCAGCCGCGACAGTGGTATGGCCGCGTCCCGGGAAGGAGCGCCATGGCATCACAGCCCCAGACGCCGCCCTCGCAGCGGCCCAGCCTGGTCCATGAGGCCGCGCCCGACCGGGAACGCCTCGACATCGCCAGCGAAACCTTCCGGATGCTCGCCGACCGCACCCGCCTGCACCTGCTGTGGCTGCTGGCGCAGGGCGAGGCCGACGTCTCCGCACTCGCCGAGGCGACCGGCGCGTCGCGCACCTCGATCAGCCAGCACCTCGCGAAGCTGCGCTTCTCCCGACTGGTCGACACGCGCAAGGACGGCAGGCACGTGTACTACCGCCTGCGCGACGGCCATCTCGCCCGGCTGGTCCAGGAGGGCCTCAACCACGCCGATCACCGGGTGACCGGCGAACCCACGCATCCCTGAATCAGAACGAGGCGTCGTCGCCGCGTGACCGGTTGATCGGCAACCGCAGCAGCAGGCGCGCACCACCGAGCGGGCTCTCCTCCAAAGCCGCGGAGCCGCCGTGCAATTCGGCTTGCTGCGCGACCAGCGCCAGGCCAAGGCCAGATCCGGAGCGCGAGGCCGTCGAACCCCGCGCGAACCGTTCGAACACCTCGGCACGTTCGGCCTCGGGCACGCCGGATCCGTTGTCGTCAACCGCGATCTCGACGTCGTCGGCCGAACTGACCGCACTCAGACGGATCTCGGTGGCGCCACCGTGTTTGACCGCGTTGGCGATCGCGTTGTCGATCACCAGACGCAACCCCGCAGGCATGCCGAGCATGAGCACCGTCGGCGACGGCATGAGCGTGACCTTCAGACGCGGATAGGTGTGCTGCGCGTCGTGCGCGGCGCGGTCGAGCAGTTCGGTGACGTCCATCGGCACAAAGTCCTCGACGGTGGTCAGTTCCCCCTGCGCGAGGCGTTCGAGCGCGGTGAGGGTGGCCTCGATGCGGCTCTGGGTCCGCATGACGTCGCCGATCACCTCCTGGCGCTGCTCGGGTGTCATGTCCAGCGTCGAGAGCACCTCCAGGTTGGTGCGCATCGCCGTCAACGGTGTCCGCAGTTCGTGCGAGGCGACCGCGGCGAAGTCACGCGCGGATTCCAGTGCGGCCTTGGTGCGCTCCTGCTCGCTGCCGATGCGGGCCAGCATCCCCTCGACCGCCTCGGCGATCTCGACGGCCTCGCGCACGCCGCGCACCTTCACCTCTTCGGGGTTCGATTGGGCGTTGATGGCGCGGGCCTGCTGGGCCAGCAGCCGGAAGGGGTTGATCATCACCAGCGAGATGACCCAGCCGACCACCACGGTGCCCGCGATGACGCCGGCGCAGATCAGCACCACGCGCAGATGCAGTTCGTCGATGCGCCGCTGCGTCTCGGCCAGCGGCGCGCCCAGCGCGATCGTCGCGGGCCCCGCGGTGAACGTCCGCACCCGGTATTCGACGCCGTCGATCGTGGTGTTGGCGTATCCGTTCTCCAGGTGCGGCAGCACGATGTCGCTGGGCACCGAGACGGTGACGCCGCCGATGTACGCGGTGCGCACCAAACCGCCGTCGTCGGGCCCGGCGTCGGCGTCCTCCTCGCGGGTGCTGTTGAGCAGCGTGCTGACATCGCCCAGGCTGCTCAGCGAATCGAGCCGCCGGTCCAGCTGGGCGTACTGGTCGTTGGTGACGCCGATCCACACCCAGGTGCCCAGCGTCAGCACCAGCACCACCACGGACAGCGCGGCGACGATGACGATCGTGCGCAACGACAGCACCCGCGCCACCGGCCGCAGCACGGGCCGGAGCAGGCCGATCATGCGCTCTTCGAAAGTCACGGCGCTATCTTGCCTGATCCGCCGGGCGGCCCTGCGCCCCCGATCGCAGGATCGTCAACCCAAGGTTGACGCATGGTAATCGTCAACCTATCGTTGACGGCATGGTCGAACCCGCCAAGATCACCAATCCCGTCCGCCTCGACGACCTCATCGCCGCCATCAAGCACGCACACACCGAACCGCTCGAACAACTCACCGACGCCGTCATCGCCGCCGACGCCCTCGGCGAGATCGCCGACCACCTGATCGGCCACTTCGTCGACCAGGCCCGGCGCTCGGGCGCGTCGTGGACCGAGATCGGCAAGTGCATGGGCGTCACCAAACAGGCCGCCCAGAAGCGCTTCGTCCCCAAAGTGCCGGACTTCGACCCGACTGGACTCGACCCCGAGGCCGGGTTCGGCCGGTTCACGCCGCGTGCCCGCAACGTCGTCGTCGTCGCGCACAACCTCGCACATGACGCCGGAAACGCCGAGATCACGCCCGATCACCTGCTTCTGGGCCTGTTCGCCGACCCCGAGGGCCTGGCCGCCAAACTGCTGGCCGGTCAGGGCGTCGACGCCGACGCGGTGCGCGCCGCGGTGACGCTGCCGCCGTCGACCGGCGAGAGCGCCGCGCTGATCCCGTTCAACACCGCAGCCAAGAAGGCGCTCGAACTCACCTTCCGGCAGGCACTTCGCCTGGGCCACAACTACATCGGCACCGAACACATCTTGCTGGCACTCGCCGAAGCCGAGGACGGCAGCGCGGGCGGGCCGCTGCACCGACTCGGGGTGGACGCCGAACGCTTCGAAGCCGACCTACGTGCCGCGCTGGAACCGTTCATGGCCAAGCCCGCATCGGAACCGCCGCCGCAGGTGAGCGGGGAATGAACCGCGCGGCGCCACTGTAGAAGAGGTCATGAAACTCAACGACACCGCGCGAGAATTCATCGGCAACGGTGCCGACGCCACCCTGATCACCCTCAACCCCGACGGCAGCCCACAGGCCACGTTGGTGTGGGTGGCGTGGGAATCCACCCCCGACGGTGACGAACTGGTCACCGCGCATCTCTCCGAGCACAAGAAGGTGCGCAACGTGCGTCGCGACCCGCGCGTCGCCGTGACGATCGTCGACCCCGGCAAGGTCGGCAAGGTCATGCGCCCATACCTGTCGATCACCGGCACGGCCCGGATCGTCGACGGCGGCGCCAAGGAAGTGCTGAAGAATCTGGCGCAGGTCCTGGCCGCTCCGGACTCCGGGTTTCCGCCGGAAGACGCCCCCGACGGCTGGCTCACCCGCATCCGGATCGACAAGGTCGGCGGCGTCGGCCCCTGGGTGCCCGGACCGGCAAGCGGGGAGTAACACGTTTCAGTCTGTGCGATCATGCCTGGCATGGCTCGCTGGTTTGCACTGCTGCTGTCCGCGCTGACGGTTCTCGCCGGGCTCGCGGCCCCGTACGCGGCCGCGGCAGGCGGCACCCCGATCGGCCGGATCGGTGAGACGCTGCGGGTGGACCACAACGGCATCGTCGCCGACGTCACCGTCCACGACGTGCTCGCCTCCGAGGTCCCGCCCGGCTGGGGCTGGAACGGCTCACCGCGCTGGCGGGCCCAGGGCAGCCCGTGGCGGGCGCCGGTGACCGTCACCACGGTCTCCGCGCCGAATCCGTACGCGATGGCGCTCGCGTTCAGCTTCAGTGGCGTCACGCCCTACGCCGACGCCTACCAGCCCAAGCACACCGACGCGCCCAACGCGCTGGAACTCGCGCTGCGCAACGCTCCCCCGGGCGCCACCGTCAACGGCGACGTCTACTGGGACGTCTACCGCGCCCTGGTGACCAATGTCGTTCTCACCGACCGCAAGACCGGTGAGCACCTGGCCCAGTGGAATCTGTGGCAGCCGGGGGCACCGCTACCCTGACCGCATGCCCGTCGTCGTCGAGCACGCCCAGCCCGCGGACCTTCCCGACCTCGCCGCCGTGGCCGCCGCCACGTTCCCCCTGGCGTGCCCGCCCTCGGTGACCCCGGAGAACATCGCGGTGTTCATCGACGAGACCCTGTCCGAGAAACGTTTCGGTGACTACCTCGCCGATCCCGACCGCACCGTCCTTGTGGCGCGCGAGGATTCATCGATCACCGGCTACGCGATGCTGATCCGCGGGGTCCCCGACGACGCCGACGTGCAACGCGCCGTCCCCACCCGCCCTGCGCTGGAACTGTCGAAGATCTATGTGCTGCCGGACCGGCACGGCGCCGGCGCTGCCACCGCGCTGATGACCGCGGCGCTGGCCTGCGCCGCCGAACTGGACACGCGCTGCGTGTGGCTCGGCGTCAACCAGCACAATGAGCGCGCGCAGCGCTTCTACACCAAGCACGGCTTCACCATCAACGGCACCAAGACTTTTCGGCTCGGCGCCGGAATCGAGAACGACTACGTGATGGTGCGCGCGCTGTGAGCCGACGCCTTGACCACTAGGCCTTCTCCTGGGCGGCGGCGGTCAGCGCCAGCAGCCGCGAGGTCGCCCGCAGGTACTTCTTGCGGAAACCGCCCGCGAGCATCTCCTCGCTGAAGATGGTGTCCAACTTGGTGCCCGACGCGAGCACCGGGATGCCCGCGTCGTACAGGCGGTCGGTCAACGCCACGAGCCGCAACGCCACGCTCTGGTCCTCGATGGGGTGCACCCCGGTGATGAACACCTCGGTCACCCCTTCGATCAACGCGTGATAGCGCGACGGGTGCATGGTGGCCAGATGCGCGCACAGCGCGTCGAAGTCGTCGAGGGTCGCGCCGTCGACGACGGTCGCCCGCTCGGCGACCTCGGCATCCGACAACGGCTCCGGCGCGGGCGGCAGGTCACGGTGCCGATAGTCCGGGCCCTCGATCCGCACGGTGGTGAAAATCTTTGCCAGCGTGTTGATCTCACGCAGGAAGTCCTGCGCGGCGAACCGGCCCTCGCCCAACTGCTCGGGCAGCGTGTTGGACGTCGCCGCGATCGACACCCCGCGCTCCACCAAAGCCGACAGCAGCCGCGAGATCAGCGTGGTGTTGCCCGGGTCGTCGAGCTCGAACTCGTCGATGCACACCACAACGTACTCGGCGAGCAGATCGATGCACTCGTTGTAGCCGAACACCCCGGCCAGTTGCGTCAGCTCACCGAACGTCGCGAACGCGGTCCTGGCGCTGCCCTGCGACAGCGTGTAATAGGTCGAGGCCAACAGGTGGGTCTTGCCGACACCGAAGCCGCCGTCGAGGTAGAGACCGACACCGGGCAGCACCTCACGCTTGCCGAACAGCTTCTTCTTGCCCGCCCGCCGCTCGGCGGCCTGCTCGCAGAACTGGCGGCAGGACTGCACCGCGGCGGCCTGGGTCGGCTCGGCCGGATCGGGCCGGTAGCTCTCGAAGCTCACGTCGGCGAACGTCGGCGGCGGCACCAGCTCGGCGACCAACCGTTCCGGGGTGACGGAGGGACGACGATCGGAAAGATGAGCGACACCGCTGGACCCGTGCATGCAGGAAGCGTAACGACGTGCTCAAATTCAGTTCATGTCCGATGACACCGCCCCGGCCCGGCTCACCGAGCTCACGGCGGGCGGCCCAACCGTCACCAGCGGCGACGAGACGCTGACGACACAGTTCTACGCCTACCCCGAGGACCTGCGGGAATGTTGGGTGAGGGCGAACATGATCGTCAGCCTCGACGGGGCCGCCACCCAGGACGGCAAGTCCGGTGGGCTCGGCGGTGCGGGCGACAAGGCTGTGTTCAATCTCATGCGGGAAACCGCCGACGTGATTCTCATGGGCGCCTCGACGGTGCGCGTCGAGAACTACTCGGGCGTGCAGCTGTCGGTGCCGCAGCGGCAGGCCCGGCAGCGGCGCGGCCAGGCCGAGGTGCCCCCGATCGCGATCGTCACGGCGTCGGCCGATCTGGACCCCGACGCCAAGGTCTTCACCCGCACCGAGGTGCGGCCGCTGATCCTCACCACCGCCGACACCGTCGTGGATGCGCGGCGCCGGCTGGGTGCGGTGGCCGAGGTGCTCGACGCGTCCGGCGCCGACCCGGCTCGCGTCGATCCGGCGCGGGCGCTGCGAATCCTGGCCGAGCGCAAGCTGTTCCGCGTCCTCACCGAGGGCGGACCCAGCCTGCTGGGTCTGCTGATCGAAGGCGAGCTGCTCGACGAGCTGTGCCTGACCGTCGCCCCGGTGCTCGTCGGCGGCCGCGCAGGACGCATCGCCACCGCGGTGGGGCAGGCGCGGACCCGGATGCGGGTGTCACACCTGCTGACCGACGACGAAGGCTACTTGTACACGCGTTACGTCCGCGGGTAGCCCGAACCCGGTCGCTACTGTGGTGCCCATGCGTGATCAGCTGGTGCGGGCCCTGCGCGTGTCGGGCGTGGTGGTTCCCGTGATGTCACTGGCAGTGCTCACCGCGTGCACGCCGATGTTCGCCGCGGACCCGCGGTACGCCACGGATTCCGGTGCGCATCCGCAGGGACAGCCCGAAACCACCAGCGCCGAGCCCTCCGGTCCGCCCGCCATCGAGGCACCCAAGAACGACCTGTCGTGGCGCGACTGCACCTCGCGCGTGTTCGGCGACGCCGGCGTGCCCGCCATTCCGGGCGTCACCCTGGACTGCGCCAACTACGACGCCGACCTCGACCCGCTCGAGGGTGCGTCGGGCACCCTGCAGATCGGCGTCGTGCGGGCGAAGACCGCCCAGACCCCCGCCGACGCAGGCCCGATCGTGATGACCACCGGATCGGACATCGCATCGTCGCTGCAGCTGCCCGCGTGGTTGTCCCGCACCGGCGCCGACCTGCTCAATGCGCACCCGATCGTCGCCGTGGACCGGCGCGGCCTGGGCATGTCCGGCGCGATCGACTGCCGCGACCTCTACGAGCGCCAGGAGATGCTCGACCAGGCGCAGTTCCAGGCAGGCAACGACCCAGTGGCCAACCTGGGGTCGATCGCCATGACGGCGACCACCAGCTGCACCGACACCATCGCCCCCGGCGACTCGGCGTACGACAACGCCCACGCCGCCGAGGATCTGGAACGGCTGCGCAGCACATGGGACGTCCCGACGCTGGCCCTGCTGGGCGTCGGCAACGGCGCGCAGGTCGCGCTGGCCTATGCGGGCACGCACCCGAACAAGGTCTCGCGGCTGGTGCTCGACTCCCCGCTGCCGCTGGCCATCGGCGCCGAAGCCGCCGCCGAGCAGCGCGTGAAAGGCCAGCAGGCCGCACTCGACGCGTTCGCCGCCCAGTGCGTCGCCACCGGCTGCCCGCTGGCCCCAGACCCGAAAGCCGCAGTGGATGCGCTGCTCGCCGACGCCAGGGCCGGCCGCGGTCCGGCGGGCGCGTCGGTCGCGACCGTCGTCGACGCGATCACCACCGCGTTGGGCTTCCCGCGCGGCGACCGGGTCGCCGCGACCGCCGAACTCGCGCGCATTCTCGCCGCCGCGCGCGACGGCGATCCCAACCCGCTCACCGATCTGATCGCGCAGACCGAGAACATGCGCCTCACCGATGGGCAGTTCGTGAACTCGTGCAGCGATGCGCTCAACCGGCCCACCCCGGACCGGGTCCGCGAACTCGTCGTCGCCTGGGGCAAGCTGTACCCCCAGTTCGGCGCCGTCGGCGCGCTGAGCCTGGTGCAGTGCCTCAACTGGCCCAGCGGTTCGGCGCCCCAGGACCCCAAGGATCTGCCGGTGCCGGTGCTGCTGCTCGGCGTGCAGAACGACCCGATCGTCGGCAACGAAGGCGTCGCCGCGGTGGCCGCCACGATCATCAACGCGGGCGCCAACAACCGCCGCGTGATCTGGCAGGGCATCGGCCACGGCGCCAGCCTCTACGACACGTGCGCGATCGCGCCCGTGACGTCCTATCTCGACAACGGCAAACTGCCGGAGACCGACACGTACTGTCCTGCCTGACGTCTGACGCGATCGCCGCCGGTGTACTGTGCGCTGGTGACGGCGACAGACTCCATCACCACGAAGCTCCTGAACGCGTTCCGTCCCCGCACCACTGCGCCGAGCACCGCCACGGTGTTGCGCTCGGTGTTGTGGCCGGTCGCGATCCTGTCGGTCATCCACCGCAGCTACGTGCTGGGAACCAACGGCTACATCACCGACGACTTCGGTCCGGTGTACCGCGCCGTGGTCAACTTCAAGCTCGGCCTCGACATCTACAACGAGCACTTCGACTACGTCGACCCGCACTACCTGTACCCGCCCGGCGGGACGCTGCTGCTGGCGCCGTTCGGCTACCTGCCGGTCGACGCGTCGCGGTACTGGTTCATCTTCTTCAACACCCTCGCCGTGGTGCTGGCCGCGTATTTTCTGGTACGGCTGTTCAAGTTCTCGTTCACCTCGGTGGCCATGCCGGCCTTGCTGCTGGCGATGTACTGCACCGAATCGGTCACCAACACTCTGGTGTTCACCAACATCAACGGCTGCATCCTGCTGTGCTGCGTGCTGTTCTTCCGCTTCCTGCTCGACGGAAGGGTGAGCCACGAATTGCTCGCCGGCACCGCGATCGGGCTGACGCTCGTGGTGAAACCCTCACTGGCACCGCTGTTGCTGCTGCCGCTGCTCAACCGCCAGTTCTTCACCTACATCACGGCTTTCGGTGTGCCGCTGCTGTTCAACGTGGTGGGCTGGTTCCTGGTACCCGACCCCATGGGGTTCGTGCGCAACACCGTGCCCTACATCTTCTCGACCCGCGACTACTTCAACTCCTCGATCGTGGGCAACGGCGTCTACTACGGTCTGCCGACCTGGCTGATCTTGGCGCTGCGCGTGCTGTTCCTGCTGCTCGCCGTCGGCAGCCTGTGGCTGCTGTACCGCTACTACCGCGAACGCGATCAGCTGTTCTGGATGCTGACGTCCTCGGGTGTGCTGCTCATCGCGTCCTACCTGCTGCTGTCGCTGGGCCAGGGCTACTACTCGATGATGCTGTTCCCGTTCCTGATGACGGTGGTGCTGCCCAACTCGGTGCTGCGCAACTGGCCGGCCTGGCTGGCGATCTACGGCTTCATGACCATGGACCGCTGGCTGCTGGGCCACTGGCCGACCACCGGGCGGTTCCTGGAGTACATGAAGATAACCTACGGCTGGTCGCTGATGCTGGTCGTGGTGTTCTGCGTGCTGTACTTCCGCTACCTCGACGCCAAACAGGACGGGCGCCTCGACCAGGGCATCGACCCGCCGTGGCTGGTCAAGCAGCGCACACCCGCCACGGTGTGAGGCTCAGTGCGAGGCGAACTGCATGAGCTGGCCGGCGAACCGGGTCTGCACCTGCAGCGTCAGGCCGTGTCGAGCGCAGACGCCGCGCAGTTCGCCGGGATCGGTCGGTCGCGTCGGCCACGCGCACGGTGACATCCGGGAACTGCTGCAACCGTTTCGTGGCGGTCTGCACCATCACGGGGTCGAAGTCGGTGGCGGTGAGGTTCAGAACCGGCCGCGCCTGGCGTAGCCGCGCCGCGACATCGCCGCTGCCCGAGCCGATTTCGAGGACGTCGCGGCCCAACCGGTGCACCGGCAGGCTCGATACCACGGCACCGCCGCTGCGACGCCACAGCGCGGTGGTGCAGAACGCCCGCTCGATCCGTGACATCGCAGGCATACGGACCTCCCTCGTCGTCGCGCGCCGACAGAATAGGCACACGACGGGCGGATCTGGCGTGCTACCTCTCGTGCACGTAATTTGGGGACATGACGATCCCTGCCCCCAAGCTTCAACTCACCGACGACGAATGGCGCGAGAAGCTCACGCCCCAGGAGTTCGCCGTGCTGCGCCGGGCGGGCACCGAGCGGCCGTTCACCGGCGAGTACACCGACACCAAGACCGAGGGCGTCTACCAGTGCCGGGCGTGCGGTGCCGAATTGTTCCGCAGCAATGAGAAGTTCGAATCCCACTGCGGATGGCCGTCATTCTTCGACCCGGCCGACTCCGACGCGGTGATCCTGCGGCCCGACGACTCCCTGGGCATGCGCCGCGTGGAGGTGCTGTGCGCCAACTGCCACAGCCACCTCGGCCATGTCTTCGAGGGTGAGGGCTACCCGACGCCGACCGACAAGCGCTACTGCATCAACTCGATCTCACTGCGCCTCGTGCCGGCCGAGTGAGATTGCACTGAGATTGCGCTGAGGGTCGTGATCCTGCGCGGATCACGACCCTCACAAGCAATGTCGATGGTCCGACGCAGAAGCTACGCCGGGTAGACCCCGAACTCGGTGCCGCCCTCGGCGTCGGAGACGCACTGGAACAGCAGCGGCGCCGACGCCGCGGTGCCCGAGTAGCACGTGAAAGGGCCGATCTGCTGGTACTTCTCCCCGGAAGGGTTGTACTGCGCCGCGAACTGCGACGCCGTCACGCAGTCGATGTCACCGGCGATGATGTCGATGACCTGACCCGCCTGTGGCGGGCACTGCTCGACATCGGGTGCCTGCGCGAACGCGACCGGGGCCGTCGTCGCCAGTCCACCCGCCACCATCGCCGCAACGAGCAAAACGTGTGTCTTCACCGCATCATGATGACCGACGGATGCCCGATTTCCCGGCATTTGGGGCCTGCCGAGTTACTCGCGCCGAGCAGACACAGAACTGCCCATTTTCGCTCGAAAAACGGCAGATTTGCGTCTGCTCGCGCAGAGGATGGCGACGGTCAGGGCAACTTGGCGATCAAGTCTTCGACGCTGACGCGCGGGCCGGTGAAGAACGGCGTCTCCTCGCGGGTGTGGCGACGTGCGTCGGTGGCCCGCAGGTCGCGCATCAGGTCGACGATGCGGTGCAGTTCGGGGGCCTCGAACGCGAGGATCCATTCGTAGTCCCCCAGCGCGAAGGCGGGCACGGTGTTGGCGCGCACATCCTTGTAGCCGCGGGCGGCCTGGCCGTGCTCGGCGAGCATGCGGCGGCGTTCCTCGTCGGGCAGCAGGTACCACTCATAAGACCGCACGAACGGGTAGACGCAGATGTAGTTGCCGGGTTCCTCACCGGCGAGGAACGCCGGGATGTGGCTCTTGTTGAACTCGGCGGGCCGGTGCAGCGCGACGCTGCTCCACACCGGATCGCTGATCCGGCCCAGCGCGGTGGTGCGGCGGAAATTCGAGTAGGTGGACTGCAGGGCCTCGACGTTGTCGGCGTGCGTCCAGATCATGAAGTCGGCGTCGGCGCGCAGGCCCGCGACGTCGTAGATTCCACGCACCACGACGCCCTTGTCTTCCTGTTGTTTGAGGAACGTGGCGGCCTCGTCGATCACGTCGGCGCGGTCCTCGCCCAGTTCACCGGGGGTGACGGCGAACACCGAGAACATCAGGTACCGGATGGTGGAGTTGAGTGCGTCGAAATCGAGCTTGGCCATAGGCCTATCGTGCCACGCCCGTCCTCACCAGCGTCGCGGCCGCTCGGGTAGCCGCCGCCACACACGCCGGGACGCCGATCCCGTCGAGGTAGCTGCCCGCAACGGCGAGGTTGGGCGGCAACCCCGCGCGCAGTTCGGCAACGAGATCCAGGTGGCCGGGACCGTACTGCGGCATGGCGTCGATCCACCGCTGGATGTGCCAGTCGACGGGGTCGACGGTGGTGCCGAACAGCGTGTTCAGGTCGCGCGTCGACCAGGCCAGCAGATCCTCGTCGCCGGTGTTGCGGGCCAGATCGTCGCCGTAGCGGCCGAACGACAACCGCACCAACTCGACATTGCCGCGTCGACCCCATTTGCGCGACGACAGCGTGACGGCCTTGGCGTTGAGGGTGCCCGCCTCACCCGTGGCCACCAGCACCCCGGACTGTTGCGGGATCGGTGTCCCGCCGGGAAGCGCGAGCGCCACCACCGCCGCCGAGGCCACCCGGATCCGGCGCGCGGCCGCCGCGGTTTTCGGGGCGAGGTGTTCGATCAGCGGGGGCAGGCACGGTGCGGGCACGGCCAGCACCACACCGTCGGCGTTCCATACCGTGCCCTCGTCGTCGGCCACGGCCCAGCCGTTCGCGTCGCGGTCGATGCGCACGGCGGTGACCTGCGCCCAGCGCACAGCGGCCCGCCGTTGCAGTTCCTCGAGCAGGACGCGGTATCCGCCGTCGAGCGCGCCGAACACCGACCCGGTGCTCGGCGGCGGCAACGCCGCACGCACCGCGTCGGTCAGGCTGGGCGCGCCGCGGTCCAGCGCCGCGGCCAATGTCGGTACGGCAGAACGCAATCCGATGGTCGCAGACGATCCGGCATACACGCCGGTCAACAGCGGGTCGACGGAACGGTGCACGACCTGTATGCCGAACCGGTCGCCCACGGTGTCGGCGACCGACGGGTCGGAGCCGGGCCGCCAACGCAACGGGCGCGTGCGTTCGTCGAGGATCTGCGCGACGGTCGCATCGTCGACCAGACCCAGCACCGACGACGCCTGCGCCGGGATGCCCTGCAGGGTGCCCTGCGGCAACGGATGCAGCCGGCCCGCGCTGTAGATAAGCGGACGCGCACCCGAGGTCGAGAGCTGCCTGCCCGCCAGGCCCAGTTCCGCCAGCAGCGCGGGCATCTCGGGGCGGCGCACCACGAACGCCTCGGCACCGACGTCGAGCCACTGCCCACCGACGCGTTCGGTGCGCAGGATCCCGCCCAGGCGGTCGGCCGGGTCGAGCAGCGTGATATCGGCGTGCGGGCCCGCGGCCTGACGCAACCGGTACGCCGCGACCAGACCGGAGATCCCGCCGCCGACGACGCAGAACCGGCCGGTCACAGCGAGTGCACCAACGCCACCGCCTCGGTGATGATGCCCGGATCGGTCGCGGGCAGCACACCGTGGCCCAGATTGAAGATGTGTCCGGCGGCGCCCGCCGCGACAGCCGCCCTGCCGTCCTCGACGACGCGGCGCACCGCGTTCTCGACGACCGGCCAGCCCGCCAACAGCACGACGGGATCGAGGTTGCCCTGCAGCGCGGTGCCCGGGCGCACCCGGGCGGCCGCATCGGTCAACGAGGTCCGCCAGTCCACGCCGACGACCCGCGCATCGCCCGGGGTCAGGGCCTCGGACATCGCGCCGAGCAGTTCGGCGGTGCCGACGCCGAAGTGCGTCATCGGGATCCCCGCCGCGGCCATGGTGGCGAACACCCGGCTGCTGTGCGGCAGCACGTACTCGCGGTAGTCGGCCAGCGACAGCGTGCCCGCCCACGAATCGAACACCTGCAGGGCATCCACCCCGGCGTCCACCTGCGCCTGCAGGAACGCGATGGTCAGGTCCGTCAGCGCCGTCATCAGCGCATGCCAGGTCGGGCCCTCCCCCAGCATCATCGCCTTGGTGCGCTCGTGGTGGCGGCTGGGACCACCCTCCACCAGGTACGACGCGAGTGTGAACGGGGCACCGGCGAAGCCGATGAGCGGGACGTCGCCGAGCTCGGCGGTCAACAACTTCACGGCCTCGGCAACCGGGGCCACCTGGTCGGGCTGCAGTGCGGGCATGGCCTGCACGTCGCCGATCGTGCGGATGGGGTTGTCGATCACCGGACCGACGTCGGGCACGATGTCGAGCCCGATACCCGCGGCCTTGAGCGGCACGACGATGTCGGAGAACAGGATGGCCGCATCCACCTTGTGCCTGCGCACCGGCTGCATCGTGATCTCGCACACCAGTTCGGGGTCGAAGCAGGCCTGCAGCATCCGGTGCTGGGCGCGCAGCTCCCGGTACTCGGGCAGCGACCGGCCGGCCTGCCGCATGAACCACACCGGCACGCGGTGTGGGCTGCGGCCGCCTGCGGCGGTCAAATAGGGCGACTCGGGCAGCTCACGGCGGGTATTCATCGCGTCCTATCGTGCCACGGGCGAATTCCCGTCGGCGTGACGCGCTCCTGGTCGGACTTCGCGAAGCTCATTACGGCGCGCCTGTCCCCTGTCGTGCCCAAATGGGCTAGCGTCAAACGCCGTGACCTCTGCCGAACCGGCACAGTTCCGGACGGCGGTGGCGGCGATGAATGCCACCACCGTGCGGCCGGAAATCGAGCTGGGCCCGATCCGCCCGCCGCAGCGGCTGGCGCCGTACAGCTATGCCCTGGGCGCCGAGGTCCGGCATCCGGACACCGCGATAGTTCCCGAACGCTCCGAGGGTGACGCCTTCGGACGGCTCATCCTGCTGCACGACCCGGACGGCGCCGAGGCATGGGACGGCACGATGCGCCTGGTCGCCTACATCCAGGCCGATCTGGACTCCAGTGAGGCCGTGGACCCGCTGCTGCCCGAGGTGGCGTGGAGCTGGCTGGTGGACGCGCTCGAAGCGCGCGCCAACCAGGTCACCGCGCTGGGCGGCACGGTCACCGCGACCACATCCGTCCGCTACGGCGACATCGCCGGGCCGCCGCGCGCCCACCAGCTGGAATTGCGCGCGTCGTGGACCGCGACGACGCTGGAGCTCGGACCGCACGTGGAGGCGTTCTGCGAAGTGCTCGAGCACGCCGCCGGGCTGCCCCCGGCAGGCGTCACCGACTTGAGTTCCCGTACCCGCGCTTGAGATGACCGAAGGGAATACCGAACCTGCCGAGGGCGAGGAGGCAGAAGCGACACCGCTGCTCGCCCCCGCCGAGGGTGTTCCCGAGCTGTGTGTCAGCGCCGAGGACATCGCCGCGGCGGCCCGCCAGCTCGCCGGTGGCAGCGGCCCGTTCGCCATCGACGCCGAACGCGCGTCGGGCTTCCGCTACTCCAACCGGGCGTACCTGGTGCAGATCCGCCGCGCCGGGGCAGGCACCGCGCTGATCGACCCGGTGAACCATGGCGGATCCCCTATCGACGCGCTCGAGCCGGTGGCGCAGATCCTCGCCGAAGACGAATGGGTGCTGCACGCCGCGGATCAGGACCTGCCGTGCCTGGCCGAGATCGGTCTGCGTCCGGGCAAGCTCTACGACACCGAACTCGCAGGCCGCCTCGCCGGCTTCGAGCGCGTCAACCTCGCGGCCATGGTGCAGCGACTGCTGGGGCTGCAGCTCATGAAAGGCCACGGCGCGGCCGACTGGTCGAAGCGCCCGTTGCCCGCCGAGTGGCTCAACTACGCGGCGCTGGACGTCGAGGTGCTGCTGGAATTGCGCGACGCGATCGCCGCGGTGCTCGACGAGCAGGGCAAGTCCGACTGGGCCGCACAGGAATTCGAGCACCTGCGCACATACGTCGCGCAGCCGACCCGGCGTGACCGCTGGCGGCGCACATCGGGCATCCACAAGGTGCGCAACCCGCGCGCGCTGGCCGCGGTGCGCGAACTGTGGACCACCCGGGACAACATCGCCCGCGGTCGCGACATCGCGCCGGGCCGGATCCTGCCCGACGCCGCGATCATCAACGCGGCCACCGTCGATCCGAAGACCACCGAGGAACTCACCGCGCTCCCCGTCTTCGGCGGCGCCAAGCAGCGCCGCAGCGCCCAGGTGTGGTTGGACGCACTGGCCCGGGCGCGCAACAACCCCGACCTGCCGTCGGCGTCGGAAGCGTCCAACGGCCCGCCACCGGCGGCACGCTGGGCGCGACGCAAACCCGAGGCCGCGGCGCGCCTCGAGGCGGCCCGGGCCGGGCTGGCCGAACTGTCCGAGCGCGTGTCGGTGCCGACCGAGAACCTGATCACCCCCGAGGTGGTGCGCCGGTTGTGCTGGGACTGGCAGCCGGTGTCCGATGTGGCGTCGACGATCGAGGAGTTCCTGGCCGACAACCAGGTGCGGCCGTGGCAGCGCGAACTCACCGTGCCGGTGCTGACCGTCGCACTGGCCGAAAACTGAACCTGCTCGACCGATTTCGGACGCCACGTGCGCGACGCGGGATCCTCGACCGGCATCCAAACGGTGAAACCGGTCTGAAATCGCCCGCGACAGGCATAACGTCATTCCGGTGAGCCAGCAGATCACCCCGGAAGACGACCAGGAGCGGGAACGGTTCGCCGACCGCGCGCTCAAGATCGCCGAGGACGCCGTCTACTGGTCGATCGCGGTGCTGCTGCTGGCCGGCTCGGTGGTGTTGATCGTCGCGCAGGTGAATGTGCTGCTGCGACTGCGCAACACACCCGCGACCCAGACCATGCTGGAGCTGCTCGACGGACTGCTGCTGGTGTTCATCTTCGTCGAACTCCTCTACGCCGTGCGGACCTCGCTGCGGTCGCGGGAACTGGTCGCCGAACCGTTTCTCATCGTCGGCATCCTGGCATGCATCAAGGAGATCGTGGTGCTGTCGGTGGACGCGGCCGCGATCCTGGACAAGGGACCCGAGTTCTCCCGCGCGGTCGTCCAGATCGGCGTGCTGGGCGGCTTGACGCTGGTGCTGGCGCTGGCCATCTTCGTGTTGCGGTTACAGCGCCGCGAGGCCGACCACATCCAGGACAAGCCCGCCGGGTGCTAAACCAGGTTCGTGAGGAATGCGACCGTGGCGGCCTGCTCGTCGGGCGTGCCGAAAACGTTGGCGCACAACTCGGTTGCGCCGGCCGCCGCCAGCTCCTCGATGCGTTCGCCGACCTCGTCGGCCGAACCGAGCAACGCGGCGTCACCGGCGTAGGCGAGGCCTTCGCGGTCCAGCATCGCGCGGTAGGACGGCACGTCGTTGTACGGCGCGAACTGTTCTCGGGCGAGCTCGCGCGCCGCCGCGACGTTGTCGGTGACGCACACCGGCAGACCGACGATCACCCGCGGTGACCGGCGCTGTGCCTGCTCGGCGGCTCGCGCGATGGTCGGCACGACATGCTCGGCGACCGTGCGGGGACCCGTCATCCAGGTCACGGTGCCGTCGGCGTGGGTACCGGCCAACCGCAACATCGCCGGACCCATCGCCGCCAGCACCACATCCGGTGGCGTGGTGCCGGGCACCTGCAGGGGCCGCACGGTGTGCGCGCTGAGCTGCTCGCCGCGAACCTCGACGTGCTCACCGGTCATCGCGGGCGTGAGGATATCGAGGAACTCGGCCATGTGCTGCCTGGGCCGATCGAACTGCATACCCCAGACCTTCTCGACGACGAACCGGTGCGAGGTCCCCAGTCCCAGCGTCAACCGGCCGCCCGCCGCGGCCTGCGTCGTCATCGCGGTCTGGGCCAGCGCCACGGGATGGGTCGGGTAGATCGGCACCACTGCGGTACCGACCCGCAACGACGAGGTCCTGCCACCGGCGACGGCAAGCGCTGTCAGCGCATCCCATTCGAAGATCTGCGGCACCCACGCCCCGGCGAACCCGTCGCGTTCGCTCGCCACGATGTCGTCGACAAACTCCTCGAGGCCGCCGGTCGGAAAGACGAACCTGCTGATCTGCATCGCGTCGGGATCAGTCGAGCGTC
Organism: Mycolicibacterium goodii; assembly: GCF_001187505.1. Next base: position 5,465,305 of record NZ_CP012150.1, read on the forward strand.
TGCCCGACTTCGTCCTCGGCGGCGGCCCTGGTGCCGATCGCCGCGACCCATCCGGTGATCTGGCGGGCGATGTGGCGGTCGGTCAAGCCGACCTCGGCGAGCACCTCACCACGGGACGCGTGGTCCTGGAACTGCTGCGGCACACCGACATCGCGGCACGGCACGTCGACCTCGGCGCGTCGCAGCGCGGCCGAGACCGAGGATCCGATGCCGCCGTGCACGCCGTTGTCCTCGACGGTGACCACCAGCTTGTGGTCGCGCGCAAGGTCGGCGAGAGCGTCCGGGACCGGCAGCACCCAGCACGGGTCGACGACGGTGACGCCGATGCCCTGGCTGCGCAGCAGATCGGCGACCGCCAGCGACATCTTCGCGAACGAGCCGACGGCAACCAGCAGCACATCGTGGGTGAGACCGGTGGCGGGAACCGCGAGCACGTCGATCCCGTTGCGGCGCTCGACGGCCGGAATGTCTTCGCCCACATCACCTTTGGGGAAGCGGACCGCGGTGGGACCGTCGTTGACGGCCAGCGCCTCGCCGAGTTCCTCGCGCAGGCGTGCGCCGTCGCGCGGCGCGGCGACCCGGATGCCGGGGATGATGCCGAGGATCGACAGATCCCACATGCCGTTGTGGCTCGCGCCGTCGGGCCCGGTGATACCTGCGCGGTCGAGCACCATGGTCACCGGCAGCTTGTGCAGCGCGACGTCCATCATCAACTGGTCGAAGGCCCGGTTGAGGAACGTCGAGTAGATCGCGACCACCGGATGCAGCCCGCCCATCGCGAGACCGGCAGCCGAGGTCATCGCATGCTGCTCGGCGATCCCGACGTCGAAGAACCGGTCGGGGAACCGATCGCGGAACGCGCTCAGGCCGGTGGGCCCAGGCATCGCCGCCGTGATCGCGACGACGTCGCGGCGTTTGGAGGCCAGCGCGATCAACTCATCGGTGAACACCGAGGTCCAACTGGTGCCGCCGGTCTTGGTGGGCAACCCGGTCTCCGGGTCGATCACACCGCAGGCGTGCATCTGATCGGCCTCGTCGTTCTCGGCGGGCGCGTAGCCCATGCCCTTGCGGGTCACGACGTGCACGATCACCGGCGCGTTGAAACCGCGGGCGTGCCGCAGCGCGCTCTCCACGGCGTGTTCGTCGTGGCCGTCGATGGGGCCGACGTACTTGATGCCGAGGTCGGTGAACATCACCTGCGGGGCGATGGCGTCCTTGATGCCGGCCTTGATCGAGTGGATGCACTGGTAGCACAGCTCACCGATGACGGGCACGCCGCGCACGGCCTTGCGGCCCTCTTCGAGGACCCGCTCGTAGCCGGGTTGCAGGCGCAGACCGGCGAGGTGTTCGGCGAAGCCGCCGATGGTCGGCGCGTAGCTGCGGCCGTTGTCGTTGACCACGATCACCACCGGACGGCGTGACGTGGCGATGTTGTTGAGCGCCTCCCAGCACATGCCACCGGTCAGCGCGCCGTCGCCGACGACGGCAACGACGTGGCGGTTGCGGTGCCCGGTGAGCTCGAAGGCCTTCGCCAGCCCGTCCGCATAGGACAGCGCCGCGCTGGCGTGACTGGACTCGACCCAGTCGTGCTCGCTCTCCGAACGCGACGGATAACCCGAGAGGCCGTCCTTGGAGCGCAGCGTGTCGAAGTCCTCGCTGCGGCCGGTCAGCATCTTGTGCACGTACGCCTGATGGCCCGTGTCGAAGATGATCGGGTCGTGTGGCGAATCGAACACCCGGTGCAGCGCCAGCGTGAGCTCGACGACACCCAGGTTGGGGCCGAGATGCCCACCGGTTGCAGCGACCTTGTGGATCAGGAATTGCCGGATCTCCTGCGCCAGATCACGTAGCTGTGACTGCGACAAGTGCTGCAAGTCAGCGGGGCCGCGGACCTGTTCAAGCATTTCGCCAGTCTACGCACCGTGTCACGGTGGGTCCTGCCGAGGTTGGTAGATGTCGGGCACACCGTCGTCATCTGCATCGAGGGTTTCGGCCTCGTGGATGCGGCGATAAACCGCGTTCCTGGACAGCAGCACGGCCGTGGCCAGCAGACCCGCGACCACCGAGCCCGTGAGCACGGCGATCTTTACGTCGTCGTGGGCGACCGGGTTGGTCTCGAAGGCCAGCTCGCCGATCAACAGCGACACCGTGAACCCGATTCCGGCGAGCAACGCCATGCCGAAGACGTCGACCCAGGCCAAATCGTCGTCCAGGCTCGCGTTGGTGAATCTGGCGAGCAGATACGTGGTGGAGAACACCCCGACGGGTTTGCCGATGACCAGGCCGGCGATCACGCCGTAGGTCACCGGGTGCGACAGTGCGGCGCCGAACCCGGACAGCCCGCCGACGGTGACCCCGGCCGCGAAGAACGCGAACACCGGCACCGCCACCCCGGCCGACAGTGGCCGCAGGCGATGCTCCATCCGGTCGGCGGCGGCGTGTCGGCCCAGCACCGGGACCGTGAAACCCAGCAGGACGCCCGCGACGGTGGCGTGCACGCCGCTGGCGTGCATGAGCGCCCAGGCGACCACCGCGAGCGGCAGCAGCAGCAACGGCGAGCGCAGACCGCGCTGGACCGCAAGCCCGAACACCGCGATGGTCACCAGCGCGCCCACGAGCGGTCCGAACGAGAGCTGCGTTGTGTAGAAGACCGCGATGACGACGATGGCCAGCAGGTCGTCGACCACGGCCAGCGTGAGCAGGAACAGGCGCAGCGCCGACGGCAGGTGGGTGGCGATGACGGCCAGCACCGCGAGCGCGAACGCGATGTCGGTGGCGACGGGCACCGCCCAGCCCGCGAGGTTCTCGGGATGCCCGGTTGCGATGTTGATCCCGACGAAGATCACCGCGGGCACGACCATGCCGCCGACGGCCGCGGCGATGGGCAGCGCGGCGCGGGCGGGATCACGCAGATCGCCGACGACGAACTCGCGTTTGAGTTCCACACCGACGACGAAGAAGAAGACCGCCAGCAGCCCGTCGGCGGCCCAGGTGGCGATGCTCAGGTCCAGATGCAGCGACTGCGGCCCGACGACGAAGTCGGACACCTGGTCGTAGGTGGTCGACCACGGCGAGTTCGCCCACACCAGCGCGGCCAGCGCGGCGATCAACAGGAGCGCGCCGCCGACGGTCTCGGTGCGCAGCAGTTCGGATATGCGCTGCCACTCGGGCCACGAGGTGCGCGAAAAAATGCGCCGACGCAAGGGTTGGGGTTCGGTCATGGCGGGCTCCTGGGCAGCATCGGACGGACGCCGACCAGACTTCCCGGCACACCCGGCCCATCACGTTAACAGGCGGGTGCGGGGAGCGCCGGTCGATCACGAACGGGGGTCGACGCCCCGGCGCCCGGCGCCGAACCCTCGATGAACCCGGCAATTTGCCGCAAATGGAGGCATCTCTCTTCGGATTCACACCGTCGGCGATCTACGCCGTGCAGCCCAGGGCTACGGGTTGAGCAGCACAAACCTGGTGGCCCGCGTTCGCTGAAAATGACGCTTACGTCACGCTGGTTGTGCCGGGCACGGAATCCGCTGTCCCCGATCGAACTGCGCGCATCCGATTTGCTGTGCGATTACGTAGGCTGTACATCGAAATCGATTTCCCGGGGTGCGGATTTGAGTCCTTTCGATCACTACTACGCGCGCACCGCCATGCTCACGGCGCAGGGCCAGCGCTCCCGGATGCGCCGGATCATCGGCGTGACGATCACCGGCCTGGCGTTCGTGCCGATCCTGCTGCTGGTGTCGCCCACCGGCCCACACGGCCCGCTGCGGTATGTGCCGCTCGGCGCCACGGCATGCGGCGTGCTCATGTCGGTGTGGTGGTGGCGCCGCAATTGGCCGAGCCGCAATCAGTCCTGGCTCGTGGTGGCCATCGGCACGCTCGGCATCGCGACCACCTTGCTGACGATGAGCGACCCCACCGCGGCGCTGCTCGGTTCGTCGACATTCAGCCTGGTGACCACCTACACCGCGTTCCTGCACAGCCGGCTGGTGTTGCTGCTGTCCTGGATCGCGGCGGGCCTCACGGTGGCGTTCCTGGCGGTCCGGGTCGCCTTCACGAGCATTCCGCTGGCGGTCTCCGGTGCCCTGATGGCCGCGCTGGTCATCGCGACCACGTCGTTGTTGTGCCGCATGGCGATTCATCTGCTCGACGCAGGCAACATCCAGCATCCCAATGAGATCGACCGGCTCACGGGTCTGCTCAACCGCGAGGCGTTCGAGATCCACGCCGCGACCATGCTGGGCTCCCACAGCCGCCACGACGATCAGTACCTCGTGATCCTCGCGGTCGGCATCGACGACATGTCGTTACTCGGCGACATGGACGGCACCCACAGCACGCTGCAGGCCCAGGTCGCGGTCGCCCAGGCGCTACGCGAAACCGTGCGGCACCGGGTCCCGCTGGCGCACGTCTCCGACAGCGAGTTCCTGATCGCCGACGTGTTCAAGACCAACGATCCCTCACCGCTCGTCGAGCGCATGCGCCTGGCGATCAGCACCACGCCCATGCGCCTGACCGCGAGCGTCGGCACGGTGTGCAGTCCGCTCGCCCCGCTGGCGAGCCTGCCCGCCGAGCAGGTGCTGCGGGAGCTCATCGACGTCGCGATCCGCGCGATGAACGATTCGCGGGCGGCCGGTGGTAATCAGACCACCTCGGTCAACCACCCCACCCCCACCCCCGACCACGAATAGCCCCCTTCGCCGAAACCGCATTCTGGCAGGGCGGGTTTCAGCGGTTGAGGACGGCGACGCACTCGATGTGGTGGGTGAGCGGGAACGAATCGAACACCCGGATCTCCTCGACGTGATACCTGTGCTGCAGGTACAGCCCCACGTCACGCGCGAATGACGCTGCCTCGCAACCGATGTGAATGATCCGCGGAACCTCCGCGGCGGCGATCTGGTCGATCACCTCGCGGTTGGCGCCGGTGCGCGGAGGATCGAGCACCGCGACGTCGGCCCGCTGCTGTTGGGCTGCGAGCGCGCGGCGCACCGAATCGGTGATCACCGAGACCGATTTCAGGTCGGACAGGGCCGCGCGCGCCGAACGCGACGATCCGCGCGACGTGTCGACGGTGACGACGTGACCGCTGTCCCCTACCTGCCCGGCGAGCGCCGCGGCGAACACGCCCGCACCACCATAGAGATCCCAAGCCGTCATCCCGGGTTCCAGCCGAGCCCAGCCCGCCACCAACTCGCTGTAGAGCGCGGCCGCCTCGCGGTGGGCCTGCCAGAACGCGGTGACCGGGACGCGCCACACCCGAGAACCGATGCGCTGCACCGCCTCGTACTGGCCGTCGACCACCCGGGTCGGGCTCTTGCGGCCGTTCTTGGGTCCGGTCTGCACGACGTGCCTGGTGCCCTCGGAGTCCATCGCGAGGTGCAGTTGCGCGCCGCCGGGGACCTGCAGCTCGTCGAGGCCGTCGACCATCCCGGCGGGCAATTGCGCGCAATGGAGGTCGGTGACCAGATCCGGGCTGTGGTAGCGGTGGAAGCCGGGTCGCCCGTCGGCGGTGGTGTCCAGGCGAACGCGGGTCCGCCACCCGGTCGCGCCGCCGCTGCCGACAGGCTCGGCACGCGCCGAATCCTCGTCGCTCCAGTAATATCCGCCGAGCCGCGACAACTGGTTGGCCACCACCGCACCCTTGATCCGCCGGGTGGCCTCCGGGGTGGCGAACGCCAGGTCACAGCAGCCGGCGCCGTCCACACCTGCGATCGGGCACAGCGAGTCGACGCGGTCGGGTGACGGGTCGATGACCTCGACAACCTCGGCGCGCCAAAAGGATCCGCGTTCGTCGACCACGCGCACCCGGACCGTCTCGCCGGGCAGGGCGTATCGGACGAACACCACGCGCCCGTCGTGCCGGGCCACGCAACTGCCGCCGTTGGCCGGGGCCCCGGTGGTGAGGGTCAGATCTGTCACTCCAAGAATCCCCTGCGCGCATCTCCTGGCGCCCACTGGCGCTGCATCGCCTTGAGCCGCTCGGAGGAATTGAGCTGCCACGGCACCGAGGTCACCATAACGTTCGGCATGAACAACAACCGGCCTTTGAGACGCAGTGCGCTCTGATTGTGCAGGATCTGCTCCCACCAGTGCCCCACGACGTACTCCGGGATGAACACCGTGACGACGGTGCGCGGCGACTCCTTGGTGATGCGCTTGACGTAGTCGAGCACCGGCCGGGTGATCTCGCGGTACGGCGACGCGATCACCTTGAGCGGCACGGCGACATCGCTGTCCTCCCACTCGTGCACCAGGGCGCGGGTCTCGGCGTCGTCGACGCTGACCGTGATCGCCTCCAACACGTCGGGGCGGGTCGCGCGGGCGTAGGCCAGCGCGCGTTTGGTGGGCAGATGCAACTTGGACACCAGTACCACTGCGTGGTTGCGGCTGGGCAGGACGATGTCGTCCTCGCCGTCGGCCTGCGCCTCGAGTTCGCGCGCCACCGTGTCGTAGTGCCGGTGGATCAATTTCATCAACACGAACAACGCGACCATCGCCAGGATCGCGATCCACGCGCCCGCGACGAACTTCGTCACCACCACGACAATCAGGACCGCACCCGTGGCGGTCAGGCCCACCGCGTTGATCGCGCGGGACCGCATCATGTGCCGCCGCATCGCCGGATCGGTCTCGGTGCGCAGCAGCCTGGTCCAGTGGCGCACCATGCCGATCTGGCTGAACGTGAACGACACGAACACGCCGACGATGTAGAGCTGGATCAGCGAGGTCACCTCGGCCCGGAACGCCACCACGAATGCGATCGCGGCGAGCGCCAGGAACAGGATGCCGTTGGAGAACGCCAACCGGTCACCGCGGGTGTGCAACTGGCGCGGCAGGAAACGGTCCTGGGCCAGAATCGACCCGAGCACCGGGAACCCGTTGAACGCCGTGTTGGCGGCCAGACACAGGATCAGTGCCGTCACGATCGCGATGAGGTACAGGCCGATCGGGAAGTTGTGGAACACCGCGTCGGCGAGCTGGGCGATCAGGGTTTTCTGGTGGTAGTCCGGCGGGGCGCCGATGAGTTGCAGGTGCGGTCGCTCGGCGATCTGCACCCCGGTGGCCTTGGCCAGCAAGATGATTCCCATGAACAACGTGACCGAGATCACGCCGAGCAGCAGCAGCGTCGTCGCCGCGTTGCGGGATTTGGGTTTGCGGAACGCCGGCACACCGTTGCTGATGGCCTCGACGCCGGTCAGCGCAGCCGACCCCGACGAGAACGCGCGCGCCACCAGGAACACCAGGGCGAAGCCCAGCACTTCGCCGTGTTCGGTGTGCATGTGGAAATCGGCCGACTCGGCGCGCAACGGGTGATCGAGCACGTAGATCTGGAACAGACCCCAGCCCAGCATGACGAACATGCCGATCATGAACAGGTAGGTGGGAATCGCGAATGCCACCCCGGATTCCCGGATCCCGCGCAGGTTCATCGCCGCCAACAGCAGGATCGCGACCACCGCGAACAGCACCTTGTGGTGCGCGACGAACGGTATCGCCGAACCGATGTTGGACATCGCCGACGACATCGACACCGCGACCGTCAGCACGTAGTCGACCAGCAGTGCGCTGGCCACCGTCAGCCCCGCGGTGGGACCGAGGTTGGTGGTCACCACCTCGTAGTCGCCGCCGCCCGACGGGTAGGCGTGCACGTTCTGGCGGTAGCTGGCGATCACGATGAGCATCACGGCGGCGACCGCGAGCCCGATCCACGGTGTCATCGCATACGCCGAGAGCCCGGCGACCGACAGCACCAGGAAGATCTCCTCGGGTGCGTAGGCGACCGAGGAGAGCGCGTCGGAGGCGAAGACCGGCAGCGCGATCCGCTTGGGCAACAGCGTGTGGGACAGCTTGTCGCTGCGGAACGGCCGCCCGAGGACCAGCCGGCGCGCTGCGGTCGAAAGCTTGGACACGAGTGCCAAGAGTAAGCCCGAACCCAGACGACCGTGAGAAAGCTGTAGCGTTCCGAGTGCACGGGTTGCGATAGCGTCGTCTTTCTGCCGCCGAAAGGATGCACTGGTGCGTGTAGTTGTCATGGGATGTGGCCGGGTCGGCGCATCTCTCGCCGACAGCCTGGCCCGGATCGGCCACGAGGTCGCCGTCATCGACCGCGACGCCACCGCGTTCCACCGCCTGTCCCCCGACTTTCCCGGTGAGCGGATCCTCGGGATGGGTTTCGACCGCGACGTGCTGGTGCGCGCCGGGATCGAGGAGGCCGGGGCGTTCGCCGCGGTCTCCTCGGGTGACAACTCGAACATCATCTCCGCGCGGGTGGCGCGCGAGACGTTCGGTGTGCGACGGGTCGTGGCACGCATCTACGACGCCAAACGCGCAGCGGTGTACGAGCGGCTGGGCATCCCGACCGTGGCGACGGTGCCGTGGACCACCGACCGGTTGCTCAACGTCCTCACCCGCGAGACCGAGACCACCAAATGGCGCGACCCCACCGGCAGCGTGGGCGTCGCCGAGCTCGACCTGCACGAGGGCTGGGCGGGCCGTCGGGTCACCGACCTGGAAGCCGCGACCGGTGGCCGGGTGGCCTTCATGATCCGGTTCGGCAACGGTCATCTGCCCGACGCCAAGACCGTCATCCAGTCCGGGGACCAGGTGTACCTGGCCGCGGTGTCCGGGCACATCGCCGAAGCGCTGGCCATCGCGGCGCTGCCGCCGTCGGAGGACCTGGAGGCCGAATGAGCCGTTTTCCCGATGCATTCGGGGACGTGCTCCCCGACGTTTCTGCGGAGATTTCCGAAAAGGAGTGCCGCCGATGAAAGTCGCCATCGCCGGGGCCGGCGCGGTCGGCCGTTCGATCGCCCGCGAACTGCTCGAGAGCAATCACGAGGTGACGCTGCTGGAGCGCAACCTCGACCACATCGACGTCGACGCCATCCCGGCCGCGCACTGGCGCCTGGGCGACGCGTGCGAGCTCTCCCTGCTCGAATCGGTGCGCCTGGAAGAGTTCGACGTGGTGATCGCCGCGACCGGTGACGACAAGGTCAACGTCGTCGTGAGCCTGCTCGCCAAGACCGAATTCGCGGTGCCCCGGGTGGTGGCCCGGGTGAACGACCCGCGCAACGAATGGTTGTTCGACGAGAACTGGGGCGTGGACGTCGCGGTGTCGACGCCGCGCATGCTGGCCTCCCTGGTCGAGGAGGCGGTGGCCGTCGGTGACCTGGTGCGGTTGTTGGAGTTCCGCAAGGGGCAGGCCAATCTCGTCGAGGTCACCCTGCCCGACGACACACCGTGGGGCGGAAAACCGGTCAAGCGCCTGGAACTTCCGCGCGACGCCGCGTTGGTGACGATTCTGCGCGGCGCGCGGGTGATCGTGCCGGAGGCCGACGAACCGCTCGAGGGCGGTGACGAACTGCTGTTCGTCACCACGACCGAGGTCGAGGACGAATTACTGGAGGTCCTGCTGCGGCCTGCGCGGCGCTAACCGGCCTGCGGTTCGGCGCCGGGCGCGGCGTGGTGTTCCCGCACGGCGCGTTGCGCGCTGCGGATGGCCAGATAGGTCACCAGTGCCGCGATCGCGGTCAGCGGCCAGCCCATCGCGATGCGGGCCACGCCCAGCCACGTCGTCTCGTCGGCGTCGTACAGATGGTTCTGCACGACGAACCGCGACCCGAAGACGGCGACCCACGTCACGGTGGCGATGTCGAACGCCAGTACGGCTCTGGGCACGTCACGCCATCCCCGGTCGTGGGTGTTCACCCACCCCCACAGGTAGCCGACCACCGGCCGGCGGATCAGCACCGAGATGCCGAACAGCACCGCATAGATCAGCGACGACCAGATGCCAAGCAGGAAGTAGCCTTTCGACTCCCCCACCAGGTATGCGATCAACGCGCTCACACCGACGGCGAAAAAGCCCGAGATCGCGGGCTGCAGCGATTCACGACGGATCAGCCGCCAGATGAGGATCAGTGTCGCGATGCCCAGGGCCGAGACGATCGCCGCGGTGAGCCCGAAAAGCGAAGACACCGGGACGAATACGACGACCGGCAGAGACGAATAGATGAGGCCGCTGATCCCGCCCATCTGGTCGAGGACGGCGCGGCCGCCACGGGCACGGGGTACTTGCGCCTCGCCCGTGGATTCTGGGAGTGGGCTGTTGTCGGCCTGGGTCACTTTTGAATTTCGTAGAGCGGGTTGTAGATCGCCTTCACGCCGTTCTCCAGCTTGCCGATGCGACCGTGCACCCGCAGCGTACGGCCCTGTTCGATGCCCGGAATGCGACGCTGTCCGAGCCACACCAACATCACCGTGTCGGTGCCGTCGAACAATTCGGCTCTGACGCCACCCGAACATGCCTTCGTGTTGCACTCGACGCTGCGCAACGTGCCGACCATGGTCACTTCCTGGCCGCGCTGACAGTCGATCGCCTTCTGTGCGCCCGTGGTGGCCGCTTCTTCACTGAGCTCTTCTACGTCGAGCTGTTCGGGGTCTTCTGTCAGGCGTCGCGTAAGCCGGCGCAGATACCGTTCGGCCGTAGCCATGGCCTCTCCTGACTTGTCGCAGATCCACCTTGGATCTCTCCCAACCAACCGCCACGGTAACCCTCTTGTTCTCCGAATGCCACGTCGGGTGGGTCGCCACGCCGTGCGTTTTTCGGGACAGGCACGATCATGTGATGAGCGTCATCCTCCGCGGCACCACAACCGTTCTGCTGCCCGGTACCGGTTCCGACGACGACTACGTCTATCGCGCCTTCTCAACCGCGTTGCACGAGGTCGACGCCCGCCTGGTGACCCCGCCGCCGCGGCCGGGGCGACTCATCGAGGGATACCTCGACGCCCTGGACGACGCCGCCCGCTCCGGGCCGATCACCGTCGGCGGTGTCTCGATAGGTGCCGTGGTGGCCCTGCGATGGGCACTGGACCATCCGCGTGCCGCGGTGGCGGTGCTGGCCGCGCTGCCGCCGTGGATGGGCGCGCCGCACGATGCGCCCGCGGCGTTGCTGGCCCGTCAGTCGGCCCATTCGCTGCGTCGCGACGGGCTGGCCGCCACCGTCGCCGAGATGCGCCGCAACAGCCCGGCCTGGCTGGCCGACGAGTTGACCCGCTCCTGGTCGGGCCAGTGGCCCGCACTGCCGGAGACCATGGACGAGGCGGCGGCGTACCACGCGCCGGAATGCGCCGAACTGGAACGGCTCACCGTGCCGATGGGCGTCGCGGTGGCGACCGACGACCCGGTGCATCCGGCCGAGGTGGGGTACGCGTGGGTCGCCGCCGCGCCGCGCGCGGCGTTGCGCACCGTCACGCTGGAGCAGATGGGCGTCGACACCGGTTCGCTCGGGGCGGCGTGCGTGACCGCGCTGGGCGACGTCTGAACGGGGCCCGCGCGATCAGCCGCCGGTGATGGTGCGCAGCTGCTGCATGGCCGAGCCCTGCGCGCTGCGCCGGGCCACCGGCTCGGGCGGCTGCGGCCCCTGATCTTGTTGCGGCTGCGGCTGTGCGCCCTGCTGCTGGGCCGCCTGGTTCTGCTGCGCCGCGGCCTGGGCTGCGGCCCGCAGCTGTGCCGCCATCGGTTCGGGCAGCTGGATCGGCAGCGGGGTCCTCACCGGCAACGGCGTGTCGCCGCGCCGGATGACGGCGTCGGTGAGTGCGGCCCTGGCCTCCGCGGCGAGCGCGTCGACCGTCTCGGGGGTTCCGTTGACCACGCACCGCACCATCCAGCGGTAGCCGTCGACGCCGATGAACCGCACGACGCCGCCGTTGCCGGTCCCGACCACCTCGCGGCCCCACGGCCCGTCCTGCACGCTGACCGACGTGGCGTCCTTCCGCAACGATTCGGCCAGCTCGGAGGCCACCTCACGCCACAGGCCCGCGCTCTTGGGCGCCGCGTAGGCCGCGATGGTGAACCGCCCGTTGGGCGTGACCACCCACACCGCGCTCGGCGCGCCCGCCTCGTTCAGCTCGACCTGTACCTGACCGCCGTCGGGCATCGGGATCAGCACCGAACCCAGGTCGAGGCGACCCTGCGCGGCGACCGCGGGATCGTCGAAGTCGTCGATGTCGAACGGGCCCTGCAGGTCCTCGTCCAGCTGCTCGTCGGCCGCGGGAGTGACCTCCCGCGCCACCACCGGCTCGTCACCGGTCCGCTTGTCCTGCTCCGCGCTCTTCTTGCGCTTTCCGAATGCCATCACAAACTCGCATGTCCGCCGGAGGAACCGTGGCCACCGTCGCCACGGGTTGTGTCGGCCAAACCGGCCTCGTCGAAGGACGTCACCTCGACCAGCTCGGGTAGCTCCACCCGCTGCACCAGCAGCTGGGCGATCCGGTCGCCGCGCTTGACCACGATCGGCGTCTGCGGATCGAGGTTGATCAGCGACACCTTGATCTCGCCGCGGTAGCCGGCGTCGATCGTCCCCGGGCTGTTGACGATCGAAAGTCCCACCCGCGCAGCCAGACCCGACCGCGGGTGCACCAGGCCGACCATTCCGTGCGGAACGGCGACCGCGATACCGGTGGACACCAGGGCCCGCTGCCCGGGAGCCAGTTCGACGTCCTCTGCGCTGTAGAGGTCGACGCCGGCATCACCGTCGTGCGCCCGCGAGGGCATCGGAAGCTCGCGGTCCAATCGGACGACCGCCAGAGAGGTGGACACGACGTCACAGATTACTCTGAGCCGCGTGTCGGACACGCGCGCAACCACCCAAACCACGCGGTATCGCGAACGGTTGTGGGTGCCTTGGTGGTGGACGCCGATCGCCGCGGGGCTGGCGGCCCTGATCGCCTTCGAGGTGGTCATGGGCGTGCAGAGCATCCCGGCCTGGGTTCCCTACGCGGTGCTGCTGCCGGTGGCCGGCGCGGTGCTGCTGTGGTTCAGCAAGACCGAGGTTCGTGTGGTGAGTTCGCCCGATGGCGAGAACGAACTGTGGGTGAATGCGGCGCATCTGCCGAAGTCGGTGATCGCCCGTGCCGCGGAGGTTCCGCGATCGGCGAAATCGGCGGCCCTGGGCCGGCAACTGGACCCGGCGGCGTATGTCGTGCACCGCGCCTGGGTGGGGCCGATGGTTCTCGTGGTTCTCGACGATCCGGACGACCCCACCCCGTACTGGCTGGTCAGTACCCGTCATCCGGACCGTCTGCTGGCGTCGTTGAACGCCTGACCGGTTCGACCGCTCTGCGGTCAGGCCGCGCAGTCGGTGCAGATCATCACGCCGTTCTTCTCGCTGGCGAGACGGCTGCGGTGGTGCACCAGGAAGCAGCTGGCGCAGGTGAATTCGTCGGCCTGTTTCGGGACGACCCGGACCGAGAGTTCTTCGCCGGAAAGATCCGCCCCCGGGAGCTCGAAGGACTCGGCGGTCTCCGCCTCGTCGACGTCCACCACAGCGGACTGGGCCTCGTTGCGTCGCGCTTTGAGCTCCTCGAGCGAATCCTCGGAAACGTCGTCAGCCTCTGTGCGCCGCGGGGCGTCGTAGTCGGTAGCCATCGTCTGTGTCCCCTCCCTTACCTTGCAGCAGAGCTTTGTACCAGCGTCGAACGCATTCCCCAAATGATTCGTGCCCGTATTGCCACACGTTCCAGTGTGATTTACATCACACCACTGTCTGAGCTCCTGCGCCACACCTGGCGACCATGGCCTTAGAGTGTCGGGGTGGTCGCGCAAATCACCGAGGGCACAGCCTTCGACCGTCACGGTCGCCCTTTTCGTCGCCGCAATTACGTGCCCGGCATCGTTCTGTTCGTCGCACTCGCCGTGGTGACGTTGACGGTTTGGGTGATGGCGCTCAACCAACCGATCGATGTGCAGCAGGCGCTGGAGTGCAACGACCCGCCGCCGGCCAGCGATCCCGCCACCCCGAAACTCGGCAAACAGGTGCCGCCGTCTGACATGACCGACGTGACCCCGGCCCCGCTGGCCGAGACCAAGATCAGGGTTCTCAACGCGAGCGGTCAGGGCGGTCAGGCCGGCGAGATCGCCAGCGAACTGCGCGACCTCGGCTTCGCGCAACCCGACGCGGCCAACGATCCGATCTACTCCACCACCCGACTGCAGTGCCAGGGCCAGATCCGGTTCGGCCCGACCGGTCGTGCCGCCGCCGCCGCGGTCTGGCTGGTGGCGCCGTGCACCGAGCTGTACGAGGACGAGAGGCCCGACGCCACAGTCGATCTGGCGCTCGGCACCGAGTTCGGCGAGCTGTCCAGCAGTGACGACATCAAGGCCGTGCTGGCGAGCCTGCGGCCCGACGCCACCCAGCCCGCCGACCCGGCGCTGCTGTCAAAGATCCATACCGGCGCCTGCTAGCGCGTCGCGCAGCGCCGCGGCGATCCCGGGCGCGGCGGCGACCACCTTGCCGCCCCCGGCACCCGTCGGCAGCCATACCGTCGCGCCGGCCTCCGCCGCGATCAACGCCGCCGCCGCCCAGTCCCACACGTGCACGCCGTCCTCGTAGTACGCGTCGAGCTGGCCCGCGGCGACCATGCACAAATCCAGCGCGCACGAACCGAGGCGGCGCATGTCCCGCACCGCGGGCAAGATCTGCGCGAGCACCTGCGCCTGCCGCCTGCGCGCCTCATGCGAATACGAAAAACCCGTCCCCACCAGCGTCATCGACAGATCGTCGACGGCACTGCACCGCAGCGGCGTGGTGACGCCGTCCTGCTGCACATGGGCACCACCGCCCAGCGCGGCCGAGTAGACCGTCCCCGCCGACACGTGCGCGACCGCCCCCGCCACGGACCGCCCGTCCAACTGCACCGCGACCGACACCGCGTACGCCGGGATGCCGTAGACGAAGTTCACCGTGCCGTCGATCGGGTCGAGCACCCAGCTGAGGCCCTCGCGCCCCTCCTGCTGCCCGCCCTCTTCCTCGCCGAGAACGTGCTCGCCGGGCCGCAGCACCGCAAGACGCTCACGCAACCACCGCTCGGTCTCGGTGTCGACGACGGTCACCGGGTCCGTCGGCGTGCTCTTGGTGCGCACGGCGTGCGTACCGCCCGCGGCGTCCGGGTCCGACGCGCCTGCGGTGCGGCCGCCGAACACCTCGACGCGACGACGAAGGACCAGTTCTGCGGCTTCGGCGGCCAACTGCTCGGCGACGGCCCGCAGCTCGGCTGGATCGGTGCTGTTCTCGGTCACCGGTCTATCCGAACATGTCCGCTCCGAAAAGTCGCTCGGTGGGTTGGCCGAGCGGCACGCACGCGAGTTCGGAAGCAACTAGGGTGAGGCGCGTCGCCTGCTTGTCCGCTCATCCCGACCTGGAATCCGGTTCGCGAACCGGGCGCAGGACCGGCCAGGAGAACCGGCAATGCCTGTCCCCCAAAGGAGCTCTCATGACCGCAGAAGAATCGCCCGCGGCCGATCCGACGACCGCAGAAGCCTCCGGCCGGCGCGCATTCGGCGTGGACGTCGGCGGTAGCGGCGTCAAAGGCGGCATCGTCGACCTCGATACCGGCAAACTGATCGGCGACCGGTTCAAGCTCGACACACCGCAGCCGGCGACGCCGGAGGCGGTGGCCAAGACCGTCTCGGCGGTGGTGCGCGAGTTCGGCTGGACCGGCAAGCTCGGCGTCACCTATCCCGGCGTCGTGACCGGAGGCGTCGTCCGTACCGCGGCCAACGTCGACAAGGGCTGGATCGGCGTGAACGCCGTCGAGACCATCAGCAATGCGCTCGACGGTCAGGAGGTGACGGTCCTCAACGACGCCGATGCCGCCGGGCTCGCCGAGGAACGCTTCGGCGCCGGTAAGGACAACACCGGCGTGATCGTGCTGCTCACCTTCGGCACCGGAATCGGCTCGGCGGTGATCCACAACGGTGTCCTGTTGCCCAACACCGAATTTGGCCACCTCGAAGTGGGCGGCAAGGAAGCCGAGCACCGCGCCGCGTCCTCGGTCAAGGAGCGCAAGGACTGGAGCTATGCACGGTGGAGCGAGGAGGTCACCCAGGTCCTGATCACGATCGAGAACGCCATCTGGCCGGACCTGTTCATCGCGGGCGGCGGCATCAGCCGCAAGGCCGACAAGTGGATCCCGTTACTGAAGAACCGGACCCCCGTCGTCGGCGCGACGCTGCAGAACACGGCGGGGATCGTCGGCGCGGCGATGGCCTCGGTCGTCGACATCCAGGCTACCGCGCAGTAGCAACGATGATCGGACGCGCGACTCGCGGCAAATTACGCCGCTCAGCGCGGTACCACCCGCAGTGACGTTACAATGGTCGTCGGCGGCCGCCTACCGAATAGCGGTGAGTATCCCAGCCGATAACAACGCCAACATTCGTTAGCAGACGCTTCCGGTGAAGCATGCCCATGCGCACCGGGAATTCGCAAGACCGAAAGGGTGTACGTGGCAGCGACAAAGGCAAGCCCGGCAACCGAAGAGCCGGTGAAGCGCACCGCTACCAAGACCCCCGCCAAGAAGGCCCCAGCCAAGCGGGCAGCCAAGAGCACCGCGGCAAAAGCCGGCGGCAAGGCCCCCGCCAAGAAGGCCCCGGCCAAGCGGGCCGCCAAAGGCGCCGCGGCCAAGCCCGAGGACGTCGTCACCGACGACCTCGAGGTGACCGATGATCTCGAGGCTGAGCCGGGCGAGGATCTCGACGTCGACGACACCGATCTGGAGCTCGACGACCTCGACACCGACGACGACACCGCCGTCGAGGAGGACGAGGAAGAGGACGACGCCGAAGCGGTGACCCCCGCCGTCGCGACGCCCAAGGCCGCCGAGGACGACATCGACGAGCCGTCCGAGAAGGACAAGGCATCGGGCGACTTCGTGTGGGACGAGGAAGAGTCCGAGGCGCTGCGGCAGGCCCGCAAAGACGCCGAGCTGACCGCATCGGCCGACTCGGTCCGGGCCTATCTCAAGCAGATCGGCAAGGTGGCCCTGCTCAACGCCGAAGAAGAGGTGGAGCTGGCCAAGCGCATCGAGGCCGGCCTGTACGCCACGCAGAAGCTGGCCGAACTCGCCGAGAAGGGCGAGAAGCTGCCGGTGCAGCAGCGCCGAGACATGCAGTGGATCTGCCGGGACGGCGACCGGGCGAAAAACCATCTGCTGGAGGCGAACCTGCGCCTGGTGGTGTCGCTGGCCAAGCGCTACACCGGCCGCGGCATGGCGTTCCTCGACCTCATCCAGGAAGGCAACCTGGGCCTGATCCGTGCCGTCGAGAAGTTCGACTACACCAAGGGCTACAAGTTCTCGACCTACGCCACCTGGTGGATCCGCCAGGCCATCACCCGCGCCATGGCCGACCAGGCCCGCACCATCCGTATCCCGGTGCACATGGTCGAGGTGATCAACAAGCTCGGCCGCATCCAGCGTGAGCTGCTCCAGGACCTGGGCCGCGAGCCCACTCCCGAGGAGCTCGCCAAAGAGATGGACATCACGCCGGAAAAGGTGCTGGAGATCCAGCAGTACGCGCGCGAGCCCATCTCGCTGGACCAGACCATCGGCGACGAGGGCGACAGCCAGCTCGGTGACTTCATCGAGGACTCCGAGGCCGTGGTCGCGGTGGACGCGGTGTCCTTCACACTGCTGCAGGATCAGCTGCAGTCGGTGCTGGAGACGCTGTCCGAGCGCGAGGCCGGCGTGGTTCGGCTGCGGTTCGGCCTGACCGACGGTCAGCCGCGCACGCTCGACGAGATCGGCCAGGTCTACGGCGTCACGCGTGAGCGCATCCGCCAGATCGAGTCCAAGACCATGTCGAAGCTGCGCCACCCGAGCCGTTCCCAGGTGCTGCGCGACTACCTGGACTAGAAATTCCTGAGGCCAGCGGCGGATCGGACACTCCGGTCCGCCGTTGGTGTATCTGCGCCCTTTTACCGCCGACGGCCGCCCGGCGCACTTTTCGGGCGCCGCCGCTGCGGGCAGGGGCCCGCGGCGGGGACGCTGGTGCCGTCGGGACACTGTTTCGCCGGCGGCGGATTGGGAACGCACGGACCGCCGGGCGCAAGCTTGTCCGACTGCCCCGGCGGGCAACTCGGGGTCTTCGTCTGGAATTTGTTCTCGGGGAAGAAGCTGACATCTTCGACGCGCCAACCCTCGGGTCCGCGCCTGGCGACGACGCGCTCGATCAGCATGGTCAGCGATGACACCAGCTTGCCGTCAGGTTCGCGGGCGGTGACGGTCAACATCACCGCCCGCTCGACGGTTTCGGGGGTGTCGGGTGAATGTTCACCCGGCACCAGCAGTGCCTGGCCAGGACGTCGAGCTTCGCGTCCTTCCACTCCCGCACCCGGTCGTAACGTCTTCTTCCGAACGGATGCCGATTCCTCCTGGGTGTCACCACAACTGACCGCTGTCGGCGACACCGCGGCGAACAGCGCAACGGTCACGCGCACCAGGCGAGCGCTGCGACGGGAAAACTCACTGACAGCACACCGAAAGGTGTGCCGGCGAATTCGTAGACGGGGACGGAAGATTCACCATGACAGTCCGGCTCGCGATGCGAACGCGACTGCTGTCGGTCGCGCTCAGCGTGTGCATGGTCACGATGTTCGTCACCCCGGCGAACCCGGTATGGGCGCCGAGGGTAGCGCGGTCGAGGTGGGCAACAACGGCCAATCCAGCGGTCCCCGCCTGCATTTCGAGTACCGGGAAGGCGGTCGCCGCAGCGGTCGACGTGGACACCGAGGTGATCGAATCCGGATGTGCGACAAGGTATCTGACCGAGGATTCGAAGCACGCAGGGCGCTCCGCTTCCCAGCCCGCTGGTGCGCGTCACCGTCGACACCGGGGACGACGTGGACATCCGCAGCGTCGACGCGGTCAAACCTGCGCACATCCCCCACCGCGTCGAGGTGGTCAGCCGGTCGGAACCGCCCCCACGTGAACCGACGTCAGAAGGCGGCCACCGCGAGATTGGCACGGATGCGGTCATTCTCGCGGCGGACGTACTCGGCGGAGCTGAAATCACCGGGCATCTCGTGTATTTCGGCGATCACCACCCAGGCGCTGTCCTGTTATCGGTCGAGCTGGACGGACCGGTGCGCCATGGTCAATGCCTGCTCGTACTCGCCCAGCGTGCGATGGTCCGTCGCCAGGGCAGCGGCCGACGCCGCGGCAAACGCACCGCGGGGATCGGCGGTGTCGCGTTTCGTCGGCGAACATAGCTGGCAGACCGCACGCTTCGAGGCGCTCGGCACGCCGTTGGCCTCGGGCACGTCACCGCCGGACACCTACTGCAGGAGGGAGATCGTCAGCGCCCGTGTCGGTCACCGTCGACAACGCGGCAGCCAGGTGGGCGACCAGGCGGTCCTCGGAGGAGTCTTCGGCGGTGATGCGGTACCAGCCGACGGGGCGCTGCGATGCGGTCGCGATGTGCGACAGCAGGGTCGTCTTGCCGCAACCGGCAGGCGCCACCACCATGTCGACGATGTTGTGCGACCCGGCCAGCAGGGGTTGCTCGAGTCGCGCGCGGGCCAGGCCGGCCACCTCGGGTACCCGGAGCTTCTCCCTCAGCACCGCCCAGTCGGTCATAGTGGTGTGCCCCGTCCGCTCGGACGGTGTCCGCTGTGTGACGAATGGAAGCTCATCTCTGCCCGGCCGTCTCCGCTCCCGCCTCCGAAGAACTCTGGCGTGAGCATATGGTCGCGGGAAACGCACAGACTTGAGTAGCGAGCTACTTGATTTGTCGCCGCGCCGCGGGCGGTGCCGAGGATGTTCGCGGCGAGAGAATTCAGTCGGCTTCCAGTGGCGGGAACCGGCCATCGTGGCCCGGCGCATAGTTCGTGATCGTCGTCACCGCATCGACCGGCAGTGGGCCGTACAGATGCGGGAACAGCATGGCCTCCGGATCCGTTGGTACACCTGGTTCCCACCGAACCGGCGCCGAGAGTCTGGCGCGGTCGATGTGGAGCAACACCAGGTCCCGGCGGCCCGCGTACAGACGATTCGCGGGCAGGTGTACCTGCTCGGGGGCGGAAAGGTGAACGAAGCCCTGCGAGTCGAGAGACTCGGGCCGAAGCTCGCCCGACTCCCTGGCTCGGTGCCAATCCTCGGCGCTGCACAGGTGGACGAGGACAGCCGGCTCAGCTGAGGGCGAATTCATACCGTCAGCTTGCCGGGTCGGCAACATGACGCCGGCGTGAGACACGACACACCGGTAAAGCCCTGGGGAACAACGCCGGAACCCAGAACGTCTGACAGAGTGGAGATACGCACATCGGCACTTTGCCGAAGTCGCGCAGAAGAGAGACGGAGGAGCCATGAACGCAACTCTGACAAGCCCCGAGCTGACCAGAGCTGACCGCTGCGATCGTTGCGGTGCGGCTGCTCGCGTACGGGCGAAGTTGCCGTCGGGAGCCGAGCTGCTCTTCTGCCAGCACCACGCGAACGAGCACGAGGCCAAGCTGATCGAGTTGTCGGCCGTTCTCGAAGTGAGCCCGGTCGAAGTCTGAGCACACGACACGCACCGCTGAGCGTCACCCTTCTGGGCAGGAGCACACCTCGTCAGTAATGCTGGTCTGGTCATGACTGGCCGACCGCTTCCGGTACCACCATCACCCCACCACATTCGGCACATCGCTAAACGCACGTTGTCGAAGAGCTGGGACGACTCGATCTTTTCCGAGTCGGCCCAGGCGGCGTTCTGGTGCGCACTGTCGCTTCCACCGCTGCTGTTGGGGATGCTCGGAAGCCTGGCCTACATCGCTCCGCTGTTCGGACCGGAGACGCTGCCGACGATCCAGCATCAACTGATCAACGCCGCGAACAGCTTCTTCTCCCCCAACGTCGTCAACGAGATCATCGAACCGACGATTCGGGACATCGTGAGGGGTGCTCGCGGCGAGGTCGTCTCGATAGGGTTCGTGATTTCGCTGTGGGCGGGGTCGTCGGCGGTGTCGGCGTTCGTGGACTCGATCGTCGAGGCCCACGATCAGACGCCGTTGCGGCACCCGGTGCGCCAGCGCTTCTACGCGCTGGGCCTGTACGTGGTGATGCTGGTGGGGGCGATCGCGGCGGCACCGTTCGTCGCGCTCGGCCCGCGCAAGATCGCCGAGCAATTACCCGACAGCTTCGACAACTTCCTGCATTACGGCTACTACCCGGCGTTGTTCCTGGCAGTGGCGCTTTTTGTGACGGTGCTCTACCGAGTGTCGCTACCTGAGCCGCTGCCGACGCACCGGTTGCTGCTGGGCACGGTGCTGGCGACGGTGGTGTTCCTGGTGACGACCGTGGGCCTGCGTATCTACCTGACCTGGATCACCAGTACCGGCTACACCTACGGCGCACTGGCGACGCCGATCGCCTTCCTGCTGTTCGCGTTCTTCCTGGGCTTCGCGATCATGATCGGCGCCGAGTTGAACGCCGCGATCCAGGAGGAGTGGCCCGCCTCCGACACCCATGCCAAGCGGCTGCGCAAGTGGATCGAGGCCAGAACGATCAACGGCGGCTCCGAGCCACCGGCGCGGGACAAACCCGGCCCGGTGCCCGGCGCCGCCGAGGAACCGTCTGGTTCGTGACTACTTCTTGAGGGACTCGTAGATGCGCTTGCAGTCCGGGCACACCGGGGAGCCCGGCTTGGGCGACTTGGTGACGGGAAAGACCTCGCCGCACAAGGCGACCACATGCGTACCCATGACCGCGCTCTCGGCGATCTTGTCCTTCTTGACGTAGTGGAAGAACTTCGGAGAGTCGCTGTCGGTCCCGTCGTCGACGCGTTCGTCGGTGTCGGTGCGCTCAATCGTCTGGGTCTGCATAGTCATATTGTGCCTGGCCCGGCCGGACTACGAAATCCAGCTGTTTATGGGTGCGACGAGGTGTGAAACAGTAGGGGTATGAAACAAAGCCACGAGCTGAGTTTCGACGACGATTTCGATCCCGAAGCCCGCCCGGTCCTCATCACCCGTGCCGCTCCCGCCTACGAGGAGCAGCACCGCCAACGTGTCCGCAAGTACCTGACGCTGATGGCCTTCCGCATCCCGGCCCTGATCCTGGCTGCGGTCGCCTACAACATCTGGGAGAACGGGCTGATCTCTCTGGCGATCGTCGCGGTTTCCATTCCGCTGCCGTGGATGGCGGTGCTGATCGCCAACGACCGGCCGCCGCGCAAACGTGAGGAGCCGCGCCGCTACGCCGGCGGCGGCGAGAAGATCCCGTTGTTCCCGACGGCGGAGCGGCCCGCGCTGATGCCCGACCTCCACCGCGAATCCACGGCGCCACCGCAACCGGGATCGACGGATTTTCGGGGGCAATCGGCCAGCTGAGAGGCTTCTGTCGCTATTCTCAGGAGAATCTCAGGTCGTCGCCAAAAAAGTGCAGGTCAACACGTATGAAACCGACGGCAGGCGGGAACTCTTTGGGGGCATGACACGTTGTACGTCATGACAGTTCGAGCCGATCAGGAGGCCGTCATGGCAAATGCCACCACAAGCCGCGTTGACACCGATCTGGATGCCCAAAGTCCGGCAGCAGACCTCGTGCGCGTGTATCTGAACGGCATCGGCAAGACCGCATTGCTCAATGCCGCAGACGAAGTAGAACTCGCCAAGCGCATCGAGGCCGGGTTGTACGCGCAGCATCTGCTGGACACCAAGAAGCGACTGGGCGAGGCGCGCAAGCGTGATCTCCAGATGGTGGTTCGCGACGGAGAGGCGGCACGGCGACACCTGCTCGAGGCCAACCTGCGCCTCGTGGTGTCGCTGGCCAAGCGCTACACCGGTCGCGGCATGCCGTTGCTCGACCTGATCCAGGAGGGGAATCTGGGTCTGATCCGGGCGATGGAGAAGTTCGACTACACCAAGGGCTTCAAGTTCTCGACCTATGCCACCTGGTGGATCCGGCAGGCGATCACCCGCGGCATGGCCGACCAGAGTCGCACCATCCGCCTGCCCGTCCACCTCGTCGAGCAGGTCAACAAGCTGGCCCGCATCAAGCGCGAGATGCACCAGAATCTCGGCCGCGAGGCCACCGACGAAGAACTCGCCGAGGAGTCGGGTATCCCGGTCGAGAAGATCAACGACCTGCTCGAGCACAGCCGCGACCCGGTGAGCCTGGACATGCCGGTCGGCACCGACGAGGAGGCGCCGCTGGGCGACTTCATCGAGGATTCCGAGGCGATGTCCGCCGAGAACGCCGTCATCTCGGAGTTGCTGCACACCGACATTCGCTACGTGCTCGCCACGCTCGACGAACGCGAACAGCAGGTGATCCGCCTGCGGTTCGGGCTCGACGACGGCCAGCCCCGCACCCTCGACCAGATCGGCAAGCTGTTCGGTCTCTCCCGTGAGCGGGTCCGCCAGATCGAGCGTGAGGTCATGGCGAAGCTGCGCAACGGCGAGCGTGCGGATCGACTCCGCTCCTACGCGAGCTGAGCCTCTCCGAGCCGGGCGACCGGGCTCGATCGACGCGACGTCAGAATGTGCCCGCCGGGTCCCGGCGGGCACATTCGTGTTCGCACCGGCGCCGCTGCACCTGAGGCGGCGCCGCTGTGCAGGGCAAACAACGGGTTACGGCCTGTGACCCGCGCGGCGCGGATGCGCCGCAGTTCAGGCCGTCAAAACGGTAGACTGTGCGGTGAGTTTGGGCTGGGAAGGCGCGCATGAACGATCTTGTCGATACCACCGAGATGTACCTGCGGACGATTTACGACCTCGAGGAAGAGGGCGTGGTGCCGCTGCGGGCGCGCATCGCCGAGCGGCTCGACCAGAGTGGTCCGACCGTCAGCCAGACGGTGTCGCGCATGGAGCGCGACGGTCTGCTGCACGTGGCGGGCGACCGTCACCTCGAACTGACCGACAAGGGCAGGGCCCTCGCCGTCGCCGTGATGCGTAAGCACCGGCTGGCCGAACGCCTGCTGGTCGATGTGATCGGCCTGCCCTGGGAGGACGTCCACGCCGAGGCATGCCGCTGGGAGCACGTGATGAGTGAAGAAGTCGAGCGCCGGTTGGTGCAGGTGCTCGACAACCCCACCACCTCCCCCTTCGGCAACCCCATCCCCGGGTTGTCCGAGCTGGGTGTCACGCCGGGCGTCAACACCGAGGATGTCAGCCTGGTCCGCCTCACCGAGCTGCCGGTCGGCATGCCGGTGGCCGTGGTGGTCCGCCAGCTGACCGAGCACGTCCAGGGCGACACCGACCTGATCGGACGGCTCAAGGAAGCCGGTGTGGTTCCCAACGCGCGGGTGACCGTCGAGGCCAACAACAACGGCGGCGTGCTGATCGTGATCCCGGGCCACGAGCAGGTCGAGCTGCCGCACCACATGGCCCACGCGGTCAAGGTCGAGAAGGTCTGATCCGGGCGGATGCGCCATGGGTGGGTGCCCTCACGCACCCGCCGACCGGAAGCCGTCGCCGAACGTTCTGCGGGGTGGCAGTTGCACCCCGAGACGCTCGGCTTGCCGGTAGCCGGTGAGCGCGAGTTCACGAACCTGATCCGGCGGCATCCCGGACTGCAACGCGGTGTCGAGCATGCTCGCCATGCGGTGGGCCGGGTTGCAGCGCAGCGCGGCGTCCAACGCGATGCCCGCCAGGGGTCCGTCACCGCGCACATAGGCCGAAAATGCCAGCTGCACAAGCGCTTCCACGCGCCACGGCGCGGGAAGGGACCGGGACAGCTCCGCCCACAGCGACTCGGCCTGCCCGGCGGTCTCCCCGATGGCCAGCGCGTAGAGCGTGTCGCGGACCCGCGTGTCGGTCAACGCCATGGCGATCCTGGCCTGCTGGCGCACGGTCAGGGCGCGGCCGTCGGCCAGCCGCGCGGCCGCGGTGACGGCGGCTTGGATGTCGGCGCGGACGGCCGAGAGCCTGCGTCTACCCGAACGCGGCCCCGCCGCGGCGATGGCGTCGGCGATCTCCTCACCGCGCACCGGATCCGCCGTCACCACCGCCTGCAGATCGGCACGCCGCTTGTAGAGACGGCGGCCGTCGAGCACCGCCGCGACGGCCAGCGGTGAGGCGTAAGGATCCTCGACGACGCCGTTCCTGCCGCACCCGTCGGCGCAGTGCCACCGACCGCCCGCCGCGATGCGGTCCACGACGTGGACCGCCAGCAGTTCGATGTCACGCGAGGCCAGTTCGATCGCGACCTCCTCGGCGAGGGCGGCGTGGTCCTCGTGGCACTGCACGCAATCCGCGCCGTCGGCGTCGACGATGACCGCGATCACCGCGTGCGGTTCGGCGGCCGCGGCCACCTCGGCCAGGTGTGCGGTCCCCTCGCGAAGGGCGAGTGAGAGATCGGTGCGCAGAACGCATCCCAGCTCATCGCCCTCGATGGTGGCCAGCACCAGGGACTTCTCGGGGATGAACCCCAGCACGGCGGGCAACGCGGCGATCAGCGCGCCCGGCCGGTTGACGCAGAATTCGGGTGTGTGCGGTGAAGGTGTCATGAGCCGACGGTGACGACCGCCGCCGACGCCACCCGCGTCCGGGACACCGCCCGAACGGCGGCTGTGGACGAAATCGGATCTGGGGACAACATCCGAAACAAACTGTTCACGCGCCATTTCCCGGCTCCGACGTGCGCACCGGCCCGGACCGGCGTACACACTCACCATGGGTTCGATGCTGGAGTACGACCTCGTCGTCATCGGTTCCGGGCCGGGCGGGCAGAAGGCCGCGATCGCGGCCGCCAAGCTCGGCAAGACCGTGGCGGTCGTGGAGCGCGGTCAGATGCTCGGCGGGGTGTGCGTCAACACCGGCACGATTCCGTCGAAAACACTGCGCGAGGCCGTCGTCTACCTGACCGGGATGAACCAGCGCGAACTCTACGGCGCCAGTTACCGCGTCAAGGAGAAGATCACCCCAGCGGACCTGCTGTCGCGCACACAACATGTGATCAGCCGCGAGCAGGACGTCGTCCGCAGCCAGTTGATGCGCAACCGCGTCGACCTGATCAGCGGCCACGGACGCTTCGTGGACCCGCACACCATCCTCGTCGACGAACCCTCCCGCGGCGAACGCACCATGGTCAGCGGCGAGTACATCGTCATCGCGACCGGCACGAAACCCGCACGCCCACCGGGGGTCGAGTTCGACGAACGCCGCGTGCTGGACTCCGACGGAATCCTCGACCTGGTGACGCTGCCCGCCTCGATGGTGGTCGTCGGCGCCGGGGTGATCGGCATCGAATACGCGTCGATGTTCGCCGCGCTCGGCACCAAGGTGACCGTCGTCGAAAAGCGCGACAACATGCTGGAGTTCTGCGACCCCGAGATCGTCGAGGCACTCAAGTTCCACCTGCGCGACCTGGCGGTGACGTTCCGGTTCGGTGAGGAGGTCACCGCGGTCGACGTGGGCTCGGCCGGGACCGTGACCACCCTGGCCAGCGGCAAGCAGATCCCCGCCGAGACGGTGATGTACTCCGCGGGCCGGCAGGGCCAGACCGAACACCTCGACCTGGCCAACGCGGGCCTGGAGGTCGACGCCCGCGGACGCCTCCTCGTCGACGCCAACTTCCAGACCAAGGTCGACCACATCTACGCCGTCGGCGACGTCATCGGGTTCCCCGCGCTGGCCGCCACGTCGATGGACCAGGGCAGGTTGGCGGCCTACCACGCGTTCGGTGAACCGGCCAAGGGCATGACCGATCTGCAACCCATCGGCATCTACTCCATCCCCGAGGTGTCCTATGTCGGCGCCACGGAGGTGGACCTGACCAAGAACGCCATCCCGTACGAGGTCGGCGTGTCGCGCTACCGCGAACTCGCCCGCGGCCAGATCGCCGGTGACTCCTACGGGATGCTCAAGCTGCTGGTCTCCACCGAGGACCTGCGCCTGCTCGGCGTGCACATCTTCGGCACCAGCGCGACCGAGATGGTGCACATCGGCCAGGCCGTGATGGGTTGCGGCGGCACCATCGAATACCTCGTCGACGCGGTGTTCAACTATCCGACGTTTTCCGAGGCGTACAAGGTCGCCGCCCTCGACGTGATCAACAAGCTGCGCGCGCTCAGCCGATTCCGGTCCTGAGCCGCCTCAGCAGGCGGGCGCGTCGGCCACCGGCGCGGCGTCCCCGGCGTCACCCGCCTCGGCTCGGGCCAGCAATCGCACCACGCCCTCGTCGAACCGCGGCGAATACGAGACGTCGTCGTCGCAGCCGCCGCCGTCGAGACCGCCGACCAGGCCCGCCACCGTCGATCCCGCCACCCACGGCGCCCCGCTGAAACCATCGGAGACTCCGGCACATTCGAGTGACGGGAACCCTGCGGCCGTGGTCGCGGTGACACCGCGGCAGGTCAGGGCGCCGCCCTCCCCCAGCGGGTAGCCCGTCACGGCCACCGTGGTGCCCGCCACGGGCGCCGACCCCAGTGCCAGCCCGCCGCCCACCTGCTGTTCGATCATCGTGTCGCCGTGGCGGCCGACGCGCGCGATCGCGAAATCGGCCTGCTCGTCCTGATCGGCCAACCAGCGCGGATCCAGATAGACCGCGGTGACGTGCCAGGGATCGGCGTCCGCCGCGTCCGGGGCGAACCCGGGGACGAAGGTCGTGTCGACGCCGTCGACCAGGCAGTGCGCGGCCGTCAGGATAAGGTCCTGGGTCCGGCTGGCCAGAACCGTGCCGGTGCACGTGTGAACCGGCCCGCCGCCAGAGAACAGCGCACCGATGCGCGGATCCACCGCGGCCGGGCGCACCGCGGCAGATAACGATTCCGGCTCCGCCGGGCCCGGTGGGATCGGCTTCGCGGAGGGTATCCCCGAGGAGGCGGCGGCGCGGTCGGACGACCCGCCGGCGCAGGCCGCGACGGCGAGCACAACCACCGCCGCCGTGGCCGCCATACTGGCCACCCCGGTCACCCGGACCCCGAGCAGCACCGCAGGTCGACGCGTTCTCATACCGATCGATCTTGCCTGACCAGCATGGGCGTGGACGGAATGCGGGACCGGACGCATTCGTTCGAACGAAGATGCGGGGCGGCGCGAGCCTGCCGGACCGGAATGCGCGACACTAGGTGGCACGGTACGCGGTTCCAGCAAGGCCCGGAGCCGGGCTGCCGTGAAGAGGAGACGAGACGGATGGCAGACAACGAAAAACCAGAACAGCGCTATCAGCCCGACCAGAGCGGGATGTACGAGCTTGAGTTTCCCGCGCCGCAGTTGTCCTCGTCGGACGGCCGAGGACCGGTGCTGATCCATGCGTTGGAAGGGTTCTCCGATGCGGGCCACGCGATACGGCTGGCCGCCGAGCACCTGAAGAACTCGCTCGACACCGAACTGGTGGCGTCGTTCGCGATCGACGAACTGCTCGACTACCGGTCGCGTCGACCCCTCATGACGTTCAAGAGCGACCACTTCACCAGCTACGAAGAGCCCGAACTCAACCTGTATGCGCTGCACGACAGCGTCGGCACCCCGTTCCTGCTGCTGGCGGGCCTGGAGCCGGACCTGCGCTGGGAACGGTTCATCACCGCGGTGCGGTTGCTCGCCGAACAACTGGGCGTGCGCCGGGTGATCGGCCTCGGCACCATCCCCATGGCCGTCCCGCACACCCGACCGGTCCACCTGACGGCCCATTCGAACAACAAGGAGCTCATCGCCGAGCACACGCCGTGGGTGGGCGAGGTGCAGGTGCCCGCGAGCGTGTCCAATCTGCTGGAGTTCCGGATGGCCCAACACGGCCACGA
The DNA here is from genome assembly GCF_001187505.1 of Mycolicibacterium goodii. The sequence goes on from NZ_CP012150.1 coordinate 5,493,811, forward strand.
GGTGGTCGGTTTCACCGTGCACGTGCCGCACTATCTGGCCCAGACGGCTTATCCGCCCGCGGCCGAGGCCCTGCTGGGCGAGGTCGCGCGCACCGGTTCGCTGGAATTGCCGCTGGCCGCTTTGTCGGAGGCGGGCGCCGAGGTGTACGCCAAGATCAACGAGCAGGTCGAGGCCAGCCCCGAGGTCGCTCAAGTGGTGAGCGCCCTGGAGCGCCAGTACGATGCATTCATTGCCGCGCAGGAGAAACGGTCCCTGCTTGCGCGTGACGAGGATCTGCCCAGCGGTGATGAGCTGGGCGCCGAGTTCGAACGGTTCCTCGCCCAGCAAGCCGGTGAGAAGTTCAAGGACGACAAGTACAAGGACGGCCACGGGGAGGGGTTCGGGGACGGATTCCCCGAACGGTGACAACCGCTGACGACGTGCCCGGTCAGGGCTGAGGGCGAGGTTGACGGAGATGACCGAGCGAAAGCCCAATCTGCGCACGGTGCGTGAGCTCAGCCCCACCCTGGACTTCCGCACGATTCACGGGTATCGGCGGGCGTTCCGGATCGCCGGGTCCGGTCCGGCGATCCTGTTGATCCACGGGATCGGCGACAACTCGACGACGTGGCACAGCGTGCAGTCGACGCTCGCGCAGCGCTTCACGGTGATCGCCCCGGATCTGCTCGGGCACGGGCGCTCGGACAAGCCGCGGGCCGACTACTCGGTGGCCGCGTACGCCAACGGCATGCGGGACCTGCTCAGCGTGCTCGACATCGACCGGGTGACGGTGGTAGGGCATTCGCTCGGCGGCGGCGTGGCGATGCAATTCGCCTACCAGTTCCCCCAGTTCGTCGACCGGTTGATCCTCGTCGGCGCCGGTGGGGTCACCAGGGATGTCAATGTGGCGCTACGGATCGCGTCGTTGCCGATGGGCAGCGAGGCACTCGCACTGCTGCGGCTGCCACTGGTGCTGCCCGCGCTGCAGATCGCGGGCAAGGTGGCAGGCTCGGTGTTCGGGTCGACCGGCGTCGGCCGCGACATCCCCGACATGCTGCGCATCCTCGCCGACCTGCCGGAACCGACCGCGTCCTCGGCGTTCGCCCGCACCCTGCGGGCGGTGGTCGACTGGCGCGGTCAGGTGGTCACCATGCTGGACCGCTGTTATCTCACCGAATCCGTTCCGGTGCAGCTGATCTGGGGTGAATCCGACTCGGTGATCCCGGTCGGCCACGCCGAGATGGCCCACGCCGCAATGCCCGGTTCCCGGTTGGAGATCTTCGAGGGTTCCGGGCATTTCCCGTTCCACGACGACCCGGACCGGTTCGTCGAGGTCGTCGAACGTTTCATCGATTCCACCGAACCCGCGGTGTACGACCAGGATCTGTTGCGCAGCCTGCTGCGCAACGGCGCCAGCCGATCGGCGATGACCGGTTCCCTCGACACCAAGGTGGCGGTCATGGAGGCCATGGACGTCGACGAGCGCAGCGCAACCTGACTTGCCGGGCGGCACCACCACGTAGCATCGTGTCATGGCCATCGACGTGACCGTATTGCGAGTTTTCACCGACTCCGACGGCAAGTTCGGCAATCCGCTCGGCGTGGTCGACAACAGCACCGTGGATCCCGCGGACCGTCAACGGATCGCCGCGGAATTGGGTTACAGCGAAACGATATTCATCGATCTGCCCGAACCGGACAGCCACACCGCGCACGCCCGCATCTTCACCCCGACCTCCGAGATGCCCTTCGCGGGGCACCCTACCGTCGGAGCCGCGTGGTACCTGCGGGACATAGGCACCCCGATCAAGACGCTGCAGGTTCCGGCAGGCATCGTGCAGGTCTCCTACGACGGGGATCTGGCCGTGGTCAGCGCCCGCTCGGAGTGGGCCCCGGAGTTCGCGATCTACGACCTGTCGTCGGTGGAGGAGTTGATGGCGGCCGATCCGGACGACTATGAAGACGACGTCGAGAACTATCTGTGGACCTGGATCGACAAGAACGAGGGCATCGTGCGCTCCCGTATGTTCGCCGCGGATCTGGGCATCCGCGAGGATGAGGCGACCGGCTCGGCCGCGGTCCGTATGACCGACTATCTGAGCCGGGATCTGGAGATCATCCAGGGCAAGGGATCGGTCATCCGCACCAAGTGGAGTCCGGACGGCTGGGTTCGGGTGGCGGGTCGCGTGGTCGACGACGGTACCCGCCGGCTCTAGGCGCCGCGGTGGGCGCGCAGCGCCTCGATCTCGCGTTCGAAATCCTCGGCGGACGAGAAGGACCGGTACACCGAAGCGAAGCGCAGGTAGGCCACCTCGTCGAGCTCGCGCAACGGGCCCAGGATGGCCAGACCGACCTCATGGCTGGGGATCTCGGGGGTGCCGAGGCCGCGCACGGCATCCTCGACCTTCTGCGCCAGGACATTGAGCGCATCGTCGTCAACGTCACGGCCTTGACATGCGCGCCGGACTCCGCGGATCACCTTCTCGCGGCTGAACGGTTCGGTGACGCCGCTGCGTTTGACCACCGCCAACACCGCGGTCTCGACCGTGGTGAAACGCCTGCCGCACTCGGGGCAGGAACGACGTCGGCGGATGGCCTGACCCTCATCGGTTTCACGGGAGTCGACCACCCTGGAATCAGGGTGACGGCAGAACGGACAATGCATCACCGCTCCTTCGTCACGCCGCCAGACCAACACTTCGAGCGCTCTTGAGCGTACCTGTGTCGGTGCGAGCTGACTCACTGCCGTACGCAGTGGTGCATATCGGCACATTTCGGCGGCGAGCGGTATTGCCGGCCAGGCCGATTCGCCGCCCATGTCGAGCCTCAGCCGACGGGAGCGATGAGGGTCTGTCCGGCGTCGAGCGCCGCGGACTCCAGTTGGTTGAGGTCACGGATCTGCTGGACCACCTGCGCGACCGGGGCATCGGGTGCGACGCGGCGGGCGACCTGCTGCAACGTCTCCCCCGACTGCACCTGCACCACGGCGAGCTCACTGGGCACCGAGACCGGGGCCGACGAGCCGAGCACTCCCCCGAACTGGGCGACGAGACCCAGCCACACGGTGATGCCCGCGGCGACGAGCGCCAGCACCACCGTGGTCACCGGGGTGATCGGGCGACGGCGGTGCGATGCGCGCGACATCAGCACGCCGGTGCCGCGGTGACGCAGTGCCGCGCCGCCGGGGCGGCCGGGTTGCGGCCCGCGGACCGGACGATCTCCGCGTGGCCGCACGCGTTGCGGCGTCGGCACGGTCCGGACGGCACCGCGGGCCGGAGTCCGGACGGGAGTCCGCGTCGCGGTGCAGCCTGCCGTCCTGCCGGTGGCGTACCGCGTGTCCATGGGGATGTCGACGGGGATGTCGACGGGGATGTCGAGGGTGGCCATCTCTTTGCCTTTCGTCCGGCGTATTCGCTCCTGTGTTCGAATATAGTCGCTCACATGTTCGAACGATAGAACGTGTGATCGAACTGTTGCGAAATATAGGACGGGGTACCGACAAGTTCGGTCGACGCCGATGGGCGGCACCCGCCCGCACATCGGGCCGACGGCAACGGCCCACGTCAAGGCGGCAGCAAGGCAATATCGAGGCGACATCACGGCGACGACACGCCTCGAACACATGTTTGATTAATGCCGAAACAGGTATTAGATTCGGCGCCATGAGCGACGACACCGGCGAGTTCACGGACGGCAGCACCGAAACTCCGGCCGAGACGGACGGCGCCGGCCGGCGCCGCGCCGTCGACAGCGGCCTCACAGAACGTCAGCGCACCATCCTCGAGGTCATCCGCGCCTCGGTGACCAGCAGGGGTTATCCACCGAGCATCCGCGAGATCGGCGACGCCGTCGGTCTCACGTCGACGTCGTCGGTGGCCCACCAGCTCCGCACCCTCGAGCGCAAGGGGTATCTGCGCAGGGATCCCAACCGGCCCAGAGCCGTCGACGTGCGCGCGGTCGATGATCCGGCGGCCGCCGCCGTCGTCACGACCGACGTGGCGGGCTCGGACGCACTTCCGGAGCCGACGTTCGTGCCGGTTCTCGGGCGTATCGCCGCGGGTGGCCCGATCCTGGCCGAGGAGGCCGTCGAGGACGTGTTCCCGCTGCCGCGCGAACTGGTCGGCGAGGGCTCACTGTTCCTGCTCAAGGTCGTCGGTGACTCGATGGTCGACGCCGCGATCTGCGACGGCGACTGGGTCGTGGTGCGCCAGCAGAACGTCGCCGACAACGGCGACATCGTCGCCGCGATGATCGACGGCGAGGCCACCGTCAAGACCTTCAAGCGTGCCCGCGGTCAGGTGTGGCTGATGCCGCACAACCCTGCCTACGATCCGATTCCCGGCAACGACGCGGCCGTGCTCGGCAAGGTCGTGACGGTGATCCGCAAGATCTGAGCCGCGGCTCTCAGTTCGCCCGTACGAAGCCGTTCGTGCGGGCGAACTCCTCACTGGCGAACCAGATCTCGGCGACGGCCTCCTCGTAGTCCTCACTGTCGGGTGCCCAATACATGCCGGTCTTCGTGTCGGCCTTGACCGGATAACCCTCCGGGGCCTGCCGCGGATCGTCCAACGGCAGGTGCAGCGCGGTGGCGCTCGGCACCGGTTCATCGAGTTCGATGGCCGCGTGACGCCCGCTCGGCGGATCACTGCGCAGGTCCGCGGGCGTCACCACGCGTGTCGGTGCGGTGTCGACGTCGTCGGGATTTTGCTGCTGTTCGAACGCCGGTCGGTTGAACCCAGCCGTGACCGGCACCGGCCCGGCGAACGCGCCTGCCGCAGCCGCGACCCCGGCGCCCGCGTCACCGGGCGCCGCGTTCTCGCGGGCCGCGTCGAAGTCGTCCTCGAAATCGTCCTCGAAATCGGCGTCGGTGTCGGTGTCGTCGTCGGTGTCCTCGAGATCGTCCTCGTAGTCGTCTTCGAGGTCGTCCGCCAGGTCGGCCTCGACGTCGGCCCGGTCGCCCTCATCGCCTTCGCTGTCGAACTCGTCGTCGTCGTCGAACTCGTCGTCGTCGATCTCATCGCGTTCGTACGCCGCGTCCACGTGGTCCCGGTCCTCGAAGTCGCGGTCGGGCGCGGGAGCCGGTGCTGCCGAGTCCTCGGGCTGATCGTCCTCATCGCCGGCGGGCCGGGCGCCGGGTGCAGCCCAATGGCTGATCGGCATCGAGACGTCGGTCGGGCCGTCGAAAGGCGATGCGACCGACTCGTTCCCGTGATCGGTGCCGGCGAACCGCGACGTCACAGCATCGTCGGCACCGTGCGCATACGGATCGGGCGCACCCGGCGTGACCGTGGGCGCCTCCTGGCGGTAACGCTCGGCGTCGAAGCGGCCTTCGCGGTAATCGTCCTGCGACCCATAATCATCCCGGCGCTCGTCGGGGCCCGCGTAGTCGTCGTAACGATCGTCGGTGTAGTGGTCGTCGCCATGATCGCCATAGTGGTCATCGTCGTAGTGGTCGTCGTAGTGGTCCCCGTCGAACGGCTCGTGGTCGAATCCGTCGCCGCGGTTACGACGCCGGTGCCACAACGCCGCACCGACCACCAGCCCGGCGAGCACGAGCACCGGGATCAGCGCGACCAGCCACCACCAGCTCCAGTGCCACGAGAACGGCTTGGAGTCCTCTTGCGGCTGCTGCGGAGCGGCAGGCGCAGGCGTCTGCGCCAGTCCAGGGATCTCCAGCCCCTCGAGGTCGGATGCGAGGTTCGCCGGCTCGGTGGTGAAGGTGTTGTCCGAGCGGTCCCATGAGATGGCGCCACCGCTGAACTTCTGGGTGATGACGTTGCCGTCCTCGGTCTGGTCGGCCGTCGGCGCGCCGAGCGTTCCAGCCGCCCCGCCCAGCTTCTCCCACGCCGCGTTCATCGCGCCGCGTACGATCACGGCGCCGTAGTCGGGCGTCCAGAAGATCACGGGCTTGTCGGGTGCGGCGAACGTGGCGATGCGACTGTTCGGCCCGAGCCCGCCGTCGGCCTCGCTGCTCGTCGGGAAGCCGAGGTCGCCCTGCGGCCCGCCCACGCTCTCGTACTTCTCCAGGATCTGGCCGCTGACCACGTTGGCCCCGGTCTCGGGGCTGAAGAAAATCTTGCCGCCCTCGAAGTTCTGGCCGAGGCCGCCCGCATCGCCGATCTTGTACACATCGCCGTCCTTGGCGCCCAACGGTCCCATCGGGCCGCCGGCCGCACGGCGCGCAGCGGCGATCGCCGAGACCGGATCGTCCGGGATCTGCAAACCGGTCAGCTGGTCGGCGAGTTCGGGCGGAACAGTGGTGAAGGCCTTGGTCTTCCGGTTCCACGACAGCTCGCCGCCGGTGAACTTCTGGCGCACCACGTCGCCGTCGTAGCTCTCGTCGTCTGACGGCACACCCAGCACACCTGCCGAACCGCCGAGCTTGTCCCATGCGGCGTTGATGGCGCCACGCACCACGCGGGCCCCGGTGGCGGGCGTCCAGAAGATCACCGGGTTGTCGGGGGCGCTGAACGTCGAGTTCCGGCTGTCCGGGGCGCGGCCGGCACCTTCGTCGATGGTGGGGAATCCGAGGTCGCTGTCGGCGGGGCCGCCCAGCGCCTCGTACTTCTCCAGGATCGCGCCCTGGACGTAGTGCGCACCGGTGTCGGGCGTGAAGAACATCTTGCCGCCGGTGAAGTTCTGGCCGAATCCCGAGCCGATCGGGTAGACACCGCCCTGGCGCGGGCCCAGTGCGCCACCGTCGCCGCCGCTGACCTCCCACGCGGAGTTGATCGCGGCGTCTGCGTCGGATTCCGGCGTCGCGGACGCGACCGCCGGTACCAACAGCCCCGCGAGGGCCACTGCAAGCAGGCCGATCGTCAGCCGCCGAACAGCGGTGTTCAGCTTCGCTCCCGGCCTCGTCATGCACCCTCCCGCTAGCTCGGCAAAGCTGCCCCGAATCTATCTCGCCGACAACTCTGCGTCAGCAGGCTCCGATTACCAAGGACCATCGCCGATCTTGACCAAAAAACTCGGACAAACTCGGTGTAATACTTCCGAAAATCCGCTGCAGAGGGAAATCCGCGCAGACAGCAGTCCAGTTTCGGCGTTGCGCCGCGCTTCGTCCGCAGCACACCCGGGCACGCTGCGCGGCGTCCGAACGCGCACGTCACGGCGGGCGCGCGAGGGTCGAGGGCCGACCGTAAACTCTCGGGTATGCCGCACTCCCCCACCAGCCTCACGCATTGGGGGGTTTTCTCCGCTGAGATCGTCGACGGCGACATCGCGGCCGTGAACCCACCCCCCGACGACGCGGATCCCTCACCGCTTCTGGGCAACATGCCCGGTTCGATCCGGCACCGCTCGCGTATCACGGGTCCGGCGGTGCGACGCGGCTGGCTGCGGGACGGGCCGGGGCCGAGCACCGAGCGCGGCGCCGACGAGTTCGTCGCGGTGTCCTCAGACGAGCTGGTCGAACTGCTCGCCACCGAACTGCGCCGTGTGGTCGACACGTACGGCAACGAGGCGATCTACGGCGGTTCCTACGGGTGGTCCAGCGCCGGTCGGTTCCACCACGCCCAGAGCCAGGTGCACCGCTTCCTGAAGATGCTTGGCGGCTACACGTTTTCGCGGCACTCCTACAGTCTGGGCGCCACCGGGGCGATAATGCCGCGGGTGGTCGGGACGCACGACGACCTGTTCAAGCGCTCGACCCAGTGGGATGTCATCGTCGAACACACCGATCTGATGGTGTGTTTCGGCGGGATGCCATTGAAGAACACCGGCATCAACGACGGCGGCACCACCGCGCATCCGATGCGCAACGCGCTACAGCGTTTTCGAAGCCGCGGTGGGCGGATCGCGTCCTTCAGCCCGCTGCGCGACGACATCGACGGCGACTGCGATTGGTTGCCGTTGCGTCCCGGCACCGATGTCGCGGTGATGCTCGGCCTGGCGTACGTGCTCGCCACCGACGGTCTGGCCGACCGGGACTTCCTCGACACCTACTGCACGGGCTACGAACGTTTCGAGCGCTATCTGCTCGGCCACGACGACGGTGTCCCGAAGTCGCCCGAATGGGCGGCACACATCAGCGGTTTGAGCGCCGACACCCTTATCGCGCTGGCGCACCGCATGGCCGCCAAGCGCACCATCGTCACGGTGAGCTGGTCGCTTCAGCGCACTCGCCACGGTGAGCAGGCACCGTGGATGGGTGTCACGCTGGCCGCGATGCTCGGCCAGATCGGGCTGCCCGGAGGGGGTTTCGGTCACGGCTACGGCTCGATGAACGAACCCGGGCTCGCACCGCTGCGCTGCCGCCTGCCGTCGCTGCCGCAGGGCCCCAACCCGGTGCGGACGTTCATCCCGGTGGCCGCCGTCACCGATATGCTGCTGCATCCCGGTGAGCCGTTCGACTACAACGGTTTACGGCTCACCTACCCCGACATCAAATGCGTGTACTGGGCGGGCGGCAACCCGTTCCACCACCACCAGAACATCCCGCGGCTGCGCCGCGCGCTGGCCCGCGTGGACACCATCGTGGTGCACGACCCGTACTGGACGGCGATGGCCAAGCACGCCGACATCGTCGTCCCCTCGACGACATCGTTCGAACGCAACGACTTCTCGGGCTCCAAGAACGATCCGCTGCTGGTGGCCATGCCGAAGCTGGCCGAACCGTACGCCGACTCCCGCGACGACTACACGACATTTTCGGCGCTCGCCGAGCGGCTGGGCTTCGGCGAGCAGTTCACCGAGGGCCGCTCGGCCTGGGAATGGCTTGTGCACCTGTACGAGAAATGGGCAGCGGGCCTGGATTTCGATGTCCCGACGTTCGACGAGTTCTGGGCGAGGGGACATGTGGGTTTGCCCACCGACACCGGTCTGACACTGTTCGAGGACTTCCGCGCGGACCCGGATGCGCATCCGCTCGGCACCCCGAGCGGGCGCATCGAGATCTTTTCGCAGGACATCGCCGGCTTCGGCTACGACGACTGTGCGGGCCACCCCCGCTGGTACGAGCCGGCCGAATGGCTCGGCGGTGAGCGGGCCAGGCGGTATCCGTTGCACCTGTTGGCCAATCAGCCCGCGAGCCGGCTGCACAGCCAGCTCGACGGCGGGGCGACCAGTCAGGCAACGAAAGTCCAAGGGCGCGAGCCGGTCCGCATGCACCCGGCGGACGCCGAGGCCCGCGGCCTGGCCGACGGCGACGTGGTGCGGGTGTTCAACGACCGCGGCGCATGCCTGGCCGGAGTGGTGCTCGACGACGGCATGCTGCCCCGCGTGGTGCAGCTCTCGACCGGTGCGTGGTACGACCCGGCCGATCCCGCCGACCCGGATTCTTTGTGTTTGCACGGAAATCCGAACGTGCTGACCGACGACGTCGGCACGTCATCTCTGGCCAGGGGCTGCACCGGCGCGCACGTACTCGTCGAGATCGAGAAGTTCGTCGGACCCGTCCCGCCGGTCCGGGCACACGAGCCGCCGGTGATCCGCACGTTGCGCTGACGGCGATTTTCCGCATTTTCACGTGACCATCGCCCGCCGGTGCGAAGATTCCTTTTGCTGACTCGGCAGAAGGAGATACGGGCCGATGGGTATCAACACGCGTTCCATTCCTCGGACCATCCTGGTCACTGTGGTGGTGCTGATCGGCACCGTCGCCCTCGCGTTCGCCTCGACGATCTCGTCGGCCGTGCGCCTGGTGGTGACGTATGCGTTGGTCGTCCCCGGCACCGGCACCCCCAATCCGGCTGTGGTGCAGAACTACATGGAAAACGCGGTCAACCACTACCTCGTGCCCGGCGGGGACTGCGTCGACGGATGCGAACCTCCCATCGCGGTTCCCTACATCGCGCAGTTCTGGCCGATACCGCTGCCCGGGTGGGGCGGACTCGAGGGCGCCAAGTGGAACGTGTCGGTGGCCAGCGGGGTCACCAGCCTGACCACCACGTACAACAACCTGTTGGTGGACCCGGATTTCACCGACGACGACCACATCGCGATCTTCGGCTACTCGCAGGGTGCGACCGTGTCGAGCATCGTCAAGGGCAACCTCGACAACCCGGCCAACGCCGACAACCTCAACTTCTTCTTCATCGGCAACCCGCAGCGCCCCAATGGCGGCTTCTTCGAACGACTCGCGTTCCTCGGCACGGTGCCGATCCTCGACGCGACATTCGGCAACCCGACGCCCACCGACACGTGCGAGCATTCCGACGGCAGCCACTGCGCCACCGACTTCGCGCTGATGTACGACGGGGTCGTCGACTTCCCGGCTTATCCGCTGAACCTGTTGGCGACCGCGAACGCGCTGGCCGGGTTCTGGTACGTGCACGGCACCTACCTGGCACCCGACGACGACGAACCCCCGACCGCCACGCCGTACGGCTACACCCCGACGGAGATCCAGGATGCGATCGCCGCGGCGAATGCGCCAAACGGGTGCACCGCGGCCAATCACTGCCAGCGCCACGGCGACACGATCTACGTGACCCTGCCGGCCAGGACACTGCCCATCATGCAGCCGCTGCTCGATTTCGCCGCGGCGACGGGTACCTCGGCGCTGATCGTCCCGCTCGTCGACCTGATCTCCCCGCTCACCCAAACCCTGATCGAAACCGGTTACGACCGGACCGATTACGGCAGGCCGACACCCGCGGGGCTGATCCCCCGCATCGACCCGGTGAAGCTGATCCGCGATCTGATCAACGACATCCCGGAGGGCATCAACGCCGCGCTGACCCCGGGCCTGACACCGCTACCCGGGTCGACCACCGTCACGGTCCAGGCTCCTGCCACACAGCAGCGCAGTGACACCGAGAACCGGATCCAAGCCGGCGACGCCGACCAGAACGACGTGCTCGCCACCGGCGTCACCGACACCGACGTCGTCGACAACGGAGTGATCGACGACGTCGTGACCGACAACGGCATGACCGACGAGGGCACCGTGGAAACCGTCACCGACGAGACCGGGGCGACACCTGAAGCGACGACCGAGGAGACCGCCGGCGTCGTCGCAGCCGAGGCGACACCGGGCGACACCGAACCGGTAATCGAGAACCCGAAGGCGGACCCCAAGCCGCTCATCCGCATCAGCCCGGTCGCCAAGCCGGGCGAGGAACTGACGACCGAGAACACCACGCCCAAAGCGGACCGGCCGTCGCTGCGCAAAGCCCTTGGCATCAAGGGCAATCCGGTCCGCGATTTCGTGAAGTCGGTGAGCAAGGCGCTCGGCATCAAGAGCCCGGCCAAAGCCGGCGCCACCCCGAAGACCACCGACGCCAAGGACGCCGGGGACAGCAAGGCGGCGTCGGATACCAAGGACGCCGCCTGAGCGCCTGGCGGATCAGAAGGTGGCGTATTCGCGCAGCGCCGCGGCCAGCGGTGCGGGCACCCGCGCCTTGATGCGGGTGCCCGCGTCGGTGTGCTCGGTCGCGTCGACGCGGCCGTCGGCGTGCAGCCGGGCGACGAGATCACCGCGCTCGTAGGGAATGGTGACGTCGACGGTGGCGTCGGTGGATTCGACCAACTCCCCCATGCGGGAACGCAGTTTGCCGAGCCCGTCACCGGTGCGTGCCGAGACGAACACCGCGTCGGGCAGCGCGCGTCGCAGTTGCGCCAGCCCCACCCCGGTGGCCGCGTCGATCTTGTTGACCACCAACAGTTCCGGCGGCGGCGCGATGTTGTACTCGGCGACGACCTCGTTGATCACGGTGTGCACCGCATTGATCTGGGCCAGCGGGTTGACGTCGGATCCGTCGACCACGTGGATCAGCAGGTCGGCGTCGACCACTTCCTCCAGCGTCGACCGGAAGGCCTCCACCAACTGCGTCGGCAGATGCCGCACGAACCCGACGGTGTCGGTCAGCACGAACGGCCTGCCGTCGTCGAATTCGCCGCGGCGCGTGGTGGGTTCGAGCGTGGCGAACAACGCGTTCTCGACCAGCACACCGGCGCCGGTGAGGGCGTTGAGCAGGCTCGATTTGCCAGCGTTGGTGTAGCCGACGATCGCGACCGAGGAGATCTCACTGCGCCGCCTGCCGCTGCGCTGGGTGTCGCGAATTTTCTTCATCTCGCGAATCTCACGGCGTAGCTTGGCCATTCGCTCGCGGATGCGTCGGCGGTCGGTCTCGATCTTGGTCTCACCGGGACCGCGGGTACCCACACCGCCACCGGCGCCGCCTGCGCGCCCGCCGGCCTGCCGCGACATGGATTCACCCCAGCCGCGCAGCCGCGGCAGCATGTACTCCATCTGCGCCAGGGACACCTGGGCCTTGCCCTCCCGGCTGGTGGCGTGCTGGGCGAAGATGTCGAGGATCAGCGCTGTGCGGTCGATGACCTTGACCTTGACGGCCTTCTCCAGCGCGGTGAGCTGGGCCGGTGAGAGCTCACCGTCGCAGATCACGGTGTCGGCGCCGGTGGCGAGCACCACCTCGCGCAGCTCGGCGGCCTTGCCGGAGCCGATGTAGGTCGACGGGTCGGGTTTGTCGCGGCGCTGGATGAGGCCTTCGAGCACCTCGGAGCCCGCGGTCTCGGCGAGTGCGGCCAACTCGGCCAGGCTCGCCTCGGCGTCGGCGGCGGACCCTTCGGTCCACACCCCGACCAACACCACGCGCTCCAGCCGCAGCTGGCGGTATTCGACTTCGCTGACGTCGGCGAGTTCGGTGGACAGCCCGGCGACACGGCGCAGTGAGGCGCGATCTTCGAGGGCCAGCTCACCGGTGCTGGGCGCGACGGAATTCTCTGGATAGGTCATATGTACTTCCAGGTTGGCACGGCGGACCGGTATCGCGCACCCCAATTAGCCGGCAACGGCCTGCCACCACTGTGGGTCCAGCTCACCGCGGGCCACCAGAACGGAGGGTCCGCGCAGGTAGCTGGTGGTTTCGGTGACGGTGACGGTCACCTCGCCGCCCGGGATCCGCACGCGCAGGGTGCCGGTGTCGGCGCCGTCGTGGGCCAGTGCGGCGACGGTTGCCGCGACGGTTCCGGTGCCACACGACCTGGTCTCACCGACCCCCCGTTCGTGTACGCGCATCGACACCGCGCCGTCGGCGGCGGCCGTGAGCACCTCGACGTTGACCCCTTCGGGGAACAGCGCCTGGTCGAACGACACGGGCGCGGCGACGTCGAGGTCAGCGAGGTCGGCGTCGCTGATGCCGACGCACGCCAGGTGCGGGTTGCCGACGTCGACGGCCAGCCCGTCGAAGCTGCGGCCACCCACGACGGCGGTTCCGCTGCCGAAGCGGTTGGCCTTGCCCATCTCGACGGTCACCTCGGCCGTTGTCGGGCGGGCCGGGTCGAATCCGTGCAGGACGACGGGGCGTGGGCCGGCCAACGAGCCGACGACGAACTCGTCGGCGCTCTCCAGGCCCGAGGCACGCAGGTAGTGGGCGAACACCCGCACGCCGTTGCCGCACATCTGCGCGATCGAGCCGTCGGCGTTGCGGTAGTCCATGTACCAGTCGCCCGCGGCGACCCCGTCGGGCAGCCGGTCTAAAACCCCCGCCGCCTGGGCCGCACCGGCCCGGGTCACGCGCAGCACGCCGTCGGCGCCGAGTCCGCGGCGCCGGTCGCACAACGCCGACACCGCCGCAGGGGTCAGCGACAGCTGCGCGTCGAGGTCGGGCAGCACCACGAAGTCGTTCTCGGTGCCGTGCCCTTTGGCGAAGATCACCTGTTCAGGATACGGCTCGCCACACCCGCATCGCCTCGTCGACCAGGCCGCCTGCCGCTCCGTCCAGCCACACCACCCGGTGGTCGCGCCGGAACCAGGACCGTTGGCGACGCACATACCGGCGGGTGCCGACGAACGTGGGTTCACGCGCGGCCGATCCGTCACCGCCCGCGTCGAGGTCGGCGAGCACCTGCGCGTAGCCCAGCGCCCGGGCGGCGGTGACACCTTTCCGCAGCCCCCGCTCCAGCAGGTCGCGCACCTCACCCACCAGCCCGTCGGCGAACATCTTGTCGGTGCGTTGCGCCAAACGCTCATCGAGAACTGTTGTGTCCCAATCCAATCCGATGATCGTGGTGTCCCAGCGCGGGGCTCCGATGGTGGGCGCCGACGCCGCGAAGGGCTGCCCGGTCAGTTCGACGACCTCCAGCGCGCGCACGATGCGCCTGCCGTCGGTCGGCAGGATCGATTCCGCCGCGGCGGCGTCGACACGCGCCAGTTCGGCGTGCAGTGCCGCGACGCCGATCTCGGCCAGGCGCGCCTCGTAGCTCGCGCGCACCGCGGGATCGGTGGCGGGGAACGACCATTCGTCGAGCAGTGACTGGATGTAGAGCATCGATCCGCCGACGATGACCGGTGTCGCGCCGCGGGTGGCGATCGCCTCGACGTCGGCGGCCGCGGCCTGCTGATAGCGCGCGACGGTCGCGGTCTCGGTGACGTCGAGCACGTCGAGTTGGTGGTGCGGGATGCCGCGCCGTTCTTCGACGGTGAGTTTGGCGGTGCCGATGTCCATGCCGCGGTACTGCTGCATGGCGTCGGCGTTGACGATCTCACCGCCGACCCGTTCGGCGAACTCCAGGGCGAGCGCGGACTTGCCGGTGCCGGTCGGTCCGATGACGGCCAGTGGGCGGCTCACGGCACCCACACGCCCACGAAATACCCGACGCCGTAGGGCGCCCCGCGGTGCAACTCGCGGGCGCGGCGCGGCGCCGGTTCGGCCAGGCCCGCAAGCACCTGGTGGGCCACCCGGCCGACGACCGACTCGGGCAGCGTCGTCAGCGCCGCGCTGTCACCTGTGGCCAGGGCCTCGTCGAGCGCCTGCTGCACGGCAACCGAACCCGGCTGGTAAACCGCCGGGGGCGGACGGGGAGAGCGTGTGCGCGCCGTCGGCGACGACGAGGACGCCGACCGGCGCCGCCGCCGCGTCGATCTCGGCGCGCAGGCGCCGACCGGACTGCACCGCGTCCCCTGCGGGCGTCGTGGTCGCGTACACGCGGGCGTCGACGGTCGCCCGAGGGTTCGCCCGGCCGCGCAACCAGCCCGCGATGAGCACGCTCAGCGGCAGCTCGACCGGCGCGATGTCGGTCACGTGCCCGAGGCGGACCGGTACGTCGACGCCGTAGCCGGCGAACGTGCCGCACGCGTCGGGGCCGAAGGTCGCGTCGACACCGCCGGTTCCGACGGCCACCCAGCGCGGGGGCAGTTCGGCGACCGCCGCGAGTGCCGCATCGCGCACCGGCGCCAGCTCGGCGTCCGCGGCGCCCATCAGTTCGGGCACCAGGACCGGGGCGGCGGGGACGATCGCGATGGCGCTCAGCACGTGACCAAATTAGTGCGCGGGCACCGGCGCGGGTTCTTCGGCGGCCTCACCGCGCGCCAACGCGACGGTCGCGACGACCATGACCGCGACGGCCGCGATGAGCGTGAACCACCCCGCGCCGCCCGGCCGCAGGCTTTCGCCGAGCACCACGACGCCGAGCACGGACGCGACGACGGGTTCGGTGACCGTCATGGTCGGCAGCGACGCGGTCAACGCCCCCGCGCGAAACGACGACTGCTGCACGACGGTGCCGGCGATGGCCACCGCGATCCAGACGTACAGTTCGGGCAGGCGCAGCACCGTCAGCACCCCACCCCAGCTGTGCACCAGCAGATGGTTCACCACGCCCTTGGTGAGCACCGCGAACACCCCCCAGAGGGCGCCGGAGACCGCAGCGAGCAGCACCGCGCTGCGGGCGCCGGTGAAGATCCGGGCACCGATGAGACAGGCCGCGACGGCGGGCCCCAGCACCGCGAGCACCAGGCTCCAGGCCTCCCAGGGGGCGCGAGCGTGGCCGGCCGTCGGGTTGCCGACCGTCACGATCACCGCAACGGATCCGGCCAGCAGCGCCGCCCACAGCCACTCCCAGCGGGTGACGCGCCGACGGGTCAGCCGGGCGTTGATCGGCAGGGCGAACAGCAGCGACGTGACCAGCAGCGCCTGCACGAGCAACACCGACCCGAGCCCCAGCGCGGCCGCCTGCAGCGCGAACCCGGCGGCGGCGACACCGCTGCCCAACCACCACTGACCGTCGCGCAGCAACCGCTTGAACAGGCCGAGGTGGCTCACCGAGTCGTCGGTGACCTCGTGCGCCGACCGCTGGTGGATGACGTCGCCGATGGCGATACACAGGGCCGCTGCGAGCGCGAGCAGGGCCGCGATGTCCGCCCGATCCATCCCGCCTCCATGACCGTCATACGAGTTTGTGGGGCCATTGAGCCTGAAGCCATGGGCACGACGCAACACGACCTGCTTGAATAGCGGTCGAAGCTGACAGCAATCGGGCGCCGCGTCGCGCGGCAGATGCGCGGGCCACCGCGCGGAGTACGAGGAGCGGATATGACAACCAGTGAGCCAGGCGGCGCCACCCCGAAGCCCACCCCCGGCCCACGCCCCACCCAACGCCCCGGCCCGTTCCCCGTCCCAGTCGGGTCGCTCCGGTCGTCGCGGCAGCCCCCACCAGTGATCCGCACCGGTTCGGGCGCGTCGACCCGGACGGCACGGTGTGGCTGATCACCGGGTCAGGCGAACGGGTGATCGGCGCCTGGCAGGCCGGTGACACCGAGTCGGCGTTCGCGCATTTCGGCAGGCGCTACGACGATCTGCACACCGAGGTCGCGCTGCTGGAGCGGCGGCTGGCCTCCGGGACCGGCGACGCCCGCAAGATCAAGTCCGCCGCGGCCGCGCTCGCGGAGAGCCTGCCCACCGCGTCGGTGCTCGGTGACGTCGACGCGTTGAGCGCGCGACTGACGTCGATCCTGGAGCACGCCGACGAGGCCGCTCAGCACGAGCGCGCGCAGCGGGACGAGCACCGGGCCGCGCAGACCGCCCGCAAAGAGGCGCTGGCCGCCGAGGCGGAGGATCTGGCCGCCAACTCCACGCAGTGGAAGGCCGCCGGTGACCGGTTGCGCGAGATCCTCGACGAGTGGCGCACCATCACCGGGCTGGACCGCAAGACCGACGATGCGCTGTGGAAGCGCTACTCGGCGGCACGTGAGACGTTCAACCGGCGCCGCGGTTCGCATTTCGCCGAGCTCGACCGCAGCCGGGTCAGCGCGCGGCAGGCCAAGGAGGAGCTGTGCGAGCGGGCCGAGGCACTGGCCGACTCGACCGACTGGGGTGCGACCAGCGCGGCGTTCCGTGACCTGCTGACCGAGTGGAAGGCCGCGGGCCGCGCCGCCAAGGATGTCGACGACGCGCTGTGGCAGCGCTTCAAGTCCGCCCAGGACACGTTCTTCTCGGCCCGCAACGCCGTCCACGCCGAGCGGGACGCCGAGTTCAAGGCGAACGCCGCGGCCAAGGAGGCACTGCTGGCCGAGGCCGAGAAGATCGACGTCTCCGACAACGAGGCCGCCCGCGCTGCGCTGCGGGTGATCGGCGAGAAGTGGGACGCCATCGGCAAGGTGCCGCGCGAACGCGCCGCCGAGCTCGAACGCCGGCTGCGCACGATCGAGAAGAAGATCCGCGAGGCGCCCACGGGTGGTGTCGATCCCGAGGCGAAGGCCCGCGCGGACCAGTTCCGTGCCCGCGCCGAGCAGTTCGAGCGGCAGGCGGAGAAGGCCGAGGCCGCCGGGCGGACCAAGGATGCCGAGGAGGCCAGGGCCAGCGCCGCGCAATGGCGGCAGTGGGCCGAGGCCGCGGCCGAGTCGCTCGAGAAGCGCCGCTGACCTCCGAGCCGTGAGGCGGAGCCAGGGGCTCAGCGAGCGGGCCCGGGTTCGTCTCCGTCATCGCGGCCGTCATCGGAACCGCCATCGGGTTCACCCTGTTCGCCCGGCCTGCCCGGGCCGTCGAGCAGCCCGTTGTGCTGGCGTTGCGCGGCCGCGTCGCGGCGCTGCGCCTCGGCGGCCAGTTGCACCGCGGTGCGCGCCCACACCACCCGCGCCCAATGGAACGTGAGCACGATCACCGTCAGCCACGCGATGATCAGGCCGTACCCGGGACCCGGATGGGCACCCGCGGTCTGCCGTGACCACACGGCCAACATGCCCAGCACACTGGCGACCGCCGATCCGGCCAACGCCACCCAGGCCAGCGCCCACCGGCGGGTCAGCAGCGCGAGCACCGAGAACCCGACGGAGAACACCAGCGCCAGCCAGGTGAACACCCGCGACGGCAGCGACACGCCGTCACCGACCGCGACGGCGTTGCCGACGAGCACGTCGAAACCCTTGCTGCCGCCGGTGTGCGGCAGCAGGAACGAGACCAGCAGCACAAACACCAGGACCGCGACCACAAGGGCCCGCGCGCCGGGGTCGAACTCGCCTGCGATCTTTCGTTCGACGGCGTCGAGGTCGCCCTTGAACTGTTCGAAGTCGTTGTCGCGGTCCTCGGCGTTCAACAGCCACATCCTTCTGCCGCCGCAGTTGGCGCGGGCGCGCCGATGCGCGGCATGCCCAGACCCACACCGGTGCGGGGTTTCCGGCCTGCCGCGTGGGCGTCGCCCGCGCGGGTGCGACGGTGTTCGATGATCGGGGCGTCGGCGATCAGGTGGTGCGGCGCCGCGCCGGTGATGGTGGTGGTGACGATGTCCCCGGGGCGGATCGCGTTGCCGCCGGGCAGGAAATGCACCAGACGTCCGTCGCGGGCCCGGCCCGACATGCGCGCGGTGCTGGCATCCTTGCGGCCCTCACCGGTGGCGACGAGAAGTTCGACGGTGTTGCCTACCAGTGCGGAGTTCTCTTCCAGCGAGATGCGCTCCTGCAATGCGATCAGCCGTTGATAGCGCTCGCTGACAACGTCTTTGGGCAACTGATCGGCCATGTCGGCGGCGGGCGTGCCTGGCCGCTTGGAGTACTGGAACGTGAAGGCGCCGGCGAACCGGGCCCGCTCGACCACGTCGAGGGTGGCCTGGAAGTCCGCTTCGGTCTCGCCGGGGAACCCGACGATCAGGTCGGTGGTGATCGCCGCGTGCGGGATGGCCGCGCGCACCTTGTCGATGATGCCGAGGAAGCGTTCGGCGCGGTAGGAGCGCCGCATGGCCTTGAGGATGCGGTCGGAACCCGACTGCAGCGGCATGTGCAGCGTGGGGCACACGTTGGGGGTGGCCGCCATGGCCTCGATCACGTCGTCGGTGAACTCCGCCGGATGCGGCGAGGTGAACCGGACGCGCTCCAGGCCGTTGATGTTGCCGCAGGCCCGCAGCAGCTTGGCGAACGCGCCGCGGTCGCGCGGCTGTTCGGACCACATCGTAGGGTCCTCGCGCAGACGCTCGTCGGTGGCGAACGACACCCCGTAGGCGTTGACATTCTGGCCCAGCAGGGTGATCTCGAGCACGCCCTGGTCCACCAGCGACTGCACCTCGGCCAGGATGTCACCCGGTCGGCGGTCGACCTCTTTGCCGCGCAGCGAGGGCACGATGCAGAACGTGCAGGTGTTGTTGCAGCCGACCGAGATGGAAACCCATGCGGCGTACGCGGATTCACGAGAAGCGGGCAGCGCGGACGGGAACTCCTGCAGTGCCTCGACGATCTCGACCTGGGCCTCGCGGTTGTGCCGGGCCCGCTCGAGCAGCGTCGGCAGTGCGCCGATGTTGTGGGTGCCGAAGACCACGTCCACCCACGGGGCGCGGCGCAGCACCGCGTCGCGGTCCTTCTGCGCGAGGCACCCGCCGACGGCGATCTGCATATTCGGATCGGCCTGCTTGCGGGGTGCGAGGTGACTGAGGTTTCCGTACAGCTTGTTGTCGGCGTTCTCGCGTACCGCGCACGTGTTGAACACCACGATGTCGGCGTCGGCGCCTTCGGCCGCACGCTGGTAGCCGGCGGATTCCAGCAGCCCGGACAGGCGCTCGGAGTCGTGCACATTCATCTGACAGCCATACGTGCGGACCTGATAGGTGCGAACGCGCGACGCGCCGACAGCGGGTTCGAGGCCCTCGGCCTCGGCTGTCTCGTCCCTGGTCACCATCGAAGTCACGGACCCATGGTACGGAGGGACGCCTGTGAGACGTTAACCCGGCGGATTCACAAGATGCAGGCAGACCGGCCGATCCCTGGGTAAGGTCTGCAGCCATGGGAAGCCCCGGCGAGCAGCCGCAGGTCGACGGTAAGGCACGGCCAGATGTGCCGATGATCTCACTTCAGGGAGTAAACAAGCACTTCGGGCAACTGCATGTGCTCAAGGACATCGACCTCGACGTCGGCAGAGGTCAGGTCGTTGTGGTGCTCGGCCCCTCCGGTTCGGGCAAATCGACGTTGTGCCGCACGATCAATCGGCTCGAGACCATCGATTCGGGCACGATCATGGTCGACGGTGAGGTGCTGCCCGCCGAGGGACGCAGGCTGGCGCAGCTACGTTCCGACGTCGGCATGGTGTTCCAGTCGTTCAACCTGTTCGCGCACAAGACAATCCTGGAGAACGTCACTCTCGCGCCGACGAAGGTCCGCAGGTTCTCCAAGGACAAGGCCAGAGAGAACGCGCTGGCGCTGCTCGAACGCGTGGGGGTGGCCAACCAGGCCGACAAGTACCCCGCCCAGTTGTCGGGCGGACAGCAGCAGCGCGTCGCGATCGCCCGCTCGCTGGCGATGAACCCGAAGGTCATGCTGTTCGACGAGCCGACGAGCGCGCTGGATCCGGAGATGATCAACGAGGTCCTCGCCGTCATGTCGTCGCTGGCATCGGAAGGGATGACGATGGTCGTGGTCACCCACGAGATGGGTTTCGCGCGCCGGGCCTCGGACCGGGTGGTGTTCATGTCGGACGGCGCGATCGTCGAGGACTCTGCGCCCGCCGAGTTCTTCGACAACCCGAAATCCGACCGCGCCAAAGATTTTCTCGGCAAAATCCTGCATCACTAAGTTTCCGGTGAAAGGAATCAAACAATGCGGTCCATTCCCAAACGCGTCGTCGGTGCCGTCGCGCTCGCCATCGCCCTGCCGTTCGCGGCGGCAGCATGCGGCGGCGGTGGTGGCGGCGGCGACGAAGGCAACACGATCGTCATCGGAACCAAGTACGACCAGCCGGGCCTCGGCCTGAAGGAGCCCGACGGCACGTTGACCGGGTTCGATGTCGACGTCGCCAAGTACGTGGCCAAGGAACTCGGTTACAACGAGGACCAGATCGAGTGGAAGGAAGCCCCGTCGGCGCAGCGGGAGACCCTGATCCAGAACGATCAGGTCGACTTGATCGCCGCGACCTACTCGATCACCGACGCCCGCAAGGAGAAGGTGGACTTCGCCGGGCCGTACCTGATCACCGGTCAGAGCCTGCTGGTGCGCGCCGACAACAACGACATCACCGGCGCCGCGTCGCTGGAGAACAACAAGAAGCTGTGCTCGGTGTCGGGATCGACGCCCGCCCAGCGGATCAAGGACGAGTACCCGGGCGTGCAGCTGCAGCAGTACGACACCTACTCGGCCTGCGTCGAGGCGCTCAAGAACGGCGCGGTCGATGCGCTGACCACCGACGAGGTCATCCTCGCCGGTTACGCCGCCCAGTCCCCCGGCACCTTCAAGCTGGTCGGTGACACGTTCTCCGAGGAGCGGTACGGCATCGGCCTGAAGAAGGGCGACACCGAACTGCGCAACAAGGTCAACGACGCCATCGAGAAGATGGAGTCGAGCGGAGCCTGGAAAGAGGCGTTCGACAAGAACCTCGGCCCGGCAGGCATCCAGGCGCCGCAGCCGCCCGCCGTCGACCGCGACTGATCGGACACTGCCTCCACCGTGGAAATATTCGACGAGTACCGCGACGAGATCTTCGCGGCGTTCATCACAACCATCCAGCTGACGGTGTACTCCGCGGTTGGGGCACTCATCCTGGGGACGGTGCTGGCCGCGATGCGGCTGGCGCCGGTCCCGGTGATGAACTGGATCGGGACGGCCTACGTCAACGTGGTCCGCAACACCCCGCTGACGCTGATCATCCTGTTCTGTTCCTTCGGTGTGGGGCAGACGCTGCGGATCACCCTGGTCGACCCCAACTCCCCGACCTCGATCGCCGACAGCAACTTTCGGCTCGCCGTGCTCGGATTGACCGTCTACACGGCGTCTTTCGTGTGTGAGACGATCCGCTCGGGCGTGAACACCGTGCCGCTCGGTCAGGCCGAGGCGGCCCGTTCGCTCGGTTTCACCTTCGGGCAGAACCTGCGATACATCCTGCTGCCGCAGGCGTTTCGGGCGGTGATCATCCCGCTCGGATCGGTGCTGATCGCGTTGATCAAGAACACCACGATCGCCTCGGCGATCGGTGTCGCCGAGGCCGCGCTGCTGATGAAGGCGATGATCGAGAACACGGCCGCGTTGTTGACGGTCGGCACCATCATGGCGGTGGGCTTCATCCTGCTGACCCTGCCGGTGGGTCTGCTCTTCGGTTGGCTCGGCAAGAAACTGGCGGTGGCGCGATGAGCGGCGCTTCGGTCCTCTTCGACGCGCCGGGGCCACGCGCGCGGGCGCGCAACGCGCTTCTCACGGCCGTCTCGGCCCTGGTGGCCGCGCTGGTGATCGGGTTCGTGCTCTGGCAGCTGTGGACGAAAAACCAGCTGACGCCGGAGAAATGGGAACCGTTCCTCACCGCGAACCTGTGGAAGACCTACGTGCTGCCGGGTGTGCAGGGCACCCTGACCGCGGCCGCGGTGTCGATCGTGCTGGCGCTCGCCCTCGGCCTGGCTCTCGGTGTGGGGCGGTTGGCGCCGATTCCCGCGATCCGCTGGGTGTGCACGGTCATCGTGGAGTTCTTCCGCGCCGTCCCGGTGCTGATCATGATGATCTTCGCGTACTTCCTGTACGCGGCGTACGACGTCTTCCCGTCCAAGCACCTGGCGCTCGCGGGCGTCATCACCGGGCTCACACTGTACAACGGGTCGGTCATCGCCGAAATCGTCCGTGCCGGAGTGCATTCCCTGCCCCGGGGACAATCCGAGGCCGCCGCGTCCCTCGGGTTGTCGTGGTGGCAGACGATGCGGCTGATCCAACTGCCGCAGGCCGTCACCGCGATGCTGCCGGTGCTGGTGTCGCAGTTGGTGGTGGTGCTCAAGGACACCGCGATCGGCTACCAGATCACCTTCGTCGAGATGGTGCGCCAGGGCACCGTCATCGGCTCGTCGTACGGCAATTACCTGCCTGCACTGATCGTGATCGCCGTGTTGATGATCAGCGTGAACTTCGCGCTGTCGGTGCTGGCGACCCGCGTCGAACGGCGACTGCGCCGGTCCAGCCGTGGACCGGCGCCCATGCACGCGGAGGCGGTCGAGCAGGAGGGCGCACCGGGCGCCGAGGTGCTCGCCACACAAACCGACAGATGACGGTGACGGGTGTGGCCCCGGTCCGGTGGCCGTCGAGTCGACGCCGGCCACCCAAACCAGCCGTTGGCTAGACCCGCCGTCGCTCCCGTTCGTTGGCCAACTCGACGCTGACGACGTCGAACGCCATGGACTGGTGGTATCCACGGCGGGCCAGCATGCCCACGAGCCTGCGGGTGAGCTTGACGTCGGCCTCCGGTGAATCATCGAGGCGTTCGCGACGTAGTTTGTCTCGCACCAACTGCTCGGCGCGTTGACGTTCGGCGGCCGGGTCCAGATCTGCCAGGGCCGCCGAGATCACCTCGTCGTCCACGCCCTTCTTGCGGAGCTCGACGGCCAAGGCGCGCTTGCCTTTTCCGGCGTTGGTGTGCCGGGACCGCACCCACTGCTCGGCGAAGTCCTCGTCGTCGATCAGGCCGACCTCGGACAGCCGGTCGAGCACCCTGGCGCTGACGTCGTCGGGATAGCCGCGCTTGGTCAGCTGGGTTTCCAGCTCGGCCCGGGTACGAGCCCGCACGGTGAGCAGGCGCAGGCACACGTTCTTGGCCTGTTCCTCACGGGCACGAGGATCCTGCGCCTGCTCCCCGTCGGGGGCGTCCGACGGCTCAGAAGTCAACCGGGGCCGGGAGGACGTCATCGGCTTCAGCGGTCACGACGGCACCGATACCGAGCTTCTCTTTGATCTTCTTCTCGATCTCGTTGGCGACGTCGACGTTCTCCAGCAGGAACTTGCGGGCGTTCTCCTTGCCCTGGCCCAGCTGCTCACCCTCGTAGGTGAACCAGGACCCGGACTTGCGGATGAAGCCGTGCTCGACGCCCATGTCGATGAGCGAGCCCTCGCGGCTGATGCCCTGGCCGTAGAGGATGTCGAACTCGGCCTGCTTGAACGGCGGCGAGACCTTGTTCTTGACGACCTTCACCCGGGTGCGGTTACCGACCGCATCGGTGCCGTCCTTGAGCGTCTCGATACGGCGGACGTCGAGGCGGACCGAGGCGTAGAACTTCAGCGCCTTACCACCCGTGGTGGTCTCGGGTGAGCCGAACATCACGCCGATCTTCTCGCGGAGCTGGTTGATGAAGATCGCGGTGGTGCCCGAGTTGTTCAACGCGCCGGTCATCTTGCGCAGCGCCTGGCTCATCAGGCGGGCCTGCAGGCCGACGTGGCTGTCGCCCATCTCACCCTCGATCTCGGCGCGCGGTACCAGGGCCGCCACCGAGTCGATGACGATGATGTCCAGCGCGCCGGACCGCACCAGCATGTCGGCGATCTCCAGCGCCTGCTCGCCGGTGTCGGGCTGCGACACCAGCAGCGAGTCGGTGTCCACACCCAGCTTCTTGGCGTATTCGGGATCCAGCGCGTGCTCGGCGTCGATGAACGCCGCGATACCGCCCGCGGCCTGCGCGTTGGCGACGGCATGCAGGGCCACGGTGGTCTTACCCGAGGACTCCGGACCGTAGATCTCGATGACGCGGCCACGCGGCAGGCCGCCGATGCCGAGCGCCACATCCAGGGAGATGGAGCCGGTGGGGATCACCGAGATCGGCTGGCGCACCTCTTCGCCGAGGCGCATCACCGAGCCTTTACCGAAATTCTTGTCGATCTGGGCCATCGCCAGTTCGAGGGCCTTTTCGCGATCTGGGGCCTGCTGCGCCATGATGGTGCCTCTCCAAGTAGTCGTGTCTGACCGGTGTTTCCGATCGGTTGGCCGTGACGTTAGAGCAGACCACCGACAAGTCCGGTCGAACTCTCCCCACAGTAGACGAACACCTGTTCGATTCAAGTGGACACGCCGCGGCGTCCCCACCCGCATCGCGGTTTTGCGCCGAACGGCGCGCGGCAGGCCTACCGTGAGGACATCCCGGGTCCGATCGGACAGCGATGCACGAGATGGCGATAACCCAGAGCGTCGTCGATGCGGTGTGTGAGCAGGCGGCGGGACGACGTGTGCACAGCGTCCGGCTCGAAGTGGGCGCGTTGTGCGCGGTGGTCCCCGACTCCATGCTGTTCTGCTTCGACCTGATCACCGAGGGCACCGCCGCCGACGGGGCCCGGCTCGATCTCGACATCCGCCCCGGCGCCGCCCGCTGCCGGACCTGCGGCGCCGAGTTCACACTCGACGACCCGATCCTGCTGTGTCCGTGTGGCAGCGCCGACGTCGAGGTGACCGCGGGCAACGAACTCAGAATCCTGTCGATGGAGGTGAGCTGACATGTGCGCAACCTGCGGATGCGGCGAAAGCGGTGCCGACGGGGCCGATCACGTCGTCGTCACCCTGGCCGGTGAGACGCCCCGCCACCCAGATCACGATCACCATCACGATCACGAACACGGCCACGAACACCCTCACGATCACGAGCACCGCCGCACCGAGACCGTCACGCTCGAACAACGCGTCCTCGCCAAGAACGATCTGCTTGCCGAACGGAACCGCGCGTGGCTCACCGCACGCGGCATCTCGACGCTCAACATCACGAGTTCGCCGGGAGCGGGCAAGACGACGTTGTTGGAACGTACGATCGGCGACCTCGGGCACACCCACCCGGTCGCGGTGATCGAAGGAGATCAGCAGACCCTGCTCGACGCCGACCGGATCCGGGCCGCGGGGGCACGCGCGGTCCAGATCAACACCGGTGCCGGCTGTCACCTCGACGCCGCGATGGTGCATCGCGCGCTCGGCATCCTCGACCCGGCACCCGGGTCCCTGCTGTTCATCGAGAACGTCGGGAATCTGGTGTGCCCGGCGCTGTTCGATCTCGGTGAACTCGACAAGGTCGTCGTCATCTCGGTCACCGAGGGCACCGACAAGCCGCTCAAGTATCCCCATATGTTCGCCGCGGCGGGGGTGGTGATCCTCAACAAGATCGATCTTCTCCCCTACGTCGACTTCGACGTCGGAAGATGTTGCGGATACGCCAGATCCGTGAACCCAAACGTCACGATCCTGCAAACCTCGGCCACCCGCGGCGACGGCCTCGCCGAGTGGTACGAGTGGCTGGCCACCCGGATGAACGCAAAGATCCATTGACAAGGTATTCCGGCCGGAGTAAACCGAGTTCAGCGCTGAAAGACGCGGCGCACGTCTTAACTCGGGACGTTGGGACCCCCAGCCCGGGCCCCGGAAAGCTGTGACGTATGCCAACGGAGGCTGCAGTCAAAGCGGAACAGGCACTCATCCATGTGCTGTGGATCAATGCCGGATTGAGTTGTGACGGTGATTCTGTGGCGTTGACTGCCGCCACGCAACCGAGCATCGAGGAGATCGCCCTCGGGGCGCTCCCCGGACTGCCCAAGATCGCCGTCCACTGGCCCCTCATCGATTTCGAATGCGGGCCCGCAGGCGGGGCCGACGATTTCCTCGCCTGGTTCTTCAAAGCCGAACGCGGTGAACTCGACCCGTTCGTCCTTGTCGTCGAGGGGTCGATCCCCAACGAGGAGATCAAGAACGAAGGGTACTGGTGCGGTTTCGGTAACGACCCGGCCACCGGGCAGCCGATCACCACGAGCGAATGGCTCGACCGGCTCACCCCGAAGGCCACCGCGGTGGTCGCGGCGGGCACCTGCGCCACCTACGGCGGCATCCACGCGATGGCCGGCAACCCGACCGGCGCCATGGGGGTGCCCGACTACCTCGGCTGGGACTGGAAGAGCAAGGCGGGCATACCGATCGTGTGTGTGCCCGGATGCCCGATCCATCCCGACAACCTCGCCGAGACCCTGACGTATCTGCTGTACATGGCCACCGATCAGGCGCCCATGATCCCGCTGGACGACGCGCTGCGACCCAAGTGGTTGTTCGGGCAATCGGTTCACGAGGGGTGTGACCGCGCCGGATACTACGAGCAGGGTGACTTCGCCACCGAGTACGGCTCCCCCAAATGCATTGTGAAACTGGGTTGTTGGGGCCCAGTGGTCAAGTGCAACGTGCCGAAACGGGCGTGGATCAACGGCATCGGCGGCTGCCCGAACGTCGGCGGCATCTGCATCGGCTGCACGATGCCGGGCTTCCCCGACAAGTTCATGCCGTTCATGGACGAACCGCCGGGCGGCAAGGTCTCCACCGCGGCATCGGGTCTGTACGGCTCGGCGATCCGCAGCCTGCGCCACATCACCGGCCGCACCGTCGACAAAGAACCTCGGTGGCGGCATCGCGGTCTGGAGCTGGAAACCGGGGCGACGCGCACCTGGTAGTGCCCGACACCGCGGTCCATCGGCTCTGCACGCACATCCGGCCACCGACGCGATGCGGTGTCGTCGAAACGTTCTCACCTGCACTGCTATTCACGGAAGAAGATCCTGATGACCACCACCGCCCCCAAGCCGTCACACGCGAAGAGCGAACCGGGCCAACTGGTGGAGATGTCGTGGGACCCGATCACCCGCATCGTCGGCAGCCTCGGCATCTACACCAAGATCGACTTCGAGAACCGCGAGGTCGCCGAGTGTCACAGCACATCGTCGATCTTCCGCGGCTATTCGCTGTTCATGAAGGGCAAGGACCCGCGGGACGCGCACTTCATCACCAGCCGCATCTGCGGTATCTGCGGTGACAACCACGCCACCTGCTCGTGCTACACCCAGAACATGGCCTACGGCGTGCAACCGCCCCATGTCGCCGAATGGATCGTGAACCTGGGTGAGGCCGCGGAATACATGTTCGACCACAACATCTTCCAGGAGAACCTGGTCGGCGTCGACTTCTGCGAGAAGATGGTCTCCGAGACCAATCCGAGCGTGCTGGCCAAGGCCGAGAACACCGAGGCACCGCACGCGGGCATGCACGGCTACCGCACCGTCGCCGACATCATGCGGGCCCTCAATCCCTTCACCGGCGAGTTCTACCGGGAGGCGCTGCAGGTCAGCCGGTGGACGCGAGAGATGTTCTGCCTCATGGAAGGTCGGCACGTGCACCCGTCCACGCTGTATCCCGGCGGGGTCGGCACCGTGGCGACGATCCAGTTGATGACCGACTACATGACCCGGTTGATGCGCTACGTCGAGTTCATGAAGAAGGTCGTCCCGATGCACGACGACCTCTTCGACTTCTTCTACGAGGCGCTGCCCGGGTACGAGAAGGTCGGTCTGCGCCGCACGCTGCTGGGCTGCTGGGGCTCGTTCCAGGACCCTGAGCAGTGCAACTTCAACTACCGCGACATGGAGGCCTGGGGCCGCAAGATGTTCGTCACCCCCGGCATCGTCGTCGACGGCAAACTGGTCACCACCTCACTGGTCGACATCAACCTCGGAATCCGGATCCTGTTGGGGCACAGCTACTACGAAGACTGGACCGACCAGGAGATGTTCGTCAGGACCGATCCGCTTGGCAACCCGGTGGACCGGCGGCATCCGTGGAACCAACACACCAATCCCAAGCCGCAGAAGCGGGACTTCGACGAGAGTTACAGCTGGGTGATGTCCCCACGGTGGTTCGACGGCAAGGATCACCTCGCGCTCGACACCGGCGGCGGACCGCTGGCCCGGCTGTGGGCGACCGCGCTGGCGGGCCTGGTCGACATCGGCTACGTCAAGTCGACCGGCAACAGCGTGCAGATCAACCTGCCGAAGACCGCGCTGAAGGGACCGGTCGAATTCGAGTGGAAGATACCGGCCAGGGGCAACAACACGATCGAACGCAACCGCGCCAGAACTTACTTCCAGGCCTACGCCGCGGCGTGTGCACTGCACTTCGCCGATAAGGCGCTCACCGAGATCCGCGCCGGACGCACCAAGACCTGGGAGAAATTCGAGGTTCCCGACGAGGGCATCGGCTGCGGGTTCACCGAGGCCGTGCGCGGCGTGCTGAGCCACCACATGGTGATCCGTGACGGCAAGATCGCCAACTACCACCCGTACCCGCCGACGCCGTGGAACGCCAGTCCGCGGGACAGCTACGGCACGCCGGGCCCGTACGAGGATGCCGTCCAAGGCCAGCCGATCTTCGAGGAGAACGACCGCGAGCACTTCAAAGGCATCGACATCATGCGCACGGTGCGCAGCTTCGATCCGTGCCTGCCGTGCGGTGTGCACATGTACCTCGGGGGCGGAAAGACCTTGGATCTGCTGCACACCCCGACACAGTCCGCCACCGGGGACTGACATATGACGCCCGCCGTCCGGCCACTTGCCGAGGTCTCCGTCGACGAATCCGGGGACCAATCCGCCGAGGAGGCCCGATGGCGCACGGCGGGTGACCGGATAGAGAGCCTGCTCGCCGCCAGCGCCGCGGGCGGCGACGTGGCGCGTGAGCGGGCCGAGCAGTTGGTGCGGGAGATCACCGACCTCTATGGTGCCGCGCTGGCCCGCATGCTGCGCGCGGCGGTGGCCGCCGACCCCGGGCTGGCCGAGACATTCGCGACCGACGATCTCGTCGCGAGCCTGCTGCTGGTGCACGGGCTGCATCCACATCCGGTGCACCGGCGCATCGCCGACGCGCTCGACCGGGTTCGCCCCTATCTCGGGTCTCACGGCGGCGACGTCGATCTCCTCGACGTGGTTCCCGGTGCCGAAGGGGCGGTGGCCCGGCTGCGGTTCAGCGGGACCTGCAAGAGTTGCCCGTCCTCGGCGGCCACGCTGGAACTCACGATCGAGGATGCGGTGCTGGCCGCGGCGCCGGAGATCTCGTCGATCGAGGTCGTGACGGCCCAGCCCGCACCAGAGACCACCGCCGCGGTGATACCCGCACAGTCCCTGCTGGCCCGCGTGCACGCCAACGGCCACCGCCACGCCGAGTGGCATCCGGCACCCGCGCTCGACGAGCTGGCACCCGGTGAGGTGGGTGGCTTCCGCGTCGCAGACACGACGGTGGTGGCCTGCCGCGCCGGTGAGGACCTCATCGCCTACCGCGACCGGTGCGCATCGTGTGGCCGCACCTTCGCCGGGGCGACGTTGCAGGGCGCGGTGTTGCGATGTCCGCACTGCGGCACCGGTTTCGACGTGGTCCACGCGGGCCGGTCGGAGGACGCGCAGCTGCAACCCGTACCGATCCTGATGCGTGACGGCGTGCCGACGCTGGCCCTGCGGCCCACTGGCGACGAGGTCGTGCCGTGACCGGCCCGCAGGATGTGCTGGCCCGGATCCGCGCCACCCGGGACACCCGCGCAGATCCCGGCGAGTGCTGCGAGATGTGCGGCGAACCGATCGGCAGCCATCATCAGCATGTCGTGAACGTCGAAGGTCGGCAACTGTTGTGCGTGTGCCGGGCGTGCTACCTGCTGTTCACCGACAACCGTGCCGAACTGCGGTACCGCGCCGTGCCGGACCGCTACCTGAGGTTTCCGGACTTCGCCCTGGGCCGACCCGAATGGGAGGCGCTGCAGATTCCGGTCGGTGTGGTGTTCTTCCTGCGGAACTCCGCCCTCGGCCGGGTGGCCGCGTTCTACCCTGGCCCGGCCGGTGCGACCGAATCCGAACTCGATCTCGGCGCGTGGCAGGCGATCGAGGCGGCGGATCCACGGGCGGCGCTGCTCGCCGACGACACCGAGGCCCTGATGGTTCGCGTCGGCGATGACGAGAACTCCGCGCCCACATGCCATCTGATTCCCATCGACGCCTGCTACGAGTTCGTCGGACGGCTGCGCCTGCTGTGGCGCGGATTCGACGGCGGGCAGGACGTCCGCAGGTACATCGACGAATTCTTCGAATCCCTGCGCGGGCGCGGTACGGAGGTGCCGCCGTGACCAGCATGCACGCGGACACCGCGGTGACCTTCGCCGTGCTCGACATCGCACCGGAACCCTATGCGGTGACGCCGATCCTGACGGCCAGACTCAATGTGACCGCATCCGGTGCGGATCCCGTGCACGCGATCGCGTTGCGCTGCCAGGTCCGGATCGACCCGCTGCGGCGCGCCTACACCGACAGCGAAGCGGCCGGGCTGCTCGACCTCTTCGGCCCCCGCGAAAGGTGGAGCACCACGCAGCACACGTTCCTGTGGCAGCACTGCACCGCCATGGTCCCCGGATTCGCCGAAGCCACCGAGATCGACCTGGCATTGAACTGCACCTTCGACTTCGAGGTCGCGGCGTCGAAGTATCTGCACGCACTGCAGGGCGGGACGGTGCCGCTGCAATTCCTGTTCAGCGGAACGGTCTTCACCCGCGGGCCGCAGGGGTTCGCGGTCCAGCAGATCCCGTGGGACCGCGACGACCACGTCGACATGCCGGTCGCGGTGTGGCAGCTCCTGATGGAGCGGCACTTCCCCCACACCGGCTGGCTGCGGCTGGACCGCGACACCCTCGGCAGGCTGGCCGCCTACAAGACGCGGCGCGGCCTGCTGTCGTTCGACGAGGCCGTCGACACTCTCCTGCAACGGGAGAACCTCCCATGAGCGCCGACACCGATCAGGTCCTCGCCGTGGCGGACGCCGTGCTGTACGAGGGTTATCTGCTCTACCCGTACCGCGCCGACGCCGCCAAGAACCAGTGCCGCTGGCAGTGGGGTGTGCTGGGACCGCAGGGCGCCGCGGACGCCGGGATCGGTGAGGACAGCGTGTTGTCCGCCGAGATCGTCGTCCGCGACGGTGGCCACGCGCGGCTGAAGGTCACGGTCCGCTTCCTGCAGTTGCAGCACCGGTCCGCCGAAGTCCGCCAGGTCGACGACGACTCGCGCGAGACGTACGTACCGGTCGACGAACTCGTCTGCGCCGACCGGTCCTGGTTGACCTGGGACGAGGCGGTCGCACACGACGTCACCGTCGGCGCGTTCGAGGTCGGGGACCTGCTGACGGGCCGGACACATCCGATCACCGTCGGGGGCGGGCGCGACATCGAGACGGTCGACGGCGGTCGGCTGGTACGCACCCGAAAGTCGCTGTGCGGTGAGCTGATCCTCGCGGCCGAGGCCGACGGCGACCTGTTGCGGGTGAGCTTGACGGTGCGCAACTGTGCCGCACCGGTGCGCACCAAGCAAGACGCGCTCGCCGTGTCGTTCCTCGGCACGCATCTGATCGCCGAGGTCGCCGACGGAGAGTTCGTGTCGCTGCTGGAACCGGACGATCGCGCGGCCGGGGCCGTTTCGCGCTGCGGGCGGCACCGCTGCTTCCCGGTTCTGGCCGGGCCTGCGGGCAGCCGCAACCTGATGTTGATATCCCCGATCATCCTCTATGACCATCCGCGGATCGCCGAGCAGAGCAGAGGCGCGCTGTACGACTCGTGCGAGATCGACGAGATCCTCACCCTGCGCATCATGGCGATGACCGACGAAGAGAAGCTGATGGCCCGCGCGACGGACCCGCTCGCCGCCCAGATCGTCGACCGGTGCGACGCCATGTCGGCCGAGGCGATGCTCGACCTGCACGGCGTGTTGCGGGACCCGCACGGCGGGCGGTCGAGCCTGATCCCAGAGGTTCCCGACGGGGTGCCGTGGTGGGATCCGATGGCGGACAGGGCCGTCGACCCCGGGGTCGACGCGGTGCTGATCAACGGTGTCCCGGTCCGCCGGGGTTGCCGCGTGCGCCTGCACCCGATCCGCCGCGCCGACGCCCAGGACCTGTTTTTCGACAACCGGGTCGCGTGGGTGGCCTCGGTCCACGAGGACGTCGACGGCGAACGGTATGTCGGCGTGGTCCTCGACGACGATCCGGCAGCCGACCTGCACGACTGGTACGGCCGTTACCTGTACTTCGCGCCGGACGAGATCGAACCCATACCGAACTGAGAGGAGCGCCAGATGCAAGCAGTCGGTTGGGCCGCAGTGGTGGTCGTTGCGGCCGTCGTGATCGGCGGGGTGGTCGTGGGAGTGCGATCGATCCCGGATGCGCAGCGGTATCTGAAGATGCGACGCATGTGAGGGCGGTGACGATCACGACCTCGGTGTTGGTGGCCGGTATCGGCAACATCTTTCTCGGCGACGACGGATTCGGTCCCGAGGTGCTGCGTCATGTGCCCGCCGACCTCGCCGGATCCGGTGTCCGGTTGTGCGACTACGGGATCCGTGGGCTGCACCTGGCATACGACCTGCTCGACGGCTGGGACCGGCTCGTGCTCGTCGACGCGTTGCCCTGCCGCGACGGGCCCGGCACCCTGCACGTCTTCGAAGCCGACCCGATGCAGACGACACCGGGTCTCGATGCGCACGCCATGGATCCCGCCGCGGTGTTCGCGACGGTGCACGCGCTCGGTGGCACGATGCCGCCCACCGTCGTGGTCGGTTGCGAGGTGGCCGACGTGGCCGAGGGCATCGGATTGTCCGATGCGGTCGCGGCGGCCGTGCCACTGGCGGTCCGGGCCGTCACCGAAGCCGTCGCGCAAGCGGTCACCGATACGCGGGCGGCCACCTCGGCGCGGGAGACCTGACATGTGCCTGGGGATTCCCGGTCGGGTGGTCCGGATGCTCGACGGCTACGGCGGTCAACTCGCCCTCGTCGACGTCGCGGGCGGGCACCGTAAGGTCAACATCGGCATGCTGCCCGAGGAGACCTTCGCCCCGGGCGACTGGGTGATCATCCACATGGGTTTCGTCGTGGAGAAGACCGACGCCGCCGGGGCGCGGGCCGCCCTGCAGGGCCTGGAACTCCTGGGGCGCGGCGAATCCGGCCTCGGAGATCCGCCATGACCGGGCGCAGGCGGCTCCGGGTCGACGTGCACGGCGTCGTGCAGGGGGTGGGGTTCCGGCCGTTCGTCTACACCACCGCGGCGGCCTTCGGCCTCACCGGTGAGGTACGCAACGACAGCACCGGGGCGATCATCGAGATCGAAGGCGACGCAGTCGATCTGCAGCGGTTCCTGCACCGCCTGCGGGACGCCCCTCCGCCCTTGGCGGTGATCGAGTCCGTCGACGTGCGGTCGCTTCCCGTCGCGCGCGGCACGGGATTCCGCATTGCCGACACGGCGCGTGCCGACGGCGGACGCACGCTGGCGGCACCGGATGTCGCGATGTGCGCGCAGTGCGCCGCCGAACAGCGGGACCCGCACAACCGCCGCTACCGCCACGCGTTCATCAACTGCACGAACTGTGGACCTCGGTTCACGATCATCGCGGCCCTGCCGTACGACCGGGAGAGCACCACCATGGCCGGCTTCGCGATGTGCGCCGAATGCGCCCGCGAGTACGCCGACCCCGCCGATCGGCGATTCCACGCACAACCGGTGTGCTGCCCGGACTGCGGTCCCAGGCTGCGCCTGCACACCGCAGCCGGTGAGAACGCCACCGCGGACGCCGCACTGCGGCGGGCCCGTGCACTGTTGGCCGAGGGCGCCATCCTGGCCGTCAAGGGCATCGGCGGCTATCACCTGGCGTGCGATGCTGCGAACCGTCGCGCCGTCGCGGAACTGCGGCGCCGAAAGCGCCGCGGCGACAAGCCGTTCGCGATGATGGTGCCGGACCTGGCCACCGCGCGTGCGGTGGGCGAGGTCGACGACGTCGCCGCGCGCCTGTTGTGCGGTCCGCAGCGGCCGATCGTGCTGATGCCGCGCCGGGCCACCGCGCGGGTCTGCGCCGAGGTCGCGCCCCGCAGCCCCGATGTGGGTGTGATGATCGCCTACAGTCCACTGCACACCCTGCTGTTCGGGCTTCCCGGTGATCCGCCCGGTCCCGAGGCGCTGGTGATGACGTCGGGGAACCGCAGCGGCGAACCGATCTGTTTCGACGACGACGATGCGCTGCAACGGTTGTCCGGCCTCACCGACGGGTGGCTGATGCACGACCGCGCCATCCTGGTGCCGTGTGACGATTCCGTGGTCCGCGTCGTCGCGGGCGAGGAGATGGCGATCCGCCGGTCCCGCGGGTACGCCCCACTGCCGGTGGCGCTGCCGATCCCGGTGGTCCCGACGCTGGCCGTGGGTGCCGATCTCAAGAACACCCTGGCCGTGGCCGACCAGGAGTACGCATGGTTGAGCGGATACGTCGGGGACATGGACGATCTGGCGACGCTGTCGGCGTTCGGTCGAGCGGTGAACCACCTGCAGGCGCTCACCGGCACCACACCGCAGATGGTCGTCGCCGACGCGCACCCCGGTTACCGGTCGACGTCGTGGGCCCACCGCAATGCCGGGGACCGTCCGGTGCGCCATGTGCAGCATCACCACGCGCACATCGCGGCGGTCATGGGTGAGCACGGTCTGGACGGTTCCGAGCGTGTGCTCGGCATCGCGTTCGACGGCACCGGGTTCGGGGTCGACGGCGCGGTGTGGGGTGGTGAGGTCCTGCTCGCCGACTACAAGGGTTTCGAGCGGGTCGCACACCTGGCCTATGTGCCGCTCGCGGGCGGCGACGTGAGTGTGCGGCGTCCATGTCGGATGGCCCTGTCGCATCTGTGGGCCGCCGGGATCCGGTGGGACGCCGACCTTCCGCCGGTGCGGGCCTGCCCCGAGGAGGAACGTCGGGCACTGTTGAGTCAACTGACCACCGGCAACGGCTGTGTACCCACGTCGAGCATGGGACGCCTGTTCGATGCCGTCTCGGCGTTGATCGGGGTGCGCCAGACCGTGGACTACGAGGCCCAGGCCGCGATCGAACTCGAGGGGTTGGCGCGCCGCACGCCCGCCGGTACACCGGCCTATGCCTTCGCGCTGCACACCGATCGGCAACCCGCCACGTTCGACCCGGCTCCCGTACTCGCCGCGGTGATCGCCGATCTGCGGGCCGACCTGGCACCCGCGGTCATCAGCGCGCGCTTCCACCAGGCCGTCATGAATCTCGTGGTCGACCTGTCGCGCTTGGCCGCGGGTGGCCCGGTGGTTCTGACCGGCGGCGTGTTCCAGAACGCGCTGCTGCTGGAGGCGACGCTGGCCGCCTTGCGGGAGAACGGGATTCACGCACTCACCGCGCACCGGATACCACCGAACGACGGCGGCATCGCGCTCGGGCAACTGCTGGTGGGAAACGCGGGGTGATGCCATGACCGTCCATCCGCCGCAGCGCCTGCCCACCGGCTACGAACTGTTCACGCGCTACGCCTTCCCGCCCAACGAACTCGGATACTGCGGGCCCGCCGGGTCGGGTGATCGCGATCCTGCCGAATTGGCTTACCACGCACCCGAGTTCGACGGGGCCTGGCCGTATCTGCGCGTGATCGCCCGCGCGATCGGCCAGGAACCGCTGGCCGAGGACGTGGTGGCGGCCTACTGGGTGGGCGGGCCGCCGCTGCTGCGGGTGGACCCGGCGGAACTGCTCGCCGGGGTGCGCACCGCGTTCGCGGGTCAGGTGTGCGGTCTTCTCGACGACGTCGCCGTGTCCGAATCGGTGCTGGCCCATCACAGCTTCCACGTGTTCGTGGTGTACCCGTGGGTCACGTTCCTGGACCGGAACCCCGACGT
The DNA here is from genome assembly GCF_001187505.1 of Mycolicibacterium goodii. The sequence goes on from NZ_CP012150.1 coordinate 5,530,217, forward strand.
TGCACTGCAGGTGCTGCAGAACTGCCGGATCCGCTGGGGCACGGTCACCGGCGTCGAAGGTGAGCACGTCAGACTCGAATCCCGGCCGTTGGTGCGCAACGGCCGGCGCGTCGAACTCGGCGACCCCGTCACCGAATTGGCGCGCTGGAGCCGCAACGGCACCTCCCTCACGGCCGCACCGCGCCCCGGCGACATCGTCTCGGCGCACTGGGACTGGGTGTGCGACACCCTGTCCCCCCACGACGTCACCGCGTTGACCGATACGACCGTGACCACGCTCGGCGTCGTCAACGCGCTGCGAGAAAGGTAAGGGATCCCATGAACACCCCAGGCGGGCATCTGTCCGAAGAACCGCAGGAAGAGCGCGGCGCACCCGGTTCACGTGACACCGGCTCCGATGAACCCTCCGGCGGGCCCACCGACCGTCCGTCGGGCACCTACCAGGGCGACGAGAGCGTGCCCGCACACGACACCGAGGCCGGTCAGGAGAACCCATGACCACCGTCCCGGCACCGTCCTTCATCGGCACCGACCTGTCCGCCGACCTCGCGGCCGCGGCCCTCGATGTCGCCCGCAGGTTCCACGATGGCGCGACGCTGTGGGTGATGGCGCCGCAGTGGGAACCGCACGCCCACCACGTCGCAGTCGAATTCGTGCACCCCGTGATCATGGGCAAGCGGGCGCTGCCGTCAGTGGCCCTGGTCGAATCCGATCCGGTGGCCCAGGCCAGGGTGGCGAGCCAACCCGGCGACCTGCTGCTGGCGGTCGCCGCGGCCGACGACCCCGCCGTCGTCGACGCCATGCGCCGCGCCGACGCGTGGGGTGTGACCACGCTGTGGATCGGCTCGGGACCACGCCCACCCGCCGGGGCCGCCCACCACATCCTGTGGGTCGACTCCGACGACCCGATGGTGCCTGCCACCGGACGGTTCGTGTTGATGTACCACCTGTTGTGGGAACTGACGCACGTGTGCTTCGAGCATCCCGGGTTGCTGAAGACCCCGGCCGACGACGGGCAGACCTGCATCACCTGCAGCGACGACGCGTGTCTGGCCGAAGTGATTCTGCCGCCGGACGATTCAGGCCGCCAGGCCCTGGTCCGCACCGCGCGCGGCGAGGAATGGGTCGACACCGCGATGCTGCAGGCCGTGGGCGTCGACGATCTGGTGCTGGTGCACGGCGGCGTGGCCATCACCGCATTGGACAGCTGAATCCGACGAGGTGAACCATGACCAGTGAAGTCCCCGACAGCGGCACGGAAAGCACCGGGTTCCTGTATCCCTTCATCGAATCCGAGGAGACCGACATCACCGCGCTGCTCGACGATCTCGTGGCCTCTGCACGCAGCAAGGCCACCGAAAGCGCCCGGCTGCAACAGGAATCGCTGCACGAATACGATGCGGGACTGCGCGCGGCGGGTATCGAGATGGCCGAGCGGTTCCTGCGCGGCGGCCGGCTGTACACGCTGGGCAACGGCGGGAGCTCGACCGATGCGGCGACGCTCGCCTCGTTGTTCAGCAGACCCGCACGCGGTCGCCCGGTCGCGGCGTGGTCCCTGGCCGCCGACGAGGCCGTGGTGACCGCGCTCGGCAACGACGTGGGTTTCGAGTTGATCTTCAAGCGGCAGATCATCGCCCACGCGCGCGACCGCGACATCGCCGTCGCGCTGTCCACGTCGGGCAACTCCGAGGATCTGATGACCGCGATCGGTGAGGCCAACCGCCGCGGCCTGCTGACCATCGGGTTCGCCGGGCACGACGGCGGGCGCATGGCCGCCACCGACGACCTGGATTTTTGTTTCACGGTGCACAGCCAGAGCATTCACCGCATCCAGGAGTCCCACGCCATGCTCGGCTACCGGCTCTGGTGCGTCGCGCAGGAACACATGGCCGAAGCCAGGATGAGCAGATCATGAGAACCGAGAACCAGGTGCTCGAACGCATCGACCAGTTCCGCCAGCGGCGCCCGCGGCTGCTCGACGACGTGGTGACCCTGGCGCACGGTGCGGGTGGCAAGTCGTCGGCCGCGCTGGTCGACGCGGTGTTCCTGGAGGCGTTCCGCAATCCCGAGCTCGAGCAGCTCGGGGATGCCGCGGTCGTGCGCACCCCGTCCGGTGATGCGCTGGCGTTCTCGACCGATTCGTATGTGGTTGCCCCGCACCGGTTCCCGGGCGGATCGATCGGGCATGTCGCGGTGCACGGCACCATCAACGACCTCGCGGTGTCCGGTGCGCGCCCGCAATGGCTTTCGGCGGGTTTCGTCATCGAGGAGGGCTTCCCGATCGCCGAACTGCGCGAGATCGTCGCCGACATGAGCGAGGCCGCGGCGCGGGCCGGGGTGCACATCGTCACCGGCGACACCAAGGTCGTCGGTAAGGGCGCGGCCGACGGGCTCTACATCTGCACGGCCGGTGTCGGCGTGGTCCCCGCGGGCAGGCGGTTGTCGCGCGCCGACGTCCGCCCCGGCGATCAGGTGGTGCTGTCCGGGACGATCGGCGAACACGGCATGGCCGTCATGCTGGCCCGCGGTGACCTCGCGATCGACGCCGACATCGAATCCGACACCGCACCCGTGCACGAACTGGTGGAGCTCCTGCTGGCCGCGGCGCCGTCGACGCGGTGGATGCGCGACGCGACGCGCGGCGGCGTCGGCACCGTGTGCAACGAACTGGCCAAGGACGCGCCGTTCGCGGTGATCCTCGACGAGGAGCGACTTCCGATCAGACCGCAGGTGCTCGGCGCGTGCGACCTGCTCGGCATCGATCCCCTCTATGTCGCCAACGAGGGCAAGTTCCTGGCCGTGGTCCCGCACGGCGAGGCCGATGCGGCGGTCGCGGCGCTGCGCGCGCACCCGCAGGGTGCCGACGCGGCGCTCGTCGGGGAGATCACCGGGGAACCACCCGGGATCGTCGCGCTGCGAACCGCTTTCGGGGGCAGCCGGATCGTCGACATGCTGGTCGGGGACCCGTTGCCCAGGATCTGCTGAGGGAGAAGGAGCAGACGCCATGTGTCTGGGCATACCCGGTCAGGTGGTCGACATCGTCGACACCGAGGCCCATCTCGCCAAGGTCGACGTCAACGGTGTGCGCCGGGTGATCAGTGTGCGCCTGCTGACCGTCGACGATCCGCAGGACTCCCTGCGGGTGGGCGACTGGGTGCTGGTGCACGTCGGGTTCGCGATGGCCAAGATCGACGAGCGCGAGGCCCAGCTCACGCTCGATCAGGTGCAGAAGATGGGCGCCGACTACACCAACGAGATCGACGCGTTCACGTCGTCGGAGATCGCGTGATTGCCCGAAGAGCCAAAAAAGAAGGTGCCGCATGAAATTCGTCGACGAATTCCGCGATCCGGCCGCCGCGCGCGCCCTGGTCCGGTCGATCACCGAACTCGCGGCGGGTGACGAGTTCAAGTTCATGGAGGTGTGCGGTGGCCACACCCACACCATCTACCGGCACGGCATCGAACATCTGCTGCCCGAGTCGATCGAACTCGTCCACGGTCCCGGTTGTCCGGTGTGTGTGATCCCGATGGGCCGGGTGGACGACGCGATGTGGCTCGCCGAACAACCCGGGGTCATCTTCACGACGTTCGGCGACATGATGCGCGTACCGGGTTCGTCCGGGAACCTCATCGAGGCCAAGGCGCGGGGCGCCGATGTGCGGTTCGTGTACTCGCCGCTCGACGCGCTCAAGATCGCCCGCGACAACCCGGACCGCCGCGTGGTGTTCTTCGCGGTCGGCTTCGAGACCACGGCGCCGTCGACGGCGGTCACCCTGGTGCGGGCCCGCGCACTCGGCGTCCGGAATTTCAGCGTGTTCTGCAACCACGTCACGATCGTCCCGCCCATCAAGGCCATTCTGGAATCGCCCGATCTGCGGCTGTCCGGCTTCCTCGGCCCGGGGCACGTCTCGACCGTGGTGGGTCTGCGGCCGTACCGGTTCGTGCCCGGTGTCTACCGGAAACCCATCGTGGTCGCGGGTTTCGAACCGCTGGACATCCTGGCGTCGGTGCACATGCTGCTGCAGCAGATCCGCGACGGCCGCTGCGAGGTGGAGAACCAGTACACCCGCGTGGTGCGCCCGGAAGGCAACGTCGCCGCCCTGCAACTGATGGCCGAGACTTTCGAGCTGCGGCCCCACTTCGAATGGCGCGGACTGGGTTTCATCTCGCAGAGCGCGCTGAAGATCCACCCCGACTACGCCGAGTACGATGCCGAGTTGATCTTCGACATGCCCGGGGTGCGGGTTGCCGACCCGAAGGCATGCCAGTGCGGCGAGGTGCTCAAGGGCGTGATCAAGCCGTGGGAGTGCAAGGTGTTCGGGACCGCGTGCACACCGGAGACCCCGATCGGCACGTGCATGGTGTCACCCGAGGGCGCGTGCGCGGCGTACTACAACTTCGGCAGGCTTCATCGCGACACCGCCCAGCTTCTGCTGCGACGGTGAGGACGGGTTCAGCTCACTCGCGCCAGCGCGGGAAACGGTCGTAATCCCGCAGCGTCATGACGAACCCGACCACACCGACGGCTATGGCCAGGAAGTATCCAGCAATCACCTGCCATCCCGTGAAGGCCGACGCGGTCAGCCAGCACAACAGGACGGCAACAACCACCAGCAGCACACCGTAGAGCGGTGTCCGTTGGGGATGATCACCCAACCCCATGCGTGCGAGTCTACGCGGGCGAGCACGCCGAAAAAACCGTCGCTGATCACCACTGATCGCGCGGCACGTCGAAGTCGGCGCACAGCGCCCGCCACACCTGACGGGGCTCCACCCCTTCCTCGATGGCCTCCGCGGCCGTGCGCCCACCCAGGTCGCTCAGCACATGGTCGACCAGCAGGGAACGCCCGCGGATGGACCCGAACTGGTTGTCCACGAGCTCATGGAATTCCGTCAACCGCACGGTCTCAACCTACCGAGCCCGCATCAGGGCGTCATGGCACACCCGTACCGGATCGGCGACCGCACTGACCGACGCCCCGGCGATCCGTGCGGCCGCCCGGTAGCCCGGCGAGCCGAGCACCTCGCCGACGGCCGCGGTCAGCGCGTCGGCGGTCAGTGGCCGTACCAGACGTGCGCTGCCTTGGCGCACAACACGATTGGCGATCTCCCACTGGTCACCGCCGCCGGGTACCACCACCATCGGCACGCCCGCCAGGAGGGTCTTGGACACCATTCCGTGACCACCACCGCAGATCACCACGTCGGCGTGGGTCAGCAGTTCGTCCTGACGGCCCAGGCCGACGGCGGCCCACGGCGGCACGTCGGTGTCGGGGCCGGCCAGGCGCGACACCACCACGCGAGCGCCCGGCGGTAGGGTCTCCCCCGGGCGCAGGTACTCCAGCGCCATCTCGGCCATCCCCTGCGCGCCGGTGACCGCGGTGGACGGCGCGACCATCACCACCGGGCCATCGCCTTCGGGGATCTCCAGGACCGCCGAGGTGGGTTCGAAATGCAGCGGGCCGACGACGACGGCCTGGTCCGGCCAGTCCGGTCGCGGCACCTCCAGCGCGGGCAGGGTCGCGATGAGGCGGCGCAGCGGTCCGGGATCGTCGGCGGGCAGGCCGATGCCCACGCGCGCCTGCGCGCGCTGCGCCAGGCCCTTCTGCCACGACCGCGCGGTCATCGCACGCATGACGGCGTCACGCAGCTTCCCGCGCACGCCCACCCCGGCCGCCAGCCCGCTGCCGATGGGCGGCAGGCCCTTGGACGGCAGGTACAGCGGATGCGGGTTCAGTTCGATCCACGGCAGGTCGAGCATCTCGGCGGCCATTCCGCCGCACGCCGTGATCACGTCGGACACGATCAGGTCCGGCGCGAGGTCCCGCAGCCGCGGCGCGTTCAGCATCGCCATGCGCGCCGCCCGCCGGTGGATCTTGGCGCCCGCGTCGGTGTCGTCGTCCTCGCCGGTCGGGTCGAGCCCGTCGAGTTCGACCGCGTCGACACCGGCCTCGCGTGCGGTCTGCAGCCATTCGACACCGGTCAGCAACGTGGGCTGATGGCCCGCGGCGAGGAACTTCAGGCACAACGCGAGGGCCGGGAAGGCATGCCCCGGATCAGGCCCGGCGACCACTGCTGTGCGCACCGGCCTACCCTGCCACAGCCCCGGCCCTCTAGGCTTTGCGGGCATGGCTGATCAAACAACAGTGCAGAACCCGATCACCACGGTCGAGACGTTCCTCAACGCGCTGCAGGAGCAGGACTTCGACACCGCGGAGAACGCGCTGGCGCAGAACCTCGTCTACCAGAATGTGGGCCTGCCCACCATCTACGGTCGCAACCGCGCCATGAAGTTGTTCCGGTCCATGCAGGGACGCGCCGGTTTCGAGGTCAAGATCCACCGCAGCGCGGCCGACGGCGCCGCGGTGCTCAACGAACGCACCGATGCACTCACCTTCGGTCCGCTGCGTCTGCAGTTCTGGGTGTGCGGCGTGTTCGAGGTGCACGACGGCCGAATCACGCTGTGGCGTGACTACTTCGACTTCTTCGACATGCTCAAGGCGACCGTGCGCGGCCTGATCGGCATCGTCGTCCCGTCGCTGCGGGCAAAACTGTGAGCGAGCGCACCAGGCCCAACGTCTGGGAGTACATCACCTACTGCTACGGACGGCGGCTCCCCGACTCGATGCGCGACTGGGTCCGCAACGACCTGGCAGGCAAGGGCGCGACCGTGCGCCTGATGGTGCGCATGGCCATCCCCGCGCTGATCATCCTGGCCCCGTTCTGGCTGATCCCGACGACGCTGTACGTGCACATCAGCATGACGTTGCCGATCTTCATCCCGTTCGTGTTCTTCTCGCACGCGCTCAACAAGGTGTGGCGCCGGCACATGCTGGCCAAACACGGCCTGAATCCCGGCCTGGTGGACGAGTTGTCACGTCAGAAGAACGCGCATATCCACCAGGCCTACATCGAGAAGTACGGGCCCCGCACCGGGCCGCCGAGCAGCCACGACATCTGAACCGTCCGGGTCGCCGGTCCGGCTCAGGCCCGGCGCAGGCGGCCGAGTTCGTCGAAGGCCTGCGCCCAGCCGATCAGCCGGTCGGTGGCGCCGGTGAGCTCGGTGCGGTAGCGCTGCTGGGACAGCGGGGCTGCCGGCCCACCGGGTGCCGCTCCGTTCACGCAGGACACCAGTTGCGCTGCGGCGGTGACCATCTCGTTGTACTGCCGCACGCCCTGGTTGAGCTGTGCGGTGAACGCGTTGATGGTCGGCACCAGATGGGGCCGGGAACCGGGCGCGTTGCTGACCGCACGTTCCATCGACACCACCTCGTTGGCGGTGGCCAGCATGGTGCCTGCGGCCTGGTTCGCCACCGTGGTGAGTTCGGCCAGTTCCTCGGCCGGCAGCATGCGGCCGCGCTCCATCACCCCGAGCAACGAGAACATGCCGCGCTCGGAGGCCAGCAGTGCCGACATGGGCTGGCGGGCAGCCGATCCCCACGGCGGAAGGCGGCGTCCGACGGTGGGCCGCTGAACCGGCAGCGGCGTGCGGCGCAGCCACCGGTAGCGCAGCCACGCCAGCGTGGCGGGGAACGCCGCGCCTGCGGCGATGGCGCCGGTGATGATCAGCACCCAGACCGGCGTGGTCCACGCGGCGAGCACCGCGGTGACGAACACCCAGAAACCCGTGGCCAGCGTGAAGAACACGCCGAGCCGCAGCGCCCACCGCCGCTTGCGCAGCAGCTTGGCGCGCGGATCGGCAGCCGCGTTGAGCTTGTCCGCCAACGCACCGGACACCTCGGCCGCGGTGTCGATCCCCCGCTGCAGCAGTGACCGCCAGGCTTCTGGTCGACCGGTCTTGATTGCCATGCTCTCGAACTCGAATCTTTACTGGCTGAGCGGGTTTTCGGGATTCGGCGGGGTCTGCGTGCCCGCCGGGTTGGCAGGTGTGGCCTGCGGGGAGGGCTGAGCCGATGTGGAACCGCCGCTGGGCAGCTGTTCCCCGCGCATCGAGGCGCGGATCTGCTCAAGGCGCGAATGTCCGGCCATCTGCACGCTGGCCTGCTGGATCTCCATCATGCGGCCCTGCACCGAGTTCTGCGCCAGCTCGGCCTCGCCCATGGCGTTGGCGTACCGGCGTTCGATCTTCTGACGCACCTCGTCGAGGCTGGGCGTGGTGCCCGGCGCGGCCAGTTCGCTCATCGAGCGCAGCGACGAGCTGACCTGCTCCTGCATCTTGGCCTGCTCGAGCTGGCTGAGCAGCTTGGTGCGCTCGGCGATCTTCTGCTGCAGCATCATCGCGTTCTGCTCGACGGCCTTCTTGGCCTGCCCGGCGGCCTGCAGCGCCTGGTCGTGCAGCGCCTTGAGGTCCTCGACGCTCTGCTCGGCGGTCACCAACTGCGCGGCGAACGCCTCGGCGGCGTTGTTGTACTCGGTGGCCTTGGCGGTGTCACCGGCGGCGGTGGCCTGATCGGCCAGGGTGAGTGCCTGACGCACATTCACCTGGAGCTTCTCGATGTCGGCGAGCTGACGGTTCAGCCGCATCTCCAGCTGCCGCTGGTTGCCGATGACCTGCGCGGCCTGCTGGGTGAGGGCCTGATGCTGGCGCTGCGCGTCCTCGATGGCCTGCTGGATCTGCACCTTCGGATCGGCGTACTCATCGACCTTGGAGCTGAACAGCGCCATCAGGTACTTCCACGCCTTGACGAACGGATTGGCCATGGGTTCATTCCGCCTTGTCTGTCGGGCCTAGTGCACAGGCCACATGTTCAGATTGCCGCAACTGCTTGTGGTGCCAACTTATCGGTTTCGGGCATGCCGACACAGCCCGTGCGCGGAAAGCGTGTCGGGGAGTTCCCGCGGATTCTGGGCCAACGGCGATCAGGCGACCGCCATCGACACCTGCGGGATGACCACCTTGGTGGCCTCGTCGATCCGCCCCAGGTTGGCGACGGCGAGTTCCTCGGCGATCTGCTTGGCCTCGCGGCTGGCCATGTTCTCCCCTGCGTCGGTGAGCACCCGCGACAACGGCACGTCGAGTGCGTCGCAGATCGCGCTCAGCAACTCGCTGGACGCCTCCTTGCGGCCGCGTTCCACCTCCGACAGGTAACCGAGGCTCACCCTGGCCGCGTCGGACACCTCACGCAGGGTGCGTCCCTGATCCGTGCGGGCGTTGCGCAGCACGTCGCCAATCACCTCGCGCAGCAATGCCGTCATGATGCCCTCCTCAGGTGGACGTCGGCGGGTTTCGCTACATGCAGAACGTGCGCGCACACGCAGAGGTTCCCAGCAATCCCCAAGTTGTGGGATGTGTTACGGACATGTCCCACGGACGCCGCGGGGATCGGTTCGACGGTCCGGATATCACTGCTGCTCGACGAGCGCCCGCAGCCGCGAGATGGCCTCGTTGACCGCGGCCACGCGGATATCCCAGCGCGAACCCGACAACGCCAACTCGACGACGTGGGTGTCGATGGGCCCGGCCAACCCGAGGAACACCGTGCCGGGCGGATGCCCGCCGTGCGCCTCCGGGCCGGCCACCCCGGTCAGGCTCACGCCCCAGGTGGCGGCGCAGCGCTGCCGCGCCCCGACCGCCAGCGCGCGGGCCGTCGGCGCCGAAACCGGCCCCACCGCGTCGAGCACCTGGGGCGCCACGCCGGCCAGCCAGATCTTGGTGTCCTCGGTGTAGGTGATCAGCCCGCCGTGCAGCACCGCGCTGGCACCGGGGACACCGGCGAGGGTGGCCGCCAGCAGGCCGGCCGTCAGCGACTCGGCAGTGGCCACGCTCTGGCCGTAGACCGTCAGATCCGCCACGAGGGCGCGTGCGTCGTCAGTCAGCAGCGGGTCGTCCACGGGAATCCCTGATCGCCGAAACCACGTAGTCAGCACCGGTGAGCACGGTGAGCACCACCGCTGCCCACATGATCGCCCACGCCACGGTGGTCCACAACGGTGGCCACGAGTACAGGGGCATCACGAACAGTCCGATCGCCACGGCCTGAACCGTGGTCTTGAGCTTCCCACCGCGACTCGCCGGAATGACCCCGTGACGCAGCACCGCGAAACGCATGACGGTGATGCCGATCTCACGCGCGAGGACCACCACGGTCACCCACCAGGGCAGATCCCCCAGCATCGACAGCCCGATCAGCGCTGCGCCGATGAGCGCCTTGTCGGCGATGGGATCGGCCAAGGTGCCGAACTCGGTGACCATGCCGTAGCTGCGTGCCAGCGCCCCGTCGAACCGGTCGGTGATGACCGCGACCGCGAACACCGCGAAAGCAGCCATCCGCCAGCCGAATTCATGGCCGCCGTCGGTGAAGAGGAAAACCAGGAACACCGGTACGAGAACCAGGCGTATGCCGGTGAGCACATTGGCGAGGTTGGCCACGCGCGCACGCGGGACCACCGGATCGGTTGAAGGTTGCCCCGGCACCGAAACAGAATATCGGTTGCCGAAACCGATACCCTTCCACCTGTGAACGCAGGCGAGAACCAGGGCCAGAACGAACCGGCCGAGGGTCCCGTCGTGCGGCGCGCGCGCACCTCGGATGTTCCCGGCATCAAGGCACTCGTCGACATCTATGCGGGCAAGATTTTGCTCGAGAAGAACCTGGTGACGCTGTACGAGGCGGTCCAGGAGTTCTGGGTGGCCGAACTCGATGACGAGATCGTCGGTTGCGGCGCGCTGCACGTGTTGTGGTCCGACCTCGGCGAGGTGCGCACGGTGGCGGTGCATCCGAAGGTCCGCGGCACCGGTGTCGGCCACCGGTTGGTGAACCGCCTGCTCGACGTCGCGCGGGAACTGCACCTCGAGCGGATCTTCGTGCTGACCTTCGAGGTCGAGTTCTTCGCCAAGCACGGGTTCGCCGAGATCGACGGCACCCCGGTCACCGCCGAGGTGTTCGAGGAGATGTGCCGCTCCTATGACACCGGTGTCGCGGAGTTCCTCGACCTGTCCTACGTCAAACCCAACACCCTCGGCAACACGCGAATGTTGTTGACGCTGTAGGGCCCTCAAGTGAGGGCCCGACAGCGGCTCAGAATTCCTCGTCGTCCTCGGGTTCGGCACCGTTGGCGTCGGCGCCGCCGCGGATCAGCGCGAGCGTGCCGGCCAGGTCCTCGGGTTTCACCAGCACCTCGCGGGCCTTGGAACCCTCGGAAGGGCCGACGATCCCGCGGGTCTCCATCAGGTCCATCAGGCGGCCGGCCTTGGCGAAGCCGACGCGCAGCTTGCGCTGCAGCATCGACGTCGAACCGAACTGCGACGACACCACGAGTTCGACGGCCTGCAGGAACACATCGAGGTCGTCACCGATGTCGGGGTCGACGTCCTTGCGCTCGCCGGCCTTGACGGCGGTGACGCCTTCGACGAACTCGGGCTCGGCCTGTTCCTTGGTGGCCGCGACGACCGCGTGGATCTCCTCGTCGGTGATGAACGCGCCCTGCATGCGGATGGGCTTGTTGGCGCCCATCGGCAGGAACAGCCCGTCGCCCATGCCGATGAGCTTCTCGGCGCCCGCCTGGTCGAGGATGACGCGGCTGTCGGTGAGCGACGAGGTCGCGAAGGCCAGTCGCGACGGCACGTTGGTCTTGATCAGACCGGTCACCACGTCGACCGAGGGCCGCTGCGTCGCGAGCACCAGGTGGATACCGGCCGCACGCGCCTTCTGCGTGATGCGCACGATGGCGTCCTCGACGTCGCGCGGCGCGGTCATCATGAGATCGGCGAGCTCGTCGACGATCGCCACGATGTACGGGTACGGCTTGTACACGCGCTCGCTGCCGAGCGGCGTGGTGATCTCACCGGACCGCACCTTCTCGTTGAAGACGTCGATGTGGCGCACCCGGGACGCCTGCATGTCCTGATAGCGCTGTTCCATCTCCTCGACGAGCCACCCCAGCGCCGCGGCGGCCTTCTTCGGCTCGGTGATGATCGGGGTGATGAGGTGCGGGATGCCTTCGTAGGGCGTCAGTTCCACCATCTTGGGGTCGATCAGGATCATCCTGACCTCTTCCGGGGTGGCCCGCGCCAGCAGAGACACCAGCATCGAGTTGACGAAGCTCGACTTACCCGAACCGGTCGAGCCGGCCACCAGCAGATGCGGCATCTTCGCGAGGTTGGCCGAGACGAAGTCGCCCTCGATGTCCTTGCCGAGCCCGATCACCAGCGGGTGGTGGTCGCGGCGGGTGCTCGGTGCGGTGAGCACGTCGGACAGCCGCACCATCTCGCGGTCGGTGTTGGGCACCTCGATACCCACCGCGGACTTGCCCGGGATGGGTGCGAGCATGCGCACACTCTCGGTGGCCACGGCGTAGGCGATGTTGCGGTGCAGCGCGGTGATTTTCTCGACCTTGACGCCGGGCCCGAGTTCGACCTCGTAGCGGGTGACGGTCGGGCCGCGGGTGCAGCCGGTGACGGCGGCGTCGACCTTGAACTGCTCCAGCACCGATGTGATCGCGTCGGTCATCTGATCGTTGGCGGCAGTCCGCAGTTTCGGCGGGTCGCCCGCGATCAGCAGGTCCAGCGACGGCAGGGCGTAGGGCCCTTCGACGACCCGGTCGATGACGAGGGTCTCGTCGGGCTTCTTCGCCGCTTTCGCGGCCTCGGGTTTCTTCCGGCGCGGTGTGACGGCCGGTTCCGGGACGGTCGGTGCGTCTTCGAGCGGGTAGTTGTCCATCGGCGTGCCCGCGGGCGCCTTGGGCGCCTCGATGGCCGCCATGGGCCCGGTGCCGGGCCAGGTCTTCGCCGCCTCGTCGGGGTTCTCGGCGTCGTAGTAGCCGTCGGAGAAGTCGTCTTCCCGGTCGCGGTGGCGCGCGTCCTCCCCGTCGCTGCCGTACTCGCCGTCGTACTCGTCGTAGTCGCCCTCGTAGTCCTCGTAGTCCTCGTGGTCCTCGTCGCGGAACCCGCGCGCGCTGAACATCGCGCGGACGGTCGAGGGCACCTCACGGATCGTGGTGCCGGTGAGCAGCAGCAGCCCGAACAGCACACCGATGAACAGCAACGGTGCGGCGATCCACGGGGTCACGCCGTCGGAGAGCGGTCCGCCGATGGCGAATCCGACGAATCCGGCAGCGCCGCGGCGACCGTCCGGGTCGGTGGGTGAACCGGCCCACAGATGCCACAGACCGAGCGCAGGCAGCGCGATCATCGCGGCCCCGAGGATCAGCCGGGGCCGTGCCTCGGGATCGGGTTCGGAGCGCATCAGCACGACGGCGACGGCGCCGAGGAGCACGGGTACCAGCATCACCGGTCCGCCGACCAGCGTGCGCAACCCGGTGTCGATCCACGCGCCCACCGGTCGGGCCGCGTCGAACCAGCAACTCGCGGCCACCACGACCGCGATGCCGAGCAGCGCGAGCGCGATGCCGTCGCGGCGGTGCCCCGGCTCGATGTCACGGGCACGGCCAACGGAACGGGCGGTCGAGCCAGCCCCCTTGGCGAGCATGAGCCATCCGGCGCGGGCACCTTGCCCCAACTTGTGACCTGCGAGTGCGACCGGCGAGACCTGACTGCGCCGGGCGGGCTTGCGACGCTGTTGGGGCGCCGGACGGGTCGGCGGCTTGCGCCTGCCCGCGCTCTGCGAGCCCGCGGCCCGTGACCTGCCCGAAGACCTGCTCGTAGAGCTGCCCGAACGCGCCCCGGAGCGGGCGGCGGTCTTGTTAGCCATGTCCGCAAGCCTAGTCGCATTGGCCCCAGAATCACCATCAGCCACACAGGTCACAGGCCGGTATCGATGACGACTCGGGCAGGTGAACCGATTCCCGGCGTGATTTTCTCGGTAGGCTGGACACCCGTCCAGCGATTGTTGTGTGAGCAAGGAGCCGTGCGCATATGCCCGTAGTCGTCGTCGCCACCCTGAAGGCCAAGCCCGAGTCCGTCGATGCCGTCCGCGAGGCCTGCACCAAGGCGATCGTCGCGGTCCACGACGAACCGGGCTGCGAGCTCTACGCGCTGCACGAATCCGACGGCACCTTCGTGTTCGTCGAGCAGTGGGCCGACGCCGATGCGCTCGCGACGCACGGCAAAGCACCCGCCATCGGGACGCTCTTCGGCGCCATCGGCGACCTGCTCGACGGTGCCCCCGACATCAAGACCCTGCAGCCCGTCGTCGCAGGCGATCCCGCCAAAGGCCGCCTGCGTCCGTAGTCGAGTCCTCAGGAGCATCGATGAGCGACACCGCCCGTCCCCTGTCCGGCAAGGTCGCCTTCATCACCGGCGCCGCGCGCGGGCAGGGCCGTGCCGAAGCGGTCCGGTTGGCCGCTGACGGCGCCGACATCATCGCGGTCGACCTGTGCGCTCAGATCGCGTCCGTGCCCTACCCGCTGGCCACGCCCGATGATCTGGCCACCACCGCCGAGCTCGTCGAAGAGGCCGGTGGGCGCATCGTCACCCGGCAGGCCGACGTGCGTGACGAACCGGAACTCGCCGCGGCCCTGTCGGCCGGCCTCGACGAGTTCGGCAGGCTCGACATCGTCGTCGCCAATGCGGGCATCGCACCGATGCTGTCCGGGCCCGAAGGCTGGCGAGACGTCATCGATGTCAACCTCACCGGCGTGCACCACACCGTCGAGGTCGCGATCCCGACCATGGTCGAGCAGGGCGACGGCGGCGCGATCGTCCTGATCAGCTCGGTCGCCGGGTTGATCGGCATCGGCGGTGGCGACCGCGGATCCGTCGGCTACACCGCCGCCAAGCACGGGGTGGTCGGCCTGATGCGGGCCTACGCCAACCACCTCGCACCGCACAGCATCCGGGTGAACTCGATCCACCCGACCGGAGTCGACACCCCGATGATCGACAACGAGTTCACCCGCGGCTGGCTGGCTCGGGTCACCGAGGAGACCGGTCGCCCGGTCGACATGGGCAATGCGCTTCCGGTGCAGGCGATCCGTGCCGAGGATGTGGCCAACGCGGTGGCGTGGCTGGTGTCGGACCAGGCTCGCTACGTCACCGGCGTGACGCTGCCGGTGGACGCGGGCATCGTCAACAAACGGTGAACCAGGAGTCCGCATGAGCATCGCTCCCGCGATCGGGGTTGCCGTCACCTTCTGCTGGATCGGCATGGTGCTGGCGATCTCGTTTCTCGAAGCCCCGCTGAAGTTCCGGGCGCCCAACGTCACGCTGCAGATCGGTCTCGGCATCGGCCGCCTGGTGTTCCGCGCCCTCAACACGGTCGAGATCGTGCTCGCCGCAGTGCTTCTGGTGGCGCTGTTGACCGAACCCGCGCGGACCTCGGTGCTCGTGGCGGTCGCGCTCGCCGTGGTGGCGCTGGCGGCGCAACTGGTCGCGGTGCGTCCGCGGCTGACACGCCGCTCCGATGCCGTGCTCGCCGCGGGACCAGAGGCGGACAACTTGCCCCGGTCCAATGCGCACTATGCCTACGTCGCGCTGGAAGTGGTCAAGCTCGCCGGCCTGTTCACCGCCGGAATCCTGTTGTTGACGAGTTAGATCTCGATCACGGTCGGCACGATCATCGGCTGGCGGCGGTAGGTCTCCCCCACCCACTTGCCGACCGTGCGACGCACGGCCTGCGCGATGCGCGTCGGATCGGTGACGTTGTCGGCAGCGAGGCTGTCCAGTTCGCGCTCGACCTTCTGGGCCACCGGCTCCAACGCCTTCGGATCCTCGGAGAACCCACGTGAGATCAGGTGCGCCGGGCCGGCCGGGCGTCCGGTGCCGCGGTGCACCACGACCGTGACGGCGACGAAACCCGACGACAGGATGAGACGTTCGCCCAGCGTGGCGTCGCCGACATCGCCCGTGATCAGGCCGTCGACGAACATCTTGCCGACGGTCACCGCGCCGGAGATCGACGCCCGCCCCGCGACAAGGTCCACGCTGACACCGTTCTCGGCGAGCACGATGTTCTCCGGTGGGACACCGGTGCTGGCGGCCAGCGCGGCGTTGGCCCGCAGGTGGCGCCAGGTGCCGTGCACGGGCATCACGTTGCGCGGCCGCACGCCGTTGTAGAGGAACAGCAACTCACCGGCGTAGGCGTGGCCAGAAACATGCACGCGCGCTTGCGCATTGGTGACGACGCGGGCACCGATCTTGGACAGCGCGTCGATCACGCCGTACACCGCCTCCTCGTTGCCCGGGATCAGCGACGAGGACAGGATGATCAGATCACCGGAGGTCAAGGTGATGCTGCGATGCTCGCCGCGCGACATCCGCGACAGCGCGGCCATCGGCTCGCCCTGAGTTCCCGTGGTGATCAACACAACCCGGTCGGCAGGCATCATCTCGGCGGCGGCGATGTCGAGGATGTCGGAGTCGTCGACCTTCAGGTAACCCAACTCGCGGGCGATACCCATGTTGCGCACCATCGACCGCCCGACGAACGACACCCGACGCCCCAGGGCCACCGCGGCGTCGATGATCTGTTGCACGCGATCGACGTTCGACGCGAAGCACGCCACGATCACCCGGCCCTCGGCGCCGCGGATCAGCCGGTGCAGCGTGGGCCCGACCTCGCTCTCCGACGGACTGACGCCTGGATGCTCGGAGTTGGTGGAATCGCACAGGAACAGGTCGACCCCGGCGTCGCCGAGCCGCGACATACCGGGCAGATCGGTCGGTCGCCCGTCGAGCGGCAACTGGTCGAGCTTGATGTCGCCGGTGTGCAGCACCGTGCCCGCACCGGTGTGGATCGCGACCGCGAGGCAACCCGGGATCGAGTGGTTGACCGCGAAGTACTCGCACTCGAAGACGCCGTGCCTGCTGCTCTGCCGCTCGGCCACCTCGACGAAGGTCGGCTTGAGGCGGTGCTCGCGGCACTTCTCGCGGACCAGCGCGATGGTGAACTTCGAACCCACGATCGGGATGTCGGGCCGCAGCTTCAGCAGAAACGGGATCGCGCCGATGTGGTCCTCGTGCGCGTGCGTGACGACGAGCGCCTCGATCTCGTCGAGCCGGTCCTCGATGTGCCGCAGATCGGGCAGGATCAGATCGACCCCCGGCTCGTCGTGCCCGGGGAACAGCACGCCACAGTCGACGATGAGCAACCTGCCGAGGTGCTCGAAAACCGTCATGTTGCGGCCGATCTCACTGATACCGCCCAGGGCGGTGACACGCAGTCCGCCCGGAGCGAGCGGCGGTGGTGGCGCGAGTTCGGCGCTCATGTATCCCCTACCTGAGGACCGTGGCCGCACGCATGTCGGCGGCCAGGGCCTCGACTTCTTCTGTGGTGGCCGGGATCTGGGGCAGTCGAGGTTCGCCCGCATCGAAGCCCTGCAGTCGCAGGCCGGCCTTGGACATGGTGACCCCACCCAGACGGGCCTGCGCCGCGGCCAGCGGCATGAGGTTCACGTTGATCTTGCGGGCCGTGGCGATGTCGCCGGAGTTGAAGGCGGTCAACATGTCCCGCAGCTGACCGGCCGCCAGATGGCCCCACACGCTGACGAAGCCGACCGCACCCATGGCCAGCCACGGCAGATTCAGCGCGTCGTCACCCGAGTAGTAGGCCAGGCCGGTCTCGGCGATGATCTGGCCGCCACCGGGCAGGTCGCCCTTGGCGTCCTTCACCGCGACGATGTTCGGATGCTCGGCCAGCTTTCGCAGCGTGTCCCACGCGATCGGCACCACCGAACGCGGCGGGATGTCGTACAGCACCACCGGCAGGTCGGTCGCGTCGGCCACCGCGGTGAAGTGTGCGATCAGACCGGCCTGCGGGGGCCGTGAGTAGTACGGCGTCACGACGAGCAACCCGTGCGCGCCCGCCTCTGCCGACGCCTTGGCCAGGTGCACGCTGTGGGCGGTGTCGTAGCTGCCCGCGCCGGCGATGATGCGCGCGCGGTCCCCGACCGCGTCCACCACGGCACGCAGCAAGGCGATCTTCTCGTCGTCCGAGGTCGTCGGCGATTCGCCGGTGGTGCCGGACAGCACCAGACCGTCGCAGCCGGAATCGACCAGACGTGCCGCTAGCTGTGCCGCGGCGTCGAGGTCGATCGAGCCGTCGGGCTTGAACGGAGTCACCATAGCGGTCAGCAGGGTGCCGAACTGGGCCGTTACATCAATTCCGCTGGTGCTCACGGGCACCAAGATTACCCGGTCGGTCTCACGCTTCGGTCGCCAGCGGCGAGGTTGCCACCTCCGAGCCGTCAGCCAGCGTCGAAACCACGAAATCGGAGAAGACCGCCGGGGCGACCGCGACGAGTTCCCGCAGGCAGGCGATGGCGAGCCGACGGATCTCCACATCGGCGTGCTCGCTGGCCCGCATCGCGATGAAATGTCGCCACGCCCGGTAGTTGCCGGTGACCACGATGCGGGTCTCGGTGGCGTTGGGCAGCACGGCCCGCGCGGCCTGGCGGGCCTGTTTGCGCCGCAGCACGGCGTTGGGCTGATCGGCGAACTTTGCCTCCAGCCGGTTGAGCAACTCGGTGTAGGTGGTGCGGCTCGCGTCGACCGCCGAGGTGAAGATCTCGACGAGCTCGGGATCGTCTTCGAAGCCCGGCGGCACCACGACCTCCGAGTCCTGTTCGGGCACGTAGCGCTGCGACAGCTGCGAGTAGGAGAAGTGGCGGTGCCGGATCAGCTCGTGGGTGGCCGACCGCGAGATGCCGGTGATGTAGAACGACACCGACGCGTGTTCGAGCACCGAGAAATGCCCCACGTCGATGATGTGGCTGATGTAGCCGGCGTTGGTCGCGGTCCTCGGATTCGGCTTCGACCAGCTCTGATAGCACGCCCGTCCGGCGAACTCGGTGAGCGCCTCGCCGCCGTCGGCGTCGGTCTCCCAAGGCACGTCGGGCGGCGCCAGGAACTCGGTCTTGGCGATCAGCTGTACGCGCAGCGGCGCGATCTCGGCCACGGCATCACCTTAAATGGTGCGGTCTGCGCGTTCAGTCGGCGAGCACACCGGCACGACGCATCGCCGCCGAGATGAGCTCGAAGTCGATCGCGACGTGGGCCCTGGCCAGATCGTCGGCATCGTCACCGTCGCCACGCCCGATCGCGTCGACAAGCAGTTCGTGCTCATGCAGCGCCCGCAGTTCCATCTCGCGCATGGTCCCGGGTTCACCCCACAGGTGCGCGGGAGCGCCGATGCTCACCGAGGCCTCCAGTTCCAGCAGCACCTGCTTGAGCACCGCGTTGCGCGCCGCGTCCATGATCGCCAGGTGCAGCGCACTGTCGGCCTGCTGCGATTCCAGCCCGCTCGGCGCGCTGCGGTACGCCTCGAGCCGTTCCCGCAGCAGCGCGATGTCGCCATCGGACCGTGATTCGGCGGCCGCGCGGCACACCGCGCCGTGGATGCGGCAGATCGCGTCGCAGCGGTCGCGCAGTTCGTCGACGCGCATGGTCAGGGTGCGGCCCACCGCCGCGGTCGACGACTCCGGCCACTGCTGCAGTACATACGTTCCACCGCCGCGACCTGCGTTTTTGGTCTCGACGAGGCCGAGGTCGACCAGTCGCGCGAGCGCCGCGCGCACGGTCATCCGGCCCACCCGCAGTGAGGAGGCCAGTTCACGTTCGGACGGTAGCCGCGCGCCGGGCAGGTATTCCCCGATCGCGATGGCCGTGACCAGGCGATCGGTGATCTCATCGACGCGCGTGGGGGTTTCCAGTTCGCGGGCCAGCAGCCCGGATGCCGACCCCGTGCCGCCGGCCCCGATGGGCTGCGCCGTCTGCGCGTCCTGTCCTCCCATGGTCTTCACAGTATCGGCCCCTATCGTTAAATCCTGATTAATGGTCTTGCTACGAGACCATTAACGGTCCATGCTGTCCCGCATGCCTGTTTCGTCCCGCACCGTGCCGTTCGGCGTTCACGAGACCTGGGTTCAGGTCACGACGCCCGAGAACGCCCAACCCGACGCTCTCCCGCTGATCGTTCTGCACGGCGGTCCCGGCATGGCCCACAACTACGTCGCCAACATCGCCGCCCTCGCCGACGAAACCGGCCGTACCGTCATCCATTACGACCAGGTGGGCTGCGGCAACAGCACGCACCTGCCCGACGCGCCCGCCGGGTTCTGGACCCCGCAGTTGTTCGTCGACGAGTTCCACGCGGTGCGCGCCGCGCTGGGTATCGAGCGCTACCACGTCCTCGGACAGTCCTGGGGCGGCATGCTCGGCGCCGAGATCGCGGTGCGCCAACCGTCCGGTCTGGTGTCGCTGGCCATCTGCAACTCACCGGCGTCGATGAAGTTGTGGACGGAGGCAGCCGGTGATCTGCGGGCGCAGTTGCCCGCCGAGACGCGCGCCGCGCTCGATCGTCACGAAGCCGCGGGCACCGTCACCGACCCCGAGTACCTGCAGGCGACCGAGGAGTTCTACCGGCGCCACGTGTGCCGCGTCGAACCGACGCCCCAGGACTTCGCCGACAGTGTCGCGCAGATGGAAGCCGAGCCGACGGTGTACCACACCATGAACGGCCCCAACGAGTTCCACGTCATCGGGACCCTCGGCGACTGGAGCATCATCGACCGGCTTCCCGGCATCGTGGCGCCCGTGCTCGTGATCGCGGGCGAGTTCGACGAAGCCACACCCAAGACCTGGCAGCCGTTCGTCGACAACATCACCGACGTCCGCAGCCATGTGTTCTCCGACACGAGTCACTGCACGCACCTGGAAAAGCCCGAGGAATTCCGCGCCGTGATCGCGCAGTTCCTCCATCAACACGATCTGGCCGCCGCCGCCCGGGTCTGATCCCGCCCAACATCTCGACAGGACCATCATGGCAATCGAAACCGGCTCCGCTTCCCGCCCGGTCACCACCGGCGAAGGGCAGCGCACCCTCGAGTCCTTCGGCTACAAACAGGAACTCAGCCGTCAGATCTCGACCGTGGACCTCATCGTCTACGGGCTCGTGTTCATGGTGCCCATCGCACCGTGGACCATCTTCGGCACCGTGTACAACAGCGCATCGGGCATGGTGCCGCTGGTCTACCTCATCGGTTTGATCGCCATGGTGTTCACCGCGCTGGCCTACGCGCAGATGGCGAAGTCGTTCCCGCTCGCGGGTTCGGTGTTCGCCTACGTGGGCCGCGGCATCCACCCCGGTCTCGGATTCTTCGCCGGGTGGGCGATGCTGCTCGATTATCTGTTGATCCCCACGCTGCTGTACGTGTTCGCGGCCGAGTCGATGGTCGGCCTGTTCCCCGGCACGCCACGTTGGGTGTGGGCCGTGGTGTTCGTCGCGGTCAACACCGTGATCAACCTGCTCGGCGTCAGCTCGCTGAAGATGGTCAACCGTCTGTTCCTGGCGGTCGAATTGGTGTTCGTCGTGCTGTTCGTCATCATCGCGGTGCGCGCCATCAACGGTCAGTCGCTGCCCAACGTCGGGTGGAGCACGTTGCCGATCTGAAACTCCGAACTTGTCACCGCACCGCTGCTGGCCGCGGCGCTGTCCATTGCCGTGCTGAGTTTCCTTGGCTTCGATGGCATTTCGACACTGGCCGAGGAGTCGACCGGCAAGAAGAACCCGGCAGGCCGGGCGATGATCATCTCGCTGTTCATCGTGGCGTTCCTGTTCATCACCCAGACCTGGCTGGCCAGCCTGCTCGCCGGCGGGCGCGAGGCGTTCAGCGAGGACGAGGCAGGCAACGCCTTCTTCACACTCGTGCAGGCCGCGTCGAGCACCGGCTGGATGAACGCGTTCTTCGTCGTCAACGTCCTCGCCGTCGGCTTCGCCAACGCGATGGCCGCCCAGGCCGCAACCAGCCGCCTGCTGTTCTCGATGAGCCGCGACCGCCAGCTGCCCGCCTTCCTGTCGAAGATCAGCTCGCGCAAGGTGCCCGTCGCCGCGCTGCTCGTGGTCAGTGCACTCAGCCTGGTGTTGGTGCTGTTCTTCGTCGGCCAGATCGGCCTGATCTCGTCGCTGGTGAACTTCGGTGCGCTGTTCGGCTTCTGCCTGCTGCACGCCTCGGTGCTCTGGTACTACCTGGTGCGCAACAAGTCCAGGAACTACCTGCTGCACGGCGTGGTGCCGACCATCGGCTTCTTGATCATCGGCTATGTGCTGATCAACGCCGACGTCCTCGCCAAGGTCGGCGGCATCTCGTGGCTGGTGATCGGCGCCATCGTGTTCGCCATCAACAAGGTTCGCGGCCGCGGGGTCCCGGCACTGACCGAGGCCTGAATTCGGTGCGGTGCAAGCGCCGAACACCCGCTTACGCTTGCACCATGTATGCCGCCCGTGCCTGCGCACTCGCCGCATTGACACTGCTCGCCGGGGGTTGCCCGACGTCCGAGTCGGCAACCCCCTCGAGCGCGCCGCCAGCGCAACTGTCCCGACAGGACGCGATCGCGGTTCTGACCAATAGCGACGAGGTCGACAAGCTCGTCAAGCTGGAAGAAGTTCTTGGACCACTGATCTCGGAACTTCGCGACGCTCCCGATGAGCGCTACATGTCAGATCCCCGATGGGACAATGTGATAAGCGCAGCGGTCGCAGCTCTAGCAGCAATGAACCGCTCGTAACCTCCGCGTGATCGATGACTTCATGCGCCAAATCTCAGCAGTGGTCGTGGATCACGGGCTCGAACAGCGCTTCAGTCAGCGTTGGGCCAAGAATCCCGCCTTGAGCGCTCGGCGTATGCCGGTGCGAGAGCCTCCATCTGGTCGATCACCAGCTTGATTGCTGCAGGCTGCTTGTCTGGTGGGTACCTGTACTTCACCAACAGGCGCTTGATCGACGACCGTAGTTTGGCGCGCACATCGTCGCGGACGGTCCAGTCGGTCTTGGTGTCCCGCTGCATCACCGTCACCAATTCACGGGCGATCTGGGCCAGCACATCCTCGCCCTCGAGTTCTAAAGCGGACTCGTTCTCGGCGACGGCGTCGTAGAACGCTAGTTCGTCGTGCGACAACGGAGGCGAGAACCGTTTCCCCCGATCCGTTTCCGCGGCAACCTCTTTGGCCATCTCGATCAATTCCGCGATGACTTCTGCCGAGGTGAGCTGCTGGTTCGTGTACTTGCGCATGAGTTCGGAGACACGGTCGGAGAACGCCCGCTGGCGTACCAGGTTGTTGCGCGTGGCGACGCCCATCTCTTCGGTGATCAGCGCCCGCAGGGCCTCGATAGCCAGGTGCGGGTTGTCCGACCGCTTCACCTTCGCCTCGAACTCCGGAGTGAGCTCCGACAGCGACGGCTTGGGCAGTCCGGCTGCGTCGTAGATGTCGACGATTTCGCCGGCAGCGGTCGACTCGTCGACGAGCACCGACAAGAGACGTTTGATGTCCTCGGGAATCGGTTTGCCCTCGGCCTGGCGCTGCTGCGCGTCCAGCTTGCCCATGACCACACGAACCTGTTCGTAGAACTTGACCGTCTGGCGCAGGTCGTCGAGCGTCTGGCTCCCGGCGCACAGGGACCAGGCTCGTGCCAGCTGCGCCGACAGCGTCCGGAACCGGTCCCCCAGGGTGGGCTCGGTTTGGTTGCCCGGTGTGCCCGGGTCACGCAGTTTGCCGGCAAGGTTCACTGCCGCAGTCAGCCAGCTGACCTGCTGCGACGCGACCTTCGCCCGCCAGTCGTAGACGGCGCACAGTGCGTCGAGTTGGCCGATCAGCGTGGTGGTGAGCGCTACGGCCTCGTCGATGTCCTTGCCAAGGGGTTGTTCTTTGCGGTCTGATTCGGTGTACTCGGCGAGCGCGGCGGCGAGGTTGTCCACCAGCGGTGCGTACGCGACCAGCAGCCCCGACGGCTTGCCGCGAAAGGTGCGGTTCACCCGCGCCAGGGTCTGCATGAGCAGTGCACCCTTGAGGGGGCGATCCAGGTACAGCGTGTGCAGCGGCGGAGCGTCGAACCCGGTGAGCATCATGTCCTTGACGATGACGATCTGCAGCTCGTCGTCGGGGTCGCGCAGCCGCTTCTGGATCACCTTGTTCAGGGCTTCACGACGCACATGCTTGGCGATCAGCCCCGTATCCTGCGGGGTGCCGGAGTAGACGACCTTGACGACGCCTTTGTCGACGGCATCGTCGCGCCACTCCGGTCTGAGCTTGATGACTTCCTCGTACAGCCGCGCACAGATCTCGCGGGTGGCGCCGACGATGAAGGCCTTGCCCGGTGATTCGATGAAGGGCTTCATCGCCTCGGAGCGGGCTTCCCAGTGGGTGACGATGTCCTCGGCGAGTTTCGCCAACCGCTCCGGGGCACCGTAAATCGCGTTGATCACGGCGACGGACTTCTCGATATGGGCCCGTTCCACGTCGTCGAGACCGAGGGTCGCCTCATCGACGGCGTGATCGAGGTCTTCTTCGCTGAGTTTCTCCGACCACCCGACCTTGGCCAGCCGTGGCTCGAAGAACACCGGCACGGTGGCTTTGTCCTTGACTGCTCGTGTCAGGTCGTAGACGTCGATGTCGGGGCCGAAGACGTCTCGGGTGTTGCGGTCGACCTCGGAGATAGGGGTGCCGGTGAAGGCGATGAACACCGCGTTGGGCAGGGCGTCGCGGATGTGGCGGGCGTAGCCGTCGAGGTCGTCATAGTGGCTGCGGTGGGCCTCGTCGACGACGACGATGATGTTGCGCCGATCGGTGAGCAGAGGATGATCGGCGCCTAATTCCTGCTCCTGCTTGGTGAGGCCGAACTTCTGCAGGGTGGTGAAGTAGATGCCGCCGGTCGTGCGATTGCTGAGCTCGTCGCGTAGTTCGGCGCGTTTGGTGATTTTTTTCGGTGATTCGCCGAGCAGCCGGGATCTGTTGAACGTCTCGTAGAGCTGGGAGTCCAGTTCCTTGCGGTCGGTGACGACTACGATGGTGGGGTTCTTCAGCTTCGGCTGCTGGGCGACCAGGTGGGCGTAGAGCTCCATCTCCATCGACTTGCCCGAGCCTTGGGTGTGCCAGACGACGCCCGCCTTGCCGTTGGTCTCGGCGGCCTGCACTGTCGAGCCGACGGCCTTGGTGACCGCAAAATACTGGTGCGGCTTGGCGATTCGTTTGGTGAGGCCGTCGCCGTCCTCGTCGAACGCAGTGAAGTTGCGCAGCATTTGGAGAAAGCGCTCGGTGTTGAAGAGGCCGTCGATCAGCGTTTCCAGTTCGATCGGTACGGTTTCGTCGTCGGCCACCGCCCCGATCCGGACAAGCTTGCCGTCGTCGTCGACGTTCCAGGGCGCGAAATGCTCCAGCGGGGTGAACGGAGTGCCGTAGCGCGCGTTGATGCCGTCGCTGACCACGGTGAGAACCGCGAAGCGGAATGCCATCGGAAATTCGCGCAGGTAGGTCTGCAGCTGCGCGTGCGCCCTGGCGATATCAGCGTGTTTGGCGCCCGCTTGTTTGAGTTCGAAGATGGCAACCGGCAGCCCGTTGAGGTAGAGCACGATGTCGAAGCGGCGCTGGAGTTCTGCCGTGCGGACCGTGACTTGTTGGACGGCAAGAAATTCGTTGTCGTCAGGCCGGTGGCTGACGAGTCTGATGGTCGGGTTCTGCTCGATGCCCTCGGAGTCGATGTAGCTGATCCCGCGGTAGCCGCCGACCAGGTACTGATGCAGCCGGAAATTCTCGGCCAACGCATCCTGTGACTGGGGCTGCAGGATCGCGGCGCGCGCTTGATCTAAATACTCCCCCGGAACACCGGGGTTGAGTTCCCGCATCTTGGCCAGCATGCGGTCGGGCAGCACGATGTCGGCCCATGTGTCCCGGCCACTGGCGGTGCCCGGAGCAATGTCGGTGCCGGTCAGCTTCCGCCACTCGTGTTCGGCAAGAGCGTCAAGGGCGACAAGTTCCCAGTCGGCCTCGCTGAATCCGGTCATGTCTCATCTCCTGGGTGGGAGTTGCTCTCGAGCTCCGCCTCGAGTTCTTCGACTGTGGGAAGGCTAGTTTCGAGTTCTTCAGGCAAATTCGCCGTAATCGTGGTCTTCCACTCCGCAACTCCGATGGGCGCGGTGTAGCCGCGCAATGCGTATTCGGCGACGACGTTGTCTTTGGTCTTGCAGAGAATCAGGCCGATGGTGGGCTTGTCATCAGCGTGGCGCAGCAGGTCGTCGACGGCGGCCATGTACATGCCCAGCTGCCCGAGGTAGCTGGGGTCGAAGTCGCCGACCTTGAGCTCGATCACCACGAAGCTTCGCAGCCTCAGGTGGTAAAAGAGCAGGTCGGCGTAGAAGTCGGCGTCGCCGATTTCGAGGTGGACCTGGCGCCCGACGAAGGCGAAGCCCTGGCCGAGTTCGAGCAGGAACTTCTCGACATGGTCGGTCAGCGCGAGTTCGAGGTCGCGTTCACGGCGGACGTCGGCGATGCCGACGAAGTCGAACAGGTACGGATCGCGAGTTGCCTGCTGGGCGAGGTCCGAGTCGACAGGCGGCAGTGTGCTGGAGAAGTTGGTGATCGCCTGGCCAGCGCGCAGGTGGAGCTGTCCGTCGATGTGGTGGACCAGGATGTCTCGGCTCCAGCCCTGCTCAACCGCCGCGCGCGCGTACCATAACCGCAGGTCGGGACTATCCAGTTTTTCCAGCAGTGCGATCTGATGGCGCCACGGCAATGTTGCAACGCTGCGTTGCACAATTGCCCAGTCCGGCCATGCCTCGGCGAACGTGCGCATATACCTGAGGTTCCGAGGCGAAAACCCCTTGGCGTCAGGGAACCGCTCTTTCAAGTCGGCGGCCAGTCGGTCGACGACTCGAGCACCCCAGCCTTCGAACTCCATGCGCGCCACGATTTCTCTACCAACGCGCCAATACGTGGCAACCAACTCCTGGTTGGCGGCGATGACCGCCCGTTGTCGCCCTGCCTGGACGTGGTCGGCGACGGCGTCGAGCATCTCGGGATACCAAGCCGGCACAGCCGCCGCGGAGGGTGCCATAGGAATACGTGCGCCCGACTCGTCAGGCTTCTGCTCATGGGTCATGGCGTCCACTGTCCTTGCGAGGGCCGACAGACGAGCGGTGCCCGCGGGCCCCTCTCCGTACCGCTGTCGGGAGACCTGTCACTCCTTCCAGTCCAGCACGAGGATCGCCAATCAACTGCGACAGGTCGGTCAGAGGACATCGCCGACTACTGCCTCAGCGTCCTTAACCCGGATCTTCCCTGACATCAGGTGCGGGAGGAGTTCGTCGCGGGTGCGGGCTAACACCGCAGACTCATCGGTGAGGGCTCTTGTTGCGGCGGCGAAAATCACTGCAATTCCATCGAACTGCCCTAGCATCGAGGGCACCTGAAGCACCAGCCTCTTGAGATTTCCCATGCTGATCTTCGGTTGAACCGCGCCAGTGACAAGATGAGCAACGTTCGACCGGATTATGGCCTGCCTGAGTGTCTCGGTAGCGATCCCGTTGCCTGTCAATACATGTGCGTGATTGTTGACCCATGACGGTCCCCAGATATATTGCACAATCGGGCGCCCCTTCTCGTCGATGACTGAGCCATCCTCGCCCACCAACACCAAAGGTTCGTCGAACAATGCCTCGTTGACGAAATCCAGTCTGCCAGCAGCACCGTAGTAGGGAACGGCGCCTCTCCGTTCTTCGCGCTGGCGAGAAGACAACGGGATGCGCTGTCGGTTTCGAAAGACAGCGACGTCGCTAAGCTGCACATCACGGCTACCCGCAGATAGGGCGGCTCCGTATTCAGCCGCAACGAATGACTCAATCAATTTGAGGACACGCTCATTTGCCGCGATCTTGTCGTCGAGGGCAGTGAGGACATCCGCAATGACCGCCTGCTCGCGCACATCCTCATGCACCAGGAATCGCAGACGACCGAAGTCGCCTTTCTTGAAGTGTGGAATCATCGTACCCACGTGCATATTTTCGATGCTTGACTGAACGTCTGCAGCGCGGAGCCGGTAGTACAGATACCGGGGATTGGCAGTCGCTGGATTGGCACGGAGCGCCACCATATCCTGTGCGATACAGAATGGCACAGGGTCTGGGACAACAGCGACCCGCCCTGGGGTGCCCTTGCACACGAACAGAACATCATTCGGTTCAGGATGTGCTCTAAACCAATTCAAGTACGTCTCACCGTCGACGTACCTGACGTTCTCGAAAACTGGTTCGCGATGCGCACTTTTCACACAGTTTGTTGCAATCAGAGGCATGCCAGTCTCAGCTGTCGGACATGTTCGCCCCCGGTTGTCAACGATGAAGCTGACCAAATCCAGCAGGCTTCGCTCCACCAACGTGCTCACGACAGCCGCTCCAACTGCTCGCGCACAACCTTCTCCAACCGTGCCGACTCACCGAAGGCCTCCAGCAGTTCCTTCTTGAGCCTGGCGATCTTCTCGTCGATCGGTTCACCGTCGTCCTCGACTTCCGCCGCACCGACGTACCGCCCCGGTGTCAGCGCGTAGTCCGCGGCCTTGATCTCCGCGAGCGTCACCGACTTGCAGAATCCCGGAACATTCTCGTAGGAAACGCCTTTGTCAGCAGCTGATTTCGAGCCTCGCCAGGCGTGATAGGTGTCACCGATCCGCACGATTTCCTGGTTGGACAGCGCGCGCTCGGCCCGGTCCACCATGTACCCCAGTTCGCGCGCGTCGATGAACAGAACCTGTCCGGTCCGGTCGACCGAGCCCTGCTTGCCGGCGGTCTTGTCCTTGGCGAAGAACCACAGGCACACCGGGATTCCGGTGCTGCGGAACAGCTGGGTCGGCAGCGCGATCATGCAGGACACCAGATCGGCTTCGACGATCTGCGCGCGAATGTCGCCTTCGCCGCCGGTGTTCGATGACATCGACCCGTTGGCCATCACCACGCCTGCCTTGCCGCCCGGTGCGAGCTTGGACAGGATGTGTTGGATCCACGCGTAGTTCGCGTTGTTGGCCGGTGGCACCCCGAAGCGCCAGCGCGGGTCCTCCTCGTTGCGGGTCCAGTCCTTGATGTTGAACGGTGGATTGGCCATCACGTAGTCCATCTGCACATCGGGGTGCTGGTCGCGGGCGAAGGTGTCCCCCCAGCGGGCGCCCAGTCCCTTGTTGTCGATGCCGTGGATGGCCAGGTTCATTTTGGCCATCCGCCAGGTCTCCTCGATGCTCTCCTGGCCGTAGATCGCAACGTCTTTCGCGTCACCGTTGTGTTCGGCGATGAATTTCTCGGTCTGCACGAACATGCCGCCCGAGCCGCAGCAGGGGTCATACACCCGCCCCTTCGACGGTTCGAGCACCTCGACGATCACCTTGACCACGCTCGGCGGGGTGAAGAACTCTCCACCCCGTTTCCCCTCCGCCCGGGCGAAATTGCCGAGGAAGTACTCGTAGACCTCGCCCATCAGGTCCCGGGCCCGATGCTCGCCCTGGCGGCTGAAGCGGGCACTGTTGAATAGGTCGATCAACTCCCCGAGCCGACGCTGGTCGATATTGTCGCGGTTGTACAGCCGCGGCAGCGTGCCCTGCAGGGTCGGATTGGCCGTCATGACGGCATCCATTGCCTCGTCGATGAGCTGACCGATGTTCTTGGCCATCTCACCGTCGGCGGCCGGCTTGCCCTTGGCGTTCTCCGCCAGGAACGTCCACCGCGCGTTCGGCGGCACCACGAACACGTTGTAGCCGTGGTACTCCTCGGGATCGTCGATCAGGTCCTCGATCTGCTCCTCGTCCATGCCGTCGGCCGACAATTCCGCGTGAATAGCCTCGCGCCGCTCATCGAACGCGTCGGAGACGTACTTGAGGAACACCAGACCCAGGATCACGTCCTTGTACTGACTGGCCGACAGCGATCCGCGCAGTTTGTCGGCGGCCTTCCAGAGGGTGTCCTTGAGCTCCTTCATGGTTGACGGCGCCTGGGGCTCCTGCTTCTTGCGGGGCGGCATTGCTACCCGTCCTTTCCTGTTCCTATCGCCGCGGCGACGCCGGGCGTGGTGGCTGTGGTCTTGAGCGTGAGAGCGCCGGCGGCCACTCCGTCGATCAAGGCGGATTTCAATTCTTGGGCTGCTTCGACCCGGCGGCGCGCTTCGCGCTCGAAGTTGCCCGCGTCGCGCAACGCCGCCTCGAGGAGCTCGGCCTCCTGACGGTCGAGCACCGGCACGCTCCAGGTCTCCCACTCGCTTCCGGGGGACACCCGCTCGTTGATGACGGTGGCCAGCAGTTGCGGACCGACCGAGGCAGCGTCCGCGATCCGGATGATCCGTGCCGGCGACGCGACCATCGCCCCACCCTCGGAATCGACCCAGGCGCGGGGCCGAGGCTTTTCGAGGAACACCACATCGCCCGGCTCGGTCCGCACCGCGCGGGGATACTTGAGTTCGGCATCGAGAGGGTCCAGCGCCAGCACCCCGACCAACTCGGTGGGCAGCACCCGAACAGAACCGTCGGGTGACCCGTCGGCCGGATTGATCCGTCGGCCACGTTTGATGACCAGCTGCTTGTGGGCGTGCAGCTCACCCAGGGAACGGTGCTGCAACCTGATGTTGGCCGGTGAGGTTTCCACCAGCACGTCGAGAGGTTGCAGGGGCGTGGTCGTGACCAGAGTTGCGCGGTGCACTTTGTCCAGGTGGTCAGCAGCACCGCCGCCACCGAGCTTCACCGCCCGAACCCCGCGCGGCACCACCGGGCCCCGGGCCAGCATGGCCGCCAACGTCAACCCGCGCGCGTACCGGTAGGCGCGCCGCTCCGTCTGCGCAAGCGCCCCCGCAACGTCGGCGGCAAGGTCAGTGAAGTCAACGGTATCCTCGGCGCCGAGGTCGGCGACCGACACCACGTCGGCCTTCGCCCCACCCACACAGATCCACACCGCCAACGCCTGCCGGTGCGCCTCCCGCCACAGACCGCGCGGAAGGCGGAGCGCCGCCACCAGATTGCCGACCCGCAAAGCATCCGCGCGGCGAGGCTGCAGCGGCCCGGCGAGATCATCGACCAGCGAGGCCGCGGTCCCAATCACGATCGCGATGTTGCCGGAGGCCAGGCCCAGGATGATGTCATCGAGCCGATGAAGTGAGGCCGCGACGTCGAGTCCGACCAGCGAGGACACCGATACCCGTTGTGCTGCAGATTGTTCACGCACATGGACCCCGCGGATCAGGGCTCGGCGCCGCAGATGCCGGCTGTCCGTGGCGATATCAAGGTCGCATGCCTGCGCGACGTCCAGGGCGACCGCGGAGTCCTCAGCAGACAACACCACGTCGTCCTGGCCGAGGTGGACGGCGGCGGTCTCGACAATGGACCGCAGCAGCACATTGGCGGCAGGGGTCAGGTCGCGCAGCGCGGTCTCACGCTTGAGTCGTCCACTCTCGAGCCGATCCAGCGCATCGCCCGGTCCATGAGAGGCCGCGATCAACTCGTCGACATAGGTCAGCATCTCCGGTGCCGGTGCGATGTGCCGACACTCACCCGTAATCACCAGATCGTCGGGGTCGAACTCCTCGGCCGCGCGAACCCGCTCATCCACAGTTGTCCCAGCAAGATCCTGTCCGCTGAGAACATGCCAGCACAATAACGTGACGATGTCTTCGAGGTCTGCGCCGTCGGGCACTGCGACTGCCGGTGCGTCGTACAGGTGTTCGGCGTTGTTTCCACGGCCCGTTTGAGTGAGCCAGTCCACGACCTGGTCACGGTCGAACCGGGCAGTTCCGCCGACGGTCTCGACCGGATCGGGAAAGGGCATCAACACGCCGCGGACCAGCGGGCGTTTCCGCCACATGCTGACGACCGGACGGCGTACCTTGGCGAGGTCAGCCACGTCCTGCAACGTCAACGTGCTCACGGGACCTCCCTTCCGACTTTGCCCACGGTATATGGAGGTGACGTTCTAATCAACGAAATTCCCTGATAAGCCCCCTTATCAGTGTTTACGATTGTCGACATTCAATTCTCGGTCGATTCTGCATATACAGCCGCGACAGCGTGGCACTCATCACAGAAGGAGACCGACATGAGCGACACCCGGCAGGCGCACTTCGACGAATCCTTAACAGGAGTCCATATCGAACGACTGACGGTTCGCGACAAGGACGTGGTCCGGGAAGCCCAACGGTGGACCACAGGCGAACGAGGCCCCGCCGTGGATGAACGCGACATCCTCACTCGTGCCAATCTCGCCGCCTTCGTCACCGAGGCCATCAAGATCGGGTCACACGCCCTCTCCGCTGCCGGCCAAACCCAAGAAGCACGGGCACTCGAACAGATGATGAAGGATCTCGGTGACAAGGCAGCCGAGACGAGCACGAAGGCCGCCGAGGTCACCGCTGGTGCGGCGAAATCCGCGGCGGAAGCCGTCGCCAAGGCCTCCCAAGACGCCAAAAAGGCCATCGCTGAGGCAGACAAGACCACTCGAAGGGAACTGCAGGACTCCACGAAAACGGTGGTGGACGAGGTTCGGCGCCTCTTCGGAGGTGACAACCCGGAAGTGGTAGAGCGGCTGCTTCCCGTGCTGCAGAAGTTCGGCGCCGACCTAGACGCCAAGGCCAAAGCGACCTTCGTTGAGCTGCACACCAAAGCGGTCAAGCAATTCGATCCCAGTGATCCCACATCACCGATCGCCAAACACACCGCCGCTCTGGAGGTCCAGCAGCAGACACTCACCAAGCTCATCGCCGAGAACCACACCGATCTGGTTAAGAAGGTCGACGATGTTGTGGTGGCGTTGAAGCTGCAGGAAGCTAAGCGGTCTGTGACCACCCGGTCCCCCGAGAAGGGTTTCGAGTACGAGGACGCGATGGGCATTCTGCTGCAGGACATTGCGGCTGGGCTAGGCGACGAGTACACCGACACCCGCAACACCACGGGTTTGATCTCGCGCTGCCAAAAGGGTGATGGCGTGCTCACCATCGATGGGCGTCCGACTCACATCGTCATCGAGATGACAGACTCAGCGAATCGCAAGTGGGGTCCGTACTTTGACGAGGCCGAGCGCAATCGGGAGGCCAGCGCATCACTCGGGCTTGTTCCCACTCCCGAACAGAATGGAGGACAGTCAATCCGCACGATGGGCGCTCGGCGCATCGTGATGGCCTTCGACCCGCGGACTGACGACCCAGCCCTCCTTCGCACCGTTGTCATGCTCCTGCGGGCCAGTGCGCTGACGGCATCAAGCCGCCGCGGTGCAGACGAAATCGCCACTGCGGAAGAGAAGATCACTGAGGCGGTCAGTCAGTTGGCCAAGATTGACAAGGTCAAGACGCTTGCTACCTCCATCCAGAAAAACGCCACGAGGATTGAGACCGACTGCACCGGCATCAGTTCCGGAATTCAGCGGTTGCTGGCTGACGCACTTGCTGCCCTCTCGGAAGTCCCCGGAGACGAGACCCACGACTCGGCCGTCGCGTCCTGACTCTGCGCTTAGTTCCGGTGATGGAGCCGCTTACCACACCGCCGTCGACAAACCCACAATTCCCCCAGGACAGAGCATTATGTTTGTGGCCAGCCTACGAAACACACTGGCGTTGACAATCTTCGGCGTCAGCATGACAGTCACAGCCTGTGAATCACCAGACCATATCTCGGCATATCGCAGTAGTCCCAGTTCGCCTGGAAGCTCATCCGCACCCGTGGGCGCGAACTTGCGCGCCACCGTGACGCAAGTGATTCCGGGACGATGACGACCCAGGTGACGGAATGTCCGACTCCGTTCAAGCAGGCGTTCGCGAACGAGTGGGAGGCACGAGCCGCGATTCAGGCGATGCGCACCCGGGACAAACGTAGGTACAGATCACAGCGATTCTACCGATGCTCTTGTGGCGCAATTCATCTCACCCACATGGAACGCTCCATGGGCGCGAGGAAGCGATAAGGATGACTTACCAGGCACGTGCCGCAAGCGGTTCTTACCCGAAACTATCCGAGACGGCGCAACACCCCGGCGAGATCCCCGCGCTCACCGATCTCCACCGCGGGGACACCGAGCCACTCGGCCATCGACCGCAACTGCGCCGCCAGGGCCTGCGCGACACGTGCGCGGTCCTGCCCGTCCTCGGTGAACGCACCGAGCACCTGCAACGCGGTGTCGGTGCGTTTGAGGTCGACACGGCCGACGAGCTCGCCGTCGAGCAGGAAAGGCCATACGTAGTAACCGAATTGGCGTTGCGGAGCCGGAACGTAGATTTCGATGCGGTAGTGGAAGTCGAACAGCCGCTGCACGCGGGGCCGGAAGAAGATCAGCGGATCGAACGGGCACAGCAGCGCGGTGCCACGGTCGCGGCGCGGAACGGTCTGTCCGGCGCGCAGATACGCCGGGGTGCCGTCGATGTCGACCGGTTCGAGTTCACCGTCGGCGACGAGCTTGGCGATCGCGGGCTTGACCTGCTTGGCGCCCATCCGGAAGTAGTCGCGGATATCGGCCTCGGTGCCGACGCCGAGCGCGGTGGCCGCCCGCAGGGCGAGTTCGCGAACGGCTTCCTCGTCGTCGACCTCACGTGCGAGCACCTGCGGCGGCAGCACGTTCTCGGCGAGGTCGTAATGGCGGGCGAACCCCACGCGCGTCGCGGTCGTCAACACCCCTGCGGCGAACAGCGCCTCGGCCACCCACTTGGTCTCGCTGCGGTCCCACCACGGGCCCTTTCGTCCCCGAGGTTCCGCCTCGAGGTGAGCCTCGATCTGCCCGGCCGTGGCGGGCCCGAGCTCGGCGACCGCGGCGACGATGTCGTCGGCCAGTTTGGGGTTCTTCTTCACGATCTCGCGGCCCCACCGCCCGTGGGTGTACTCCCGCATGCGCCAGCGCAGCAGCGGCCAGTCCTCGACCGCCATCAGCGCGGCCTCGTGCGCCCAGTACTCCACGAGCAGCCGCGGCGACCGCGCACTGTGCGACCAGGCGGCGCGGTCGAGCACGTCACGGTCATACGGCCCGAGCCGGCTGAACACCGGGGCGTAGTGCGCGCGCACCGCCACCGACACCGAGTCGAGTTGCAGCACCTGGATGCGGGAGATCAGCCGACGCAGATGAGCGCGGGTGACCGCCCCGCGGGGCTTGGGCTCATGGAACCCCTGGGCAGCGACGGCGATGCGGCGGGCCTGCGCCGCGGTGAGGGTAGCCACGCTGCCATCGTCCCCTATCCCACCGACAGATCGGCCACGGCCCCGGCGCGATCATTACCTCTCGGGTAATCGATTTCCCTCCCCGCGCCGCCCATACTGGCCGCATGACCATCCCGGGCCGACCTCCGATCCTGTTCCTGCACAGCATGTTCAGCAACCCGGCGCTCGCGGATCCGTGGGTTCGCGCGCTGTCCGCCGACGGTTACCATGTCCACGTCCCCCCGCTGCCCGGTCGCGACCCCAGCGACGACGCGGTGCTGGCCGAAACCGGTATCGACCAATGTCTCGCGGCTGCCCTCGACGCCTACGACAGCCTCGGCCGACCGGCGATCGTCGTCGGGCACAGCCTGGGCGGGTTGCTTGCCCAGAAGATCGCCGCGCTGCGGCAACCGATCGCCATCGTCCTGCTGGCCTCGGTCCCGCCGGGAATTCTGTGGCCGCAGGTGCGGGCGATGCCGCACCTGGTGCCGCTACTGCCGAAGATCCTCGCGGGCAAGCCGTTTCGGCCGTCGGTGCACACGATGCGGTCCGTGCCGCTCAAGACGTTGCCCGTCGGCGAGAAGGAGACCCTTGCGGCACGCACAGTGCGTGACTCGGGCCGGGTGTTCCGTGAGATGTGCACCGGTGGGGCCGCCACCCGGGGTCGACGCCTCGCAGGTCAGCTGTCCCGTGCTGTGTGTCAGCGGCGGCGAGGACCGCAACGTGGCGGCCTGGATCTCACGGCGGATCGCCAAGCGCTACCGCGCCGAGCACTGGATCCACCCGGACGCACCGCACTGGATCATCGCCGAATCGCTCGTGCCTGCCGTGGCACCCGGCGTGCTGGCCTGGTTGCGCCGCGTGCTCGCAACCCGGGCCCAGCCGCAGCTCAGCGGTCCGACGACGGTGTCGACGAATGCGTGAATTCATCTCCTCTGCAGGAGGTCAGCGACTAGGCTGACCGCACGCGAGCACGTCTACCGGTTTCAACCGAGCTTCTCGTCTCATCAAAAGGACAAGGAGATCTCGATGGCCGTGAAACCCCCCGATCCCGACTCCGCTGCGACTTGAGCGCGGTCTGGACCACCGATGCTCCGGCCGACGAAGGCACCAGGGTCACCCCGGACGCACACCACGGACACCGCTGAAACCGGTGGCGTCTTCCGGTGGCTGGGCGACACCGTCGTACGGTGGCCGTGGCTGGTCATCGGCTGCTGGATAGCGCTCGCGCTGGCGCTGCCGCCGATGTTTCCCACCCTGGCGGAGGCGACCCAGAAACATCCGGTCGCACCCATCCCGGCGAGCGCCCCGTCGATGGTCGCGACGCAACAGATGACCGCGGCGTTCCATGAAGCCGGGTCCGAGAATGTACTGCTGGTGCTGCTGACCGACGACAAGGGGCTCGGACCGGACGACGAGCAGCTCTACAGAACGGTGGTCGAACGCCTCCGGCAGGACAGCCAGGACGTGCTGTGGCTGCAGGAGTTCGTCGGCACACCGCAGCTGCGTGAGACCCTCAGCAGTCAGGATGGCAAAGCGTGGATCCTGCCGGTCGGCCTCGCGGGCGACGTGGGTTCGCCCGAGTCCTATGCCGCCTACACGCGGGTCGCCGACATCGTCGATCACACGGTCGCGGGGTCGACGCTGACCGCACACCTGACCGGACCGGCGGCCACCCTCGCTGATTCCATCGAGGTCGGTCTGCGGGATCAGATCAAGATCGAGGCCGCGATCGTCGCACTCTTGCTCGGCATCCTGGTGATCGTCTACCGAAAACCCGCAACGATCCTGCTGCCGGTGATCATGATCGGCGTCTCCCTGGGGGTTGCGCAGGCCGCCGTGGCCGGCGCCGCCCAATTGGGTCTGGGTGTTTCGAATCAGACCATCACTCTCCTCAGCGGGTTGATGGCCGGCGCGGGAACCGATTATGCCGTCTTCCTCATCAGCCGCTACCACGACTACCTACGTCTCGGCGCGGACTCGGATCAAGCGGTGAAGCGCGCGTTGAGTTCGATCGGCAAAGTGATCGCGGCATCCGCGGCGACGGTGGGTGTCACCTTTCTCGGGATGACCTTCGCGCAATTGGAACTGTTCGCCACCATCGGCCCCGCGTTGGCGATTGCCATCGGGGTGGCCTTTCTTGCGGCGGTGACCTTGCTGCCCGCGATCATGGTGCTGGCCGGGCGTCGTGGCTGGATCGCACCACGGCGCGAGATCACCGCTCGCTTCTGGCGCCGGTCCGGCATCCGCATCGTGCGCCGTCCGGTGGCCAATCTGGTCGCCAGTTTGACGGTGCTGCTCGTTCTCGCGGCCTGCGTGGGCGTGGTCCGTTACAGCTACGACGACCGCAAGGCGCTGCCGGACTCGGTGGAGAGCACGATCGGCTACCGGGCGCTGGAACGGCACTTCCCGGTGAATTCGACCATTCCCCAGTATCTGCTCATCCAGTCACCGCAGAGCTTGCGGACACCGGAAGCGCTCGCGGATCTGGAACAGCTGGCGCAGCGGGTCAGCCAGCTTCCCGGCATCGCATCCGTGCGCGGGGTCACCCGGCCCACCGGAGACCCGTTGGAGGCCGCGAGCACGACGCGCCAGGCCGGCGAAGTCGGTAGCCGGCTCAACGACGCGTCGGAACTGATCGCCGGCCGCGACGAAGACCTGGACCGACTCGCCGTTGGGGCCGGACAGTTGTCCGATGGCATCAACCAACTCCGCGACCAGATCATCAATCTCGTGGCGGGCCTGCGCAAACTCACCAACGGTCTGGCTGCCATCCAGAACGAGTTCGGCGGGAACATGTCCCTCGGTCAGATCGGTGACGCCGAACGGCTCATCGCCGGTATGCGGGAACTCGGCGACGCGTTGAAGGCGACATTCGGCGACATCGCGGGCAGCTTCAAATGGGTCGACCCCGTGGTGATCGCGCTCGACGGCAGCCCGTACTGCAGCACCGATCCGCTGTGCACCGCCGCGCGGGAGCAGTTCCGCCGGCTTCAGACCGCGCGCAACGACGGCACTCTCGAGAAGCTCGCGGGCCAATTGCAGTCCACCGGGCCGCTGTCGAACCTGTCGCGGACGGTCTCCAGGCTGACCGAGTTGATGGGTTCTCTCAACGGCACCATGGCTTCACTGGGAGTGGCCAACCCTGGCGGCGGCCGGTCGCCGCTGGGCGATATGCAAAAAGGCCTCGATACCCTGGCCGACGGGGGTCGACAGGTCGCCGATGGTGTGCAGCAACTGGTCGATCAGACCAAACGGATCGGCGCGGATCTCGGCGACGCATCGACATTCCTGCTGGCGATGGAAAACAATGCGAGGTCACCGGCGATGGCGGGGTTCTACATTCCTGCCGATGTGTTGACTTCTGACGATTTCAAGCAGGCCGCAGCGTTTTTCGTATCGGCCGACGGCCACGCGGCGCGGTACCTGATCCAAACCGAGTTCAATCCGTTCAGTACCGCCGCGATGGATCAGGTCATCTCGATCACCGACACGGCCCGGGGCGCTCAACCCAACACCGCACTGGCCGATGCCACGATATCGATGACGGGATACCCTGCGACCCTGCGTGATGCGCGTGACCACTACAACCACGACATCCGATTCATCATCGTCTTGACGATTGTCGTCGTGCTCCTGATCCTGATCGCGCTGCTCCGCGCGATCGTCGCGCCGCTGTATCTGATCACTTCCGTGGTCGTTTCGTATCTGGCCGCCCTCGGACTCGGCGTGATCATGTTCCAGTTCATACTCGGTCACGAATTGCATTGGAGCGTTCCGGGGCTGACGTTCATCATCCTGGTCGCCATGGGTGCCGACTACAACATGCTGCTCATTTCGCGGATCCGTGACGAGTCCGTGCGCGGGATCCGTTCCGGTGTCATCCGCACGGTCGGGGCCACCGGCGGTGTGATCACCGCTGCCGGTGTCATCTTCGCCGCTTCGATGTTCGGTCTGCTGTTCGCCAGCATCAACACCATCATCCAGGCGGGCTTCATCGTCGGGACGGGAATCCTGCTCGACACCTTTGTGGTACGCACCGTCACGGTACCGGCTATGGCCGTGCTGATGGGGCGGGCGAACTGGTGGCCATCCCAGCTCGGCGGGCGGTGGCGGGCTCACGGTCTGCCCCCGACGCCGAAACCCGTGGACCAGCCCACCGGCTGACGTTTGTGGCAATTTTCGCCAAAACTGCGGGCGGACGTGACCTCCTGCAGTACCGTTTGTCACGGGTTTACTCTTTTCGACTTGAAGACATGGAGAACCCATGAGTACCAACCCGTTCGACGACGACAATGCCGGGTTCCTCGTTCTGGTGAACGACGAGGAGCAACACAGCTTGTGGCCGTCGTTTGCTGATGTTCCGGCTGGTTGGCACGTGGTGTACGGGGAAGCGGCCCGTTCCGAATGTCTGGAGTACATCGAGCAGAGCTGGACTGATATTCGGCCGCGGAGTCTGCGTGAGAGGCTGTCCAAGGGCGGCGTTTGATCGACAAGCGGCTGGATTGGGGGCCGTCGGATGGAGCTTTCTGGCCGGGAACTTCCGCTCGGGCGTCAATCGCTGAATGTACTTCCTTTGCAATGGGAAACGAGTCGGTGCACGCACGTTCTCGGAACCACGGAGTAAGAGCGGGTGAGCGACCGTGGATCAAACAGGTGTCAATTCGGTTGCGGTCATCGGCATGGGCTGTCGGCTCCCCGGCGGCGTCGACTCTCCCGAGCGGTTGTGGCAGGCGTTGCTGCGTGGCGACGACGCGGTCACCGAGGTTCCACCGGACCGATGGGATGCCGACGAGTTCTACGATCCCCAACCGGGGGTGCCGGGCCGTTCGGTATCGAAGTGGGGCGCATTCCTCGATGACGTCGCCGGCTTCGATTCCGAGTTCTTCGGGATCACCGAGCGGGAGGCCACCGCGATCGACCCGCAGCACCGCTTGCTGCTGGAAGTCTCATGGGAGGCCATCGAACACGCCGGGTTGACCCAGGAGACGATGACGGAATCGCTGACCGGTGTCTTCGTGGGTCTGACGCACGGGGACTATCAGCTGCTCGCCGCCGACGCGCACAAAGTGGAAGCGCCGTACGGCTTTACCGGCAACAGCTTCAGCCTGGCGTCCGGACGGATCGCCTACTGCCTGGGGGTGCACGGCCCCGCGCTCACGGTGGACACCGCATGTTCGTCGGGTCTGACCGCGGTGCACCTGGCGTGTCGCAGCCTGATCGAGGGTGAGAGCGATCACGCCCTGGCGGGGGGCGCCTCGGTGATCCTGGATCCGCGGAAGTTTGTCGCGGGCTCGGCCGAGGGCATGCTGTCCCCCACCGGAAGATGCCATGCGTTCGACGTCTCAGCGGACGGGTTCGTATCCGCCGAAGGTTGCGTCGTGGTTCTCCTCAAACGTTTGCCCGACGCGCTGCGCTACGGTGATCGGATTCTGGCCGTGATCCGCGGCACCGCCGCCAACCAGGACGGCCGCACGGTGAACATCGCGACACCGTCGGTGACGGCGCAGACCGCGGTGTACCGGGCCGCGTTGGCCGCTGCGGGCGTCGACGCCGCGGGCATCGGCATGGTCGAAGCGCACGGCCCCGGCACCCGGGTCGGTGACCCGATCGAATACGCCAGCCTGGCGAACGTCTACGGCACCGAACACCCGTGTGCACTGGCCTCGGTGAAAACCAATTTCGGACATGCCCAGTCGGCCGCCGGAACATTGGGCTTGGTGAAGACGATCCTGGCGCTGCAGCACGGAGTGGTCCCGCAGAATCTGCACTTCACCCGACTGCCCGACGAGATGGCCAGGATCGACACCAAATTGTTTGTGCCGCAGGAGGTCACCGAATGGCCCTGCGACGGCGGGTATCCCAGGCGGGCGGCAGTGTCCTCGTACGGGCTCTCCGGCACCAACGTCCATGCCATCCTGGAACAGGCACCGGCGACAGAATCGACTGCAGTCGAGAGTGTTTCAGCAAAATCGCCGACGGAGGCCCTGCTGTTCCCGCTGTCGTCCACCTCGGCCGACGAGCTGCGCGGCACCGCGGGCCGACTGGCGGGCTGGGTGGATGCACATGAGGACGTGGCGTTACCGGACCTGGCCTACACGCTGGCGCGTCGGCGCGTCCACCGCCCGGTTCGCACCGTCGTCGTGGCGGAGAACCGCGGAAAACTCACCGAGGCGCTGCGCGAGGTCGCCGACGGCGGTGATGTCCCTGCCCCCTACCGGGCCGCAGTCGGACAGGACGACCGGGGGCCCGTGTGGGTGTTCTCCGGGCAGGGTTCGCAATGGGCCAGGATGGGCACCGAATTGCTTTCCACCGAACCGGTATTCGCCGCCACCGTAGCGGAGACCGAACCACTGATCGCCCACGAGGCCGGTTTCTCGGTGACCGACGCCATGACCGCACCCCAGACGGTCACGGGGATCGAGCGGATCCAGCCGACCCTGTTCACCATGCAGGTTGCACTGGCCGCCACCATGCGCGCACACGGTGTGTACCCGGGCGCGGTCATCGGGCATTCCCTCGGCGAGGTCGCAGCGGCTGTGGTCGCGGGGGCACTATCAGTTCAGGACGGCGTGCGGGTGATCTGCCGGCGCTCCCGGCTGATGTCCCGCATCGCCGGCGCCGGCGCCATGGCCGCAGTGGAACTTCCTGCGCAGCAGGTGCTTTCGGAACTGGTGAACCGTCGCGTCGACGATGTCGTGGTGGCGGTGGTGGCATCGCCGCAGAGCACGGTGGTCGGCGGGGCCACTGCAACCGTTCGCGCGCTGATCGACGCCTGGGCGCAGCGCGATGTGATGGCCAGCGAGATCGCCGTCGATGTCGCCTCGCACTCCCCGCAGGTCGACCCGATCCTTGCCGAACTGGCCGACGTGCTCGCCGAGCTGCGCCCGAGGCCGCCGGAAATCCCCTATTTCTCGGCGACCCTGTACGACCCGCACGAACAACCGATCTGCGACGCCGGCTACTGGGTGAACAATCTGCGCCAGATGGTGCGGTTCGCCCCGGCCGTGCACGCCGCCTTGGAAGAGGGTTTCCGGGTATTCGCCGAACTCGCGCCCCACCCGCTGCTGACGCATGCGATAGAACAGACCGCGCACGGTCTCGACATGCCGGTGGCCGCGCTGCCCGCCATGCGCCGCGAACAAGCGCTGCCGCACGGGCTACGTGGCTTCGTGGGGGATCTGCACAATGCGGGCGCCGCGGTGGACTTCTCCGTACTCTGCCCGGACGGCAAGCTGGTCGACGCGCCACTGCCGACCTGGACTCACCGCCCGCTGTTCTTGACCCGCGGTGGTCACGATTCCCCGACACACGGCGCGTGCACCGTTTCGGTGCATCCGTTGTTGGGCGCGCATGTGCGACTGCAGGAGGAGCCCGAACGCCACGTCTGGCAGGCCGAACTGGGCACCGCCGCACTGCCCTGGCTGGGCGATCACCGGATCCGCGAGGTCGCGACGCTGCCCGCGGCGGCGTACTGCGAGATGGCGCTGGCGGCCGCGCAGACGGTGCTCGGCGCGCACGCCGAGATCCGCGACATGCGCTTCGAGCAGGCGTTGCTCCTGGACGAGCAGACCACGGTGGGCGCCTCGGCGACATTGTCCGCACCCGGCGCCTGCGACTTCACCGTGGAGGCCAGGCAGGAAGACGGACAGACGCGCTACGCGACAGCCACCCTGCACGCCGCAGCGCAGGAACAGCCGCCCGGGCACAACGTGTCGGAGCTGCTTGCCGCGCACCCGCACCTCGAGGACGGCGCCGAAGTGCGCAGTCGTCTCCAGGCACGCGGTATTCAGTACGGTCCGGCGTTCGCCGGTCTCGCCGCGGTGCACACCGGCGAAAGCACCACCGGCACAACACTTGCCGAGGTCGCCCTACCCACCGAGATCCGCTCGCAGCAAGACGCCTACGGTGTGCATCCGGCCCTGCTGGACAGCTGTTTCCAATCCGTCGCGGCTCATCCGCAGGTGCAGGCCCTGGGTGAAGATGTGCTGGCGTTGCCATTGGGTGTCCGACGGCTCTGCTCGTACGGCTCGGCCCGGAACGCCCGCTACTGCCACACGCGTGTGACGAAAGCCGATGCCTCCGGGGTCGAGTCCGACCTCGAATTGCTCGACGAGCACGGGGCGGTTGTGCTCGCGGTGCACGGCCTGACCATGGGCACCGGAGCAACTGAGGACGACCACAACAACCGGGTGCTCGCAAAGCGGCTACTGACCATCGAATGGCGACGCCGAGAACTGCCGTCCGAAACCGCTGAGCTGGATCACGCCGGCACGGGCACCTGGCTGCTGATCAGCACCGCGAACGCCGATCCGATCGCCGCGTCATTGGCCGACACACTGAAAACCCGTGGCGCGCAGTGCACCACCATGTGCTGGCCATCGCATGCCGACCACGCGGCGAACTCCGGACAGCTCGGCAGGCAGCTACGCGGCGGTGGCTTCACCGGAGTGGTGATCCTCACCGCACCCGAAAACGGCGGCGCCGACGACAAGATCCCACTGCTGGGCTGTGAATGTGTGCAGCATCTGGTACGCCTCACCCGCGAATTGCCGGAAATCCCCGGCGCGCTCCCACGGCTGTATGTGGTGACACGCAACGCCCGGACCGTCGTGCCAGGAGACGTCGCAAATCTGGAACAGGCCGGGGTCCGAGGACTGATGCGGGTGATCGGCACCGAACATCCGCACCTGCG
Source organism: Mycolicibacterium goodii (assembly GCF_001187505.1). The sequence goes on from NZ_CP012150.1 coordinate 5,573,669, forward strand.
GGCCACCCAGATCGACGTGGACGAAGTCACCGACGCCGAACAACTGGTCAGGCAACTGATCGGCGGGTCCGAGGAGGACGAGACCGCCTGGCGGGACGGCATCTGGTACGCGGCACGATTGGCTCTTTCTCCGCTGCGCCCCGACGAACGACGAACGAGGATCGCCGACCACGACCGTGACGGGTTGCGGCTGCAGATTCGTACCCCGGGTGATCTGGAATCCTTGGAACTGGTTGCCTGTGACCGGGTTCCGCCGGCACCGGGGCAGATCGAGGTTGCGGTCAGCGCGTCGGGCATCAACTTCGCCGATGTGCTGGTGTCGTTCGGTCGTTACCCTTCCTTCGACGGGCGACGGCCACAACTGGGGCTCGATTTCACCGGGGTGGTCACGGCGGTCGGGCCGAACGTGACCGAGCACAAGGTGGGCGATCACGTCGGAGGAGTGTGCGGCGACGGCTGTTGGCGGACGTTCGTCACGTGTGATGCGAGCCGGGCAGTCCGGTTACCGGCGGGCCTTTCGGACGAGCAGGCCGCCGCGGTGACCACCGGACACGGCACCGCGTGTTACGGCTTGCATGAGCTGGCCCGCATGAAGGCAGGCGAAAAGGTGCTGATCCATTCCGGGACCGGAGGCGTGGGCCAGGCCGCGATCGCCATCGCCCGCGCCGCGGGCGCCGAGATCTTCGCCACCGCGGGCAGCGCATCGCGTCGGGAACTGTTGCGTGACATGGGGATTGTGCACGTCTACGATTCGCGGACGCTGGATTTCGCCGATCGGATTCGTCGCGACACCGACGGCTACGGTGTGGACATCGTTCTCAATTCGCTCCCCGGCGCCGCTCAGCGCGCGGGGATCGAACTGCTCGCCCCGGGTGGACGTTTCATCGAGATCGGCAGGCGTGACATCTACGGCGACACCCGGCTGGGGCTCTTCCCGTTCCGGCGCAACCTGGCGTTCTTCGGTGTCGACCTGCTGGCCCACAGTCATCCCGACCGGCTCCGCGGCGTGTTGAGCACCGTGTACGAACTCACCGCCGATGGTGAGCTTCCGATGCCGCAGAACACGCACTACCCGCTCACCGACGCCGCCACCGCGATCCGGGTGATGAGTGGCGCCCAGCATGTGGGCAAGCTGGTCCTCGATGTCCCGCATCCGGGCCGCAGCCGCGTCACGGTGCCGCCGGAACAAGTTCCGGTGTTCCGCCGCGATGGCGCCTACCTGATCACCGGCGGGCTGGGCGGCCTCGGACTGTTCCTGGCCGAGAAGATGGCCGCGGCCGGCTGCGGGCGGATCGTGCTGTCGTCGCGCTCACAGCCCACGCCTCAGGTGCTCGAGACGGTTGAGCGTATTCGCGCGACCGGCGGCGACATCGTCGTCGACTGCGGCGACATCACCGAGGCGGGCACCGCACGCCGGTTGGTCGCCACCGCGACCGCCACGGGGCTCCCAGTGCGTGGCGTCCTGCATGCGGCGGCGGTGGTCGAGGATGCCACACTGACCACGATCACCGATGATCTCATCGAGCGCGACTGGGCGCCAAAGGTTTACGGTGCGTGGAATCTGCACGCGGCCACAATCGGGCAGCCGCTGGATTGGTTCTGCTCATTCTCCTCGGCGGCGGCGCTGGTCGGTTCGCCGGGACAGGGTGCCTACGCCGCCGCGAACAGCTGGCTGGACGCCTTCACCCACTGGCGGCGGGCTCAGGGCCTCCCGGCCACCGCCATCGCCTGGGGCGCCTGGGCCGACGTCGGACGGGCCACCGCTGTCGCGGAAAGCGCCGACGTCGCCATCGCCGGCGACGAAGGCGCCTACGCGTTCGAAGCCTTGCTGCGCCATGACCGTTGCTATACCGGCTACACGCCGATCACGAGCAGCCCGTGGCTGAGCACGTTCGCCCAACACAGTCCTTTCGCCGAAGCGTTCCGCTCGATCGGGCAGGACGCAACAGGTACGGGCAGGCTGCGTGCCGAGCTCGACGAGCTGCCGCTGGACGAATGGCCCACGCGACTGCGGCGTGTGATCTCGGACCAGATCAGCCAAATTCTGCGTCGCAGCGTCGATCCCGACCGGCCGCTCTCCGGGTACGGCCTCGATTCACTCGGCGCCCTCGAGCTACGTACCCGCATCGAGACCGAAACGGGGATACGGGTGTCGTCCACCGACATCACCACGATCACCATCCGCGGTTTGGCCGGGCTGCTGTGCGAAAAGCTGGCGCCCCTGGAAACCACTTGATTCGCGGGCGGGACGATGGAGCGCGATGACCGGACACTTCCGCTGACGCGAGCACAGCTGGATATCTGGCTTGCGCAGGTATCGGGGCGCTTCGCCGTCGAGGGGCAGCTCGGCCTGTTCGTGCGGATCGCAGGCCCCGTGCAGCGAGAGCCGCTGCAGTGGGCGATCCGTCGCGTGTTGCAGGAGGCCGAACCGGTCAGGGCGGCCCTATTCGAGAAGGACGGTCAGGTCTTCCAGAAGGTGCTCGAGTGCCCGGATGCCGAACTGGTGTTCCATGACTTGAGCGATGCGGAAAACCCTGTTCAGCAGGCCTATGAGATGGCCGCATCGATTCAGCGCTCACCGCTGCCCTTTTCGGGCCCGCTGTTCAAATTCGCGCTGTTCCGGACGCGGCCCGACGAGTTCTACTGGTTCACCTGTTGCCACCATATCGTCGTCGACGGGGCCGGTCTCGCCCTGATCGGCCAGCGGATTGCGGCGGTGTACTCCGCAATCGTCTCCGGCTCACCCATCCCACCGCCGTTCTTCGGCTCATTGCATGATCTGGTCATCAGCGAACTGGAATACGAGTCGTCGTCGGATTATCTGGACGATCAGGCCTATTGGGATCGGAATCTTCCCTCGCAGGATGGGCCGGACCCACTGTCGCCGCATGCCCCCGGCGAGCCCGATCGGTATGCGCCGTCGGTGTCGGTCCGCGTGGATCCTGTGGTGTTGCGTCAGGTCCAGGCGCTGGCCGAAGCGTGGAACGTCCCGCAATCGTCGCTCATCACCGCGGCGTGCGCGCTTTTGGTGCATGGGTGGTGTGCTCTGGGTTCGGAGGTGGTGCTCGACTTCCCCGTCAGCAGGCGGGTAGGTGTGGAGTCGAAGACACTTCCCGGCATGATGTCCGGGGTGGTGCCCCTGGTATTGCGGGTTCGGCCAGAGTGCACCGTCGCGGACTTCTGCGCCCATGTCGACACGCAGATACGAGACGCGATACGGCATCAACGGTTTCCGGTACAGGCGCTGGAACGCAAGACCCGCTCCCGCGGCGGTGGACCGTTCACCGAAAGAGTCAGCGTCAACTTCATCCCGTCAGTGTTCACGCTGGACTTCGGTGGACTTTCGGCGTCCGCGTCATACACCAGTCCTGGTCTTGTCGGTGGCTTCGGTCTGTTCTTCTCCGGCGTCGCAGATGAACTCTTCCTGAGCACGGCCGGTGCGAAACAACCGTTTTCGAGTTTCGACGTGGGCGATCTGGCGGCCCGGTTGGAGCGGGTCCTGGTGGCGATGACGTCCAACCCCGCCGGGCGATTGGCGGCGATCGGTCTGGTCGACGCCGATCAGCGCGCCGGCCTGGATGAGTGCGGCAACCGGGCGGTGCTGTCGACGTCCGCACCCCCGACGGTGTCGGTCCCGGAGTTGTTCGCCGCGTCGGTGGATCGATCCCCGGAAGCCGTCGCGATCGGCGACGGCACGCGATCCATGACCTACCGGCAGCTCGATGAAGCGTCGAATCGGTTGGCGCACTTGCTTGCCGACGACGGGGTTGGCGCGGGTCAGTGCGTGGCGCTGCTGATGGAGCGCTCGGTCGAGGCTGTGGTGGCGATGCTGGCGGTGCTCAAAACCGGGGCGGCGTATCTGCCGATCGATCCGGCGTTGCCCGACGAGCGGATCGCGTTCATGATTTCCGACGCCACTGCGATGGCCGTCGTCACCACCGCGGGCCCGCGGCCGCGGCTGAGTGGGTTCGACCTACTGATCATCGACGTCGACGATCCCGGTGTCGCCGACCAACTCGACACCCCACTGTCCGCGCCGTCGGCCGACGACATCGCCTACCTGATCTACACGTCGGGTACCACCGGAATTCCGAAAGGCGTGGCGGTCACGCACCGCAATGTGACCCAGCTGCTGGCATCGCTGTACGCGCACTTGCCGGGACAGGTGTGGGCGCAGTGGCATTCGTTGGCATTCGACGCCTCGGTCGAGGAGATCTGGAGTGCACTGCTGTTCGGTGGCCGGCTGGTGGTGGTGCCCGAGACGATCGCGAGTTCACCGGACCGCTTCCACGCTCTGCTCGTCAGCGAGCACGTCACCGCGTTGAGTCAGACTCCTTCGGCGGTCGCGGTACTGTCGCCCGACGGGTTGGAGTCGGCGGCCCTATTGGTGGCGGGTGAAGTGTGCCCGGCCGAGGTGGTGGATCGGTGGGCACCCGGCCGGGTGATGATCAACGGCTACGGTCCCACCGAAACCACTGTGTGTACGTCCAGGACAGCGCCGTTGAAGGCCGGGTCTGGCGCACCACCGATCGGGGTGCCGGTGCCCGGCGCGGCGTTGTTCGTGCTCGACGACTGGCTGCGTCCGGTACCGCCCGGGGTCACCGGTGAGCTCTACATCGCCGGACACGGTGTCGGCGTCGGTTATGTGCGCCGGGCCGGGTTGACCGCGTCGCGCTTCGTGGCGTGCCCCTTCGGCGGATACGGCACCCGCATGTACCGCACCGGCGATCTGGTGCGCTGGGGCACCGACGGACAACTCCGGTATCGCGGGCGGGCCGACGAACAGGTCAAAATCCGCGGCTACCGCATCGAACTCGGCGAAATCCAGACCGCTCTGGCCGCGCTCGACGGTGTGCAGCAAGCAGTCGTCATCGCCCGCGAAGACCACCCCGGCAACAAACGCCTCATTGCCTACATCACCGGAACCGCCGACCCCACCCAAGCACGCACCCAACTCGCCGAACGCCTCCCCGGCTTCATGGTCCCCGCCGCCATCGTCGTGCTCGACACTCTGCCGTTGACGGTCAACGGCAAACTCGACACCCGCGCCCTGCCCGCACCGGAATACCAGGACGCCGACCGCTACCGCGCCGCGACCACCCCCACCGAGGAAATCCTCACCAATATCTACGCCCAGGTGCTGGGACTGAGACGGGTGGGGGTCGACGACTCCTTCTTCGACCTCGGCGGTGACTCACTCTCGGCGCTGAGGGCGATCGCCGCCATCAACACGTCGTTGGGCTCCGACCTTTCGGTACGGACTCTGTTCGACGCACCCACCGTGGCAGAGTTGTTACCTCACCTCAATGAGAACGGAAGCGTCCGTGAGGCGTTGGTGGCCGGTGGACGGCCCGAAGTGGTTCCGTTGTCGTTCGCCCAGAGCCGGCTGTGGTTCCTGGAACAGTTGCAGGACGGGGCTGGGACATACAACATGCCGGCCGCGTTCCAGATCGACGGGCCACTGGAGGTCGACGCGTTGTGCGCGGCTGTCGACGATGTCATCGCCCGTCACGAATCTCTGCGTACCGTGTTCCCGGACATCGATGGTGTCCCGTTCCAGCAGGTGCTGCCGGCCCGTCCGGGGATGTGGCGACGCGGGGAGGCCGCTGCCGCGGTGACGTTGCCGGAGCGCGATGTGGTCCGGGCGTTGACGTCATTGGCGGGGCACCGATTCGATCTCTGCACCGACATCCCCATTCGTGTGCAGATCTATTCGATCGGACCCGAGCGACACGTTATGGGAATTGTGGTGCATCATATTGCTTTTGATGGGTGGTCGCTGGCCCCGATGGTGCGCGATCTCAACGTGGCATATCAAGCCCGCCACCAAGGACACCCACCACAGTGGCAACCACTACCCGTGCAATACATCGACTACACCCTGTGGCAACGCCAACAATTCGGCGAACTCGACAACCCCGACAGCCCCATCACCGCACAACTGGCCTACTGGCGCGAAACACTCACCGGACTACCCGAACACCTACAACTACCCACCGACCGACCCCACCCACCAATCGCCGACCAACACGGCGCCACCCTCACCATCGAATGGCCACCCCAACTCCAACAAGCCATCCGACAACTCGCCACCGACAACAACGCCACCACCTTCATGGTCATTCAAACCGCCCTGGCCATCCTGCTCTCCCAACTCGCCGCCACACCCGATGTCGCCATCGGCTTCCCCGTCGCCGGACGCACCGACCCCGCCCTCGACGAACTCATCGGATTCTTCGTCAACACCCTGGTCCTACGAGTCGACCTCACCAACAACCCCACCATCACCGAACTACTCACCCAAGTCCGCCAACGCAGCCTCGCCGCCATCGAACACCAAGACATCCCCTTCGAAGTCCTCGTCGAACAACTCAACCCCACCCGCACCCTCACCCACCACCCCCTCATCCAAGTCGCACTGGCCTGGCAAAACCTCCCCGGCCACCACACCAACAACCTCACCCTGGCAGACCTCCACATCACCCCACTGCCCCTGCACACCCACACCGCCCGCATGGACCTCACCTTCTCCCTCGCCGAACACTTCACCAAAACCGGCCAACCCCAAGGAATCCAAGGAACCATCGAATACCGCACCGACATATACGACCAACACACCATCCACACCCTCACCAAACGCCTCCAACACACACTCGAAACCATCACCACCAACCCCACCCAAACCCTGGCATCAATCGACCTACTCTCCACCGACGAACACACACACCTCCACGAACTCGGCCATCAGACAGCACTGACCGATCCCGCACCATCACCGAAATCCATCCCAGAACTGTTCGCCGCGTGGGTGGCCCGATCCCCCAACACCATCGCAGTCACCTACGCAAACCAATCCATCACCTACCGCGAACTCGACAAAACCTCAAACCAATTGGCCCACCTGCTGATCCACCACGGCGCCAGACCCGGCACAACCGTGGCACTCCTACTCCCCCGCAGCACCAACGCCATCACCGCCATCCTCGCAATCCTCAAAACCGGCGCCGCCTACCTCCCCATCGACCCCACCATCCCCAACACCCGCACCACCTTCCTCCTCACCGACACCACACCAACCGCAACAATCACCACAACCGACCTACGGGCGCGATTGCACGGGTCCGATTTCCCGGTCATCGATATCGACGACCCCGCTGTCGAGGGCCAACCCGACACCCCGTTACCCATACAAGAGGCCGACGACATCCCCCACATCATCTACACCTCCGACAAAGGGGGAAAACCCAAAGGTGTTGCCGTCACCCACCACAACATCACCCGACTGTTCCACGGTATGAACATCGGCATCGACCTCACCCCAGATCAGGTCTGGACCCAATGCCACACCTACGCCTTCGACTACTCCGTCTGGGAAATCTGGGGCGCACTGCTCCACGGCGCACGCCTGGTCATCGTCCCCGACGAAATCACCGCCTCACCACAAGACCTGCACGACCTCCTGATCCACGAACACGTCACCGTATGGAGCCAAACCCCCACCGCACTGGCCGCCCAATCCAACAACGACCTCCCACCCATGACACTCATGGTGGCCGGGGAAGCCTGCCCCATCGACGTCGTCGACCAATGGGCACCCGAACGACTCATGATCAACGGCTACGGACCCACCGAAACCACCGTCTACGCCACCATCAGCACACCACTGACCCCCGGGTCCACGACCGTCCCCATCGGAACACCCGTACCCGGCGCCGCCCTGTTCGTCCTCGACGAACTGCTCCACCCCGTCGCCCCCGGCGTCGTCGGCGAGCTCTACATCGCCGGCCACGGCGTCGCAATCGGATACATCAGCCGCCCCGGACTGACCGCATCCCGCTTCGTCGCCTGCCCCTTCGGCGGAACCGGCACCCGCATGTACCGCACCGGCGACCTCGTGCACTGGAGCACCGACGGACAACTCCACTACCTCGGGCGTGCCGACGAACAAGTCAAAATCCGCGGCTACCGCATCGAACTCGGCGAAATCCGCACCGCCCTAACCCACCTCGACGGCGTCGACCACGCCGCGGTCATCGTTCGCGAAGACCACCCCGGCGACAAACGCCTCATCGCCTACATCACCGGAACCGCCAACCCCACCCAAACACGCATGCACCTGAGCGAACGCCTCCCCGCCTACATGGTGCCTGTCGCCATCGTTGCGATGGACTGTTTGCCGTTGACGGTCAACGGCAAACTCGACACCCGAGCCCTACCCCCACCCGACTACCAGCACACCAACCACCACCGCGCCCCCACCACCCCCACCGAAGAAATCCTCACCAACATCTACGCCCAGGTGCTGGGACTGGAACGGGTCGGGGTCGACGAGTCGTTCTTCGACCTGGGCGGCGACAGCATCCTGTCGATGCAGGTGGTCGCCCATGCCCGCGCCGCCGGACTGACCTGTCGACCCCGGGACATCTTCGTCGAGCAGACCGTGGCCCGGCTGGCCCGCGTGGTCGGCATGGCCGACAGTCCGGACCCGGTTCTCGACGAGGGCATCGGGCCGGTGAGCCCCACGCCGATCATGCACTGGCTGCACAACATCGACGGCCCGATCGATCAGTTCAACCAGACCATGGCGATACAGGCGCCAACCGGGGTGACCCACTCGGACGTGGTGACGGTGCTTCAAGCCCTACTCGACCACCACGCCATGCTGCGGCTGCGCGCCGCTGACGACGACGGAGCCTGGTCGCTCACCATTCTCGAGGCCGGTGCCGTCAACGCCGACGATTGTCTGGACATCGTCGACGTGGTTTCCGACGCCACCCTCATCCAAGCCAGGTCGCGGCTGGACCCGGCCACCGGCACGGTGCTCAGCGCACTCTGGGAAGCCACCACCGGCCGACTCGTACTCATCGTCCACCACCTGGCCATCGACGGAGTTTCCTGGCGAATCCTGCTGGAAGACCTCAACATTGCCTGGGCACAACACCGCCAGGGTCAACCCATCGCGCTTCCGCCTCCGTCGACCTCATTTGCTCGATGGGCGTCACTACTCGCTGAGCACGCTCAATCCACGGCTGTGGTCACGCAGGCTGATATGTGGAGGCGCACGTGCGTCGCGGCAGCGGCGCCGACGGTTGTGCCCGCGCCTCAGCCCGAGACCGACACCTACGCCAGCGCGGGATGTCTGACGGTATCGCTGGATGTCGAGAGCACGCGCCTGCTGCTCGGTGAGGTTCCCGCCGTGTTCCACACCGGCATCCAGGACATCCTGCTGATCGCCTACGCATTGGCGTGGACCGAATTCCTCGGCGCCACAGGAAAACCGATCGGCATCGATGTCGAGGGTCACGGACGGCATGACGACCTCGCCGACGACCTCGACCTGTCGCGCACCGTGGGCTGGTTCACCACGAAATACCCCGTGGCCCTGAGCATCGGCGGACTGCGCTGGCAACAAGTGACAACCGGTGACACCACCCTGGGCGCAGTGATCAAAGACGCCAAAGAACAACTACGCGCCCTACCCGATCCCCTCACCTACGGCCTGCTGCGCTACCTCAACACCGACGCCAACCTCGACGGACCCGACCCGACCATCGGATTCAACTACCTCGGGCGACTGGGCACCACGGCCGGCGAACTCCCCCAAGAACTGTGGCGAATCGCCGAGGACGGCCTGGCCGTCGCAAGCGCTGCCGCCGCGGTGCCCGTGCCGCTCTGCCACAGTGCCGAACTCAACGCGGCCACCATCGACACGGTTGACGGCCCGCATCTGCAAGCCACCTGGAATTGGGCGCCGTCGGCGCTGAACCAGGCGCAGATCAACAGACTCAGCGGTCTGTGGTTCGAGGCACTGACCGGCATCTGCACACACGTGCAACACGGCGGCGGCGGACTCACCCCTTCCGACATCACTCCGGCCCACCTCACCCAAAGCCAGATCGACGAACTACAACAGCAGTACCGCATCGCCGACATCCTGCCGCTCACCCCGATGCAGCAGGGACTGCTTTTCCACGCCGCCGTCCGCGGCGGCCGGCGCGACGACGTGTATGCGATGCAGCTCGACATCGCGGTCAATGGGCGACTCGATTCCGATCGACTGCACAAGGCAGTGCAATTCGTCGCCGCGCGCCATCCCGGCCTGGTCGCCCGTTTCTGCCGACGATTCGCCGAGCCGGTACAGATAATCCCGGCCGACCCCGTGGCGGCATGGGGTTACGACGCCCTGGACACCGAGGACCAGATTCAGCGGGTGTGCGCCGCCGAACGCGCCGCGGTCTGCGACCTCGTCGACGGTCCTCCCTTCCGGGTGGCAGTGATCCGCACCGCTGAAGAGCGGCACCGGATTGTGTTGACGTTCCACCACATCGTGCTCGACGGCTGGTCGCTGCCGATCCTGCTGGGCGAGATCTTCGCGAGCTATCACGGGCGAGCGTTGCCCTCGGCTACGCCGTACCGCCGGTATGTCACCTGGCTCGCCGGGCGGGACCTCGATGCGGCGCGCGCTGCGTGGCGCGAGGTGCTGGACGGCTTCGACACCCCCACACTCGTCGGTCCGCCCGGTCGATCGAATCCGGGACTGAAAAATACTGTCGCTCTGCGAATCTCCGATCAGACCACGCGAGGCTTGAACGAGCTCGCGCGGTCGTGTCACAGCACCGTCAATACGGTCCTGCAGGCCGCATGGGCGCACGTACTCACAGCCCTGACCGGCCGCCACGATGTCGTCTTCGGCACCACCGTCTCCGGCCGCCCCACCGACATACCCGGCGCACACACCATGGTCGGCCTGCTGATCAACACCATCCCCGTACGCGCAACCATCACACCCACCACCACCACCACCGACCTCATCAACCAACTCCACACCTTCCACAACCGCACCATCGAACACGAACACCTGGCACTCAACGAAATTCACCACGCCACCGGACACGACCAACTCTTCGACACCCTGTTCGTCTACGAGAACTACCCGATCGACACCAATGCACTGTCGGGAACCAACGGTTTGACCATCACCGGGTTCACCGGTCGTGAAGCCAATCACTATCCGCTGACCGTGCAAGCTACACCTGGCAGTGAGGTCGGCTTCCGTGTCGAGTACGACACCGACGTGTTCGAACCAGCAGAAATCGAGACGTTGGTCGAGCGGTTGCAACGAGTGCTGGTAGCCATGACCGACGAGCCTGCCCAACGGTTGTCGGCGATGGACGTGATGTCTGCCGATGAGCGTGCACGGCTGGACGAATTCGGCAACCTGCCGGTGCTGACCGCGCCCGAGCCGCCCCGGATGTCGATCCCGGAGCTGTTTGCCGAGCAGGTGGCCCGCTCGCCCGAGGCCATCGCGGTCAGCGACAGCACGCGATCCATGACCTATCGGGATCTCGATGAGTCCTCGAACAGGTTGGCTCACAGACTGTCTGGACACGGCGCCGGCGACGGGCTGTGTGTGGCGCTGCTGATGGAGCGCTCGGCCGAGGCTGTCACGGCCATGCTGTCGATACTGAAGACCGGCGCGGCGTACCTGGCGATCGATCCGTCGTTGCCCGACGAGCGGATCGCGTTCATGATTTCCGACGCCACTGCGATGGCCGTCGTCACCACGGCGGGCCTGCGGTCACGGCTGAACGGGTCCGACCTGGACGTCATCGACGTGGACGATCCCGGTGTCGACGGCCAACTCGCCACCCCGCTGCCCGCGCCGTCGGCCGACGACATCGCTTATTTGATCTATACCTCGGGCACCACCGGAACCCCGAAGGGCGTTGCCGTCACCCACCGCAACGTGATCCATCTGGCCGAATCGTCCTCGGCCCATCTTCCCGCTACCCAGGTGTGGACCCAATGCCACTCCTACGCATTCGACTTCGCGGTGTGGGAGATCTGGGCTGCCCTGCTCGCGGGCGGGCGTCTGGTGATCGTCCCCGAGGAGGTGACCGCCTCGCCACCGGACTTCCATGCCCTGCTCATCGGCGAAGAAGTCACCGTGCTGACCCAGACGCCTTCCGCGGCCGTGTCGCTCGACCCGCAGGGGTTGGAGTCGGTGGCGCTGATTCTCGGCGGCGAAGCGTGTCCGGCCGAACTGGTGGATCGGTGGGCACCCGGACGGGTGGTGCTCAACGCCTACGGCCCCACCGAAACCACCGTCTACGCCACGTTGACCGCGCCATTGACCACGAGTATGCCGGCCGTGCCGATCGGTGCGCCCGCGTCGACCGTCGCGTTGTTCGTGCTCGACGAGTGGCTGCGTCCGGTACCGCCCGGGGTCACCGGTGAGCTCTACATCGCCGGACACGGTGTCGGCGTCGGTTATGTGCGCCGGGCCGGGTTGACCGCGTCGCGCTTCGTGGCGTGCCCCTTCGGCGGATACGGCACCCGCATGTACCGCACGGGCGATCTGGTGCGCTGGGGCACCGACGGACAACTCCGGTATCGCGGGCGGGCCGACGAACAAGTGAAAATCCGCGGCTACCGCATCGAACTCGGCGAAATCCAGACCGCTCTGGCCGCGCTCGACGGTGTGCAGCAAGCAGTCGTCATCGCCCGCGAAGACCACCCCGGCAACAAACGCCTCATTGCCTACATCACCGGAACCGCCGACCCCACCCAAGCACGCACCCAACTCGCCGAACGCCTCCCCGGCTTCATGGTCCCCGCCGCCATCGTCATGCTCGACACTCTGCCGTTGACGGTCAACGGCAAACTCGACACCCGCGCCCTGCCCGCACCGGAATACCAGGACGCCGACCGCTACCGCGCCGCGACCACCCCCACCGAGGAAATCCTCACCAATATCTACGCCCAGGTGCTGGGACTGAAACGGGTCGGCATCGACGACTCCTTCTTCGACCTCGGCGGTGACTCACTCTCGGCCATGCGTCTGGCGGCGGCCATCAACATGGCTCTGGGCTCCGACGTTTCGGTTCATGCCCTGTTCGACACACCGACGGTCGCCCGATTGGCACCCCGCCTCAGTGGGGACTCCGCACCACGCAAGCCACTTGTGCCGCACCAACGACCCGCGTTGATTCCGCTGTCGTTCACCCAGAACCGGTTGTGGTTCCTCGACCAGTTGCATGGCCCCTCATCGGTTTACAACATCACGGTGGCATTGAACCTACGCGGCTCGCTGGATACCGAAGCGCTGAGCACTGCGCTGGCCGATGTGGTGGCCCGCCACGAAAGCCTGCGTACTTTGATCACCGCACCGGACGGCATACCCCGGCAGCAGGTCATTCCGGCCGAGGATGCCGAATTCGGCTGGGAAATCATCGATGCCACCGCATGGCCGCAAACCCGTCTCGATCAAGCCATCGAGCAGGTGTCCCGTCACGCGTTCGACCTGGAAACCGAGATCCCGTTGCGGGCGAGACTGTTCCGCGTCGCCGATGACGAACATGTGCTGGTGGGCGTGGTGCATCATATTGCTTTTGATGGGTGGTCGCTGGCCCCGATGGTGCGCGATCTCAACGTGGCATATCAAGCCCGCCACCAAGGACACCCACCACAGTGGCAACCACTACCCGTGCAATACATCGACTACACCCTGTGGCAACGCCAACAATTCGGCGAACTCGACAACCCCGACAGCCCCATCACCGCACAACTGGCCTACTGGCGCGAAACACTCACCGGACTACCCGAACACCTACAACTACCCACCGACCGACCCCACCCACCAATCGCCGACCAACACGGCGCCACCCTCACCATCGAATGGCCACCCCAACTCCAACAAGCCATCCGACAACTCGCCACCGACAACAACGCCACCACCTTCATGGTCATTCAAACCGCCCTGGCCATCCTGCTCTCCCAACTCGCCGCCACACCCGATGTCGCCATCGGCTTCCCCGTCGCCGGACGCACCGACCCCGCCCTCGACGAACTCATCGGATTCTTCGTCAACACCCTGGTCCTACGAGTCGACCTCACCAACAACCCCACCATCACCGAACTACTCACCCAAGTCCGCCAACGCAGCCTCGCCGCCATCGAACACCAAGACATCCCCTTCGAAGTCCTCGTCGAACAACTCAACCCCACCCGCACCCTCACCCACCACCCCCTCATCCAAGTCGCACTGGCCTGGCAAAACCTCCCCGGCCACCACACCAACAACCTCACCCTGGCAGACCTCCACATCACCCCACTGCCCCTGCACACCCACACCGCCCGCATGGACCTCACCTTCTCCCTCGCCGAACACTTCACCAAAACCGGCCAACCCCAAGGAATCCAAGGAACCATCGAATACCGCACCGACATATACGACCAACACACCATCCACACCCTCACCAAACGCCTCCAACACACACTCGAAACCATCACCACCAACCCCACCCAAACCCTGGCATCAATCGACCTACTCTCCACCGACGAACACACACACCTCCACGAACTCGGCCATCAGACAGCACTGACCGATCCCGCACCATCACCGAAATCCATCCCAGAACTGTTCGCCGCGTGGGTGGCCCGATCCCCCAACACCATCGCAGTCACCTACGCAAACCAATCCATCACCTACCGCGAACTCGACAAAACCTCAAACCAATTGGCCCACCTGCTGATCCACCACGGCGCCAGACCCGGCACAACCGTGGCACTCCTACTCCCCCGCAGCACCAACGCCATCACCGCCATCCTCGCAATCCTCAAAACCGGCGCCGCCTACCTCCCCATCGACCCCACCACACCCCAACCCCGCACCACCTTCCTCCTCACCGACACCACACCAACCGCAACAATCACCACAACCGACCTACGGGCGCGATTGCACGGGTCCGATTTCCCGGTCATCGATATCGACGACCCCGCTGTCGACGGCCAACCCGACACCCCACCGCCAGCGGCACCCGCCCCCGACGACATTGCGTATCTCATCTACACCTCCGGCACCACCGGTGTGCCGAAAGGCGTTGCCATCAGCCATCACAACGTCACTCAGCTGCTGGGCTCGCTGGATGCCGGTCTACCTCGCACAGGTGTCTGGCCGCTGTGTCATTCGTTGGCCTTCGACGTTTCGGTGTGGGAGATCTTCGGCGCGCTCTTGCGGGGTGGGCGCGTGGTGGTCGTGGCAGAGGATGTGGCGGCTTCACCGACCGACTTCCATGACTTGCTGGTCACCGAACACGTCAATGTGCTCACCCAGACTCCCTCTGCGGTAGGGGAATTGTCGTCCGAAGGGTTGAACTCAGCGGCGTTGGTGGTCGTCGGTGAGGCCTGCTCCACGGACGTGGTCGATCGGTGGGCACCCGATCGGGTGATGATCAACGCCTACGGCCCTACCGAGACGACGATGTGTGTGGCGATCAGCATGCCGCTGGCCGCCGGGGCAGGCACGGTGCCGATAGGGATACCGGTGCCCGGGGCGGCGTTGTTCGTCCTCGACGACCGGCTTCGTCCGGTACCGCCTGGGGTCACCGGTGAGCTTTACATCGCCGGCCACGGTGTCGGTGTCGGTTACGTGCGGCGGGCCGGGTTGACGGCTTCCCGGTTTGTGGCGTGCCCGTTCGGGGGAACCGGCACCCGCATGTACCGCACGGGCGACCTCGTGTGCTGGGGCACCGACGGCCAGTTGCAGTATCTCGGGCGTGCCGACGAACAAGTGAAAATCCGCGGCTACCGCATCGAACTCGGCGAAATCCAGACCGCTCTGGCCGCGCTCGACGGTGTGCAGCAAGCAGTCGTCATCGCCCGCGAAGACCGGCCCGGCGACAAACGCCTCGTCGGCTACATCACCGGAACCGCCGACCCCGACCAGGCACGCATGCACCTGAGCGAGCGCCTTCCGGCCTTCATGGTGCCTGTCTTCATCGTTTCGATGGACTGTTTGCCGTTGACTGTCAACGGCAAACTCGACACCCGAGCCCTGCCCGCGCCGGACTACCGGGACGTCGACCGCTACCACGCCCCCACCACGGCCGTCGAGGAAATCCTCACCGGCATCTACGCCCAGGTTCTCGGGCTCGACAAAGTGGGCATCGATGACTCCTTCTTCGACCTCGGCGGCGACAGCATCTCTGCGATGCAGGTGGTGACCCGCGCCCGCGCCGCAGGTGTGATGTGCCGCCCACGTGACATCTTCACCGAACAGACCGTTGCCGCGCTCGCCCGCGTGACCAAGGTCGCCGGCCTCGACGCAGGCCCGGCCGATGACGGTATCGGTTCGGTGACTCCTACGCCGATCATGCACTGGCTGCACAACATCGACGGCCCGACCGATCAGTTCAACCAGACGATGGTAGTGCAGGCACCGCCCGGGGTGACCCACTCGGACGTGGTGACGGTGCTTCAAGCCCTACTCGACCACCACGCCATGCTGCGGTTGCGCGCCGACGGCAGCGGCAGCGCGTTATCCCTGTCTGTGCCCGAGACCGGTGCGGTAGATGCCGTCAAGTGCCTGCAGATCGTCGACGTTGTCTCCGACGCCACCCTCACCCGAGCCAGGTCGCGGCTCGACCCCGCCACCGGCACGGTGCTCAGCGCACTCTGGGAAACCACCACCGGCCGACTCGTACTCATCGTCCACCACCTGGCCATCGACGGAGTTTCCTGGCGAATCCTGCTGGAAGACCTCAACATTGCCTGGGCACAACACCGCCACGGAGAACCGATCACCTTGCCGGCCAGCGGAACATCGTTCCGGCAGTGGTCATCTCGGCTTGCTGAGCACGCGCAGCTGCCCGCGGTGGTGGGACTGGCCGCGGCCTGGCGGCGGGTGACGGCACCGACGGCCCTGCCCCCGCCCCAACCGGAGACCGACACGTACGCCACTGCCGGGCACCTGTCGGTATCCCTGGATGCTGAGACGACGCGTCGACTGCTCGGTGAGGTTCCCGCGGCGTTTTACACCGGCATCCAGGACATCCTGCTGATCGCCTACGCATTGGCGTGGACCGAATTCCTCGGCGCTACAGACAAACCGATCGGCATCGATGTCGAGGGTCACGGCCGGTATGAGGAACTCGCCGACGACCTGGATTTGTCGCGCACCGTGGGCTGGTTCACTACGAAATACCCCGTGGCTCTGGGCGTCGGCAGGTTGCGCTGGGCGCAGGTCGCGGCAGGCGAGGCTGCGCTCGGCCCGATAGTCCAGCGTGCCAAGGAACAATTGCGCGCGCTACCCGATGCCCTGACCTACGGGCTGCTGCGCTACCTCAACACCGACGTCGACCTCGAGGGGCCCGACCCGACCATCGGGTTCAACTACTTCGGCCGGCTGGGTGCGGACGCCGGCGAGCTTCCTCAAGAACTCTGGCGAATCAGCGAAGACATTTTGGCATTCGCCACCTCTGCGGCAGCGATACCCATGCCGCTGGCGCACACGCTGGAACTCAACACGAGTACCGTTGACACGGACAGCGGTCCGTATCTGCACGCGACCTGGACCTGGGCGCCGTCGGCGCTCGATCGCACCCAGGTCGGCCGCCTCAGCCAGTTGTGGTTCGAGGCACTGACCGGCATCTGCACCCACGTGCAACACGGCGGCGGCGGACTCACCCCTTCCGACATCGCCCCGGCCCACCTCACCCAAACCCAGATCGACGAACTGCAGGCACGCGATCGCATCGCCGACATCCTGCCGCTCACCCCCGTCCAACATGGACTGCTCTTTCACGCGAAGACCCAGAACAGCGACCATGACCTGTATGCGATGCAACTCGACATCACCATCGCCGGACCTCTCGACCCCGAGCGCCTGCACCACGCCGTGAACGCCGTGCTCGCCCGCCACCCCAACCTCGCCGCCCGATTCTGCCAGCAATTCGACCAGCCGATACAAATCATCCCGCACGACCCCCAAATCCCCTGGCAATACCTACAACTCGATACCGAACAACAGATCCAGCAGCTGTGCACCACCGAACGTGCCGCGGTCTGCGACCTGACGAGCGGGCCGGTTTTCCGGGTGACAGTGATCCGCACCGCTGAAGAGCTGCACCGAATCGTGTTGACCAACCACCACATCGTGCTCGACGGCTGGTCACTACCGATCCTGCTGAGCGAAATCTTCGCCACCTACCACGGCCACCAACTTCCAGCCGCCACACCGTATCGCCGCTTCGTCACCTGGCTCACCGAACGCGACCTAGACGCCGCCCGCACCGCCTGGCGCGAAATACTCGACGGCTTCGCCACACCCACCCTGGTGGGTCCGCCGGGCCGGTCAGCGCTGGGGCCGCGTGGCATCGCATCGTCTCAGGTGCCTGAGGCCGTCACCCAGGCCGTCAACGAGTTGGCTCGAACCTGCCGCAGCACCGTCAACACCGTGCTTCAGGCCGCATGGGCGCAAGTGCTGATGTCGATGACCGGACGGCGTGACGTCGTGTTCGGCGCCGCGGTCTCCGGCCGTCCCTCCGACATACCCGGCGCACACACCATGGTCGGCCTGATGATCAACACCGTCCCGGTACGCGCGACCATCACACCCACCACCACCATCGAAGACCTCATCGACCAACTGCACACCGCGCACAACCACACGCTCGAACATCAACATCTGGCGCTCAACGAGATTCACCGCGTCACCGGACACGACCAACTCTTCGACACCCTGTTCGTCTACGAGAACTACCCGATCGACACCACCGCGCTGCTGAGCGCCGACGGGTTGACCATCACCGAGTTCGCCGGCACCGAATCCACCCACTACCCGTTGACGATGCAGGCCCGCCCGGACCATGAGTTGATCCTTCGGGTCGAATACGACACCGACGTGTTCGACGCGGCCGGGATCGAGACGCTGATCGAGCGGTTCCAACGGGCCCTGGTGGCCATGACCACTGATGCGGGGAGTCGATCGTGACGACCAATCCGACCCGACGGTTCTTGTCCATCGACCTGCTCAGCGAGGCCGAGCACGCTCGGTTGGATGAGTTCGGGCGTCGGGCGGTGTTGACCGATCCCGCGCCACCACCGGTATCGATCCCAGAACTGTTCGCCGCGTGGGTGGCACGATCCCCCAACACCATCGCAGTCACCTACGCAAACCAATCCATCACCTACCGCGAACTCGACAAAACCTCAAACCAATTGGCCCACCTGCTGATCCACCACGGCGCCAGACCCGGCACAACCGTGGCACTCCTACTCCCCCGCAGCGCCAACGCCATCACCGCCATCCTCGCGATCCTCAAAACCGGGGCCGCCTACCTCCCCATCGACCCCACCACACCCCAACCCCGCACCACCTTCCTCCTCACCGACACCACACCAACCGCAACAATCACCACAACCGACCTACGGGCGCGATTGCACGGGTCCGATTTCCCGGTCATCGATATCGACGACCCCGCTGTCGACGGCCAACCCGACACCCCACCGCCAGCGGCACCCGCCCCCGACGACATTGCGTATCTCATCTACACCTCCGGCACCACCGGTGTGCCGAAAGGTGTTGCCGTCACCCACCACAACATCACCCGACTGTTCCACGGTATGAACATCGGCATCGACCTCACCCCAGATCAGGTCTGGACCCAATGCCACACCTACGCCTTCGACTACTCCGTCTGGGAAATCTGGGGCGCACTGCTCCACGGCGCACGCCTGGTCATCGTCCCCGACGAAATCACCGCCTCACCACAAGACCTGCACGACCTCCTGATCCACGAACACGTCACCGTATGGAGCCAAACCCCCACCGCACTGGCCGCCCAATCCAACAACGACCTCCCACCCATGACACTCATGGTGGCCGGGGAAGCCTGCCCCATCGACGTCGTCGACCAATGGGCACCCGAACGACTCATGATCAACGGCTACGGACCCACCGAAACCACCGTCTACGCCACCATCAGCACACCACTGACCCCCGGGTCCAAGACCGTCCCCATCGGAACACCCGTACCCGGCGCCGCCCTGTTCGTCCTCGACGAGTGGCTACGTCCAGTACCACCCGGCGTCACCGGCGAGCTCTACATCGCCGGCCACGGCGTCGCAATCGGATATGTGCGGCGGGCCGGGTTGACCGCATCCCGCTTCGTCGCCTGCCCCTTCGGCGCAACCGGCACCCGCATGTACCGCACCGGCGACCTCGTGCACTGGAGCACCAACGGACAACTGCACTACCTCGGCCGCGCCGACGAACAAGTCAAAATCCGCGGCTACCGCATCGAACTCGGCGAAATCCAAACCACACTCGCACAACTCGACGGCGTCGACCACGCCGCGGTCATCGTTCGCGAAGACCACCCCGGCGACAAACGCCTCATCGCCTACATCACCGGAACCGCCAACCCCACCCAAACACGCATGCACCTGAGCGAACGCCTCCCCGCCTACATGGTGCCTGTCGCCATCGTTGCGATGGACTGTTTGCCGTTGACGGTCAACGGCAAACTCGACACCCGAGCCCTACCCCCACCCGACTACCAGCACACCAACCACCACCGCGCCCCCACCACCCCCACCGAAGAAATCCTCACCAACATCTACGCCCAAATCCTCGGACTCGACAAAATCGGCATCGACGACTCCTTCTTCGACCTCGGCGGCGACTCACTCTCCGCCATGCGCCTCATCACCACCATCAACACCACCCTCAACACCGACGTATCGATACGCACTTTGTTCGACGCACCCACCATCGCCCAACTGGCACCCCGCATCGACCGAGGGGCCGACGGGCGTGAGCCGTTGACGGCCGGCGTACGACCCGAGGTGGTGCCGTTGTCGTTCGCCCAGAGCCGACTGTGGTTCCTCGACCAGTTGCAAGGTCCCTCAGCGGTTTACAACATGCCGGTGGCGTTGCGGTTGCGCGGGAGGCTCGACGTCGACGCGCTTGTTGCCGCCCTGGTCGACGTGATCGGACGCCATGAGAGCCTGCGCACCCTGATCACCGCGCCGGACGGTATCCCACGGCAGCAGGTCATTCCCGTCGAGGAAGCCGATTTCGGGTGGGAGGTCACCGATGCCACCACATGGCCGCAAACCCGACTCGATCAAGCCATTCAGCAAGTAGCCCGGCACACGTTCGACCTCGCAACCCAGATACCTCTACGGGCAACTCTTTTCCGCGTTGCTGATGACGATCACGTGTTGGTGGGCGTGGTTCACCACATCGCCGCCGACGGCTGGTCGATCACGCCGCTGGTGCGTGATCTGGGAATGGCGTATGACGCCCGGCATGTCGGGCACGCCCCGGACTGGGCTGAATTGCCGGTGCAGTATGTGGATTACGCGTTGTGGCAACGCGAACGGTTCGGGGATCTCGACGACACCGACAGCCTCATCGCCGGACAACTGGCCTACTGGCGCGAAGCACTCGCGGGAATGCCCGAACATCTGCAGTTACCCACCGACCGACCGTATCCGCCGGTGGCCGATCAGCGCGGCTCCCGGGTGTCCGTGGACTGGCCTGCGGAGCTTCAGCAACAGGTCCGTGAGGTGGCCCGTCAGCACAATACGACCAGCTTCATGGTGATTCAGGCCGCGCTGGCAGTGCTGCTGTCCCGAATGAGCGCGAGTTCCGATGTGGCGGTGGGATTTCCGATCGCTGGCCGCGGTGATCCCGCGCTCGACGGGCTGGTCGGGTTTTTCGTCAACACCCTGGTGCTCCGCACGGACTTGACCGGCGATCCCAGCTTCGCCGAGCTGCTGGGCCAGGTGCGTCAACGCAGCCTGGCCGCGTACGATCACCAGGACGTGCCCTTCGAGGTTGTTGTCGAGCGCCTCAACCCAACCCGGTCCCTGTCCCGTCACCCGCTGTTCCAGGTGATGCTGTCGTGGCAGAACCTTCCCGGACACGACAGCAACGATTCGGCGACCGGATTGACGTTGGGGGATCTTCGGGTCGCGCAGGTGCCGATCGACACCCACACGGCCCGGGTGGATCTGTCGTTCTCGCTGACCGAGCGGTTCACCGATTCCGGTGGCCCCGCCGGAATCGGCGGCGCGGTGGAGTTCCGTACCGACGTGTTCGACACAGCCACCATCGACATCCTCATCGAGCGGTTCGAACGCGTGCTCGTGACGATGACCACCGACCCAGAGCAGCGCCTGTCGTCGTTGGACGTGCTGGATGCCGGCGAGCACACCCGGCTGGATGAGCTCGGCAACCGAGCCGCGTTGTCCGCCCCCGCCCCGGCTCCGGCGACCGTTCCGGAGTTGTTCGCCCGGCAGGTGGTGCGCTCGCCGCGCGCGATCGCGATCCGTGACGGCGGTCTCTCGTTGACGTACCGCGAGCTCGACGAGGCGGCGAACCGGTTGGCGCACCGGCTGGCTGCCGATGGAGTGCGGGCGGGTTCATGTGTGGCGCTGCTGTTGGAACGCTCGGCGCGGGCGGTCGTGGCGATGTTGGCTGTGCTCAAATCCGGCGGTGCCTATCTGGCGATCGACCCCGCGCTGCCCGACGCCCGGGTCGGGTTCATGGTCACCGACGCCGCGCCGGTCGCGGCGATCATCACGGCGGATCTGCGGTCGCGACTGCGCGGGTTCGATTTGCGGGTCATCGATGTCGACGACCCCGCTGTGGATGCCCAATCCGACACCTCACCAGCGGCGCCCGTCCCCGACGACATCGCGTATCTCATCTACACCTCCGGCACCACAGGTGTTCCCAAAGGCGTTGCCATCACTCACCACAACCTGAGTCACGTGGCGCAGTCGCCGCCCCCGGGCCTGGGCGATGCACAGGTGTGGACCCAATGCCACTCGTATGCCTTCGATTTCTCGGTGTGGGAGATCTGGGCTGCGCTGCTCGGCGGGGGGCGACTGGTGATCGTGCCCGAGGAAATCGCGGCCTCACCGGAAGATTTCCACGCCTTGTTGATCAGCGAACACGTCAATG
Source organism: Mycolicibacterium goodii (assembly GCF_001187505.1). Next base: position 5,596,425 of record NZ_CP012150.1, read on the forward strand.
TACTCACCCAGACCCCTTCTGCGGTGGCCGCACTCTCCCCGCGGGGTTTGGATTCGGTGGCGCTGTTGCTCGGCGGCGAGGCCTGCCCGGCCCAGGTGGTGGATCAGTGGGCGCCCGGGCGGGTGATGATCAACGCCTACGGTCCCACCGAAGCCACGGTGTACGCATCGATGAGTGCTCCGCTGACGGCGGGTTCGGGTGCGGCCCCGATCGGGGCGCCGGTGTCGACGACGGCATTGTTCGTCCTCGATGAGTGGATGCGCCCGGTGCCGGCCGGCGTCGTCGGCGAGTTGTATATCGCCGGCCGCGGCGTGGGAGTCGGTTATATCGGCCGGCCGGGGCTGACTGCTTCCCGCTTCGTGGCGTGCCCGTTCGGCGGAACAGGCACCCGCATGTACCGCACCGGCGATCTGGTGCGCTGGGGCACCGACGGACAGTTGCAGTATCTCGGGCGGGCCGACGAACAGGTCAAAATCCGCGGCTACCGCATCGAACTCGGCGAAATCCAGGCCGCTCTGGCCGCGCTCGACGGTGTGCAGCAAGCAGTCGTCATCGCCCGCGAAGACCGTCCCGGCGACAAACGCCTCGTCGGCTACATCACCGGAACCGCCGACCCCGCCGGGGTGCGCGCTCGGCTAGCCGAGCAGCTTCCGGCCCATATGATTCCGGCCGCCATCGTGGTTCTCGACGCCTTGCCACTGACGGTCAGCAACAAGCTGGATACCCGCGCGCTTCCTGCGCCGGAGTACCAGGATGCCGATCACTACCGCGCGCCGACCGACGCGGTCGAGGCGGTCCTGGCCGGTATCTACGCCCAGGTGCTGGGGCTGGAACGGGTTGGGGTCGACGAGTCGTTCTTCGACCTGGGCGGCGACAGCATTCTGTCGATGCAGGTGGTGGCCCAGGCCCGGGCGGCCGGGCTCACGTGCCGCCCACGTGACATCTTCACCGAGCAGACCGTGGCCCGGCTGGCCCGTGTGGTCGTCGTGGCCGATCGTCGGACCGGCCCGGTCGATGACGGTGTCGGACCGGTGACACCCACTCCGATCATGCACTGGCTGCGCAACATCGACGGCCCGACCGATCAGTTCAACCAGACAATGGTGGTGCAGGCACCGGCCGGGGTCACCGAAGCCGACGTGTCGACCGTCCTGCAGGCCATACTGGACCATCACCCCATGCTGCGGTTGCGCGCTGCCGACGACGGAGTCTGGTCGCTCACCGTGTCCCAGCGGGGTTCGGTCGACGCCGACGCTTGCCTGGACACTGTCGACGTACTCTGCGCCGAGGCGTTGTCAGAGGCGCGTTCGCTGTTGGACCCCGCGGGCGGAACGGTCGTGCGGGCGCTGTGGGCCACGGGTACAGGCCAGCTGGCATTGATCATCCACCACCTGGCCATCGACGCGGTGTCCTGGCGGATTCTGTTGGAGGACTTGAACATCGCGTGCGCACAGCACCGCGACGGTCAGTCGATCGCCCTGCCTCCCGTGCACACCTCATTCGCACGCTGGGCATCACTGCTCGATGAATACGCCCACCTGCCCGGGGTCGTCGACCAGGCCGAGTGCTGGCGGCACGTGTCGGCAACCCCGCCGGTATTGCCAGAGGTGCAACCCGCGCTGGATACCTATGCCGATGCCGGTCACCTGACGGTATCGCTGGATGTCGAGACGACGCGTCGACTGCTCGGTGAGGTTCCCGCAGCATTTCACACCGGTATCCAGGACATCCTGCTGATTGCGTTTGGGCTGGCCTGCAGCGAATTCCTTGCCACCGACGCGTCGATCAGCATCGACGTCGAGGGTCACGGCCGGCATGACGACCTCGCCGACGACCTGGACCTGTCGCGCACCGTGGGCTGGTTCACCACGAAATACCCCGTGGCCCTGAGCATCGGCGGACTGCGCTGGCAACAAGTGACAACCGGTGACACCACCCTGGGCGCAGTGATCAAAGACGCCAAAGAACAACTACGCGCCCTACCCGATCCCCTCACCTACGGCCTGCTGCGCTACCTCAACACCGACGCCAACCTCGACGGACCCGACCCGACCATCGGATTCAACTACCTCGGCCGACTGGGCACCACGGCCGGCGAACTCCCCCAAGAACTGTGGCGTGTCAGTCAGGACGGTGTTCCGCTCTCTGCCACCACGGTGCCGATGCCGCTGGCGCACACGCTGGAACTCAACGCCGGCGCTGTCGAATCGGGATCCGGCCCGTACTTGCATGCGACCTGGACCTGGGCGCCGTCGGCGCTCGACCGCACCCAGATCGTCCGCCTCAGCCAGTTGTGGTTCGAGGCACTGGCCGGCATCTGCACCCACGTGCAACACGGCGGCGGCGGACTCACCCCTTCCGACATCGCCCCGGCCCACCTCACCCAAACCCAGATCGACGAAGTGCAAGAGCAGTACCGCATCGCCGACATCCTGCCGCTCACCCCGACGCAGCAGGGACTGCTCTTCCATGCGGGCGCCGCAGCGGATGTCGGTGACCTGTACGCGATGCAACTCGACATCACCATCGCCGGACCGCTCAACCCCGAGCGCCTGCACCACGCCGTGAACGCCGTGCTCGCCCGCCACCCCAACCTCGCCGCCCGATTCTGCCAGCAATTCGACCAGCCGATACAAATCATCCCGAACGAACCCCAAATCCCCTGGAAATACCTACAACTCGATACCGAACAACAGATCCAGCAGCTGTGCACCACCGAACGCGCCGCGGTCTGCGACCTGACGAGCGGGCCGGTTTTCCGGGTGGCAGTGATCCGCACCGCATCCGAACAACACCGAATCGTATTGACCAACCACCACATCGTGCTCGACGGCTGGTCACTACCGATCCTGCTGAGCGAAATTTTCGCCACCTACCACGGCCACCAACTTCCAGCCGCGACACCGTATCGCCGCTTCGTCACTTGGCTCACCGAACGCGACCTCGACGCCGCCCGCACCGCCTGGCGCGAAATACTCGACGGCTTCGAAACCGGAACCCTCGTCGGACCGGCGAGACAGCCAGAGACGGAGCACCGCGTGGTCTTGTCTCGTGTGCCCGAACAGGTCGCCCGTGCGTTGGCCGGCCTCGCGCGGTCGCGTCACAGCACCGTCAACACGGTCCTGCAGGCCGCCTGGGCGCACGTACTCACAGCCCTGACCGGCCACCACGATGTCGTATTCGGCACCACTGTCTCCGGCCGCCCCACCGACATACCCGGCGCACACACCATGGTCGGCCTGATGATCAACACCATCCCCGTACGCGCAACTATCACACCCACCACCACCACCGCCGACCTCATCAACCAACTCCACACCTTCCACAACCGCACCATCGACCACGAACACCTGGCACTCAACGAAATTCACCACGCCACCGGACACGACCAACTCTTCGACACCCTGTTCGTCTACGAGAACTACCCGATCGACACCAATGCGTCGCTGGAATTCCGTGAGTTGGCCATCGCGGGCTTCACCAGCCGCGAATCCACCCACTATCCGCTGACAGTGCAAGTCACGCCGGGAGATGAACTGGGTCTGCGTATCGAGTACGACACCGACGTGTTCGAACCGGCAGACATCGACGCGTTGATCGAGCGGTTACAGCGGGTGCTGGTATCCATGACCGACGATCCTGCCCAACGGTTGTCGACATTCGATGCGCTGTCGGTTGATGAGCACGCTCGGTTGGATGAGTTCGGCCGTCGGGCGGTATTGACCGATCCCGCACCACCACCGGTATCGATCCCAGAACTGTTCGCCGCATGGGTGGCCCGATCCCCCAACACCATCGCAGTCACCTACGCAAACCAATCCATCACCTACCGCGAACTCGACAAAACCTCAAACCAATTGGCCCACCTGCTGATCCACCACGGCGCCAGACCCGGCCAAACCGTGGCACTCCTGCTCCCCCGCAGCGCCAACGCCATCACCGCCATCCTCGCGATCCTCAAAACCGGGGCCGCCTACCTCCCCATCGACCCCACCGTCCCCGACACCCGCACCACCTTCCTCCTCACCGACACCACACCAACCGCAACAATCACCAATCACGCTCTGCACCCACGACTGACCGAAACCGGCCTAACTATCATCGATATCGACGACATCGACCTGAACGCCCAACCCACCACCGCGCTACCCACGCCGAACCCCGACGACATCGCCCACATCATCTACACCTCCGGCACCACCGGAAAACCCAAAGGTGTTGCCGTCACCCACCACAACATCACCCGACTGTTCCACGGTATGAACATCGGCATCGACCTCACCCCAGATCAGGTCTGGACCCAATGCCACACCTACGCCTTCGACTACTCCGTCTGGGAAATCTGGGGCGCACTGCTCCACGGCGCACGCCTGGTCATCGTCCCCGACGAAATCACCGCCTCACCACAAGACCTGCACGACCTCCTGATCCACGAACACGTCACCGTATGGAGCCAAACCCCCACCGCACTGGCCGCCCAATCCAACAACGACCTCCCACCCATGACACTCATGGTGGCCGGGGAAGCCTGCCCCATCGACGTCGTCGACCAATGGGCACCCGAACGACTCATGATCAACGGCTACGGACCCACCGAAACCACCGTCTACGCCACCATCAGCACACCACTGACCCCCGGGTCCCACACCGTCCCCATCGGAACACCCGTACCCGGCGCCGCCCTGTTCGTCCTCGACGAACTGCTCCACCCCGTCGCCCCCGGCGTCGTCGGCGAGCTCTACATCGCCGGCCACGGCGTCGCAATCGGATACATCAGCCGCCCCGGACTGACCGCATCCCGCTTCGTCGCCTGCCCCTTCGGCGGAACCGGCACCCGCATGTACCGCACCGGCGACCTCGTGCACTGGAGCACCGACGGACAACTGCACTACCTCGGCCGCGCCGACGAACAAGTCAAAATCCGCGGCTACCGCATCGAACTCGGCGAAATCCAAACCACACTCGCACAACTCGACGGCATCGACCACGCCGCGGTCATCGTTCGCGAAGACCACCCCGGCGACAAACGCCTCACCGCCTACATCACCGGAACCGCCAACCCCACCCAAACACGCATGCACCTGAGCGAACGCCTCCCCGCCTACATGGTGCCTGTCGCCATCGTTGCGATGGACTGTTTGCCGTTGACTGTCAACGGCAAACTCGACACCCGAGCCCTACCCCCACCCGACTACCAGCACACCAACCACCACCGCGCCCCCACCACCCCCACCGAAGAAATCCTCACCAACATCTACGCCCAAATCCTCGGACTCGACAAAATCGGCATCGACGACTCCTTCTTCGACCTCGGCGGCGACTCACTCTCCGCCATGCGCCTCATCACCACCATCAACACCACCCTCAACACCGACGTATCGATACGCACTTTGTTCGACGCACCCACCATCGCCCAACTGGCACCCCGCATCAGCAGAACCGGAACACGACGCAAACCCCTCACCGCCGGCGAAGGGCCCGCAGTGGTGCCGTTGTCTTTCGCGCAGAGCCGGATGTGGTTCCTCAACCGATTCGAGGGTGGGGCCGCGACCTACAACCTGCCGATCGCCTTTCGAGTCAGCGGCGCATTGGACGTCGAGGCACTCGACGCGGCCCTTGATGATGTCATCGCCCGGCACGAGTCGCTGCGGACCGTATTCCCAGACATCGATGGTGTGCCGTTCCAAGAGGTGCTGCCGGCCCGGCCCGGCATGTGGCGGCGCGGCGGCGCGGCGACAGTGTCGCTGCCCGAGCAGGATGTGGCCGGTGAGTTGTTGACACTGTCAGGATATCGGTTCGATCTGTCGACCGAGATCCCGATCCGTGCGCAGATCTATGCGATCGGACCCGAACGGTATGTCGTGGGAATCGTGGTGCACCACATCGCGTTTGACGGGTGGTCACTGGCCCCGATGTTCCGGGACCTGAGTGCGGCGTATCGGGCGCGGCACCAAGGCCGCGCCCCGCAGTGGGCACCGTTGGCGGTGCAGTACACCGATTTCACCGTGTGGCAGCATGAATTGTTGGGGTCGGAGTCAGATCCGGACAGTGTCATCGCCCAACAACTTCGGTACTGGCGACAGGAATTGGCGGATCTGGCGGACGTGGTGTCGCTGCCGACGGATCGACCCCGCCCGCCGGTGGCCGGCTACCGCGGCGACAACATCGACCTGCGTATCGGCCCTCAGACCTGGGGCGGAGTCAAAGCGATTGCGGCAGAGCGTAATGCGACACCGTCGATGGTGCTACAGGCCATCGTGGCGGTATTGCTGCACCGGGTCGGAATGGGCGAGGACGTGGTGATGGGCACGCCGATCGCCGGGCGGTCGGACGAAGCACTCGACAATCTGATCGGTTTCTTCGTCAACACGTGGGTCCTTCGGGTGAAAGTCGATTCGGCGGACCGATTCACCGACGTGCTGCAGCGAGTGCGGCAGAAGGCACTTGATGCCTACAGCAACCAGGACCTTCCGTTCGAGCGGCTGGTCGAGCAGCTCAATCCGGTACGCTCCACGGCACATCATCCGCTGTTCCAGGTGTTCATGGCCTTCCAGAACAATGTACGCCCCGACGTTTTGGCGTTCGACGGGCTCAGCGCAGAGCCGCTGGCGACATTGACCGGCACTGCCAGATTCGACTTGGAATTCGAGTTCAGCGAGGCGCTGACCGACGACCCTGCCGGTCCGACAACGGCCGGCCTGCTGACCTATGCCACGGATCTCTTCGACCGCGCCACGATCGACCGATTGGTCACATGGTTCGGGCGCGTGCTCGACGCGGTGGTGACAGATGAGTCGGTGGTGGTGGGTGACATCCCGTTGCTCGATCCGGGTGAACGCGATCTGCTGCAGTCGGTTTGGGCGGGGACGGGCACGGACGAGCCGGTGGGTCTGGCGCTTGACCTGCTGACGGCGGCGGTGGCGGCCGACCCCGAGGCGGTCGCCGTGATCGATGGTGCGCGTCAGGTGTCCTATCGCGAGCTCGACGAGTGGTCCACCCGGCTGGCGCGGGTGCTGATCGAGGCGGGGGTCGGCCCCGAGCGCGCGGTTGGCGTGGCGGTCGATCGGAGCCTGGAGTTGGTGGTCGCCTGGTGGGCCGTGGTCAAGGCAGGCGGCGCGTATGTGCCGGTGGATCGTGCCCATCCGGTGGAGCGGATCGCCACGATGTTGGCGACGGTCGAGGCGGTCTGTGTGATGACCTGCGGCGCCGACACCGTGGCGGGGGCCGGGACACGCCCGATACTGCGCATCGACGGTCTGGATCTGTCGGGACGATCCGCCGATCCGATCTCCGACGCCGACCGGCTGTCGCCGCTGAGGGTGGACAACACCGCCTACGTGATGTTCACATCCGGGTCCACCGGCGCCCCCAAGGGAGTGGCCGTCACCCACACCGGGCTGTTCGGGGCGAGCTCGCTGTCCGAGGTGTTCGGGTTGGGCGCGGATTCGCGGTTGCTGATGGTCGCCGCACCAACCTTCGATGTGTCGGTCGGCGAGTTGTTGTTGGCGGTCGCGTCGGGTGCGACGCAGGTGGTGGCGCCGCCGGAAGCCTACGCCGGAGAAGCGTTGACCGCGTTGATCGATCGCCAGAAGGTCAGCGCCGCGGTATTGACCCCGACGGTGCTCGCATCGCTGAGCGGTACCCCGCTACACGGGGTCGAAACGCTGGCCACCATCGGTGAGGCCCTCCCGGGCGAGTTGGTGGCCGCCCGGGCGCCGGGCCGGCAGATGTTCAACACCTACGGTCCCACCGAGACCACCGTCTGGGTCACCTGTAGTGCACCCCTGTCGGCCGGACATCCGGTGGATGTGGGCGCCCCGATCCCCGGCGTGAGCGCCCTGGTGCTCGACGCCCGGCTGAACCCCACACCAATCGGCGTGGTCGGTGAGCTCTACCTGGCCGGTCCGGCGCTGGCACGCGGCTACGTGGGGCGGGCGGACCTGACCGCGGAACGATTCGTGGCCAACCCGTACGGTCCCGCAGGGGCACGCATGTACCGCAGCGGTGATCTGGTGCGGTGGACGCCCGACGGGACACTGGACTATCTGGGCCGCGCCGACAGCCAGATCAAACTGCGCGGACAACGCATCGAACTCGGCGAAATCGAGAACACCCTGCTGGCCTGCCCGCAGGTCACCCAGGCGGCCGCAACCGTGCATCGCGGCAACACCGGCGCGCACCTGGTGGCTTACGTCACCCTCGAGCACACCACCACCGCCGACCACGACGCCGAGATCATCGACGACTGGCGACGGGTCTGGAACGAGCTGTACGTCGCCGAGAGCACCGTGCCGGAGTTCGGCATGGATTTCCGCGGCTGGAACAGCAGCTTCACCGATGATCCGATCCCGCTCGAGGAGATGCTGGAATGGCGTGCGGCGACCGTGGACCGGATCATGGCCCTGCAACCGCGACGAGTGCTGGAAATCGGCGCAGGCTCTGGGCTGGTGTTGTCACAGATCGCGCCGCAGTGTGAACGCTATGTCGCCACCGACATCTCTGCTGCGGCTGTCGACAATCTCGCCCGCTCGCTCGCGCAGCTGCAGATTCCGTGGCGTGATCGAGTCCAGCTTTTGACCCGGCCCGCCCACGTGGTCGAGGGGCTGCCCCAGCAATACTTCGACACCATCATCCTCAACTCGGTCATCCAGTACTTCCCTCATCGCGAATATCTGACCGACCTCATCGAGGCCACCATGGAACTGCTGGCACCCGGCGGAACGCTGTTCATCGGCGACATCCGAAACCACACCCTGCACGGCGCGTTCCACACCGCGGTCGCGCTGGCCCGCACCACCAGCACCACCACCGCGGCCGCCAGCGAGATCCATCAACGAATTCACCTGGCCATGCTCACCGATCCCGAATTATTGGTGTCCCCAGAGTTTTTCACCACCTGGGCTGCCGATCGTCCGTCGGTTGCCGGACTCGACATCCAGGTCAAACCCGGGTCGGCCGACAATGAACTGACTCGGTACCGCTATGACGTCGCCATCCACAAGAACCCGACACCGGTGTGCTCGCTGGCGACCGTGCCCGCCTGGACGTGGACTCAATGCGCGGGTCTGGACGGTCTGCATACCCGGCTGACGACGCGGCGCCCCGCGGCCGTGCGCATCACCGGGATTCCTCGCTCCGCCGTGGCTTCCGATGTGCACATCGAACGCGTCCTCGCCGCGGGACTCTCCCTGGCAGAAGCTCTCGACGAAGCCACCGCCGCGGCGACGTCCGACGCCACACCCGAACAACTGCACCACCTCGGCCGGGCACTCGGATACCGCGTGGCCGTCACCTGGGGCGCCCATCCCGGCACCCTGGATGCCGTTTTCCTCAGCCCCACAGACCATGGCCCCCGGCTGACCGACGTCTACCAGCCCGCCGAGGGGAGCTGGCCAAACACCTCCTATGCCAACACCCCTCGCAGCGACAGCAAGATCAACGCGGTGCGCCGGCAGTTGAGTTCCCGGCTGCCTGACTACATGGTGCCGTCCCATATCGTCGTTCTCGACGAGTTCCCGTTGACCTCCTCGGGCAAGATCGACCGTAAGGCCCTGCCGGCACCCGTGATTGCCACCACCGCCTACCGGGCGCCGCACACCCCGACCGAGAAGATCGTCGCCGACATCTACGCCAAGGTGCTCGGCGTCGACCGCGTCGGGGTCGACGAGTCGTTCTTCGACCTGGGCGGGGACTCCCTGTCGGCGATGCCGGTGATCGACGCGATCAACAAAACCCTCGACACCGATCTCGCGGTGCGCACGATCTTCGACGCGCCGTCCGTCAGAAGCCTGAGCAGGCGGTTGGAAACACATGCGACCTCGGCGACGCCCAGCTTCGCGCACGTGCACGGCAGGCCCGCCGCTGATCCGAACGGCACCGCGGTCGTGAACGCAAGCGACCTCACACTGGACAAGTTCATCGACGCCCGAACGCTGTCCGCCGCACCGACGCTGCCCGGGGTCGGCACCGACCCACGGACCGTCCTGCTGACCGGGGCGACCGGCTTCCTCGGGCGCTATCTGGCTCTGGAGTGGCTGCAGCGGATGGCACTGACCGGCGGCACGTTGATCTGCCTGGTGCGGGCCGAGTCCGACGAAGATGCCCGGCGCCGCGTCGAGAAGACCTTCGACAGCGGTGACCCGAAACTCCTGCAACACTTCCGGGAAATGGCCGCCGACCACCTCGAGGTCATCGCAGGCGACAAGGCCGAGGCCGACCTCGGGTTGAACACACAGACCTGGCGGCGATTGACCCAAAGCGTCGATCTGATCGTGGATTCCGCGGCCGTGGTCAACGGTGTCATGCCCTACAAGGAGCTGTTCCGGCCCAACGTCGTGGGCACGGCCGAGCTGATCCGCGTGGCGCTCACCACAAAGATCAAGCCCTATATCTACGTGTCGACGGGCAGTGTGGGCGACCAGATCGAGCCGTCGGCGTTCACCGAGGACGCCGACATCCGCCTCATCAGCCCGACTCGCAGGATCGAAGACAACTTCGGCGACGGCTACGCCAACAGCAAGTGGGCCGGCGAAGTGCTGCTGCGCGAGGCCAACGACCTGTGTGGCCTGCCGGCGGCGGTGTTCCGTTGCGACGTGATCCTGGCCGACACCACCTACGCAGGCCAACTCAATGTGGCGGACATGTTCACCAGGACCATCCTGAGCCTCATGGCCACCGGCATCGCGCCCCGTTCCATCTACCGGCTCGACTCCCACGGCAACCGGCAACCCGCGCACTTCGACGGGCTGCCAGTCGAATTCATCGCCGAGGCGATCACCACGCTGGGCGCGCGGCTGGGCCGGGATCCCGATGGCGGGTTCCTCACCTATCACGTCATGAACCCGCACGACGACAACATCGGGCTCGACGAGTTCGTCGACTGGCTGATCGACGCCGGTTATCCGGTCAAGCGCATCGACGACTTCGGCGAATGGCTGCAGCGATTCGAGATTGCCCTGCGCGCCTTGCCGGATCGGCAGCGTCGGCACTCGGTCCTCGATGTCATGCAGTTTCTGCTGCACACGGCCAAGCAGCTGCAACCCCCCGAGCCGACCCGCAGACCCTTCGGGCCGACCGACCGATTCCGTGCTGCGGTGCGCCAGGCCAAGATCGGCCGCGACCCGGACAACCCTGACATCCCGCGCATCACGGCGCCCGTCATCGTCAAGTACGTGACCGACCTGCAACTGCTCGGACTGCTGTGAGAGTCGCCGACCTCAGTTCTGCTGAACCTCCACAGGCTTGCGCGCCGAGGCGATCACGTAGTCCGCCAGGCCGGTCGCTTTTTCCCACAGCGAGACACCGCGGCACTGCGCGCGTTCTTCTTCGGTCACTTCGACGACCACTTCGGTCATCGTCTTGTTCTCGTCGACGCGTTGCCTGACATACTTGGCCATCGCGGGATACACGTCCTGCCGGATCGATTCCACGGTGACATCGCCGAATCCGGCGGCGGTCAGCCGCCGGGAATACTCCCGCCGGTCGTAGAAATTGGCTTCGGGAATGTGGCCGTATTTGCGACCGAAAACAGTTGCCACGGTGGACTTCTGCCCCGGGCTCGGCAGCATGTCGGTCAATGCGATGGTCCCGCCCGGCTTGAGCACGCGAAAAGCCTCGCGGATGAATTCGTCACGCGTGTCGAAATGAAATGCACATTCCAGCGCCAAGACCTTGTCGAAGGATGCGTCGGGAAATGCCGTCGCGGTCGCGGAACCCACCCGAAGGTCGATGCGATCCCCGAGCCCCCGCCGGGCCACGCGTTCGCGCCCCTTGTCGACGTGCACAGGTGTGATGTCGATGCCCGTGATGTGTGACACCGCGAACCGGTCGAGCAGTACCAAGTCCTGTTCGGCGAAGCCGACGCCGACGTCGAGGACTCGATCACCGTGGCTCAGGCCGGCCCGGGTGCCGAGGAGTTCGACCATCGCCACACACGCGTCGGGATAGGTGCGCGCGGTCCTCCAGTAACCGAGATTGAGCCACAACGGCTTCGAGTTGTCGACATACCCTTCGTTCATGAAGTCGATGACGTCGTCGCCGATCATCGTGTAGTACGCGGCAGCATCCTTCTGTCGCATCAGCCCGAAGGAATGGACGACCGCGCGCACCCCCGAGCGGAGCGAAAAGTCTCTTCGGCGCATTGCTTTCCTCCGGCAACCGGTGGTTCATCCTAACTGGCTGTAGGTCGTGTCAAGACTGTTGGTGGGTGCAAGGCACCGACATCCGGGATGCGGGTGTTGTGGGTTCGTGTGTGGTGTCGGTGGCTGGCCAGGACTGACCGGGGGGCCGGGCGCCCACGTTGACGTATGCGACCTCGGCAGGGGTCATCTGGCGTCGTTCGGGCTGCCTTGGAGGCGAAGGGTCGGGTGCCAAGTTAGACGCGGCGTAACCTGCGGAGGTCCGCCATAACGCCGGCGGCATCTGATCCGGCCCTTCGTCCCGTCTGTTCAGCGTGGCACTGCCGACGGGACTTGTGAAGGTGGGATTGAGGCTGGTCCTTTCGTCGATGGCGAGGTTGGTCAAACCCAGCGGGCCGGGTCGTAGGCGGTGTGGTCGCGCACCAAGGCGTGGGCGATGCGGTTGGCACGGTGGGCCAGCGCACAGGCGATGACCCCGCCACGTTTGCCGCGAGCTTTGAGTCCGCCGGCGTAAGCCTTGGCCGCCGGTTCGGTCAGCCATAGGCCGAGGCCGAGGTCGATCAAGGCGCGGCGCAAGGCCACGCTGCCCTCGCGACTGATGCCGCCGTCACGGCGTTTGTGGGCGGATTCGTACTGCATCGGTGAGAGTCCCGAGGCCCGGTAGATTTGTCGCGGGCCGGGCCAACGGGACGGATCACCCAGGGCTGCTGCGTAATTGGCTACTCGCACCACACCCCAACCCGGAACGGTGGTCAGGGTGGCGAACGGGCTGCGCGGCAACAGCACTGCCAACGCGGCCTCAGCGGCCTGGATCTGTGAATCTAGGTCGGCGAGCAGGTTCAGGTCGGCGGCCAGGATCTGGCGGGAGATCGCCGCGTCCCGGGTAGGCAGCGCATCGCGGGCTGCGGCGACCAGCCGCTCGGCGACGGGACGGCGCAGCTGCAGGTCGCGTGCCGCGGCGAAACGGATCAGCCGATTCACTCCGAGGGCGGCCAGCCGGCAGGGGTCGGAGAACTCCGCGGCGACCAGCCGGCCGATCTTGGTGGCCAACACATCCGGCAGCGCCAGGGTCAGCCCAGGAAACGCCCGATCCAGCTGCCCGAGCAACTGATTCTTTGTCGCCGTGCGCGTGGTGACCCGCCGGCTTCGGTGTCCCGCCCAGGCGCTGAGCTCGCCGATCACGACATCGCGGTCGGCGATGGCGCGCCCGCGCCCGGCCAGCGCCAGCTCGGTGATCGCCTCCAGATCGATCACGTCAGTCTTGATCCGGCGTCGGCCCTGCGCGCGGCGCTGCTCGGCGACATGGGCGGGATTGAGCTCCAACACCTCCCAGCCATCGGGCCAGCGGTGATCAAGCACTGGGCGGTGATAGTGGCCAGCAGCCTCCACTGCCACCTTGACCTGCCCCGACACCGGAACTGCCGCCATCACGCTCGCCGCCGCAGCACCCAAGCCTGAGCGGTTCATCGTGAACTCTGTCGGGCTGACCAGCAGATGACGTGCAGCATCGGTCACCGAAAACAAGGCCGAGGTCTTGCCCACATCAACAGCAACGACGATCGTGGACGACGTGACTGGAGCACACTGCACAGACACAAAACACCTCCGGGGTGTGTCAGGAGGTCCCACGTGCGACAACACGCGGACCCCACAAAGGATCAGTTACAGATCCCTTCCTGACACCTCCGGAGGCATTTGAGAAGGACCAACTCGATCTATATCAACGCCGCAACGGAATGCGGCAGGAGCAAAAGGATTGCGCAAACCGAAGTGGACTGCTGCCACGATCGTCCATGATTACTACATGAGCAGCACGGCGAGCGATATCGCGAATATGCCGCGGGGCGGCCCGGATGCCTCGCGACTCGACCGCCGCCTACAGACCGACCGGCTTGAGTACCTGGACCGCGACGACGTCGACGAACTCAAGAGCAAGGTCGTCAACGCACTCGACCGCGGCGGCCGGCGACCGCGGCTCGGTATCTACGGCAAGTGCGCCCAGATCGCACTCGCCGAAGTGGCCGATGTCCCCGCACCCAAGATCCTCGAGCTCGGGGCGGGTCTCGGCGGGGTGTCACGCAAGCTGCTGGAGGCCCATCCCGCTGCCGAGGTCACCGTGACGGACATCGATCCCCACTTCGTGGCCACCGTGGCAGCGGGCGATCTGGGCAGCCACCCACGCGCCATCGTGCGCGAAATGGATGCCACCGCAATCGATTCCTCGGACAAGTCGTACGACCTGGCGGTGTTCGCATTGTCGTTGCATCACCTACCGCCCGAACTGGCGGCCCGCGTTTTCGCCGAAGGAACCCGGGTGGCGAACAAGTTGCTGATCGTCGACCTGCGCAGGCCCAGGCCACCGCTTCATCTGGTGGTGTTGGCATGCGTGCTGCCGTTCACCCGGCTGATCCCGATGGCACACGACGGATTCATCAGTTCGCTGCGCGCCTACAGTCCGTCGGCACTGCGCGCCCTGGCCCACCATGCCGACCCGACCATCACCGTCGAGTTCCGCACGCGGAGATTTGGCCCGACCGTGGCGGTCGCCCGCCGTGCCTAGACGTCCAGGCGGTGGAACCCACCATCGCGATAAAGCTGGACGCACGCCGCTCGCCTGACTTTCCCGCTGGTGGTGATGGGAATCGAACCCGGTGCCACCAGCACGACATCGTGGACGCTCAAGCCGTGCAAATTGGATATCGCCGACGTGATCGCTTCGCTGCGTCTGCGGAGGTTCTCGGTCACCTCCTGCTCGGACCCGCCCCGTTTCCTGTATTCGACGATCACGGCAAGCTTTTCGGTGTGTTCATCGGTGACGGCGATCGCCGCGGCCCGGCCGCCTGAGATCTCCGAGATGGTGGCCTCGATGTCGTCGGGGTAGTGGTTGCGCCCGCGCACGATCAGAAGATCCTTTATGCGGCCCACGATGAACAACTCACCGTCGGAGAGGAAACCGAGATCCCCGGTTCGTAACCAACCGTCGGCGGGTGTACCGGGCGACGGAGTGTTCATCGTGACGTCGAAGGTCTGCGCCGACTCGACAGGCCTGCGCCAATAACCGGGGCTGACGTTGTCGCCGTGCACCCAGATCTCACCGATCATTCCCTCCGGCTTCTCGGTGAAGGTCTCGGGATCGACGATGCGTACCGTCGGCGACTGCGGCTTGCCGTAACTCACCAATGGCGTGCCCTTTGCGCACCGCTGCGCGCGGCCTGCGGACAACTTCTCGGGCTCGAAGTGGACAACCTCAAGCGGTCCGCCCGGCGGGTGAGTGGCCACGAACAGTGTCGCCTCGGCAAGGCCGTATGAGGGGCGGATCACCGCTTCGGACAGGTTGAACCGGGCGAACCGCCGCGTGAAGCGCCCGATCGTGGCTGGGCTCACCCGTTCGGCGCCGCTGATGATGTACAGCACGTCGCCGAGGTCGAGCCCGACCATGTCGTCGTCGGACGTGCGTGCGGCCGCGAGTTCGAAGGCGAAATTGGGCGCGGCCGACAACACCTGCGGATAACGCGCCAGCAATTGCATCCACCGGGCCGGCCGCTGCAGGAATGCCATCGGAGTCATGATCACCGTCGGCCAGCCACCCAGAATTCCCGCGCACAGGCCCAGCATCAGTCCCATGTCGTGGTAGAACGGCAGCCACGACAAGGCTGTCTGCGGCATCCGGTAATCCGGAAGATAGCCGGAGATGATCTGTTGCCAATTGGCCGACAAATTGCCGTTGGAGACCGCAACCCCGGTCGGCGTGCGAGTCGACCCCGATGTGTACTGCAGATACGCGATATCCGGTCGGTCCCGCGGCAGCCCACCGGACTCTCCGCTCGAATCCCGGTCGAGCGAATCGATTTCGATGATCGAGGGGGTGCGGCCGTCGGCGAATGCCCGTGCATAGGGGGCGACATGCTCCGCGACAGCCGACGTCGTGAGAAGCACCGAAGGTGCCGCGTCGCGCAGCACGGCCGTGACACGCTCATCGTGAACGGCGACCGTCGGCACCGACAGCGGTACCGCGATGAACCCGGCTTCCAATGCACCCAGAAATGCCACGACATAGTCGGGGCCCTGCGGCGCCAGTATCACCGCCCGGTCACCGGTCGATCCGCAGCGACCAAGTGCCAGTGCGAGATTCACCGAACGCCGGTACAGATGCGCCCAGGTCAGGGTTTCGGCAATACCTTCCCAATCCTGCTCGTAATCGAGAAATGTGAACGCGGTGTCGTTGGGCTGCAGGCTCGCGCGCTCACGCAGGACGACACGAACGGAAGACTCAGTCATGGGCGGAGCCCCTCTCCAGCTGACCCCGGAACAATGTACCGAGCCAGGTGGCGGTCCCGCTGCCAGTTCAGCGTCGATAACTGCAGAAGCGGTAACGCAGGCCCGTGCTGCTGATCTGCCACTCCCCTGTCGTGGCGACCCAGGACTCGTCGAGCACGGGCGCGAACGCATCACCGGCACCAAGGTCGATGTCGACCTCGGTCACCTCGCAGCGGTCGGCGTCTGGAAGCGCCAGGGCATAGATCTGGGCGCCGCCGATCACCCAGGCATCGGGCTCGTCGGGTAGGTCGGCGACCACCTCGGCCCCCTCGGCCCGGTAGTCGGAATTGCGGGTGACCACGATGTTGCGTCGTCCCGGCAGCGGCCGGAACTTGATCGGTAGCGACTCCCACGTAAGCCGTCCCATCACCACCGGATGGCCCATCGTGAGCTCCTTGAACCGGGCGAGATCCTCGGGCAGGCGCCAGGGAATGGTGTTGTCCCGGCCGATGACCCCTGCGGTCGACTGGGCCCAGATCAACCTCATGCTCATGATTCGCACCTGCAAGCAGTGCTCATGGTCATGATTCGCACCTGCAAGCAGTGCTCATACCGCCACGGGCGCCTTGATCGCCGGATGCGGATCGTAGTTGATGATCGCGATGTCCTCGTAGGTGTAGTCGAAGATGGAATCACGGGGCGCAAGGATCAACTCCGGATATGGCCGGGGTTCACGGCTGAGCTGCAGGGCGACCTGCTCGACGTGGTTGTCGTAGATGTGGCAGTCCCCACCGGTCCAGATGAACTCGCCGACGCCAAGGCCCGCCTGCGCGGCCATCATGTGGGTCAGCAGCGCGTAGCTGGCGATGTTGAACGGCACGCCGAGGAACAGGTCGGCGCTGCGCTGGTACAGCTGGCAGGAGAGCTTGCCGCCTGCGACGTAGAACTGGAAGAACGCGTGACACGGCGGCAGCGCCATCTGCGGGATCTCGCCGACGTTCCACGCCGAGACGATGTTGCGGCGCGAGTCCGGATCGCGCTTGAGCAGCTCCAGCGCGCCCGAGATCTGGTCGATGTGCTCGCCCGACGGGGTCGGCCACGACCGCCACTGCACGCCGTAGACTGGACCCAGATCCCCTGTCTCGCTGGCCCATTCGTCCCAGATCGTGACACCGTGTTCCTGCAGCCAGCGCACATTGGAATCACCGCGCAGAAACCACAGCAGCTCGTAGATCACCGACTTGGTGTGCACCCTCTTGGTGGTGATCAGCGGGAACCCGGCGCTCAGGTCGTAGCGCATCTGGTGCCCGAACAGGCTGCGGGTTCCGGTGCCCGTGCGATCGGATTTCGGCGTGCCACGTTCGGTCACCAGTCGCAGAAGGTCCTCGTACGGCGTGTCGATCGGCACTTCCTCAGCTTACGTGCACACACGCGGAGTAGAACGGAGGCCATGCCGACGTTCAAAGACACCATCACCACGCCCGATGGCACCTGCCCCGTCACTGTCGCCACCCCGGAAGGCTCCGGCCCGTGGCCCGGCGTCGTGCTGTTCCCCGACGCCGGTGGCCTGCGGCCCACCATGGAGCAGATGGCGGCCAAGCTGGCCGGATTCGGATACGTCGTGCTCGTCCCCGACGTCTACTACCGCATCCCGAACTGGGGTCCCATCGACCTCAACACCGTGTTCAGCGATCAGGAGCAGCGCAAGAAGCTCTTCGACATGATGGGCACCCTCACCCCGGAGGCCATCGCGTCGGACGCCGAGGCGTTCTTCACCTACCTGGCCGGCCGGCCCGACGTGTCGGGTGAGAAGTTCGGCACCACGGGTTACTGCATGGGCGGACGCGCGTCGCTGATCGTGGCGACCCGTGTACCGGATCGCGTCGCGGCGGCGCTGTCCTTCCACGGCGGGCGCATCGCGGTCGAGGACGATCCCGACAGCCCGCACCTGCTGGCCGACAAGATCCAGGCCGTCGTCTACGTCGCCGCGGCCGAGAACGACGCGTCGTTCACCGAGGACGACGCCAAACGGCTCGAGGACGCGTTGTCCGGCGCGGCCGTCGAGCACACCATCGAGTTCTATCCGGCCGGCCACGGGTTCGCGGTGCCCGATCACCTCTCCGTGTACGACGAGGCCGCCGCGCAGCGCCACTGGGAGAACACCGAGCGTGTGTTCGGGGCCGTTTTGGCGTCTGCCTAGCCGGTACGCCACGATTGAGGCGTGTACGACCAGCCGATCCACGACCCGGACCCCTCCGTTGTGCCGGGATTTCGCATCGACCCGGTGCTGGCGCGCAGCTGGCTGCTGGTGAACGGGGCGCAGTACGAGCGCTTCTCCCCGGCGGCGCGTTCGCGCGCCGACATCGTCGTCCTCGACATCGAGGACGCGGTGGCGCCCAAGGACAAAGCCGCTGCCCGCGACAATGTGGTTCGGTGGCTGTCCGACGGCAACAACGACTGGGTACGGGTGAACGGGTTCGGCACACCGTGGTGGGCCGACGACCTCGACACGCTCAAGGGCACGTCGGTGGGCGGCATCATGCTGGCCATGGTCGAATCCGTCGACCATGTCACCGAGACCGCCAACCGGCTGCCGGACGTGCCGATCGTCGCGCTGGTGGAGACCGCGCGCGGGCTGGAGCGCATCACCGAGATCGCCGCGACCAAGGGCACCTTCCGGCTCGCGTTCGGCATCGGCGACTTCCGCCGCGACACCGGTTTCGGTGAGAATCCCGCGACGTTGGCCTACGCGCGGTCCCGGTTCACCATCGCCGCCAAGGCCGCGCACCTGCCGAGTGCGATCGACGGCCCGACGGTGGGTTCGAGCCCGTTGAAGCTGGCGGAGGCGACGGCCGTGTCGGCCGAGTTCGGCATGACCGGCAAGATCTGCCTCACCCCCGACCAGTGCCCGACGGTCAACGAGGGCCTGTCACCGTCGCAGGACGAGATCAGTTGGGCCAAAGAATTTTTCGCCGAGTTCCAGCGTGACGGCGGCGAGATCCGCAACGGGTCGGACCTGCCCCGTATCGCGCGGGCCAACAAGATCCTTGACCTCGCGCGCGCCTACGGCATCCATGAACCCGAGTACAGCGACGACGATCCCGATCACGTGCCCGCGCCGTCGGACACATACCACTACTGAGGTCTGTCGGGGTTCCTGCGCGCAGCGGTCTGCACGGCCCGCAGTAGGCCGCGGCCTGCGTAGATGGCTGCCACCACCGAGATGACGATCATGATGACGAACATCGGCAGCCAGTTGGTGCGGCCGTGGTCGATGTTCCACCAGACGATGGTGAACAGCACCGCACAGATGAAGACGACGACGTCACGCCAGTTGCCCTGATACGACGTCGCGGCCAGGCGGATCTCGCGGCTGCGTTCACCCGCGGTGATGAGGTCGTTGATGCGTTGGTTGATGCTGGCGCGCAGCCGGTTGCGCAGCTCGACCTCTTCTTCCGGCAACCGCTCCAGCAGGTCCATGTCCTTGGCGATCATTCCGCGCACGTCCGGCGGCCGGAGGTTACCCGCGATGACCCCCAGCATGGCGCCGCCTGCGATCGGCGCGGCGCCAAGGGCGAGTTCGGCAATCCCCGGCATGGCCCTCCTTCAGTACGACAACTCAGTCCGTCAACGTCGCGGCCAGCGTGCCACCGAGTTCGTACGCGGCCTCACGAACGGCCGCGTCGACGGCCCCGGTGACTTCCAGGGTGTCGGCGGCCTTCGTCAGGGCGAGCCCGGTGACGATGCGGTCCACGGCATTGACGGCACCCGTGGTGTCGTTGTTGCCGTGGACCCATAATCCATACGGCCGCCCGGCAACGTGGTCAAGCACCGGGTAGTACACCGTGTCGAAGAAGTGCTTGAGCGCGCCGCTCATGTATCCGAAGTTCGCGGTGGTCCCGAACAGGTAGCCGTCGGCGTCGAGCACGTCGGGGATCGTCGCGGCCAGTGCCGGACGGGTGACGACGTCGACGCCGGTGATGTCGGGATCGTGGGTGCCGGCCAGCACCGCCTCCAAGAGCTCTCGCGTTGCCGGGGACGGCGTGTGATGCACCACCAGCAGTCGCGGCACCGGCAAGCTCCCATCCGTCTCCCTGCACCGGCACGTCGGTCCGGCTGGAGAGCACTACGGTATCTCTTCCAGCGCGCAAGCAGCGGCCCGTCCCCTCAACGCGCGGGGACGGTCCGCTTGTCGCCCTGCAGCCGGTCAGACCAGCTCGGGCACCCGCAGGTGGGCAACCGCCAGCTCGAAGTCGCACACGTCGAGCACCTCCGCGTGCGCTTCCTGACTGCCCGTCGCTCTGATCCTGTCCATCCGGTCCTTGTTCCGCTCCATCGCTTCCATGCTCTCGAAGGTCGCCGCGGCCACGCCACGACCGGATGCGCGGTCGACGAGCAGGCTGCCGCTGCAGAAACCTTCCAGTTCCTCGAGGGCGGGCAGGATCCTCATCTTGTAAAACTCGATGGCCTGGTCGAGCTGATCCGCGTCCACCTTGACCCAGGTGGCTCGGACACAGGCACCTGTACCCGAGGAGTGCTCGCGATGCATGGCAGCAATCTCCCATTCCTCGACCTGCCTGTCACCGCCCAGTAGCTCGGCGACCCGGTCACGGATCGGCCGAACGGACTCTTCGCTTGCGTGCATCGCCTCCTCGGACTCCCAGGAGCTGGTGACGATGCAGCGGCCGGATGTTCGGTCGGCCAAGAAGGACAAGCCAACGTACCCGTCGATGTCCTCGAGCGCTGGCATCACGCTGTCGCGCGTATGCGCGATCCCGGCGTCAATGGATGCGGGCTGACCGTGGATGGTGGTGCTTCGTGCGTACATGATCTGCCTCCGTTGGAGATGGGGCAGCGTCTCGACGGCGCCGCCGGACTCTTTCATCGTCCTCCGACGGACAGGGCATGACAATGGGTAGGGGGTTTCGGCCTGACATTATTTCCGCTGCGTTGAACTCCGTTGCGCGCCCGCGCAATACGTTGCTCATGCACACACGTCCACTGAGATCTGAGATCCCCGGCGTCGGCAGCGGCAGGAAGATGACCCGGATTGACGCCAGGGCCCCGCCGTCTGGGTCATGACCGCTGTTGTTCCTGCATCCGCACCGCGGTGCGCATGGTTTCGCGGGCCCGGCTCCGGTCGCCGGCGAAGTCGTAGGCCCGGGCCAACCGGTACCAGCGCAGCCAGTTGTCCGGATCGGCTTCCAGTTCGGCCTTGACGGTGCCGAACAGCGCGTCGGCCGCGTCACGTTCGATGCGACCGGACGGACGCTTCGGCAGGTCACTGACATCGAGCTCCATGCCCTGTTCGCGGGCCAGCGCGGCCAGGCGTTGGTGTGCCAGCCCGGCCCGCAGCGTCGAGAACAACACCCAGGCCCCGATCAGCGGGAAGGCCAGCAGCGCCACACCCAGCCCGATCGCGGCCGGCTCACCGGAGGTGATGAAGACCAACGCGGCCCGCCCCAACATCACGAAGTAGGCGATCAGCGCCAGGCACATGAAGCCGATCACCAGCTGGATGCGCAGCGAGCGCGCGCCCTCGCTCACGACAGGTCGAGCAGCGGCTCAATGCCGATGGTCAGGCCCGGCCGCTCGCCGACCTTGCGCACCGCCAGCAGCACCCCTGGAACGAACGAGGACCGGTCCAGGCTGTCGTGCCGGATCGTCAGGGTCTCCCCCGTGGTGCCGAACAGCACCTCCTGGTGGGCGATCAGCCCGGCCAGCCGGACCGAATGCACCGGCACGCCATCGACATCGGCGCCGCGGGCGCCGTCGAGGCCGGTGCTGGTGGCATCCGGGCTGGGCGGCATACCTTTTCGCGCCTCAGCGATGAGCTTCGCGGTGCGCGCAGCGGTGCCCGACGGCGCATCGGCCTTGTGCGGATGGTGCAGTTCGATGATCTCCACGGACTCGAAATAGCGGGCGGCCTGCCGGGCGAAATGCATGGTCAGCACCGCTCCGATGGCGAAGTTCGGGGCGATGATCACCGATGACCCGGGTTTGTCCTTGAGCCAGGCCTCGACCTGCTCGATACGTTCCCAGGTGAAACCGGTGGTGCCGACGACGGCGTGAATACCGTTGTCGATGAGGAACTTCAGGTTGTCCATCACCACATCGGGATGGGTGAAGTCGATCACCACCTCGGTCTGGGATTCGGTGAGCAGGCTCAGCGGATCGTCCGCGTCGACGCCGGTGGAGAACGTCAGATCCTCCGCGGCTTCGACCGCGTGCACCATGGTCGCGCCGACTTTGCCTTTTGCCCCGAGAACACCAACTCGCATGGTTGGGAGCCTACTGCCCGGGGCCGGTCGCGGGCCCTCGAGCCCACGCATCCGGTCGGCTCCCACGCACGTCGATGTGGGGCAGGGTCCGGCAACCCGGGGGATGACCAGCGGACCCCGGGATGTCACCGTTGGGATTGGCAGCGACGTGGCGATCTCGGTGCATGGCCCGGCCGACGACACCGGCATCGTCGCGCTGAAGGCGATCCGGGACCTCGTGCTGACCGGCGAACACGATGAGTGGACCAGTCAGCATGTGCGAAGCAACCTGCTGACCTGTCTGTCCGATGCCGGACTTGCCGATGCCATCACCGGATTCTCTGCGGACAGTCGGCCCGACCCGGGCTCAGCATGTCTCGTCGGGATGCTGCTGCCCGAGCAGCGACCGGACCAGCGGCCGTGGCCCGTACGGCCGCAACAACGTGCTGGCCGGCCGAGAACGGACCCGCTGCGGCCACCAGAACCACCGCCCCAACAATGCCGCGAGTGAGGGAGTCATGAACGAGCGCACCACCAATGTGTCGAACAACAGGCCCAGCCCGATGGTGGTGCCGATCTGACCGATGATGCGCAGGTCACTGACGACCATGGCCGCCATCGTCGCCGCGAACACCAACCCCGCCGACGTGACGACCTTGCCGGTGCCGCCCATCGATCGGATGATCCCGGTGCTGATACCGGCGACGAGTTCCTCCTTCATGCGCGAGACCAACAACAGGTTGTAGTCGGAGCCGACCGCCAACAGGATGATCACGGACATCGCCAGGACTATCCAGTGCAGTTCGATGCCCAACAAGTACTGCCACAACAGCACGGAAAGTCCGAACGACGCACCCAACGAAAGCGCCACCGTGCCCACGATCGCCAGTGCCGCAACGAGACTGCGCGTGATGATGAGCATGATGAGGAACACCAGGCTGATCGCTGCGATGCCGGCGATCAGCAGATCGTATGTGGAACCGTCGCGCCAATCCTTTGCGGTCGACGCGGCACCGGCCACATCGATCTTGCTGTTGACCAACGGGGTTCCCTTGAGCGCCTCTTCGGCCGCCGTCCGAATCTGTTCAACGCGGGCGATACCCTCTCCGGTCGCCGGCTCACCTCTGTGGGAAATGATGAATCGCACGGCCTTTCCGTCCGGGGACAGGAACTGTGTCATCGCACGTTGGAAGTCGGGGTTCTCGAACACCTCGGGCGGCAGATAGAACGAATCATCGTTCTTGGCCGCATCGAACGTCTGCCCCATCACGGCCGCGTCCTTGCTCGACTCTTCGGCCTGTGCGATCAAACCCGACGTTGTGCTGTGCACGGTCAGCAACATGGTCCGGAAGGTCTTCACGACGTCGATCAGCTCGGGAAGCTGCCCGAGTATGTTCGGTAAGAGATTGTCGAGCTGATCGATGTTGTCGACGAGTGTCGCCAATTTGTCATCGAGCTCGTCCACGCCGTCCATGGCGTCGAATATCGATCGCAGCGACGAACAAATGGGGATGTCGAAACAGTGTGGCTCCCAATAGAAGTAGTTGCGAACCGGACGCAGGAAATCATCGAAGAGCGCGATACTGCCCCGCAGATCGGCGGTGACCTCCTGCAGTTCATGCGTGTTCACCGCCATCCGATGGGTGATACCCGTGAGCTGTTGGAAGATCCCGCTCAGACGCTGCAGCGTCGCGATCATGGTATCTGCGTCGTCCGCCTGCTTGAGGATGTCGTCGATCCGCGACTTCTGGAAGTTCGTCACCTGTGCCTGGCTGGCGTTTTGCAGGCTGAGCAGAAACGGTATCGACGTGTGTTCGATCGGAGTCCCCTCCGGCCGGGTGATCGCCTGCACCCGGGATACCCCACGTACCTTGAACACCGCCTTGGCCAGCCTGTTCAGCACCAGGAAATCCGACGGATTCCGCAAGTCGTGATCGGACTCGACAAGGAGCACTTCTGGCTGCAGACGAGATTGGGTGAAATGTCGTTCGGCAGCCTCGAACCCCTGATTGGCAGGAATGTCGCCGGAGATGTACGCCCGGTCGTCGTAACTGGTCTCGTACCCCGGCAGCGCCAGCAATCCGACCAGTGCCACCGCGCACGAAGCGACCAGGATAGGGCCCGGCCACCGGACGATGGCCGTGCCGATACGCCGCCAACTACGAACACGCAGTCTGCGTTTGGGATCCAACAGACCAAATCGGCTGGCCACCACGATTCCGGAGGGAACCAACGTCACCGCGACGGCTACGGCCGCCACCATACCGATGGAGCACGGCACGCCCATGGTGTGGAAGTACGGCAACCGGGTGAAAGTGAGACACAGAATGGCGCCGGCAATGGTCAGGCCGGAAGCCAACACCACCGGGGCGGTGCTGCGAAACGCACTGTAATACGCGGATTCACGGTCTTCCCCTGCCTGCCGTGCTTCCTGATATCGGCCGAAATAGAAGATTCCGTAATCGGTTCCGGCCGCGATACTCAGGAACACCAACATATTGACGGCGAATGTCGAGAGCACGAAGACATCGTGATGACCGAGGAACGCAACGATGCCACGCGCCACGGCCAACTCGACACCCACCATGGTCAGCAACAGAACGACCGTGGCGATCGAACGGTAGACCAGGAGCAGCATTGCAA
Organism: Mycolicibacterium goodii; assembly: GCF_001187505.1. The sequence continues at coordinate 5,621,722 of NZ_CP012150.1, forward strand.
AGATGATCACGGCTGTCACCAGGGTGATCTTCAGGATGGACCGGTTGCCGGTGTGCTGCATGTCGGATGCGAGCGGCGCCGCGCCGGTCACATACACGTGCACTCCGGGCGGGGCAGACAGGCCGTCGACAATGCTGCGGACCGCGGCCACCGATTCATCGCCAAGCGGTGTTCCCTGGTTGCCTGCAAGGTTCAGCTGGGTGTAGACCGCTTTGCCGTCGGGGCTCTGCACACTCGATGAGGTGAGCCGATCCCCCCACAGATCCTGCACGTGCTCAACGTGTTTGGATTCAGTGCGCAGCCGTGCGACCAGTTTGGCGTAGTACTCGTGCGCGTCCTCGCCGAGCGGGTCCGTGCCCTCGAGCACGATCATCGCCGCGCTGTCCGAATCCGATTCCTTGAATAGCTGCCCCATCCGCATCAGGGCTCGCGCCGACGGCGCGTCCTGGGGCATGAGCGAAACCGAGTTCTGCTCGGCGACCCGCTCCAGCGACGGGATGGCGGCCTTCCAGTCCCCTCCGACCGAGGCCAGGTTCGTCACCAGCACCACCACGATCCAGGCGACGATGATGAGGGGAGAGAACGTGCGTATGGTCCGCGCGATGAACGGCGGCCGGGATTGCGGAACGTTCATACGAGTTCGCTACTCCCCCAGCAGCAGTGAACGCACCAGCGGGCGCGGACCCGTCGGCCGAAGCATGGTGCTGGCCGGACGAGGACGCACACGTTGCGGCCACCAGAACCAACGGCCGAGCAGCGCAGCAATGGACGGCGTCATCAATGCGCGCACAACCAGTGTGTCGAACAGCAGCCCCAGACCGATGGTGGTGCCCACCTGGCCGATCGTCAGCAGGTCACTGACGATCATCGATCCCATCGTCGCGGCGAACACCAGCCCCGCGGCGGTCACCACCTTGCCAGTACCGCCCATCGCTCGGATGATCCCGGTGCTGATCCCGGCGCCGATCTCTTCCTTCATCCGCGACACCAACAGCAGGTTGTAATCAGAACCGACCGCCAACAAGACGATGACCGACATCGCCAGTACCACCCAGTTGATCTGGATGCCGACGATGTACTGCCACATCAGGACTGACAACCCAAAGGATGCGCCCAACGACAATGCCACGGTCCCGACGATCACCAGCGCGGCGACGAGACTGCGTGTCATGATCACCATGATCAGGAAGATCAGGCACAGCGCAGCCACGCCGGCGATCAAGAGATCGATCTTCGACCCGTCGACCAGATCTTTTACGCCCGCCGCGGTTCCGGCGACCGACAGTTGCGCACGTTCCAGCGGAGTGCCCTTGAGCGCCTCCTCGGCCGCGATCCGAATCGGTTCGACGCGTGAAATACCCTCGGGCGTAGCAGGATCGCTTCGCTGCGCGATGAGCAGACGCGCGGCCTTCCCATCCGGGGACATGAAGATCTTCATGACCCGTTTGAAATCCTCGTTCTCCAGGACCTCCGGCGACAGGTAGAACGAATCATCGTTATTGGCATTGTCGAAGGCCTTACCCATGACCGTCGCGTTGCCGCTGGAATCGTCCAGTTGGTCAAAGATGCCCGACATGGTGCTGTGCATCGTGAGGATCATTGTGCGGCTGCTCTCCATGGTGGCGATCAACTGCGGGAACTGCAGCAGCAGTTGCGGCATGAGGCTGTCGAGTTGATCGAGGTTCTCGACCAGACCCTTCATCTTGTTGGCCACCTCGTCGACGCCATCGATCGCATCAAAGATGGATCTGATCGACTCGCAGATCGGGATGTCGAAACAGTGCGGTTCCCAATACAAGTAGTTACGCAGCGGCCGCCAGAAGTCCTCGAAATCCGACACCCGGTCACGCAGATCATTCGTCACACCTTGAAGATCGTGGGTGGTTTCGACCGTGCTGTGCGTGATTGCCGCCATCTGCTGCATCAACGAAAACATGTGCTTCATGAGATTGATCGTCGTGACCATCTCGTCGGCCTGCTTGAGGAGATCGTCCATGCGCTCTCGCTGGAAAGGCAGGCTCAGGCGTTGGCTGGCATTCGACATGCTCAGCATGAACGGGATCGATGTATGTGCGATCTGGGTACCTTCGGGGCGGGTGATCGACTGCACGCTGGAGATCCCCGGAACCGCGAAAACGGCTTTGGCGAGCCGATTCAGGACCAACAGATCGGCCGGATTCCGCATGTCGTGGTCGGCCTCCACCAACAGCAGGTCGGGCGTCGACGTCTTCGACTCGGGGAAATGCCTTGCCGCGGCGGCGAATCCATTGTTGGCAGGGATGTCCTGCGGAATGTACTTCTGGTCGCTGTAGCTGGGGTTGTACCCGGGCAGCGTCAACAGACCGATCAGCGCGATCCCGACGGTCACTACGAGGATGGGCGTGGGCCATCGGACAATCGCGGTGCCGACCCGACGCCAGCGGCGCGTGATCACCATCCGTTTCGGGTCGAAGATGCCGACCCGGCTACCGACCGCGATGGTCGCCGGTACCAGAGTCAGCGCGACGGCGACCGCAACCAGGATGCCCACCGCGCCGGGAATGCCCAACGGCCGGAAGTACGGCAGGCGGGTGAAGCTCAGGCAGGCAATGCTGCCGGCGATCGTCACCCCGGAAGCCAGGACGACCTTCGCCACACCGCGATATGCCGTGTAATAGGCCGATTCACGGTCTTCTCCGGCTTGGCGGGCCTCTTGGTATCGGCCGGTGAAGAAGATCCCGTAGTCCGTGCCCGCCGCAATGCCGACCGACACCAACAGGTTGACGACGTATGTGGTGAGACCAACGAGGCCCTGGAGGCCGAGAAAGGCGACCAGGCCCCTCGCCACCTGTAGCTCGACAGCGACTGTCAGCAGCAGAATGATGACCGTAAGGAACGATCGGTAGAGCAGGAGCAACATCAAGAAGATCACACCGACCGTCACCAAGGTGATGAGGAGCACCGTTCTGTTACCGCTCTGCCCCACGTCGGCAACTACCGCGGCCGGGCCGGTGACGAAAGCCTGGACCCCGGGCGGGACCGGCGTGTTCTCTACGATGTCCCTTACGGCTTGCACCGATTCATTTGCCAGAGCCTGTCCGAAGCTCCCGACAAGATTCAGTTGAACGTAGGCGGCTTTGCCGTCTGCGCTTTGCGCGGCGCCTGCTGTGAGCGGGTCGCCCCAGAAGTCCTGGACGTGCTGCACATGCGCCGTATCGTCCTTCAGTTGGCGAACAATGGAGTCGTAGAACCGGTGGGCATCGCCGCCGAGCGGGTCTCGGCCCTCCAGAACGATGACGGCCACGCTTTCGGAATCAGATTCCCGGAACACCTCACCCATTCGCGTCATCGCCTTGACGGACGGGGCGTCGGGCGGGCTCAGCGACACCGAGTGCTGTTGTTCGACCACTTCCAGTGGTGGCACCGCCAGAGTCACCAAGACGGTGATTGCGACCCACCCCAGGATGATCGGTACCGAGAAGGTGCGGATCACCCATGCCAGCCGCGACCGCTGCGTGTTGGCGTCCCGGTTCGTACTGTGCCTGTTCATGCGGACTTCAGAAGGCAAGAGGTGAACGCATTTACCTCGTTGGATATCTTCTCGGCCTTGACTTCGTCGTCCACCGTGATACGGCACCCGATATTGTCGCTGTTCCCCTGCGCCATGACACTGCCCACGGCAGTGCTCGCAGTGATATCGAACTCCAGCGACCAGGGCAAGGTGATCTGCTGGACGAATTGCGGATCGGTGTTGATGTCGAAGTAGCTGATATCGGCGAGTGTCCCAGGCGTACCAAAGACCTCGTATGTCAGAGTTTTGGGATCGAAAGGTTTTGTGGCATCGACTTTGGTGTCACCATACGAAGGATGCCTTTGGGAACCGAAGATCGCATGAAGACGCGACACAGTAAAGCCTCCAACAGCGATCACGACCATCGCCAATAGTGGAATCCAGAACCGCTGCAAAGACTTGAAAATCGTGACTCTCCTCCGCTATAAGCCCGGTCAGCGTCACCCTGGGATACGCGCCTTTGGTGATCGCGCGAACTGACTTCGCAGCGTCCGACGGGCCTAGACCAGAACTGATTCCCGCTGATTCGGGTCAGGCACAACAAGATTGGGGCAGACACCACCCGCCCCGGGATGGGGTCAACCTGTCCCCTGGAACGCCCAGACGATCCGTCCGGTCGCCGAAGTATTTCGTCGCATGAATCGGCTTCTGGGACAGAACAACACAACGGATTCCCGGACGCGTCCCGGATTGCCGCCTTCGATTCGTCGGGAAGCCTTGCCGAGCAGATGTTTCCGCGAACTCCGCCCGCCGGTCTCTCCACATCCCGCGAGACTACCTACTGATAGGTAGGTGCGCAAGCCTGTCGCCTGCAAGGGAAACGGACTCGGCGGCCGCCGCCGGTACGCAACCGCCGATCCTCAGGCCGTATAACCGCCATCGATGTTCCAATTGGCGCCGGTGACGAAACCGGATTCCGGACCGGCCAGGTAACTCACCACTCCAGCTACCTCGGTCGCCTGGCCGTACCGGCCCAGTGCGATGAAACTCCTGCTTGCGTCGGCGTATTCACCTCGGTCGGGGTTCATATCGGTGGCGGTCGGACCGGGCTGAACGTTGTTGATGGTGATGCCCCGTGGGGCCTGCTCACGGGTAAGCCCTCGGGTCAGCCCGGCGATGGCCGCCTTCGTCATGGCGTACACGGCCAGCCCAGGAATGGCCAACCGGTCGGCGTAGACGCTGCCGATGTTGATGATCCGGCCACCTTCGCCGAGATGGGGAATAGCGGCCTGGATCGCAGCGAAGACGCCACGCACGTTGACGGCGACCATCCGGTCGAACTCCTCGAGACCCAGCGACTCGACATCGCCGAAGGTACCCACGCCGGCGTTGTTGACCAGGATGTCCAACCCGCCCAGCTGCGAAACCGTCGCCTCGACCGAAGTCCTGACCTGCTCGGCGTTTCCCGCGTCGGCTCGGAACGCGACTGCCGTCCCACCGTCGGCCTCGACCTCGGCCACGAGCTTCGCCGACTCAGCCGCCGAGGAACTGTAGGTGAACGCCACCGCGGCTCCGTCGGCAGCCAGGCGCCGCACGATCGCTGCCCCGATTCCACGTGCGCCCCCGGTCACCAGCGCCAGTCGCCCGGTCAGATCTGTCATGTGGTCATCCTTCGCTCGTTGATGGAGGTCTCTATTGAGGGACGTTGGATTCCCGTCGAACATTCGCGCCAAGACCGCCGGTTTGCCAGGCAAACCGGACGTACTCGACCCCGCGACACAGCGAAGGAATTCGTCTCAGGAATCGTTCACCACGGCACAGACACATCGAGACGAGGACAGCGATGAGAATTCGGCAAGGAGACGTAGCACTCATCACGGGCGCTTCCCGGGGGCTCGGCCGCCACATCGCACTGGCGCTGGCCAGCCGCGGAATGAACCTGGTGCTGGCCGCGCGTAGTCAGGACGCACTCGACGCCGTGGCCGCAGAGGTGCGCACCGCGACCAGCGCCACGGTGTCCACGGTGGTCGTCGACCTGGCCGATCGCACACAGGCAGCTGCTCTGGCGCGACGGGCGGCCGACGTGGGCGGCCCCATCGACCTGCTCGTCAACAACGCTGGGATCGAATCCGTGGGTAGGCCAGAGGAATCGGACCTCGACGATCTTGGTGCGATGACCGACGTCAATCTGCTGGCACCGATGCTGTTGACCAGAACCGTCCTGCCCGACATGATCAGACGCGGCCGTGGCCACGTCGTCAATGTTTCGTCGGTGGCAGGGCTGGTCGGCAGCGCCTACGCGGAGTCCTACAACGCCACCAAGTTCGGCCTTGTCGGATACACCCGCGCCCTCCGAATGACAGCTCAAGATCGAGGCTGGAACGTGAGCGCATCGGTGGTCTGCCCAGGTTTCATGGCGGCGGAGGACGGGATGTATGCGAATCAGGTGAAAGAGTTCGGGGCGACCGCACCCAAGGCCATCGGATGCATGCCGGTCGACGCATTGGGCAGGGCGGTCGTGGAGGCCGTCGAGAAGGATCTACCCGACGCCATCGTCGCGCCGGGCGCACTGAGGGCGGTGGCGGTGGCCTCGATCGCCATGCCCAGACTGTTCGAGCGCATCGCCCGAAAGGCCAACCTCGCCGCGCCGTTCCGGACGATCGCCGAGCACCGCGGGGCTCGGCGCAGCGGGGACGCCCAGCCGAACGCCTGAGATGAGGATCGCATCAGCCAAAGTGATGATGAGCGAACCCGTGACGCGCCGATGTCCGGGGACCGGAGGCGGGTGAGCGAAACCGATTACCACCGACCGGAATTCCGACACTGACAACCACACCGGCAGCTGGCCTCTAGGGTGAAACCATGCGTCTGTTCCCGATCGTCCCGGTTGCGCTCGCGGTCCTGACGGTCACGGCGTGCGCGGGCAACGTCAACGCCGACGACAACACCCTCGACGGCCGCACGTTCGTCTCGGTGGAGGTCGAGGGCGAACAGATCCCCGGCGGTGGCCCGCTGACCGTACAGTTCGACGGCGGACAGATCAGCACGTTCGCCGGATGCAACCACGGATCGGGCACGGTCGACCTTTCCGACGGCCACATCGCGACACAACTGGCTAGCACGATGATGGGCTGCCCACCACCGATCAGTGATGCCGATCAGTGGACATCCCGGTTCTTCGGCGCCAAGCCATCGTGGTCGCTCGACGGTGACACGCTCGTACTCAAGACCGACAGTGCCACGGTCACACTGCAGGACAAGAAGGTGGTGCACCCGGATCGGCCGCTCACGGGTACCACCTGGCAGGTGACGAGCCTGGTGTCATCGCAGGCGGTCAGCACGTCGCGCGCACTGGAAGATGCCAAGCCGACATTGACGATCGCCGACGACGGCAACCTTACCGGGTTCACCGGATGCAATCAGTTCAACGGGCGCGCCGAGGTCTCCGGCTCGCCCGCGATCATCGAGTTCGGCCCGCTGGCAACGACACGCAAGGCGTGCCCGGAAGACGTGACCGCCGTCGAGCGGGCGGTGCTGCGGGTGCTGACCGGCAAGGTGCAGACGGCGATCGCCTCCGATGAACTCCGTCTGACCGGGGCCGACGGCTACGGGCTGGTACTGCGAGCCCAATGACATCCGATCAGAGCGGCGACGCACCCCGCAGGTGCTCGAAGATCAGCGACGTCTGCGTGCCCGCCACGTCGGAGTCGGCATTGAGGTTCTCCACCACGAACTTTCGCAGATCCTCGGTGTCACGGGCCGCGACGTGCAGGATGAAGTCGTCCCCGCCTGCGAGGAAATACACATCCATCACCTGAGGCCGGGTGCGGATCTGCGCGATGAAGCTGCGGATCTTGCCGCGGGCGTTGGATTGCAGGCTCACCGAGATCATGGCCTGAAGCCCCAGCCCGACGGCCGCCGGGTCGATATCGGTGTAGAAACCGCGGATGACCCCGATCTCCTGGAGACGGCGAACCCGCCCGTGACACGTCGACGGAGCAATGCCCACAAGCTCCGCCAGTGCGCTGTTGGGCATGCGCGCATCGTCGTGCAGGGCCAGCAAAATGCGGCGGTCGATCTCGTCGATGTCACGGTTCCGAACATCCTTCGGCGAGCCCGGCGTTTGCGGCCTCATGACTGAGGATCCTTCTACCATGGAGCGAGCCTACCGAATCTTATGCAGAGATATTGATCCGTATCCGAAGGTTCTTCACACTTAGAGGTGACATTACCCCTTCTGAAGGAGCGATCATGCTCGTCGGAATCCCGACCGAGATCAAGAACAACGAGTACCGAGTCGCCATCACCCCCGCGGGCGTGGCAGAGCTGACCCGCAGGGGTCACGAGGTGATCATCCAGGCCGGCGCCGGCGAGGGTTCGGCCGTCTCGGATCGCGACTTCAAGGCGGCGGGCGCCGAGATCGTCAACACCGCCGATCAGGTCTGGTCCGAAGCCGAGCTGCTGCTCAAGGTCAAGGAGCCGATCGAGGCCGAGTACTCGCGCATGCGCAAGGGCCAGACCCTGTTCACCTACCTGCACCTCGCGGCGTCCAAGCCGTGCACCGATGCGCTGCTCGCATCCGGCACCACCTCGATCGCCTATGAGACCGTGCAGACCGCCGACGGTGCGCTGCCTCTCTTGGCGCCGATGAGCGAGGTCGCCGGCCGGCTCTCCGCCCAGGTCGGCGCCTACCACCTGATGCGCAGCCACGGAGGCCGCGGTGTGCTGATGGGCGGAGTCCCCGGCGTTGCTCCCGCCGAGGTCGTCGTGATCGGCGCGGGCACCGCCGGTTACAACGCTGCACGTGTGGCCGCGGGTATGGGCGCCCATGTGACGGTGTTCGACCTCAACATCAACACGCTGCGCCGCGTCGACGGCGAGTTCGGCGGTCGCATCGAGACGCGCTACTCGTCGAGTCTGGAACTCGAAGAAGCCGTCAAGCGGGCCGACCTGGTGATCGGTGCGGTCCTGGTGCCCGGCGCCAAGGCCCCCAAGCTGGTCAGCAATTCGACTGTCGCGCATATGAAGTCGGGCGCGGTGCTCGTCGACATCGCGATCGACCAGGGTGGCTGCTTCGAGGACTCGCGGCCCACCACCCACGACGAGCCCACCTTCAACGTCCACGACACGGTTTTCTACTGTGTGGCGAACATGCCCGGCGCGGTGCCGCGCACCTCGACGTTCGCGCTGACCAACTCGACCATGCCGTACGTGCTCAAGCTCGCCGACCAGGGCTGGCAGGCCGCCTGCGCCGCCGATCCGGCGCTCGCCAAGGGTCTTTCGACCCACGACGGCAAGCTGCTGTCCGCGGCTGTCGCCAAGGATCTGGAACTGCCCTACACCGATCCGGCGGAGTTCCTGGCGTAACGACGCATCACGACCCACCCGAGAATCGCCCGGCCGGACCCGTTCCGCGCCGGGCGATTCGCATCACAAGAGACCGGGCAGCACCATCGCCGTGAGTTCACCGATCAGCGGCCGGAACCCGGCCGCCTTCGGATCGTCTCCGCCCGAACGAACCATCAGCGCCAACAGGATCCGTTGCCCCTGTGGGCCGTAGGCGATGCCCACGTCGTTGGTGGACCCGTAGTCGCCGCTGCCGGTCTTGTCGGCACTGGTCCACCCGTCGGGCAATCCCGCGCGCATGCTTGAGGTCTGATTGGCCCGCATCCACTCGTCGAGCAACTGACGCTGCGGCGGGTTCAGCACATCGCCGGTGAGAAACGCGCGGAAACCGCCGGCCAACGCAGCCGGGGTGCTGGTGTCACGCGGATCTGCGGGCACCGCGGAGTTCAGTTCCACCTCCCAACGGTCCAGTCGCGTGCGCTGGTCACCGATCGACCGCGCGAACTCTGTGACCGCGGGCGGCCCGCCGATCTGATTGAGCAGCAGGTTCGCCGCGGCGTTGTCGCTGCGCTGCAGCGCCGCCTGGCACAACTCGGCCAGCGTCAGCTCACCACCGGCGTGCTCTTCGGTGATCGGCGAATTGGGCAACAGAACGGAGGGATCGACGAATACGCGGTCGTCCAGCGACAACTCGCCGCGCTGCGCGCCCTGCAGCACCCTGGCCGCGAGATAAGCCTTGAACGTGGAGCACATGGCGAACGAATCGTCGGCACGGTGTGCCACGGTCCGGTTCGAATCCAGGTTGACCGCGTAGGCGCCGATCACTGCGTTGTGGCGTTGTTCCAGATCGACGATCCCGCCTTCGACGGGCGCCGCCGAAGCGATCGGCATACGTACACCGGCCGCCGCCACCGCCGCGAGGGATCCGATCAACACACTGCGTCGTGAGAGATCTGTCATCCGACCCACCCTAACGGATCAGCTGGCGATGTCCTGAAGTGGTTGTGGCAGTGACGCTTTGGAAGTGTCCGGACCGAGAACCGCGGCACCGTAGTCGCGGGTGAGCAGTTGCCGCGCCACCGCGTTGACCTCGTCGAGGGTGACCGCGTCGATCTGCGCGAGGGTCTGCTCGATGCTGCGATGCTCGCCGTAATTCAGTTCGGCGCGGCCGATCCGGTGCATGCGTGACGCGGAATCCTCCAGGCCGAGCACCAGACCACCACGCAGCGAACCCTTGGCGATACGGCACTCGTTCTCGGAGATGCCGTCACGCGCAACGGTCTGCAGAACATCGGTCGTGACGCGCACGACCTCCTCGAACCGCTCCGGCAGGCATCCGGCGTAGATCGACAGCGCACCGCTGTCGGAGAAGGTGTCCACAGTGGAGTACACCGAGTACGCCAAACCGCGGGTCTCCCGGATCTCCTGGAACAGCCGCGAACTCAGTCCGCCACCGAGCGCGGTGTTGAGAACCGACAGCGCCCACCGGTGTTCCCAGTGGCGTCCCGGCGTCCGCACCCCGAGCGATACGTGCGTCTGCTCGCCGTCGCGTTCGACGACACGCAGCGACGGCCGTCCGGGCACCCGACCGGACCCCTTGCGGGGCGGCACGGCGGTGCGCCCTTCGACCAACCGCCTGCCGAAATGCTCACGCGCCAGGGCCACAACCTCGTCGTGGTCGACGTTGCCCGCCACCGCGAGCACCATCCGGTCCGGCGTGTAGCGCCGAATGTGGAACGAATGCAGTTGTGCGCGAGTCATTTCCGAGATCGAGTCGACGCTGCCGATCACCGGGCGCCCGACCGGGTGGTCACCGAACATCGCCGACAGGAAGACGTCACCGAGGGTGTCCTCGGGATCGTCGTCGCGCATCGCGATCTCCTCGAGCACCACATCGCGTTCGAGCTCGACGTCCTCTGCCGCGCAGCGGCCACGCAACACCACGTCGGCCACGAGATCGACCGCGAGTTCCAGATCGGAATCCAGAACGTGCGCGTAGTAACACGTGTGCTCACGCGCGGTGAACGCGTTCAGCTCACCGCCCACCGCGTCGACCGCCTGGGCGATGTCGACCGCGGTGCGGGTGGGCGTGGCCTTGAACAGCAGGTGCTCCAGGAAATGCGCGGCGCCCGCGACGCTGCGTCCCTCGTCACGGGAGCCGACGCCGACCCACACCCCCACCGACGCCGAGTGCACGTACGGGAGGTACTCGGTGACGACGCGCAGTCCGCCGGGCAGCGTGGTCCGGCGGACCTGCGTCGTTTCCAGGATGGTCTCGGTCAACGATGACGCCGATGACGCCGAATCAGGCCTCGGCCGGTGCAACATCACCGGCAGCCTTATCGGCCTTCTCGGCGCCCTCGGTCGACTCGGCGGCTTCCTCGGCGACGAGCACCAGCGAGATCTTGCCGCGGTTGTCGATGTCGGCGATCTCCACCCGGAGCTTGTCGCCGACCTTCACCACGTCCTCGACCTTGGCGATGCGCTTGCCCTTGCCGAGCTTGCTTATGTGCACCAGCCCGTCGCGGCCCGGGAGCAGCGACACGAAGGCACCGAAGTCGGTGGTCTTGACGACCGTGCCGAGGAACCGCTCGCCGACCTTGGGCAGCTGCGGATTGGCGATCGCGTTGATCTTGTCGATGGCGGCCTGCGCGGACAGCCCGTCGGCGGCGCCGACGAACACCGTGCCGTCGTCCTCGATCGAGATCTGGGCGCCGGTCTCCTCGGTGATCGAGTTGATCATCTTGCCCTTGGGGCCGATGACCTCGCCGATCTTGTCCACCGGAACCTTGATGGTGGTGATCCGAGGCGCGTACGGGCTCATCTCGTCGGGGCGGTCGATGGCCTCGGCCATCACGTCGAGGATCGTCAGCCGCGCGTCCTTGGCCTGGCTGAGCGCACCGGCCAGCACCTGCGACGGGATGCCGTCGAGCTTGGTGTCGAGCTGCAGCGCCGTCACGAAGTCCTTGGTGCCCGCAACCTTGAAGTCCATGTCACCGAAGGCGTCCTCGGCGCCGAGGATGTCGGTGAGGGCGACGTAGCGACGCTCGGTCTTCTTGCCGTCTCCCGCCTCAACTTCAATGTCGTCGGACACCAGGCCCATGGCGATACCGGCGACCGGCGCCTTCAGCGGCACACCCGCGTTGAGCAGGGCGAGCGTCGAGGCGCACACCGAACCCATCGACGTCGAGCCGTTGGAGCCCAGCGCCTCGGACACCTGGCGGATGGCGTACGGGAACTCCTCGATGCTCGGCAGCACCGGCACCAGTGCCCGCTCGGCCAGCGCGCCGTGGCCGATCTCGCGACGCTTCGGCGAGCCGACGCGACCGGTCTCACCGGTCGAGTACGGCGGGAAGTTGTAGTGGTGCATGTAGCGCTTGGTGTTCTCCGGCCCCAGCGAGTCGATCTGCTGAGCCATCTTGATCATGTCCAGCGTGGTGACGCCCAGGATCTGGGTCTCCCCGCGCTCGAACAGCGCGCTGCCGTGCGCCCGCGGGATCACCGCAACCTCGGCCGAGAGGGCCCGGATGTCGGTGATGCCACGCCCGTCGATACGGAAGTGATCGGTCAGGATGCGCTGGCGCACAAGCTTTTTGGTCAGGGAGCGGAACGCGGCGCCGATTTCCTTCTCACGTCCGGCGTAGGTCTCGGCGAGACGCTCGAGCACCTCGACCTTGATCTCGTCGGTGCGGTCGTTGCGCTCGGTCTTGCCCGCGATGGTCAGGGCCTCCGACAGCGCGTCGGTGGCCACCGAGGCAACCGCGTAGTACACGTCTTCCTCGTAATCGGGGAACACCGGGTACTCGCCTGCCGGCTTGGCCGCGCGATCGGCGAGCTCCTGCTGCGCGGCGCACAGCACCTTGATGAACGGCTTGGCGGCCTCGAGGCCCTCGGCGACGACGGCCTCGGTGGGGGCCTGCGCGCCGCCGGCGATCAGCTCGACGACGTTCTCGGTCGCCTCGGCCTCGACCATCATGATCGCCACGTCGCCGTCTTCGAGGACGCGGCCGGCGACCACCATGTCGAACACGGCGCGCTCAAGCTGCTCGACGGTCGGGAACGCGACCCACTGGCCGCCGTCGGCGGTGCCGACACTCGGATCATTGATCAGCGCGATGCGGGTGCCGCCGACCGGGCCCGAGAACGGCAGACCCGCGAGCTGCGTCGACGCCGAGGCGGCGTTGATCGCGAGCACGTCGTACAGATCATTGGGATCCAGGCTCAGCACGGTCACCACGACCTGGATCTCGTTGCGCAGGCCATCGACGAACGACGGGCGCAGCGGACGGTCGATCAGACGGCAGGTCAGGATCGCGTCGGTGGAGGGACGGCCCTCACGACGGAAGAACGACCCAGGGATCCGGCCCGCGGCGTACATCCGCTCCTCGACGTCCACCGTCAGCGGGAAGAAGTCGAAGTGGTCCTTGGGGTTCTTGCTGGCGGTCGTCGCGCTCAGCAGCATGGTCTCGTCGTCGAGATAGGCGACGGCGGAGCCGGCGGCCTGCTGGGCGAGGCGCCCGGTCTCGAAGCGGATGGTCCGGGTGCCGAAGCTCCCGTTGTCGATGACAGCGGTCGATTCGAACACACCGTCTTCAAGTTCGACTACAGACATTTAGTCCAGTGGCCTCTTTCGGATTCATCACCTTTTCGCGTCGTCACGCTCAGAAAGCCACGGCTCTTGATACGGCTACGGCCGTCGATCGAAGCTGTCGGGAGACACCTGTTTGGATTCCCGGCAGCCACTACCGAAGACCGCCCGATCAGGCTGGCCCTGACGTGACTCGCAGGAACAGCACCCACGGATCGCGGATGTCGCACCTGACGTTCGTACGACCATCGAGCGCCCATTGAGCAGACTTCGGCCATCGAACGCCCTCATGTTACACGGCAGCAACAGCGGGAACGCCATTGCAGCGGGGATTGGATGTGCCCTGCAGGATCGCGGTGGTCCACAAACGCGAGTACCGCGGACGCCCGAGGGGCGGCCGCGGTACTCGTTGCACTCAGCTTCGCGTCAGCGACGCAGCCCGAGGCGCTCGATCAGCGAGCGGTAGCGGGCGACATCGACCTGCGCGACGTACTTCAACAGCCGGCGACGACGACCCACGAGCAGCAGCAGACCGCGCCGCGAGTGGTGATCGTGCTTGTGCACCTTCAGGTGCTCGGTCAGGTCCTGGATACGCTTGGTCAGCAGTGCGACCTGGGCTTCCGGGGAGCCGGTGTCGGTCTCATGCAGGCCGTACGAGCTCAGGATCTCTTTTTTCTGCTCGGCAGTAAGCGCCACGAAACAACTCCATCAATTCGGTCCGCGAACAAATTCTCGACACAGCCACCGCGGCCTGCAGCATGCGCCGGATCGCCGAGAAGTGTAGCAGCGCCGATCACGCTAGACAGAATCGCGCAGGATCGCCCTGGCCTTCTCGGTGTCGCGTTCCATGGCGACCACGAGGTCGTCGACCGACTCGAACTTCTCCTGGCCGCGGATGCGGGCCACGAAGTCGACCGCGACATGCTGCCCGTACAGGTCGGCCGAGGTGTCGAGGACGAATGCCTCGACCGTGCGGGTGCGGCCCGAGAAGGTCGGGTTGGTGCCGACGGACACCGCGGCCTGGTACCGCTCCCCCGGCAGCACCGTGCCGACCTGGGGTCCCTGTCCCAGCACGGTGAACCACGCCGCGTACACGCCGTCGGCGGGAATTGCCGAGTACATCGGCGGCGCCACGTTGGCCGTCGGGAACCCGAGCACCCGGCCGCGGCCGTCGCCGCGCACCACGACGCCCTCCACGCGGTGCGGACGCCCGAGCGCCTCGGCGGCGGCGACCATGTCGCCGGCGTCGACGCAGGACCGGATGTAGGTCGACGAGAACGTGACGGTCTCGTTGCGGTGATGTTCGGCGACCAGCGACATCGCCTCGACCGCGAAGCCGAAGCGTTCCCCGGCGTTGCGAAGCATCTCGACGTTGCCCGCGGCCTTCTTGCCGAACGTGAAGTTCTCCCCCACCACGACCTCGACGACGTGCAGGTGCTCGACGAGCAGCTCGTGGATGTAGCGCTCGGGGGTCAGCTTCATGAAATCGGACGTGAACGGCATCACCAGGAACACGTCGATCCCGAGTTCTTCGACCAGTTCGGCGCGCCGGGTCAGGGTGGTCAGCTGCGCCGGGTGGTTACCCGGGAACACGACCTCCATCGGATGCGGGTCGAACGTCATCAACACCACCGGGACGCCGCGGGTCCGGCCTGCCTTCACCGCATGGCTGATCAGCTCTGCGTGTCCACGGTGGACGCCGTCGAACACCCCGATCGTCAGAACGCACCGGCCCCAGTCCGTGGGGATCTCGTCTTGCCCACGCCAGCGTTGCACAGCAGTAGCCTACGACCCACCCGCGCCGCGGGCGGTTCCAGATCCCCGGATCAGGTGATGATTGCCTAAACTTCCGAAGTGTGAGTCCAGACGGTAACCATCGCGACCTCTCGTCGGTTGCCCAGGATTATCTGAAAGTGATCTGGACAGCCCAGGAATGGTCTCGAGAGAAGGTCAGCACGAAACTGCTGGCCGAACGCATCGGCGTATCCGCGTCGACCGCATCGGAGTCGATCCGCAAGCTCGCCGATCAGGGTCTGGTACACCACGAGAAGTACGGCGCGGTCACCCTCACCGAGAACGGCAGGCGCGCCGCGCTGGCGATGGTCCGCAGACACCGGCTGATGGAGACGTTCCTGGTGCAGGAGCTCGGCTACAGCTGGGACGAGGTCCACGACGAGGCCGAGGTCCTCGAGCACGCGGTGTCCGACCGCATGCTCGACCGCATCGACGCCAAGCTCGGCCACCCCACGCGGGATCCGCACGGCGACCCCATCCCGGCCGCCGACGGTCAGGTGCCGACCCCGCCCGCGCGGCAGTTGTCGGTGTGCCAGGACGGCGACGCGGGCACGGTGGCACGGATCTCCGACGCCGATCCGGAGATGCTGCGCTACTTCGACAGCGTCGGCATCAGCCTCGATTCACGACTGCGGGTGGTGGCGCGGCGCGATTTCGCGGGCACCATCTCGGTGGCCATCGAGGACCCGGCGACGCCCGAGGGTGACCCCGAGCTGACGGTCGACCTGGGCAGTCCCGCGGCCGAGGCCATCTGGGTCGTCGGCGCCGGCTGACCGGCTCTCGCGTTCCGATCACGGCGATTTTTACCGGTGCCGAGAACCGGGCGACGAACCAGGATGACTTCTTTGTGACTGTCTCACTGCACTGGTTCCTGCCCACCTACGGCGACAGCCGGCTCATCGTCGGCGGTGGCCACGGCACACCTCTCGGCGCCGCGGGCGGCGACCGCGAGGCCAGCATCGACTACCTCGCGTCGATCGTGCGGGCCGCCGAGCGATTCGGCTTCACCGGTGCACTCATACCGACCGGCGCCTGGTGTGAGGACGCGTTCGTCACCGCGGCACTGCTCGCGCGCGAGACCACGTCGCTGGCGTTCCTGGTCGCCTTCCGTCCCGGTCTGGTGAGCCCGACGCTGTCGGCGCAGATGGCCGCGACGTTCGCCCGGCACGCACCCGGCCGGATCCTGCTCAACGTCGTCGTCGGCGGCGAGGCCCACGAGCAGCGCGCCTTCGGCGACCACCTCGACAAGGACGAGCGCTATGCGCGCTGCGACGAGTTCCTCGACGTGGTGCGCCGGTTGTGGGCCGGTGAGACCGTGACGCATCGCGGCAAGTACATCGACGTCGAGGAGGCCTCGCTGGCCGTACCGCCGAATCCGGTGCCGCCGTTGTACTTCGGCGGCAGCTCGGCCGCGGCGGGTCCGGTGGCCGCCCGGCACTCCGACGTGTACCTCACCTGGGGCGAGCCGCCGGAGGCCGTGCGCGAGAAGATCGAGTGGATCCGCAAACTCGGTGAGGAGCAGGGCCGCAAACTGCGCTTCGGCATCCGGCTGCACACCATCTCCCGCGACACCTCCGACGAGGCGTGGGCGCAGGCCGACAAGCTCGTCGCCGCGCTCGACGAGGAGACCGTGCGGAAGGCCCAGGAAGGTCTGGCGCGCAGCCAGTCCGAGGGCCAGCGCCGCATGCTGGCGCTGCATGAGGCCAACCGTCTCAACGGAACCTGGAGTGACGCACGGAGTCTGGAGATAGCACCGAATCTGTGGGCCGGTGTCGGCCTGGTGCGCGGCGGTGCGGGCACCGCGCTGGTGGGCAGCCACACCGAGGTCGCCGACCGGATCGCCGAGTACGCCGAGATCGGTATCGACGAGTTCATCTTCTCCGGCTACCCACACCTGGAGGAGCTGTTCTGGTTCGGCGAGGGCGTGGTCCCGATCCTGCGCAAGCGAGGTCTGTTCGACGCCGGTGCGCTCGACGGCGCTGCGCCCGCGCCGATCCCGTTCGTCGGCGCCGCGCGCTGACCGGACTACAGGGTGGCCGGCCGCAGCACGACGACATTCTTGGTGCGGCCGGTGCCGTCCTGCAACAACGCGATGACCTGACCGTCGGGTGAGGTCGCGGCGTACACGCCGTCGATCCCCGCGGGCGGCAACGGTCTACCGTGCCTGGCGTCCTCGGTTTCCTGCGGGCTCAGGTCCCGACGCGGGAACCCGACCAGGCACGCGGTGTCCAGGCCGTAGCTCAGTTGCGCTCGCTCGGCCAGCTCGTCGAGAGTGCGGGCCTCATCGAGGCCGTACCGGCCGACGCGGGTGCGGCGCAGCGCCGTGAGATGCCCGCCCACACCGAGCGCCGCACCGACATCGCGGGCCAGCGCCCGGATGTAGGTGCCCGACGAGCAGTCCACCTCGACGTCGACGTCGACGAAGTCGCCCGAGCGCGTGATGTCGAGCACGTCGAACCGGTCGATGCGAACCGGCCGGGCCGCGAGTTCGACGCTGTGCCCCTCGCGGGCGAGCTTGTAGGCACGCTGCCCGCCCACCTTGATGGCGCTGACCGCCGACGGCACCTGCTCGATGCCGCCACGCAGCCCGGCCACCGCGTCGCGGATCTGCTCATCGGCGAGATGGCTCGCCGAAATATCTTGCAACACTTCACCTTCGGCGTCCTCAGTGGTGGTCGTGCGGCCCAGCCGGATGGTCGCGGCGTACGACTTGTCGGTGGCCGTGAGCAGTCCGAGGATCTTGGTGGCGCGTTCGATGCCGATCACCAGCACGCCGGTCGCCATGGGGTCGAGCGTGCCCGCGTGTCCGACCTTGCGGGTGCCGAACAGCCTGCGGCACCGTCCCACCACGTCGTGGCTGGTCATCCCCGCGGGTTTGTCGACGATGACCAGGCCTGGTGCAGGTGCGTTCACAGGACGATCGCCGTCACGGCCAGGCCGTCACGCACCGACCATCGCCCGTCGAGCGCGGTGAGCGGCGGACCGTGCTCGGCGGCGGGATCGATGAGGATCTCGGAGCGGAACTCCCCGGCGATGCCGGAGCCGTCGACCGCGAACCTGATGTGGGCGTCCTCGAAACCAAGCCAGCGGTGGGTCAACGGATACCACGCCTTGTAGGTGGCCTCCTTGGCGCAGAACAGGATTCGGTCCCAGTGCAGATCACCCGGCAGTGCGCGGAGTTCGGTCCGCTCGACCGGGAGGGTGATCGCGTCGAGGACGCCGTTGGGCAGTACGTCGTGCGGCTCGGCGTCGATGCCGACCGAGCGCACCTCCGCCGACCGCCCCACGACGGCGCCGCGGAACCCCTGGCAGTGGGTGAGGCTGCCCACCACACCGTCGGGCCAGCACGGTTCCCCCTTGTCGCCCTTGAGGATCGGCACCGGGCCGATGCCGAGCTCACCCAGCGCCCGGCGTGCGCAGTGACGCACCGTGACGAACTCGTTGCGGCGCTTGGCGACCGACCGCGCGATCAGCGGCTCCTCTTCGGGCAGCGGGGTGAGACCGGGCGGGTCGTCGTACAGCTCGGCCGAGGCGACCCGATCCGGAAGAACCAGGGAAAGCAAACTGTCGGTCATAATCCTCGTCTGGATCTGATGCGGTCCTGCATCTGCTGGGCGTTGGCCCGCATCTCCGCGGTGATCTCGAAATGCCCGCCGAACTCGTTGAGGTATCCCGGGGCGTACTTGGGGTCGGGCAGTATCTGGCGCAGCCAGCGATAGGGCTTGCGGCGCCGCCACTCCCGCGGGTAGCCCACCGACACCTCTTCGAAGCGGACGTCGTCGTACCACGTGGTGCGCGGGATGTGCAGGTGGCCGTACACCGAGCAGACCGCGTTGTAGCGCGTGTGCCAGTCCGCGGTCGCCGTGGTGCCGCACCACAACGAGAACTCCGGGTAGAACATCGCGTCGCAAGGCTCCCGCACCAGCGGAAAGTGGTTGACCAGAACCGTCGGTGTCATCCAGTCGAGGTCCTCGAGTCGTTTGCGGGTACCCGCGACCCGGTCGCGGCACCACGCGTCGCGCGTCGCGTACGGCTCACACGACAGCAGGAACTCGTCGGTGCCCACGATGTTGCGCTCCTTGGCGATCGCGAGGCCCTCTGCCTTGCTCGACGCGCCCTCGGGCAGGAACGAGTAGTCGTACAGCAGGAACATCGGCACGATGGTGGCCGGGCCGCCCTGTTCGGTCCACACCGGAAACGGGTGCTCGGGGGTGACGACGCCCATCTGGTCGCACATGTCGACCAGGTAGTCGTAGCGGGCCCGCCCGAATATCTGCATCGGGTCCTTGTTCGTCGTCCACAGTTCGTGGTTGCCGGGAACCCAGATGACCTTCGCGAACCGCCTGCGCAGCAGGTCGAGTGCCCACCGGATCTCGTCGGTGCGCTCGCCGACGTCGCCTGCGACGATGAGCCAGTCGTCGGGTGTCGCGGGGTACAGCGACTCGGTGACCGGCTTGTTGCCGGTGTGGCCGGTGTGCAGATCGCTGATCGCCCACAGAACCGGCTGTCGATCCCTCGAATCCTGGTCAGTCACCACAACGGTCCAGCCTAACCGGGCGGGCCCGCGACGAAGCCCGGTAGGACGCCCGCGACTAGAACGTGTTCTCGTTTATGGTCGAAGTCTGATGTGCCCGACCGCTACACTGCCCGGCAAGCCGGGGAACGATGTCGCTGGACTACGAGGGGGTGTGATGGCCGCCAGGGTGCGCCTGTTGTCGGCTTTGTGTGCGCTGGTCGCGGCGGTGATCCTGGTGGCACAGACCGGTCCGGCTGCCTCGACGGGTCCCGGCACGCCACGGCTGGAGGCCACCGACCTGCCGCTGACCAACGTGTCGACCACCATCAAGTGGCCGGTGGTCGAAACCACCGACCCCAAGCCGTTCGACCCGTGCAACGACATCCCGATCGACGTGATCGAACGCATCGGGCTGGCCTACACGCCGCCGATGCCCGAGGACGGCTTGCGCTGCCACTACGACGCGGGCAACTATCAGATGGCGGTCGAGGCATTCGTGTGGCGTACGTACGAGGAGACCATCCCGGTCGACGCGCTCGAACTCGACATCGACGGTCACCGCGCGGCGCAGTACTGGATCATGAAGCCGACCGACTGGAACGACCGGTGGTGGACGACCTGCATGATCGCGTTCGACACCAGCTACGGCGTCATCCAGCAGTCGTTGTTCTACTCGCCGATCCACTCCCCGGACCGGCCGGACTGCCTGCAGATCAACCTGCAGCGCGCCCACGAACTGGCCCCGTACTACAAGTTCTGATCGCAAGCACTGACAGCCGTCAGTAATCTCGGTGCTGTGCCAGGACTTCGCACCTACACCGGAAAAGCCGTGGCTCGACTGCTCGGCCTGCCGGCCCACACCACCGAGTTCACGGTGCACCGCCGATTACGGGTGCCCATGCGCGACGGCGTCGAACTGGTCGCCGACCACTACGCGCCGGACACCGCACGGCCGGCGGGCACGCTGCTGGTGCGTGGACCGTACGGCCGCCGGTTCCCGTTCTCGGCGATATTCGCCGAGGTGTACGCCGCCCGCGGCTACCACGTGGTGCTGCAGAGTGTGCGCGGCACGTTCGGCTCGGGTGGCGAGTTCACCCCGATGGTGCACGAGATGGACGACGGCGCCGACACCGTCGCCTGGCTGCGCGACCAACCGTGGTTCACCGGGTCGTTCGCCACCGTGGGCCTGTCCTGCCTCGGCTTCACACAGTGGGCGCTGCTCGCTGATCCCCCACCGGAGATGAAGGCGGCCGTCATCACCGTCGGCCCGCACGACTTCAGCCAATCGGCCTGGGGCACCGGCGCCTTCACGCTCAACGACTTCCTGGGGTGGAGCGCCATGGTGGCCCGTCAGGAAGAGCCCGGCGTGGTGCGGGCACTGGCCCGTCAGCTGCGCTCGCCCGCCCAGGTCACTAAGGCCGCCGCGGGTGTGCCCGTCGGCGCGTCGAGCCGGCGACTGCTCGGCGAGGGCGCACCCTGGTTCGAGTCGTGGCTGGAGCACCCCGACCGCGACGACCCGTTCTGGGATCGGCTGCGGTTCAACGAGGCCCTCGAGCGCGTCGAGATACCGATCTTGCTGCTCAGCGGATGGCAGGACCTTTTCCTCGACCAGACGCTCGAGCAGTACACGCAGCTGCACCGGCGCGGCGTGCCCGTCGCGATGACCGTCGGGCCGTGGACCCACTCCCAGATGATGACCAAGGGCGCGTCGACCGTGATCGGCGAATCCCTCGACTGGCTCGGCACCCATCTGGCGGGTGGCACCGGTGGTCACGCCCGCGACCACGTGCGGATCTTCGTGAACCACCACGGCTGGATCGACCTGCCCGAGTGGCCGCCCACCGACTGGCCCGAGCGCGCCGAGCACGAACTGTTCCTGCAGCCCTCCGGCCGGCTCACCGACGGCGCGCCGTCACCGACGGCTCCCCCGTCGTCATTCACCTTTCACCCCGCACGGCCCACACCCTCGGTCGGTGGCCGCCTGCTGTCCAGCGAGGGTGGGTACCGCGACGATTCCCGGCTGGCCGGACGCGACGACGTCGTGACGTTCACCAGCGATCCGCTGCCCGCCGACCTCTTCGTGATCGGCAGCCCCGTGGTCGAGCTGGTGCACAGCTGCGACAACCCACACAACGACGTGTTCGTCCGGATCAGCCAGGTCGACGCCAAGGGTCGGTCCCGCAATGTCACCGACGCGTTCCGCCGTCGGACCGGTCAGGTCGGCACCCCCGAGGTCCTGCGACTCGAACTCGACGCCGTCGCACACCGTTTCGCAGCGGGCACCAGGATCCGCCTGCTGGTGGCCGGTGGGTCGCATCCGCGGTTCGCGCGCAACCTCGGCACCGGTGAACCACAGATCTCCGGGTCGCGCCTCAAGCCTGCGCGGCACACCGTGCACCACGGCGACGGTGGGGTGTCGCGGCTGATCCTTCCCGCCGGTCCGACGCCGCCGGCGAGTCTTTCCTCAGCCCACTGAGCGACGCACGCGCGCCGCGATGTCCTGCAGGTACCCGGCGTCGTGCACGGGTGGCGCGGTCTCGGCCGACACCGGCAGATCGACCCAGCTCTTGCAGCCGCCGTAGTCGGGCGTGCGCACCAGCGTGGCCGGCTGCACCAGCGGTCTGACCTGCACCACCAGCACCGTCAGCCGGTGCTTGGGACGGAAGTCCAGCCGGTCGGCGCGCACCGACTCGGCAGTCCAGATGTGCAGATCGGCGATCTCGTCGATCGCCTCGGGCCGCTCGACGGGCACGGCAGCGACCACGTCGGCCGCGGCCCGGATGGTCACCGCGTCCTCGGTGCTGTCGGCGGAGGCGGAGTCGAGCAGATCGCGGTGCTCGGGACGCACGCGTTCGGCGTGGCTGTGCGCGACCGTGGGGAACAACAGGAAATCCCCTGCCGCCACCTCGAACCGTTTCTCGTGGATCCCGCCCTTGCGCAGCAGCACGCTCTGGCGACCGTCGAGCATCGCGTGTATCGCCGCGCTCCACTCCTTGAGCGCGGTTCGGTGCACCGGGGGCGCGCTCACCGTGCGGCTATCCGGGCCCGGACCTCCGGGCGACGAAGCGGCGGAACGGTTTTCGGCGGCTGGCGGCGCGGGGCCAGCCCGGCGAGCAGACGGGTGGTGGTCGCGGTGACCTCGGCGACCGCGGTCTCGAAGGCGTCGACGTTGGCCCCGGTCGGGCGCGTGATGCCGCTGACCTTGCGCACGTACTGACGTGCCGCGGCCTCGATCTCTTCGGCGGTGGCGGCGGGCTCCAGCCCGCGCAGCTCGGTGATGTTCCGGCACATGTGACCCACGATAGGCGTGTTGCGGCCGCCCGTTACGGTGAGCGGCATGGCTGACACCCCCGTACTGCTCGTCGACACCACCGACCGGGTCCGGACGCTCACGCTGAACCGGCCCCGGTCCCGCAATGCGCTGTCGGCGGAACTGCGTGATGTGTTCTTCCGCGCGTTATGCGATGCCCAGGGCGACGACGACGTCGACGTGGTGATCCTCACCGGCGCCGACCCCGTGTTCTGCGCGGGCCTCGACCTCAAGGAACTCGGCGAGACCACCGAGCTGCCCGACATCTCCCCCAAGTGGCCGGACATGACCAAACCCGTCATCGGAGCGATCAACGGCGCCGCGGTCACCGGTGGGCTGGAGCTGGCGCTGTACTGCGACATCCTCATCGCCTCCGAGCAGGCCCGGTTCGCCGACACCCACGCCCGGGTGGGCCTGCTGCCGACATGGGGTCTGTCGGTGCGGTTGCCGCAGAAGGTCGGCGTCGGCCTGGCCCGTCGGATGAGCCTCACCGGCGACTACCTGTCGGCCGAAGAGGCGCTGCGTGCCGGTCTGGTCACCGAGGTGGTCGCGCACGATGACCTGCTGCCCGCCGCGCGCCGGGTGGCCGCGTCGATCGTCGGCAACAACCAGAAGGCCGTGCGGGCGCTGCTGGACTCCTACCACCGCATCGACGCCCTGCAGACCAACGGTGCGCTGTGGGCCGAGGCCGAATCCGCACGGCAGTGGATGCGTTCGACCACCGGTGACGACATCGCCGCGAGCCGCGCCTCGGTGATCGAACGGGGCCGCTCGCAGGTGCGCTGAACGCCGGATCCCGCGAGACTTTTCACGAGACTTTCCGCGAGACTGTAGTTACCGAGTGCCCCTCTCGCACTTCCGCTCGGTAACTACAGGCACGGCGTATCTCGGCGCTGATCAGCCTGCCGTGAGGGCCGGCGCCACCAGTTCCCGGTAGCGCTGCTTCATGGTGTCGATGACGACTGCCGGATCGGTGGCCCAAATGTCCTCGTTGAAGATCTCCACCTCGACGTCGCCGTCGTAACCCGCGGCCTGCACCATCGCCGTGATCGCGCCGAAGTCGACGACACCGTCGCCCATCATCCCGCGCGACACCAAGGGATCGGCGGCCATCGGCACCAGCCAGTCGCACACCTGATACGAGCTGATGCGGTGCTGGGCCCCGGCGGTGGCGATGCCGTCGGCGAGTTCGGGATCCCACCAGACGTGGAAGGTGTCGACGACGACGCCGACCGCCTGCGCCGGGTACGGCGCCGCCAGGGTGAGCGCCTGCCCGAGCGTGGAGATCACCGCGCGCTCGGCGCAGAACACCGGGTGCAGCGGTTCCAGTGCCAGCCGGACGCCGTGGTCGACGGCATACGGCACGAGCTGCTCGAGCCGCTGCGCCACCCGTGCGCGTGCGGCGGCGAGGTCGCGGTCCGGGATGCCACCCACCACCAGGACCAGTTCGCGTGTCCCGAGTGTGGCCGCCTCCTCGATCGCGCGGCGGTTGTCGGCCAGTGCGGCTTCCTCGTCGAACCCGGTGAGGAATCCGCCCCTGCACAGGCTCGACACGCGAAGACCGTTGTCGTGCACCAGCTTCGCGGCGGTGTCCAGGCCGGCCTCGGCGACCCGGTCGCGCCACAGCCCGATCGCCTCCAGCCCGGCCGCTGCGGTGGCCTCGACGGCCTCGCGCAGGGTCAGGCGTTTGGTCGTCATGGTGTTCAGCGACAGTCGCCGCTCGGCACTCATGCGCCCACCCCGTTCAGCTCGAGGAACATCCGCATGCGGTGTGCGGCGCCGTCGGGGTCGGTGAGCAGGCCCGCCCGGTCGGCGAGCACGAACAACTCGCACAGATGCGACACCGATCGCCCACTCGACAATCCGCCGACCATCGCGAAACCGGGTTGCAGACCGTTGAGCCACGCCAGGAACGCAATCCCGGTCTTGTAGTAGTACGTCGGGGTGGCGAAGATGTGCCTGCCCAGCGCGCGGGTGGATTCGAGGATGTCTCCCGCCTCGGTCGCCTCGCCCGCGTCGAGAGCCTGCAGCGCGGTGGAGGCGGCCGGGTAGATCGCGGCGAAGATGCCCAGCAGCGCATCGGAATAGCCCTGCTCGTCACCGATGATCAGCTCGGGGTAGTTGAAATCGTCTCCGGTGTAGAGCCGTACACCCGCGGGCAGGGCGCGGCGCAACGCGACCTCGTGCTCGGCGTCGAGCAGCGAAACCTTCACGCCGTCGACCTTGTCGACGTTGTTCGCGATCAGCTCCAGGAATGTGGTTGTGGCGGCGGTGATCTCGCCGGATCCCCAGTAGCCGCGCAGCGCCGGGTCGAACATGTCCCCGAGCCAGTGCAGGATCACCGGTTGATCGGTGTGGCCCAGCACCGCGTTGTAGACGCTCAGGTAATCGGCGGGTGACTGCGCCATGCGCGCCAGGGCACGCGAGGCCATGAGGATCACCTGCGCGCCTGCCTCGCGGACCACGTCGACCTGCTCGCGGTAGGCGTCGGCGATCACGCTCAGCCCCCGGTCGCCCGACGGGACATCCTCGGGGACAAGCTGATCGGTTCCGGCGCCACACGCGAGCCGGCCGCCAACCGCCGCGGCCTCGGAACCGCTGCGGCGGATCAGTTCCGCGGCGGCGGCCCAGTCCAGGCCCATGCCCCGCTGTGCGGTGTCCATGGCGTCGGCCACACCGAGCCCGTAGGACCACAACTCACGCCGGTAGGCCAGGGTGGCGTCCCAGTCGAGATCGGCGGGGGCGCCGGGGGTGTTGTCGGCCAGCGGTCTCGGCACCACGTGCGCTGCGGCGTAGGCGATCCGCGAGGTGATGGGGCGCTGCGGCCTGCGCCACGGTCCGGGCGGGCCGAGTTCGATGCGACGCATCTCGCCGCCGACCGGCAGGGACACCACGGCGCCGGTGTGCAACGCGGTCACAGGACGATCTCCGGCACGTCGAGGCGCCTGCCCTCGGCCGAACTCTGCAGTCCCAGTTCGGCGAGTTGGACCCCACGGGCCGCCGACAGCAGGTCGTAGCGGTGCGGGCGGCCGGCCAGGACGTCGCGCAGGAACTCCTCCCACTGCAGCTTGAACCCGTTGTCCAGGTCGGCGTTGTCGGGGACCTCGAGCCACTGGTCGCGGAAGGCTTCGGTGACCGGAAGGTCGGGGTTCCACACCGGTTTGGGAGTGTGGGCGCGGTGTTGGGCGCGGCAGCGGCGCAGCCCCGCGACCGCCGACCCGTGCGTACCGTCCACCTGGAACTCGACGAGCTCGTCACGGAACACCCGCACCGCCCACGACGAATTGATCTGGGCGACAATGCCGCCGGCGATCTCGAAGACCCCGTAAACGGCGTCGTCGGCCGTCACCGGGTAGGACCGGTGCTGCTCGTCCCACCGCGTGGGGATGTGGGTCACGGCCTTGGCGGTGACCGTTTCGACCTTGCCGAGGATGTTCTCCATGACGTAGTTCCAGTGGCAGAACATGTCGACGGTGATGCCGCCGCCGTCCTCGGCGCGGTAGTTCCAGCTGGGCCGCTGCGCGGGTTGGCCGTCACCTTCGAACACCCAGTAGCCGAATTCGCCACGCATGGACAGGATCCGGCCGAAGAATCCCTCGTCGACCAGGCGCCGCAGCTTCACCAGTCCCGGCAGGTAGAGCTTGTCGTGGACGACACCCGCGGTGACACCGGCGTTCTGCGCCATCCGCGCGAGTTCCACGGCCTCGGTGAGAGTTTCGGCGGTGGGCTTCTCGGTGTAGACGTGCTTGCCTGCCTTGATCGCGGCCGTGAGCGCCTCGAAACGACGCGAGGTCACCTGCGCGTCGAAGTAGATGTCGACGGTCGGATCGGCGATCACCGACGCGGTGTCGGTGGTCCAGTGCTCGATACCGTGCTCGGCGGCCAGGTCGGCGAGTTTGTCCGCGTTGCGGCCGACGAGGATGGGCTCGACCGCGACGCGGGTGCCGTCGTCGGCGGTCAGCCCGGTTTCGCGCAGCGGCAGGATGGAGCGGAGCAAATGCTGGCGGTAGCCCATGCGGCCGGTCACGCCGTTCATGGCGATGCGCAGGGAACGAGTCCTACTGAGGGTCATCGAAGGGTGCCTTATCTGATCGGCCGGCGGCGCCGGCAAACGCGGTCGATTGACCTGAATCGCCGAACACGCCATTGGGGGGTTCGCGATGTCAGCACTTCGGAATGCGCATTCCACGGTAAGCTCATGCGGCAGTCCGGTCAACCCGTGCCACCGGCACGGCCCGGTTCGACCTCCACGAAAAGACGGCGGGAGCACAGATGGCAGCGGTGACACTGCAGGACGTGGCCGCCCGGGCGGGCGTCTCCCAGGCCACGGCATCACGCGTGCTCAACGGCTCCAGCCGGGTCCCCGGCGAGGGTGTCGCCGATCGGGTCCGTGCGGCCGCCCGCGAGCTCGGCTATGTGCCGAATGCGCAGGCCCAGGCGCTGGCGCGGGCCTCGACGGGACTGCTTGGGCTCATCGTGCACGACATCGCCGATCCGTACTTCTCCTCGATCGCCCGCGGCGTGCAGACCGCCGCGCGCACCGCGCGCAAGCAGATGCTGCTCGCGAGCACCGACCGCGACTTCGACATCGAGCGCGAGTCCGTCAGCACGTTCATCGCGCACCGCGCCGACGCGATCGTCCTGGCCGGTTCGCGGCAGAGCGGGGATCTGGACCGCGATCTCGAGACGGAGTTCGGCCGTTACCGCGCGAACGGAGGGCGGGTTGTCGTCATCGGCCAGCCGCTGGCCTTCGGTGGTGCGGTTGAACCCGAAAATCATTTCGGCGCTGCACAGTTGGCCGATGCGCTGATGGCATCGGGCCACACGCAGTTCGCCGTGATCGGCGGTCCGGGCAACATCCGCACCGCCGTGGACCGGCGCAACGGGTTCGTCGAGGCGCTGGGGCGCCGCGGCCTGACTCCCCTGGTGGAGGTCTCGGGTGATTTCACCCGAGACGGCGGCCATTCCGCAGCGCGCCGACTCGCCGCCGCCCTGCAGCTGCGTCCGGGCGCCCCGGGCGAACCGGTGTGCGCCTTCGCGGTCACCGACGTGATGGCGATCGGCGCGATCGCCGCGTGGCGCGAGATGGGGCTTTCGGTCCCCGAGGACGTCGGCATCGCCGGGTTCGACGACATCCCGACGCTTCGCGACCACACCCCCGCGTTGACCACGGTGGTCCTGCCACTGGAGGACATCGGAGCCCGGGCCGTCGAACTCGCCCTCCGCACCGACGCCGACGGGGATGACCTGCGGGAACGCATCGCGGGTCAGGTCGTTCTGCGCGACAGCACACGGCTGCCGTGAGGGCTTGTCGCCAAGCTTGCGTCACGGCATCGTTGACAGTGTGCGCTGAGTCACGCTAGGGTCGGAATCGCTTCGGAAAGCGCATTCCCAACCGGGTTCACGTCCCGCGACACTGCGACCTTAGGACTCATCCATGGCGGTAACCGCTTCGGCAGGTGTGCGCCCCGACGGGGCCTCGGCGTCACCCCCGACGCCAGGACCGGCACGCCGAACTCACGCCCTTATCGGAACCAATTCCCTGCAGCGCACAGCATCTGCACTGTGGCGCCCGTTGGCGCTCGTGGCGGTGCTGCTCGCCGCGTGGTGGGCCGTCACCGAGGCCGAACTCGTGGCGCCCTACATCCTGCCGTCTCCCGCCGAGACGTGGCTGGCCGTTCAGGACAACGCCGCATACCTCGCCCACAACACCTGGGTGACCACCTGGGAGACCGTGCTCGGCTTCGTCATCGCCGCGATCGTCGGTGAACTCGTCGCCGTCGTGATGATCTACTCGGCCGGCGTCGAGAAGACCGTCTACCCCCTCATCCTGTTCGCGCAGGTCGTCCCGAAGATCGCGATCGCCCCGCTGTTCATCGTGTGGCTGGGCTTCGGCCCCTCGCCCAAGATCCTGGTTGCCGTGCTCATGGCGTTCTTCCCCATCGTCATCTCCGGGCTCGCCGGCCTGCGGTCGGTCGACCCCGAGATCCTCGAGCTCACCTCGACCATGGGCGCCAGCAGGTTCAAGACATTCCTCAAGATCCGGTTCCCGGCGTCGCTGCCGCAGTTGATGTCGGGCCTCAAGGTGGCCGCGACACTCGCCGTGACCGGTGCCGTGGTCGGTGAATTCGTCGGCGCCAACGAAGGTTTGGGCTACGTCATCCTGCAGGCCAACGGCAACGTCGACACCGCCATGCTGTTCGCCGCGCTGATCATCATGTCGCTGCTCGGTATCGCCCTGTTCGCGATCATCGAGATCGCCGAGAAGATGCTCATCCCCTGGCACTCGTCCCGCCGCACCATCAATTCCGCAACGTCCGCCTGACCGCCCGTCATCTGGAGCCACAGGAGTCACATATGATCTCGACCCCACGCCTCGCGACCGTCGCGTTGGCATCCGCCGCGATCCTCGCGCTGTCCGGCTGCGGTGGCAGCGGCACCGAGAAAGCCGAAAGCAGTTCCGCCGAAGCCGGTTCGGGCACCCAGGCGGCCACCCTCATGCTGAACTGGTACCCGTACGGCGAACACGCCCCCTTCTACTACGGCGTGCAGGAGGGCATCTTCGCCAAGCACGGAATCGACCTGACGATCGACGCCGGGCAGGGTTCCACCAAGACCGTGCAGGCCGTCGGGTCCGGACAGGTCGACTTCGGCTGGGCCGACACCCCCGCGGTGCTGACCAACATCGACAAGGGTGTGAAGGTCAAGAGCACCGGCGTGTTCCTGCAGACCACGCCGTCGGCCGTGCAGGTGTTCGCCGATTCGGGGATCAACACCCCACAGGACCTGGTGGGCCGCACCATCGCGGTCTCCGCGGGTGATGCCCCCACCACGACGTTCCCGATCTACCTGGACAAGGTGGGTGTACCCGAAGACCAGGTGACCCAGCAGAGCCTCGACGCCGCGGGCAAGATGTCGGCGATGATGTCCGGCCGGGTCGACGGCCTGATCGGCTTCGCGCACGACCAGGGGCCGACCATCGCCAACAAGAGCGGTCGCGAGGTGCGCTACCTCAAATACTCCGACGCCGGATTGAACTTCTACAGCAACGGCCTGATCGCCAACACCGAGACCATCTCCGACAAGCCGGATCTGGTGCAGGCCATGGTCGACGCCACCAGCGAGGCGTACGCCGCGGCCGCCGCCGATCCCGATGCCGCGGTTGCGGCCATGGTGGGCAAGGACCCGCAGATGCCGCCGCAGGAGGTGCTGCTCGAGCAGTGGAAGCAGACCGTCCCGTTGTTGAGCACACCGGCGACGGCCAACCAGGCGCCCGGTACCAACGCCGAGGCGGACTGGACGAACACGATCACCACGCTGACCGACGCCGGGCTGCTCAAGACCGCGAAACCCGCTGCGGAGTACTGGGATTCGTCGTTCAGCCCGAAGCCGTCCCAGTAACCGCGGAGCCGATGCGATCATGAACACCTCAACGATCACCGCAACCGGAGGAACCGTGACGGCCGAAGCCGCCGAGGCGATCTCCGTCGACGGCCTGACCGTCACGTTCACCTCGAAACGCGCCACCACCACCGCGCTCGACGACATCAACCTGCGCATCGCCGACGGCGAGTTCGTGTCGATCGCAGGCCCGTCCGGATGCGGCAAATCGACGCTGCTGAAGGTGATCGCCGGTCTGACCGACGCCACCACGGGGCAGGTGCGCCTGCGCGGCAATCGGGTTCAGGGCCCGCAGCGCGAGATCGGCTATGTCTTCCAGCGCGCGGCGCTGCTCGAATGGCGGTCGGTGCGAAAGAACATCCTGTTGCAGGCCGAGATGCGCGGGATGCCGCGCCAGGTCGCGGCGCGACGCTGTGACCATCTCATCGAGATGACCGGGTTGACCGGCTTCGAGAACGCCCTGCCGCACGAGCTGTCGGGCGGTATGCAGCAACGGGTTTCGCTGTGCCGTGCCCTGCTGCACGAGCCGGGTGTGCTGCTGATGGACGAACCGTTCGGTGCGCTCGACGCCCTCACCCGCGAGAAGATGAACATCGAACTGCACCGGATCTGGCGCGAGACCGGCACCACGGTGGTGCTGGTGACGCACTCCGTCGCCGAGGCGGTCTACCTGGCCAACCGCGTGGTGGTGATGAGCCCGCGCCCCGGCCGCATCGTGGAGACGCTCGACGTCGACCTGCCCGCCGAACGCACCTACGCCGAGACGATGGAACATCCGGAGTTCATCCGGGTCGCCAACCGGGTACGCGATCTGCTCGGCAGCTCGGGCGCCGTCGACTGATTTTCTCGACGCCCTGCGGCAAGGTGGGGTCATGAACGATTCGTCGTCTCATGTCGTGGTGAACCACCACGCCGACCACCCCGGGTTCTCCGGTGTCGTCGGTGCGGTCTGCGCCCTGCTGTTCGTCGCGACGGGCCGCGCCAACGCCGAGTTGGCCGTGCGGTCCGCTCCGCTCGGTGCGGCCGACCACGTGGTCGACGTGGGATGCGGTCCGGGCACCGCGGCCCGGATGGCGGCCCGCCTGGGCGCACGCGTCACCGGGGTCGACCCGTCGGCGCAGATGTTGCGCGTCGGCCGGTTGGTGACCCGCGGCAGGGCCCGCGAGAACGTCACCTGGCGCCTCGGCACCGCCGAGGACATCCCGGTGGGCGACGCCTCGGCCACCGCGGTGTGGGCGCTCGCGACCGTGCACCATTGGCAGGACGTGAACAAGGCCCTGCGCCAGGCCCACCGGGTCCTGGCGCCGGGCGGGCGGTTGGTCGCGATCGAGCGTCAGGTCGTTGCCGGTGCCACCGGCTTCGCCAGCCACGGGTGGACGAGAGAACAGGCCGACGCGTTCGCTGCCCTGTGCCGCGGCGCGGGATTCGACCACGCGGAGGTCAGCGCCCGGCCCCGTGGGCGCAAGGCCGTGTGGCTGGTCAGTGCCTCCAAGCACTGACCAAGATCACGAGCTGACGGCTCAGGACGTACCCGGCACGAGCCAGCGGCCCGAGAAGGCGCGCCACCCGACGAACACCAACCGCAGCACCATGAACGTGCTGAGCCCCGACCAGATGCCGAACAGGCCCCACCCGAACGCCAGTGACAGCCAGATCAGCGGCAGGAAGCCCAGCATCGCGGCGCCCAGGGTCGCGTTGCGCATGAACTTGGCATCGCCGGCGCCCAGCAATACTCCGTCGAGTGCGAAGACGATTCCGGCGACCGGGAGTTGGGCGACCAGGAACCACCACGGCACCCCGATCGTGGCCAGCACCGATTCGTCGTTGGTGAACACCGGCGGGAGCACCGACGCGCCGACCGCGAACACGATCGCGAGCACCGCGCCTGCCAGCGTCGAGAACAACGTCACACGCCACGCCACCGACTTGGCGTGGGCCAGGTGACCCGCGCCGAGGGCGGCACCGACGAGTGACTGTGCGGCGATCGCCAGCGAGTCGAGCACGAGCGCCAGGAAACTCCACAGCTGCAGCACCACCTGGTGGGCGGCGACGGCGGCGGCGCCGAAGCGGGCGGCGACCGCACCGGCCGAAACGAAACAGGCCTGAAATGCCAAGCTGCGCAACAACAGATCGCGTCCCATCACCAACTGCACGCGCAGCACCGCTGGCTGCGGGCGCAGCGGCACCTTCTCGACCAGCAGGGCACGCATGAACAACCCGGCGGCCAGCCACTGCCCCACCAGGTTGGCGACCGCCGACCCGGCCAGACCCATCCTCGGCATGCCCAGCCAGCCGTACACCAGCAGCGGACACAGCACCGCCGACACCGCGAAGCCCAGCACCACGTAGCGCAGCGGACGCACGGTGTCCTGCACGCCGCGCATCCAGCCGTTACCCGCCATCGACACGAGGATCGCCGGGGCGGCCAGGATCGCGATCCGCAACCACGGCAGCGCCGCATCGGCAATCTCACCGCCCGCGGCCAGCGCCGAAAGCAGCGGCACCGCAACGGCTTCCACCACGCCCACGATCAGCAGACCGAGACCGAGCGCGAGCCAGGTGGCCTGCACACCTTCGGCCACCGCGGCCGTGCGGTCCCCCGCCCCGAAGAACCGGGCCGAGCGGGCCGTCGTGCCGTACGACAGGAAGGTGCCCTGCGAGTTGACCAGCCCGAGAACCAGCCCGCCGATCGCGAGGCCCGCGAGGCTCACCGCGCCGAGGCGGCCCACGACGGCGAGGTCGAAGAGCAGATAAACGGGTTCGGCGGCGAGGACACCGAGCGCAGGCAGCGCGAGTTTCGCGATGCGCCTGCTGGTGGCCTGGGTGAGCGGGGCGCCCACAGAATCATTTGCCGGCTCGCCGGGCAGGTCATGTGCCGACTCGCCGGGCAGGTCGCCCACCGGCTCAGCCAAGGGCCTGTGCGAGTGCCCGTACGACGTCGTCGGCCGTGCCGGTGGCGGAGTATCCGGCGGCGTGCGGATGGCCGCCGCCGCCGAACGCGCTCGCGACCGACGCCAGGTTCACGGACTTGGCCCGCATCGACACCGACCAGTGCATCGGCTCGATCTCCTTGAACACCGCGGCGACCTCGGCCTGCTGCGTGGTGCGCACGATGTCGACGATGCTCTCGACCTCTTCGGGCCGGGCCTTCGACCACTCTGCGTAGGGCACCACGGCGTAGACGAACCCCTGGCCGTCGAGGGCGTCGGGCAGCAACCGGGCCGTCGCGAGGACCCGCGACAGCATCGGCAGCCACGCAAACGGATGGGTGTCGAGCAGCGTGCGGCTGATCGACGCGTTGTCGACGCCGAGTTCCACCAACCGGGCCGCGAGCCGGTGGGCCCGCGCGGTGGCCCACCGGAACGATCCGGTGTCGGTGGTCAGCCCCGCGTACAGGCAGTGCGCGACGTCCTCGTCGATCGGTTTGCCCCACGCGTCGAGGAGTTCGGCCACGAGCATCGTGGTGGAGTCCGCGGACGGGTCGACATAGTTGGCGGTGCCGAACAACTGATTGGACGCATGGTGGTCGATGACCAGGACTTCACGCCCGGGCCCGGCCAGCTCACTGAGCGCACCGAGCCGGTTGACGCTCGGGATGTCAACGGTGACAACGAGATCGGCGTCGCGACGCATCGCCTCGGCGGCGACCAGCAGATGCCCGCCGGGCAGCGACCGCAGCGATTCCGGCAGTTGCGCGGGCGTCGCGAACGCCACCTCGACATGCTTGCCGGACGCGGCGAGCACCTGTGCAAGGGCGAGCCCGGCACCGATGGTGTCGGCGTCCGGATAGACATGGCAGATGACACTGACATTCGATGCCGCGGTCAGCAGATCGGCGGCACTGTGGGCGTCGACGCGCGCGCCGGCGATCTGGGCGTCCGGACCGGTCAGCAGACCGGTCTTGGGATCGGTTGTCGTCACCGGCATCCTCAGCGTTCGTCCCCGTCGGTATCCCCGTCTGTGTCCTCCGCCCCGCCAACACGGTACGGGTCGGGATCGCCCGCGTGCTTGGCACCCTCCCGGACTTTCGCCAAATCCTCATCCGCGGCCCGCGCCCGGGCCAGCAGTTCCTCCATCCGGTGCGCCGCATCGGGCACGGTGTCACGGACGAACGCCAGGGTCGGGGTGAACCTCACCCCGGTCCCGGCGCCCACCTTGGTGCGCAGCACGCCCCTGGCCTTCTCCAGCGCCGCCGCCGCACCCTCGTAATCCGGTTCGTCGTCGAGCGACGCCCCCATCACGGTGTAGTACAGCGTGGCGTCGTGCAGATCGCCCGACACCTTCGCATCGGTGATCGTCACGCCCGCCAGGCGCGGATCCTTGATCTCGTACTCGATGGCCGAGGCGACGATCGTCGAGATCCGCTTGGCGAGCCGTTTGGCACGTGCGGGATCCGGCATTACGTCCGTGCCTTCTCGACCAGCTCGTACGTCTCGATGATGTCGCCTTCCTTGATGTCGTTGTAGGTCAGCGTCAGACCGCACTCGTAACCGTCGCGCACCTCGGTGACGTCGTCCTTCTCGCGGCGGAGCGAGGAGACGGTGAGGTTCTGGGCGACCACGACGTTGTCACGCAGCAACCGCGCCTTGGCGTTGCGCCGCATGATGCCCGACGTGACGAGGCAGCCCGCGATGTTGCCGACCTTCGACGAACGGAAGATGGCGCGGATCTCGGCGCGACCCAGCTCCTTCTCCTCGAACACCGGCTTGAGCATGCCCTTGAGGGCGGCCTCGATCTCGTCGATGGCCTGGTAGATCACCGAGTAGTACCGGATTTCCACACCCTCGCGGTTGGCCAGCTCGGTGGCCTTGCCCTCGGCGCGGACGTTGAAGCCGATGATGATCGCATCCGAGGCCGACGCCAGGTTGACGTTGGTCTCGGTGACGCCACCGACGCCGCGGTCGATGACCCGCAGCTCCACCTCGTCGTCGACCTGGATACCCATGAGGGCCTCTTCGAGGGCCTCGACGGTACCGGCGTTGTCGCCCTTGAGGATCAGGTTCAGCTGGCTGGTTTCCTTCAGCGCCGAATCCAGGTCTTCCAGGCTGATGCGCTTGCGGCTGCGTGCGGCCAGCGCGTTGCGCTTGCGCGCGCTGCGCCGGTCGGCGATCTGCCGGGCGATCCGGTCCTCGTCGACGACCAGGAAGTTGTCGCCTGCGCCCGGCACCGAGGTGAAACCGACCACCTGCACCGGACGTGAGGGCAGCGCCTCTTCGACGTCGTCGCCGTGCTCGTCGATCATGCGGCGCACACGCCCGTAGGCGTCGCCCGCCACGACCGAGTCACCCACGTGCAGCGTGCCGCGCTGGATGAGCACGGTGGCCACCGGGCCGCGGCCACGGTCCAGGTGCGCCTCGATCGCCACGCCCTGGGCCTCCATGTCGGGATTGGCCCGCAGGTCCAGCGACGCGTCGGCGGTCAGGATGACCGCCTCCAGCAGCGCCTCGATGTTGGTGCCCTGCTTGGCGGAGATGTCGACGAACATCGTGTCGCCGCCGTACTCCTCGGGCACCAGGCCGTACTCGGTGAGCTGACCGCGGATCTTGGCCGGGTCGGCGCCCTCCTTGTCGATCTTGTTGACGGCCACCACGATCGGCACGTCGGCGGCCTGCGCGTGGTTGACGGCCTCCACCGTCTGCGGCATGACGCCGTCGTCGGCCGCGACCACGAGGATCGCGATGTCGGTGGCCTTCGCGCCGCGGGCACGCATGGCGGTGAACGCCTCGTGACCGGGGGTGTCGATGAAGGTGATCGGCCGGACCGTGCCGTCGAGTTCGACCTCGACCTGGTAGGCACCGATGTGCTGGGTGATGCCGCCGGCCTCGCCCTCGCGGACGTTGGCCTTGCGGATCGTGTCGAGCAGTCGGGTCTTGCCGTGGTCGACGTGACCCATGACGGTGACGACCGGCGGACGGACCTCGAGGTCCTCCTCGTCGCCGGCGTCCTCGCCGTAGGTGAGGTCGAACGACTCCAGCAGCTCGCGGTCCTCGTCCTCGGGCGAGACTACCTGCACGTTGTAGTTCATCTCGCTGCCGAGCAGCTCGAGGGTCTCATCGCCCACCGACTGGGTGGCCGTGACCATCTCACCGAGGTTGAACAGCGCCTGCACCAGCGATGCCGGGTTGGCGTTGATCTTCTCGGCGAAATCGCTCAGCGACGCTCCGCGCGCCAGCCGGATGGTCTCGCCGTTGCCGTGCGGCAACCGCACCCCACCGACGACCGGGGCCTGCATGTTCTCGTATTCGGCGCGTTTCGCGCGCTTCGACTTGCGACCGCGCTTGGGCGCACCACCGGGACGTCCGAACGCGCCCGCAGCACCGCCGCGCTGGCCGGGACGACCACCGCCGCCACCGGGACGACCACGGAAACCGCCACCGGCAGCCGCTCCGCCGCCGGCACCGCCGCCGCGGTAGTTACCGCCACCGCCGCCGCCACCTGGGCGTCCGCCCTGGCCTGCGGGACGGGGACCACCACCGGGACGCGGCCCGGGACGCGGGCCACCCCGGCCTGCGGCCGTCGCGGGACGCGGCGGCATGTTGCCGGGCGACGGGCGAGGCCCGCCGCCTGGCCGTGGGCCCGGGCGCGGCTGCGGCCGCGGGATGGGCCGATCGGCCGGCTGCTGGGTCGAGAAGGGGTTGTTGCCGACGCGCGGGGTGCGCGGGGCCGGCTTGGGAGCCGGGCCGGGCCGGGGGCCGGGTGTGGCACCCGGCGTCGGGCGCGGACCGGGCGTGGCACCCGGGGTGGGCGCCGCGGGCGCACTCGGGGCCGCCGAGGCAGCGGGCGCGCTCGGAGCAGCGGGCTGCGGGGCGGCCGGCCTGGGAGCCGACGGCTTGGCCGGTGCTGCGGGAGTCGCCGACGCGGCCGGGGCCGCGGGCTGCGGGGCCGCGGGCCGGGGACCCGCAGGCTTGGCGGCCTGCGCCGGGCTGGGCGACGGGGCGCCGGACGGCTTGGGTGCCGCAGGTGCGGGCGCGCCGTTGCCGCCGCCCTGGCTGCGGGGTTTCTCATCGGCTTTGTTGGCGCCCGCCTTGGCACCGAACGTTTCGCGCAGCCGACGCGCGACGGGGGCCTCCACGGTGGAGGACGCCGATTTCACGAACTCGCCCTGCTCTTTGAGCGTTGCTAAGAGTTCCTTGCTTGTGACACCGAGTTCCTTCGCCAACTCGTGTACACGGGCCTTACCTGCCACTACTTCTCCTCATCTTGAGGCGACAGCGGTGGTCGGCGCCGCGCCTCGGTTTTAGCTATGACGCATGGTCATCGGGACTTCACGGTGTGCTCATGTTCTTCGCTACCTGTTCTCTATGCCGTGGTGGTCGGGCGTTTTCGAGATCCTCACCGAGGCTCTCGACGTACTCGCTCACCCCAGACGTGTCCGGTGAACCGGCGATGCGCAACGCTCGTGCGAAGGCCCGCCGCCGGATTGCCAGCTCTGCGCACTTCGGATCGGGGTGCAACCAGGCACCCCGCCCGGGCATGCTTGTCGTGGTGTCGACCGAAACGGTGTAGTTGCCGTTCCCGTCGTCCACCGCGACCGTTCGAAGCAAGTCGGCGGCCAACTCTCGCTTCCGGCAGCCGATACATGTCCGCACCGGTCCGACAGGGGTGTCGGGGATGCGTCGACGCGTCGAAGCCGGAGTCTCGCGCTGGATCACGGCTGAGTCTACCGTCCCATGCTTTGTAATTTGAAACGACCGGCACCCTATCCGTCGTGTGCCGCCCCGTGCCGGGCGTCGGCGTCGCCCACCGGCGCGGCGTCGCTGCGGATGTCGATGCGCCAACCCGTCAACCTGGCCGCCAACCTGGCGTTCTGACCTTCCTTGCCGATCGCGAGCGAAAGCTGGAAATCGGGCACGATCACCCGCGCCGCGCGACCGACCTCGTCGATCACCGAAACCGACACCACCTTTGCAGGCGAAAGCGCGTTGGCGACGAACCGTGCCGGGTCCTCGTCATAGTCGATGATGTCGATCTTCTCGCCGGACAACTCGCTCATGACGTTGCGCACCCGCTGCCCCATCGGGCCGATGCACGCCCCCTTGGCGTTGAGTCCCGGCACCCGCGAGGCGACCGCGATCTTGGACCGGTGACCGGCCTCGCGGGCGACGGCCACGATCTCGACCGAACCGTCGGCGATCTCGGGCACCTCGAGTGAGAACAGCTTGCGGACCAGGTTGGGGTGGGTGCGCGACAGCGTGATGAGCGGCTCGCGGGCACCCCTGGTGACACCGACGACATAACAGCGCACACGGTCGCCGTGTTCGTAGCGCTCGCCGGGCACCTGCTCGGCCGCGGGGATGACGCCCTCGGAACCCTTGGTCTCGCTGCCGATCCGCACCACCACGAGGCCGCGCGCGTTGGCGCGCGCGTCGCGCTGGATCACGCCCGCGACGATGTCGCCTTCGTGCGCCGAGAATTCGCCGTAGACCTTCTCGTTCTCCGCGTCGCGCAGTCGCTGCAAAATGACCTGTCTCGCGGTGGTCGCCGCGATGCGGCCGAAACCCTCTGGGGTGTCGTCCCATTCGTGCAGGAGGTTGCCGTCGGCGTCGGTCTGGCGGGCGATCACCTTGACCGCACCGGTCTTGCGGTCGATGTCGATGCGCGCGTCGGGTTCGTGCCCCTCGGTGTGCCGGTACGCGGTGAGCAGCGCGGACTTGATCGTCTCCACGACCACGTCGACCGAAATTCCCTTGTCGGCCTCGATGGCGTGCAGCGCCGCCATGTCGATGTTCATGCCCGGGCCCCCTTCCCAGTTTGTTCGACGAGCTCCAGCTCACGGCGATTCGGCGGCGAAAACTCTACTTGGACAACGGCTTTGGAGATCTCACGCAGGGGGATCTGCCGAACGGCGAAGTCTCGCCCGTCGGCCACCACGACGTTCACCTGCTCACCGTCGGTGCCGCCGAGACGCGCGGTCAACGAAGAACCGTCGGCCAGCGTCAGCTCGGCCCTGCGGCCGCGAGCCCGCCGGAAATGCTTCTCGGACGTGAGGGGGCGGTCCACACCGGGCGAGGTGACCTCGAGCACATACGGCGTGTCGCCCGTGTCGACGGTGTCGAGGAGGCCCGATGCGAGCCGCGACAGCATCGCGACGGCGTCCAGGTCGAGGCCGTTGTCGCTGTCGGCGACGATCGTGATGCGCGCCGGGCGGGTGGCCGCGTTGACGACGACGTCGTCGATCTCGTAGCCGGCGCGCGCGAACTCGCCGTCAAGCAGCTCGATCACTTGCTTCTGCGACGGCAAATCCGCAGATGGCAACTTCGGATCCGGTGCCACGACGAGCTCCTCATCTTGAGTTGTCCGGACATGACTCCCTGGTGGTTCCCCGTGGAATCGACTATCCACGATACGCCAGCCACCCTGCGGCAAGCCGCAATCTCCGACCTCGGCGCAGCGAATGTTCGACGTCTGGGTGTTCGCGGCGCCGGTCGACGGCCGCGCGCCGCGAATATCCGGCGATGGCAGGATGTTCACGTGCCGAGCGCCCTGACGAACATCAGCCGACGGCGGTTCCTGTTCTCGGCGGCAGGTCTGAGCCTGCTCGGCGTCACCGCGACCGCATGCGGTTCCACGCCCCCGCCACCAGAACTCGCCGATCTGACCGCCCTGCTCGACCGTGCCCGCGCCGACAGCACACTGGCGACCGACGCGGCGGGCGCCCTGCCACCGCAGGATCCCACGGCACGCGCGCTGACCGCGGTGGCAAACGAACGCTCAGCCCATGCCAGGGCGTTGTCCGACGAGTTGACCCGCATGACCGGTGAGGCTCCGCCTGCCGCGTCGGACGCCGGATCGTCGTCATCGGCGGCCGCGACGCCCTCGGCCTCCCCGGGCGCGTCAGCAACTCCGTCGGCCGCGCCGGGCGTCGACGACGTCGCCGCCGCGTTGCAGCAGTCCGCCGAACAGGCCACCGGCATCGCGCCGAAGTTGTCGGGGTACCGCGCAGGCCTGGTCGGCTCGATCGCGGCGTCGTGCACCGCCGCGTATTCGGTCGCGCTGGACGGTGCGCAATGACCTCACCGGAATCCACGTCGGGACCCGTGCGTCCGACCGACGCCGCCGACGGTGCGCTGTTCGACGCCGTGGCCGCCGAACACGGCATCATCTACGGCTACGGCCTGGTCTCGGCGCATTCGAGCCCCGAGGAGAACTCGCTGGTCGCCGCGGCCATGGCCGAACACCGAGCACGACGCGAGGCCGCCATCGCGATGCTGGAGGGCCGCTCGGTGACCGCGCCGCTGCCCGCGGCGGGCTATCAGGTGCCGTCGACGGTGTCCGATCCCGTCGACGCCGCCAACCTGGCGGTGCGCATGGAGCAGGACGCCGCGGTGGCCTGGCGGGCCGTGCTGGAACAGGCCACCTCCACGGAGGACCGCGCGTTCGCCGTGACCGCCCTGACCGAGTCGGCGGTCACTGCGGCCAAGTGGAGCAAGTTCCTCGACGTCTGGCCCGTGACCGTGGCCTTCCCCGGCGGCGCCGAGTAGTTACTTCTTCTCGCGAGCAGACGCATAACTGCCTATTTCCGCTGGAAAAAGGGCAGTTTTATGTCTGCTCGCGAGGAAATCAGGCCGTGAGAACGGATGAGATCTCGGCGGCCGCGCCGTCGGCCGCGACCTCGCGGGTCTCACCGGTGAACCGGTTGCGCAGCTCCACCACCCCGTCGGCCCAGCCGCGGCCGACCACGACGATCCACGGCATGCCGAGCAGTTCGGCGTCCTTGAACTTCACCCCGGGTGAGGCCTGCCGGTCGTCGAACAGCACCTCATGACCGAGCCGATCCAGGTCCGCGACCAGTTCGGCCGCGCCGGCGCGGGCCCCGGCGTCCTTGTTGGCCACGACGACGTGCACGTCGAACGGCGCGACGGAGCTGGGCCACCGCAGCCCGAGTTCGTCGTGCTGCTGCTCGGCGATCACCGCGACCAGGCGGGACACGCCGATGCCGTAGGAGCCCATGGTCAGGCGCATGGGCTTGCCGTCCTCGCCGAGCACATCGGCGGCGAACGCGTCGGTGTACTTGCGGCCCAGCTGGAAGATGTGGCCGATCTCGATGCCGCGCGCGGAGGTGAGCACGCCCGCACCGTCCGGTGACGGGTCACCGTCGCGCACCTCGGCGGCCTCGATGGTGCCGTCCGGCGTGAAATCGCGACCGGCGACCAGGCCGACGACGTGTCGGTTGGGGGCGTCGGCGCCGGTGATCCACGAGGTGCCGTTCACCACCCTGGGATCGACGAGATAACGAACACCATTGTCCTGCAAAGCCTTCGGGCCCACATAACCCTTGACCAGGAACGGGTTGGCGGCGAAGTCGGCGTCGTCGAGCAGCGCGAACTCGGCGGGCTCCAGCGCCGCGCCCAGGCGCTTCTCGTCGACCTCACGGTCGCCGGGCACACCCACCGCCAGCAGTTGCCACTCACCGCCCGGCTCGCGGGTCTTGAGCAGCACGTTCTTGAGGGTGTCGGCCGCGGTGACGGTGCGCCCGTCGAACTGCGGCAACGACGCCGAGTTGGCCCA
This sequence comes from Mycolicibacterium goodii, assembly GCF_001187505.1. The sequence continues at coordinate 5,663,675 of NZ_CP012150.1, forward strand.
CTCGACGAGCGTCGCGATGGTCGGGGTGTCCGGGGTGTCGTAAACCTTCGCCTCGGGCTGACCCTCGATGGGCAGCTCCTCGGGCGCCTTGGTGATCACGGCCTCGACATTGGCGGCGTACCCGGACTCCAGGCAGCGCACGAAGGTGTCCTCGCCGACCTCGCTCTCGGCGAGGAACTCCTCGGACGCGCTGCCACCCATGGCGCCGGACACGGCCGAGACGATCACGTAGTGGACGCCGAGCCGCGCAAAGATGCGCTGATAGGCCTCGCGGTGCTTGTGATAGGCGTTCTTCAGACCGTCGTCGTCGACGTCGAACGAGTACGAGTCCTTCATGACGAACTCGCGGCCGCGCAGGATGCCCGCACGGGGACGCGCCTCGTCGCGGTACTTGGTCTGGACCTGGTACAGGATGACCGGGAAGTCCTTGTACGACGAGTACTCGCCCTTGACGGTGAGCGTGAACAGCTCCTCGTGCGTCGGCCCGAGCAGGTAGTCGTTCTTACGGCGGTCCTGCAGCCGGAACAGCGTGTCGCCGTATTCGGTCCAGCGGTTGGTGGTCTCGTACGGGCCGCGGGGCAGCAGCGCGGGCAGCAGAATCTCCTGCCCGCCGATCGCGTTCATCTCCGAGCGCACGACGTTCTCGATCTTGCGCAGCACCCGCAGGCCCAGCGGCAGCCAGCTGTAGATGCCCGGGCCCACCGCGCGGACGTAGCCGGCCCGGATCAGCAACTTGTGGCTGGGTACTTCGGCGTCGGCGGGGTCGTCGCGCAGGGTTCGCAGGAACAGCTCGGACATACGGGTGATCACAGCCGACAACCTTAGCGATCCGCCCGGTGCCGGATCAGTCCCGGCCTTGCCAGGTGCAGACGCAGGCCTCGTTGCCCTCCGGATCCGACAGCACCCAGAACGACGGGGCACCCGCATCGCTGAGCAGTGTGCCGCCCGCGGCCAGGGCCGCGTCGATCCGGGCCTGTGCCGCATCGTGCGGCAGGTCGATGTCGATGTGGATGCGGTTGCGCTGCGGCCGTGGGGCGTCCATCTGCTGGAACCAGATCGCCGGGCCGCGTCCGAACGGGTCGACGAGGCCCGCGTGCAACTCCGAGGCGGCAAGGCCGTCCCCTTTGTCAGCGGAGGCGCCGGCGTCCGCATCGTCGACGGCGTAATCGACGTAGTCCGTGATCGCCTGCCAGAACGGGCGGACGGCGGCGATGTCGAGCGCATCGATGGCGATCTCGAAGGCCTGGACGGCTCCCGGGCTGACGGTCATCTCGTACCCGCGTCCGGCCAGCGCGTGCGATATGTCCGAGGCGAGTTCCAGGTCGCGGCGCGTGACGGTGCCGGTGTGCTGGGATCGCAGGTGCAGCACCACCCGGTCGGCGCGTACGTCGATCGTCAGGTGCCCGGAGGCGTCGGTTCCGGCCGCGGCGACCGCGTGCATCACGGCCCGCGCCGCATCGGCCATGGACGGCACGAGCACCTCGGTGTGGACGGCTCCCAGAACCAGCCGCCAGCCGAGCGGACCGACGGTGTCAGAGACCTCCCGGCGCGTCAGCTGGACCATGGTCAACCGATCGGGGGCTGGTCGACCTCGATCTCACCGGCGTCCATCGCGTCCTTGACGTCCTGCGCGTGGGCCACCTGTTGCGAGGTGTAGCCGATCAGCAGGGCCGCGCCGCCCACCAGGACGGCCACCGCGGCGACCCACAGCAGGCCGTAGGTGTACGCCGAGTCCAGCGCGGCGAGCTGCGCGTCGTTCATGTCCTTCACCGGACCGGTGGTGCCGCCCAGGTACAGGGTGCGCGACGTGATGACGGCCTGGATGACCGCGAGCACCAGCGGGCCGCCGAGGTTCTGCAGCATCAGCGCGATGGCCGACGCCGGACCGATGCGGTCCAGGTCGACACCCGCGATGGCCGACAGCGTCAGCGGGACCACGATCGTGCCGATGCCGATACCGCCGATCGTGATCGGCAGCACCAGGTTCGGGAAGTACGGGATGCCGCGGTGCAGCGTCGAGCCGTAGATCATCGCGCCCAGCACCAGGATTCCGCCCGCGATCACGAGCACGCGCGGCGGGATGGAACGCACCAGTTGCGAGGCCGCGCCCAGGCCGATGCCCATGCCGATCACGAACGGGATGAAGCCGACGCCTGCGCGCAGCGCGCTGTAGCCGAGGATGTCCTGCACGTACAGGCCGATGAGCACGGTCAGGGTGAACAGCACCCCGCCGGCCAGGAAGATCGCCGCGAACGTGGCGACCCGGTTGCGCTCACGGAACAGCGCGAACGGTACGACGGGATTCTCTGCGGTGCGTTCGGCGATCAGGAACGCCAGGCCGAAGACCGCCGCCGCGGCGCCGGAGGCCAGCGTGATCGGTGCCAGCCAACCACTTTCGGGGCCCTGGGTGAACGCGAACACCGCGGCGGTGCAGGCGAGCGTGGCCAGCAGTGCACCGGCCGCGTCGAGCTTCATCCGCTCGCGGTTGGTCTCCTGCAGCGCCGTGCGCGCGAGGTAGACCATCACCAGGCCGATGGGCACGTTGACCAGGAACGCCCACCGCCACGACACCTCGGTCAGCGCACCGCCGACCACCAGACCCATGACCGAGCCGATGGCGGTCATCGCGCCGAAAACCGCGGTGGCGGCGTTACGGGCGGGTCCCTTGGGGAACGTGGTGGCGACCAGCGCGAGGCCCGTCGGCGACGCGATGGCGGCGCCGACACCCTGCAGCAACCGGGCGGTCACCAATGTCGTCTCGTTCCAGGCGATGCCGCACAGGATGGAGGCGATGGTGAACAAGGTCACGCCGACGATGAAGGTCCGTTTGCGGCCGATGGTGTCGCCGAGGCGACCGCCCAGCAACATCAGGCCGCCGAAGGTCAGCACGTACGCCGTGATGACCCAGCTGCGGCCCGCGTCGGAAAGGCTCAGCTCGTCCTGGATCTTGGGCAACGCGACAATCGCGACCGTGCTGTCCATGGTGGCGAGCAACTGCATGCCGCCGATGGCGATCACCGCCGAAAGGAAACCCCAGGACGGGAACCAGGACGGGAGCCGGGCTGCCAGCCCGATACGGGCGGCCGCGCGCTCTGCGTCGTTGAGAGCCGTCATAACCGGTCACCTTACCGGAATCTTAAGAATCCTTTAACCGGCGAATCCCGCCACCGGGCCGATCACGATGATCGCGGGTGGTCGGATGCCCTCCGAACGGATCCGCTCGGGCGCGTCGGCGAGGGTGGCCCGCAAAGTGCGCTGCGCCATGGTGGTTCCGTGCTGGACCACGAGAACCGGCGTATCCGCAGGTCGTCCGCCTTCCAGGAGGACCCTGGTGAACTGTTCGATGCGCTCGACGGCCATCAGCAACACGATCGTGCCGCGCATCGCCGCGAGTGCATCCCAATTCACTAACGATTCGGGGTGCCCCGGCGCAACATGGCCGCTGACCACCACGAACTCATGCGTCATACCCCGATGGGTGACCGGAACGCCCGCCAGGGCGGGAACCGCTATGGCACTCGTCACACCCGGCACGACGGTCACCGGAATCCCGGCCTCGGTGCACGCCAGCACCTCTTCGTAACCGCGCGCGAACACGAACGGGTCGCCGCCCTTGAGCCGCACCACGAACTTGCCCGCCCTGGCGCGCTCGATCAGCACCTGGTTGATGGCCTCCTGCGCCATCGCGCGGCCGTACGGGATCTTGGCCGCGTCGATCACCTCGACATGCGGTCCGAGTTCGGCGAGCAGTTCCTGCGGCGCCAGCCGGTCGGCGACGACGACATCGGCACGGGCCAGCAAACGCCTGCCGCGGACCGTGATGAGTTCCGGGTCGCCGGGTCCCCCGCCGACCAGCGCCACACCGCTGGTGACCTCGCCGGCCATGTCGGCGGTGAGCAGGCCCTGCTGCAGCGCCTCGTGGATGGCCGAGCGGATCGCGGCCGAGCGGCGGTGGTCGCCGCCTGCGAGCACGCCCACCGACAGTCCGTCGTGGTCGAACGTCGCAGGGGTCACCGCCGACCCTTCGCGGGCCACGTCGGCGCGCACGCAGAAGATGCGGCGCTGCTCGGCCTCGGCCACGATCGCGGCGTTGACGTCGGCATCGTCGGTTGCGGCGATCGCATACCAGGCGCCTTCGAGGTCACCGGCCCGGAAATCCCGCAGCTCCAGCGTGATGCCGGGGTCGTCGTTCTGCAGGGCTTCCACGGCCGGGGTCGCGGCGCGGGCGATGACGTGGACATCGGCGCCGTTGGCGATCAGCAGGGGCAGTCGGCGCTGCGCGACGGTTCCGCCGCCGACAACGACGACCCTCTTGCCCGACAGGCGCAGGCCGACGAGGTAGGCATCTTCGGTCACCCGCCGAGCTTAGTTCGTGGCGCGCGCCGACCGTCCGGTGGTTCGCCGGGCGGCCGAGGTGACGAACCGGGCGACGGCGTGCGGGTGGGCCGCCGGATGAGTGTGCAGGTATCCGGCGTGCACTCCGCGGTACACCGCGCCGTCGCGCGCCGGCGCGCCACCGCCGCCCGCGAAGGCCCACGCCGACGGCAGATCGTCGACGAAATTCACTGCGGTGCGGTGGAATTCGTGGCCGACGACCCGCTCCCCCGCGGCGTGCATCGACGAGTCCACCACGGCGACGGCGTCGCGGTAACCCAAGGTGAGCCGCTCGGTGAACCTCGCCGATCCGCGCAGTACACCGCACATCGGCGCGCCGTCGAGGTCGTCGACCAGGTAGGTCAGCCCCGCGCACTCGGCGTGCACCGGCGCGCCCCGCTCGGCGAGCTCACGGATCTGCTGGCGCACAAGGTCGTTGGCGGACAGTTCGGCGGTGAACTGTTCCGGGAAGCCGCCGGGCAGCACCAGCGCGTCGGTTCCCGGCGGCAGCGGATCCACCAGTGGGTCGAATTCGACGACGCACGCACCGGTGCCACGCAGCAGTTCGGCGTGCTCGGTGTAGCCGAAAGTGAACGCCCGGCCTGCCGCGAGCGCCACTGTGACATTTCCGACATCTGCGGCACATTCGATTCCGGGGCTCCACGGCTCGGCGGTCACCCGGGCGCGCGCACACGCCATCACGGCGGCGAGATCGACGTGGCGGCCCATCAGTTCGGTCATCGCCGCGACCGCGTCGCGCGCCTTCCTGCCGTGTTCGACGGCGGTGATGAGGCCGAGATGCCTTGACGGAACGCTCAATTCGTCCGCGCGAGGAACCGCGCCCAGCACTGCGACACCGGCATGCTCACACGCCTGGCGCAGCACGGCCTCGTGGCGCGGCGACCCGACCCGGTTCAGGATGACCCCCGCGACACGCACCGCGGGGTCGAATGTCGTGAAGCCGTGCAGCAGTGCGGCGATGCTCTGGCTCTGCCCGCGCGCGTCGACGACCAGGATCACCGGGGCGCCCAGCAGGGCGGCCACCTGCGCGGCCGAACCGCGCGGCGTGCCGCTCATCTGATCCTCGATACGGCCGTCGAACAGGCCCATGACGCCCTCGACCACCGCGATCTCGGCGCCGGCGCTGCCGTGCGCGTACAGCGAGCCGATCAGATCCTCACCGACGAGCACCGGGTCCAGGTTGCGCCCGGGACGGCCCGCGGCCATCGCGTGATAGCCGGGGTCGATGAAATCCGGCCCCACCTTGAACGGCGCCACGGTGTGCCCGGCGGCCCGCAGTGCGCCGATGAGGCCGGTGGCCACCGTGGTCTTGCCGCTGCCCGATGCGGGCGCCGCGATCACCACCGCCGGAGCGGTGCCTACCACTCGATGCCCTTCTGGCCCTTGCGACCGACATCCATCGGGTGCTTGATCTTGGTCATCTCGGTGACCAGATCGGCGGTGTCGACCAGTGCCTGCGGTGCGTCGCGGCCGGTGATCACGACGTGCTGCCGCCCCGGCCGTGCCTGGAGCGTGGCGACGACGTCGTCGACGTCGATCCAGCCCCACTTCAGCGGGTAGGTGAACTCGTCGAGGACATAGAAGTCGTGCTGCTCGGCGGCCAAACGGCGCTTGATCTCGGCCCAGCCGTCGGCGGCCGCGGCGGCATGGTCGTCGTCGGTGCCGTGTTTGCGGGTCCACGACCAGCCGGAGCCCATCTTGTGCCACTCGACCGGGCCGCCCGCGCCGTGCTCAGCGTGCAGCCTGGCGAGTTCAGCGAACACCGCTTCCTCGCCGACCTTCCACTTGGCGCTCTTGACGAACTGGAACACCGCGATGCGAAAGCCCTGATTCCAGGCCCGCAACGCCATACCGAATGCCGCGGTGGACTTCCCCTTGCCCGGCCCGGTGTGCACGGCCAGCACGGGCGCGTTGCGCCGTGCTCGCGTGGTCAGGCCGTCATCGGGAATCACCAGCGGCTGCCCCTGAGGCATGTGCCGTCCTCTCTACGCCGCGTCCGACTGGGTCTTGACCAGCCGGGTCAACTCATCTGCCCGCAACTGCTCCAGCCGCACCGCCTGCCCGCCCAGCTGCGTCGCCAGTTCCTGCGCCAGCCCCAGCCGCACGAACGATGTCTCACAGTCGACCACCACCGCGGCCGCGCCCTCGGCGACCAGGGCCGCCGCGGCCTGCCTGGCGCGCTGCAGCGGATCGGGACCCCCGGTGGCGCGCCCGTCGGTGAGCAGCACGACCAGGCTGCGGCGGGCCCGGTCGCGCGCCTTCTCGCGGATCACCACATCGCGGGCGGCCAGCAGCCCTTGGGCCAGTGGCGTTTTGCCACCGGTGTCGAACCGGGCCAGCCTGCGGCTGGCGATGTACACCGACGATGTCGGCGGTAGCACCACGCGCGCGTCCTGGCCGCGGAACGTGATCACCGCGACCTTGTCGCGGCGTTGGTAGGCGTCGCGCAGCAGGGACATCGCGGCCCCGGTGACCGCGGACATGCGGTCCCGCGCGGCCATCGACCCCGACGCGTCGACGACGAAGATCACGAGATTGCCCTCGCGGCCCTCACGTACCGCGCGCCGGATGTCCTCGGGCAGCGGTCGTGGCCGGCCGGATGTCCGCTGGCGTCCTGCGGTCGCGAGCAGCGTGCCGAACACGTGGACGCCGTGGCCCTCGCCGGACTCGGCGGTGGCGGCGATGGGCTTGCCCGTTCGGTTACGCGCCCGGGACCGCTTACCGGGTGCGCCCTCGCCGACGCCGGGCACCACGAGCGCCCTGGTGCGGAAGGTGGCTGCCGGCGGTGCGCTCTGCCGGGTCGACGGACTCTTCGGTTTTCCTTGCGGTGCAGCCGATTCCGAATCGGCGGTGGCACCGCCCCCGGGCGGGTCGAAATCGGGATCGGTGTCCGGATCGGTGTCCGGGTCGGGTTCGGGTTCGGACTGGGCCTGTTCCCCCGCCTGCTGCATGGCCTCGTCGAGGCGGTCGGGGTCCAGTCCCGGATCGTCGAACGGATCGCGCCTGCGCCGGTGCGGCAGGGCCAGCTCGGCGGCGATCCGCACGTCCTGCTCGGCCACGGCGTCGGCACCGCGCCATGCCGCATGGGCGACCGCGGTGCGCGCGACCACCAGATCGGCACGCATCCCGTCGACGTCGAACGCCGCGCACAGCGCGGCGATGCGCCGTAACTCGGTGTCGGGCAACACCACCGAGTCGACCAGTTCCCGGGCCGCGGCGATGCGCCGAGACAGTTCGGCGTCGGCCTCGGCGTAGCGTCCCACGAAGCCCTGCGGATCGGCCTCGTAGTCCATCCGGGCCCGGATCACCTCGACGCGCACGTCGACATCGCGCGAGGCGGTCACGTCGACGGTGAGGCCGAACCGGTCCAGCAGCTGCGGACGCAGTTCGCCCTCTTCGGGATTCATGGTGCCGATCAGCACGAACCGCGCCTCGTGCGAGTGCGAGATGCCGTCACGTTCGACGTGCACCCGCCCCATGGCGGCCGCGTCGAGCAGGACGTCCACGAGATGGTCGTGCAGCAGGTTCACCTCGTCGACGTAGAGCACGCCGCCGTGGGCACGGGCCAGCAGACCGGGCGAGAATGCATGTTCGCCGTCGCGCAGCACCTTCTGCAGATCCAACGAGCCGACCACACGGTCCTCGGTGGCGCCGATGGGCAGTTCGACGAGTTTCGCGTTCTCGTCGACGGCCGCGAGCACCGCGGCGAGTCCGCGCACCGCAGTCGATTTGGCGGTGCCCTTCTCGCCGCGGATCAGCACGCCGCCGATCTCGGGGCGCACGGCGCACAACACGAGCGCGAGCCGCAGCCGGTCCTGCCCGACGATCGCGCTGAGCGGATACGTCTGCTCCCTCACGGCTGCTCGACTTCGGGACGGGTTCCCGGGCGCACCATCGGAATGTGCGGGATGCCGTCGTCGAGGAACTCGTCACCGTCCCGCACGAAGCCGTGCTTTCCGTACATCTCCTCCAGGTAGGTCTGGGCGTTGATGTGGCACGGGTAGTCCCCCACCTCGGCGAGCGCGGCCTGCATCAGCCGGGCGACGTGCCCCTGGCCGCGTGCACTGCGTTTGGTGCACACCCGGCCGATGCGGAACACCTTCTCGCCGCCCGGATACTCCTCCATCAGGCGCAGCGTCGAGATCACCTCGCCGTCGGGCCCCTCGAGCCAGAAGTGACGGGTCTCGGCCAGCAGGTCGCGGCCGTCGAGCTCCGGATACGGCGTCGCCTGTTCGACGACGAACACTTCGACCCGAAGCTTGAGCAACTCGTAAAGCGTTGGCACATCAAGATCCTTGGCCCAGCTGCGGCGCAATGACACCGTCATATGGCTCCCGCCGTCACACGGCCGCAGGGGCGTTGGCGGCTTCGGCGGTATTCGCGTTCGCGTCCAGCTTGAGCACCTTGGTGCCCCACGACCACACCTCCTCGAAGAGTTTGGGTTCGTTGGACAGCTTGGTGCCCAGCGACGGCACCATCTCCTTGAGCTTGGGCGTCCAGGCCTGGTAGCGCTCGCCGAAGCACCGCTGCAGCACGTCGAGCATCGCGGGCACGGCGGTGGAGGCGCCCGGCGATGCGCCGAGCAGGCCGGCGATGCTGCCGTCGGCCGCCGAGAGCACCGTGGTGCCGAACTCCAGCACGCCGCCTGCTCCCTTGCGGCGGATCACCTGCACGCGCTGTCCGGCGATGTCCAACTCCCAGTCGGAATCCACTGCGCTGGGGGCGAATTCGCGCAGCGTGTCGACGCGAGCCGACTCGCTGAGCAACAGCTGGCCGATGAGGTACTTGAGCAGACCCACCTCGGTGAGGCCGACGCCGATCATGGAGGCGAGGTTGTTCGGCTTCACCGACAGCGGCAGGTCGGTCACCTTGCCCTGTTTGAGGAATTTCGGCGACCAGCCCGCGAACGGCCCGAACAGCAGCCACTGCTTGCCGTTGATCACGCGGGTGTCCAGGTGCGGCACCGACATGGGCGGTGCGCCCAGCGGTGGCAGGCCGTAGACCTTGGCGTTGTGCCGCGAGGTCAGATGCGGGTTGTTGGTGCGCAGGAACGCCCCGCCCACCGGGAAACCGCCGAAGCCCTTGGCCTCGGGGATGCCCGCCTTCTGCAACAGCGGCAGTGCACCGCCGCCGGCGCCGACGAAGACGAACTTGGCGTCGATCTTGAAGTTCTTGCGGGTGCGGCGGTTTTGCACCTTCACGGTCCAGCTGCCGTCGGAGTTCTTGCTCAGGTCGCGCACGTCGTGGCCGAACAACGTGGTCATGCCGTGGCCCGCAGTGAACCCGATCAGCTGCCGTGACAGCGATCCGAAGTCGACGTCGGTGCCGTGCTGCGTCCAGTTCAACGCGACCGGTTCGGAGAAGTCGCGCTTCTCCGCCATGAAGGGCAGGCGTCGGGTGAACTCGTCCGTGTCGTCGATGAACTCCATCGACGCGAACAGCGGGTTGGTGACCAGCGCGTTGTAACGCGCCTTGAGGTACTTCACGTTGTCGGAGCCGTAGACGAAGCTGACGTGCGGCACGGGGTTGAGGAAGCTGCGGACGTCGGGCAGCACGCCGTTCTCGACGGCGTGGGCCCAGAACTGCCGGGAGACCTGGAACTGCTCGTTGACGTTGACAGCTTTGCTGATGTCGATGGTGCCGTCGGGGAGCGCGGGCGTGTAGTTGAGCTCGCACAGCGCCGAGTGGCCGGTGCCTGCGTTGTTCCACGGATCGCTGCTCTCGGCGGCCGCACCGTCGAGACGCTCGATCATCGTGATCGACCAGTTGGGCTCCAGCAGCTTGATCAGGGCGCCCAGTGTCGCGCTCATGATGCCGGCGCCGACCAGCACGACGTCAGTTTTTGCGTTCGTACCCGCGTTTGCCTCAGACACCCTGATCGCTTGCCCTTCTTCATCCCGTGGTCCGTCGAACCCAGCATCGCGGCGGTGAGTTCAACAGCCGTTTTCTTGCTCAGGTTATCGCGAGCCGGATATGGGATTACCGGGCATGGCAGTGCGGTCACAGTGCGATCTGTCACGTCCGGCGCCGATCACCGCCCCACCACGGAGTTTGTGCCCGGGGTTTGGTGACTCGCCGGTAACCCGCGCCGCTACTGTGGGATCGTGACGTCACGGGAACCCGCATGGGAGCCGGATGTACTACCGGGGTTCTGGCAATGCACGATCGACCTCGGGCCCGACCCCGACGGCGAAGGCGACCTGGTGGCGACCTTGGTGCGCCGAGGTGACCCCGAAGACACCACCCGGGCCGAAACCGTCCGCAGCGAGCACGCGGTGCTGGTTCTGCACGGCTACACCGACTACTTCTTCAACACCGAGCTCGCCGACCGGTTCGCGGCGCGTGGCTTCGCGTTCTACGCGCTCGACCTCCCGAAGTGCGGCCGGTCGCGTCGTGACGGGCAGACACCGCACTTCACCACCGACCTGCAGCGCTACGACATCGAGTTGGAACGCGCGTTGTCGATCATCGGCGACGACACCGGCGGGGCGCGGGTGTGCCTGTACGGACATTCCGCAGGCGGCCTGATCGTCACGTTGTTCGCCGACCGGATGCGTCGACTGCGCAAGTTGCAGACGCACAACATCACCGGGCTGATCCTCAACAGCCCGTTCTTCGACCTGCACGGTCCTGGCATCCTGCGCACCGCGCCGACCTCGGCCACGCTGCGGGCGTTGGCCCGGTGGCGCAAGCTCGCGGTGATCCGCAAGCCCACCCCTGGCGGTTACGGCGCCACGCTGCACCGCGACTTCCACGGCGAATTCGACTACAACCTGGACTGGAAACCGGTCGGCGGCTTCCCCGTCACGGTCGGCTGGATCAACGCGGTCCGCCGCGGGCAGGCCCGGCTGCACCGTGGTCTCGACGTCGGGGTGCCCAACCTGATCCTGCGTTCCGATCACAGCGCGCGGGAGTCGAACGATCCCGCCGCGATACAGCGCGGCGACGCCGTGCTCGATGTCCGCCAGATCGCCCGGTGGGCCGGGTGTGTGGGCGGGCGGAGCACAATCGTGCCGATCGCCGACGCCAAACACGATGTGTTCCTGTCCTTGGCCGAACCCAGGGCTGAGGCCTACCGCGAACTCGATCGGTGGCTCGACCAATACCTGGGATCGCACAATTCATCACAACGACTGGTTCGGGATAGGTGAGCACGTGAAGCACTACGACCTGACGATCATCGGCACGGGTTCCGGCAACAGCATCCTCGACGACCGTTACGCCGGTAAGAAGGTCGCCATCTGCGAGCAGGGCACGTTCGGCGGAACCTGCCTGAACGTCGGATGCATCCCGACCAAGATGTTCGTGTACGCCGCCGAGGTGGCGCAAAGCGTGCGCACCAGCGCGCGGTACGGCGTCGACGCCCACATCGACAAGGTGCGCTGGCCCGACATCGTCGACCGGGTGTTCGGCCGCATCGACCCGATCGCCGCGGGCGGCGAGGACTACCGGCGGTCCGATCCGAACATCACGGTGTACTCCAGCCACACCCGGTTCGGGCCGAAGACCGACGACGGCCGCTACACGCTGCGCACCGAGGTGGGTGAGGAGTTCAGCAGCGATCAGGTGGTGATCGCCGCCGGGTCACGCACCTACATCCCGCCTGCCGTCGTCGAATGCGGCGTCAAGTACTACACGAGTGACGACATCATGCGGATCCCGGAGCTGCCGAAGGATCTGGTGATCATCGGCGGTGGGTTCGTCTCCGTGGAGTTCGCGCACGTGTTCTCCGCACTGGGCGTGCACGTCACGGTCGTGGTGCGCGGCGACGGCCTGCTCACGCACTGCGACGACGCGATCTGCCACCGGTTCAACGAGGTTGCCGCCACCAAATGGGACGTGCGCACCCACGAGAACGTGATCGGCTCCCATCAGGACGGCGAGCGCATCGTCCTCGAACTCGACGACGACGAGACCATCTCCGCCGACGTGCTTCTGGTGGCCACCGGCCGGGTGCCCAACGGTGATCTGCTCGACGCCGAACTGGCCGGGGTCGAGGTCGACGAGGACGGTCGTGTGGTCGTCGACCAGTATCAACGCACCACGGCGCGTGGGATTTTCGCACTCGGCGACGTGTCGTCGGACTACCAGCTCAAGCATGTGGCCAACCACGAGGCGCGGGTGGTCAAGGAGAACCTGCTGCGCGACTGGGACGACACCGCGGCGCTGGTGGCCAGCGACCACCGGTTCGTGCCGTCGGCGGTGTTCACCGATCCGCAGATCGCGACGGTCGGTCTGACCGAGGCCGAGGCCCGCGCGGCGGGTCACGACATCGTGGTCAAGGTCCAGAATTACGGCGACACCGCGTACGGCTGGGCCATGGAGGACACCACCGGCATCGCCAAGCTGATCGCCGAACGCGGCACCGGCAAGCTGCTCGGCGCCCACATCCTGGGCCATCAGGCGTCGTCGATCATCCAGCCGCTCATCCAGGCGATGAGCCTGGGTCAGACGGCGGCCGAGGTGGCCCGCGGCCAGTACTGGATCCACCCGGCGCTGCCGGAGGTCATCGAGAACGCGCTGCTGGGCCTGGTCGACTGACGGCGTCGCGCCCGGCCTGCGAACGCTGGGGAACCACGAAACCCCAGGGCAATTCGAGCCGGTGTGCGGCCAGCAGATCGGTATCGGCCAGGATCGCCCCGATCTCGCCGTCGGCGACCACCCGGCCACCGTCGATGATGACCGCACGGGTGCACAACTGCGCGGCGTACGGCAGGTCGTGCGTGACGATCAGCATCGTGACATCCAGTGCGGCAAGGGTTTCCGCCAGTTCACGACGGGCCACCGGATCAAGGTTCGCCGACGGCTCGTCGAGCACCAGAATCTCGGCGTCGCACGCGAGCACCGTGGCCAACGCGGCGCGGCGCCGCTGCCCGCCGGACAGGTGCGCCGGGCTGCGGTCGGCGTGATCGGTGAGCGACACCAGCTCGAGCGCATGCCGGACCCGAGCCGCCAATTCCGGTCCCGTAAGCCCGAAGTTGGCCGGCCCGAACGCGACATCCTGCGCGACGGTCGGCATGAACAACTGATCATCGGGGTCCTGGAACACCAGGCCGACACGGCGCCGGATGTCGCGCAGCGTGTTGCGGGCGACCGGCACCCCACCGATGCGCACCGTTCCCGATGTGGCGGTGAGCACGCCGTTGAGATGCAGCATCAGCGTGGTCTTGCCCGCGCCGTTCGGGCCGAGCACCGCGACCCGCTCCCCCTCGGCTATCTCGAGGTCGACGCCGTCGAGCCCGATGTGGCCGTCCGGGTACACGTGCCGCAGGTTTTCGATGGAGATCGCGGCCGAAATCGCGCTTCGGACCGCGCTGGGGACCGGGCTCTCGCTCATCGCAGCATCCACGCGCTCGCGGCCACCAGCACCGCCGCGGCGACCGGTAGCGCCGCAACCAACCACTGTCGGGTGGTGGCCGCAGCCGCGGATCCGGTGCCCACGGCCAGCTCGGGTATCCGGCCTTCGTATCCGCGCGACAGCATCGCAAGATAGACGCGTTCGCCACGCTCGTAGGATCGCAGGAACAGCGCGCCGACGCTTTTGGCGATGGCACCGGCCTGATGCAACCCCCGGGGTGAGTCACCGCGGGAGATCCTGGCCATGCGCATCCGGTTCGCCTCGGTGGTCAGCACGTCGATGTATCGGATCATCAAGGTGATCATCGAGATCACCGTGCCGGGCACACCGAGACGGCTCAGCGCCAGCGGTATCTCGCGGGCGGTCGTGGTGGCGGCCACGGTGAGCGAGGCCGCGACGCCCAGGGTCCCCTTGACGACGATTCCCCACGCGGCGTACAGACCCGTGGCCGACAGCTGCAGCCCGGCGACCGAAATACGTTCGCCGCCTTCGGCGAACGGCAGCAGGACGGCCAGCACCAGAAAGGGCGCCTCGATGAGCATGCGCGGGAGCATCCAGGCCGGCGGGATCCTGGCGATGGTCCACATCGCCACGATGATCAGTGCGTAGACGCCGAACGGCCAGAAGGTTTCGCGGGGTGTCGCCACCACCGCGACCACGAACACCACGAGGCCCACGATCTTCACCTCCGGCGCCGTCCGGTGCAGCGCCGAATCACCCTGGCGGTAAAGCGGATGCGTGTGCCCGCCCGCCATGTCAGTGGCCCGCGTCGGGTGCGCTTCTGCGGCGCGCGATCATCCGGAAGGCACCGCCTGCGATCAGCACCGTCACCACGACCCCGATGATCCCGGCCACCCCGCCGGTGCCCGCGCGACCGCCGAGCGAGTAGTCCGCCAGCGGGGACGCGGCCATGGCGTGTTCGGTCGCGTGCTGCGCGATGCACTCGCCGGTGAGTTCCTCGCCGTGGTCGGTCTCGACGACCTGGCATCCTTTCAGCGTGGCCGAATCCAGGCCGTCGGGGCTGGCGCTCGCCAGGTAGGACACGCCGCCGGCGATCATCAGGATGATCGCTGCGAAACCGACCCAGAACATCCGCTTCATGCGGCCACCTCCCGACGCTGACGACGCAGCAGGTACACCAGATCCGGCCGCACCCGGGCGACCGCGGTGACGGTGAGGGCAGTGATGATGCCCTCGCCGATGCCGATCAGCACGTGGGTGCCGAACATGTAGCCCGCCACCGCAGGCAGCGATGTCGTCGCGGCGCCGCCGATCGCGTATTCGACGACGAAACCCATTGCGGCACACACCGTTCCCACCAGCGCGGCGACGAAGGCGACGAACCCCAGCGTCGAGGGTCCCGCGCGGCGTCTGCCCAGCACGGTGGACAGCGCCACCGCGGTCGCGTAGCCGGCCGTGACGCCGATCAGCGCCATGTTGGTGATGTTGGCCCCCAGCGCGCTGATCCCGCCGTCGGCGAACAGCAGGGCCTGCACCACCAACACGATCGCGATGCACAGCGCCCCGGTGTACGGCCCGACCAGGATGGCGGCAAGCGCACCACCGAGAAGGTGCCCGCTGACCCCGGGCAGGATCGGGAAGTTCACCATCTGCACGGCGAAGATGAAGGCCGCCACCAGCCCTGCCAGCGGTACCGTCCGCTCGTCGAGTTCGTCGCGTGCGCGCAGGGCGCACACACCGAGTGCGGCGATCGCCAGCGCACCGAACACCAAGGACGTCTGGACGTTCACGATGCCATCGCTCATGTGCATCGCGGCGATCTCAATGGCCATACCAATGAGATTAAGGCCACCGCGTTCATCTGTCCAGATGAACAGATATTCAGATGACCTCAGCCGTGTCTGGCCCCGATCCAGTGCAGGAGTTCGTGCACGACATCGTCCTCAAGACGGTAGCTCACCGCACGGCCGACCCGCGTGGAACTGACCCACCCTTGCTGCCTGAGTACCCGAAGTGCTTGCGACACCGCATTTTCCGAACGCCCCAGGGCCTCCGCCAGGTCGCCGACGAAGATGCCGGGCGCGCGGTGCAGGACGAGCAGGATCTCCAGGCGGTTCGGGTCGGAGAGCAGATCGAAGCGCCGCGCCCACGTGGCGGAGTCGACATCGACCAGCGCCGAGGTCGCCCGCTCCACCTGTACGTGACCATCGACGGCGTCCACATCTGGAAATGTAAACCAAACCGCGCGTAACGGGTACTCGCCCACGGCGCACCCGGTATAGGTGATCCTGGCGTGAACCGGAGGGTCGCCCACGCGCCCGGCAAAACCAAGGTCCCTATCTCATGGTCTGGTGGCATTACTATTGGTCCATGACTACTGACGGTGCCAAGACTTCGGGTCGCGGGGCAACCGACGACATCTTCACCAAGGTCACCCCCGGCCGGGCCTCGGAGATGATCGTCGATCAGATCCGGTTGTTGATCCGCGACGGCCACCTGAAGCCTGGTGACCGCCTTCCCGCCGAACGCGAACTCGGCGACCGGTTCGGTGTCAGCCGTGTGACGGTCCGCGAGGCGCTGCGCGGCCTCGAGGCCAACGGGATGGTGACCATCAAGGTCGGCGCCCGCGGCGGGGCCTTCGTCACCGCGCCCACCAGCGCCCGTGTCGGCGAGGGCATCATCGACCTGCTCAGCATGTCCGGTCTGACCGACCGGGAGATCACCGAGGCGCGGCAGGTGTTCGAACTGGGCATCATCCCCCTGGTGTGCGAACGCGCCACCGAGGAGGACATAACGGACCTGCTGCAGATCTGCGACCGCGGCGACGCGGCCGCCGAACAGGGTTCCTATCCGATGGAACTCTCCGCGGAATTCCACACGCGGGTGGCCAGGGCGAGCCACAACGCCGCGATCGCCATGCTGGCCGAGTCCTTCCACGGGCCGACGCTGTTGTCGCTGCGCCATGTGCAGGAGGGCCACCCCGAGATGGGTATCCGCGGCAATCGCGAACACCGCCAGTTCGTCATGGCGGTCAAGAAGGGCGATATCGAGAAGGCCACCTCGGTCATGCGTACCCACCTGGGCCGCACCGCGCGCCACGTCAAAGGCTGATCGTCACCCGCCGATCGGGCTGAGGAACCCGATGACGCGCGCCGGTGCGCTCAGCTCGGTCTGCTGGGCCACCGGGACGTCCCAGTACTCGTTGAACCGAATGCACTCCTGCAGATAACGGGCCGCCGACGGCGCATGTGAACTGTCCTCGCCCGGGACGATCAGGGTAGGCACGTCGAGCGTCATGAGATCTTCCGGCTCGGGACCGGGGACCGTGTCGCGGTCGAAGAGCACACGGCTCATCCCCGCGACGGTGTCCTCGTACCGGTCTACGTCGAATTCCAGGTAGTGCGAAGCGAATTCGGGGTCGGAACGCAGAACCGACGCCCATGGGCCGACCCGACCGTCGACCGAGAACGACGCGTCCGTCGACGCCACCAGCGACGCGACTCCCGCGAGGCCGTGCTCGCAGGCATAGGCGAGGTGCGCGCGGAACCTGGCGTGCTGTTTTCTCCGGTACCGCGGTCCACCCGCGGGCGAATAGAGCACCATGCCCGAGACCCGGTCCGGGTGCATGACCGCCGCAAGCGCGGCGATCGAACACCCGACGCAGGCGCCCATCAGGTGCGCGCGAGCGAACCCGAGGTGATCGAGCAGTCCGATGCCCTGCCGGACATAGTCCGACCAGCTCACGCGTTGCACCCGGCCGCCGGAACCACCGGACTCCCGCTTGTCGAAGGTGATGCAGGTGAACCGCTCCCGCAGCTGGGCGAGCATCCTGGTGCGCTGATACAGGCCGTGGTTCTCCCAATTGGCCATGGTGGCGTTGAAACCACCCGGCGAGAACATCAACAGCGGCGGCCCCGACCCGGCCACCCGGTAGCGCGTGGTGATCCCGTCGATGTGAGCGGTCGCGAGAGCGGTCGTCATACCCGGATTCCTCCGGCGATCTGGCGGGCGGCACGCACGTCGTCGGCGTACGCCGAGATCGCGTCGAACGCGATCTGCGCGACGTTGGCGTAGGTGTCCGGCGCGGTGTCGAGCGCGTCGGCGCTGTAACCGATGGCGGCCGTGGCCATGCGCACCCGGCCGTCGAGCCAGGGCCCGCCGCCGAATCCGCCGAGGACCGGGATCGACACGGCCTGCGCGACGGCAGGCCCCACCACCGGCCCGGAGTTCGTGAAGTTCAGCAGCGCGGCTCCGGCCTCCTCGAGACGCTTTGCCTCGCCGACCATTTCGTCGAGCAGCTCGTCGGGAACGGCGTCGGCGGCCGTCGGTGTCGCGCGGTAGGTGACGCCGTACTTCAACGAGGTCTGCGGGGTGATGCCGAACTGCGCGAACACCGGGATGCCCGCGCGGGTGACCGCCGAAACCGCGTCGAGGTGATCGGAGGCCCCGTCGAGCTTGACCATGTCGACGCCGGCCTCCTTGACGAATCGGATCGCCGCCCGCACCGCCTGTTCGGGTCCCTCCTGCACGGGTCCGAACGGGAAGTCGCAACTGAGCAGCGCCCGCCGGACCCCGCGGCGCACCGCCTGGCAGACGATGATCATCTGATCCATCGTCACCTCAAGGGGATTCGGCTGGCCCCACAGGTTGATCCCGACGGTGTCGCCCACCGAGACCAGGTCGGCGCCGGCACGGTCGACGATCCTGGCCATCTGGTAATCCCATGCGACCACCCCCACGATCTTGCGGCCATCCCGTTTCATGGCCTGCAGATCGCCCAGATGCACCTTCTCACTCATCAATTCGCTCCTCACGCACGCAGTGCGGTCAGCAGGTCGACGACATCGCGCTCTTCCCCGCCGACCATCAGGACGCGCGCGTGCGGCCGGAGCGCGGCCACGGTGGGGCCGATCCGCGCGTGCTCTCCGATCACCAGGCCTGCGGTCATGATCGCGCGGACCGTGCATGCCGCCCCGATGATCGTCGCGGCGGCGGCGTCGGCGCCGGTGGTGGCCACCATGATGACGACGTCGGCATCGGTGAGTTCGGCGAGCAGGTTCGACGGCTGTCCCGACGAGTCCCGCAGCGGGACCGACTCCGAACCGTCGGTGTCACCGACCGGGCCGGCGAGCGCGAGGAACCGGGCATGTCCCCAATGTTGCTGCGAGATACGGTCGACGATGGCATCCGCGCCCGGGTCGAGCCCCACGATCCGGGCGCCCTGACGCCCGCGGATCGGCCGGTCGATCCGGTAGCGCATCTCCGCCGCCGAGGCGGCCCGCGCGCAACTACTTCCCAGGATCGGCCGCATGCTCATACCGACGACTGCCGGACACCCTCGCGCACCGAGAGGTCCTCACGGCACGCCTCGACGAAAGACACGTCCCTGGGCAGCACGACGGCCGCCGACCGGACGCGGTGATGCGCGGGATCCACCCCCGGCGGTGTCACGCCCTTGTCCCGCAGGGCCTCGGCGGCACGCTTGAGCTTCTGGCGCGCCTTGATGATCCCGCTGTCGGCCGAGACCAGCATCTCCTTGGTGCGGTCCACGATGGGGCCCATGCTCTCCTGCAGTGACGCGTCCTGCATCGCGATGCCCTTGACGCCCGAGTAGGTTTCGCCGCGCTTCTGCGCCTCGCGGTCGATCAGGTAGTCGTTGTCCTTGTTCGCCTTCGGGCGGTAGGTGCCGGGGATGTTGTCGCTGTGCACACCATGGCCCTCGCGCATCGCCTGCACCTCGGCTGCGGTGAGCGGACGCACCGGGTGGTAGTCGAACGAGTAGGCCCAGCAGTTCTCGTCGTCGATCGGGATCCAGAAATGTCCGTGCACGGGGTGGTCGCCGCGGGGCGGCACCATCGTGAAGCACGGCATGACCCAGGGCGTGATCCGCCAGTAGTAGGTGTCCTCCTCGGCGTTGCGGCGCGCGCCGACGAACAGGCCGCCGTCGGATTCGGCAACCTCGAAATAGGGTTTGAGATCACCCATGTTGTACTCGTTGCCCTTGGTGCCCTTGAACAGCGGATCGGATTTCAAACCGCCCGAGTGCAGGAACGACACGTGACTCGAGTCGATGCCGCCCTCGAAGGCCTGCAACCAGTTGCACTCCTGCCACCGCTTGGACGTGTAGGTCTGATCGGGCGGCACCAGCGCGAACTCGAACTCGGGCAGCGGCGGCTGCTTCTGCGGATCACCCATGTACGTCCACAGCACGTCGCCGATCTTGACCAGGGGGTACGACGTGAGTTTCACGTGCGCACAGAATGTCGAGTTCTCCGGTTCCGAGGGGATCTCGACGGCCTGGCCGGTGATGTCGTATTTCCAGCCGTGGTAGGGGCAACGCAGCCCACCTTCTTCGTTGCGGCCGAACCACAGTGAGGCGCCGCGGTGCGCGCAGAACTCGTCGATGAGCCCGTACCGACCCGCACTGTCGCGGAACGCCACCATCCGCTCGCTGAGCAGTTTCACGCGCACCGGCGGGCAGTCGTCCTCGGGAAGCTCTTCGGCCAGCAGTGCCGGGATCCAGTACTGCCGGAACAACTCTCCCATCGGCGTCCCCGGCCCTGTCCTGGTCAACAGCTCATTGATTTCTGCCCGCAGCACGGTCCACCCTCTCCAACTGTCCCTGCCCACCGTGAGCCGGTGAGATCTTGAACACGATCACCCTAATTGTAATACCATTAGCTCATAGGGCCAAGGGGTGGATGGAAAGGCGAATGATGATCGGACTGATCGGCGTCGGCGACATGGGACTTCCGATGTCAGGGCACCTGGTGGCAGGCGGATTCGATGTTCTGGCATGCGATGTCGACACCGATCGGCTCGCCGCCGCGGTCGCCGCCGGGGCAGGTGCGGCGGCGGGTGTGACCGACCTGGCCCGCGCCGCCGACATCGTCATCTCGTGCCTGCGGACCGATGATCAGCTGATCGATGTGGTCGAGGAATTCGTGCCCCACGGTCACCGCGGTCAGCTCCTGGTCGTGGCGGGCACCCACAGCCTGGGCGTCATGCGCCACCTCGCCGAACTCGTGGAAGCGCAGGGCATCCGACTCGTCGACGCACCGGTGGTGTTCGGTGCGCAGGGAGCTCGCGACGGCAACCTGCTGTCGCTGTGCGGTGGCGAGACCGACGACGTCGAACGGGCGCGGCCGGTGCTGATGGCCTACAGCCGCGGCGTCGAACACGTCGGGCCGCTCGGCGCGGGTCAGCTCGCCAAGACGTGCAACAACCTGCTGCACTGGATCCACTGCGTGGCCAACTTCGAGACGCTGGCCATCGCCAAACGTTACGGCGTCGACCCGCAGCGGATGCGTGAGGTGCTGATGCGGTGCCCGGGCGACAACGGGACGCTGCGTCGTTGG